>NZ_FQTX01000005.1 GCF_900129045.1 Bifidobacterium merycicum DSM 6492 | reverse complement strand
CGCAGCCATATGCGGGAGTCCTCCCCAAACGGCCACGCTCACCCATGCCCAGCGCATCCAACCGGAGAAACCATCCCCAACTGCCTACACTCACCCCCCAGCGCAGACAGATGGAGATGGTTCCCCGAATAGCTACGCTCAGAGCCCCTCACCGCAGCCAAACAGCGAAACCTTCCCCAAACAGCTACGCTCAGCCGCCCTCAGCGTAGCCAACCGGAGAAGACGCATCCAGATCGCTACGCCGGCAACTGTCCGGCGCGGATAGAGACAGGCCAGAGCAGCGCAGCCCAGGCCCACAACCCACAAACCCACATAACCCCACAACCCTCGCGTAGCCAAATGAAAACGGTATCCCCAGATCGCCCACGCTTAACCGTTCCAGTCCTTTTCCATCCCCACCTCTCTCCTCCCGTTTCCTCCCCTTCTCCCTTTTTCTCCCGTCCCGTCTCCCCTCCTACCGCCCTCGCATTCCCTCAGCGTAGCCAAACAGCGAAGCCTTCCCCAAACAGCTACGCTCAGCCGCCCCCACCGTAGCCATATGCGGGCACCATCGCCAAATGACTACACTCAGAACCCCTCACCGCAGCCAAACGGCGAAACCATCCCCAAACAGCTACACTCACCACCCCCAGCGCAGACAGATGGAAACGACTCCCCCAAATCCCTACACTCAGCCACCCCCACCGCAGCCAAACGGCGGAGCCTTCCCAAAACGGGCACGCCCAGAGGGTAACAAACCCAGCAAACCCCACAACAAACAACAAAAGGGCCTCTCCTGTGCAATAACACACAGGAGAGGCCCTCAATCGAGCCAAATCGAGTCGCAACAGCGGGCTGCTCTACAGCCGCCGCATCAGCTCAGCTCAAGCCAGCTCAGCTCAAGCCAGCTCAGCTCAAGCCAACTCAAGCCAACTCAGCTCAAGCCAAATTCAGCAGCGCTGGGATCAGTAGCCCATGTCAGCGCCCTGAGCCGGAGCAGCTGCCGGCGGTTCCGGCTTGTTGGCCACAACGGCTTCAGTGGTGAGGAACAGGCCGGCGATGGAGGCGGCGTTCTGCAGAGCGGAACGGGTCACCTTGACCGGGTCGGTCACACCAGCGGCCAGCAGGTCTTCGTACTGATCGGTCGCAGCGTTGAAGCCCTGGCCGTCAGGCAGCTCACGGACCTTGCTGAACACGACGTCACCGGACACACCGGAGTTCTCGGCGATCTGCTTGATCGGAGCCTGGATGGCGCGGAACACGATGGCAGCACCAGTTGCCTCTTCGCCGGTCAGGGAGGTCACAGCCTCATCCTTCTCAGCCTTGGCGGCAGCCTGAACCAGAGCCACGCCGCCACCGGGCAGCAGGCCTTCTTCGATAGCGGCCTTAGCGTTACGCACAGCATCCTCGATGCGGTGCTTGCGTTCCTTGGCCTCGACCTCGGTGGCAGCGCCAACCTTGATCACGGCAACGCCACCGGCCAGCTTGGCCAGGCGTTCCTGCAGCTTCTCGCGATCGTAATCGGAATCGGTGTTCTCGATTTCGGCGCGAATCTGAGCCACTCGGGCGGCGACATCCTCGGAGGAGCCGGCGCCAGACACGATGGTGGTCTCGTCCTTGGAAACGATGACCTTCTTGGCGGAACCGAGCACGGACATGTCGATGGAGTCGAGCTTCAGGCCCAGCTCTTCGGACACGACCTGAGCGCCGGTCAGGATGGCCATATCCTGCAGCATGGCCTTACGGCGGTCGCCGAAGCCCGGAGCCTTGACGGCGCAGGACTTGAAGGTGCCACGGATGTTGTTCAGAATCAGGGTCGGCAGCGCTTCGCCGTCGACGTCCTCGGCGATGATCAGCAGCGGCTTGCCGGTCTTCATCACCATTTCGGCGATGTGGACGACGTCCTGCTGGGAGGACAGCTTGCTGGAGGTCAGCAGGATGTACGGATCTTCAAGCACTGCGGTCTGATCTTCGGCGTTGGTGACGAAGTACGGGGCGATGTAGCCCTTGTCGAAACGCATGCCTTCGGTGAAGTCCAGATCCAGGCCGAAGCGGTTGTTGTCTTCGACGGTCACGACGCCATCCTGGCCGACCTTGTCCAGGGCTTCGGCGATCTTCTCACCAACCTCAGGATCGGCGGCGGAGATCGTAGCAGTGGCAGCGATCTGATCCTTGGTCTCGACGTCCTTGGCGGCGGCGACGAGTTCCTTGACGATGACTTCGGTGGCCTTCTCGATACCGCGACGCAGAGCGATCGGGTTGGAGCCGGCGACCACGTTCTTCAGGCCTTCGTGCACGAGGGACTGGGCCAGAACGGTTGCGGTGGTGGTGCCGTCGCCTGCGACGTCGTCGGTCTTCTTGGCGACTTCCTTGACCAGTTCGGCGCCGATGCGCTCGTACGGGTCATCCAGATCGATTTCCTTGGCGATGGAAACACCATCGTTGGTGATGGTCGGAGCGCCATAGGTCTTGTCGAGCACGACGTTACGACCCTTCGGGCCCAGCGTCACCTTGACGGTGTTAGCGAGCTTGTCAAGGCCCTGCAGCATTCCCTGGCGAGCTTCCTCGTCATACGCAATGATCTTTGCCATGGTGTGTTTGTCCTCCAAATGGCTGAATATTCCAGTTTTCCACTGCTTGGTACGAATCATGATGCCGGCCGTCAGCTGCCTGTTATCACTCTCGCGCCTTGAGTGCTAACTGTGAGATTAGCACTCAAGGGGCGAGAGTGCCAACACGAAACCGCGATTGCGCTCTAGGCGAGACGACGGTTGAGCGTGGGTTTGCGACTGGCCGCTTCCATTTGCCTACGCCGAGGGGGCGCTTGGCACAGTGGCTGCAAGGCCTCTCAGCGTAGTGATCTGGTGATGCTTTCGCAGCTTACCTACGCTGAGGATGGCTGAGCGTAGCCATGTGGGGACACCTTCTCCGTTTGCCTACGCTGAGGAGCCGTAAGCGTAGTAACTCAGCGATGCCTTCGCCGCTTGCCTACGCTGAGGGATTCTGAGCGTAGCCATGTGACGACGGTTCCTCCGGCTGGCTGCGCCGAAGGGAAGGTGAGGGACGGCAAGGGGAAGACAGGAAAAGACAGGGGTTGAAAAAATCGGGGCGGCCGAGCGCAGCGATTCAGCGATGTCTTCTCCATTTGCCTACGCTGAGAGGTTCTGAGCGTGGCCATTTGGCGACACTCTCGCGGCTTGTCTACGCTGAGAGGCCGTAAGCGTAGCCATTTGCGGACGGTTTCGTCACCTGGCACCACCCCAAAGACGGCTCAGACTCAGTTCAGCAACACGACCACGATCGCCGCGCCAAGGCCGGAGGTCTGCTGGACGTCGGAGATGCCCAGCGTGTTCGCCACATCCTGAGCGGTGGCCTGATCGGCATCGTTCTGATACCAGACGACCGTCGATGCGGGCAGCGTGCCGCTCGGGTTCGCGGCTGCGACGTTCGCATACCCGGCCTGATTCAGCACGCCCTGCTTGGTGGCGGCGTATCCGCTGATGCCGGTGCCGTTGACCACGCGCACGGACAGGGAACGGTTCACTTGGGCGGCCTGCTCCTGCTGCTCTTGCTGTTCCTGCTGCTTCTCCTGGGCCGCTTTTTCCTCGTCGGCCTTCTTTTCAACGGCCTTCTTCTCCGCCGCCTTCTTCTTGGCGGTGGTGGTCGAAGTCTTGTTGGAGGTCTGCGATGTCGCGGGCGACCATGGCCACTGCACCTTACTGAATTCGCCGGAAAGCACACCCCACACCAAGAACCCGCACAGCGCGGCGACCACCACGACGATCACGAACGGCGCGTAACGGGCCACAGCCGAACGCCTGCCGCGATGTACGCCGGCAGGACCCTTCGGCGGGTTGTCGAACTCGTCCGCCGCATAGGATTCAACGCCGTTTCCATCGGTACTCGTCATAACGTCTTTCCTTCCATTCACAACTAGAACCGAGTGTAACGGCACCGCCACCCACGTATCTATACCGCCCGGCACCGTGCACCGTATGTGCACGAAATCAGGCACAGTCCCGAAGCGGACCCGAAACAGATCCGAAGCAGAACCCGGAAGCTCGTTTGGGAACACCGCCGAACCGCATGCAGGCACCATACAGGCACCATGCCAGCACACCATGCAGATGCCCGCAGGTACAGTGAACAGCATGACCGAAATCAAACCGTTGCGCGAATTAGTGGAAGCCGGATGGGCCGATGCCCTGGCGGACGTGGAACCGCAGGTGCACCGCATGGGGCAGTTCCTGCGTGAGGAGACCCGGGCCGGGCGACCGTGGCTGCCGGCGAGCCGTAATATTCTGCGCGCCTTCACCATTCCGTTCGATTCGATCCGCGTGCTAATCGTGGGTCAGGACCCCTACCCCACTCCCGGTCACCCGGTGGGATTGAGTTTCTGCGTGGCTCCCGACGTGAATCCGCTGCCGCGCAGTCTGGTCAATATTTATAAGGAGCTGACCGACGACCTGCATGTGCCGATGCCGAGCAACGGTGATTTGACGCCGTGGACCGAGCGTGGCGTGCTGCTGTTGAACAGATGTCTGACCGTGGGCGTGGGCAGACCGAACAGCCATCAGGGCAAGGGCTGGGAAGCGGTGACCGAGGCCGCGATCCGCGCGTTGAACGCCCGCACGGATGCGGATGGGAGGCCCAAGCCGCTGGTCGCGATTCTGTGGGGGCGCAATGCGCAAAGCCTGGAACCGTTGCTGACGAACGCGTTCATCATCAAATCCCCGCATCCTTCGCCGCTTTCCGCTTCGCGCGGGTTCTTCGGTTCGAAGCCGTTCTCGCGGGCGAACGAGGTGTTGATGCGCATGGGTGCCGAGCCGATCGACTGGCAGCTGCCCTGACGGTTGCGTGACGGGCTGGGCGGCATGCTGCGTGACTGACCGGGATCGGTCTGCGGTTGTTCCATTGACCGAACGGTGATGGCGAGACGCTTGCCCGTCATCACCCGCCGTCGCCATCGTCCACCGCCGTAGCCATCACCCACCGCACCGTCACACCACCGTCACAACATCCCCATGCAATCGCCACCGCCTCACCGTCCCCAGCGTCACCGCGCTTGGCTACCATGGGGCGCATGGCTATTTTCCCTCCGAATCCACAGATACCCGCCCAGCCCGCTTCGAGGCCCGCGTCTGCCGCAGCACACACATTGGCCGCAGACGACGTCGCACGGGCGAAGACTCTGGCGGATCGCATCCGCACACGCTTCTCGCAGACCCTGATCGGTCAGGAGCATCTGCGTGAATCCCTTATTCTTACGCTGGTGGCCGGCGGTCATATCCTCATCGAATCCGTGCCCGGCCTGGCGAAAACCACCGCGGCGCAGACCCTCGCCACCTCGGTGTCCGGCACATTCAAGCGCATCCAGTGCACGCCCGATCTCATGCCGTCCGACATCGTCGGCACGCAGGTCTTCAACTTCGCCACGCAAAAGTTCGCTACGCAGGTCGGCCCGATCCACGCCAACTTCGTGCTGCTGGACGAGATCAACCGTTCCAACGCCAAAACCCAGTCGGCCATGCTTGAAGCCATGGCGGAAGGTGCCAGCACCATCGGCGGCGAGCGCATCGCCCTGCCGCAGCCGTTCATGGTGATCGCCACGCAGAACCCCATCGAGGAGGAGGGCACGTTCGCGCTGCCGGAGGCTCAGATGGATCGTTTCATGATGAAGGCGATCATGAACTATCCGACGGCCGATGAGGAGCAACGCATGCTGGCCCTGCTTACCCGTCGTGGTTCCGACATGCTTGACCCGCTGCAGTTGCAGGGTGATCGTCTGTCCATTCGTGACGTGGAGTTCCTGCGTGCGGCCGCCAAGCGCGTGTACGTGTCCGACGCGATCATGCAGTATGCGGTCGATATCGCCGCGACGTCGCGTGGTGCCGGCACGCACCCGGTGCAGGGTTTGGGCACGCTGGTGCGTTTGGGCGCGTCGCCGCGTGCGTCGATCGCGCTGGTGCGCATCGGTCAGGCGAACGCGCTGCTTAAGGGCCGCGCCTATGTGATTCCGGAGGATGTGAAGTCCGTGGTCGCCGACGTGCTGCGTCATCGTCTGGTGTTGACGTTCGAGGCGTTGGCTGATGGCGTGACGGCCGATCAGGTGGTCGACCGTATCGTGCAGGCGGTTCCTGTTCCGTGATCGACGTGTTCGATTCGATGTTTACCGATCAGGACGAGCTCGGCTCGACCGCAATGCCCGCATCAGCCGCATCCGCGCCCGCAGCCGCCGCACCTGCCGACCCGATCCGTGCCAAGATCGAGGCCATGGGCAACCGTTTGGGTCTGCCGACCGTGGCCAAGGCGTTGGGTGTTATCGAAGGTGAGCATTCATCCCATCGTTCCGGTGGTTCGGATGAGTTGATGGATGTTCGCGCGTACGAGTCCGGCGACGAGGCTCGCTTGATCGAGTGGAAGACCAGCGCCCGCCAGGGCCGCCCGATGGTGGTTCGGCGTGAACGCCTGGTGACGTCGCGTGTGTGGCTGCTGCTTGACGTGGGCCGTGAGATGACGGCGTCGTGCGAGTCGGGCGAATTGGCGTATCAGGTCGCGGCGAACGCGTTGCGCATGTTCGCGGCGTTGTCGTTGCGCCGTTCCGACGAGATTTCGTTGGTGTTCGGCGATGCGGCGAGCATCACGCGCGTGCCGTTCAACGGCGATTTCTGCCAGTTCGAACGCACGTTGGATAACGCGTTGAAACGCAAGTGGGAGCATACGCGCAATATCGACGCGCTGCTCACGTATGCGCGGCGTATCAAGGATCGCAATGCGCTGATCGTGTTGGCGACCGACGAGCATGCGTTGACCAAGGATCATCTCAAGGAGATCCATCGCATCACGCGCACGCATCCGTTGACGTTGATCGACGTGGCCACGGCGAATCCGTTCGCAGTGGGCAAGGACCGGCAGGTTGCCGACGCGCGCACGCAGCGCAGGCTGCCGGCGTTCCTGCATGACAGGCGTGCCGCAGCCGAGGTGGCCACGCATCGTGAGTATATGGCTGCCGCGTTGGAGCGTGAGCTGTCGCATATGGGCGGGCATATGATCCACGCCGGGTCCAGCGCCGCCATGTTCGACGATTTCATACGACTGGTGTCGCGTGCGTTGGCGCGGGATACACGCAATCTGGTGGCTCCTGTGGCGGGAGGTGTGCAATGAGCGTGAATCTGGCCATAAACGCCGTAAACACCATGAATCCGGCTGCACGCTTGGCCGCGAGCGCCATGAATCTGGCGGTGAACACCGACGACCTGCGCCCGGCCGAATCCATCGACCTCGCCACGCCGCTTATCATCGCCGGCGTGCTCGGCGTACTGCTCGCCATGGCGCTCATCGCGGGAGCGGTGATCCTGTCACGCCCGCGTCGCAGCCATGACAAACCGCAACCGCGCGGCGCGCACTTGAGCGACACGGCCAAAACCCAATGGCATGTGCGCATCGACGACGTGCTGGCACGCTATCATGCCGGAACCATCGACCGTGAAACCGCGTTCATCGAATTGGCTGCGATCTGCCGTGGCATCGCCTCCGCGCACACGGGCCGCGACCTGCGTGCGCACACGCTCGCCGACATCCGCCGCGAACCGCGCAATCCCGCGACCCGAACCGGATTGGACACCCTGCGCATGACCATCGCCGCACTGTACCCGCCGGAATTCGCCGACGCCGCAGTGGACACGCACGCCCGTGAGGTGAGCGTCGACGACGCCGCCGGATGGGCCTCTACCCTGGTGGAAAGGTGGGGACGCTGATGCAGCTCTCCTGGCAAACCCCTTGGGCCGCGCTGGTCGGCGTGATGGTCGCGTCGGCGATCATCGTGCTGACCATAGCGTTCGCCTGCAAACACGACACCGACAACACCATGCAGGTGTTTTCGCTGAGCGACGACCTGCGCACCGAACGCGCCGCCAAACTGCTGCGCCAATGGCGTATCCTGAGCCGCACGGCCGCCGCGCTGATGGCCGTGGCGCTCCTGCTCACCTTCGCGCTCATCGCCCGCCCGATGAGCGTCGACCAAGGTGAGGAACGCGCCGGCAAACGCGACATCGTGCTCTGCCTCGACGTGTCCGGCTCGACCCTGCCCTACGACCGCGAAGTCATCAACACTTACCGCGATCTCGTCTCCCACTTCCAAGGCGAACGCATCGGCATGAGCATCTTCAACTCCACGTCACGAACCGTGTTCCCCCTCACCGACGATTACGAACTCGTCAGCCACCAGCTCGATCTGGCCAGCAAAGCGTTGAGCGGCGTGCAATCACAGGATGACATCGACAAGATGAGCGAAGAGGACTACCAGCGCATCTCCGACTGGCTGGAAGGCACGCAGAACCGCAAGGACACCACCTCGCTGATCGGCGACGGCGTGATCTCCTGCGCGGCGATGCTGCCCGGATTCACCTACGGTTCCGCGAACACCACGGGAAGCACCGAACGCACCCGCGCCGCATCCATCGTGCTCGCCACCGACAACGTCGTTTCCGGCAAGCCCGTCTACACGCTCAAACAGGCGCTCGACCTGACCAGCCAAGCGCACATCACCGTGGACGGCCTGTTCTCCGGGCCCGTGGAAAGCGAAAAGGACGACACCACAACGAATATGCGCGAACTCATCGAAGCGCATCATGGCACCTTCCTCACTCAGTCGGGCGGTACCAGCGTGAACGAACTCGTACGAGACATCAACACGCGACGCACCAAGGAAAGCGAAACCGCTTCCAAAGCCTCCATGGTGGATGACCCCGCATGGTGGGTGCTCGCATTGGCCGTGATCGTAACCGCATGGCTGCTGATCGTCTGGAGGTTGAAGCGATGAACATGTTCACCTTCTCACCCCTACTCGGATGGGGCGTCGGCGGCCTGATCGCGCTGGTCATGCTGGCGCTCGCGATTGTGGAGGTCGTGCGGCACACGTTCGGCGATGCGGGCGACGAGACGATGCCTACCTGCGTGCGCCGCATGCTGATCTGCCTGACGGTGGGCGCGATGGCTCTCGGCCCGAGCATGACGGTTTCGACCACGAGCCGCGCGGTGAACAACACCGACGTGGTGATGGCCGTGGACGTGACCGGTTCGATGGCGGTCAAGGATGCGGCATACGGCTCGAATGAGGCGATGACGCGCTTGCAGGCGGCCAAGAAAGCCGTGGATGATTTGACGAGGACGTATGCGGATTCGAGTTTCGCCGCGGTGCGTTTCGGCGCGTCGGGCACACTGGACGTGCCGTTGACGCCTGATGCGGCGGCGATCCGCAATTGGGCTGCGACGCTCGCGCCCGAAGCGACGAGCGTATCCTCCGGCTCCTCGCTGGACGCGCCGCTCGACCAGCTCATCACCACGTTGAAGGAGATCCGCTCCGCGCATCCCAACGATGCGATCGTGCTGTATCTCATCACGGACGGCGAGCAGACGTCGGTGCAACCGCGGCGCACGTTCTCAACATTGCGCCATTACCTGAACGACGCGTTCGTGGTGGGCGTGGGTTCCACCGAAGGCGGCAAAATCCCGCTGATCGAGGACGGGGTGTCGTCTGATTCGTCAGGCGATTCGTCGTCGGGTTCGTCGTCGGGCGCTTCTGGCGATTCCGGTTCGTCCGGGAACAACGGAGACAACGGGAACAACGGGAACGCGAGCCAGCAGTGGGTCACCGACCCCGATACCGGTCAGCCGGGCGTTTCGAAGATGGATGAGACCACGTTGAAGAATCTGGCCGACGAGATGGGCGGCAGTGTGGTCGAATTGTCCGCGAAGACCACGATGATGAACGGGCGTTCCGCCGCAGCGTCGAAGAAGTGGAGCGTGGGCGTGACCGCGAAGCAACGCACCCGAGTGAACCCGGTGGTATGGCCGCTGGCCGCGGCTGCCGCCGTGCTGCTCGCTTGGGAGATGGGCGCGTATATCGCGATGTCGAGGAGGCTGCTATGAGCAACGAACGCAGGGAATCAGCGGCACGTGCGGTTCCAGCGGTACGCGCCCGCGCATCGCTCGCCGTGCGCGTCGCCATGGTCGTGATCGCCGTCGCGGCGCTGGCATTCGCCGTACTGGCCGGTTTGAACGTGGCGTCCTCCGCCCGGTTCAATCAGGCGACATCCTCGCTGAACGCGAATCTGAAACTGGCCGTGAAAAACGACGCCGATCTGGACGCGTTGAAAGCGAGCCAGCAGCAGACCGATGCGCAATTCGAGGACGCTGCGCGACTTGACGCCGTGCTGCTTCCGCAACTGCGGCAGGCCATCGGATCGAATACGCGGGTTTCCGCCGAACTGACGAAACGCATCGAACAGGAATTGGCCAAGCAGCGCGGCGAGAACAACGATACGAATTCCAACGGCACTTCCGGCGAATTGGAGGGTGCCGTCACCGATTCGAAGGATAGCCGGAAGAACGATGGCGGGTTGACGGACGAGCAGAAGAAGCAGGTGGAGGATCTGCTGAAGGCGAACCAGCCGTCCACCGACACGAATCCTTCGACCAATACGCAGACCGATAAGGGCAGCAGGAAGCCGCAAACGTCCAAACCGTGGTGACGTGACTCGCGCGTGGTGGGGTGCGCGGGGTGGTTCTCCCCGTTTCCGGACAAGAATGGGCCGATTCCGTCCGATTTTGAGGATGGCGCGGCCGAAAGTCAGGAAGGCTTCCCTCGGAATCAACATTTGTGACCAAACCGTGATGAACGCCGAAGGTCCCGACCACATACCCCTGTTCGGCTGGACGAAGCCGGCACGGCCCCTGTTCAATGGGGCCATGAGTATCACATCACTTTCAGGAAACGGCACGCAACCACTGTTCGCCGCCGCACAAGCGGCATCCGCAGGCACCGGCTGCCCATGCCTCACCGTCACGGCGAACGGTCGCGAGCGCATCGCCGCGCTCGCCGCCAACAGCGCTTCCGTGCATGCCACGATTCGGGAGGCTGTGGCTTCGGCGCATGGCATTGATTGGAGCGGCAGGGCGGCCGACCATTACCGGGATCGTCTCGCCACCGTGCGTAATTCGTTGGATGCGCATGACGGTGAGGCCCGGTCGACCGCGCAGGTGGCGCAGGTTTCGCGCATTCCATGGACGCAGGGAGACACATGATGGGTTGGCAGGTTACGTCGTATGTGTATGGCGGGCATCAGTTGGCGCCCGCCACGTTGGAGGATTACCGCCGGGTGGCCACGGCGTTGGATGATGCCGGTGGGCGGCTGATCGCGCATGGTATTGCGTGGCGGCAGGCGGCGATGGATCTGGCACGAGACCGGGCCAGCGTGCCGTTGTGCCCGGTGTTGTCCGGCTCGGGGGCAGGAGCGGGAGCCGGGCTGGGAGCCGGTTCGGGAACCGTGACGACATCGTTCCCCGCTTCCAACGCCATCACCGGTTGCATTGCCGCCCCCTATGGCACGAGAGCTGGTGGCACGGCCGGTTCGGCTGGCACGGGTGGCGCGGCTGCGACGGCAGGTCAGATGACCGTCATGCATGGTTCGCTCCCCTATGAGCGGCTTATCGCGTTGTGTGGCGAGAACGCGAGGAACTGCGATGCGGACGGTTTCCAATTACGCCGTATGGCCGAACTGCTGGTCCGCGCCCACAGTTTGTACAGTGAGGCCGAGTGGAAGGCTCGCGAAGCGTTCAACGAGGTGGGGCAGGCCGTCACGAAATCCGCGCCCGGTTATACTTCGCTCGGCATGCTCGGGCTGATTCTCGGCGGGTTGGGTGCGAGTTGGATCGCCGAAGGCAAGCCGAAACCGGCCGCGGCCTCGCAGATGACGGCACCGCTGCAGGAGGCGTATCTTTCGGGCATCGGGGCGCTGATTTCCGGCACGACGTATATCAAAGGGATTTTCAGCAAGGATGAGGTGAATCAGGCAGCGGGTTCGATCAGCAAGTATTCCGGGCCGGTGAAGGACCTCGCGCAGGGCAATACGTTGACGGTCCGACGCGTGCGTTCGACCGTGGATATGGTAGGCCCAAGCACGTCGGTGGCTGAATCGTTGGAGAATCTGCGCAGGCTTGGCGAGGAGAAATACAAGCTGGGTTCCGGATTACGCTATGCCACGATCGCCGTGCAGCGGTATGAGCGTGAGGATGGTACGAACGCCTGGCTGGTTACGATTCCAGGTACGGATGGTCATGCCGATTCGCCGTTCGGTTGGGAGCAGAACGTCGAGTTGATGAGCGATGATGCTGAGCAGCGCAAGCGGGCGGATAGCGCACGCATGGTGGTTGAGGCGATGCGCAAGGCTGGTATCCGTTCCGATGAGCCGGTGGCGTTGATCGGCCATTCGCAGGGCGGTATCGTGGCCGCGCAGATCGCCGCCGACCAATCCGACGCGTACAACATCTGCCATGTGGTGACGGCCGGATCGCCGGTGGCGAATCATCCGATTCCGGAGAAAACCTGGGTGACCAGTATCGAGATCGAGGATGAGCTGGTGGCCGCGTTGGACGGTGCACAGAATCCGGAAACGGAGCATTGGCTGACCATTCGCGGCACGGTCACACCGACCCCGCCGCAGGTCGTGGAGGATGGCGTCATCATCCCACCATCGAACCCGTATGCCGCCTCGCCGGTCACGAACGCTTTGGAAAGCCAGGAGCTCAGTCATTGGCTGAAATACCATCAGGCCGCGTATCAGAACGCCAGCGACTTGGGCTCGCAGGCGGTCGACAAGCATGAACGGCATTTCGCCGGCGTGATTTCGGGCAATCTGCGCGAAACCCTCTACTATGAGGGGCGCATGTCACGGTAGGGAACCATGCCGGGGATTGTGATGGGAAACGATGATAGGAGCCGCGATAGGGAACCGCGATGAGGGCGACCGCCCGGTAGGCCAGGACGGCCAGGCATAGCGGGTTCAGACCGGCATAGCTGATGCAACCGGCACAGCAGACACAACCAGCGCAACGGTACAGCCAGCACGGCGAGTAACCAGCACGGCAGGTACAGAACGGCATAGCGGGTTCAGACCGGCAGAGCACGGGTACTGCGGCATTCGTGCGTGACGGTTTGTATACTGACGGGCATGTCGCATATTCTTCTGGGAGTCACTGGATCGATCGCAGCGTTCAAGGCATGCCATCTGGCATCCGACTGGACCAAAGCCGGCCATGAGGTGCGCGTGATCGAAACCATGGCGGCCGAACAGTTCGTCACACCGCTCACCTTCACGTCGCTCACGCACACGCCGACCCGGACCGCCATGTTCCCGCAGGTCACGGCCTCGGCCATCCAAGGCGATGTCGTCAGCAACCCCGCCAATCCGGCATCCATCAACCACATCGCCGACGCGGCATGGGCGGACGCGCTGGTCATCGCACCAGCGAGCGCCGACATCATCGCCCGCATCGCCGCGGGAATGGCCGACGACACCCTCACCTCCACGATCCTCGCCTACTATGGCGATATCAAAGTGCTCTGCCCGGCGATGAACGTGCACATGTTCGACAACCCCGTCACGCAGCGTAACCTCAACACCTGCCGTGAACTCGGCTGGACGATCGTGGAACCCGGTTCGGGCGAGCTCGCCTGCGGCGACACCGGCAAGGGACGCATGGAGGAACCGGCCGCCATCGAACGAATCGTGGCGCAGCTGATGGACGCATCCCACTCCACAGCGAACGAGAACGCCGAAGCCGAAGCAACTGCCAGTACCTCTACAGGTTCCAACGTCCCCGCAAGCACCAGCGCCACAACGCCCATTCCCCTGCCGCTCCACGGCCTGCACGTGCTCATCACCGCCGGGCCGACACAGGAACCATTGGATCCGGTACGCTTCCTCACCAACCATTCCACCGGCAAAATGGGCTACGGCTTCGCCCATGAGGCCGCAGCACTCGGCGCGACCGTCACACTGGTCAGCGGACCGGTCAACCTGCCCGAACCCGACGAGCCGAGCATCGAAACCATACACGTCACCACCGCGCAACAGATGTTCGAAGCCGTGCAGCGCAACTACCAGTCGGCGGACATCATCGTCATGACCGCAGCCGTGGCCGACTTCCGCGTCAACAAGATCGCCGACGAGAAAATCAAGAAAGCCGGGCGCACCAGCATCCGGATCGAACTTGTCTCCAACCCGGACATCCTCGCATGGGTCGGCGCTCGCAAACGCAACGACGGCTCGCAGGTGCTGTGCGGGTTCGCCATGGAGACGCAGAATCTCATCGAGAACGCGGCGAAGAAGCTGGCAAGCAAGAATTGCGACATGCTGGTGGCGAACAACCTGCGCGACGCCGGCGCCGGGTTCGGCACGGATACGAACGTCGTAACCGTGCTCACGCCGGGCGCGAACGACGGCGACGATAACGCAGACGCAACGGCAGACGCTATGGCAGACGCACCGAACGCGAGCGCACCGAACATCGAAAAATGGCGGAAAATGGGCAAAACCGACTTGGCGCACCGGTTGCTGCTGCGTCTCGCCGAGATGCGCAAGGCGTGACCCGAACCGTGATTCCCCGAACCGTGATTCGCGCATGTCCCGCGCGGATCGCGGTCATCGCGGCTTATAGTGGTGGCGGCAGCGCATGCCCACGCGCCAACAACATCGACCGTCCGGCAACGCAGGCATCGCCGCGGTTTTGCCGGCCAGCCGCAGCAACCGCAGCAACCGCAGCCAAACCACAATAACCACAGCAACACCAACAACCGCAACACCACCAACCACCGAGGGAGCATCGAGCATCATGCTGATGGCAGTAGATATCGGAAACACCAACATCGTCATCGGCTTTCTGGAAGGCGAGCGCATCGTCGGCTCCTACCGCATCACCACGAAAGCCCTGCACACGTCGGACGAATATACGGTGATGATCTCGCAGTTCCTGCAGATCAGCGGGTACACGCGGCATGACGTGGAGGATGTGATCGTGTGTTCGGTGGTGCCGAAGGTCATGCATTCCTTCCGCGCCTCGATCATCAAATTCCTCAGTTTCGAGCCGATGGTTGTGGGACCGGGCATCAAAACCGGCATCAACATCCATATGGATGATCCCAGGACCATGGGTGCCGACTGCCTGACCGATTGCGTCGGCGCGTACTACACGTATGGCGGCCCGGTGCTGGTGGCCGATTTCGGTACGGCGACCACGTTCAATTACGTCGATGCCAAGGGCACGATCCGCGCGGGGTATATCACGACCGGCATCCGCACCGGCGCCGAAGCCCTGTGGGGGCAGACCGCGCAGCTGCCCGAAGTGGAGATCGTGCGCCCGAAGTCGATTCTCGCCACGAACACGCGCACCGCCATGCAGGCCGGCTTGTATTACACGTTCCTCGGCGGTATCGAGCGCACGATCCGGCAGTTCCGCGAGGAGATCGGAGAGCCGTTCAAAGTGGTCACGACCGGCGGTTTGGGACGTATTTTCAAGGATGATACGGATGAGATCGACGTGTACGATCCGGATCTGATCTTCAAAGGCATGGCCCTGATCTACAAGCGGAACGTGCGGTAAGCGCAACACACGGCAACGCAGAACACCCGAAATCAGACAAATTCAACCCATTTTTGTCCGATTCTGGGGAAGGCCCGCCCTCGGGCTCCCCAGCAATAGCTGCACAGTAACGCAGCTCACCGCACGGTGAAGCCCTGGTTCGTGCCGTATTCCTTGATGTCCTTCTCCCACAGGGCGATGCCCTGCTTCAGCGTCACCTTGTCGGTCGGCTTGTCGAACGGTTCCAAGGGCTTGCCGTTATCGTCCAGCAACCCTTCCTTCACGGCCTCCTGACGCTTCAGGTAGGACTGCCACGAGTTCGCCCAACGGTAGGCCGTGCCCACGGTCGCGCTGAAGTCGCTGCGCGCATACACTTCGAACGGTAGGTACTGGTAGCCGGTTGATACGTTTTTCGCCGCCTCGGAGAGTTCCCGGTTGAACTGTTGCCCGCCGAAGTAGGGGATATCGAGGCCGCGCGAATCCTTGATGGTGGTGCGTGAGAGGAAACTGGAACTGGTCAGCGTGGGCAGGTCGGCGGGGAATGCGCCGCCGTCCACACGGGCACTGATTCCTTCGGCGTTATGTGCCGCGAATTCGACGAAACGGTATGCGGCGTCCGGTTTACGGGTGGATTGCAGTACGCACAGCGCGGAACCGCCGTTTTCCGAGGTGACACGCTTGCCGTCCACGGTCGGCATTTGCGTGACACGCCACAGGCCTGCGCTGCCGGGAACGTCGGATTGCAGCAGCGAGGTCATCCACGCTCCGGAGAACACGGATGCGATCGTGCCCCTACCGAGCCCGCGCTTCCAACCGTCCGACCATGTGGCGCTTCTGGTGTCGATGAGGCCTTCGTTGATCATTTTCTGCCAGAATGCGGTGAATTTCCTTACGCCTTTGTCTCCGGTGAGGTTGACGGTTACGTTCTTGCCGTCTTCGCTGGTGGTGAAGGGTTTGCCGCCCGCGAGCCAGATCATGGCGTCGTAGAAGCTCGCATCGCCCGAATCGGCGGTGATGTACGCGCCGGTGGCTTTGAGTTTCTTGGCGGCCTCGTAGTAGTCGTCCCACGTTTTGATTTTGGTGGCATCCACGCCCGCGTCGTCGAACACGGTTTTGTTGTAGAAGAAGGCCATTGGGCCGGAATCCATGGGCAGGCCGTAGATTTTGTCGGCCAGGTGCACGGATGCCCACGTGCCCGGCGAGTAGAAGCTGCCGAAGTTGCTTCCGACCCGACCCGTCAGGTCGAGCAGCTGGCTGGATACCGCGTACTGGCGCAGCGCGTAGTATTCGATCTGTGCCACGTCCGGCATGTTGTAGCCGTCCTGGATGGCGGTGTTCAGGTTGTCGTACCCGGAGATGCTGGTCAGGTCGACGGCGATGTCCGGGTTTTCGGATTCGAATCGTTGCACGACCGTTTCCATGCTTGGTTCCCAGCTCCATACGGAGATGTGCGTGCGGGTGTCGGATGATTGCCCGCATGCGGCGAGGCCCATGATTGTGGCGATGCTGGCGATGGCGGCGACGGCGCGGGTGACGTACCGGCTGCGGGCACGAGTACGTGTCCGGGCAGAAGTGCGGATGTGGCCATGGGCACGAGTACGGGTGCGGCTGAAACGGCTGGGAGCACCGGGATGACCGGAATGACCGTCCGACGCGCGACCACCAGCGATGTGAAACATCTCGTGAAACACCTTGTGGAGCTTGCGCGGCTTACGGGACTTGCGGAACGTGTGCATGGTTATCAGTGTAGCGACAGGCCGCGGCGTAAGGCGATGCGAGACGGATAGGCAGATCAACAGCCAGCGTGATCACTTACGCAGCCACACCGCGTAACCGTCCAGACAATCAGACCCAGTCAAGCCCAGTCAAACTCGATCAGCTAATCTTCCGCCCGGCCCACGCTCGTCACTCCGCCCGGCTCACGCTCAGTCCCCGCAACCGAACCGGTACAACGCCCATCCCTTGGCGTAACCGCCCTTGCCGGAATAGTCGCGCACCTTCTTCAGCGTGCCGTTCTTCACATACCTGGAGATCAGGTTCCGCTTGTGGAACGGGTCGTACTGTTCCTTGAACGTGAACATTTGCAGGCTCGGCGCCTGATCGCCCATCGTCAGGAAGTATTCGGGCGTATCCGCGCCGATCGGGCACACCGTGTTGAGCAGCGTCTTGGCGTTGCCCGAGTCGAAGGCGCGTTCCACTTCGCCGAAGATCGCACCGTTCTTCTCCGCGGCCGGATTGTAGATCGGGAACAGCATGGTCGTGTTGAACATGGCCTTGCCGTACATGGAACCGTTCAGCGGGTCCGAAATCACCACCGACTTGTCGCCCACGACCCGCGCGACATCCTGCAATACCTCGTATTTGGATTGCGTGAGCTGCTCGTCCGGCTGATCGTCGGTGAGTTCCATGTTGGCGTACACCGCGTCGGCGACCTGGCTGCACGTGACGTTCGTGAACTGCGGCACCACGGCGAGCGCGACCACCAGGATCAACGCGACGACCGTGTCCGCGCGGCGCGTGGACAGTTCGCATACGGCGCTGGCGGCGAACACGATCAGGGTGATGAGCGCCAGCGGAATCATGGTGAGCGGGCGGACTTCGGTGCGATACCACACCGCCGCCATGATGTTCGGGAACCAGCCGGTGAGCGATGCTGAGCAGACGAGCACCAAGCCGAACAGCAGGACCATCATCGCCACGGAAACCGCGTCCTTACGCAGCTGCCCGCTGGGCACGTGGGGGGTGGTCTTCAGATGCTTGCCCGTGGAGGGTTTCGCCCGCATCATGCGAGGCGAAATGGCGACGAGCAGTGTGATCACGAACGCGACGACCACCACGATGCCCGCGAATATGCCCGTCGCCCCCGGCAGCTGGTCGGTGACGAATATGCGCAGGGCATCCTGCACGCTACGGCTCGGCGTGTAGGTGTGGAACCAGTCGGCTGGGTTGAAGTAGCGGGTGGACTGGTAGTGCGAGGTCATGTAGAAGAAGAACGCAACCCCGGCCGCCAGTACGGCGAGGAATGCTCCGAGAATCAGCTTCCATGGCAGTCGGAGCAGTAGGAACGGGGCGACGAACAGCAGCCAGGTGAACGCGATGCGCGGGTGTGCGACGAGGCACAGTACGCCCGCGAGCGTGGTGAGGAGCAGCCAGCCGAGGATGGGACTGAGCCACCAGCCGCGTTTCGGCGCGGTATGCCGGTTGGCGATGGCGTCGAAGAAGCGCAGGGTCGCGTAGATCCAGAATGGGAGGATGGCCGTCGCCAAACCGTATGCGAGCAGCGGACCCGTGGCGAGGCTTTGGAAGGGGTAGCAGGAGGATGCGATGGCCAGCAGCGGTACCACGAACGCCATGATGCAGGGGAATATCACGCAGCGCAGGGCGTTCATGTCCCGTTCCCCCAGGCCGTCGGAGTCGTTGCCGGGCAGGTCGGCACGCGCCGCGCGACGGCGCGAACGGCAGGTCCAGTAGGAGGCGAGCAGCTGCATGCCGGCAGGCCAGATCAGGCCCGCGCCCGCGATCCACACCACGTTCAGCGCGGTGTACACGTTGACGGTCACGCCGAACAGTGCGGCGAGTTTGATCAGCCCCGCTGCGAGCAGATGGAACATGGGCGGGTAGAACGCGTCGTTCGGCCACAAGTGGGTTGCCGCGCTGATGCCTTCGTCGAGGATTTTGCGGATGAAATAGTAGTGCGCCGGCGCATCGATCTCGTGCAGCGGGTAGTTCCATGCGGCGTAGCCTTTGGGGAACCATGCGATCACGATGGCGAGCGCGGCGAGCACGCCCAGCACCATGCATGCGGGGACGGCCAGTCGGCCCGGGCGTTTGGGGGCTGGCGTCTGATGGTCCGCGGTGCCGAGTGCTTTGAAATCAAGTTCTTCGGGCTGCGGTTCGTCGGTGTCCGTGCGCGCGCCCGTATGCGCGCCCGCGTTCATGTCTGGTTTCGTGCCAAACCCTGTGCCCGGTTTCAAGCCAAACCCCATGCCGGGTTTCGCGCCCGGTTCCGCGTCGGGTTCCGTATCCGCTACGGCTCCCAGTACCGAGCCGAGATCCACGAACGTATCCTCAAGATCACGGTCCGCGATGGTGCCGGAAGTTCGGCCGGGCGTTTGGCCAACGGTTCGGTCTGAGGCTCGGCCGGCGGCTTGATTGACGGTTCGGCCGGCGGCTCGGCCGGTCTCCCCTTCGGCGTTCCGGCCGGGATTCCGATTGGCGTTCCCGTCCTCGCCATTCGCCCCGGACCGCATGGACGGCGGCATGAAACGGCTGTCGTCATCCTGACGGCCGCGCTGTTGATCGTTGGCATTCGGCATTGCGCACATGGATTGTCGAAACCTATCTTCTATCGCGTGTGATGTTGGGTTTGATGTTCTTGATGTTGACGTGTATGACGTGTTCGCCTGCACGGCATGATCCCGTCGTCTCAGCCAATGCCATACGCTCGACGGTGAGCGCGGGCATGGCGGTCGGATCGGTCTTGTCGTACAGCCGTATCCGGTCGAATCGACCGGTTCCGTCCCGGAACGTTCGCCGGTCCCTGCTGTTTCCTTCGCAGGGCCCGTGCACGTTCTCGGATGTTTGGCTGTTCAGTCGTCCAGCGGCGCCGGCATCGGACGCCAGTCGGTGTCGTGCAACAGCTTGCGCGAGTCCCACCAACCCTTGGCGATCTGCACAAGGCCGGTACGCAGGTGTTCGCGGTCGACGGCGACCAGTCTGATGATCTCCTTGGCCGCGGTTGCGGCGGTGCCGAGCGCGAACAGGAACGGACGGTAGTCGCCGTACACCATGAAATAGCGGGCCATGTAGCCGCGATTGCGCATGATGTGGTAGCGGTTCATGTCGGACGTGGAGTTCAGCTGACGCACGCCAGCGATATCCCAATTGCCAATTTCGCGCGTACGGCGCAGAACGACGTCGGGAACGACAATGGGCTGCGTGACCTTGCTGGCACGGTAGCCGTAGATGGTGTCATCCCAGTAGATGAAGAAGCGCGGATCGGGCAGGCCGATCTCCTTGACGACGCGACGGCTGAACAGGCCGCCTTCGAAGCACAGCGTGTTCATGACGCGGTAGCCGGCCGGGCCGAACGCGGCGGGCGCGATAGGGTTCGGAATACCTAGGCCGATCCGGAAATCGTACTGCCAGTAGAACGGACCGCCGTCGTAATCGAAACGGCTGCCCTGGATGACCTCGTGGCGCTTCGTCCACGGTGCCAGCTTGGCGATGGCGTCCGGCAGCACCGCCACATCATCATCCATCACCCAGAACCATTCGGCGCCAAGCTCGTACGCCTTCTTCACGCCTGCGGAGAAGCCGCCGGCACCGCCGAGATTCTCGGTTTGCGGCGCGTACACCACACGGGACTGCCCACCGTTGCCGTCGACGATGGTCTTGCCCCAACGGCCCGTGACTTTCGCTTCGAATTCCTCGACCATGCCCTTGGTTTCGTCGGAATGCTCGTTGTCGACCACGATGATGCGCCACGGGGCCTGTTCGAGCGCAAGAATCGAGTCGAACAGTGTGGCCAGAAGATTCTGGCGCTTGTAGGTGGTGATGACCATGGCGAGCTTGTCGATCGTCGCCGGCTTCGCATGTCGGCCGGATTCAGCCGCATTCCTCTTCAAAACGTTCCCATTCGTCATAGGGCACATTGTCCCACTACCTCTAGGCAGGGGCCTGCGCTTTGCATGGTTGTGCACAGAGGCCTCACGGGTGGGGCGCCCGTATGCGGGATGGAGGGATGACAGACGGGGCGACGTGCAGTTGATAACTGCCTTGCACCGCAACGAGACACGCCGAACGTGCATGCACGCGGAATGTGCGGTATTCTATTCAAGTTGCGTTTCATGCTTCGGCAGGAAGTGCATGGAGAATTCGCCTAGTGGTCTATGGCGCACGCTTGGAAAGCGTGTTGGTGTAACAGCCTCACGAGTTCGAATCTCGTATTCTCCGCCATCAGGGTTTCCGGTTTTCCGGAAACCCTTTTTTCACACTAAGGCACCCCCACACACAACAGCAACCACATGGTCCGTTTGAACAATTCCGGCGACGACCAGCACCGGACTATCAGGCAATCAGCGCGGTAACAGTACGTGGCACAAAACTCATCCACCGGCAAAGAGAACCAATGGCGAAAGATATAGACATGACCATCGGAAGCGTAGCCAAAACAGCCGGGTTAGCCTGCAATCGGCTAAAAGTCCAAGCTAGTTCGTCTGTGCGGCTTTGCGATTCGCCGCGGTAAGCCATTCGACGATCTGCGTTTCACTCACGGGCTTCATATCCCACGCATCCATACCGATATTGACGCACAGCGAATCGGTACCGTCCGGCGTGGGCTGATGCGTGTGCCCGTAAATCAGCCAACTCTCCGTGGTGGGCGCATCGTCGGCGAACTTGGCCAGATCATCCGGCCAAACGCCATGCCCGTCGATCATCGCCGCAAGACGCGGGAAATGACTCAACCCCACGTTCTGCACGGTGTTCTGCACGGTGTTCTGCACAGCCGCACTGCCATCGGCATCGCCCAGTACGGGCAGTTCCATGCCGATCTCGCGGTAGTCGTCGATGGTCTCGAACACGTCCTCGTACAAGGCATCGTTGAAACGCAGACGGAAATTGCGGTCATGGTTGCCGATGATCATGTGCAAATGCCTGCAGTTGATGCGACGTAGACAGTCGAGCGTGTGCGCGACGGTGCAACGGAACGAAATATCGCCCAGCAACCACAGTTCGTCATCCCGGCCGACAGTGGCATTGATCCCCTCAATGGCGGCATTCTCGTGCGCTTCCACGTCGCTGATGGCCTTGAACGAAGTCTGGTTC
Source organism: Bifidobacterium merycicum DSM 6492 (assembly GCF_900129045.1). GTDB lineage: Bacteria > Actinomycetota > Actinomycetes > Actinomycetales > Bifidobacteriaceae > Bifidobacterium > Bifidobacterium merycicum. Next base: position 153,249 of record NZ_FQTX01000005.1, on the reverse strand, counting down.
TCCTTCACATACGATTTGATCCACTCATGGGCCTTCTCATCGCCCTGTTCCGCGCGAATCTGCGCGTATTCGGCACGAAGCCGGCCGTTGTTCAGATACCCTCGCAGCACGCTGACCAATGGATGCCCGAAATGAGTGTCGGAAGTGAAGTATCGCATGCCCCAATCGTAACGCGCGACGTCCGATGCCACTCCACCCGCTCCCCGAAGCCCAATGGCGTCGCCGTCCAGCCGAGCCTACAATGAGTACAATCGGACGCACGACGATTCCATCGAAGGGGACTAGGATGAGCCAGATCACGACGCCGCAACGAATCCTATTCTGCGGCGACATTCACGATAAAAACGACCATGATCTGCCCGTGGATCGATGTCATAGTCGACAAATACGCCATCGACACGATCGTGATTCTGGGCGACCTGCTTGACGAATGGAGGATATCCGCCAAGGATCAGATCAAGGCGTTCCAGCTGTTTCATCATTGGGTCAAAGCCCGTCGCGACAAGGGGCTGAACGTCATCATCCTGCTCGGCAACCATGATTTGACCTACTGGACGGACAGGGAAAGCAACGAATTCCGTCTCTTTCGCCGCACCTGCCCCGGGTTCAGCCCGGCATCCTGGAAGGATGTTCATCCGCTTCTGCATGATTTGGACGCACGCATCTGTTATGGATTCCGCAACGGCAAAGGCGAGCAGGTGCTCGCCACGCACGCTGGCGTCACCCAGCAATGGCATGACTGGTGGATTGGCCGCATGGAGGAACTGGGCGAAAAGCCGTCCGGTGACTTGGCGGAAAATCTGCAGAGGTTCTTCGAACGACATCCAGGACCGTTCGGATGCATGGTCGGCACGGGGCGCGGCGGCTTGGATCCACAGATGCCGCCATCACCGGTCTGGGCCGACAAGCGTGAACTGGCCAACGATCCTTTGGCGGATGTCATTCAGATTGTGGGGCACTCGCCCGTATCCAAAGCCATGCAGGATACGCACGGCAACTGGTATCTGGATACGTTCAGCGTCGACAGCCTGTACCGCCCGTTGGGCGACGGCAGCATGATGATCTACGACGTCGCTGCTGGCGATGCGTCCGAAGTCTGGGAATGCGCGCCACCGGAAGCCTTCCGCATCTGAAGAGAGGCCGTATTCCCGGTCTCGCAAGGCGAGATGGCGTGGTTTTCGCTAAGCTGAATAGCGGAACGTTCCTAGCCATGAGAGAGCTCGCCTCGCTCCCGCCGGGCGATCGCGTGAAAGGGGAAGCCGATGCCGAAAGAATACTGCGACCAATGTGGCCAACCGTTGTCTCCTGACACCAGATTCTGCCCCAATTGCGGCGAGCCCGTCGACATTGAAGCGACGATACGAATCCCCCAAGGTCAGCTGTATATGGGCACGGCCAATACGGATTCACCGGCATCGCAGCCGGGCGGACTCGCGTCGGCGCCGGTTCCGGAAAGCGACGGCGTCGACATGCTCAGCGAATACGGCGGATACGACACCTACGATCAGTACGGTAGCGAATACGATCCGCACGCGCCCGCCTCCTACGCTCCCGAACAGAGCGGTCCCCAAACACACGTCACCGAAACGAACAACGCGGTTTCACGCGGCACCAACGCCGCCTCGAACGCGAACACGGATGACGCCGACATCACCGCCAGCGTTATCGTCCGCGGCCCGAACGGCAGACCCGTTTCCGGGAACATACCGCCCTCCAAGCATACGGATGATGCGGTGAACAGTACCGCAACCGCATCCGGCAACGCGAACGGTTCCTACATCAATGTTCCCGCCTATACGGATGATGCCTGGTGGGGCGATGCCGGCCAGAATGATGCCGGCCAGACGGACCAGCCTGCCGGCGGCACGAACGGCTCGCAACCACCGGCACCGCAACCGGCGCCACGAACCTTACCCAGCAAACCCACCTCCGCCAAAAGCAAAACAGGCAAGGGGAAGACAGGCAAAAGCAAGCCCTCCTCAACCGCGTCCCGCCGTCATACGAACAGGGTTATCGCGGTCGCGGCGGCGGTCTGTGTCATCGCAATCCTAATCGGCGTGAGCGTGACGCGTATGCTTTCGTCCGGGCGGAACAGCACGACGTCTGACTCTACGAGCAGCGCTTCCGCGTCGAGCGGGAAGTCCACCGGCACAACAAAGGCCGATGGCACCAAGCAGAGCGGGAAGTCCACGCAATCGACATCCGGAAACACCGGCAAGAAAACCGATAAGCAGTCCACTGAACAGTCCGACAAACAAGCCGACAAACAGACCGAAGCGAAACAGGCACAGGGCGGCCCGTATCTCAACGCGCGATTCGGTTACACGGTCACTGTGCCGGATGGTTTCACCTGGCAGCAGGAGTCGAATAATGGCGACGGATGCCAGTTCACCAATGACGGTCTGGGCATGATCATCACCGTATCCGGCACATCGAACGCGTTGAACGAGACGTTGGACAGCGCGTTCGACTCCGTGACCGCCGGACATCCGGTCTCCTACCAGCAGAAGCTCGGCACCGAATTCACCGCCACTTGGGAGGAGAACGGCACCATCACCTACATTCGCGAACTGTATTCCGCCGACACGCTTCGCACGCTGCGCTTCGACTACCCGGCTCCGCACCGCGACCAGTGCGACCGCATCGTGGAACAGGTGGTTCCGACATTCGGCATCACGGGAACGGATGCGCAGTAATCGGCATGCGTCGAGACGTTCGCGCGCAGGGCACGAGGGCGGACGGCAGAGGTACTGTGCACAGTGTTCACGTCGGCTTGGTTTTCCGCCCGCCTGCGAATACCCTTGGCACGTAGGCATGTACGCAGGCGTGTTTGCACGACGAGCGGTTGTCCGGTTAATACGAGCATGGCCGTGATACGCGACCGTGACGCCTACGTCACGAAGGACCATAAAACCGTGAAACATGCCGTGAAACATAATGATGGAGGGGTGGATATGAGCGCGAATCCCACGATTCCGGAACGATACGCAAACCAGCAGGTCGGCGCGATCGGCTATCGGGTGCTCAATCTGGATCTGGACGGTGTATGCGCCGACTACACCGGTGCGATGCGCGACTATCTGGTCCGCCACGGGCAGATGGACCCGCACACCATCCCAGCGAACACGAGTTACGCGCTGACCGACAACGACGGCTGGCCGTTCGCCAACACCGCCGACTACATCGCCGCGCACAAAGCCGCCGAAGAGGAACACCTGTACGCGACCATGCAGCCGATTCCGGGAGTCGCGCACGCCTTACGGCGACTGGCCGACGAGCACGTGTACATCCGCATCGTCACACACCGACTGTTCGTTTCCGGCCAGCATCGCATCGTTGTCTCCGACACCGCGAAATGGCTTGACGACAACGGCATCCCCTACATGTCACTGTGCTTCGCCGGGCTCAAAGACAGCATCCAGGCGACCGTACACATCGACGATTCGCCATCCAACGTCAACGTGCTGCGCAAGGTCGGCCAGCACGTGGTGGTTTTCGACCAGCCGTACAACCGCGGGCTCAGCGGGCCGCGCATGACGGATTGGAGCGACAGGAACGTCGACCGACTGCTCGAATGGTTCGAACGGTGGCCTGACGAACAGTGAACTGTTGAACGATGGCCTAACGGACGGCGATCTGCCGGACGGCGACATCCAGCGCTCGCCTAGTGCGCGAGACTGGCAACCCCCCAGCCCGCAACCATGCACAGCACGGGAACCACCATCGACAGCAGACAATACAATCCGGCCATACCGAACTGCTTGCCGCGCAGCAAAGCCATCATCTCGTTGATCATCGTGGAAAACGTGGAGAACCCGCCGAGGAAACCGGCCACGAACAGCGTGCGCGTATCGTAATCCACTTCGCCGTTCGCATACCCGGCCGCCGCGATGCCTGCACAGAACGCGGCAAGACAGTTGACCATGAACGTGGCGAGCGGGAACAGACGGTTGGTCCACCACCGGCGCACGGAAATGTTCACGATGAAACGAGTCACCGCGCCCAAACCGCCGAACACGCAAACCATCAGGAATGACGTCAGCATCATCGTTCAATCCCCTCCCCCGGCTGCTCAGCGACCGTTGCGTCAGGTGCCGCGTCTGACGTGGCGTCTGACATGGTGCCTGCCGTAGTGCCGGATATGGCGTTCAATACCACGTCATCACCCGCAGACGGCACCAAGGGGAACTCACCCGTGGAAACGGAACCGACATTGGCATCCCGCTCCGACTCAGGCGCCACCCTCACCTCGCCGGTCATCAGATCGCCCACCAGGGGAATCTCATCCGTAATAGGCGCCGGCTCGAACGCCGGAATCCCAGTAGCAGACTCCATATCGTCGGACACAACGGCGTTTTCACGAACATCACGCGCATCGCCATCGGCACTCGGCACAGCCACCGGCTTGTCAACCACAATCGGCACATCCACGGCAATCAGCGCCCCGGACGCATCCGAGCCGCCATTCAGGCCACGCGTCACACCCTCAACCACCGGAACCGAGCCATCCTTGCTGAGCGCCGCATTCCGCACCGCCTCACGCAACACCTGCGACTTACGACGAGCCGTCAACAGCAAACCCACTTTGACGCCAATCATCGAACACAGAACGCCACAGACGAACGTCGCCAACACATACGTCAACGCGCCGCCAATCTCACCGTCATGGAACGACGTCAACTCCTCAATACCCAACGTGGAGAGCGTGGAGCAGCCGCCACACAAACCCAATCCGGCACCATTCGAAACAAGCTGCTTCACACGCCGCGTCAGCCATGATGCCTGGGAGACACACACGGTTACGACGGCAAGCAGGAAACACGCCAGCATGTTCGCGCCGAGCGTAGGCCAACGGAACGCACCAAGAAAGCCGCCCGCATCCTCCGACGCGGGGAACGCCAGCGACAGGCCATACCGCATCGCCGTGCCAAGAAAACCGCCGACGAACACCACAAGATACAGCAGACCATCCGCAAGAGGATTGAACTGCGCTCGCACACGCTTCACGGGAGCGAGCGGAATCTGAGGCGGACGTTCAGCCGCCGCCGCACCCGTGGGATGCGGAATCGAGCGAGCGTAGGCACTGGCATGCACCTCGCTCATCTCCTGCGTGGACAGCCCCGGCTCCTTCGGCTCGGCAGTGAACAGAGCCGGCTTCGCCTTCGGCAGGGACTCGGATTGGGATGCGCCCAGCCCGCGCGGGTAGCCCGGCTTCCGGCTCCTCTGAGTGTCCGATTCGGGAGAAAAGGACACTCGTGCACCCGGCACAGCCCCGTGAGTGTCCGATTCACCAGAAAAGGACACTCGTGCCGCATCAGCGGCGCTAGGAACGTCCGATTCGGGAGAATCGGACACTCGTGGGGCGGTCGAAGCGGCCGAGGCGGTAGAGGCGGACGGTGGCACGACGTCGGTTATCGGTTCGAACGTCGATGTGATCTCGCCTAGATTAGGCACGTCCAAGCTGGGCACATCCAGATCCGGTACAGCCGGCATAGCGTGATGCTGCACGTTTTGTCGGGCAGCGACGTCATCCACGCCGTCACGCCCGTTACTCGATTGCGGTTCCATCTGACTGTTTGCTTTCCGTCTCTTCTTCTCCATGGCGAATCCAACGAAACGGGACAGCGCAAAACGTGCCCCGGACCCGGTCGAATGCATCGAACCACGCCGTTCATGCGGTCACGCGTCAACCCGCGCAACCCATGTATTCGCCTTTGTTCCGTTCCGAGTGTACACGGTTCGTCACGGAAGTCATCGGCATCGCTCACACTGCCGATCAACCGCACCGCGCACAACCGCGCACAACCGCGCGCCGCTACACCACGACGAACCCTACGGCTCCATATCGCACAACCGATGCATGCCCTGCCGCACAGCCCGCTCCTCCTCACCGCTGAACAACACGAACAGGTAGTCTCCGCCGCGCAGCATCATATCCCTGCGCGGCACGATCTCACGATCCCCACGGCGAAGACCGATCACCATGCAACCGGCCGGCCATTCGACGTCGCAAATACGCTTGCCGTCCGCAGCCGAACCCATTTCCAACGGCATCTCCATTACACCGTTACCAATCGCATTCGGCAGTTTCGTATCCAGCTTCTGCCCACGCATATACCGTTCCAGCAGCGCATCGTAAATCGGCCTGGTGTGCAGCACATCGGAAACCAGCATGGCGACGAACACGACCGCCGCGACCGGCAACATGTGCGTCAACGTGCCGGACATTTCGACCGCAAGCAGGATCGACGTGATCGGCGTTTTCACCGAAGCGGCCAGCACGCCGGTCATCATGCACACCGCGAACACCGCCACGGAATCGTGATCCAGACCGAACCACTGTTCCGCAACCACACCGCAGATACCGCCGCCAAGCGATCCGACCGCAAGAATCGGCATGAAGATGCCACCAGGCGAACCAGCACCGAAACTCGTGCTCGTGAACAGGATCTTCACCACGAACAGGATGCACAGCACGCCCAGTCCCCGGCTCGCATGTTCAGCCATATTGATGAGATTCGAACCGCCGCCGAGCGCGTCCGGAAGCCAAATGCCGACCGGCAGCGCGATCGCCAGCGCAATCAGCGGACGACTCCACGCCGGCAGTTTGCCATACAACGTTTGGAAGCCGAGCAGCGAACGGTTCATCAGCGAGCCGACCAGGCCGGCGAGCAATCCCAGCGGAATCAGCCACACGTATTCGCCGAGCGGCAACTGCGCGATTGCGCCGAAATCAAGCACCGGACGCAAGCCGAAACAGTATTTCGACACGAAATCGGCGGTGAGCGAGGCCGCGGTGGCACCCATCAGAATGACGGGAGAGAAATTGCGGTGGACGCCTTCCAATGCGAACATCATGCCGGACAATGGGGCGCTGAACGCCGCGGACAGGCCGGCCGCCGCACCGGCGGTCACCACATAATGCTCCTGCACATCCTCACGGCGCTTGCCACGCAACCGATGCGACAGGAACTGCGCACCCGACGCGCCGATCTGGATCGACGGCCCCTCGCGTCCCAGCGACAGGCCGAACATCGCGCACAGCAGACCGCCGACGAAACGGGCCGGCAGAATCGTCTGCCAACGCATACGCAACCCGTTCAGCGCCACGCCTTCGGTTTGCGGAATACCGCTGCCCGACGCCATCGGCTCCTTGCGGATCATCCAAAAAATCAGGAGTCCGATTGCGAGCGCGGCGAACGTCCACGGCGCGATAAGCCACGGGTTCAGCCGGATGCGCCCATACATCCAACGCGCGAATTCCGTGCAGCGTTCGATGCCGAGACGGTATAGGACCACCAGCAGGCCCGACACCAGGCCGACGCCGATGCCTACCGCCGCCATTTTCCATTTCATGCGATTGAACAGCGGGATCAGCCGCTCGATATTCCGCACGATATCCATGCCGCTCGCGCCGGTTTTGGCGGTGTGAGATTCGCTGGTTCCGTTCGTTCCGCTGGTTTTGCTGGTTCCGTTCGTTCCGCTGGTTTTGCTGGCCCTATCCTTCATACCCTGTCACCTTCCTCCACTCTCACGTGTCCGATTCGGGAGAAAAGGACACTCACTATCGCCTCAGCCCTCTCCGCGTGACCGATTCGGGAGAATCGGACATCCACGGGACACCCATTCAATCCCGAACGTCCGATTCGGGAGAAAAGGACACACCTGCATACCCTAGTCAGCCACGCGTGACCGATTCGGGAGAAAAGGACACACGCAGACAGTCAGGTCAGCCACACGTGACCGAATCCGGAGAATCGGACATCCGCAAACACCCAGTCTCCCTCTGAACGTCCGATTCGGGAGAAACGGACACTCATGGGCACTCGTCTACATCGTATGTGTCCGATTCGGGTGAAAAGGACATCCGCGGACGCCCAATCCCACAGCGCATGTCTGATTCTGGAGAATCGGACAACCGTGGGATGCATAGCCGATCTCGAATGACCGATTCGGGAGAAACGGACATCCGTGGACGCCCAATCCCACCGTGAATGACCGATTCGGGAGAAACGGACATCCGTGGGTACGGAATGAGGCGCGCAACGGGGTGTGCGGCAACTTCCGTACCCGGGCACATATCAAAAGGTGCCGGCGAGGCTCGAAGCCTGCCGGCACCAATCGGATGTACGCATGTCGTCAGATCGTCGAATCGTCGGATCGTCGGAAGCGTGAAGCTCAGTCGATCAGCGAGTTGATCTGGATGATGTGATCGCGCTGCGGGCCGGTGCCGATCGCGGAGATGCGGCAGCCGCTCAGCTCCTCCAAGCGCTTCACATACGCCTGGCAGGTGGCCGGCAGCTCGTCGAAGCTGTGGCAGCTGGAAATGTCCTCGGTCCAACCCGGCATGGTCTCGTAGATCGGCTTGGCGGCACTGAACGCGGCCTGGTCGGTCGGCATTTCGTCGTGGCGTTCGCCGTCGACGTCGTATGCCACGCAGATCGGGATTTCCTTCAGGCCGGTGAGCACGTCGAGCTTGGTGAGCACGATGTCGGTCAGTCCGTTGACGCGTGCGGCGTAACGGTTCACCACGGCATCCGCCCAACCGCAGCGGCGCGGACGGCCGGTGGTCACACCATACTCGTGGCCCTGCGCGCGCAGCCATTCGCCGGATTCGTCGAACAGTTCGGTCGGGAACGGGCCTTCGCCCACGCGGGTGACGTACGCCTTGGAAACGCCGATCACACGGTTGATGCGGGTCGGGCCGACGCCGGTGCCGGTGCAGGCGCCGCCGGCGGTCGGGTTGGAGGAGGTCACGAACGGGTAGGTGCCGTGGTCCACGTCGAGCATGGTGGCCTGACCACCTTCGAACAGCACGTTCTTGCCTTCGTCGAGTGCCTTGTTCAACACCAGGGAGGTGTTGGCCACGTAGGGCTTCAGACGCTCGCCCAGTGCGAGCAGTTCGTCGGTGATCTGGTCCACGTCGACGGCGCGACGGTTGTACAGCTTGACCAGCATGAGGTTCTTCTGATGCAGGCTCGCCTCGACCTTGTCGTGCAGGTGTTCGGCGTTGAACAGGTCGTGCACGCGGATGCCGACACGGTTGATCTTGTCCGCGTAGGCCGGACCGATGCCGCGGCCGGTGGTGCCGATCTTATGCTTGCCGAGGAAGCGTTCGGTCACCTTGTCGAGCGTGCGATGGTACGGCGCGATCACGTGCGCGGCTTCGCTCACCAACAGTCGGGAGCAGTCCACGCCACGGCTTTCAAGACCGTCGATCTCCTCGAACAGCACTTCGGGATCGACGACGACGCCGTTGCCGATCACGGGGGTCACGTTCGGGCTGATGATGCCGGAGGGCAGCAGGTGCAGCGCATACGATTCGTCGCCGACCACCACGGTATGGCCCGCGTTGTTGCCGCCGTTGAAACGGGCGACGTAGTCGACCTTCGTGCCGATCAGATCAGTTGCCTTGCCTTTGCCCTCGTCTCCCCACTGGGCACCGATCAAAACAATTCCAGGCATGTTGTTGCACCTCCGTGCGTACGCGATTCTGCCTTAAGCCTTGCGCTTAAGCCTTACAAAGGTTACTCTTCGCCCTCTACCGGGTCTGGCGGACGTCCACGGGATCAAGGCCGTCCGGAATCGGCCCGGAGGTCGGGTTTCCTGTCGGACTACTTCAGCGCATGCCCGGCGCTGCCGAGCTGCTTGCACGCTTCGACCACGCGCGCGGCCATCGCGGATTCGGCTTCACGACCCCAGGAGCGCGGATCGTACAGTTTCTTGTTGCCCACTTCGCCGTCGATCTTGAGCACCGAATCGTAGTTGGAGAACATGTGCCCGGCCACCGCGCGACTGAACGCGTACTGCGTATCGGTGTCGATGTTCATCTTCACCACGCCGTAGCTGACGGCCTGCGCGATCTCCTCCGGCGCGGAACCAGAGCCACCGTGGAACACCAAGGCGAACGGCTTTCCGGGCGCGACATCCAAGGAGTGCGCGGAATCAGGCATTTCACCGGCTTGGACCGCGAGCGCGACCGTGGTTTGGATTTCGTCGAGCAGTTCGGGGCGTAGTTTCACCACGCCCGGCTTGTAGGCGCCGTGCACGTTGCCGAAGGTGAAGGCGGCCATGTAGCGTCCGCATTCGCCGAGGCCGAGTCGTTGCGCGACGGCGATGCCCTGTGCCGGGGTGGAGTAGAGCTTGTCGTTGATTTCGGCGCTGTGCCCGTCTTCTTCGCCGCCGACCGCGCCGATTTCGATTTCCAGCACGGTGTGTGCGGCTTGTGATTTGTCGAGCAGCTCTTCAGCGATGTCGAGGTTTTCATTCAATGGCACGGTTGACCCGTCCCACATGTGCGATTGGAATGTCGGTTCCTGGCCGTGCTTCACTTGTTCGGCTTCATGGTCGAGCAGGGGGCGCACCCATTCGTCCAGGTATTGTTTGGCGCAATGGTCGGTGTGCAGGGCGATGGTGATGTTGGGGTATTTCGCCGCGACTTCGTGGGCGAAGGCCGCGAAGGCAAGCGAACCGGTGACGCGATCGTTCACGCGTTGGCCGGACAGGTAGGCGGCGCCGCCTACGGAAACTTGGATGATGCCATCAGATTCCGCTTCGGCGAAACCCTGCAGTGCGGCGTTCAGGGTCTGCGTGCTGGTCACATTGATTGCGGGATAGGCGTAACCGCCGTGACGGGCGGCGTCCAGCATCTGCGCATAGCGTTCCGGTGTTGCGATAGTCATGGTTTCATTATCGCCCCACCCTATCCCACTTGTCATGTGACAACATTCGCCGACGCCGAACGCCCGGTAGCCGCGCCATACGGCCACCGGGCGTGAGGTTCGTCATGCTTGCGGCGATGCTTTATCATGTCATTCCACGGCCGCGATCTAGTACCGGTAGTCGACGTCGCTGCGTTCCTCGCCGCTCGGCGTCTGGTCGATGGTCAGTTCGGCGGTGGCCTTGGGTGAGGTGGTCACGTCGAATTCGAAGATCACGCTCTTGCCGGGCGCGAGGTATGCGACGTTGGTCGTGAACTGTTTGCCGTCCATGGTGGCTTCACGCTGGTCGCGTACATCGCCGGTCGAGGAGATCTTGCCGATCGAGCCTCCTGCCGGAGCGTAGAAGAGCATGCGTTGGACCGATGTTCCGCTTGCGGCCACCGGCTTGTTTTCCACGCCTTTCTGCACGCCGCCGAGAATGTAATTGTTGACTGAGGCCTTCTCCGCAGCGGTCAGGGTGTTGGTCAGCGTGTACCGCACGTGATAGGTCTTCGACCCGTCCTTGTTGATTCCGGTTTTGCTTACTTCGGCTTTGCGCTTGATGTACCATCCCATCTTCGACGGGTTCTGCTCGTTCAGGTAGATGCCAATCTGCGGGGTGTCCTCCCTGCTGGAGATACCGGCATCCTGGAAATATTTCGTCTCCTCAGCGTGCGTGGTGTACGCGTAGAAGTGACGCTGCTCGATCATGCCTCCGATGCTGCGAGCCATGGTCATCATCTTCGCGGCGTTCAACCTGCTGAACGCCTGGTTCATCACCGTTTGTGCGATGTATTCGAAATAGGCGTCCTGCTGGGCTACGGGAATGTCTTTGTAGATGGTGTTCAGTAGATATTCCGCGGTGTTCTTGCCGGTGAGCACCGTGCCGTCCTGCAGTGTGACGTTGCCGCTGATCTCGACCATTTTCTGGATGAATACGGGGTCGATCGCGATGAAACCGTCGACTTCGCTCGCATAGGGTGAACGCTGCCAGGTCGCCGTCAGCATTTCCGCATTGCGCGAAAGGTCGGGAATGGCGAAAGTGTCGCGAACATCGAGCGAGAACGGCAACGGACCGTTGAATACCGACAGTTCCTCACTGTTGCCGTTACCGCCGTTCAGGAACTCCGTATCCGCATGGAAGTCGCCGACGCTGATGGTTCCCTGATCAGCATGCAATGTGCCGAGGGACCCGACCAGACCGCCGCCGGAACGCTGCTCGGATGTGGTTTGCACCGCGATCAGATAGGTTCTGGCACCATTTTGCCCGAGGATCGCGGGCATCATCTGCATGGCACTGTTGAGATGCCCCACACTATCCACAATGGAACCCAAGCGTTCCTTGCCTTGCTGATACGCCTTGCGAACCATGCCGATATTGGGTTCCGGCAGACTGTCGTACCTGTTCTGCTGCTGTTTCAACTGGGCGCTTACGGTGGCGAAATCCGTTTGGATGTCACCGATCGGTTTCAGATTGAGATTCCCGTTGCCGTCGTCCAGCTGTGCGGCATCGAATTTCTGCGCGATGGAGGAAATCGCGGGAAGCGTCTGCTGCGTGAGATCATCAAGAACCTCGGTCATGCCCCGCACCGTCTTCACGTCATTGCCCACCACGGGCATCACGCCAGCCACCTTCCACAGCGGGTTGCCGGCGATGCGTTTCGCTTCGGCCGTGTGGCTCTGGGCTTGCGCGACGGCTTCGGATGATATGCCGTCACCGTTGAGCACATTGGAATCGGATATGGCGGAAATCGCGGAGATCGCCTGAGTCTCATGGTTTTTCACGGTCTGCGCCTGCTTGTAGAACGTCAGGCCGCCGACGATCAGGACACCGACCAAAACGATGATGACGCCCAGAACGATGAGAGCGATATTGCGCGTGGTGTGCGCTGAACGGAATCGCGCACGTGCAGCATGTGAAGCCAATGGACACTCCCCCCTCTTGCCGTAGAACCTTGGGACTCACGTATCCCGCTCATTATAGATACCGCTAACGGCAGAAGCGTCAGGGATCCGCCGAGACCCTGCCGCGCATCAGACAATCGTTCTTCCCGACGTTCTTCCCGACCGGCCCCATCCGGACCATATCCCGACCGTTTCCGTCTCGTATCCCGACGCGTACGGGGCCGGTCATTAAACGGGGGTAAAAAGCATTGCGCCCATCTCACCGGAAGTCATAGAATATCCACCGGATCGCGCGACGAAGAGCCCAACCGGGCAAGCCCGCGCGGGTGCGCCGCACGCAGACGTTGCGCCCGACACCCGTAAGGAGGCTTGATGCACCAGGTTTTCGCCATCTTCCTTCGAGACGTGAAACGCATTCTCAAAAACCCCGTGGCGCTCGTCGTCACGCTGGGCGTGGCCATCATCCCATCGCTGTACGCATGGTGCAATATCCTCGCCAACTGGGACCCGTACGCGAACACGGGCAACATCCAGGTCGCCGTGGCGAACGAGGACAAGGGCACGACCTCCACGCTGGTCGGCCATCTCGACGCAGGCCAGCAGACCGTCAACCAGCTGAAGAAGAACCATCAGCTCGGCTGGCGGTTCGTTTCCAAGCAGCAAGCCATCGAAGGCGTGGAATCCGGCAAATACTATGCGGCGATCGTACTGCCGAAAAACTTCAGCTCCAGCCTGATCGACACCGTCACCGGTAAAGGCGCCCGACCGTCGATCACGTATTACCTCAACGAGAAGAAAAACGCCATCGCGCCGAAGATCACCGATACGGGTGCAACCACGATCGACGAGCAGATCAACACCACTTTCGTCTCCAGCGTGGCCGACGCCGTAGCCAAGGAGGTGAAGGAGGCGGCGGGCGACACCACCAGCAGCGTGAAAACCGTGCAAAGCAACGTCGTCAACGATCTGACCGACACCATCAACCAGCTCGAAACCGTCCAACAACAGCTGCACAACACACGCTCCACACTCGACAAGTCCCTCACCACCATCGATTCGGCCAAACAATCCAACGCCACACTCGCCTCGGAAATCACCGACGCGCTCGCCACCGTCGGCAAGACATCCGACCTGTTGGGCGAGACGCGCTCGCAAACCCAACGCTTCTCGAACACGCTGATCGGAGCGCTCGATAACGGCGGCTCCCAACTGTCCGGCCTGCAGGTCACCGTGGGCAACGCCACCGGCGACGTGCTCAATGGCCTGAACACCACGCAGGACGCGCTCAATCAGGTATCCAGCACCATGCACGGCATCAACACCACCACCGGCGACGTGCTCGACGGCGTGGAGAAAGCGTTGAAAGCCAGCCAGCTGGATCCGAACAGCCAAACGTACAAGGATCTTTCCGCACAGATCGCCGAAGCCCGCAAACAGCTGGCGTTCCAGCAGCAGCGCATCGACACGTTCGATCAGGACACCAAGGCCGCGATCAGCGCGGGGAAGAACACCGCGAACGGTTTCAACAGCGATGTCGCCGCTCTGGCGAAGAACGGTACGGCCTCGATGAGCGCCGCGCGCACGACCATCACCGGCAGCATCATGCCGAATCTCAACACCGGACTCGATACGCTCGGCTTGGCCAACGGATCATTGTCCGGCACGCTCACCACGCTGCAAGGCACGCTGGAACAAGGCGACGGGCTGCTCGACCAGCTGTCGCGCACCGTGAATCAGACGAACACCACCATCGCCGGCACGCAAACGCAGCTGGCCAATCTCGCCAAACAGCTCAGCGCCACGCGCACCGATGTGGCGGCGTTGAGCAGTTCGGCGATGTTCCAGCAGCTTTCCCAAGCGCTCGGACTCGACGCAAGCGAGGTCGGCGCGTTCGTGGGCGAACCGGTGCATTTGGACGAACAGGTCCTCTACCCGGTCAAGAACTACGGTTCTGCGGTCACGCCGTTCTACACGAATCTTGCGCTGTGGGTCGGCGGATTCGTGCTCGTCGCGATCTACAAGCTCGAAGTGGACCGCGATGAGAAGATACGCATGTACACGCCTCGCCAAGGCTATATGGGGCGTTGGCTGTTGTTCGTCACGGTCGGATTCCTGCAGGCGATCATCGCCACGGTCGGCGATCTCGCGCTGGGCATCCAATGCGAACACCCGTTCCTGTTCATCCTCGCCGGCGTTTTCGCCTCCTTCGTGTACGTGAACATCATTTACGCGCTCGCCGTGGTGTTCCGGCATATCGGCAAAGCCGTCGCCGTGATTCTGGTGATCGTGCAGATTCCGGGCGCGGCCGGCCTCTACCCCATCGAAATGATGCCGGAATTCTTCCGCCGTCTGAAACCGTTCCTGCCGTTCGCCTACGGCATCAACGCGATGCGCGGGCCGATCGGCGGCATGTACGCCAACCATTATTGGACCGACATGCTTTCGCTGTTCTGGTACCTGCCGGCGGCGCTGTTCATCGGTCTAGTGGTGCGCAGGCTGGCGTTGAATCTCAACCGTCTGTTCGACAACCGTTTGGCGGACACCGATCTGATGATCACCGAGCATAACAAGGGCACGGTGGAACCGTTGCGGTTCACCGAAGCCGCGCAGCAGATCGCCGAGGAGTTCCCCGAACTCACCCATCGGCGGGCGATCCGGTTCTGCCGCCTGTATCCGCGCTTGGTGCGGTGGGGGTTCCTCGCGCTGGCGGTGTTGCCGTTCGCGTTCCTCCTGCTGCTGTTCATCACACGGATGAAACTCGCCATGCTGCTCGGATGGATCATTTCGATCATCGTCATCGACACGTATCTCATCGTGGTGGAGTACATGCGTGAACGGTATGCGAATTATCTGGGTGAGGATGCGATGAGCGCGGAGGAATTCCGCAGCGCCATCCTGCACGAGAACCTGCTGTTCCGGCCGGGCATGCATTACAAGCCGATACGTGCCGTGCGTGCGCGGTTGCATGAGGATCCGCCTGCGCACGGTGGTTCGCTCGAGGGTGAAAGCCCGATCGCGGACGATGAGCCGACTGAAGACCTGCGTGAGGGGCAGCACGGGACCCGAGCTGAGGACCGAGCCGAGACCCGACCCGAGGGCCAGCACGAGACGCGGCTCAAGGCCCAACACGAGAATGCGCATAAGGAAGGTGACGAACGGTGAAACTGATCTGGGGCATCTTCAAACGGGACATGTGCCATGCCACCCGCAATGTGATCGCCGTGATCGTCTCGATGGGTTTGGTCGTGGTGCCGGCGCTGTACGCCTGGTTCAACATCGCGGCCAGCTGGGACCCTTACGGCAACACCAAGGCGTTGAAGGTCGCCGTGGCCAATAACGACAAGGGATACAAGTCAGATCTCGTGCCGGTGCGCATCAACGTGGGCGAAACCATCATCAGCACGCTACGCGCCAACGATCAGCTGGACTGGCAGTTCGTGAACAGTGATAAGGCCATCGACGGCGTGGAATCAGGCGAATACTATGCGGCGATCGTAATCCCGAAAAGCTTCAGCGCCGACATGATGACCCTGTTCTCCCCCGACATCAAACACGCACAGCTCAAGTATTATCTGAACGAGAAAATCAACCCGATCGCCCCGCATATCACCGATCAGGGCGCGACGACCGTGGTCAACACCATCGACAAGACCTTCGCCAAAACAATCGCTCAAGTCGGTCTTGACCTGGCCTCGAACATCCTGCGCTATTCGCAAAGCCCGCAAATGGCCGAATACATGCGCAATCTCGACGACAATCTCACCACCGTGGCGGATACGCTGACCGGCGCCTCACAGCAGGTGACCTCATATTCGCAGCTGCTCGGCTCGGCGAACGACATCGTGGATTCCACAGGCAGACTGCTCTCCTCGGCGACCAAGGCGGGCAGGCAGGCCAGAAACGCGTTGAAACAAGGCAAATCGGGTGCCACGTCGATCACTTCGGCGGGCGCGAGCGTCACCTCCTCGGTGAACACGGCGCTCAATCAGGTATCAGACGCGTTCGACCAAGTGGCAGCCAAGGTGAACAAGGCGTTCGACGCGCTCGGAACGGATTCGACCACGGCCGCGAACCAGCTGAAGGAGCTGAGCGAGCAGATTTCCAGCGGGGAATCCCTGTATGACACGTACATCACGAGCCTCAAGCATATGCGCGCCTCGGTGGAGCAGCTGCCGGACGGCGACGCGGCGAAACAGGCACTATTGGATGCCATCGACCGGGAGATCGCGCTGCTGGAGGCCGCCAAAGGCGATACGCAGAAGCTCGCGCAGGAACTGAAGGACGCCTCCACGCAGGTCACGCAGAACGCCGCGGCCGCGGAACACTCCCGCAAGGAGATCCTGGGGCGGATCGCCTCGGCGAAACAGTCGATCACCGACGTGCGCGACGATTACACCACGAACGTCAAGCCGAAAATCGACGCGTTGGCATCCACGGTCAGCACGCTCATCTCCCAAACCGACGGCATGATCACGCAACTGAACGGCACCGCCGATGATCTGGACGACGTGACGAGCGGCGTGGGGTCGAACGTGGCATCCATCCAGTCCACGCTCGGCGCAATCGCGAAGAAGCTTGATTCGTCGGCCGCCACGGTGAAGGAGCTCATCACGAAGCTGGATGCGGGCGACTCAGACAGCGTGTCCGATTCTGGTGAATCGGACGAACTGCGTGCGTTGACCACCGCCAACGCGTCCACGCTGTCCACACTGATCTCCGCGCCCGTCGCCCTGCATCGCGTAGCAGTGTATCCGATTGCGAACTACGGTTCGGCCATGGCGCCGTTCTATACGATCCTGTCGATCTGGGTGGGCGCGATCATCCTGTGCGCCATGCTGAAGGTGACGATTTCGGACCGCGAGAAGGCGCACGTGCTGGGTTTGGGCGACGCGTTGCCGCGCATCGCCGGACCGTCCAGGCCGGGCAACGCCTCGCGTTGGGGGCTGCGACTCGACCACGAGTATTTCGGACGGTATGCGATCTTCGCGCTGCTGGCATTGCTACAGGGCACGCTGGTCTGCCTGGGCGACATGTATTTCCTCGGTGTGCAGGCGAATCATGCGTTGCAGTTCCTCGCCGTGGGATGGCTTGCCGCGCTCGTGTTCTCGAATATCGTGTACACGCTGACCGTGTCGTTCGGCGATATCGGCAAGGCCGTGGCCGTGGTGCTGCTGGTGATGCAGGTCGCCGGTTCGGGCGGTACGTTCCCGATTGAGACGCTGCCGAAGTTCTTCCAGCTGCTCTACCCGTTCCTGCCGTTCCCGCACGCCATCGACGCCATGCACGCCGCGATGGCCGGATCCTACGGCAATGAGTATCTGCTCGACATGGTGTATCTCGCCTTGTTCCTGATCCCCTCGCTGCTGTTGGGGCTCGTGCTGCGCAAGCCGGTGATCCGGTTGAACACCTGGGTGAGCCGCAATCTGGAGTCCACCAAGGTGATGTGATGAGACGGGTTGGGACGGACCGGTTTGAGCCAATTCGGATCGGTTTCGGCTGGTATGGGTTGATTCGGGAGAAAATGACACTCATGCTCACCCCACACCCATGAGCGTCCGATTCACCAGAAACGGACACACTGGGTGGGCGGCACACGGTCCGGAATTCCGATTCGGGAGAAACGGGCAACCAAGATGGGCGCATTACACCTCAGACGTCCGATTCACCAGAATCGGACACTCTGGGGGCAGGTTTGCCGAGCCACACGTTGACAAGCGTGCCGCCCACCACAAGCGCCACGCCAATCCAGAACGACGCTCCGAGCGCCACGCCCAGCAGCACCATGCTGGATGCGGTCGACAGTACGGGCGTCGCGTAGGATCCGAGCGACAACACTTCCATGTCGCCATGCAGCATGCCGTAACCCCAGCACGCGTATCCTCCCGCAATCGAAATCGCGCAGGCGACCACCGCCACGAATCCCCAGAACGACGGCATTCGGTCAGGCACCCCCTGAACGGAAGCAAAGTGGATGATCCACAGCGTGACCGCCACAAAACAGATGAAGATCGCCGTCCCATCGTATCCGCCCGACATCGCCGGTGCCACCGTGGCGTACAGCGACCAGACGAACGCACCGAGCAACGCCAGTAGATACGGCAGCGGGTTCGCAATGTTCGCCAGAGCGCCGTTGATATCCAACCTGTCACCGCCAACCGCCAGGGCGATACCGATCGTCACGATGATGACACCCGGCAGCGCCCGCCAAACCGCGCCTTTTCTGCGCGAGAACGCGGCGGTCATAAGTACCAGCAATGAAGGCCACAGGTAGTTGATGAGGCTCACTTCGATGGATTGCGCGGATGTGAATGCCAGTCCGATGGCCAGGGAGATGGAAGCTTCGTAGAACACGAACATCAGTCCGCCAACCAGCAGGTATCGACGCGGATACCTGCGGATCGGCGCAGGTTTGCGCACGATGAGCAGCATCGCGCCACCAACGGTGTATATCAGGGCGGAGCCGAGCGTGGCCCCGAAATCGTTGGCTACGATACGCACCAGTCCAGCCATGAATCCCCATAGCAGGATTGCGCACAGACCTATAATGTTGCCTTGTTTCACCCTACCGTTAGACGGATTGCATGGGCTTGACGGTGTTTTCTCTTCCTGGTTCACAGGGTCGATGCTACCGGCATCCGCGCCCGCAGCATCGATGCCAGACAGTCAGCCAGACGAATCAGTAGGCCACGCAACGGAAACCCTTGAACGGCGAGCGCCACGCTTCGGGATCATGCGGCACCTGCGCCACTTCCAGACGCTCCTTCAACGGCTCCTTCGCCCACACATGCTTCATCTGGAAACGCACGACGCTGATACGCAGCATGTTCAGTTCGCTTTCACGATCCTTCTCATTCAAAATCACATCGCACGCGTCACCGCCGTGCATCATGGCGGGATTCTCGTATTTCCACCGCCCATCCAATTCGCCCACAATCAGCGTTCCGTCAGCGCGCTTCCAGCAGAAATCGCCGCGAATCTCACCCCCATCCAACGGGCTTATGAACACGACCTGCGCTCGCGGACGCGCGTACCCCAATTCCAGAATCGTCGCCAACGCCACCGCTTCTCCCCCGTTCTCGCATAACGGTTCCACACGTTCCGCAAGAAATCTCGCGCGGATAATGCCCCACAGACGCGTCGTGCCACCAACGTAATCCATTAAGGTCTTGACCGTGGATTTGAACCTTCGCAATCCCGTCGAGCAGATTTCGAATGCGTTGATGAAATCCAGTGTTCTCGCGCAGTCCATCAGGGTTTGGAACAGGTCGGTGACGAGCATGCCATCGATCTTGCATGTTGCGGGCGGATTCTTGTAGTAGCGTGCGATGATGAAACCGTGACGCCCCGCCTTGGAGCGATTCACGACCGCGATATGGACGTATTTCTGGATTTTCCACACGCTGGTCAAACCGTATGCGGCGGCGGCCGACGGGCCGCACAGCACCGCGCCAGGGTACAGCTGACAGACGGAACGCAACATCCAGATAATGCGTTCGGAGTATGACAATGCCGCCCATTTTTCCGCGTCCAAGTACAGACCCTTGTGCGGCATGATAACAGTGCCTTTGCGCACACGACGTTGAAGCGCACGCCGATCCTTCGGATCCGTGGGATGCGCGAGTTGACGCCGTTTACGGCATTCCCTGAACATCGCGTCCAACCTCCGTTGGGCCTCCGTTCGCGCATACGCGAATGCGGCTGTTGGTGCGCTTGCTTGCGTGCTTGTTTTCGTATTCGTTTGCGTAGTCATGCGCACAAGATACGGGACGTTCCATCCGATGCGCCAGCTGAAACGGGGGTTGTGGACAGAAGATAGGCAGTTATCCACAGCTCGGCGTGTCATCCACAGGCATATCCACATCGCCCCTGAGTGCCCGATTCTGGAGAATCGGACACCCTCACCCCCACGCCCCCACTTCGCATGTCCTTTTCTGGAGAATCGGACACTCTGGTATGCCTCGCCGCACCCCGCGTGACCGATTCGGGAGAATCGGACATCCGTTGTGTTACGCAGCGGAAGGGAAGAGTCCGGAAGGCTGCGGATACGGAAAGCGCGAGGGAGCATAAGAAAGGCTCCGAACCGTAGGGTTCGGAGCTTGTCGGAGCGGATGACGGGAGTCGAACCCGCCTCTACAGCTTGGGAAGCTGTCGTTCTACCGATGAACTACATCCGCAAGGTGGCGCTTTTGGCGCACAAGCGGTCAGTTTAGCATCAAAACGGATACCACGCGACTCATCGCCCAAAAGATGAATCACCATGTCCGAACCAGTCTGAAGCAGCTGGAGCCTTCGTGCGTCGTCAACTAGCGTATCCGCTGGCACCAACCGCTACGCCCGTCAACAATCAATAACCAACGACCAGCCACCAATCACCAATCAAGCGATCAGTAGTACGCCGGAACCTGCGCCGGTCGCATCCCGTCGCCGCCGATTTGGGCGCCGCGCATCTCCTGCGACATCTGCATCAGCCGTGCGATACGGTCGGCGGTCGGCGGATGCGTGGAGAACAGACGGGAGAAACCGCCGGATTTGAACGGATTGGCGATCATCATGGCCGCCACCGACTGATTGCCCGCCGTGGCCTGCATCGGCCTGGACTCCACACCCATGGAAATCTTGTTCAGCGCGGAGGCGAGCGCTTCGGGGTCCCCGGTGAGTCTGCTGCCATCCTCGTCCGCATCGTATTCGCGCGTACGCGAAATGGCCAGTTGTACCAGCGACGCACCGATGGGCGCGAGAATAGAAGTGAGGATCACGCCGACCACGCCGACCAGTCCGGAGGATCCTTCGCGGTCGCGGTCGCCGCCGCCGAAGTACATGAGCGAGTATCCCAGATATGAGATCACGGATGCCATGGCCGAGGCGATGGCGGAGGTGAGGATGTCGTGATTGTAAACATGCATGAGTTCGTGGCCGAGCACGCCGCGCAGTTCGCGTCCGTTGAGGATGCGCAGGATGCCTTGCGTGCAGCAGACCGCCGCGTGACGTTCGTTGCGTCCGGTGGCGAAGGCGTTGGGGCTTTCGGTGGGCGCGATGTAGATGCGGGGCATCGGTTTGCCGGCTTTGGCGGAGAGCTCGCGGACGATCTGATAGATTTGCGGCGCTTCCTGTTCGCTGACTTCCTGAGCGCCCATGGATGCGATGGCGAGCTTGTCGGAGAACCAGTACGATCCGAATGTGGTCGCCAATCCGATGATGATGTAGATACCGAGGCTGTTGCGGCTGGCACCGGTGCACAGCCAGATGAGCATGATGATCGCCCACATCAACGCGAAGAGCAGCGTTGTTTTCAGGCCGTTGCAATGGCCGTGTACACGCATTTTGGCATTCATGGCTTCAGCCTAAAATGCCACCCTGAATGATTACTGGATGTATCCGGGAAATGGGCGGAACGGACGAGGCTTGCGGAACGGAACGGGGCGAGGCTTGCGGAACGAATGAGACCTGCGGAGTGAGACGCATGGGACGCGCTAACAAGCGCGAACGAAAGAGGGAGACGAACTTCCGCTCGTCTCCCTCGAATCAGATCACGCGACCAGCCGTCACACAGCGATCACCGGCAATCAGGCGTGTGCAAGTTCACGCATCTGATCAGGCTCGATGACCTTCTTGTGCTCGCGGCCTTCCTTCGCACCCTCGGCACGCTCGTACGCGTCGACCTTCTTCCAACCGGCGAAATCGATCGGCTTGACGCCACGCTCGGCCAGCAGTCGATCGATGGATTCGGGATCACGATCCTCAGCCACGCGACCGCCTTCGGCGGCCTCGGCGAGATCCTCCAACATGTTGGTCACGATGGCGAGCGCATCGGACTTGGTGGAACCGATGAGGCCGACCGGACCACGCTTGGCCCAACCGGTGGCGTACAGGCGCTCACGCACTTCACCGCCGTCCGCTTCGGTGGTGATGCGACCATCCTCGTTCGCGTTGGCGAGGTGGGCGTGCTTCTCGTCGTAGGCGATGCCGGGTGCGGTGGCCGGCTTGTAGCCGATGGCGTGGTATACGGCTTCGACCGGATAGTCGACGAATTCGCCGGTGCGGGTCATCTTGCCGTCGGCGCTGGTTTCGGTTTTTTCGACGCGGATCGCCTTGACTTTGCCGTCCTCGCCCAGCACTTCGGTCGGCGCGGAGTTGAA
Organism: Bifidobacterium merycicum DSM 6492; assembly: GCF_900129045.1. GTDB lineage: Bacteria > Actinomycetota > Actinomycetes > Actinomycetales > Bifidobacteriaceae > Bifidobacterium > Bifidobacterium merycicum. The sequence continues at coordinate 130,508 of NZ_FQTX01000005.1, read as the reverse complement.
GTGCACGTAGTACTTGCGGTCGGCGGGATTGCCTTCGAAGTCGACGTCGCCGTCGTCTTCCATGTCTTCGGCCATCTCGCGGATCGCGAACAGTTCCTCGACCATCTGACGGGTCAGCTTGTTCTGGCCGGCGACTTCGATGGTTTCATCGTCCAGATCGAAATCGTCCTCGTTGATGATGAGCTGCACGCCCGGCAGCTTCTCCATTTCGCGAAGCTCCTGCACGCTGAACTTGGCTTGGGCCACGCCGCGGCGGATGAACAGGTGCAGCGTCTTGGCCTTGTTGGCCTTGATGCCTTCGTACACGTTGTCGGGGATGTCGGTTTTGGCTTTGAGGTCATCGGCGTTGCGCATAAGTTCGCGGGCCACGTCCATGGCCACGTTGCCGCCGCCGATCACGGCCACGTTCTCGGCATCCAACGGCCATTCGCGAGCGCCGGTGGGGTAACCGTCATACCATTCGACGAACTTGGCGGCACCGTACACGCCGTCGAGATCGGCGCCCGGCAGGCCGAGCGGCTTGTCTTCGACCGCGCCGGTGGCGAACAGCACGGCGTCGTAGCGGGCGAGCAGTTCGTCCAGGGTGACGTCCTTGCCGAATTCCACGTCGCAGTACAGGTGGATGTCGGGGTTGTCGAGCGTCTTTTCAAGTGCGTCGGCGATGAATTTGATGGACGGATGATCGGGGGCCACGCCGTAGCGCACCAGGCCGAACGGAACCGGCAGCTTTTCGAACAGGTCGATGCGGGCCTTGGTGCCCAAGCCGAGTTCCTCGCCCAGCTTCTTCAGCTGACGAAGGAAAATATCGGAGGAATAGACGCCTGCGGGGCCGGCGCCGATAACAGCAATTCGAAGTTCAGTAGTCTCAGTCACGCGCTCTAGCCTAACGCAAGCCGTCGAAACGCAAAAGAGGCAATTCGGCTTGGAATGACTGGGTGGCGGGCGTTTTCTTGGCTGATCTATTTGGGCTATCTCCCTGTCTCTGGCTCCTTGGTTGTTTTTCTTTTGTCTTTGGCTCCCCGGCTGCCCTATCTCCCTGCATCCGGCTCCCCTTCTTCTGTCTTCGGTACCTTGACTGCCCTATCTTCCTTATCTCCCTGTCTTCGGCTCCTTGACTGCCCTTTCTCCCTGTCTTCGGTTCCTCAGCTGTCTTCCTTTTGCCTCCGCCCTTCTTCATCCGCCTCCGTCCATCTCCGCATAGAAAGATGGAGACAACTTCGCCGAATGTCTACGCCGAGAACCGCTCAGCGTAGCCAAACGGAGATGGCATCCCCAAACCACCACACTGAGAACCGCTCAGCGTAATCAAACGGCGACAGCTTCACCAAATAGCTACGCTCAGAACCGCTCAGCGTAATCAAACGGAGAAGCCATCCCCAAACAGCTACGCCTACGGCCCGCCAACGTAGACAAATGGAGACAACTTCGCCAAATGGCTACGCTCAGAACCGCTCAGCGTAGCCAAACGGAGAAGCCATCCCCAAACCACCGCGCTGAGAGCCACTCAACACAGACAGATGGGGACAGCTTCTCCAGAGGTCTACGCCGCACGCATCCAACCAACACCCGCCTACCGCCGCAGCGTGCGCAACACGTCGGTACGCACATACACCGTGATATCGGCGGTCGTGACCCAGTTCTTCCACGACATGTGCTTCGTCGCAATCGTGACCTTGCGATAATCGCGCATCCGGTATCCGAGCCGACCGAAGTAATACTCCGGAAAATCGGCGTCTCCGATTACGAACGCCGGCTCGCCCTTGGCCGCGCACGCCGCGATCTCCCGGTTCATCTGCGCGGGCGTCGGCACTTGATTCGGCTCATAGGATCGACCGCGATACGTGCAATCCAACAGCCCGCGCTCCGGACCTCGCGCCGACCCGTGTTCCGCCGTGCTCCACACTCCGCGTCCAAGATACGGGTCCGCGGCAATCGCCGCCCAAGCGTACCGGTGCGTATCCTCCTGGCGAGGCGTATGACTGCCGTCCGGCCATGTGGTTTCGGGATAATAACGCCAGACCGATACCCAACGGTTATGTCTGAAATCGTTGCGTTCAGCGAACGACGCCACGGCACGCGACCCCGAATAGTCGTACCGCAGGTCGCACACGCCGGCCGCGATATTCCACCACAGGCTCGGCAGCAGCAGAAGGACGATCACGCAGTTGCATATGATCGCGCTGCGGGAATGCGAAGAAGCGGATGCGGGTTGTGCGGTCGCAGGTTGGCTGGAGTGTCCAATTCGGGAGAATCGGACACTCTGAGTGGAACAGACGGGCTGAGCGGAATGGACAGGCTGACCGGGCTGACCGGGCTTCCCGGCCCGCCTCACCGCAATGCGCCCAACGCGCATGCGCACGAATCCGCGCAACCATTCCGGCACATCGTCCGCATCGATCGGCCGATCACGGATCAGCATCCACAGGTCGGCGACGAACAGCGCGAACACGATGCCGAGATGATGCAGACTGAAATATTTCGTCGCGCACAGGGCGAACAACACGTACGGCAGCAGCAGCATGTCAAGATCGCCGCGGCGACGAGCCAAACGGCCAAGCGCATACCAGACCATCGCGGACAGCACGACGCACAACACAATCGGGACAACATCCATGCGTAGACCGTGCAGCGAAACATCGCCGGCGAACGAGGTGAACAACGCTTCGGACGGCATGATCAGCCAGAACATCAGGAACTGCATGATGGCCGAACTGCCGCCGGAGCCCGGCGTCATGCCGAACGTGTCGGGATACGGCAGAATGCATACGGTCAGCGTGAGGCCTACGACCAGCAGCATCAGCCATGCGACGAACCGTTCGGGACGGGCGATCACGGAACGGATGGACGAACGGATGGACCGCGATTCGCGCAATACGCGCACGACCCACACCAATGCCATCGCGCACGCCAAGGCGATACCGTAACTGCTGGTGCAGCAGAGCAGAATCAGACTCAATGTCAGACGCCACGGCTTCTCGTCACGGCTTTCCAACAATCGGCGGTCAGGAATATGGCCGCGCACATCAGCGCGTATGGGCGCGACGTGACGCCGTACTGGAAGCACATGAAATACGTGAACGGCAGGAGGCCCACGGCCAGCGGCGGGAACGGGGAGCGGAATACCAGCAGCCACGCCATGATCGCGGCGCAGACAAGTTGTACGCTTTTCAATCCGATCTCGTATGGCACGCCCAGTTTCGCGGGGATCGACAGCATAAGCCACCACAGCGGCGGATGGCCTTCGTAATGCGGGCGGACGAGCAGAATGTCATGGAATGAGGCGTCGCGGGCGATGAGCCATGATTGCGCTTCGTCGAACCATGGTTCGTGGAAGACCATCAGAAGCGCTGTGATCGCGAGATACAGGGTGAATATGATGATGCGCCAGTGGTGGTGGAACGCGTGCGCCAAGGTGGTGCCGATGATGCTGGATAATCCGTTTTGCGTCGGATTGGCTGCGGAAACCGTTGCGGTCTTGGCGGATTCGGTTCCGTCCGCGACCGCGAAGCTCACGGATAGTGCGGATTCCTTTGCGCCGGTCATACGGCCCAGCTGGTTGGGATGGTCGGGCTGGTTGGGATGGTCGGTCCGATTGTGATGATCCGACCGTTGCGCACGTCTTGACCATTCCAGCCATTCCGATTGCGCCAACCGTCCCAGTCTCCTCGACAAACCGAACCATCCAGTCACCGCCGCTGCCATACCGTCGCCCGATTTGCCTGCTCCCATATCAGCTCCTCCATCAGCTCCTCGCTGCCACGACGAACCTTCTCCGACTTTCAATCGCCCGACATACCCCGACGCATACCGATACGCCCAGCACATACTCAGGTAACAGGTAATCAGTAAGCACGACCAGCCCCCAACTGTCAAGCGAACGCCACATATGTTGCGCCGCCAGCTCAAATGTCCGATTCACCAGAATCGGACATCCGCAGCCCACTCTTCCTCGCCAGAGTGTCCGATTCTCCAGAAAAGGACATCCACGGTCAGCCGAACCAGCCAGAGTGTCCGATTCACCCGAATCGGACATCCACAGCCCACTCTCCCCCGCCAGAGTGTCCGATTCTCCAGAAAAGGACATTCACGGTGCAGCCCTACGTCCTAATTCGGCCAACCCGCTCCCATCCCCGTCCCAGCCCTTCACCCCAAAGGCGCAAAACCGGCCCGGTTACACGCCGTCCCTATAATGTGCCTGTCATATCCATGATGCAAACGTTTGACGCCCCTCCCGCATCGCAAACCCGCAGATCCGCAAATCCGCGGGCGCAAAACCATGCGAGCAACACGCACAACAGCGCGGAATGGACGCGAAACAATCACAACAGAGAAAAGAGAGCATCCAACAGTGAGCGAAACAACACCGCATAACGCGGCCAAACACGATAAAAGCGACTCCGGGTACGCCAAGGATCTGAAGCCGCGTCACATTCAGATGATCGCTATCGGCGGATCAATCGGCACGGGACTGTTCCTAGGCGCAGGCGGATGACTATCGCTGGGCGGCGCCGGCCTGGCCCTCGCCTACGCAGTGTGTGGTATCTTCGCATTCCTGATGGTCCGTGCCTTGGGCGAACTGGCCATCCGCCGTCCCTCCTCTGGCGCGTTCGTCTCCTACGCACGCGAGTTCCTGGGCGAAAGGGGCGCATACATCACCGGCTGGCTGTTCTTCCTGGACTGGTCCGTCACCGTAATGGCCGACATCACCGCCGTCGCCGTGTATTTCCACTATTGGAAGGCATTCCAAAACGTACCGCAGTGGCTGCTCGCGCTATGTGCGCTGGCAGTCGTGTTCGCGCTCAACATGATGAGCGTGAAAATGTTCGGTGAAGCCGAATTCTGGTTCGCGGCCATCAAGGTCGCCACGATCATCGCATTCATGGTGATCGCCATCTGGGCCATCGTAACCGGCGCCCCGGTCGGCTCCTCCCACGCCGGCATCGCCAACATCACCGAACATGGCGGACTGTTCCCGAAGGGCCTGCCTACCGTATTCGCACTGACCCTCGGCGTGGTGTTCGCGTTCGGCGGTACCGAAATGGTCGGCGTCGCGGCTGGCGAAGCCAAGGATGCCGTCAAAGTGCTGCCCAAGGCCATCAATTCGATGATCATCCGCATCTTCGTCTTCTACGTTGGTTCCGTGGTGCTTATGGCGCTCGTGCTGCCGTACACCGCCTACTCCGCCAACGAATCCCCGTTCGTCACCTTCTTCTCCGGCATCGGCATCCCGCACGCCGGTGACGTGATCCAGGTTGTCGTGCTAACCGCCGCGCTGTCGTCCCTGAACGCTGGACTGTATTCGACCGGACGCACGCTGCGCTCGCTCGCCGTGGCCGGTTCCGCGCCGAAGTTCGCCGCGCGCATGAACAAGCATCACGTGCCGTACGGCGGCATCATCATCACGTCCTCGCTCGGTCTGATCGGCGTGGCGCTGAACGCCGTGCTGCCTGCCGACGCGTTCGAAATCGTCATGAACTTGGCTGGCATCGGCATCGCCGGAACGTGGGCGGCCATTCTGGTGACGCATCTGGCGTTCCTCAAGAAAGTCAAGGCCGGTGAGGAAACCCGTCCGGCGTACCGTATGCCGGGAGCACCGTACACGAACTACATTTCCCTGCTGTTCTTCGCCGTGGTCGTGCTGTCGAATCTCACCAGCGCGGCCGGACGTTGGACGCTGGGCATGTTCGCGGTGGTCGTGGTGGCCATGGTGATCGGTTGGTTCTGCGTGCGCGGTCGTATCAACGGCAATCTGATGGAGGAGATGCTGGACGATAACGGCAACGACGTGCCCGACGTGCTGGAAACCACGGAGGTTCCCGGCAAGCAGGACTGATACAGTTCGGGGCGGCTTAGGCTAGGTCGACATGTCCTCAGAGTGTCCGATTCTCCCGAATCGGTCACTCTCAGCCCCGCCCCACCACCCTGAGTGTCCGATTCACCAGAAAAGGACACTCCAAACCCACTCCAGCCAACCCGGTTGTCCGATTCACCCGAATCGGCCACTCTCGATCCAGCCCCACCACTGTGAGTGTCCGATTCACCAGAAAAGGACACTCAGGGCTCTGTCCCATCACCCAAGATGTCCAATTCTCCAGAATCGGACACGCGCGGTTCGGTCTGGCTGTCCTGATTGTCCGATTCTCCAGAAAAGGACATTCTGGCTCCGGTTCGACCACGCACGGTTGTCCGATTCTCCAGAATCGGTCACTCACACCCCAACTTGACCACTCAGAGTGTCCGATTCACCAGAATCGGACACTCCTTCGTGCTTCTGCCCGATTCCTCTCTCTCCTCGACCCTAGGCCTCATCCCATAGGCCACTCAATGTAGCGATTTGGAGAAGGATTCCACGTTTGGCTACGCTGACGAGCGCTCAGCGTAGCCAAACGGCGACGCACCCCGCACCTGCCTACACTGAAACGCCCTGAACGTAGACAAACGGAGAAACCATCCCCAAACAACCACACTAAGACGTTCCGAGCGTAGACAGATGGAGAAGTCAGCTCCAAATGGCTACGATGCAGGAGCCGAGCAGCCAGGAACAGGAGCAGGGAGACGGCAACGCAAAAAAGAACATCCACATCGGCGGTACAGTGGGCACCGGAAACCGAAACCAGCAAACCCCGCACAAACCAGCAAACCCCACACAAACACAAACACAACCCCACAGCCCAACAACCGCGGAGTCATAAGAATCCCAAGATTTCAAGGAGGTAGACCTTTGCGCATTCACATCACGTACACCGGCGGCACCATCGGCATGATTGATTCGCCGAACGGCCTGGTGCCGGGCGCCGACACCAAGGGCTGGCTGTTCCGTCTGTTGGAGGACGCGCATATGGATAGCAGCCTGTTCACGTTCACCGAGCTCGATCCGCTGATCGACTCCTCGAACGCCACACCCGACAACTGGCAGACCATGATCGACGATCTCAACGCGCACCGCGACGACGCGGACGCGTTCGTGGTTCTGCATGGCACCGATACGATGAGCTATTCGAGCGCCGCGCTGTCGTATGCGCTCACCGATTTCGGCAAGCCGGTCATTTTCACGGGCTCCCAGCACCCGTTGGGCAAAATCGAATCGGATGCGACGGCCAATGTGACCGGCGCGTTGAACGCGACGATGAGCGAGCGCATGCATGGCGTCGGTCTGTTTTTCGGCCACCACCTGTTTGCCGGCAATCGTGTGAGCAAGTCGTCGTCGTGGGCGTTCGAGGGGTTCTCCGCGCCGGCGACCGGCCCGCTGGCTCGCACCGGAACGCCGTGGCATTGGTATGTGCCGGATGCGAGCGGCGAGGGCTGGCATGATCCGAAGCCGTATCAGCGGCATGACGTGGCTGTGATCGACATGGCTCCCGGCATTACCGCCGCGCGTCTTGAGGCGATGCTGTCTCCCCGTCCGGAGGCAGTGCTGTTGCGCGCATATGGCGTGGGTAATGTGCCGAGCAATGAGCCGGGTTTGACGGATGTGATCGCCGATACGCTGCGTGACGGCGTGCCGGTGGTCATCGCCTCGCAATGCCAGCAGGCTGAGGTGCTGTTGGGGCATTATGAGACGGGTGATGCGGTTGCGCGTGCGGGCGCAACCGGTTCGGGCGATATGACGTTGGAGGCCACGTACGCGAAGATCATGTTCCTGTTGTCGCAGGGCGTGGAGGGCCGTGATTTCGCGGATTGGATGATCAGGTCCATCGCTGGCGAGATTTCGCCGGCGTCCGCTTTGTGACGATCCGACACGATCCGACAAGCACAGTCCTGGCAAACGCGCGGGGGCGCGACCGTTCATTGCCAACGGCCGCGCCCCCGCGCATTCATATCAGGCACCTGTGCCGCAAAGGCGCTAGTTCCCGCAACCCCGCAATCAATCCTTATCGATCAACGCGGTCAGCGACCACAGGATGGAAACCACGTCGATGGCTTCCTGCAGGAACGCGCCGGCCACCACCGGAATCAGGTTGAACGCGGCGCACAGCATTGCGATGATCGACAGCGACAAGCCGCCGATCACGGACTGCAGCATGATGCGCTTGGTTCGGCGGGAAATCGCGATCGCACGCGGCACGCAGGCAATGTCATCGTTCATGATGACCACCTGCGCCGATTCGGATGCGGCCGTGGACGTGCCGTCGGTGATTGCCATGCCGATGTCGGCGGAGGCGAGCACAGGGGCGTCGTTCACGCCGTCGCCCACCATCATGGTGATGGAGCGGGTGATGGATTCGCCGGTCAGCCGCTGAATCACGCGATCCCACCACGGCTGTGCGGGCGCTTCCTCGGCGGAGGCGTTCCTGACGGCGGCGAGTTTGTCTTCGGGGAACAGTTCGGCACGCACGTCGTCGATGCCGACTTCCTTGGCGATGATGTTGGCGGACGCGGCCTTGTCGCCTGTCAGCATGGACAGGCGCTTGACGCCGAGGGCACGCAGGCGGTCGAGTGATTCCTTCGCGTTCTCACGAGGAATGTCCTTCATCACGATGCGTGCGGTCAGTTTGCCGTTGACGGACACGAACGTGGCCATTTCGTCGGCGGCCAGCGGCGTAGTGAACACGTCGGCCGGGTTGTTTGGCACACCATGCTCGCCGTCGGTGACATACGCGTAGCGTCCCACACGGATCATACGACCGTTGACCATGCCGCTCAGCCCCTTGCCGGAATCCTCACGGACGCCCTTGACGACCGGGTGTTCGATGTCGCGGCCGTCCCAATCGGAACCGTGCAGGTGCTGTCCATTGTCGGCGTAGCGTTCGGACAGGCGCTTGATCGCGCCTTTGCCGGCTTGCACGATGCCTTGGGCGAGGATGTGTACGGAATACGTTTCGAGCACGCCTGCGGACAGTAGGATCACGTCCTCGTCGAGGTCGGAATCACCGGTCACGCCGTCGGCTTGCACGCCGCCGCGCATGTCCACGCGCACGACCTGCGGCTTCTTGACGGTGAGCGTACCGGTTTTGTCGAAGAAGATGTGGTTCACGCGGCCCAGCGTTTCCAGCACTTCCTGCGCTTTGATGAGGATGCCGGATTTGGCGAGTCGGCCGGTGCCGGCGATGTAGGCGACGGGTGCGGCGATGAGCAGCGGGCAGGGGGTGGCGATGACGAGCACCTGGGCGAAACGCATCGGCACGCCGGAACAGATCCATGCGAATCCGGCGATGAGGAACGCGACCACGGTGAATGGCACGGCCAGCAGGTCGGCGACGCGCACGACTGTGGCACGCGAGTTCTGCGCGGAGGAGACGAGCTCCAGGATGCGCTGGTACTGCGAGTCGCGTGCCAGCTGGGTGGCGCGCATGGTGAGCGTGGACGAGCCGTTGATGGCGCCGGATAGCACGCGGGCACCGGCGAAGGCTTCGCGCGGCACCGGTTCGCCGTTGATGTTGCTCAGGTCGAGGGTGGCGGAGTCGGACAACAGTTCGCCGTCCACCGGCACGGTTTCGCCCGGCAGTACGACGAGCACGTCGCCCATACGCACGTTTTCGACCGGTACGGTTTCGAAATGGGATCCGGACGATTGGATGTTCTGGATGTCGGATGCGGGCACCGGGCGGAATTCGCCGGCCGAGTCGCCTTGTTTCGCCCGCCCGCCGACGTGTTCGGCGTTCGAGCCGACGCCGGGAAGGTTGACCACGTGGGCGATGACCGGCGCGGCTTCCATAAGCGCGGTCAGGCTGCCTTTCGCCTTGTCCTGCGCGTATTCCTCGATCGCTTCACCCGAATACACCATCAACACGATCGCCCAACCGGCGAGATATTCGCGCACCGCGATGGTCGACAGAATCGCGACGATCACCAGCACGTCGACGCCGACGTAGCCTTTGCGGATGTCGTCGACCATACCTTTGAGCGAATCGAATACGGTGTATACGACCAGCGCGATCACGATCCACTGGCCGAGCGAGGGGTTCACACTCCAGAAGAAATGCTTCCACGGGTGCGTATTCCACAGCAATGCCATGGGGACCGCCGCGATCACGGTGATGGGAAGCATCGGCACGAGTCTGCATGCCTGGAAGAGTTTGGTAAAGAATGACGATATATGTTTCATCATTGCTCCTTACGCTGCATCGGTTCTGCTGTTCGCGGCGACTATGGTCGATAATCGATATGCGGGAAGCATGGGATCAGTACGCGAACGCGGATTATTTGCGTCACGCCTTGTTAACCCATCGGCTGCATTGCCGGCCTGAGGCCCGCGCTCCCGATACACGGCGTAAAGATTGCCATATTCAGTTGTTCTTCAGTTGTTCTTCAATTATTTTTCGGTTGTGTTCGTCTCAGAGTACCAACGCGACGCGCCCCGCGCAACTTCCGAGGAAGTCGTGCGGGGCGCGTGCGATGGATGCTTCAGGCTCTTTTCCGGCTCTCTTGCAAGCTTTTCGCAGGCTTGACGGGCCGAGTCTTCACGGGCCTGTCAGGCTAGCGTGTTCACCACAGGTTGAACGGGAATCCGTTGGAACCGTTGGAACCGTCCGAGCCGTCGGAACCGTCGCCGTCCTGGTACTGGTTCTGATCGTCCTGATTGTTCTGATTGTTCTGGCCCTGGTTCCTCTGGCTGTTGGATTCGGTGCGGTTGAAACCGTTGACCTTGTCTTCCTGCTGGTCAAGCGTGACGTCAACGTCCATGGTCTTGCCGTCGCGCACGATGGTGAGCGTCGCCTTGTCGCCGAGTGCGGTGGCACGGACGAAGCCAAGCAGGGATGCCGTGCTGTTCACCGCATGACCATCGAAGGCCACAATGGTGTCGCCGGACTTGAGGCCGGCCTTATCGGCGGGACCGCCCTTGACCACGGCGTTGCCGGTGGCGCTGGAGGTGATGCGGGCGCCGGCGCGGGTCACGCCATCCGCTTCGACTGTATCGGTTTTCACGGTGACGCCGAGCGCCACATGCTTGACGGAACCGTCCTTGACGATCTCGTCCGCCACGCGCTTCACCAGGTTTGAGGGGATGGCGAAGCCAATGCCGATGGAGCCGGAGCCGGACGAGTCGGAGGAGCCTGCGGTCGCGATGGAGGAGTTGATGCCGATCACCTCGCCGGCCGCGTTGAAGGTCGGACCGCCGGAGTTGCCGGGGTTGACGGCCGCGTCGATCTGCACGGCATTGGTGACAATGTTGTTGTTATCGTCGTCCATCACGGTGACCGGGCGGTTCAGCGCGGAAACGATGCCGGTGGTGGCCGTGTCGTCGTAGCCCAACGGGTTGCCGACGGCCATCACGTTCTCACCCACGGCGAGCTTGTCGGAGTTGGCGAATTTCACGGCCTTCAGGTCGCTCGGCGGGTTCTCCAGCTTGATGACCGCCAGATCGGTGGTGGTGTCGGTGCCCACGACGTTGGCGGAGTACATCTGGCCGTTGCTCAGCGTGACGAGGATCTTCTGCGCGCCGGAGATCACGTGGTTGTTGGTGACGATGTTGCCCGCAGTGTCAAGGATCGCGCCGGAACCCTTGGCCACACCGTTGCTCAGCGTGGCTTGGATGGCCACCACGGAACCGGAGACTTCCTTGGCGACGGCCTGCCAGTCGGGCGCTTCACCGGTCTTCGCGGTGGCGGAGCCAGAGCCGGATTCGCTGGAGTTGATGTTCGCCATGGAGCTGGTTGTCGGCACTTTCACCGCGCCGCTGGTGATCGCCGCATAGCCGAGGCCGAGGCACAAGGCTGCGGACAGGGCCGCCGCGATGACCGCGGTGAGTACGGTGGTCGTGGTGGAGTTGTTCTTCTTGCCGTTGGGCTGCTGGCCGGGCTGGTCGGGCATGTTCGGCTGGCCGTTCTGGTTCTGGCCGTTCTGCGGGGGAATCGGGCTGCCGAAGATGCCGAAGCGCTGTGTGGGCTGGCCGTTCGGTATCTGATGGTTGGGCTGGCCCTGATTGCCCTGCTGCTGGCTGGAACGCGCGGCGAACGGGTTCGGCATACCGAAAGGATTGCCGTTGTTCGGGTTCTGCTGCATGGGCTGACCCTGCTGGATCGGCTGGGTCGGCGCGTTTTGAGGTTGGTTCGGCTGAGCCGGCTGAGCCGGGACGGGACCATAGGCACCATATTCCGGAGCCGGGCGGTACTGGCCGTATGCCGGGGCTGCAGGCTGCTCGGACGTTCCCTGCGCCGGTGCGGCGCCAGGGGCTGCGGATTCGGCGGCGGGCTCGGCAACCGGTTCGGTCGCGGATTCGAAAGTCTTCGTCTGTGCGATATCGCCTTCCGGCTCTCTCACCGGCGCGATGGGTTCGGTACGTGCGGCGGATACGTCGTCGTGCGTTGGCTCCGCAGGTTCGATGTGCTGCGTGGCCTGAGGATCATCCTGCATGTTCGGGGAGTTCTGCTCTTCAGCCATGTTCGCTCCTTAGAAGGTTGACGATGCGATTGGCCGCTGCTGACCTTCAGCAGCTTCATCGCCAACGCGTTTGCTACCTAAGAGTAAAGATACCTGTTCTGGATGTTTCCTGAACGTTTGTTGTAAACCACGTTCGAAAACTCGGCCGGTATCCTATGACCATCGCAACGGTATCCTCCAAACGCGCAACCGCATCCCGAAAACCTTGGAAATCAGCCCATCACACGCCGTTCCACAGCTCGACCGACAAGTCCTCGACCCCGCGAGCGCACCAATGTTTCGCCCATTCGCCTAAAGTGAAACGCATGACTGATCTCGTGGAACATCCTTTGGGCGCGGAACCCGGCAAGCCCGGCGACCGCAGCGCATTCTCCTTCGAAACCATCACCCGCCTGCCCAACGCGGCAGACGGCAAAGGACGCGACGGTGCACGTTACGGGCGCACCGGCATCATCCACACCCCGCACGGCGACATCCGCACACCCGCCTTCGTGCCGGTCGGCACCCAGGCCTCCATGAAAGCCGTCCTGCCCGAACAAATGCGCGATCTGGGAGCGCAATGCCTGCTCGCCAACGCGTTCCACCTGTTCGAACGCCCGGGGGAGGATGTGCTTGACGCAGCCGGCGGACTGGCGAAATTCATGAACTGGGATGGCCCGACGTTCACCGATTCGGGCGGCTTCCAGGTGATGTCGTTGGGCGTGGGCTTCAAGAAGACGCTTGCCATGGATATTTCCGGCATGAAGTCGGATGATGTGATCGCCAAAGGCAAGGAGCGCATGGCTTGGGTGGATGAGGAAGGCGTGACGTTCAAATCGCCGCTCAACGGTGACCAGCATCGTTTCTCCGCCGAAATCTCCATGGGCATCCAACACAAGCTCGGCGCGGACATCATGTTCGCCTTCGACGAACTCACCACGCTGATGAACACGCGCGGTTACCAGGAACAGTCCGTGGAACGCACCTACCGTTGGGCCCAGCGCTGCGTGGCCGAGCACAAGCGGCTCACCGAAGAACGCCTCGGCAAGCCATACCAGGCGCTCTACGGCGTGGTGCAGGGCGCGAACTACGAGGATCTGCGCCGGCATGCGGCCGCACAGATCGCCTCGCTGGACTTCGACGGCGTGGGCATCGGCGGCGCGATCGAAAAACGCATCATCGGCGACACCTGCGCGTGGATCTGCGACGAAATGCCGGAAAACCGGCCGCGTCACGTACTCGGCATCGCAGCGGTGGACGACATCTTCGCCTGCGTGGAGAACGGCGGCGACACCTTCGACTGCGTGGCCCCGGCACGCTGCGGGCGTAACGGCGCGATCTTCACACGTCACGGGCGCTACAACATCAAGCGTGCGCAGTTCAAGTTCGACTTCGGTCCGCTTGAGGAAGGCTGCGACTGCTACACGTGCACGCATTACACGCGAGCGCACGTGACGCATCTGCTGCGCGCCCGCGAATTCAACGGATTCACGCTGGCCACGATCCACAACGAGCGGTTCTTCGTGAAGCTGCTCGACGACATCCGCGCCTCGATCGACGGCGGCTACTTCGAGGAATTCCGCGACGAGACGCTCGCGAAGTTCTACGAGAACGGTTCCAAGGGCTGAGGCAAAGACCGAAGAGCGAACAACCCGCAATCGAAGATACGCGCATTTGATAAGACGAGCATGCAGCGACAATTCCAACACGAAGGCGGAGATCGGGTGTTGTCGGTTTCCGAACCGCAAATCGACGAAGACGCTTGGAGTGTGAACGTTCGTCTGGAAGACGCCTCTGGGCAGACCGTCTGGGAGCATGTCATTTACGGCATCGACGGGGTGCAAGCCGCGCTCCTGGGCTTACATTTTGCGAAAACCCGATTGTTGGCTGACGTCGGCTACCGTTTTCTCGGCGGCACCGATTTGATGCTGCCTTGATTCACGCCTATTCGCAGCCGCGTATTCGCATGTCTATTTGTCCGATTCTCCAGAATCGGTCACTAGCAGCACATCTTCCACTCGCCCGAGTGTCCGATTCGGGAGAATCGGTCACGCACGCATCATCCGAATGCCTCAGACTGTCCGATTCGGGTGAATCAGACACCGTAACCATTGCGACACGCCGTAATTGCAGTATCGGAATGATAGGTGTAAATTAGTCGATTGTCTGCGAGCGTGGCGGAATGGTAGACGCGCTGTCTTCAGGTGGCAGTGAGTGTATGCTCGTGGGGGTTCAACTCCCCCCGCTCGCACGAAAAAGAAAACCGGAGCCTTCGGGTTCCGGTTTTTTCGTATTCCTACATTTTCAGTGCACAGCATCAGACCTCATCACAACCCCGGACCGTCCTCTGAGCCCAACGAAACCCAGACTTCGCCAACCACCTATCGCTATCCCGCACCACAAACGTCCGATTCACCAGAAAAGGACATCCATGGTGCGTAATTCTTACCGCGTATGTCCGATTCGGGAGAAAGGGACATCCGGACGCCTTTGTCCGGACAGGTGCGCTCATACGACATGCGATATGCGAACGCGCGGTGCATACATACGCAAGCGGGGACCCCTACAGTAGGGGTCCCCGCTTGTGCTACCGCTGGAATACGGATGTGGACTATACGCCAGTCAGCCTCCGACGTCAGCCTTCGATGGCAATGCGATGCTTCGTCTCAACCTGCTGCTGCGCCTGCGGCTTCGGCAGTTCAAGGCACAGCGTACCGTCCTTGTAGCTGGCGTGGATGTCGGAGTCCTTCATATCCTCGCCAACATAGAAGCTACGCGAGCAGGAGCCGACGTAACGTTCACGACGCAGCCACTTGCCATCCTCGGCCTTGTCATCATGCGAGCTGTCGCGATGAGCGGAAACGGTCAGGTAACCGTTCTGCAGCTCCAGGGAAATATCTTCCTTCTTGAAGCCAGGCATGTCGATGTCGACCATGTAGCCCTTGTCGGATTCACGCACGTCGGTGCTCATCATGCCCATCGACATGTTCGATTCGCGAGTGCCGACGTTCTCCATGTTGCGCCAACCCTCGAAGAACGGGTCGTCGAACAGGTCGGAAAACATCGTGTCATTCATCAAAGCCGGAAACATTGCCATAATCGGTACTCCTTTGGATTGGAGTCGATGCGGTTGGGCAGCCGGTCTGTGGTATCGTCGCGGCGCATTCTCAAATACGCCGGTGGCCGGGTTCGTTGCCGTATCCGGAACCTCTCACGGGCTCCTGATCTTGACCTTCCACTTCACCCAACTGATTCGGGCGACTGTCATTCCACAGTTTTACCCAGAGTGAACATGCGGACGGCACCGGTCGCGCGAGGCGTACATGTGTGTCCGATTCGGGAGAAACGGGCACTCTGAGGGCACACGCACACACCACAAGTGGCATATTCACCAGAATCGGACACCCAAGGTGCGTGTTGGCGCGGAGTGTGCCTCAGCGCACGAGGAAGACCATAATGATGATCAGCGCAAAGCCCACCAGGTCGGCAGTGCCGAACACCACACCGGTGAACAGCACTGCGGTCACTGTCGCCAGCACCGGTTCGATGGTGCCGAGCATGGTCGCGCGAATCGAGCCGATGCGCATCACGCCCGCCATAAACAGCGCGTATGCGCCGAACGTTCCCAGAACCACGGTGAACAGCAGCATCGAAACGCTTGCCACGTCGAATTTCGGCAGGTGCGCCCATGGTTGCACGAAGGGGCATAGCACCAGTCCGGAGATCAGGAACATGATGCCGTTGGTCACGAAATTGCCCCATTTGGCGATCATTGCGGTGGGCATGATCGATAGTGCCGATGTGGCGATGGCATTGGCCAATCCCCATGTCAGGCCTTGCGGCGGCAATGCCAGGGTGGATAGGTTGCCGCCGGTGGCGATGAGTACGGTGCCGATGAAAGCGAGCGCCACGCCGATTGTCTCGCGTTTGCGGGGCATGCGATGGCTCATGATGCACACCCAAGCAAGTACCACCAGCAAGTTCAGGCTTTGCAGAATGGTCGCGGTGCCGGAGTTGGTCCAGTTGATGGATTGCAAATATGAGACTTGCCCGACGAGCACGCAGCATAGTGCGAGCGCAAGGTATTTAGGGTAGGATGGCACGTCTTTGGCTGCGCCGACGAGTTTGTTTGGACTCATGATGCCGCCTGCGATAAGAAAGAGGAGTCCGGCGAAGAATTCACGTATGCAGGCCAGCCACAGCGGGTCCACGCTGTAATTGCTCATCAGCAGTTTCGATACTGTGGCGTTGCACCCCCACATTGCCCCGCCGATCAGCACCAGAGCCATGCCGACCAATATGGATTTGGCGTCGCTGCTGAACGAGATGATGCGTGATGTTCCTGTCTTCTTGCTCCTGTTCACAGTGCCAAGTATGGCACTGATACAGAACTGTGCTCGCAGGGCTGGCATTGTGCGGTTATGACGTATGGTCTGCCGTTGACCGTCCCAACCCAGCACCACGTGAAACATTGTGTGAAACATCGCAAGCGGCATGATCGGGTCATCATCACAAGCACCACGGCTACAAGCACCACGGCTACAAGCACCACGACCATGGAAAAGGCGCACGCCGGAAATCCTCCCGACGTGCGCCCGAAACACGCGCTCGCAAACCTTTCGGCGCTAAAACGCTGCGTCAGTCACGGCGACGCAGCTTCAGCATTACGCCAGCCGCAAGTACCAGTACTGCAGCGGCAAACGCCACACCGAATACGGCGGAACCGGTGTTGGCAGTAGTGCCGTCGGTCTTGCCGGCGCTGGTCTTGTCTGCCTTGTCGGCCGCCGGCTTGCTTGGCGCTGCCGGGCTCGGCGACGGCTGTGGCGTGGATGGCGTGCCGTCTGTAATCGTCACCGTGAACTTCACGCGTGCACCACGGTTGAAGAAGACGGTCACAGAGCCTGCGCTTCCGGTCTTCTGCGCATTGAGGAACGTGCTGGTCAGGCTGATGCCGGATCCATCCGCGTTCACAACGTAATCCTTGCCTGCGGTGAGCGACGCGTAGTCATATTGCACATCGCTTACGGTGTTGCCGTTGAAGTTGATGCCGACGTTCAGACCGGCGCTATTCTGCCGCTTGGCCGCAGCATCGTACTTATCGTAGGTGAACGCATTGCCGGCGCTCAGCGTGGCGCTAGTCACCGTCGTACCGTCGTTCAGATTCCAGATCTGCGTGCCGTGGTACGGATTGGCGGTGCCGACGCTCAACCCGGAATTGGTCACGGCAAAGACGCGCAGACCATGGTTGTTGTTATCGCCGAAACCGTTGCGGGTGATGGTCTGGAAGTTCACGCCGTCAGCGGTGACGACCAGGTCGCAGCCGCGCTTGTCGGACGTTGCGGAACGCAGGTATTTGCACACGTTCACGAAGTAGCCGAAGTTGTCGACGTTCTCCTGGTTGAGCCATTTGTCAAGCTCGCTGGTGACGGAATCCGGCAGCATGGGCTTGATGGACTCGTAGATCTTGAACAGTTCCTCAAGCATGGTCTGGAATCGGATGCGGTCTTCGAGCGTATAGCTGTCTGCGGAGAGCGTGGCGATGCCATCGGCATTCGCGTCGGTCTGCTTGGCGTTCAGATCCTCCTGCATGGAGCCCCTCAGGGATTCCATCCGCTCCAGCTTGGCGATCTCGCCATTGGAGGCGTCGGATTCGGCGCTTTGCGGGCAATGCCGGCCTTGGCATCCGCAGAGGCGTTCGCGGATGAGGAACCGTCGCCCTTGATCTCCTCAAGGAACTTCTTGATGTATTCGATCTGCTTCTTCCACTGCTCCGGAGTGCGGTGGAGGATGTCGCCGTTGGCGAATTGGGTCACCGGGTAGGACAGGTCGCTGATGTCGAAGGTGCCGGCATACATCTTGCCGTCATACGACTGCATACGCCATACGTACTGGTTGAGGTGACGGCTCGTATCGCTTTCCGGGGCAAGACCGGCCCGCATGGACTCACCGTCGATGGTGCCGATCGGATTGCCGAAGTACTTATTGTTATCTTCGCCTGCCACGAGTTCGAAGTTCTCGTCCGCATCCATACGCCACAGGTTGACCGGGTTGGCCATGTCGTTGTACAGGTTTTCGAACTTGCCGTTGAGCGCATCCGGCAAAACCACCATCGGATCGTTATAACCTCCGATATACAGATGGTTCTTATACACCACCAGATTGGCCGCACCGGAACGGGTGGCACCAAAACCATAGTCGTAGCGGGCGCCGTCCTTCGGGCTGCCTACCAGCGGCGTGTACTTCCAGCTGCCGTCGTTGGCCTGCTCGCCGCGGAACAGCGCGAACGACTGCTTGGTGCCCGCGCGGCCGGTGACAACGGAAATGTACAGTTTCCCATTGAATGCGGTCATGTCCCAGATCGCACCGCCGAAGACGCTATCGGCGTAGCTGCATGCCGGATAGTCGAGCAGATCCTTCTGCGTGGCGATCACCTTGAACGAATCCTTGCCTTGGGCAAGGATCCGAGGAGGCTACGATGTAAGCCCCGTCATCGCCGATCATGCTGGCGACAAGCTGGTTGCCCAACACCGCAAGACCGCGAATGCCGACCGAGTAGCCCTTCTTCTGGGCTGCCGGAGACAGTGGCGAGGACTGGTAGACGATCTTGGTCGCGTCGGTTGCCGGATCGACCTCCAACAGGTACGGTTTGCCGGTGGCGGCCGCGGAGAAATACAGCTTGTCGTGGAATTCGATGGCCGCACGATACCCGTTCACATTGACGTCGTCGCCCAAGGATTTCTGCACCGGCATGGCCACGATCTTGACTTCGCCGGTAGCGGTGTTGATCTTCAGCAGCAGACTGCGATTCTCGCCGTTGTCGAGGAACAGTTCACCATTGAACGCCACATCAAGTGCCGCCTTGAGTTTGCTGTAGGTGGCGCCCATCTTGCTGGCCCGCCGAGACTGCCCCAATCCCTGCTACAGGCTTGGTGCCGGAGTATCGAAAAAATCAAGAATCCGCTCAACGTAAGGTCCGAGTATCGCGTTCGGCATGGAGAAGATCTCATGAAGCGAATCGTCGTACCGGACTTTTTCGATCGGGCTTCCACCCGCGCGCACACGCTCGACGAACCTGTCCTGCGGCTCGTTGAGCACCCACACGTCACGCCCGGATTGAAACAGCAGGATCGGCGTTTCGATACTGCCGCACGCATTTGGCGCAAGTATGGCACGACTGAGCTTCAACGCCTGACGCACCCACTGGAATGCGGGCTTATAGGTCTGGTACGCCACATTGTTGCACCGCAACCGGTGGAAATAGCGTTCACGCGGCTCGCTGGCACCCGGGTTTTCATCAAGGTCAAGAGGCGCGGACGGATCAAAATCCTTCTTGCCGAATACAGGCCTGCGCCCCAACCCCAAGCCGCATAGCGCACCGACCAGCGGCCGGGCCAGCCACAGCGGCATGCCGGTCTGCGGGGCGATCATCGGCGAAGAAAGCACCGCCTTGTCGAACAAAGCGGGATGCTGTTCGAGCACCGCAGCGCTGATGCCGCCGCCCATCGAATGGCAGTACAGGTACAACGGCTGGCCGTTCGCGTATTCCTGCCCCACGGTTTCGGCGAATCCCGCAAGATCGGCCGCATACCTGCGCCAATCGTCGATCCACACGTTGCACCGGTCATCCGTGTCGCGCGCGGAGGCGCCATGCCCACGATGATCGATCGCACACACTGAATACCCGGCAAGCAGGAAATACCAGACCATTTCATCGTATTTTTCGGCGAACTCGGTGAACCCGTGGCTCAACACGATGCAACCGCGGAATCCGGCGGAAGCGCCCTGATTGTTTTCCGCGTCGAACTTTGCGGCATCATAGGCGAGATAGTGTAAGGTCCCACCCAACGGCCTGATCCCCACGCCGCGTTCAGCGGGCGAGGGGTCGAAACGCCCTTCGGTCAGACATGCCTTAAGCGCCGGCTTGACGGTATTCGCCATGGTTTCGGCGTAATCGTTCTCCTTGAGCAGGGTCACTTCCATAATCGTCTCCCATCAGTCGCCGGCCGACTCACACTCAGCCAGCAGGCCGGCCTGCAATCCGGTTCACCAGTCCGATTCATAAACCAGCCCACAGCCAGCCCGCAGCCATTCGTCGAATCAGTCAGCGAGCGCCTTGCGTAGAAAATCGCGTTGCAGCAACAGCAGGTTCTCCGCCACGGTTTCGTCGTTGGTCATATGCGTGATGCCGGTGAGCGGCAGGAACGTGTGCTCGCGACCGGCCGCCATCAGCGCCTGACTCAACCGCAGGCTGTGTGCGATGGTGACGTTGTCGTCCGCAAAACCGTGGATAAGCATGAGCGGGCGGGTGAGGCGCAGCGCGTCGGCGATGATGGAGTTGCGTTCGTAGACGGCCGGATCGAGCCCCAGGTAGCGTTCCGTGTAGTGGGTATCGTACAGAGTCCAGTCGGTGGGCGGGGCGCCGGCGCAGGCGGCATGGAACACGTTGGGCGCGTCGAGGACCGCGAGCGCGGAGAGGAATCCGCCGAAGCTCCAGCCGATAATCGCCACCTTGTCAAGGTCGGGCTTGGGGCCGTTCTCCCAATCCAGCTGCGGCAGCGCCTTCACCGCTTCGATCTGGTCGGCGAGCGAGACGCCCTTCATATCCTCAAACATCTCACGATCCCACTTGGGGCCTCGACCGGTGGTGCCGCGACCGTCCGCAGTCAATACGATATAGCCTTGATCGGCCCACCATTGCGCGTCCCAGTAGAAGGATGAACGGAACACGACCTGCTGGAAGCCGGGGCCGCCATACGGTTTGACCAGAACGGGCAGGGTGGCTGCATGCGCGTAGGGGCTGGCTTCGCTTGGCATGGTGATGGCGGCAAGCAGATGATGCTCGCCGGGCAGGGTGGCGAAGCTGGTGTTGGGGAGGAACCCTGGGTCGGCGGCGTTGCTGGTGATCACTGCCGCCACATCCCGAGTGTCCGATTCGGCCGAATCGGTCATCTGAGCAACATTGGATGGCGTAGGGATGTCCTTTTCGGGAGAATCGGACATCTGGGAGTCTTGGGGGGATGTCTGGGTATCCGATTCTCCAGAATCGGACATTTGGGCTGCGGGCAGGTGCGCCACGTGGATCATGCTGGTCGCATTCGTGCCCATCATGCCGCCGCTGACCACTTCGCCGCGCATGCCGCGTGACGCGGTCCATACGCCGGGTTCGCCCACCAGGGGTTGCACGTTGCCGTTGTAGTCGATGCTGACCACATCATGGCATCGGGCGTCATGCAGTTCCGCGGTCTCCTGCCATGCTTCCGGCACGTCGGGCGCGAGCTCCGGATCACGCTGCACCACGCACAGCACGTCGCCATCGGTCACGTCCAGCACGCTGCGCACGTTCCATCCGACCGGGGTGAAGGCTTTGCCGTCCACGGTCAGTCGATTCGTGTTCGCTTCCATGTCGTTCAGCGCGCATACGAGTCGCCCGTCGTCGGTGAGTGCGGGCAGTCCGTCGACGATGTCGATCCACTGGCCGTTCGCATGTTCTTCCAGCAGGTAGGTTGCGCCGTTGTCGTCTACGGCAAGTACCTGATCGTGGTTCTGGCGCCTGTTTTGCACGAGCAGCAGCGGGCAGCGGTTCTTCTGCCATACCACGCGCGCCACGTACTCGTAGGCTTCGCGGTCCCATTCGATTTCGTGGAATGCAACGATGGAGTGACGGCCCTGATCGTCGAAGTCGAGCCGCAGCAGGTCGAGGTGTACGTCGGCGTTGGCGGTCAGTGCGCGCGGGTAGCGGCGTCCGGATGCTGGATTGCCTGGGTTGGCGGGGTCGCTGATGTACCACATCGGTTCGGGCGCGGTGTCGAAGGATTCGACGATGATCTGGCGCGAATCCGGCCCCCACCAGAAGCCGTCGTATCGGTCCATTTCCTCTCCGGCTACGAATTCGGCGAGTCCGACTTTCCAGGTGTTGGCGACTTCGTGCGTGCCGGTTTGCGCACCCTGGTTGTCCGATTCGGCCGAATCAGACAATACGGTATCGTCGTTGTCATCGTCATCGTCCGCTTCGACGCTGGCGGTCAGCAGGGTGACGTTGCCGTCGGCTTCGCCGTTGTCGGCATCCTTCCATTCGCGGATGCTTACCAGTTGCAGTCGTTCGCCGGTGGTGTAGAGCACGTGCTCGCCGTCTGGGCTGATGCGTGGGTTGAGCACGGGTGCGGTGCCGGCTTCGACGCTCAGACGCCCGGCACACAGTTCGCGCACCGAGGCTTTGCCGTCGCCCGCATTGTCTGCGCTATCCGCGCTACATACATTGCCCAGTTCAGCCAGGAACAGGCGGCCGTTCAGTGTGAACACCACGCGTGAACCCGTCTCGTCCACCGAATAGCTGACGATGCCGGAGCCGCCTTCACGCGCACGCTCCCTGCGGGCGCGTTCCTCAGCTGGCACGTTCTCGCTGTCTGCGTTGGAGCCCAGCAGCACACGCGGGTCGGCGATCAGCGTCTCGTGATGCTGACCCGCATCGTCAAACCAGCTCATCCATAGGCTGGTTACGGTGTCTTCCGGCCCATCCGAACGGAGGAACAGGGCGCGCGTACCGTCGCCTATCGCCTGCGCGGAACGCGGGGCGCCGCAGGTGAAACGCAGGGTGCGGGCCTTCAAACGGGGGTATTCGTCAATCGCTTGCTCATTCATAACCCCCACCTTACCTATCAGGTCTCTCCTATCGTGCGAAACACCCGCATTTCCCGAAGAGAAACGGCTATTTTCCGCTCTTTTCGCCAGGTCGGCCACGACTGCCTGTTCTTCCCCGATCCCCGGACTGCCTGCAACGTTTCAAGCATGGAATCCACCGAATCATCGGCAAAAAATCACAATTCCTCAACGTATTGATTAGCACCTGTTGCGCCCATTGCGTACACTGGTGAAAGATATAGAAAGGGATGACTATGAGCGTTCTCGACCGTTTTGAGAAAAGCGTGGAAGGCGCAGTGAATGGAGTGTTCTCGAAGTTCGGCTCCAAAGACCTGCAACCTGTGGACCTATCCAGCGCACTGGAACGTGAGATTGACAACGAGGCCATGCCCGTGGGCCGCGACCGTACAGTCGCCCCGAATGAGTATCGCTTTAAGCTGAGTACACCCGACTTCGACCATATCGAACAGTGGGGCAGCGAAACGCTCGCAGATGAGCTTGCCGATAACCTCACCAATTATGCGCGCAGCCAGCATTATGCATTCGTGGGTCCTGTTGTGGTGATTTTCGAGGAGGATCTCGATCTCGCCAAGGGAAGTTTCAAGCTCACCGCAGCATCCGTGCAGGGCAACGCCGTTCCCGTCACCACTGACGAACAGAGCCAGGATTGCCCGCTGCTGGAGATCAACGGCAGCCAGTACCTGCTCACCAAGGAGAAGACGGTTCTGGGTCGCGGCTCCGGCTGCGACATCGTCATCGACGATCCGGGCATCTCCCGCAAGCATCTGGAAATCGATATCACGCCCAACGGTGTCATCGCCCGCGATCTGGGCTCCACCAACGGTACGTACGTCGAAGGTCATCAGGTTCCCGCCGCCACGCTGCTGGATGGCAATACCATCACCATCGGCCGTACCCGCATCCTTTACTGGGCTTCGTCCCAGGAACAGGAGTGATGCCGTCGGCGTCAAGGCCCTAGTATGACTGAACTTACGTTTGCGCTGCTGAAATACGGTTTCCTGATCCTGTTATGGGTGTTCGCATGGCTCGCCGTGCGATCCCTGCGCAAGGACATCGAATCGTTCAGCCCGCGCCCCTCCCGCTCGCGCCGACGCAGGAAGCGCCGTGCGCATCAGGCGACATCCGCACCCATGCCCAATACCGTGGCGGAGCCGCGGCAATCCAACGCTCCCACCGCCAATGCGCCCGCACAGAACGCCGGGCCGACCCTGCTGGTGATCATCGACGGACCGCTGGCCGGATCCTCCATCCCCTTAAGCGGCGGTGAAATCACCATGGGTCGTTCCGCATCGAACACCGTGGTGCTGGATGACGAGTTCGTCTCCTCGCATCATGCCCGTGTCTACCGTGACCCCGCGTCCGGCCAGTGGGCCATCGAGGATCTGGGGTCCACCAACGGCACCATCGTCAACGACCAGCGTCTCGTCGTGCCGACGATCCTTCCGGCGCGCATGCCCGTGCGCATCGGCGCCACCACGTTTGAACTGAGGTGATGCGCATGATCGACGATCCTCAGCAGACCCTGCCATTGCAGCAGGCGGCACAGGCCGCTCAAACAGCCCAGACGCAAACGGCCCAAGTGCCTCAGCCATCCCATAACCAGCTGTTCCTGTACTCCACCACCGTGTCCGACGTGGGAACGGTGCGTGCGAACAATCAGGATTCCTCATTCGCGGGCGAACATCTCGTGGCCATCTGCGACGGCATGGGCGGCCACGCCGGCGGCGATACGGCATCCACGATCGCCATCCGCTCGCTTGCGCACATCGAACGCGACGATCATGAGAAAGACGTTTCGACGATCGCGACGATGATGGAGACATCCGTGATGGCCGCGCATGACGCCATCGTCGGCAAGGCGCGGCATGAGCGCAAGCTTTCCGGCATGGGCACGACGGTGACCGCCGTCGCGCTGGTGGACGACTACTGGGTTCTGGCGCATATCGGCGACTCCCGCGCGTATCTGCTGCGCGACGGGGCGCTCTGCCAGGTCTCCCAGGACCACAGTTACGTCCAGCATCTGATCAATACGGGCCGTATCACCGAGCAGGAGGCGAAGAACCATCCGCAGCGCAACGTGGTGATGCGCGTGCTCGGCGATTTCGACATCGACCCGCATCCCGACATCGCGGTGCTCAAGGCGCATCCCGCGGACCGTTGGCTGCTCTGCTCGGACGGCTTGTGCGGCGTGCTGGAGAATTCCACCATCGCCGAAACCATGATGTCCATGTCGAATCTCACCGACTGCGCGCAGCATCTGGTGAGCATGGCGTTGCGTGCGGGAAGCACCGACAACGTCACGGCGGTGATCGCGGACGCCACGTTGGCGCTCGACGTGCACGCCTTCGACCTGCCGCATCAGACGCCGCTCGTGGGCGGCGCGGCAAGCTCCAGCCTCGAACCCATCGCCGATATCGTCAACGAATCCGTGGCGGCCGCACCGGCATTGCGCGACGAAGGTTCGCCCGCCCAGCGTGCGGCGGCGCTCATGCAATCCGCCAATCCCCGCAAGGACGATGAGGAGGACAAGCCGAAGCTCGCCCATCCTTCCGCGGCACGCGAGGAGGAGAGCACGCTGTCGACGCCCGATACGGGTGAGATTCCCATCGTGCAGAAGGCGGATGGCGCGTTGTCGTCCGATCCCAACGACCCGCAGGTGGCCAAGGCCATCGAGGTCAAGCAGGAGAAGGACCGCAAGACCGCGCACAAGCACAAGCGCAACGTACGCATCATCGTGCTCATCGCAGTGCTCGCATTGCTGCTCGTCGGCGGCGGCGCCGGCTACGCCACCTACCGTTGGAGCCAGACCCGCTACTATGTGGGCGATGCCGACGGCAAGGTCGCGATTTTCCAAGGCGTTCCCACGAACATCTTCGGTATCAAGCTGTCGCATGAGGTGGAACGCACCTCGTTGAACACCAGCGATCTGCCGCAGACCTGGCGTGACGAGCTCGGCGAGGGCATCACCCGCGACAATATCGAAGAGGCGCGGGCGCACGTCAAGTACCTGCAGAACGAGAACCGCAAGCTGCAGAAATCCAAGGATTCCGACACCACCGGTTCGACCAAGGATTCCTCGTCCTCCTCGAAGAGCACGACGGGTACGAAGAGCACGTCGGACTCGAAGAGCACGACCAAGGATTCGAAGGACACGAAGACCAGTAGTTCCAACGATTCCGGGAAGAGCGAGGACCAGTCATGATAGCGCTTCGTCTTCGTCAGCTTTCGCTGCTGCTGCTCTCCTTCCTCATCTGCGGCGCCGCGTTCTTCCAACTGTTCGCCCGCACCACCGGCACGATCCCCACGGATTACGCGGTCATGCTCGGTCTGGTCGTCGCGCTGTCACTCATCTACTGGACGCTGGTACTGCATTTCCTGCCGTACGCCAGTCAGGTGATCCAGCCATGCGTGCTGCTGTTGACCGGCCTGGGCACGGTGATGATCGCACGCATCGACTACGCACACAACACCGAAGTCGCCATACGTCAGCTGACCTTCATCTGCATCGCGATCGTGCTGTGTTCAATCCTCGTGGTCGCGATGCACGACTACCGCATCCTGCGCCGTTTCTCCTACGTCAGTATGGTGGTGGGCTTGGCGCTGCTGCTCTCCCCCATGCTGCCCGTGATCGGCCAGAACATCAACGGCGCACGCATCTGGATCCGCATCCCCGGTCTCGGCTCGCTGCAGCCGGGCGAATTCGCCAAACTCTTCCTCGCGTTCTTCTTCGCGGCGTACCTGTTCGACCATCGC
Source organism: Bifidobacterium merycicum DSM 6492 (assembly GCF_900129045.1). Taxonomy (GTDB): domain Bacteria; phylum Actinomycetota; class Actinomycetes; order Actinomycetales; family Bifidobacteriaceae; genus Bifidobacterium; species Bifidobacterium merycicum. Next base: position 103,796 of record NZ_FQTX01000005.1, on the reverse strand, counting down.
GACCAGCTCGCGGTCGGAGGCAGGAAGGTTCTGGGCCTGCAACTGCCGCGCATCCGCGATCTCGGCCCGATCATCATCGTATGGATCGCGTCGATGGGCGTGCTCGTGCTGCAGCATGATCTGGGTACCTCGCTCATGTTCTTCGCCATGTTCGTCTCCATGCTGTACGTGGCCACCGGGCGCGCGAGCTGGATTGTGATCGGCGGCATCGCCTTCGCCGTCGGCGCGGTGGCCGCATCGTCGATCTTCAGCCATGTCGGCGCACGTATCGAAGCGTGGCTCCACCCGTTCAGCGACACGTTGTACAACCGTGCCGTGGGCGGTTCCTACCAGATCGTCACCGGCCTGTTCGGCTTGGCGTCCGGCGGCCTGTTCGGCACCGGGCTCGGGCAGGGGCACCCGTATCTCACGCCGTTCGCCAATTCCGATTACATCTACGCCTCGCTCGGCGAGGAGTTCGGGCTGGTCGGCTGCTTCGGCATCCTGCTGCTGTACATCATCATCATCGCCTCCGGTTTCATCACCGCGATGAAGGTCAAGGACGGGTTCGGCAAACTGCTGTCGGCCGGACTGGTGTTCACCATGGCGTTCCAGGTGTTCACCGTGGTCGGCGGCATCACGCTGGTAATCCCGTTGACCGGCCTGACCCTGCCGTATATGGCGGCCGGCGGCTCGTCGATGGTCGCCAACTATCTGCTGGCGACGCTGCTCATCATCATTTCGAACGCCGCGAACAAGCCGGCCCCGGAAACACTGTCCGAAACGTTCCAGCATGAGGCGCTGGCCGCGCTGCGCGACCGCGAGCTGAAGGAACGCGAGGCCGAGCAGGCTTCGAGAAGCGCACGCAGGGCAAGGGGAGGTGCTCAATCATGAACAAGATGCTGCGCCAATTGTTCGTCGCGGTAATCGTATTGTTCACCATCCTGGGGCTTTCCTCGTCGATTATCACCGCGATCCGCGCCAACGAGCTGAATTCCGATCCGCGCAACACGCGCGCGCTGTACCACGAGTACGGCACGCAGCGCGGGTTCATTCTCGCCTCCGACGGCACAATCATGGCTAAATCCGATGCGACGAACGACGCGTTCAAATTCCAACGCTCCTACCCCAACGGCATGCTGTACGCGCCGGTGACCGGCTATTTCTCCATCAGCCAGCGTGCCGACCGCGGCATCGAAGCGTCGCGCAACTCGCTGCTGTCCGGCGAATCCGATTCGCTGTTCTGGCAGCGCATCAAGTCGGTGCTCACCGGTTCGGACACCAAGGGCGCGACCATCGAGACCTCGATCAATTCGAAGCTGCAGAACGTCGCCTATCAGGCTTTGGGCTCGCAGTCCGGAGCGGCCGTGGCCATCGAAGTGAAAACCGGCCGCATCCTGGCCATGGTGTCCACTCCGAGCTACGATCCGAACGAACTGACTTCGCATAACGGCAAGACGTTGAACGAGAACTATGCCCGGCTCACCCAATCCGCGTCCAGCCCGATGGTGAACAACGTAACCAGTCAGCTGTTCCCCCCTGGATCGACGTTCAAAACCGTGGTGGCCGCGGCGGCGCTGGAAAGCGGCAAATACGACACGTCCACCGAGATTCCCGCAGGCGCCAGCTATACGCTGCCCGGCACCGTCACGCAGCTGACCAACGTCGAATGGCAGGCCAATGGCACCAACGGCAAGATCACGCTTGAGGATGCCCTCGCGTATTCCTCCAATACGGCGTTCGCGCAGCTGGGCGTGACCCTCGGCCAGGATGCGATCGCCAAGCAGGCCACCAAGCTCGGATTCGGCAGTTCGATCGTCGTCGACGGCACCAGCTCCACCGGCACCCCGATGAAGGCCACGGCCTCGGTGTTCCCGTCCTCCATGACCGAAGACAAGCTCGCGTTGGCTTCCATCGGCCAGGGTGACGTCACCGAAACGCCGTTGCAGAACGCGATGATCGCCGCCGCCATCGCCAATGGCGGCAAGCTCATGCATCCGACGCTGGTGGATCGCGTGCGCGCCAGCGACCTTTCCATGCTCAGCGAGACGAAATCCTCCGTGATGAGCACCGCATTCAGTTCCAGCACCGCAAGCAAGCTCACCACCATGATGAAGTCGGTGGTCACGAAGGATTCACCGTCGTTGGCCCCCGATGGCATCAGCGTGGCCGCGAAAACCGGTACCGCGCAGATCGGCGTCGGCAACAGTTCCATCGACGGTTGGGTGATGGGCTTCGCGCCCGCGGACGATCCGAAGATCGCGGTCGCAGTGGTGGTGCACAACACGACCGGGTACGGTGTCGAAGCCGCAGGCCCGGTGTTCCGTTCCATGATCCAGGAGGCGATGCAGCAATGAAACTCGTTGAGGGACGACTCATTCACGGCCGATACCGCCTCGATTCCAGACTCGCGCAAGGCGGTATGGGTGAAGTGTGGAAAGGCTGGGATATCCAGCTGAACCGGCCCGTGGCCATCAAGGCGTTGCGTTCCGATCTGACCAGCGGCGAGGCCAAACTGCGCCGTCTGCGTGCGGAAGCGCATAATTCCGCGAATCTTGCGCATCCGAATATCGCCGCGCTGTTCGAATACTACGAGCATGACGGCATCGGCTTCCTCATTATGGAATATGTGCCGTCGAAGTCGCTGGCTGATCTGTACCACGAGTATCCGGGCGGTATGGATCCGTTGCAGCTGCTGCCGATCCTCATCCAGACGGCACGCGGCCTGTTCGTGGCGCACAGCCATGGCGTCGTGCACCGTGACGTGAAGCCGGCGAACATCATGGTTTCGGATAACGGCGACGTCAAGATCACGGATTTCGGCGTGAGCTACTCCACCAATCAGGAGCAGATCACCCAGGACGGCATGGTGGTGGGCACCGCCCAGTACATTTCGCCGGAACAGGCGCAGGGCGAGCAGGCCACGCCGCGATCCGACATCTACTCGCTGGGCGTGGTCGCCTATGAGGGTGTCGCCGGGCACAGGCCGTTCACGGGTGCCACGCCGGTCGACATCGCCGCCGCGCACGTCAACGACACCGTGCCGCCGTTGCCCGACTCCGTCGACTTCCAGTTGCGGGAGTTCATCATGTCGATGCTCGCCAAGGATCCGCGTGATCGTCCCGCCGACGCGCTGGTGGTTTCGCGCACGCTGGCACGCATCGAACGCCGTCTGCTCGACCAGCAGACCGAACTCAACGAGGCGACCATCGTCTCCGGACGCATGCCGCGCAGAATCTCCAGCACACCGCACCTGTCGTTCACACCTCCCGTCTCTTTTACGCATAATCATTGGAAGGAGCAGCAATGAGCAACATGCCCTCTTCTTTGTCCAACGGCCGCTACCAGATCGGTCAACTCATCGGACGCGGAGGCATGGCCGAAGTGCATGTCGGCCTTGACACCCGTCTCGGCCGCACGATCGCCATTAAGATTATGCGCGCCGATCTGGCGAACGATGAGATCTTCCTGACGCGCTTCCGCCGTGAAGCGCATTCCGTCGCCCAGATGAACAACGCGAATATCGTGAACATCTACGATTCCGGCGAGGAGATAGTCACCGACGAGAACGGCCAGTCCGAACGGCTGCCGTACTTGGTGATGGAGTATGTGAAGGGTCAGACCCTGCGTGACATCATCCATGTGAACGGCCCGCTGTCGCAGCGCGACGCCGCGCAGGTGATGCTGGGCATGCTGAGCGCGTTGGAGTATTCGCACCGCATGGGTGTGATCCACCGCGATATCAAGCCCGCGAACATCATGATCTCCGATCAGGGTGCCGTGAAGGTGATGGATTTCGGCATCGCCCGCGCGTTGGATGATTCCGTCGCCACCATGACCCAGTCGCAGGGCGTGGTGGGAACCGCGCAGTACCTCTCCCCCGAGCAGGCCCGCGGCGAGACCGTGGACATGCGTTCCGACCTGTATTCCGCGGGTTGCGTGTTGTATGAGATGCTGACCGGCAAGCCGCCGTTCACCGGTGATTCCGCGGTCGCCATCGCCTACCAGCATGTGTCCGAGGTGGCGACGCCGCCGAGCGCCGTGGTGCCCGGTCTGCCGAAGATGTGGGATTCCATCTGCGCCAAGGCCATGGCCAAGGATCGTCAGAACCGCTATGCCACGGCCACCGAGTTCAAGCAGGATATCCTCACCTTTATGAACGGCGGCGAACCGGTTGCGGCCGCGTTCAACCCACTCACCGATCTGACCAATATGAAGGCGCGCAAGCAGGCCGAGCAGGATGCCGCCACCGCCGCCATGGGCCCGAACGAGACGGGTCAGACGACGCAGGCGTTCAATCCGGTGACCGGCCAGTTCCATCAGGTCCCCGCTTCGAACGTGCTGTCGCAGACCCGTGCGGCGCAGCGTGCGCAGGCCGCCAAAGCCAAGCGCAGGAAGCAGATCATCATCGGCTCGGTGATCGGCGTGATCGTGCTGCTGTGCGTGATTGCCGGCGCGTGGTTCCTGCTGAATCCAAGCAAGTCGAAGACGGAGCAGATGGTCACCGTACCGACCATCACCTCGTCCATGACCAAGGATCGCGCGGAAGCCGCCATCGAAGCGGCCGGATTCGAGTTCAAGGCCATGACGGACAACGATTCGACCGAACCCGCGGGCACGTTCACCAAGCAGGATCCGGCCGGCGGCGTGAAGGCCAAGAAGGGTTCCGTGGTCAAGGTGTGGTTCTCCGCCGGACCGCAGAACGCGCAGATCCCCGACGTGAAGGGCATGTCGCAGAGCGAGGCGAGGACCAAGCTCGAAGCCGCCGGTTTCAAGGTGCAGACGAGCGTGAATTCGGAGGACAGCGCCACGGTCGACAAGGATAGGGTCACCCGTACCGACCCGGCCGCCGGTACCTCGCAGCCCAAGGGCACGTCGATTCTGATGTTCGTCTCCTCCGGCATGACCAAGGTGCCGGACGGTCTGGCCGGCCAGACCAAGGATGCCGTCATCAAGTCCCTGCAGGATCTGCAGTTCAGCATCGTCACCGAGGAAACGTATTCGGATTCGGTGGCCGAGGGCATGGTTGTCAGCACGAACCCCGCTTCCGGCACGTCCGTGGCGCAGCGTTCCACGATCACCATCACGGTGTCCAAGGGCAAGGAGCCCACGCCACAGGTCACGGTGCCCGATGTGACCGGGCAGTCGTTCGCGAGCGCCAAGCAGGTGCTGGAATCGTTGGGCTTCACGGTGAAGCAGCAGGGTTCCACGGGCGAGAACGATAAGGTGATCAGCCAGAATCCCGCCGGCGGTAATGCCGATAAGGGCGCGATCATCACGCTGACCACGCAGGATTCCGCCTCTTCCGGCGGCAGCGGCGGCAGCGGCGGCAGCGGCGGCGCCACGAGCAGCAGCGGTAACGGTTCGTCCGATAATCACTGATGCCGGGCGGTTCACGCGGACCGCTCAAGCCCGGATTATCCCGGCATTCCCAAAACCGGTTGCCGCCCGTTCTTTCGCGAAAGAACGGGCGGCAACCGGTTTTTCCATGTCTATGCCGTCAACGGCCGCGTACGGTGCCTTTACGGCACGTTGCAAAAGCGCGCGGGCCCGCTTGGGGATCCGTATGCCACGGATCTGCTTGGCAGGCTGTCGGCTAGCAGGCTATCGGCTAGTAGGCTGTCGGCTACTTGTTGACGCGCGGTTTGAGTCCGGCCGCGTTGGCCACGGCGGTGGTCTGCCCGCATACGGCCAGCCAGTTCGCCAGCAGACGGTACCCGCCTTCGGTCATCACCGATTCGGGGTGGAACTGCACGGCGTACATCGGCTTGCCTTTCACGCGGATGCCCTGCACGATGTGGTCGCCTTGCGTCCAGGCGGTCACTTCCAACGTGTCCGGCACGGAATCCGGTTCCACGGCCAGCGAATGGTAGCGGGTGGCGGTCATCGGGTTCGCGACGCCTGCGAAGATCTCATCGTCCACGTGTTCCACGGGGCTGGTTTTGCCGTGCATGATGGTCGGCGCATGGTCGACGGTGCATCCGTACACTTCGGCGAGCGCTTGCAGTCCGAGGCAGACGCCGAACATCGGCTTGTTCTGTTCGGCGCATAGGCGGATCATGTCTTCGCTGGCGCCCGATTCGGCGGGGGCTCCCGGTCCGGGGCTGATGAGCACGCCGTCGTAGCCGTCGGTGACGGTCGGGTCGCTTGGATCGATGGCGTCGTTGCGTACCACGTCCACGGTGGCGCCGAGCGTTTCCAAGTAGCCGACGATGGTGTAGACGAAGGAATCGTAGTTGTCGATGACAAGGATGTGTGCGGAATCGGTCATGGTGTCTCCTTTGGAAAACTGTGTTGGCCGCCGGCTGTGGTTTGCCGGGCCGGTGGCGCGGGGTTGGGTCGGTTCGCTAGTTCAGGGCGACGTAGTTGCTCATCTGCTGCATGATGGGGATGTGGGACGCGGCCCAGGGGAATCCCCATTCGAACAATGCCGCTGCGGCGGCGAACAGCAGCAGGGCCGTCAGCAGGAGCCTGATCGGCAGTACGCCCGGCTGGAGGCGCATCAGCGTGCCGTAGAGGCTTGCGTCCGGCTTCGGTCGTTCGCCTTGCCTGATGGCATGCAGCGCGGGCCATCGCCAGGCCACTGCGGCCGCGATGAAGAAGATGAGCCAGGCGAGGAGCGCGCCGCGCACGTATGGCGCGAGGGAGCCGAGCCTTGCCACCGGGGAGAGGTATGCGGTTGATTTGGCGGCGAATTTCACGTTGCCGTCGTTGCCGGTGGTGGCGAGTTCCTGTGGCATGCCGTCGGCGACCTTCGCCCAGTATTTCAGTTCGCCCCATACGATCCATCGGCTGGTCGGCGTACTGTATTTCGGTTCGCATGTGGTCAGGGTGATCATGCGTGTTGTTGCGGCGGCTCCCAGGTGTTCGGGGTTCGCGGCGATGACTTCGGTGTCTTTGGGCGACACGATTTTGTGTTTGGTGTAGGTGTATACGTACCAGTAGTCCTGCGAGCGCACGATGATCGGGTCGCCGGTCTGGAGCTTGTCCACGTCTCCCAGCGGCTGGCCGTAGCCGTTGCGGTGCCCTGCCACGGCGAAGTTGCCTACCTGCCCGGGCATCTGCGTGTCCGTGTAGTGGCCGAGTCCGTGCCGGGCCAGTTGTGCGGCGTCGGTGCCTTCTACGATATTGCGTTCCCAGTTCTGGCCGAATCGCGGGATGTAGATCTGCGCGACGAGATCACCGTAATTGGCGCTTTCGGGTTGTACCGGGGCGTCACCCTGCTGCGCCTGCGCGATTGTCGTGCTGCCGTTGGCCGCCGGATCGGACCAGCTCACCTGATCGCGGGTCTGTGCCTGTATGCGTTCGGCTTGCACGCCCGTCCACCACATCTGCCATGCGATGTACAGGGCGCACACCACCGCGAGGGTGATCAGGATTTCCGCCACGATGCCCATGAGTTGACGCATCGGGCTGGTGCGCTGCTGTGTTTGAGCTCCATGCTTCACTGCTCGGTATCTCCCTTGGTTGAATCGGCCCCTGCCGATTCCGAGTCGGATTCCTGCCCGCTGCCGGTGACCTTCGCGTATTTCAATGGCTGCAGCAGTTTCGCGCATTGGTCGAAATGCAGGTCTTTCTTCCGTTCCACTTTCCAGCCCAGGCCGAAGGCGCTGACGTACTGCTTGTAAATCGCGATGGTGGGTGACGCGTCCAATGCCTGGATGAGGTCATCCGGGTCGCCGATGGCGGAGATGGTGAACGGGGGCGAGTATTTCTTGCCGTGCAACGAGATGACATTGCCCGAGCACATCACCGCCGAATTAAACAGCACGCGCTGGTCCATCACCTGCATGTATTCGGCGTCGCCTTCCCAAAGGGCGTTGATCACCGCTTCGATGTCCTGCTGGTGGATCACGTATTTGTCGATGTCGACCGATGAGCCGGAGGAATCCACCGCCTGCTTCCACATCGGCGAATCGTTCAGCGTGACGCTCACGCCGGGTCCTTCCACCGCCGGCATCACGGTGCTGGCGTCGCCGCCGTCGTCCTTATTGCTGGGCTGGTTGTCGTCGGTCGACAGTTTGGTCATGGTGTTCACGTCGTTGCTGAGCGAGTTCACTTCCTTCTGCAGGGTGTTGACCTGATTGACGCGCTGTTCGACCAGTCCGGCGGTGTCGGAGGAGACGGTGGAGGTGCGGTTCACGCGCAGGTTGGTGACGAACAGATACCCGGTGAGGGCCACGACGACGAGCACCGCGACACTGCCCACCATGGAGCGCCGAACGCCGTGCTTCGTGCTGTGCCTGCTCATTCATCGACCTTTCGACGTCAACCGGATTCCCCGCATACACCTTTTGAGATATAAGGCAAGCCTTATTCGCTGCTTTCGAGTGTAACCACTATGATAACTTCTAGCCTACTTGAATGGAGACAATACTGATGGCTGACGAAGAACTGAAAGCAAACGGTGCGGAGGAGCAGAAGGACCTGCAATCCGAGACCGATCAGACCGCTCTCATCGACGACGCCGCCGACGAAGACAGAGCATCCGACGACAACTACGGTGTTGACATGGATCAGGTCGAGGCTGTGCTGAACGCCACTGCCGACAAGAGCATGATGACCCCGCAGATGCAGCGCATGATGGCGCGTCAGGCGGAGAGCACGAAGCGCGTGGAGGAGTCCATCAAGGGCACCAAGTCGAATCCGCGCTGGTTCGTCCCCCTGTTCTGCGCATTGATGCTGATCGGCCTGATCTGGGTCGTCGCCTACTACCTGACCGGCAAGTTCCCGATTCCCGCGATCGGCGTGTGGAATCTGGTGGTCGGTTTCGTCATCATTCTGATCGGATTCCTGATGACCATGTGGTGGCGGTGATTTCCACTCCACGTTATCCACATTATCCACAAAGGCCTGAAGCGTTGAGTTTCAGGCCTTTTGCGTATTTTCACACCGAGTTATCCACAGGTTATCCACCGTTTACCCACCGCTTATCCACCATTTCGACGTAGTTACCCACACTGAAAACCCACTTACCCACAGGTTATCCACACTCTTTTCCACACTCGGTGGAAAACTACACGCGTGTGATTACGTAGATGTCGTTTCCTTGCTTTTCCGGGGTTTATTGCGGTTATCCACCGTCCCAATCCGGCACTTCGGCATCGTACGCCGCACAAAAGGCCTGTGGATAACTTGCCGTCCGGCGGATAAGCGGGATGTGGATATATCCCGGTGGATAACCATACGGTAGCTAAGCGTACGGTGGATAAGCGCACGACGGACAAGCGCACATCGCCCTACCGGCGATACGACGGGGCGCCCCGACCTACACTCGGTCGGAGCGCCCCAAACGGTCAGTCGCATCTATATCCAGCTTCTACGCTCAGCGCCCATGCTCAGAAGTGCGGTGCGCACAGCAGGATGACGGCGACCAGTACGACTACGATCGCGCCGCCGTAGATGGCCATGCGTTGCGTCAACGAACGACCCCGCAACGTGGGAATACCGCTCGTCAACAGCATCGCCAGCACGCCGCCCGCGATGAAGCCGCCCACATGCGCCTGCCAGGCGATACCGCTTATCACGAACGGCATGGCGAAGTTCACCGTCATCCACACCAGCATCGAACGGATATCCTCCCCCACACGGCGGAACACCACCAGTACGGCCGCGAACAGACCGAACAAGGCTCCGGAAGCACCGTAGGCGGCCAGAGACCAGTCGGAGGCCAACCTGGCCCATACCATCAGCCCAGCGGCCCCGCCAAGGCCGGAAATCAGGTACAGGGCGAGGAAGCGCCAATGCCCCAGCATGCGTTCGAGCATCGGTCCGACCGACCACAAGGTCAGCATGTTGAACAGGATGTGCAGCACGTTGGGCGCGTGCAGGAACATGGAGGTCAGCCACGTCCACGGGCGCTGCACCATGACCACGGGAACGGCCATGCCCCAGTTCACGATCGCGGAGAACACCGTGGGCATGAAGGCGCATGTGACGATCTCCACCAGCCATACGGCCACGCATGCGATGATGATCGAAGTGGTGATCACCGGGCCGCCGGCGTTCCAGGCGTACCGGATCTCGCGTTTGTTGGGAATCTTGAAATACATGCCCTTATGGTATCCGCCGCTTTGCCCAAGCATGGAGGGATATGCGGATGAGGCGCTTGATCGGCATACGGCTCGGGGGACTCGTGGGAATGACACGGTTGACGCGGTTGGCGCAGGTTCCGGCGCGTTCCACCCAATCGTCACAAAATTCGGCTTATCATAGTGAGTAGAGTTGGTTTGAATGGGCAGGCCAACGAGAAACCTCGGAAAGGAGCCGTCATGGAGAAGAATTCTTCGAACGGTTGGAAGTTCTTTGCGATTCTGTTCGGCGCACTGCTCGCCGCCGTTGTGGGTCTGTATGTCTACAAGCAGCAGAATCCCGATTATGATCCGTGGGAGGAACCTTGGGAGAACAGCTCCTCCCCCGTGGACCTCGGACTCGATAAGGCCGCGGACGACGAGGCTGAGGCGGATGAGGCCAGCGAGGCCGTAACCGCAGCGGAAGCCGCCTGATTCATCGTCACGGTAGACCGTCAGTCGCGCATCATGCCGGTGCGCGACTTTGTTATGCGCTCGGCACGGTCCGCCGATCACGATTCGACGGCGGGTGGACGTGCGGAAACTGATACACTGAAGGCATAAGTCACTGCGAATCCGGGGGCGGCCATATGGCCGCCCCTTTTCCGTTGCCGAAAGCCCCGGAAATCCAAGCCCCGCGCCCGGAAAATTCCCCAGAAACAACGAAAAGAGGGAGACAACCCTAAGGTTGTCTCCCTCTCCACGTCTAGCCGGCCGGGCGAAATCCCACCCGGCGCTCAAGTAATGACGCGTGTGTCCGCAAGGCGCGGAAAGCGAAGGCGCACGAAGGTACGTCGAGCTTTCAGCAACGCCGCGGACACTCCGTCATTACTTGAGCGGACCGGTCTTCCAGATGCGCTCCAAATAATCCTCGATCGAACGATCGGAGCTGAAGTAACCGGAGTTCGCGACGTTGAGGACGGCCATGCGGCTCCACTTCATCGGATCGCGGTAGGTTTCCTCGATCTGGGCCTGGATGTCCATGTACGCACGGAAGTCGGCGAGCGTCATGAAGTAATCCTTGTTCAGCCAGTCGGTGACGAGGTCCTTGTAGGTGTCCTTGTCGCCGTCGGAGAAGGTGCCGTCGGCAACCATGTCGATGGCGGCCTTGAGCTGCGGGTCCTTCTCGTAGTATTCGCGGGACAGGCCCTTGGTGTCGTAACCCTTGGCGTACAGGGCGGAGACTTCCGGCTCGGTCATGCCGAACAGGAAGAAGTTCTCGGCGCCGACGCGCTCACGGATCTCGACGTTGGCGCCGTCCAGGGTGCCGACGGTCAGGGCGCCGTTGAGGGCGAACTTCATGTTGCCGGTGCCGGAGGCTTCCTTGCCGGCCTGGGAGATCTGCTCGTCGAGGTCGGTGGCCGGGATGAGGTTCTGGGCCAGTTCGATGTTGTAGTTCCACGGGAAGTAGACGTTCAGCTTGCCCTTGACGTCCGGGTCGTTGTTGATGACGCGGGCGACGTTGTTGATGAGCTGGATGGTCTGCTTGGCCAGGTAGTAGCCCGGGGCGGCCTTGGCGCCGAACACGATGGTGCGCGGCATGATGTCGTCGGCGGAGACCTTGCCGGACTTGATGTCGGCGTAGTCGGCGATGACGGACAGGATCTTCAGGGCCTGACGCTTGTACTCGTGCAGACGCTTGACCATGGTGTTGATCATGGTGTTCGGGTCGATGTCGAAGCCGTACTTGCGCTTGGCGAAGTTGGAGAAGTCGACCTTGTTGGCCTGCTTGACGGCGGCGAACTTCTTGACGAACTCGTCGTCTTCGGCCAGCGGGACGAGGCCCTGCAGCAGTTCGAGGTCGGACAGCCACTTGTCGGTGCCGAGGCCTTCGGTGATGAGGTCGGACAGGCGCGGGTTGGCGAGCTTGATGAAGCGACGCGGGGTCACGCCGTTGGTCACGTTGGTGAACTTGTCCGGGTACACGTCGGAGAAGTTCTTCAGGGTGACGTCCTTGAGCAGCTGGGAGTGCAGCTCGGCCACGCCGTTGACGTGGGAGCCGCCGTAGGTGGCCAGGTAGGCCATGCGCACGGCGTCACCGGTGTAGATGGCCATGTCCTTGGCGGTGTCGTCGGCAACGCCCTTGGCCTTGAGCTCGGCCGCGAACTGGTCCTGGATCTTCTCGATGATTTCGAGGTGACGCGGCAGCAGTTCGCCGATGAGCTTGGACGGCCAGACTTCCAGAGCTTCCGGAAGCAGGGTGTGGCAGGTGTAGTTGAAGGTGTGACGGGTGATATCCCAAGCGGTGTCCCAGTCGTAGTCGTATTCGTCCATGAGGACGCGCATGAGCTCCGGGATGCCAATGACCGGGTGGGTGTCGTTCAGCTGGAAGTTGATCTTGTTCGGGAAGGTGGTCAGATCCGGCTTGTCCTGGCCCGGGTAGAAGACGCGGATGGCGTCGTGGATGGAGGCGGACACGAAGAAGTACTGCTGCTCAAGACGCAGAGCCTTGCCCTGCGGGGTGGAGTCTTCCGGGTACAGGATCTTGGAGATGTTCTCGGCTTCGACCTGCGGCTTGACGGCGTCGAGGTACTCGGACTTGTTGAAGGTGAGCAGGTCGAACTCGTCGTAGCTCTTGGCGGTCCACAGACGCAGGGTGTTCACACGGCCGGAGGCGTAGCCCGGGACCATGTAGTCGACCGGGACGGCGCGCACGGACCAAGCCGGCTTCCAGACCTTCTTGCCGTTCTCTTCGACGACTTCGCCGCCGAAGGAGACCTTCTGGTCGCGGTTGTAGTCGATGTGACCCCACGGCTCTTCGTTGGCCAGCCAGTAATCCGGGGTTTCGATCTGCTTGCCGTTCTCGTCGAAGGCCTGCTTGAAGATGCCGTACTTGTACTGGATGCCGTAGCCGAAGGCCGGCACGCCAAGGGAGGCGAGGGAGTCGATGAAGCAGGCGGCCAGACGACCCAGACCACCGTTGCCGAGGCCCGGCTCGTATTCGGCGTCGATGACTTCCTGGGCATCGAAGCCGAGGTTCTTCACTGCCGCGTTGAACTGCTCGGTGAGACCGGCGTTGAGCAGCGCGTTCTCCAGCTGCTTGCCCATGAGGAATTCGGCGGAGAGGTAGCCGACGGCCTTGGTGTTGCCGTTGACCATGTCGGCCTGGGTCTTCGTCCAGGAATCCACGAGATGGCGACGCACGGCGGTGGCGGCGGCGACATACACGTCCGCAGGCTTGGCCTGCTCTACAGTGACGCCTTGGGTGTACTTGAGTTGCTCGCGAATCTCATCAGCGAACTGTTCAGCCGTGACGGGAGATTTCGGTGCAGTGATCTCGGCCATTTGCTCTGACTTTCTCTATCAATAGGTTGTACGGAACAATCATATGTGCACGGCATAACGTGAGCCAACTACTTGACTCGCTTGGACGCTCGTTTGTCCGCGGGGACAATCGTCGTCCTTCAACGTCATGCATACGTTGTCATAGACACCATACCACACCCCCTCACTTTACGCCACGTGAACGCGAACAAATATGACAACGTGAGCACATAACTAGGCAAATCAATGCAATGAGACCGATAAGCACGACCGCTCGGGAAGCCGGGAAACGACCCCGTCCGACCGCGCAAGGACGGGGATGGGGCACAATGGATGCCATGCCAGTGATTTTGGACAAAGATCTGACGCGCGGCCGCTCAGCATTCGAGCAGTGGAAGGAAGCCGCACGCATGGAACACGACCCACGCACCGCCGACCCGGCGCTCCCCCGACCCGTCAAGGCCATGGCCGTCCGCTTCTCGCTCCACCTGCTGGAGCAGAAGGCACCCGGCCCCGGCGTCGAGGTGCGCGTGGCACCATGGGGCGCCGTCAAGATATTGGACGGCCCCGCATCCGACCCGCACAACCTCACTCCCCCGGACGTCATCGAACTCGACCCGGACGTCTGGCTGCGCCTCGCCTCCGGCATCACCAGCTGGGCCGAGGAGAAGGAAGCCGGGCACATCACCGCCGTCGGCGAGCGCGACGACCTGAGCGATCTACTGCCGTTGTACTGAAAACCGACAAGGCGATTGCCGACACGCCGAAAGGCGCTAGCGTATACGCATGCGCTGCACGACCGCAGACGCGACCACTGCACCAAGCAGCATGCCGCACGCCACCGACGCGTTGACGAAGCCTGCGGACACCGCTTGATGGCCTCCTTCGGAGACTTCCAACATCGTGATGGCGAGGAATGCGTTGCTGCCGCCGGTAACGATCATGGAGGCGATGATCAGCCTGCGCTGGAACGCGCCAGCGAACAGCCAGCGCAATCCGGCGAATGCCTCACGCCACTTGGGTTGTTCGTTGTGGCCTTTCTCGCCTTCGTCGGTGCTCTTGGTATCACCCTCGCCGGCCTGCGTATCCGTGCTTGCGCACCGGCTTTCCGCGCCACGATGCCAATAGCGGGTGATGCGGCTGGTGGCCAGCAGGGCGATCAGACCGCAACATGCTCCGGTGAGGAACGGCACGGCGCGGCCGATGTACATCAGCGTTCCACCGATCGGTCCGCTTATCATACCGACGACCGCATCGCGACCATCGTTGAGCGACATGGCCTTCGGCAGCTGACCGTCGGGAACAATGCCACGCAGCATGACATTGGAGGTGTTGCCCAGCAGCCCGTCACGTACTGCGGCAAGCATCAGAATGGGCACCAACAGCCACACTAATGCCTTGTTATGCAATACATCCGATGCGATCAGCACAACAGCGGACAACAGGTACAGCACGACCAACGCGCCGCCTTCCAACAACATGAGCTTCTTACGGTCATACCGGTCCTGAATGACACCGCCAATCAAGCCGAGTACGCACAATACCGCGGCCTGCAGCGCATCCATCGATGATGCCAATGCCGCCGAGCCGCTGATCGACAGAATAATCAGCGGAATCACGAATGAGACAATGTCGGTCGACACCGATGTGGAGGTATCCGCCGCCAGCCACCATCCGTAATCCGTGTCCTTCCATAGCGACGGCGCGGCCTGCGCGTCCCCATGCCCATCTTCCGATGGCGCGGCCTACGGATCCCCATCTTGCGATGCCATGTCGAATTCTCCTCGCAACACATTCCCTAATACGCCAATGCAATCAACGATCAATCACGACTTGATGATGATTGTGATTGTAAAAGAAGAAATATTGGTATCCCCCTTAACGATTTCCATAATCGCCTCCCCTAGACCATTTTGGGTTCGTCTTCACGATAAAGCGGCATCCATTTCCCTGCAATCGGCGTTCCTATTCAAGCTGGTTAGGGCGCATCATAAAAAGCCATATGGCGCTGAATCTTCCTTGAACGGCGGCGGATTGGACGCTCAATCGCATGAAACAAAACAAAAGGGCCGTTTCCGATGATGCCATCGGAAACGGCCCTTAACAAGGTTGTCAATCGCAGTCAGTCCTGCTTCTTCAGCTTCAGCGCACTGGGCATCGGCATCGGGATGGGCTTGCGTGGCTTCGATGCTGCCTTCGCTGCCGGAAACTCGCCGCTGGTGGCCTTCGCCGCGGCTTCGGCGGCCCACTTCGCGTACTCATCCAGGTCGTCCACGGTATCGGAGGATGCATCGTGACCACCGTCGGCGGTCTCATCCTCGCTGTCCGTATCGTGAGAATACTTGGCCTCGATGTCGGCGAATGGGTCGAAGGAACCCTCACCGGGTTCCTGAGCACCGAGCTCCTTGGCAAGCTCATCGTAATCGGTGTCGGTGGTCAGGTACTTCAGCTTACGGGCAATTTTCTGTTGTTTTGCTTTCTGACGTCCGCGGCCCATCTGACCCCCTGGTAATGTTGCTTGCTATCAATTCATCACATAGAAGAGTACCACTTGTTGACGCCCTGTGGCTTGTCTTCTCGCACTTTTACGATAAAAGCGATATTTTCGCGCAAGCATTACCTTACATTCACAAAGGGGCGTAGGCATGACGGACGAAGCTCAGAGCAACCAGATCACCGCTGTCGGCAATGAAATGAGCGCCAGCTTCCTGGCGGCGAAGAAGCGTTCGGACGCGACGCTCGCCGAGATCGAGAAGAATCCGGGCAAGTTCACCATGCTCACCGGCGACCGCCCCACCGGCCGCCTGCACATGGGCCACTATTTCGGCACCCTGCGCAGCCGCGTGGAAATGCAGAACAAGGGCGTGCACACCAACATCATCATCGCCGACTACCAGGTGATCACCGATCGCGACACCACCGAGCATATCCAGGACAATGTGCTCAACCTGATCCTCGACTACATGGCCGCCGGCATCGACCCGGAAAAGACCATGATCTACACGCATTCCGCGGTTCCGGCGGAGAACCAGCTCATGCTGCCGTTCCTGTCGCTCGTCACCGAATCCGAGCTGCACCGCAATCCGACCGTGAAGGCCGAGATGGAAGCCTCCGGCCACGCGCTGACCGGCCTGCTGCTCACCTACCCGGTCCATCAGGCCTGCGACATCCTGTTCTGCAAGGGCAACATCGTGCCGGTGGGCAAGGACCAGCTGCCGCACATCGAACTGACCCGCACCATCGCACGCCGCTTCAACGAACGCTACGCCAAGAAGAACCCGGTCTTCCCGGAGCCGGACGCCATCCTGTCCGACGCACCGGAGATCCCGGGCCTCGACGGCCAGAAGATGAGCAAGTCCCGCGGCAACTCCATCATGCTGAGCGCCACCGCCGAGGAAACCGCCAAGCTCATCAAGAAGAGCCGCACCGACTCCGAACGCAAGATCACCTTCGACCCGATCAACCGCCCGGAAGTCTCCGCGCTGCTGACCACCGCTGGCCTGACAACCGGCCGCGACCCGAAGGAAATCGCCGAGGAGATCGGCGACTCCGGCGCAGGCGCACTGAAGATGTACGTGGTGGAATCCGTGAACAACTTCCTGGCCCCGATGCGCGAACGTCGCGCCGAGCTGGCCAAGGACATGGACTATGTGCGTGACGTGCTCGCCGAAGGCAACAAGAAGGCCAACGCGATCGCCGACGAGACGCTGCAGCAGGTGCGCGACGCCATGGGCATGCGCTACTGAAGCGCACTGGGCAGGCCGCGTGATCCGACCCGCTGAAAAAGCGGAATGAGCGCCACTGGAGCGCGCGCTGGGCGAACACTGGGCGAACACCGAGCATCCGAGCCGCTGCACGACTCCGCACGGGAGGCCGTAGCGCCGTCTGAGGCACGGAATAGCCGCTATCTCGCTTATATATGGCAGAAAGCGGCATCCGGAATTCGCCAAGTGGCTTATATATGGCACCCATATGGGAAATCCCCGGGTATGAATGTTGGAATTCCAGCGTTCATACTCGGGGATTACGTGTTTTAGTGCCATATATAAGCCACTTGGCACACGCGGAGGAGCCGAATCTGCCATCTATAGGCGAGATGGCCATCGGCAGGGGGGGGCGGATTCGCGCCCGCGAAAGTCTGGCGGCCGCCCGCTGGGCGGCCACCAGACCGTTCCGGGACCCCGGAACGGGTCAGATCTTGGCGCGACGCTCGCCCGCCGCGATCTCCGCGGCGACCAGATCGTCATCGACCTTCTGATCGTTCGGATCATCAAGATAATGGTCGAACTCGTGCAACACCTCATCGGAGGGCGCCGGGGTGAGCAGCGACACCACCGCAATGAACAGCAGCGACACGATGAACGCGGGCAGCAGCTCGTAGATGGCGAACAAGCCGCCGAGCGGCTTGACGAAATTATGCCAGATGAGCACGGTCGCGGTGCCGGACAGCATGCCCGCGATGGCACCATACTTATTGGTGCGCCGCCAATACAGCGAGGTGAGTATCAGCGGGCCGAAGGATGCGCCCAAACCGGCCCACGCATACGAGACGACCTGGAAAATCGAGGAATTCTGGTCGAAGGCGACGACGATGCCGAAAATGAACATGACGAGCAGCGTGATGCGCGCGACCATCATCACCTGGCGCTCGCTGGCCTTGCGGTGGAGCAGGCCGTGGAAGATGTTCTCCGCCATGGCCGAGGCGCCGATGATCATGTACGAGGACGAGGAGCTCATCGACGCGGCGAAAATGCCGGATACGACGATGCCGCACATGAAGCTCGGCAGCAACGCCTGCGATACGACGATGAAGATGTTCTCCGCGGCGGCCTGCGTGGCGAACTGCGTCGGCATCATGGCACGGCCGACCAGGCCGATGCACACGCCGCACGCGAGGGAAATCACGCACCAGGTGGTGGCGATAATACGCGACTTGCGAATTTCCTCGGAGCTGCGGATGGACAGGAAGCGCACGAGCACCTGCGGCATGCCGAAGTAGCCCAGGCCCCAGGCGAGCATGGAGATGATGGTGATGATGCCGTAATCGGCGGGGGCGCCGAACATAGCCTGCCCGGCCTTGATAATCTGCTCGCCGGCGTCGTTGAGCACTGGGGTGGCCACGTGGGTGCTGTCGAGGAAGCCCGGAATCGCCTTGAGGAACGCCACGGTGTTGTCCACGCCGCCGGCCGCTGCGACGGAGCCGATGAAGACCACGGCGAGCGCGAAGAACATGAGCATGCCTTGGATGAAGTCGGTGACGACGACGGACAGGTAGCCGCCGATGATGGTGTAGGCGAACACGATGGCCGCGCCGATCACCATGGTCAGGTGGTAGTCCCAGCCGAACAGGGTGGAGAAGAGTTTGCCGACGGTGACGAAGCAGCTGCCGACGTATACGCAGAAGAACACGAGGATGATCAGCGCGGCGATGGTCGAGACGATGTTCTTCTTGTCGTGGAAGCGCTTGGAGAAGAAGTCGGGGATGGTGATGGCGTCACCGGCGACCACGGAGTAGCGGCGCAGGCGGCGTGCGACGAGTTTCCAATTCAGGTAGGTGCCGAGGGCCAGGCCGATGGCGGTCCACATCGGGTCGGCGGCGCCGGTGAAGTAGGCAACGCCGGGCAGGCCCATGAGCAGCCACCCGCTCATGTCGGAGGCTTCGGCGCTCAATGCCGTCAGCCAGGGGCCGACGCCGCGTCCGCCTGCGAAATATTGTCTGGTGGATGAATTCGAACGCTTGGAGTATACGAATCCGATGGTCAGCATGGCCGCGAAATAGATGACCATGGCAGCCAACACCCAGAAATCCTTGGAAACCACGTCTCACTTCCCTCTCGATAGAAATCTCTCAATGCGAATACGGTCGCTCGACCCAATGTAACCGCTCGGTATTGCTCCAAGCTGAACCGTCTCATACCGGGGACCGTATGGCGGACTTCATCGCCCCGCCGGAACCTCACGGGCAACGTGCCGCCGCCATACGAAAACCCGGCAACGCAAAGCCATTGCCGGGTTTTCAATCGGTCACGCTGGGTCGTTGACTAAATGTCGTAACGCCACGACTTATCGGTGATCACGCGCGCCATGGCAAGGCCGATGGGCAGGCAGAGAATCACCATGAAGGCGCGGAAGGCCCAATCGAGGGCGTTCAACGTGTCAAACTGGCCAAGATGGAACATGGCCTGATACATATACAGACCGGGAACCATGATGACGATCGAGGGGACGGTCAGACAGATGCGCGGGTAGCCGAGATGCGGGGCGAGCCAGCCGCGACGGACGGCGGAACGCCATGCGGAGGCGAGCAGGCCGGCGAGCAGGGCACCGATGAAAGCACCGGCTTCGGCGGGAACGCCCGCGTCGACGATCTCCAGACGCAGGGTGTCGGTGATGAGGCCGATGGTGGCGGCGACGAGGCACATGCGCTGCGGGGAGTTGAACATGACGGAGAAGCCCCAGACCCCGATGAATGCGAAAAGCATGCGCAGCAGGCAGTTCACCACGGGGTTGAGCCCGAGGGGTTCGAAGCCCTGCGGGTTCAGATGGACGATGGAGGCGACCATCCAGCCTGCGAGCGTGGCCATGAGGATGATGCACAGCACATACGTGATGCGTTGCACGCCCGAAGGGAAGTCGATTTTCGCCATATCCAAGCCGCCCGTGATAAGCGGGAAGCCGGGGATCACGAACAGCATGGCACCGATGTACGCGGTGTCATGCTGCAAGGCGACGGGGTTGAACAGGCCGATGAGTCGCAACGTGCCGGTGCAGGCGAGCGCGGCGACGGCCACGCACACGAAGGTCACGAAGAACTGGTTGAGATGATGGGCGAAGAGACGGCGACGCAGCCAATGGCCGAGACCCGCGCCGACGAACGCACCGATCATGTCGAAGGGGCCGCCGCCGAGCAGGAACACGAAGGATGCGCAGGCGCAGGCCGAGGCGAGTCCGGCGAACGCCGGGGAATACAACGGTTTGCGATGTTCGATCATGTCGAGGCGTTCATGCGCCTGGCGCACGGTGATGCCGCCCTGGCCGTTGGCGTTCCTGCCGGGGGCCGCGAAATGCTCCGCATACTCCTTCGGCGGCTTGTGCGCACGTTCCTTGATACGGCTGCGCACCTGTTCACGGCGTTCGTCACGGCGCTCGCTGGCACTGCCGCCGGATTGGGACGCGGTATCGGAAGCGGCGGATTCGGCGGAGGCTTCGTCGACGCGGATCTGCGCCTCCTCGATGTCGCGCATGTGCAGCGGCCGGGCCACGGTTTCACCCTCTTCGGCCTGGGCGCTCACCGCTTCCAGCACGTCGAGCACGGGATCGTCCTGTGCATGCCGCTCGGCCTTCTTCTGTTCGCGCAGCTGCTTGGACAGGTCGGCGGAAACCTGCGAGGCGTCCTTCTTGTCGAGATGCTGCATCAGCCCTTCGGATACGTCCGCCTGGCGGTGGTACATGGATCCCGTGCCGAGGTTCACGTTGAACCAGTCGGCGAAATGCTCCAGCAGCCAGATGCGTTCGGTGTTCACGCCGGTGGTCGGCAGGTCGACCACTTCGGTGATGCGATCCTTGCCGTCGGTGCAGGAGGCTTCGATGTCGGTCAGATTCACGTCGGCGCGAACGTGGACGCCCAGCGGGTAGGCGATGCGGTGCATCATCTCACGGACGCGGAAACTTCCCGTTCCGGCGGCGAGATCAAGCATGCCGACACGCACGATCACACTGGTTTTCGCGGCGATGCCCGCTTCCGAGACGGGCTTATCCCAGTCGCGTTCGATGTCCTCCATGTCCAGAGGAATGGAGTGGGTGTGGTATTTGCTGACGGCTTGGGCCCCTTTGGGCTTGATGCCGCGCTCCGATTCTTCTTTCTGTTCGCTCACGTCTCCTTTTCTACTCCTCTCCCCGAACCGTCATGTCCGCGAATATGTGCCGAAAATGGACGCCGTAACACAAATGGTGGTTTTGACGAAGTAGACTATGCCTCGCAATAACCACGTTGAGCGTAGGGCTGTGGGCTCGCAACGATTTGGCCTCAACAACCGTGGAGGAGCCACGGACGACCAGATAGACCGGGCAACCCGATGTTCGACTAAGGAGGTTTGTTTTGGCAAAAGATGAACAGCAAATCGTGCCCGCCGATGCTTCCATCGTGGAAACCGGTACCGGCCGCAAGGCTCCGGAAGAGCACGATCTTCCTGAGAATCTGAAATACGATATGGATCTGAGTCTGAAGATCCTTCGTGATGTACTCAATGAGTACGATCCCAAGCTGCTCGCCACCTTCGACACCGTGCGCAAATATGCGGTCGAAGCAAGCGACGAGCATTTCGGCGGCAACACAAACACGGACGAGGACGGTCTGGCCGAAGCCGTGAAGGTCATCGACGAGATGAACCTGCACGACGCACAGCTGCTCGCCCGCGCATTCGCCACCTACTTCCACCTCGCCAATCTTTCCGAGGAGAACTACCGCGTTTCCGTGCTGCGTGAGCGTGAGTCCGAAGTGGACGACAGCAATGCCGTCGACCCTGTCAACGAACTCACCGTCGCCTACCACAAGCTCATCAACGAGATGGGTCCGGCGAAGGCCAAGGAGCTGCTGGACAGGCTGGAATTCCACCCCGTGTTCACCGCGCATCCGACCGAAGCCCGCCGTAAGGCCGTGGAAGGCAAGATCCGCAGGATCTCCGAGCTGCTTGAAGTCCACAACCAGCTCGGCGGTTCCGATAAGAAGGAAAACAGCCGTCGCCTGTACAACGAGATCGACGCCCTGTTCCGTACCTCCCCGATCGCGCTGAAGAAGCCGACCCCGGTTGAGGAAGCGGACACCATTCTCGACATCTTCGATTCCACGCTGTTCCACACGATTCCGCAGGTGTACCGTCGTTTCGACGACTGGCTGCTCGGCGACAAGGCCGGCCTGACGGAACCGGTGTGCCCGGCATTCTTCCATCCCGGCAGCTGGATCGGCTCCGACCGCGACGGCAACCCGAACGTCACCGCCAAGGTGAGCCGTCAGGTCGCCCGCAAGTTCAGCGACCACGTGGTCGCCGCGCTTGAGCAGGAGACCCGCACCGTGGGCAGGAACCTCACGATGGAGGCGGGCACCACCCCGGCCAGCACCGAGCTGAAGAACCTGTGGAACCATCAGAAGGAAATGAGCGAGCGTCTCACCGACAAGGCCGCTCTGATCTCCACCAAGGAACTGCACCGCGCGGTCATGCTGGTCATGGCCGATCGTCTGCACTACACCATCGAGCGCGACGCCGACCTGATGTACCACTCCTGCGATGATTTCATCGCCGACCTGAAGGTCGTGCAGCGTTCCCTCGCCGCGGCAGGTGCGAAGCGTTCCGCTTACGGCCCGCTGCAGGATCTGATCTGGCAGGCCGAAACCTTCGGCTTCCACATGGTCGAGATGGAGTTCCGTCAGCATTCCGTCGTGCACTCCCGTGCGCTGGAGGATATCCGCGAGCACGGTCTGCATGGTGAGCGCGGCGAACTGCAGCCGATGACCCACGAGGTGCTCGACACGTTCCGCGCCCTCGGTGCCATCCAGAAGCGCAACGGCCAGAAGGCCGCCCGCCGCTACATCATCTCCTTCACCAAGAGCGCCCAGAACATCAAGGACGTGTACGAGCTGAACCGTCTGGCCTTCGCGCATCCCGAGGATGTGCCGACCATCGACGTGATCCCGCTGTTCGAACAGCTGGAGGATCTGCAGAACTCGGTGAACGTGCTTGAGGAAATGATCAAGATTCCTGAAGTGCAGGCTCGTCTGAAGGCAACCGGCGGCAAGCTGGAAGTCATGCTCGGCTACTCCGATTCCTCGAAGGACGCCGGCCCGACCTCCGCCACGCTCGCCCTGCACTCCGCGCAGGAGCGCATCGCGAAGTGGGCGGAATCGCACGACATCGACCTGACCCTGTTCCATGGCCGCGGCGGCGCCGTCGGTCGTGGCGGCGGCCCTGCCAACCGCGCGGTGCTCGCCCAGCCGGTCGGCTCCGTGAAGTGCCGTTTCAAGCTCACCGAGCAGGGCGAGGTCATTTTCGCCCGCTACGGCAACCCGATCCTGGCCATCCGCCACGTCGAGTCCGTTGCGGCCGCAACGCTGCTGCAGTCCGCTCCGAGCGTGGAGAAGCGCAACACCGAGATGACCGAGAAGTACGCCGATATGGCCAGCAAGCTTGACGAAGCCGCCCATGAGCGCTTCCTCGACCTGCTGAACACCGACGGTTTCGCCCCGTGGTTCTCCACCGTGACGCCGCTGACCGAGATCGGCCTGCTGCCGATCGGCTCCCGCCCGGCGAAGCGTGGCCTCGGCGCCAAGTCCCTCGACGATCTGCGTACCATCCCGTGGATCTTCTCCTGGGCACAGGCCCGCATCAACCTGGCCGCATGGTACGGCCTGGGCACCGCCTGCGAGAAGTTCGGTGATCTGGACACGCTGCGCAAGGCTTACGAGGAGTGGCCGCTGTTCTCGACGTTCATTGACAACATCGAAATGTCGATTGCCAAGACTGATGAGCGCATCGCCCGCATGTACCTCGCCCTTGACGACCGCGAGGATCTGCCGGAGAAGGTGCTGTCCGAGATGAAGCTGACCCGCAAGTGGGTGCTTGCCATCGTTGGCGACAAATGGCCGCTGCAGCACCGTCACGTGCTTGGCCGCGCCGTGCGCATCCGTTCCCCGTACGTGGACGTGCTGTCCCTCACCCAAGTGCTGGCGCTCAAGTCGCTGCGCAAGAAGGTGGACAAGGAAGAGCTCAGCCACGGCAAGAGGGAGGGGTACACGTACCTCATCCTGTGCACCGTTTCGGGCGTCGCCGCCGGCCTGCAGAACACGGGCTGATCCGCGGCTGTCCGACCGCTTGACGAACGGGGAGGTTCCGTGCCGATTGACGGCGCGGGCCTCCCCGTTCGCGTCGCACGTCCCTAGACTGGCCGGCGACAGCGCGCGGAAAGGGCGTGCGGGGCCGAGCGACAGACTCGGATGATCGGAGGGGGACATATGGACGCGGAAAGGGACACAGAAAGGGACACGGACGCGCACGAGGGGGACCACACGCCCACAGACGGTACCGGGACGGAGGGCGAAGGCGGCAAGCCGGACACTAGGCCGGGCAACAGACTCGCGACCATCCGACGCACGCTGTGGTGGATAGGACTGGTGCTACAGCTCCCATTCGCTTTGACTCTGATCCATTTTGATACCCCTTACCTGATATTGGAGCGTATCCTATGCGCTATTCCACCAAGACTGGCAAGCGACCCGTCATCAATCGTCGGCATTCCCGCACTTGAAACGGAATGGTGTCGAGAATTCCTGACACTAGTCCTGGGCGCAGTTTGCTGGGTTGCGACTGGAGTAATGAGATTAGTTGCGGACAGCCCATCAAACCATGGAAAAGAAACCCTTCCTGTACGTATCTTCGCCGGAATCATCACCATCATCGTATTGATGGCCACCGGTATTACAGGATTTTTCCTCGGCATAGCAGCCTTTTAGAAGTTTCCCCGTATCTGGCAGAGGAATTCCAAATCGAAAGCAAATCGCAATGGAGGAAGGCTGGTAGACGTCGTGTCTCTTCGCCGATTCAGGAACCGGCATCGTCCGGCATCGGCTCCCGTTAAGGTAGGCATCGGAAGTCCAGGAAAAGGTCAGAGGCCGGGGGCAAATCATGAGTAAGGCGAAGGTCGCGTTCATCTGCGTGCATAATTCCTGCCGCAGCCAGATCGCCGAAGTGCTCGGAAAACTGCTTGCGGGCGATGTGCTCGACTGCTATTCGGCGGGAACCGAAACGAAGCCGCGCATCAATCAGGACGCCGTCCGACTGATGAAGGAACTGTACGGCATCGACATGGAACGCACGCAGTACAGCAAGACGATTGACGCGATCCCCGCCCCGGACATCGCCATATCGATGGGCTGCGGCGTGCGCTGCCCGTACATAGGCAGACCGTTCGACGCTGATTGGGGTTTGCCTGATCCCACAGGCTGCGACGACGCCACGTTCATCGCGGTGATCCACCAAATCGAGCAACACATCCTGCAGCTTCGCGACACCTACCGGTAATTGTCCGACGACCTTCCACCCCTCATATAAGCCATTTTCTGGTACCACTCATCCGAAAAATCCTCTATCATAAGCGGTACATGAGAGGGGACGCTACATGAAGAACTGCACTAATTGCGGCACATCGAATACCGAAGATTCTAAATTCTGTTTTTCCTGCGGAACGCCGCTGCCATCGCAATCACAACCAGCAGAAACAACAATTCCGGTTGATCTGGCCGTATCGGATCCAACAGCAATACCAACTCCTCTAATCCCTCCGACCTCGCTACCCTCAACACAAAAAGGAATAGACAATGCAACCAACGGAATCTCCGGAAAACATGTCGTCGCCATTGCGGCTGGCCTGCTCGTAGTGGCCACCGCAATCGGCGCGGGGGTCTCCTATGCAACCGGTATGTGGGGTGGGCACGGAGAGCAGTCCGCGTCAACACAACGGGAACATCATGCATCAGCCCAGAAGTCCGGTAGTGCATCAACTCATACGAAGCAGCAGGACAACTCCAACAAAGCGAAAAACGATGGAAATGCCAAAGACGAAAGCAAAAACACCAAAAAACAGCAGGCTTCTGAAGACATTGCACAATATCATGTCACCGCACAATCGTATGAATTCGATCTGCCGAAATACTGGCGTGATCGTGTTATCGCACAAGTCGATGGCGATACGGTAACGATATTATCGAAGACATACCCGGATACGGAAAATCCTGTATGCACTATAAGCGTCGAATCAGGGACGCTGACTTACAGTGGTGGCGATGTCGCAACCTCAATCATGGGATACGTACCCATCAGCTCGGATCACCATGTCGAAGTATGGGCACACCGATACCCAGCACTCGCAGCGATGGGCGGTATCGAACTAAAAAGCGACGAGGAATACACAGATCTTACGGATCTCCAATCCGGCGGTACGGTTGATTTCATAACAGCGCGAAACAACACTGATGCCGGCGGCGAAAGTTCAGACGGCGCGATATTCATCATTGACGATTGGATGAAGAACAATCTCATTTCTGCCATCACAGTTCGCTAAGTTTCTGAGACGCATCCACGGGCAGCCCTGACCGTAAGATATCCGTAGCCTGAGCAATGGAGGGGCGGAAATCAATGGCAGATGAGATGTTTGTGGACCAGAACGAGGTCGAAGGTACGGCGAGCGGCGTTTGGAACCGTCTGCTGGCGGGGAATCGCAGATTCACGGAAGGCAAGCCGGTGCATCCGAATCGTAGCGCCGAAGCTCGCGAAGCCTTGATCGACACGCATGAGCCGGACGCGGCGGTGCTGAGCTGCTCGGATTCGCGCGTGAGCCCCGATATCATCTTCGACTCGGGTTTGGGTGAACTGTTCACCGTGCGCACCGCCGGGCATATCGTCGATGATGCCGTGCTTGCTTCGCTGGAGTATGCGGTGGATTCGTTGGGCGTACGGCTGCTGGTGGTGCTCGGCCATCAGAATTGCGGCGCGATCAAGCAGGGCATCAAGGAATATGAGGGGCTGCTGCACCAACTGACCGCGGACGCCGAAGACCCGCTGACGGCGGCGGAAAGCATCGTCGATCTTGATGAGCGCATTATCGAAGCCGAATCCATCATGCTGCGTACCGTCGGCTTCTCCATCTGGCAGGCGCATGAGTCGGAACTTGAATCCAATGAGGATTTCGAACGCGTGCATATCGCGCGCACCATCGAGGAACTGGTCGACCGTTCCGACGTGATTCGCCGGGCGCTGGCCGAGGATCGTCTCATGCTGGTCGGCGCACGCTACCAGCTGGATTCCGGCAAGGTCGAGGTATTGAGCTTCTGAGACTTACGGCGCGCTGGCGCAGGCGGGTGATAATTGTTCCGCCGGCGCCAGCGCATGTGCTTCCAGTCGTTGCTTATTCCGCGGATTCGCCGGTGTTCCCGTTCCCGTTTCCGTTTTCGCCTTCGCTTTCGCTGTAGCGGCGATCACACCAGTAGTACTCGTAGTCGTGCGGGCCGATCGGACGCACCACCTTGCACGGGCTGCCGTAGGCGACACTGTCCGCGGGAATGTCCTTGGTGACCAGACTGTTCGCGCCGATCACCGAGTTATCGCCGATGGTCACGCCGGGCAATACGGTCACGCCCGCGCCGATCCACACGTTCCGACCGATGTGGATGGGTTCGGAGTATTGGCCGATTCGTTCGCGCAGGTCCGGGCGGATGGGATGCCCGGTGGTGACCAGGGTGACGTTCGGGCCGATCATGGTGTGGTCGCCGATGAAGATCTCGCCGTCGTCGACCAGCGTGAGGTTGAAGTTCGCATAACAGCGCGCACCCCAATGCGTGCTGCAACCCCAGTTGGCATGCAGCGGTGGCTCGATGTAGAGCCCCTCCCCCGCTTCGGCGAAGAAGCGTTCCATGAGTTCGCGTCGGCGGGCACCTTCGCTGGGTCTGGTGGCGTTGAAATCGTAGAGGTTCTCCAGTTGCGCGGTTTGCGCTTCGCCCATGCCGGGCATATCGCAGTAGTACACGCCAGGATGGTGCATTACGTCGAGGATTTCCTGTGGAACTTGTGGGACGCCCATGTCTCGCCTTTCGTTTGTCTGTGACTTCGCCTTGTGACTTCGCTTGCAGCTTCGTCTGTAACAGTGGGGCCGCCATCGCCACAACAAGTTCTGCGGACGTTGCCGTTCCGTGGCATATACGACGTTTCACGCCATGTTTCACAACATGCCGCCTACAGCGCTTCCCACCGTCGAATCGATACCACCACTTTATGCGTGGCGGACCGCCGAGCTCGCGGTTTTACCGATTTTTACCGCCCCTCAGGCGCCTTTCGCCACACGCTGCACGCTCACGACATACGCGCGACACGCCCGAGTTTTGCACTATACGGACCACTCTGGTATCTTAACTGCTTGTGCGCTTTTAAAGTGCATGGATCGGGCCCGTAGCTCAGGTGGTTAGAGCGCATCCCTGATAAGGATGAGGTCGAAGGTTCAAGTCCTTCCGGGCCCACGGAAAATGAAGCGACTGTACGGTCGCTCTTTTTTTCACTTGGGGCATTGGCGCAGCTGGTAGCGCATCTGCTTTGCAAGCAGAGGGTCGCCGGTTCGAACCCGGCATGCTCCACAAACAAAACCCCGGAACTGCATGGTTCCGGGGTTTTCTCATATCAACTCCCCTATCGGAACAGCGTCGGTCGTGCCGAACCGGTTCGCCCAGGCCAGCTAATTCACAGCCCAGGCGAACCGATCAGCCGAACATCACTCTTCGGTTTTCCCGGATTTCCCGGATTTCTCGCTCTTCCCGGCATCCTTGTCTTCACCGGAACCGGAATCCCCCGCATGCTCGCTGTCCTCGGCCTTACGCACCTCGATCATGGCGATACGGCGACCATCCACCTGAGTGACCTTCATATCGCACCCCTCATCGGAATGCAGCACGTCGCCCACAGCACCCATCTTGCCCGTATGCGCGAGGAAATAGCCCGCCACGGTCTCGTACGGTCCATCCTCCAGTTCGATGCCGGTAAGATCCTCGAAATCCTCCAGCGTGGTGCCGCCTTCGATGGCCGCCACACCGTTCACGAACACGCTGCGCTGGGCGCGTTCGCCGCCCTTCTCGGTCGGCAGATCGTATTCGTCGCGGATATCGCCGACCAGCTCCTCGGTCATATCCTCCAACGTGACGATACCGTCCGTGCCACCGTATTCGTCGATGACCACGGCCAAGTGGATACCACGCTTGCGCAACAGCTCCAAGCTCGGCAGCAGTTTGGACGTGCCCGGCAGCAAAATGCCCTCACGCACCACGTCGGCGACGACCCGAGCCTCCGGGTCGCGCACGTCCAGCAGGTCGCGCACGTGCACGAATCCGAGCACGTCGTCGAAATCCTTGCCCGTGACCGGGTAGCGGGAATACGGCTGGTCGCGCACGAAAGCGGCGGCCTCGTCCAGCGACATCGAACCGTCGATGAACACGACGTCGGCACGCGGGCGCATTACTTCGGCCACGATCGTCTCGGAAGCGTCGAACACGTCGTCGAGGATCGTGCGCTCGTCCTTGCTCAGGTTGGTGTTGGAGTTGACCAGCACGCGCAGCTCGTCGTCGGAAACCTCGGTTTCGGTCTCGTTCGGGTCGAAGCCGAGCAGACGCACCAAACCGTTGGTGTTCTTACCGATCAGCCAGATCAGAGGACGGCATACCTTGGAGAACACGTCGATGGCCGGCACGACCGCGCGGGCGATGGCCTCGTTGCGTTGCATGGCGATACGTTTCGGCACCAGCTCGGAGATCACGATCGAGCAGTAGGAGATGATGAGCGTCAGGCCGATGGTGGTCAACGGCGCGGCGACATGATGCGGCACGCCCCAGCCTTCCACAACGGGCACCACGAACGGTGCGATGGAGGATTCGCCGAACGATGCGGACAGGAAGCCGGACAGGGTGACGCCGATCTGCACGCTGGACAGGAAGGTGTTGGGGTCGCGGGCGATTTTCGCCACTCGCGCACCACGGGCATCCTGGAGTTCCATCTGGTCGATTTGGGAGCCGCGCAGGCTCACCAGCGCGAGTTCGGTGCCGGCGAACACCGAACCCAGCAGCAGGAAAATGAGAATCAGCAGGATATTCAAACCAAGTGACATGCCGCCAGTCTATCTTTTCGGCTTGTCAAGGCCGATCAGCCGCCCGCGGCCAGCGGACTATGTACGGGCGCGGGGACGAACCCGCCGATGTTGGCGGCATGCCTCACAATGTTGCCGTGATGATCGACGGCCTGGATGTGCGCGTGACGCGCAAACCCATCAAGAACATGTATCTGCGCATCAAACCCCCTACGGGTGATGTGGTGGTTTCCGCGCCCAAGCGCACGCCGGACGCCACCATCGTCGCGTTCGTGCGGAGCCGTCGCGGTTGGATTGACGGAAACCGGACCGCCATGCGTCGGCGAGCGCGTGAGGAGGCGCAAGCGCTGGGTGATGGCGGGCGATTCGATGCGGGTGGTACGGGCGACATGAACGGTATAGGCGAACTGCCGGACGGATTACCGGGCGCATCAGACGCCCCATCAGCACCCGCAATCCCCGCAATCCCCGCTTGGAACGATGCTCTGCGCCAAAGGGCCGAGGCCGCGATCAACGCCGCGCTCCCCGCCCTGCTCGCACGTTGGGAGCCGATTGTGGGCAAGTCCCCCACTCATATCACGTTGCGCACCATGACCTCACGTTGGGGGTCCTGCACGCCGCGCACCGGGCGGATCCGATTGAATCTGCAATTGGGACTCATGGATCCGAAGTTCCTGGAGTACGTGTTGGTGCATGAGCTCACGCATCTGTGGGAGCATGGGCACGGCGAGGGCTTCCGGCGGCGTATGGACGCGTATCTGCCGGATTGGCGGCGATTGCGCCGCGAACTCAACCGTCATGTCGTGCTGCGGTAGGGGCAATTGCCGTCCTTCCCTCCCCGGTTTCCCTGCCGTTCACACAGGTTTCACCGCGCGTATGGCGCAACGCCGTTTTGCATTTAGGCAGGGGCTGTACTACAGTGAGTTGAGTTGTCCTGCGAAGCAGAACAACACTCCAAGGGGCTGTAGCTCAGTTGGTAGAGCGCTTCGTTCGCATCGAAGAGGTCGTGGTTTCGATTACCATCAGCTCCACGAAAGCCTTCCGGAATTCCACCTCCGGAAGGCTTTTTTTATTTGTCTTCTGGTTTCCAAAGATTATAAATCAGGCTGTGAGGCCTGATGATGGCGACCACACGACGACTGACATTCAGGAGAACAACGCGACGCGCCTACAAAAACTTGACGCCCGTTAAGCAAAAGACAAGCGTAAACGGCCTTCCTTTGTTTGGGGCGCGGAGGACTGACGGATCGTCGCGTTGGGCATATGTTGGGTACTCGTTGGGCACACAGTGGGGAATACTGGGCGGTATGGAGAGCATGAGCGCACTGCCGGGGAACGGCGAGAACGAAGGCATGGAACACGACGTGGAAACGAACGGATTCGACGGTCGGAACGACGGTCGGAACGATGGTCGGAATGATGACGGTTCCGCCGGATTCGGCGGACTGGTGGCGGGTGCGGATATCCCGCAGGGCACGGTGGTGCTGGCCGCGACGCCGATCGGCAACACCTCCGATGCTTCCGCCAGGCTGATCGCGCTCATGGAGCACGCCGACATCGTCGCCGCCGAGGACACCCGCCGCCTGTACGATCTGGCGAACCGTCTCGGCGTGCACGTGAACGGCCGCGTGGTCGCCTATCACGACCATAACGAACGCGATAAGGCCGACGGTCTGCTTGACAATGTGGAGACCGGCGCGACCGTGCTGGTCGTATCGGATGCTGGCATGCCGACCATCAACGACCCCGGTCTGGCCATCGTGCGCCGGGCCATCGAACGCGGCCTGCCCGTCACCTGCGCCCCCGGCCCGAGCGCCGTGCTCGACGCGCTCGCCTTGTCCGGCCTGCCTACCGACCGGTTCTGCTACGAGGGATTCCTACCGCGCAAGCATTCCGAACGCATGCAGCATCTGCGCATGCTGCGTTCGGAACGCCGCACCATCGTGTTCTACGAGACGCTGCACCGTATCGCCGATTCCATGGACGACCTGCTGGAATCCTTCGGCCCCGACCGTCGTATGGCGTTGTGCCGTGAGCTCACCAAGGATTACGAGCAGATCCGCCGTGGCACGATCGGCGAGATCCACAACAGCGTAAGGAACGATCCGCCGCGCGGCGAAATGGTGCTCGTCATCGAAGGCGCGTCCGATGAGGAGGTCAACGAGAACACCCCGAACGTGCTCAGCATCGAGGAACTGGCCGAACTCGCCGCCGCCAAGGCGAAGGATGAGGGCCTGCGCATCAAGGAGGCCATTACGCGCGTGGTCGCGGAACACCCGCTGCCGAACGGCTCCCTGCCGAACCGCAAGCAGGTGTATGCGGCCGTATTGGCCGCCAAAGGCGAGTGATGCCACGACTCGTTGGATGATCCCCACGGCTATGCGCCCGCCGGATCATCCAACGAGTCAAGCAGTACGTTCAGGGCCCTGCGCACGCCGGGGCCACCAGCCTGCGACACGTATTCCAACAGTTCCGCATCCGCGTTCGGATTCGCCACCAACCATCGGCGCAATTCCGGTTCCTCACGAGCGATACGCCACAGTATGTCGACATCCGTTTGCGGATCGGCCGCGAGCGCCGGTGTCAATGCCAAGGGCGGAGGAGGTGGTTCCAAGGCGTTGCATGACCGCGCTTGCGATGCCCGCTGCGTTCGCGCATTGCCGGCATCGTCGCCGCGTAATCGTTCCAGTCGGTCGGCCTGACGCAGGAATCGCAGTCTTCGTTTCTCCCGCATTATGACGTTTCCCTTGTGGTCGCGGATTCCCCAGGTCTCCCGGATTCCGTAGGTTCCTCAAGTTTCTCAGGTTCCCTATCGCCATCCCCTGTGACGCTCCCCCGCTCGCTTCCCTTCATCGCTGCCGTTGTTTCTGCTGTTTCCGTTGTCGCCGCCTCCATTGGCGTCTCTCCCCCGAGGTCATCCCGTTTCGCCATCTCCCGGCCCACGTGCCCGACCGTGCCCACCGTGCCAGCCGCGTCCGCTTTGGCATGCTTGCGTTCCTCGTAGTACAGGCGCACGGTGTTGAGGAACGCGCGGGCGTGCGGCGCCGACACCGTGCAGGGGTTCATGGCGAGGATGGCCTCGCACTCGTCGGGCGTGAACCGGTACATGTGCATGAGGTCGGCTATCCGATCGGCGAACACCGCCGCCCCCGACATGCCTCTGGCCGTCGATGCGATGTCGCAGACCGTTCGCTGCGGACTGGTGATATCAAGCTCCCCCACCTTCATCAACTGCTCATGCCCCACTTTGCGCGCAAACACGCGAATCGGACGACCGTGCCGCAACGTGCGGTAATGCGATCCGGACAATACGTCGACGGTTTCCGGGAACGCGCCTCCCATCCACACCCACAGCGCGGTGCGCATGCACGCGGCCGTGGCCGATGGAATCATCCTGTGCACGATAAGGGCGCGGCCATACAGTGTATCGCCATGATCAGCCCAATACCCGCTGTACCCGTCCAATGAGCGCACCGTGCCGGCAATCGACAGCCGACTCAGACTCATCGGACCGGGAAGATCGTGCGAATGCAGCAATGGCGGCACGACCGGTCTCGACCGTGATCCGTTCTTTCCCCGTATCTTGATGTGACTGTTCATGGGCTTGACCGTAGGGGACGCGTCGAACCTGCCGCAACCATGAGACGCCACCCTGTGGATATGTGGATAGTACGGCCCACCGGAAGCGGCGGGATGTGCATACGCGTGTGGATATTTTTCGGTTGTCCACATTCGCCCCCGAGTGTCCCCGCCGCGCCGGATAATCGGGCGTTATGAGTCATATTTTGGTGAATGTTGCATGGCCGTACGCGAACGGCCCGCGTCACATCGGTCACGTCGCCGGTTTCGGCGTTCCGTCCGACGTGTACGCACGATACGAACGCATGAAAGGCAATGACGTGCTGATGGTGTCGGGCACCGACGAGCACGGCACCCCGATCCTGGTCGAGGCGGACAAGGAGGGCGTGAGCGCTCAGGAGCTCGCCAACCGGTACAACCGCGTGATCGCCAACGATCTGTGCGATCTGGGTCTGAGCTACGACCTGTTCACGCGCACCACCACCGGCAACCACGAGAAGGTCGTGCAGGAACTGTTCAAGCAGTGCCTGAAGAACGGCTACATCTATAAGGGCACGCAGAAGGTCGCCATCTCCCCCTCCACCGGTCGTACCCTGCCGGACCGTTACATCGAAGGCACCTGCCCAATCTGCGGCGCGGACGGCGCTCGCGGCGACCAGTGCGATGATTGCGGCAACGAGCTCGACCCGGATGAGCTGATCAACCCGGTGTCCAAGATCAACGGCGAAGTGCCGCGCTTCGAAGAGACCGAACACTTCTTCCTCGACCTGCCGGCGCTCGCCGAAGCCAATCTGGCTTGGCTGAAGACCCGCAAGGATTGGCGTACCAACGTCATCAACTTCTCCATCGGCCTGTTCAAAGAAGTCAAGCCGCGTGCCATCACCCGCGACATCGACTGGGGCATCCCCGTGCCGGTGAAGGATTGGATCGACAATCCGAACAAGAAACTGTACGTGTGGTTCGACGCCGTGATCGGCTACCTGTCCGCGTCCATCGAATGGGCTCGCCGCAAGGGCGATCCGGAGGCATGGCGTGCCTGGTGGAACGATCCGAGCACCCCCGGCTACTACTTCATGGGCAAGGACAACATCACCTTCCACTCCCAGATCTGGCCTTCCGAAATGCTGGCCTACAACGGTCAGGGTTCCAAGGGCGGCGAAACCGGTGAACTCGGTCCGCTGAACATGCCGGAACAGGTCGTGGCGTCCGAGTTCATGACCATGGAAGGCAAGAAGTTCTCCTCCTCCCGCGGCATCGTCATCTACGTGAAGGACATCCTGTCGCGCTACCCCGTTGACGCCGTGCGCTACTACATTTCCATCGCAGGCCCGGAAAGCTCCGACTCCAACTTCACGTGGTCGGAGTTCGTGCGCCACAACAACGAGGAGCTGGCCTCCTCCTGGGGCAATCTGGTGAACCGTGTCGCCAACCTCATCGCCAAGAACTTCGGCGAGATTCCGGCGATCGACGAGAACGAGATGACCGACGAGGACCGTGCGCTGCTCGACGAGACCCGCGAGGCTTTCGCCACCGCCGGCAACTTCATCGAAAGCCATCATCAGAAGGCCGCGCTGCTGGAAGCGATGCGCGTCGTCGGCGACATCAACAAGTACATCTCCGCCACCGAGCCGTGGAAGATCAAGGATAATCCGGCTCGTCTCGGCACCGTGCTGCATGTGGCTGCGCAGGCCGTGTCCGACGCGAACCACCTGCTCGCGCCGTTCCTGCCGCACGCTTCGCAGAAGGTGTGGGAGGCCTTGGGCGGCAAGGGCACGTTCTCGCCGCTGCCGCACATCGAGGAGGTCGAGGATCTCGACAAACCTGGCTTCAAGTACCCGATCATCACCGGCGATTACAAGCTGGGCGTGAACGTGCATCCGTGGGAGAGCGAGCCGATCGAAGTCGGTGCGCCGGTCGCCAAGCCGACCCCCATTTTCGCCAAGATCCCGGTCGAGGCCGTGCAGGAGGAGCTTGATCGCTTCTCGGCCGATCTCGCCGCCCGCAAGGAGGCCGAGGCCGAGCGTCTCGCCGCGGAGAAGGCGAAGCTCGCCAACTGAATCGTCTGAGCGATATCCGTTTGGCGCAAGGCCGGGTTGTCATCGATGTTTGTCGAAGGCGACCCGGCCTTTCATTGCCGCTACCCCATATGCCCTCTCCCCTCACACCCCCATCACATTTCTCTCAGGCAATTGACAGGAACACGTATTCTTCCCCCAAGGAAGGCGCGGTTATATAGAAAACGTCAGCGGAACACAACAACGCAGACGAGGTTCCTTCGAACCTCATAACTGAATCCTTTCTTCTCTCTTCTCTCTTGACCCGGCGGTTTCCCCCGCCGGGTTTTCTCTTGTTCCAGGCAATATTCCGGTCCTCGTCACGAATACCCGAGCACGCCCCGGCACACCCCGCCAGCATTTGGTCAGGGTCTTGTGGGCGCATAGCGCACCCGTTTACAATCAAACCGTCTACCCAGACCAACCCAAAGAGGAGTTTCATTATGCTTACCAACGAATACGTCAAGCGCGTGTATGCCCAGGTGGAGAAGCGCGACGGCGACCAGCCCGAGTTCCTGCAGGCTGTCTCCGAAGTCTTCGAAAGCCTCCAGCCCGTGGTTGAGAAGCACCCGGAATATGAGAAGGCAGGCGTGCTGGAGCGTATCGTCGAGCCGGAGCGTGTGGTGAAGTTCCGTGTCGCATGGACCGATGACGAGGGCAAGGTCCAGGTGAACCGCGGCTACCGCATCCAGTTCAATTCCGCCATCGGACCGTACAAGGGCGGTCTGCGCTTCCACCCGACCGTGAACGAGGGCGTCATCAAGTTCCTCGGCTTCGAGCAGATCCTCAAGAACTCCCTGACCACGCTGCCGATGGGCGGCGGCAAGGGTGGCTCCGACTTCGACCCGAAGGGCAAGTCCGACGCCGAAGTCATGCGCTTCTGTCAGGCCTTCATGACCGAGCTGTGCCGTCACATCGGCCAGTTCACCGACGTTCCCGCCGGTGATATCAATGTCGGCGCCCGTGAGATCGGCTACCTGTTCGGCCAGTACAAGCGCATCCGCGACGAGTACTCCGGCGTGCTGACCGGCAAGGGCCTCGAATTCGGCGGCTCCCTGGCCCGCACCGAGGCCACCGGCTACGGCCTGTGCTACTACACCCAGGAGGCGCTGCGCGTCCTGAAGAACGATTCCTTCGAAGGTAAGACCGTGGTCATCTCCGGTTCCGGCAACGTGGCCATCTTCGCCACCGAAAAGGCTCAGGCCCTGGGCGCGAAGGTCGTCACCGCATCCGATTCCAACGGCTACGTCTACGATCCGGACGGCATCAAGCTCGACATCGTCAAGGACATCAAGCTGGGCCATCGCGGCCGCATCAAGGAATACGCGGAGCGCGTGCCGGGCGCCGAATACCACGAGGGCTGCAAGGGCGTGTGGACCGTGCCGTGCGACATCGCGCTGCCGTGCGCCACGCAGAACGAAATCGACGGCGAATCCGCCAAGGCCCTGGTGGCCAACGGCTGCAAGGTCGTGTGCGAAGGCGCGAACATGCCGTCCACTCCGGAAGCCATCACCGTCTACCAGGAGAACGGTCTGCTGTACGGCCCGGCAAAGGCCGCCAACGCCGGTGGCGTGGCCGTGTCCGGTCTGGAGATGAGCCAGAACAGCTACCGTCTGAGCTGGACCTTCGAGGAGGTCGACAACAAGCTCAAGTCCATCATGGAGAACATCGTCGCCAACTCCCTGGCCGCCGCCAAGGAATACGGCCACGAGGGCGATCTGATGCTCGGCGCCAACGCCGCCGGCTTCGTCAAGGTCGCCAACGCCATGGTCGCCCAGGGCGTGCTGTGATCGACTGACATCACTGATATAGATCGATGGGGTGTCTCGAAACGCATTGCGTGTTTCGAGACACCCCATCGTTTTAGCCAATCAATTTATTATCGAGAAGTAGCGAAAAACAACCTTCATTCAGCCATTCATGATGGACGTCACGATATGACATATCGTGACGAGGGACCGACGCCCTCATGGCGAAGTTTACCTTCACCTGTCATTTTCTTAAGCAGTCGGTAAGCGCTGATATAGCTCACTCCTAGCAATTCCATAACCTCCGAGGACGTCACTGAGCCACCATTCTTCTCCGCCAATTCAATCACCAAGCCCATGCGCCGGGTAGCCGAGATATTGTTCTGTCTCACATACGCAGGCAAAGCATTCGCATCCTTATACACCTCAGAGCTCAGGATGTACGACCGAGACTGTCCACTACCGAACACCTCGACCACGCCAGATTCCACCAAACTTTCCACAGCACCTACTACCCGGCGCCTCTCCAACCGGGAAAACTCGCACAACTGCGACACAGTAAGACGCCGATATTCCTTCAACAAAGACAATACAATAAGCGCCCACACCGAAAGCTCGCTGCCGCGCCGCCTTTCCTCATTGGTCACCATCAGTATGAACGCTTCGTCAGGAACAGCGCGACGGATAAATAGATTGACTTCGCTGGCGGTGGATCTCGAATAATCAGGCATCGTCCCTCCACTGGCAAGTGAGCCGATATAGATTTTATCCACGCCGCGCCCTGTTCTCTCAGCAAAACCAGCCGTTCTCATAATTTCGGACAGACGGGGATTACGCGACCTCGGCGATGCCGTCAACAGATTATCCTCACTCACACCTTCGATGAATCCACCCGGATTGGAGATGGTTAGCCCATCGCCATCCACCATGAATCGCACGCTACCAATCTGGGCATAATCACGATGACAGAAGGCGTTCACCATGGCCTCGCGAAAAGCCTGATGATCGAAATCCGGTATGTTTACATGCACTAGCCCGCTCATAATTTCATGTTCGGGATTCCATGGCTGCATCAGATTACTGATTCTGTCGAACATATCAACCAGCGGCAAAAAGAACGGTCCAATGTTCATCTTCGGCGTCGAACCATCCATGACTTGGAACACTGCCGAAGCAGTAGGTACACAACGCTTAATGGATTCCACACTGCCAATAGTCAATAGGCCGGCAATCGTGGGAACTTCCTTGCCTTCCCGTTCAGTTATCAAGCCGAGGGCTCGGTCAAATTCCATGTCGTCGAGTGCCAGCAAAGGATCCTGCACATTGGTTTCCCGGATATGGCTACGTAGTCGGTCACGGCATTCGGTATCCAGATTCGAAATCTCTCCTCCGGGAGCCGGCTGTTCACTGTAGTCATAATTGCGCTGCTGCGACAGACGACTGATAAACTGAGCAACGAATAATGGGACCACCTCAGGTGTACCGTCAGCTTTCAATCGTCGTTGCAACGTCTTGCCGCCGCTGGTCGACACGATTTGTTGACTATTATCCACCTCGATTACCACTACCGGGTGGCCATTCTCATGTAGCAATTCCACACGAACAGTCTGCTGCGGAACGGTTTTGTTGAACACGAAAGCTGCAAGCCCATTGATGTTGCAGTGTTTCTTGGAAACACCCGTGGGAGTGCCATCGTCCTCCACACCGAGATACAGTTCGCCGCCTTGCGTATTAGCAAGGGCAACGATATTATCCACGATTTCATCATCGGACTGCGGACGCGTACGTTCACTTTTGAACTCGACCTTCAAAGTTTCCTTAGTTGGAAGCACTGCCCTCGCCTTTCACTAACCTTGCATAATTCTTACATGTTAGAAAAGAATTCTAACATGTAAGAATTATGCAAGATAAATATAAGAAACCATGCGCGGGGAAGTACGCCGAGTGGCAGGCATTCCTCTTCGAGTCACTCCCGACGTCGTTCCCGTTTTCTTTTCCGTTCCTGCGGATTACCTTCACGCTTGCCGGGCCGCCCACCGCATAGACTGGGAGGCATGAGCGAAATAAGCGCGTTGAATCTCGAACCCGGCGATGCCGTGGGCGGCTACACCCTGATCTCCCGTCTCGGGTCGGGAGCCATGGGATCGGTGTGGCGTGTACATGATGATGGCGGTCACACATATGCGATGAAGATACTGCGGGATTCACTGTCCGACGAGGAGAACGCGCACAACGATCCGAACCTCAAGGAGAACGTTCCCGCCCGCGAGCGCCTGCGTCGTGAGGCGTTGGCGTTGCGGCGCATCCATAATCCGGGCGTCTGCGGCATCGTCGACATGGAGTTGGACGATGCGGTGGCGTTCATCGTCACGGAGCTGATCGAAGGCAAAAACCTCAAGGATGATGTCGCCGCGAACGGCCCGTATGTGGGCAATGATCTCGAACGCCTCGCCCGTAAGCTCATCGAAGCGGTACGTGCCGTGCATCAGGCGGGCATCATCCACCGTGATATCAAGCCGACCAATGTGATGATTTCCGCGACCGGGCCGGTGCTGGTCGATTTCGGCATCGCCATGGGTGAGAACGAAAGCCATGTGACCCGTACGGGCCTGGTCATGGGTACGCCGGGTTTCATCGCGCCGGAGATCATCGATGGCGCGGATTCCAATGAGGCGACCGACTGGTGGTCCACCGCCTCCGTGTTGGCGTTCGCCGCCACCGGTTCGCCGGTGTTCGGCACGAAACCGATGATGGCCGTGCTGGAGCGCGCGGCTTCGGGCAATGCGAATCTCGCGGGATTGCCCGCCAATACGCTCGCCGCGTTCCGTAGCGCTCTGCACCCCGATCCTTCACGGCGTTGCACGCCCGAACAGTTGCTGCATGCCGTCGCGTTGGATGCGTTGAATCCTTTCGCTTGGAAGACCCCGGAATCCAGCGGTCTGTTCGATTCCACCAACGGCGCGGACGCCTCGGAGGTGGTGCGCCCTTTTGACGTACCACTTCCGGAAGGCATGAGGATGCCTTCACCCCCAGCGGCCGAATCGAATGCCATGCCGCGTCGTTCCGCCGCGCTGAACCGTTTGGCGCAACGCAATCAGCCGGGCAATCTGCGTGCGGATTGGGATGGCGTGGGAACGGATGCTGGCAACGATCCCGGATTCGTCGCCGCCACGATGGCGTTGTCTCCCGAGCAGTGCACGGTGGCGCTTCCCAGCGATTCGTTGGGGCCGGAACAGGCCACGCAATCCTTCACGCGCACGCGGGTCATGCCCGCCGAACCGGCATTCGAGGCGAAAACCTCGGTTATGCCGGCCGCCTCGGCCACCTGGCCCACTTCGGCCACGACGGTCATGCCCGGCGCGTACGGGCAGCAGCGGATGCCCGCGCCCACACAGGTCATGCAGTCGGTGCCGCCGCTGCCGCCTTTGCCTTCCATGCCGTCAATGCCTTCGGCACAGCCCATGGCACCTATGGCGATATCCCCTGAACCCATCCCTCCCATGCCGCAGGTCCAGGAGCAGGCTCAAGAGCAACTGCTGGCGCAACCGTTGCAGCAGGAGGTCAATCCGGCGGATATCAAACGCGACAGGTACCTGTCGCACAGCACGC
This sequence comes from Bifidobacterium merycicum DSM 6492, assembly GCF_900129045.1. Classification (GTDB taxonomy): domain Bacteria; phylum Actinomycetota; class Actinomycetes; order Actinomycetales; family Bifidobacteriaceae; genus Bifidobacterium; species Bifidobacterium merycicum. Next base: position 62,825 of record NZ_FQTX01000005.1, on the reverse strand, counting down.
TGCCGCTGGCGGTCAGCGCCGTCATTCCGGCCGTCACGGCACTGTTCAACCCGCTGATCGCCCCGTTCGCGGCCCTGCTGCTGTTCTGGCTGCTGTTCACGATCGGTTTCAGCACCGAGGCGCAGCTGGAACGTGAAGGCAAACGCGGCGGGAGACGCAAGGGTTCCGACACCGCGATCGGCGTGCTGTCGTTGCCTTGGCATCTGGTGCAGGGCGCGTTCCATGGCGTGCTCCGCACCGCGCTGTACACGCTCGTCTACGCCTTGCTGACCGTCATTGCCGCGTTGGCGTTGAATCTCCCTTGGCAGATGGTCCCCATCGGCGACATGTGGCCGTATATGCTTCCCTATCTGACGGATTGCGGTGTTCCCCTCTCGTCCACCGGATTGGCGGTGGCATGCACCGCGGCGGCAACGTGGGTGGGCACCTCGTTCTGGCCGAACGCGCCGATGCTTCGCCTGGGAGCCGGCATGATCGGCAGACGCAGTACGCCCCGTCGCTCATCCCGTACCACCTCATCCCCCGAAAGGCAGTCGATTTAGTCTGTTCCCCAATCACGATATCGTTTTCATGGTTCCGTGGACTACACTGGGCACGGAGCGAACATAAGACAAAGGAGCACGCATGTCCAATATGGGCAACCACCGTCAATCCCGTGCCGAACGCCGCGCAGCCAACGAAGCCACAGCCAAGGCCGCCGCAGAACAGGCGGCCAAGGAACGCCGCCAGCAGACCATCATCGGCGCGTGTGTCCTGGCGGTCATCGTCGCACTTGTCGCGGTGATCGTCCTCGCCATCTGGCAACCGTGGAAGAGCAAGTCCTCGGAAAGCAGCAACGCCAGCAATCTGACCGTCCAGCAGGCCTACGATCAGCTGCAAAGTGTCAAGAACAAGCCTTCCACCGCGAACAGCAAGGGCGGCATCCTGCTTTCGAAGGACGGCGTGGGCAAGAAGGTCGCGGGGGCACCCACCGTGGCCGTCTACATGGACTTCATGTGCTCCGGTTGCGGCAATTTCAACCGTCTGGTCGATCCGACCTTGGAGAAGATGCTCGATGCCGGTCAGGTGAACCTCGAGCTGCACCCCATGTCGTTCGGCGACCGTTGGAGCAAGGACAACTACTCCACCAGGGCCGCGAACATGCTGCTGTACATCACCGAGCATGACGACGATCCGAACCACATCCTCGGCTTCATCTCGAACATGTACGCCGATGACTTCCAGCCCGCCGAGAACTCCGGCGTCACCACCTCCGACGACCAGATGAAGCAGCAGGCCACCAAGGCCGGCGTGTCGAAGACGGTCGCCGACGCGGCGGTCACCGACAAGTACACTGCTTGGCTGGACGCCATCGACACGTACACGCCGAAGCGCAGCGAGCTGTGGAACACGTCCGGCGATCTCAAGGGGCAGATGACCACGCCCACCGTCACGATCAACGGAAAGTTCTGGGATATGAACCAATCCCAGTCCGTGTATTCCGACACCAAGACCAGTCTTCTGGCGGCCTTGGGCATCGCTGAGGACAAGGTCGGCGTCGAAGGCACGATGCCGTCGATCGGCGAAAACGGCAAGCCGATTACCCCTTCAGCAGATAAGTAAGCGTTTCCATCCGGTGGAACTGATATGCTTCTCAATGTCTGTGTGCTGAAACGCACACCGCCTCTTTAGCTCAGATGGCCAGAGCGGCCGCCTTGTAAGCGGCAGGTCGTCGGTTCGATCCCGACAAGAGGCTCTCCCCCTCACGGGGTATAATAGGGGGGACATATACGTCGCTCGAGTAAGAGTGAAGGGCCTCACCCCCTAATTCGGCCCTTCCAAATATGGGGCAGAGCATCCCCCTAATCTGTTCTGCCCCTAAGAGGGGGCGGGAACATTCCCCTTCTCTCCCGCCCCCTCTTTCTTCTTTCACCCCGCCTCATTCAGGCGGGGTTTCTTTTTTGTGGTGAAATGGCTCACACTCGTCGTTTCCCGAGGGAGACATCACTTCCTGCCATTAAGATTGGGCGCGGTATGCCCGAACGCCAGTGACGGCGGGTCAGGAAAGAGGTTGTATATGGCACGGAGATGGACACCGCAACGGTTCATGAAAATGCGTCGCGTTCGTGTCGCCGTCTGCGCGATCACGGTCGCCGCGATGGCGGTGGCGACGTTCGCACTGACCACGCGCAAGGCCGTCGCGCTGAACGTCAACGGCAAAACCACCATGGTGGCCACTTATGCCATGACCGTCGACCGTCTGCTGGAGGAGCAAGGCATCAGCGTCAAATCGCATGATCTGGTGCAATCCACGTCCGGCGGCACGCTGGCCGATCATGCGGTCGTCACTGTGCGCAGCGCCTATCAGACCACGGTGAACGTCGACGGCGAGGAGATTCCGTTCTGGACCGTGGCGGACAGCGCCGATCAACTGATCGGCTTCTTCAAGGCGAACGAGAGCAAGGCGTCCAGCATCACCGTCAACATCGATAACGTCTACAAGCAGCTCACCGGCGGCATGGTGATCAACCGTAAGGGACCGGTCACCGTGGTGGCCGACGGCAAGAGCTCGCAGGCGCCGAACGGCAAGCTTCCCGCCGCTTCGATCCTGGATTCCAAGGGCATCACCGTGGGCAAGGAAGATAAGGTGAGCGTCACGGAGAGCGGTTCGCAGACCGTGCTGCGCGTGCAGCGCGTGACGCATGGGCAGGAGACGCGCACCAAGGTCGTCCCGTTCGAGACGCAGACCATCGTGGATTCCTCGCTGCAGCCCGGCGAGACGGTGATCCGCCAGCAGGGTGAGAACGGCGAAATCCAGCAGACATACAACGTGACCTATGTCGACGGCGTTTCCAGCAGCGAGACGTTGGAGAGCGAGACCACCACCAAGGCGTCGGTGAATCAGGTCGTGGCGGTCGGACCGGCGAAGGCTGCGACCGATGACGACGACAAGGGTTCCGGCGATGGTTCCGATAAGGCTTCCGGCAAGGACTCCGATACGACGAACAGCGATTCGGATTCCTCGAAGAAGGATGATGCCAAGAGCGATGCCGATGCCGACAAGAACAAGTCGGATGCCAAGTCCGATTCGACGTCGAAGGGCGATACCAACAACAGCCAGAGCACGAGCCAGAACAACCAGAACCAGAACACGAACCAGAATCAGAACAACCAGAACCAAAACCAAAACAGCGGGCAGACGACCCAAAAACCGAGTCAGAACACCAACCAGAACCAGAACAACAATCAGAACAACAGCCAGAACACGACCCAGAAGCCGAACCAGAGCACGAACAATAACCAGGGCAGCGGTTCGTCCACCAGCGGCCGCCTATGGCACCCCAGCGTAGCCCAGGCGCAGGCGTATGCCGCCGCCGCGGCCGCCCAGCGAGGCTGGACCGGCGCGGATTGGGACGCCCTCGTGTGGATCTGGAACCATGAGTCGAGCTGGCTATGGAACGCGGAGAACGCGTATTCCGGCGCGTACGGCATCCCGCAGGCCCTGCCGCCGGATAAGATGGGCGCCGGATACAGGGACGATGCCGCGGTTCAGATTGACTGGGGCTTGTCCTATATTGCTGGACGCTATGGCAGTCCGAGCCAGGCCAAACAATGGTGGATGCAGCATAACTGGTACTGATCGAAGGCTTTACGATGACCGATATTCCCGACACCGAACCGACCGCGCATCTTCTCGGCGCCGCCGACATCCGACGCATCGCCGACGAGGCCGGCGTAAGCCCGACCAAGAAGTTCGGGCAGAACTTCGTCATCGACCCCGGCACCGTCCGGCGTATCGTGCGTGAAGCGCATGTTCAGCCCGATACGCATGTGCTGGAGGTTGGTCCAGGGCTCGGATCGCTGACATTGGCGATCCTGGAGACCGGCGCCACCATGACCGCCGTGGAGATCGACCCTCCGCTGGCCGAACGTCTTCCGCAGACCGTGGGCGAATTCATGCCGGATGCTTCCGGCCGTCTGACCGTCGTCAACCGTGACGCGCTCACCGTGGGCCCGGAAACGCTGCCGGAGTTCGCGGACGGCAAACCGTTCACCCTGGTGGCGAATCTGCCGTACAACGTGGCCACACCGATCCTGCTGACGCTGCTGGAACGCTTCGATAATCTCGATTCCTTCCTCGTCATGGTGCAGAAGGAGGTCGCCGACCGTCTGGCCGCAACCCCCGGCAACAAGATCTACGGCACCCCGAGCGTGAAGCTCGCCTGGTATGGCGAAGCCAAGCGTGTGGGCACGATCGGACGCAACGTGTTCTGGCCTGCGCCGAACGTGGATTCCGCGCTCGTGCATTTCCGTCGTTTCGATACGCCCCGCCCGCAGGAGCTGCGTGAGCACACGTTCGCGCTGATCGACGCGGCTTTCGGCCAGCGTCGCAAGACCTTGCACGCGGCCCTGAAGAAGATCGTGCCCGCCGAAGCCTTCAAGGCCGCAGGCATCGATCCGACCCGCCGCGGCGAGACGCTCACTATCGACGAGTTCATGGCCTTGGCCAAGGCCATGGAATCCAGCACCGGAACCGCGGAAGGCACGGGCACGGAGGACCTCGCATGAGTGAAACCCCACGCAGCGTCGTCGTCGAATGCCCCGCGAAAACGAATCTCACGCTTGAAGTGGGCGAATCCCGCAGCGAATGGGGCGGGCGGCATGAGCTCGACACCATTTATTGCGCCGTCAGCCTGACGGATACCGTCACCGTCACGGAGAAGGCGGCGGACGCGGGATTCTCCTTGGAGCTCGATGGCACGCATCTGGGCGATCTGGCCTCATCGCAGGCGGATATGCGCCGCAATCACGCGGTGCTCGCCTTGTTCGCCATGGCCGAGGCGGCCGGGCGTGAGCCGAACGTCGGCATCTCCATCACGAAGCGTATTCCCGTGGGCGGCGGTCTTGCCGGCGGTTCCGTCGACGCGGCCGCAACGATTCTCGGCCTGAACGAATTATGGGATCTTCACTGGCCTGTGGAGAAACTGCAGCAGGTCGCCTCCACGCTGGGCGCCGACATGCCGTTCTGCGTCGCCGGCGGCTACGCGCACGGCACCGGGTACGGGGAACGCATCAGCATCTACTCCCCCGATTCCGACGAGGCGGAGGATCTGTGCAACCGTGGTTTCGCCGGCCCGCTGTTGGTGGGCGCCTACCAGTCGCAGCTGAGCACCCCCGAAGTCTATGCGGCCTTCGATCAGATCGGAGCCAAGCCGGGTGATGCGAATCACTTGCAGAACGCCGCCATCAGCCTGCACCCGCGCAGCGGCAAAGCCATCGACGACGCCTTGGCGGCCGGCGCATCCCATGCGTTCGTGTCCGGATCGGGTCCGTCGGTCATCGCCTTCACACCCACGCCCGCCATCCGACAGGCGGTGATCGAGACTTGGAAACGCAATGCCAGTGTCGACCGCATCATCGCCGCGAACGCACCCGCGGTACCATCCGTGAGCGTCACGGTAACGAGATACAGTGAAACAGCATTCCGAAGCGAAGGGACAACGCAATGACTGAGCCGTATGACGAACGTGCAGCCCGCAAAGCGTATATTCGTCGCCGTCAGACGACGGTGTTCACCATCACAGCAGTGATTCTCGTAATCGCTTTGGTCGTATCCTGCCTGGTTTCCTTCAAGGTGATCACCTTCGAAAGCAATACGAAGACCGTCGCCCAGCCGAATTACGGCCAGGCGGTTCCCTGCGCCGCGAAGAACGCGGACGGCAGCGCCATGAAGTGGGCCGACAACAACACCGTGCCCGTGCGCGTGCGCAACGGCACCGAGTTCGCCGGCTTGGCCAAGGCCGTCGGCGAGGCGTTGCAGGACCGTCAGTTCAATGTGGTGACGATCGACAACTACCCCAGCTCGAAGGTCAATCGCACCACCATCTACTTCGGCGTGAACGCCATCAACCCGGCCTATACGTTGAACGCGTATTTCAAGGATGCCGTCATGGTGATGGACGACCGTCAGGATCGTCTGGTCGATGTGGTGCTCGGCGCCACGTTCAACGATCTGAACAAGGAGCGCGACGTCAAGAAGCAGGGCGACAAGATCAAGGATTTCGAAGGCTGCAAGACGGTTGACGAGATGAACAAGCTCGGTCTGCCGAAGGCGTCCGAGCATACCGCGGTCAACTGATCGGGCATCACAGGCACATATGGAAAGCCCCTTCCCGCATGAACGGGAAGGGGCTTCGTCGTACTCACCGTCTTTCGGCTTACATCGTCTGCCGGCCGCGGTCGCGGTAAATCACGCCTCCTGCTGTTCGGCGTACCAGCGCCGCAGCTCGGCCACCGCGACATCATGGTCCACCGGGCCGTTATCAAGACGGTAGTCGAGCATGTGCCTGTACGCCTTGCCGATCATCGGACCGGGTTCAAGCCCCAGCAGGTCCATGATCTCGTTGCCGTTGATGTCCGGGCGGATCGCGTCGAAGTCCTCCTTCTTCTTCAGCTCGCGCACGCGATCCTCCATCTCGTCCATCGCACTGGAGAACACCATCGCCTTGCGACGGTTCTGCGTGGTCGCGTCGGCGCGGGTCAGGCGGTTCAGACGTTCATACAGGTGCCCGGCGTCCTTCACGTAACGGCGCACGGCAGAATCCGTCCACGGCTCGTCCACGTAGCCGTGGAAACGCAGGTGCAGGTTCACCAGTTCGCTGACGTCCTCGACCATGTGATGGTCGAAGTGGAGCGCGCGCAGGCGTTTGCGGGTCAGTTTCGCGCCCACCACATCATGATGGTGGAAGCTGACCTTGCCGCCCGCCTCGAACCTTCTGGTCTTCGGTTTGCCGATGTCGTGCATCAGCGCGGCGAGGCGCAGCGTCAGGTCCGGGCGCGGCACGGGACCGTCGTCGTCGGTTTCCAACGCGACCGCACGGTCGAGCACGATCATGGTGTGTTCGAACACGTCCTTGTGGCGGTGATGTTCGTCGATCTGCAGTTCCAGTGCGGGAATCTCAGGGAACACGATGTCGGCCAGGCCGGATTCCACCAGCGCTTCGATACCGGCACGCGGACGGTCGGACAGCAGCATCTTGGTCAGTTCGTCGCGCACGCGTTCGGCGGAGACGATACGGATGCGATCGGTCATGTCGTACATCGCTTCGGCGGTTTCGGCTTCGATGGTGAAGCCCAGCTGGGCCACGAACCGCACCGCACGCATCATGCGCAGCGGATCGTCGTCGAAGGATTGGCGCGGGTCGACCGGCGTGCGCAGTATTCCCTTGGCCAAATCGTTGGCACCGCCGAACGGGTCCACGAATTCCAGGTCGGGTACGCGCAACGCCATGGCGTTCACCGTGAAGTCACGGCGTGACAAGTCGCCTTCCAGCGTGTCGCCGTACGCCACTTCTGGTTTGCGTGAATCCGGATTGTATGCGTCCGTGCGGTATGTGGTGACCTCCACCTGCACTTCGGTGCCGTCGGGGCGCCGGCGCATCGCACCCAGCGTGCCGAATTTGCGGCCCATATCCCAGAAACCGTCATGCCCGAACCTGCGCAGGATCGGCTCGAATTGTTCGGGGCGCGCCGACGTGCAGAAATCAAGATCATGGCTGCGCCGATGCAGCAGCAGGTCGCGTACCGGGCCACCCACCAAGGCCAGTTCATAGCCTTCCGCGGCGAACATCCTGCCTAGTTCCAAGGCCTCCGGCCATACTTCGAAATTCACGTGGAACCTTTCCCATCTTGTCTTTTTTTACTGCCAACAAGCATAACCGTTACCCTATATCCACACGGGTTTGAGTAAGGTAGGAAACATGATTACTCCCGCGGACCTAGCGCGCATGCTTCAGCATGCCGACGATGCCGCGGTCAACCATGCCCAAAACTATCCCGACGAGGAGCGTCCACTGTGGACCTCCGAGTCCGCGCCGATCGACGAAACGGACACCAGGCTCGCGTTCACTTCGATCTCGACCGTCAGCTCGACACACACGCAGTCGGGCCCCACGCCGGCCAACATGCCGCAGAAACGCACCACGGACGGCCCGACGACCTTCGCGTCCCTCGACGCCCAGGAGCTTCCGGTCGTACGCGAATACTCGGCTGGCGGTTTGGTGTTCGACGCCAAGGGACGTGTGGCGATCATCGCCAGACATTCGCGCAGCGGCCATCTGGAATGGTGCCTGCCGAAGGGGCATATCGAGAAGGGTGAAACCCCTCAGCAGACCGCCGTGCGTGAAGTGCACGAAGAAACCGGCATTCTGGGCGAGGTGGTCGATTCCATCGCCACCATCGACTATTGGTTCACCGGAACCTCACAGCGTGTACACAAGCTGGTGCATCATTTCGCATTGCGTCAAGTAGGCGGCACTCTCACCGTGGAAGGCGATCCGGATCATGAGGCGGAGGATGCCATCTGGGTGGATTTCAAGGATCTGGACGATGTGCTCAGCTATCCTAATGAACGTAAAATCGTGTGGCTTTATGCCAAAAAAATGAATAGGCAGGCGGAAGCGTGAGGCAAAGCGCCCCCAGTGTGCTGCGACGCAGCATCATCGGTATACTCAGCGCGATTCTGTTCGTCACCTGCGGTTTGGCCTGCGTGCAGCCGCAGGCCGTCGCGGCGGGATCGCAGACCACGACATCCGAGAACGACAAGCACGGGCAGGTGCTCTCCTTATCCGAGGCGACGGCGGTCGTCACGGATACGTCCGGATATCATCTCAAGGCCACGATCACGAATACCAGTGACCGGCAATGGAACGCCGGCCGGTTGTCGTTGACCGTCAATTCGGGCTATACGTTCACGTCACGCACCGATATGCAGGAGTGGGCACAGGCGCAAAACATGATCCCCACACCGAACGAAATCGGCACCGTGCAGGTCCAACCACTCTCACCGGGGCAGAGCACGACAGTCGGCATCGACGCAAAAGCCGACAACGATGCGCTCAAAAGCATCATCGCATGGGGTCCCAAGCCGCTTCTCGCCGACTACTCGCATGATGACGAGGATGTGGTCCTGCACAGCTTCCTGACGCGTTCCGCGGCCGGCCTCAACACCATCCAGACACCGGCCATGCGCATCACGATGGTGGCACCGCTGGCGTCCGGTCATTGGCAGACGTCGAACGACACGTTGACCTCCATGGTGAAAGAGCGCGTCGAAACGACATCCGATACCATCAAGGGCACCGCAGGCGGCGCAAATACGGCCAAAACCGGCGGCAAGGACGGTTCCGAAGCGGTGATGTTGTCGGCGGGCCACACACGCTTCGACCGTTCCCTCAACGACGTGCTGACCAAGCATTCCGCTTTGCAGACCGTCGCCGATCCCACGTATCTCGACGCGCTGAGCATGCCCCCAAGGGTGTCCGCGCTCATGCAGCCCGCGGCCTTCGACATCACCTCCTATGCGGCACGCAACGACGCGCAGAGCTATGAGAACGCCGGCGTGGGAAGCGGCATGTGGAACACCGATGCCGCGGTAGCGCGATACCGCAACGCCATCGGAAACAGCAAGGCCAAGGCTTCCACCATCGCATGGCAGGGCAAAGGGCACTGGACGGCGCAGGCTCTCACCGAGGCGCGCAGCCAGGGGTATATCACGGTCATCTCCACCGCGGATTTCGAATCCGATGACAGCGATACCGTACGCACCGGAACCAGTGTGGTTTCCACCGATGCGGGGGATGTCACCGTTCTGGTGGAACAGCGTGAGTTGAGCAAGCTCGCCCAGGGAACCGCGACCAGCCGCAAGGCGCGCGCCGAATCCAGCGAGGCCGGCCGACTGGCCCGATTCGTCGCGCAAAGCGCGTTCTACCAGATGGAACAGCCGTATACGGAACGCAATCTGCTCGTCAATTTCGGGTTCAACGCCAGCGCCTCCACCTTGGATTCCTTCATGAGTGCGGTCGAATCCTCCAACTGGCTGGAAACCACCGATCTGGCGACGCTGGCCAAAGCGACTCCGCAAACCTCGGACGATGAGACAACCAGCCATGCGCCGACCGAAAGTGGCATCAGCAAGAGCAAAACCGCGGCTTTGGACGCCACCATCACCACGCTTACGGCGAGCAGGTCCGCCATCGTACGGTTCCGTGACGGCATCATGACCGGCGGTTCCGACGAAGCACGGCAGGCGTGGATCGACCGCATCCTCACCGCGCAAAGCACCATGGCGTTGCACGCCTTCTCTTCGGACGGTTCCGACACAGCATCATCCGCCGCCATGGTTTCCGCCTCGCAACAGCTTTCGAACAATCTGCTCAACAGCATTTCCCTCGCCCCGTCCGAAACCATCACCATGGTGTCGGAAACGGCCACCATGCCGGTGACCGTGAGCAACGGCACGCCGTTCTCCGTCAAGGTGAACATCTCCTCGATCACCGATTCGTCCGAAATCGCCACGTCAAGACGCACCTCGATCACGGTTCCGGCCCATTCCGAGGCACAGGCGACCTTCCGGCTGCGTGCCGCGACGTCAAGTTCGGCGACCGCGACCATCACCTTGGAGGATCGATCCGGCATCGCCTTCGGGCAGCCTCAGCAGACGGCGATCTCCTGCATTCTGAAAATCAGCGACATGACTGGCTTCATCATCATCGGCGCGGCGGTGGCCCTTGGACTTCTGGGCCTCTGGCGGCAGTTCCACCGGAAGAAGGATCCTGACGAATGAGTTCGAATGTAGGCCGTAATTCACTCATCATGGCTTCCGGGACGCTGGTCTCGCGCGTCACGGGCCAAGTCCGCACCATTCTGCTCGCCGCCTGCCTGGGCACCACCGGCGTCGCGGCGAACGCCTACCAGACCGGCGCGATGATCCCGCAGGTGCTGTTCACCGTCATCTCCGGCGGCATCTTCAACGCCGTGCTGGTGCCGCAGATCGTCCGCACCTTGAAGGCGAAGGACGCGCAGGAACGACTCAACAAGCTCATCACGGTGTCCATCACGCTGCTGCTGGCCATGACGCTGCTGATGATGGCGGCCACGCCGCTGCTCACCATGCTGTACCTGGATTCCAGTTGGGGTCCCGCGCAGCGTGCACTGGTGAATTCCTTCACCCTGTGGTGCATGCCGCAGATCTTCTTCTACGGCCTGTATACCGTGCTGGGCCAGCTGCTTGCGGCCAAGGATAATTTCGGCGCCTACGCGTGGAGTTCGGTCGGCGCGAATCTCATCAGCTGCACGGGTTTCGTCACGTTCCTTGTGCTGTTCGGCCGTGCCAGCCATGAACCGATGGAGTTCTGGACCACCGACAAGGTCATGCTTTCCGCGGGCACATGGACGCTGGGCGTGGCCTTCCAAGCGTTGGTGCTGTTCATCCCGCTGATCCGCATGGGCTTCAAATACAAGCCGCAGTGGGGTCTGCGCGGCATCGGACTGAGGTCCATGGGACCTGTGGCCGCGTGGAGTCTTGGCGTCACAGGCGTGCAGGAATTGGCCAATATCATCAACACGCGCATCACCAACGGCGCCCCGTTCGCCGGCAACGACCTGTATGGCATCGCGGGCAACGGCTCGTATCAGAACGCCTTCACGCTGTATATCCTGCCGTATTCGCTCATCGCGGTATCCATCTCCACCGCGATTTTCCCGAAGATCTCGCGGGCCGTGGCCGCCGACGATCTCGGCAAGGCACGCAATGCCCTAAGCGAGACGCTGCGCAATATCGGCATCCTGATGATGTTCTTCACCGCGGTGTATGTGGTCATGCCCACGACGATCATCATCGCGCTGCTGCCGAGCGTGGGCCTGCATGAGGCTCGGCTTATCGCAGGCCCCATGATAATGCTCGCCATCGGATTGCCTCTGGTCAGCGCGTATCTGCTGATACAACGCACGTTCTACGCGTTCGAGGACGGCATGAGGCCGTTCCTGTTCCAAGTCGTCATGAACGCGATCCAGGTCGCCTTCTCCATCACCTGCATGCATGTGCTCCCCCCGCAGTATTGGACCACATGCGTCGGTCTCGCCGTCACCGTGGGCTATGCCTTCAGTTTCCCCATGCTGGTGATCATGCTGCGGCACCGGTTCGAGGGGAATCTGGATGGTCATCGCATCGCCGTCACCTATGGCAAGGCCTTTGCCGCGGCACTCGTCGCCATCTTCGTCGGACTGCTGTTCACGGTGCCGATCCTGTCCTTGCTGCACGCCAGCCTGACCAACTACAACGTCGGCATGAACTGGTTCCAGGCGGTCGCGTTCTGCGCAATCATGGCCGTGCTGATGGCGGTGACGTATGCCGGTATGCTGATCGCGATGCGCTGCCAGGAATTCGTCGTCATCGTCAACAATGTGAAGAACCGGCTCACGCACAAGGCCCCGGCAGCGGACGAATCCCAGGATGCCCTTAACAAGGGTATGGAGGGGGACTCCCTGCCGAGTGGCGAAGCGGAGAACACTGCGGGCGCGGCACCTGCCGAAGCGCCTGCGGAACCGCCCATCACCGCATCCGCCGGCGACGGCGGAAACCAGTCCGCGCTTTCTCCTACGAAAACATCACAAACCGCTGTTGAGACCGCTGCGGTTTCGACCAGTCCCACAGCTAGAATGACACCAGCGTCAACGCATTCGGCGTTGCAATCATCTGCGCAAATCGGAGTCGAGAACATGACCAAGCCTCAGCTGGGAGACACCCTGTTCAATCGCTATACGCTGATTGCATTGTTGCGCGACGAACCAGGCGTTCAGGCTTGGAAAGCCAACGACCGCGTCCTGGCACGCGACTGCCAGGTGTTCATCCTCACCGCGGCCCAGCATTTGGGCAACGTGGCCGTCGCCGCATCCACGTTGGGACGCGTGAAGGGGTTCACCCCCGTCGTGCAGTTCCGCAGGGCCGGCGAAGCCGCCGTACTGATCACCGATATCGAATCAGGCCTGTCGCTCACCGATTATCTGCAAGGCCAGTCGAAAAACGTGTTGGGCACCGAGGCGATCCGTTCCATCATCGGCAGCGCGGCGAACCTTGCCAGCCGACTGACGAATCCCCGACTCACCACATCCACGCTGCGCATTTCCACCAACGGACTGGAAATCGCCGATACGGCCATCGCATCCATGCTTGAGGAGCCCACCCAGGCCCGGACCGGCATGCAAGGCGATCAGCTGGTCATCCGTCAGCTGGCGGCTCTTCTGTACGCCCTGATCACCAAGACACCGTCCTCCAAGGACATGGTTTACGACCTGAGGAAGCTGGACGATAGCGTCCCCAGCGAATTCCGCATGATCATCATTCGTGGCCTTGCGATCGATGACGGTTCGCATCGCACGGTGCCGATGGTGTCGTTGAGCGAGCTGACCGCGTTGCTTGGCGACTGGACACCGTTGGAGAAGCTGCCCACGCAGGATATTGTCCTGCCGAGCACCGCCGGTGAGGGTTCCATCGTCACCGCCGAGCTGTGCCCCATCGACGATCAGGAACTGGTTGAAATTCCTTCCTCCGTCATCACCACGGAGAAGCTTCGCGAGCTAACCATCGAGCATATGCCTCAGCCTCGCGTGGCGAGTTCCACGTCCAGTGAGCAGGAGCTGCTGAGGAAGGGCGAGGCGAATCTTTCCAAGCTCGCCAATTCCACCGAGAAGACGCTTTCCACAGTCCTGCACAAGGGGCAGGAAAGCGAAGAGGCGATCAAGAACCGTCTGAACCGTTCCATCAAGCGGGACGCCAAGGAATATAGCGATGCCGACCTGTTCGAAGGGTTCGCGTTCTCCTCTGATTCCATGACTTCCGTCGGCACCAACGGCTTCGATATGACAACCCAGATCCCGGTGCTCGACGATGCCAACTATCCGACACAGACGATTCGCGTCAACGACGTGCGCAACGATATCGACCGGCCCGCGCAGGCCGCCGCGGCTCCGGCGTTCACGCCCGCCGCCGCACCTGCCCCAGCCTCGTATCCTGCGTCCATCCCCGCGCGGCCCGCGTCGGGCATGCCCATGCAGCAGCCGCCGAGCTTCGCCCCTCAGGGCCAGACGAATGAGGATGTGGAGGAAGCGAACGACGATCTCGCCGATACCCGTCTGTTCGGCAAGTACACGACCGCCACCGTGGTGGTCGTGGCCGCGGCGGTGGTCGTGCTGGTCGCGCTCGGCATCGCGTTGGGCGCCGTGCATCTCAATAGCAAATCGAATAATCCGGACACGTCGAACGAATGGTCGGACAGCAATATCGACAACGTGCCGTTCGGTGACGAGAACGGGAACTCCGGAAACGGTGATTCGTCGTCGCAGTCGTCGAATAAGGCCTCGGGTGAAGCCGAATACGATTACATCGACGTCACCGACCTGTTCTTCAAGTGAGGTCGACAGGTAAGCCTGTAAGAAGTTAAGGAAGCGCGGGATTCGGAACACCGATCCCGCGCTTCTCGTATTTCCAACACCGTTGTTCGATCCGAGGAACGGCGGTACGCTGACCACCGTCTGCGGTAGACACATGCGTATGGCAGACATCACCGCATGGGCGTTACGCACGTTGAAGCAGCGTTATGGGTACGATTCGTTCCGTGGCAGGCAGTTGGATGTCATCACGGCGATTCTGGGGCATCGTGATGTGCTTGCCGTGATGCCGACGGGTGCGGGCAAATCGCTGTGCTATCAGATTCCGGCCTGTGCACCGGGCAGGAACGGCGTTCCCGCGCTGGTGCTGGTCATCACGCCGTTGCGTGCGTTGATGCGCGATCAGGTGGCCCATTTGACCGGGCATGGTATTCCCGCCGCGTTCATCTACTCGGAAACCACGGAGGATGGGCGTCGAGAAATCTACACGGCGGCGCGTGAAGGGCGTATCCGCCTGCTGTATGTCGCTCCGGAACGCCTGTCCACGCAGGGTTTTCTCCGCTTCGCGCAATCGGTCAGGATCCGTCTGCTGGCTGTGGATGAGGCGCATTGCGTATTCCAGTGGGGGCAGGATTTCCGCCCGGATTATCTCGGCATCGCCTCGTTCGTGGATCGACTTCCCGAACGCCCGGTCGTCGCCGCGTTCACCGCATCGGCCACGCCCGACGTACGCGACGGCATCGTGCGTAATCTGCGGTTGCATGACCCGCTTCGGGTCATGACGAGTTTCGACCGTCCGAACCTGTATTTCGGGCGCAGGGAGGTTCATTCCAAAACCGAGCGCGACGATATCATCACCACCTATGCCCTCTCGCATCGCGGTGAAAGCGGTATCGTCTACTGCACGTCCCGCGCCCGCACCGAGGAATTGGCCGAAGTGCTGAAAACCGCGGGCATCAATGCGGAACATTTCCACGCCAGGATGGATGAACGGCTCAAAATCGACGTGCAGAACGCGTTTCTCGACGGCTCGCTTGACGTAATCGTGGCGACCACGGCCTTCGGCATGGGCGTGGATAAGCCGGACGTGCGTTGGGTGATCAACGATGGGCTGCCGAGCAGTCTTGAGGAGTACTACCAGGAGGCTGGGCGTGCCGGACGCGACGGCAAACCGGCCAGCTGCCTTCTGCTGTGGGGACGGCATGAGTTCGAGTTTCGCAGGCAATGCATAGAGGAGTCCGCCGGGTCTGCGCTGGATGCTCAACAAGACCGCGAAAAGGCCCGTAAAGCCGCGTTGGAGCGGTGCAGTGCCATGGAGGGGTATTGCACGACTTCGGGCTGTCTGAGGGCGTATATGCTTCGTTATTTCGGTGAGGAGCCGTTGGAGAAGCGTTGCGGGACGTGTGATTCCTGCACCGGGCGTTCCTCACTGCATCGTGGGGCAGGCGCGAAGCGTGCCTATAGGAAAAGTAAAGGTATTTCGTCGTTTGGTGCGGTATCCACCTATGGGTATGCGGATGATTGGAATACCGCCAACATCTCCGATACCGCAGACATCTCCGATACCGCCGACAAGGCCACCGTCGACGCGGCGCTGGCGTTCATCCGCAATATCCATGATGCGCAAAGCACCGGGTACAGCGCGGCCAGGATCGTCAACGCGCTGCACGGGTCGCACAGCGCCGCGGTGACGGATTGTGGTTTGGATGCGGTTGCTGGGTATGGGTCGCTGCCTGATACGAGCGGCGCCGTCATCCGCGCCGCGATACGGCAACTGCTGGATGACGGCACGTTGACGCATGGCCCGCACGGGATGGTGCTGCCTGCCGACGTGGAGGATGACTGAGGGCATCTTCCGCCCCTTATACGGCGCGAGGGGCGTGGCCCGGAACAATACCGGGCCATGCCCCTCAAATCGGCCTGACGTCGCAAGAACGGCGTCTCAGCGCCGTCAGCGCGGCCCGCAAGGATTCTCTTGCGGATCAGCGGCCGTCACGCCTTATCGTCGGCCTTCTTCTCCTGCTCATCCTGCTTGGCCGGCTTATTCTGGCCGCCTTGCGGGGTCTGCTCGCCCTGCTGCCCCTGACCGGGCATCAGCAGGTTGAGGATGCGATCCATGTCCTCCGGCGAGGAGAACACGATCTCGATATGGCCATGCTTGGGTGTGCCCTTGATGGCAACCTTGGTGTCGAAGCGGTGCTCGAGGTTGGAACGGATGGGGGAATTCGCCCACGGGTCTCCCCTGCGTGCTCGCGTCTTCTTTGGCTTCGTGGAATTGAGGTTCGCCATCGCGACAATCTCCTCGGTGCTGCGCACCGAAAGCCCTTCGGAGATGATGCGGTTCGCGAGCTTATCCATCTCATCCTCATCGCTCAGGCCGAGCAGCGCACGCGCGTGACCGGCCGAAAGGATACCCGCGGCGACCTTCTTCTGCACCGAAGTCGGCAGGTTCAGCAGGCGAAGCGTGTTCGCGATCTGCGGACGGGACTTCGACACCGACTTGGACAGCTGCGCCTGGGTCAGGCCGAATTCGTCGACCATCTGCTGGTAGGCGGCGGCCTCTTCCAGCGGGTTCAGGGCGACGCGGTGGAGGTTCTCCAGCAGGGCGTCACGCAGCATGTCATCGTCGGCGGTCGTCTTGACGATGGCGGAGATGGTGGTCAGTCCGGCAAGCTGCGAGGCGCGCCAACGGCGTTCGCCCATGATGAGCTCGTACGGGCTGTCCATGCGGCCGTCGAAACGGTTCGTCGGCTTGGTGCCGGCCTGGGCCTTACGCGCCGCCTCGATCTGTTCGGCAGGGCGCTTGCGCACCACGATGGGCTGCAGGATGCCGACTTCCTTGATGGACAGGGCGAGTTCGTTCAGATCGTTCTCGTCGAAGATGGTACGCGGCTGATGCGCGTTCGGGCCGATCTCATCAAGGTTAAGATCGGCAAGATAGCCACCTTCCACCGGCTTCAACCTAGACTGGTTGGTCTTCTCCTTGGCTTCCTTGTCATTCTTCTGCTGTTCCTGCTGTGTTTCACGTGAAACAGCACGCTTGGGTTGCAGGGAAACGGTGTCGTCGAAGAACATATCGCTGGGGTGTGCGATGTCGTCGATGCCGGGCATGGCGATGCGCGTCTTCGAGATGCCGGCATGCGCGGCCCCCTTGCCTTTCTGCTGCGAGGACGGCTTGGCTTCGGCGGTCGCGCCGGCAGCCAGTTTCACCGAGGCCGCCTCTTCACGCCTTGCCTTCGGCTCGGCAGCAGGCTTCGCTGCAGACGTGACAGCAACGGACGCCGTGTTACCAGCGGTCTTTACCTTTACATTCGTCTCAACAACGGACTTCTTCTCTTTGGTTTCATGAGAATCGGTATGTTGTTCGTGGTCTTCACCTGGAAGCGCGGGGAACAACGCGCCGAGGCCCTTCCCGAGACGGGATTTCGATGCCATATCAGGCCTCCTTCATTCTCGACGCGATGGCGTCCAACACAACAGGGGAACGACGCGCGATCTCCAACGCGGCTTCGCAATACGCGATGGCACCCATGCCTCGCGGATCGTAGGAGATGACGCTCTTGTTGAAGCTCGGAGCTTCGGAAATCTTCACCGTCCTCGGAATAGTGGTATCCAGCACAATCGACGGGTAGTGGCTCTTGACCTCGTTGTACACCTCGCGGCTCAGCAGGGTGCGCTTGTCGAACATGGTCACCATCATGGTCGACACCGTGAGGATCGGGTTGAAATGCTCCTGGACGAGGCCGATAGTGTTGATGAGCTGGCCGAGACCTTCAAGCGCGTAATACTCAGCCTGAATCGGGATGAGCATCTCGCGTGCGGCGCACATGGCGTTGATGACCAACAGGCCGAGGCTCGGCGGGCAGTCGATGAACACGTAGTCGAAGTGCTCGTTGCTTCCCCGCAGGAACTGCTGCACGGCTTCGTTCAGCAGGTTGTTGCGGTTCTCGAACTGCGCGACCTCAAGTTCGGCGCCGCTCAGGTCGATGGAAGCGGGGACGACGTCGAGGGTCTCGAAATCGGGGCACGGGCGCTTCACTTCAGCGATGGACATACGTCCTTCGAGGACGTCGTATACGGACGGTTCGCCGGATTCGTGACGGACGCCAAGGGCCGTCGAACAGTTTCCCTGAGGATCCATGTCGATAACCAATACCCGAGCACCGTTCTTAGCGAGGGCCGCGGCGATATTGACCGTGGAAGTAGTCTTGCCGACCCCTCCCTTCTGGTTGGCCACGGCGATGAGGCGCGTACGGGCGGGCTTGGGGAATGTCACTTCCTGCAACCGGGAATAGCGATTGAATTCATGCGTGATTTCCGCACCTACTGTCGAATCGCCTGTCGAGAAGATACGCTTGATGGTATCTTCGGCGGATTCAATCGGCATATCCTGATCTGCCATGAAAAACTAACTCCTTGATGCTTGAATCTGTATCTAGTTTTGCCGTTTGTATGGACAGAAACCACTGTTTTCCCGTTCTGTGGATAACAATGTGGGAAACTGTGGAAAACTCGTGGATTTTTGTGGATAACCCAAAATGACGATCCGTGATTAGCCCTTGTTTTTTCGCGCTTTCCACACGATTTCAAGAATGTGGATAACTGTGGATAAGTTATCCGCACAATTGTGGATTACCGCCAAAATCAGTAGTCCGGTTATAGGCTCGCCTGGCCCTGCGCAACCCCCTATTTCACAACATTGTTTCACATGAAACATACTCCCCCCGCTCCACAATCTGCATGTTTCACATGAAACAAGAGGCCCTGCGCAACCCCCTATCAATGCAAGTAAAGACGCTTTATCGCAACTTCCTATAACGAAAACGCTTCGCTCAGAGCCGATACGGCATGGCTTACGCGGCAATCCCCGTATCGTTGAACCATGGCACAATTACGAGACGCAATCATCATCGGATCCGGTCCCGCCGGGTACACCGCGGCCATCTATCTCGGCCGCGCCGGACACTCCCCCTTGGTCATCGCAGGAGCACTGACTCCAGGCGGCCAGCTCATCAACACCACCGAGGTGGAGAACTTCCCCGGCTTCCCGGACGGCGTTCTCGGCCCCGACCTCATGGACAACATGAAACGTCAGGCGGAACGTTTCGGTGCGGAATTCCTGCAGGATGACGTTGCCACTGTGGAACAGCAGGATTCACTTTTCACCGTCACCACGAATCAGGGTCAAACGTTTGAAGCAAAGACGGTCATCATCGCCACCGGGTCAAGCTACAGAAAGCTCGGCATCCCTGGCGAAGCGGAGTTCTCCGGCCGTGGTGTGTCGTATTGTGCGACATGCGACGGCTTCTTCTTCCGCGGTAAGCCGATTGTGGTGGTCGGCGGCGGGGACAGCGCCTTCGAGGAGGCCGGATTCCTATCTCGTTTCGGTTCCTCGGTCACGATTATCCACCGCCGCGATGAGTTCCGTGCATCCAAGATCATGGTCGATCGTGCGAAAGGCAACGAGAAGATCAACTTCCTGACGAACGCCGTGGTGGACGAGATCCACGGCGACGATCAGGGCGTGCAGTCCCTGTCCGTGCGCGACGTGAATACCGGTGCGGTTCGCCAGGTCGAGGCGAACGGTGTGTTCGTGGCCATCGGGCATACGCCGGCCACAGCATTCGTCGACGGGCTGGTGTCACGTGATGAGGCCGGGTACATCACGGTCGATGGGGCAAGCACCCGAACGAATGTCCCCGGCGTATTCGCCGCAGGCGATTGCGTTGACAGTGTGTATCGCCAGGCAATTTCAGCTGCCGGCATGGGTTGCCGTGCCGCACTCGATGCGCAGGCGTATCTTGCGAATCTGACGGATTGATTAGGCTGTTAGCGCTATCCATAGCTTGAGCCGTGGTTCCTTTGAGTCATGCAAAGGGATCACGGCTCGTTCTATTCGACCTAATCGCGTGCACAGAATTAAGAAATGTGGATAAAAGAGGCAAATTGTGGATAAGTGTGGATAAATCAGGCGGTTGCTGTGGATAACCTGCCGGTGTATGGGCGTAAAACCCTTGGAAATCAAGCCCTCTCGCGTTTATCAACACCCTAGGAAAAACCTGTGGATAACTTTTTGGGGGTACTCCAAAATGTGGATAACTCGTTTTCATCGGTTCCTAAACGCATGATGCGGTTGGGCACTACATGTGCATGTCATGACTCGTCAATCCCCCATATATGTGGATACCTGAAACACAACCAACCCATCCGTCCACATCCCGATCACGCCGTAGGATCAACGCTCTCCATATCGATGCCCGATCCCCTGTTTCACGGTTCCCTCCACTCCCCCGATTCGTGTGCATGCATGCGCCCTCACCTTCGAGCAACCCACCATCACACTCCCGATCCGAAGCTCTCCCTCAAGCACCCCCACAATCTTTCATTCATCACTTCATAGGAATCCACAGCACAGTTCACTCATCCCGCGACAAGCATCACGCTGATCCATGCTGCCCCACACCAATCCGCGCCGATCCGCCCTAAGCATCAGCACCAGCCCAAACGCCCCTGCCAACCCCCAGCCCGCCCGCACCTCCAACGAGCAAAACAAAAACGGCGTTCCCGCACACATGCGCGGGAACGCCGTTCACCTAGCCAAGAAAAGAACGCAAGTCGGTCTACTTCTTATCCACCAGCACCACATGGGTGGATTCCAGCCCCGGCCCGACCGGTGCCTCGACAACGCGCGGACGCACACCCTTGAACTTGGCGATCATCTTGGAGGCCTTGTCGATCTCAGCCTGCGCGGAACGCCCCTTCAACGCCACCAGACGGCCCTGCGGCTTCAATAGCGGCAACGTCCATCCGGCAAGCTTCGTCATCGGCGCCACGGCCCTGCACGTGACCGCAGCATACGGATGCATGCTACGATCCTGACGCAACGCCGTAATCACCTCTTCGGAACGCGCACGCATAATCGTCACGTTTTCCAAACCCATTTCCTCGACGCACTCGCCCAGCCACTCGACACGGCGCTCCATCGGCTCGATCAGCGTGAACTCATGATCCGGCAAACATGCCGCCGCGACGATGCCGGGGAATCCGCCGCCGCTGCCGACGTCGGCAACGGTCTTGAACTGCTTGCCGTCCGTCACCTCACGGATGAACGGCACGATGGCTGCGGAATTGAGGATATGGCGTTCCCAGATGATATCAACGTCCCTCGGGCCGATCAGGCCACGCGGTTCGCCTTCCTGCTCCAACTTCGTATGGAAGATCTCCAGCTTGGGTAATGCGTCCCCCAACACCTCAGCGAGGATCGGGGAACCGTTCAGTTCGTCGGCCATCGGCTCTGTCACTCTTTCCTACTCATACAAAACAGGGAGCCCATATCGCTATGGACTCCCTGTTCCACGTGAAACTTACTCTTCATCCTCGTTCGCTGCGGCCTTGAGATAAATGGTCACATGGCGGTTCGGTTCCTCGCCGTGGGAGCGGGACTTCAGTCCCTCCTCACGGACGACATCGTGAACCACCTTACGTTCGAACGAATTCATCGGCTTCAGGTCGACCGGCTCGCCGGTCTCCCTGACCTCATCGACCGCATCCAATGCGATATCGTGCAGACGCTGGCGCTTGCGCTTCAGGAAGCCGTCGACATCGACGATGAGACGGGAACGCTCGCCGGTCTTCTGCTGGACCGCAAGCCTGGCCAGCTGCTGCAGGGCGTCGACCACTTCGCCGTTGCGTCCGATGAGATGCTTGATGTCGGTATCGTCATCGGCGACGATCTGAACCGTCGGGCGGCCGTTGCGGATACCCATTTCGATATCGCCCTCGTAGTCGGCGATATCCAGAAGCTCTTCAAGATAATCGGCGGCGATGTCAGCTTCCTCGTTGAGCTGATCCACGGTCTTCTCGTCATCCTGTGCCATATATACTCCTTTTCGGCGCGTATAGATATCAGTCTAAACCAGCTGCCGGAATTGCTCAACGACAGCCCTGAGTGAGAATAAGGTCTGATGTTTCATGTGAAACATCAGACCTTATCATCACTTCTTCTTTTTACGTTTGCGCTGTGGTTGCTCTCGTTGGAAGCCTTGCGTGAGCTTTCGTTCCTCTTCCTCCTTGGCTCGCTGCAGCTCCTCCTCTTCAAGGGAAGGCTCGCCGGCACGTTCACGTCGCGCGTTCTCGCGTTTGTGGTCACGCACCTCCTTCTCCTTCGCGGCCGGGGAACCCGGAGTCGGGAAGTTGCGGATCTGCCACAAGGTACGCAGCAGGTTGCACACGTTGTTGGTCAGCCAGTACACCAGCACGGCGAACGGCATGGCGATGCCGGAGAAGATGTACATGACGGGGAAGCCCCACATCATGACCTTCTGCATGGTCATGGTCTGCTGGTTGACGGCGTCGTGGTTCATGTTGCGCTTCATCTGGAAACGCTGCATGAAGAACAGGCAGGCGCACATCAGCAGCACGAAGACGCCGATGACGATCTTGCCGCTGTTATCCGCGGTACCGAAGGTATCGGAGACGCCGACAAGCTCGAAGACCTTGGTCTTGGTAAATTCGGCGGCCGTGGCCTGGTCGAACGCACCCAAAGTGGCACGCTTGCCACGTGCGATATAGGGAATGGCCGACAGCGTGTAGAACATGCACATGAACACCGGGCCCTGAATCAGCATAGGCAGGCAGGAACCGGCGGGATTCACCTTATTATCCTGATACAGCTTCTGCATCTCACGGCTCATGGCTTCCTTGCTGGCCGGGTCGTTCTTGCCCTTGTACTTGTTGTTGATGCGCTGCATCTTCGGAGCCAATGCCTGAAGTTTGCGCATCGACTTCATCTGCTTGTAGTACATCGGGAAGATAATGGCGTGAACCACCAGCACCAGGAAAATAATGGACAAAACCCATGAGATACCAACAGGGTGCATGCCCACCAAAACCAGCAGCTTGTGGAAAATGGCCATGATCTGGGTCATCAGCCATTCGACCGGGGTCAGCAGCTTATACAGCCACCCCCAGAAGCCGCTGTCCAGTAAAAACTGGTCTTGATTATAAATCATCGTTCGAATCCTTACTCGTCAGCCGACAACGGCGTCAGTCGAGGTTCTTCGTGGGCTTTTGACCACCGAAAACGATAGAAAACGGAAAAACGTTGCGGGACATCATCGATGCCGCCATAACTCCACGGTCGGCATCGCAAAAGACGCAGAACAGCCAACAATCCCCCACGGCACGCACCGAATCGCCGTACGGCCTGAATCGCATAGTTGGAGCAACTCGGATAGAACTTACAGCATGGAACGGCGCGCTTCGCCGAAAAATGACGCTGATACCAACGAATCATGCGTACAATCGCATCGCCGGCAACGCTCATCGTCAATCCCGGGCGAGTTTCGACGCCACCATCTCGAATCCGGTGGCCATCTGTTCTTCCAATGACTGGAAGGAGGCATTGGCTGCGGATGGCTTCGCACGCAATACCACATCTATGCCCTCAGGCAAAGCATGCTCGTATCGCGAAGCCAAAACGCGAAAACGACGCTTAACTGAATTACGCGTGACGGCATTGCCGACCGCTTTGGATACGGCAAGCCCCATCCGTCGCGCACCCGGCGTCACAACACCATGCGCCTTGGCATCATCGCGCATAGCGTAATGCACGATGAAATCATGGCGCGAGACCTTGCGGCGGCGTTTCAGCACGGCGACGAAATCACTGTGGCTCTTCAACCGTTCCACGGTAACGATGCCGTCAGCGACAAATCAGGCAGACAGGTTCTTGCGGCCCTTGGCGCGACGACGGTTGATCACGGCGCGGCCGGAACGGGTGCGCATGCGCAGACGGAAGCCGTGCTTCATGTGACGACGACGGTTGTTGGGCTGGAAGGTCCTCTTCATAATTAGCTCCTAGGTTTCTTCGGCCACGCTTGCGCGCGGCTCTCACGTGAGTCAAGCTCTATAAAACTACTCTCACCCCTGCCCTAACGTCAACTCAGCGGTCATATCCGCACGCGCGGAAATCCCGTCGACATGCCGTCGAGCACCCCCGCACGCATGCCGTAAACCGTTGCAACTGCAAGGGAAAAGGGCCGAAAGTTATCCACAAATTACATTTATGTTATTCACAATTCAGTAATTGCAACACGCTAGGCGGTGGATAACTCATGCGGTACGAGTAAAAATAGGTAGCTGAGTGTCCCTACATGGCGGAAGAGGAAGGAGTGTCATGACCACAAGCGCCGATAACCCTGCGGTGCAGGCCGAGCAAATCTGGTCTGATGCCCTGACACTGCTGAAGCATAAGAAATCCCTCTCCCCCCGTGACAAAGGCTGGTTGGAGGGTGTGACCCCCGAAGCCGTATACGGGACGACCATCGTATTGTGCGTCGACAATGCCGGCACACGTCAGGCCCTTGAGAACGAGCTTATGCAGCCGTTGCTCGAAGCGCTGAATATGGTCACCGGCCAGGATATGTTCCCGGCGTTCAAAATCGTGCCGCAACGTTCCGCAGCCAAGGCGAAGCCGGAACCCAAGCCTCAGCCCAAGCCCAAAGCGAAGCCGGAAGCACGGCCCGTCGCCGTGGAGGAGCAGCCCGAACTGCCATTATCCGGCGGCACGCCGTCCCTTGAGGATCTCGGCAAGGAGCCGTTCGGTTCGGCCGGCCCGGTTCCGACGGTTCCTTCGGCATTGCAGCCGCAGGTCAATTCCGAGGTCGAAGGCCAGTATGTGGTCGATCGC
Organism: Bifidobacterium merycicum DSM 6492; assembly: GCF_900129045.1. GTDB lineage: Bacteria > Actinomycetota > Actinomycetes > Actinomycetales > Bifidobacteriaceae > Bifidobacterium > Bifidobacterium merycicum. The sequence continues at coordinate 37,930 of NZ_FQTX01000005.1, read as the reverse complement.
AACAAGGTTCAGCGCGATCCGGAGACCCATCTCAACAAGAACGCGACGTTCGACACCTTCGTTCCCGGTGATTCCAACCGTTTCGCCCGTACCGTGGCGCTTGCCGTGGCCGAAGGTTCCGGCAAGGACTTCAACCCGTTGTGTATTTACGGCGGATCCGGCCTGGGCAAAACGCATCTGCTCAACGCCATCGGCAACTACGCGCTGGTCAAGGATCCGACGCTTAAGGTGCGGTACGTCAACAGCGAGGAGTTCCTGAACGAATTCATCGAGGCGTTGCAGATTCCGTCGCAAAGCCAGGGGCGTATCGCCGAGTTCAATCGTCGATACCGCAGCGTGGACGTGCTGCTTATCGACGATATCCAGTTCCTGGGCGGTAAGGAAGCGACCCTCGAACAGTTCTTCCATACGTTCAACGCGCTTCATCAGGCGAACAAGCGCATCGTGATCGCATCCGATGTGGCGCCGAAGAATCTGAAGGGCTTCGAGGCCCGTCTGATTTCGCGTTTCGATTCCGGTCTGACCGTGGATGTCAAGCCGCCGGACCTTGAGACCCGTATCGCCATTCTGCGCATGATGGCGACGATGAACCACAGCAACATCCCGAACGATGTGCTCGACCTGATCGCCGAACGGTTCACCGAGAACATCCGCGAGCTGGAAGGCGCGTTGACGAGAGTGACCGCAGTCGCGTCCCTCAGCAATCAGCCCGTCACCAGAGCCATGGCCGAACAGACCCTGCAGGATTTCTTCACCACGGATGTGGAGATCAAACCCACCGACATCATCAGCCAGGCGGCGAAGTACTTCCATCTCACCTTCGACGATATCGTGGGGCGTTCCCGTATGAAGAACATCGCCCTCGCCCGGCAGATCGCCATGTATCTCACCCGTGAGATGACGAGTATGAGCCTTGTGGATATCGGCAAGGTGTTCGGCGGCAAGGACCACACCACGGTCATGCATGCCTGCGACCGCATCACCAACGAGATGCAGCAGCGTCAGGATATCTACAACTACGTGATGGAACTCACCGTACGGTTGAAGCAGGGTTCCAACTGATTTTCCATATTCACCCGGCCGTCTCTTAGGATCGTTCTGAGAGACGGTTTTTGCATGTTTTCGCGGACGCTTGCCGAAACCGTCGATTTTGGTCTCTGAGCGCGATTCTCCCAGCCGCAACACTCCGGCGAAGCCGGAAATTTTAAAAAAAGTTATCCACATGCTTATACACAAATGTGGGTAAACCCTGCGGATAACTCGTGGACTACTGGCATTTTCGCTGTGGATAACTCGTGGATAACGAGGCATCGAATGTGGATAACTCAGAGGCGCCGAAACCGCTGTGGATAATTCGCCTGTTTATCCACATGAATCTTCGAGTTATCCACATCGTTCAAGTTATCCACAATTGTGGATGCGAGAACGGTTTTCGCCAGTTATCCACATTATCCACAAGCCTTATTACGAGTATTACTTACGTTTGTACCTGTTATAACCGTCGTAGTAATAACGCAGCCGGTTGGCCCCGAACGGAACCAAGCGTCAAGTCGCTAGAATGATGCCTAGCTCAAGAAACACCCGCACATAGCGGGTTCTTCCGAAGGAAAGCAGGCTTTATGAAGGTTGAAATCGATTCCGCCGCCCTCGCCGATGCCGTGGCTTGGACTACCAGGGTCATCGACAGCCGTCCGTCGAACCCGATTCTCGCGGGTATCAGGCTCGAAGCGGCAGATGGCATGCTGCAGCTTTCCGCGTTCAATTACGAAATCTCGGCTCGCCACCACATCGAGGCCGGTGTGGACGAACCCGGCACCATCCTGGTGCTCGGCAAGCTGCTCGCCGATATCACCAAATCGCTTCCCGCCGAACGCACCTACCTCGTCGCGAACGACACCACGCTGACGATCACCTCCGGCAAGTCAACCTTCACCATGCAGCTCATGCCGAACGCCGAATACCCGGATCTCCCGCAGATGCCGCAGCAGCTCGGCCAAGTCGATGCCCCGACTTTCGTTCAGGCGGTTTCCCAGGCCTGCGTCGCCGTCTCCCGCGAAGAGAACCGCCCGGTGCTCACCGGCGTGCGTATGCAATTCGAAGGCGACAAGGTCGTGCTGACCTCCACCGATCGCTTCCGTCTGGCCCGCGCCACCTTCTCCTGGAGCCCGCAGGATCCCGCGGTGAACACCACCACGCTGGTACGCGGCTCCCTGCTGCGTGACATCTCCCGCTCCCTCGACGAGCGTCAGAACCTTACGCTCGATTTCGATACGGAAAGCCCTTCCCTGCTCGGTTTCGAGAATGCCGGCCGCGCCTCCACCTCGCAGCTGATCGACGGTGAATTCCCGGCGGTCGATCGCCTATTCGCCGACGAATACCCGATTCAGGCCGTCATCGACAAGCAGTCCCTGATCGGCGCCATCAAGCGCGTCGCCCTGGTCGCGGAACGTAACGCCCCGATCCGCATGGTCTTCTCCGGCAACGAGCTCACCTTGAGCGCCGGCGCCGTGGACGAAGCCCAAGCGAAGGAAATCATCGACATCGACATGGATGGCGATGACATCACCGTCGCGTTCAACCCCTCCTACCTCATTGAAGGCCTGAGCGCCATCAGCGAACCGTACGTTCGCATGAAGCTCACCACCGCGGTCAAGCCCGTGGAATTCAACGGCCAGCAGGAAGCGGATTCCGACGAATCGATGGACTACCGCTACCTGCTCGTCCCGATGCGTTTCAACAACTAAACCTGATAACCGAAAATACCCGAACCAGAACATCCCCTCGGAATCCGGCAGCCATGTACATTTCGCGTCTCGCACTCGATCACTTCCGCTCGTGGAGCCAGGTCGTGGTCGATTTCATCCCCGGTGTAAACGTGCTGCACGGTCCGAACGGATTGGGCAAAACCAATCTGGTCGAAGCGATCGAAGTGCTTTCCACCGGCGGCAGCCACAGGGTGTCGTCCTCGTTGCCGCTGGTGGAACGCGGCGAAGGCAAGGCAACGATCCGAGCCAACGTCTCCCCCGGCGAGGCTGACGCCGATCCCACCACCTATGAGGTGACGATTGCGGCCCGAGGCGCGAACCGGGCTCGCATCAACTCCGGAACCTCCCAATATCTGCGCGACATCGTCGGATTGGTGCCGTCGGTGTCGTTCACGCCGGACGATCAGCGTCTGGTGAACGCCGAACCAGCTGCAAGGCGTGGTTTCATCGACCGCAGCGGCAGCCAGTTGATTCCCCGGTATGCCGAATGCCTGCAACGGTTCACCCAGATCGCACGCCAGCGTGCGGCGCTGCTCAAACAGCTCGACCAACATGAGGGTTCCGTGGACGCGGCACTCAGCGGCTTGGAGGTGTGGACCGGCCAGTTCATCGAAGCTGGCGTGGCATTGACCCGCATGCGCGATGAGCTGATGCGGTCCCTCGCCGACCCCTTCTCCACGATTTACGATCGTCTGGCGTCCGGTCAGGGCAAGGCGGCGATCTCCTACCGTCCTTCATTGGATGAGGTGTTTACATCAGATTCCCCGGAACTCGCCATTTCCGAGCATTTCCAGCGTCTATACCAGGGTGAGGTGGCTCGCGGCGTGAACCTCATCGGCCCGCAACGCGACGATTTCGCGATACTGCTCGACGGCGTGCCCGCCAAGGAATTCGCGTCGAACGGCGAGATGTGGACCATGGCGTTGGCGTTGAAAATGGCGCTGTTCGAGGTGATCGCGCGTTCGCGCGGTGTGAAGCCCATCGTGATCCTCGATGATGTGTTCGCACAGTTGGATGAGTCCCGCAGGGCACAGATCCTCGATTTCGCCAGGAATCAGGATCAGGTGATCATCACCGCCGCCGCGGAAGGCGACATCCCCCAGGACGCCCGCGCGAACATCATCGATGTCGCGGCGTTGAAGGCGCATGCCGATCCGTTCGCGGATATGATCGCGGTTCTGGCTGGTGCATCCGGTTCTTCTGAATCCTCCGACTCTTCTGAATTGTCCGATTCCGTCGCCTCGATTCCGCCGAGCGAGAACGAAGGCCGATCATGAAGCCTCCAGTGGCGGTGACGTTGCACCTCGACCAGCGCACCCTGCCGGCCCAGGTGTTCGAACGGTACGCGCGGCGCGAGGATTCCCGAAAAATACGCGCGGCGAGGGCAGAACTCGCCTGGGAGAGTTTCGGCAAACCGGGGCGCGACCCCGCCAAACTGGACGGCGTCGCGGCGGCCATCGCAAAAAACGGCAATTGGATGCCTCATATGAAGATCTCGCAACTGAATAACCATTGGGATCAGGTGGTCGGGCCTGGCATCGCGCAGCATTCGCGCGTGGTGAGCTTCCGTGACGGCGTGCTCGTCATCCGCGCCGAATCGCAGGTGTGGGCGACCCAGCTTACCTTCCTCATCCCCCAGCTTTCCGCCACAATCGCGAAGAAACTGGAAGGATTGGACGTCGCCGACATCAAAGTCATCGGCCCATCCGTCGGATACAGCAGAAAATGGGGCAAACGCCACTAATGGGCATATATAGCTGTAGTCGTGGTGCATGAGTAGAATCACCTGCAGTATAGTCAAGACGCCTCAGGGGGCCTTAGAAGGCGTTTTTTGAGGCAATGGACCGCGAAATAACCCTTTCGCGAGCCAGTGACGCAGGAAGGAAGCTCCTTGGCGGATTCGCTGGAGACGGCCACGAGCAAAGAAGAACAGCTCAAGGCCGCAGATGAACATATCAATAATGCCGAATTGCAGGAAGGCGAGCTCGACGAGTCGATGACCCCCGAGCATTACGACGCCTCCGACCTGAAGGTCCTCGAAGGACTTGAAGCGGTGCGTATCCGTCCGGGCATGTATATCGGCTCCACCGGTCCCCGAGGCCTGCATCATCTGGTGTACGAGATCGTCGATAATTCCGTGGACGAGGCGCTGGCCGGCTACGCCAGCCATATCGAAGTCACGATTCTGCCCGACAACGGCATCCGCGTCGTCGACGACGGCCGTGGCATCCCGGTCGACATCGTGCCCGGCGAAGGCATCTCCGGCGTGGAAACCGTAATGACCAAGCTGCACGCCGGCGGCAAGTTCGGTGGCGGCGGCTACGCCGTCTCCGGCGGTCTGCACGGCGTGGGCATCTCCGTGGTGAATGCGCTGTCCACCAGAGTGGACGTCGAAGTGCGCCGTCAGGGCTTCCATTGGACCCAGACCTACAAGGATCAGCACCCCACCGCGCCGCTCGCGAAGGGCGAGCCGATGGCCGAAGGCGAGTCCACCGGCACTTCCGTCACGTTCTGGGCCGATCCCGCCATCTTCGAAACCACGTCCTACGACTTCGAAACACTGCGGAGCCGCTTCCAGCAGATGGCGTTCCTCAATAAGGGCCTGAAGCTCAGCCTCACCGACCTGCGTCAGGTGGACGAGGCCGGTGACGAGGTCGCGGGCGACGGCGACAACGTCACCGAGGAACTGCACCAGAGCGCGACCTACCAGTACGCCAACGGCATCAAGGATTACGTGGACTACTTGGTGAAGTCCCGCAAGGCCGTACCCGTCGAGAACGAGGTCATCAACTTCGACGCGGAGGACCTGAAGCTCGGCATCTCCGCCGAAATCGCCATGCAGTGGACCACCGCATACTCCGAATCCGTGCACACCTTCGCGAACACCATCTCGACCACCGAAGGCGGCACCCACGAGGAGGGCTTCCGCGCCGCGCTGACCTCGCTCGTGAACCGTTACGCCCGCGAGAAGAACATCCTCAAGGACAAGGACGAGAACCTGTCCGGCGACGACGTGCGTGAAGGCCTGACCGCAGTGGTGTCCGTCAAGCTCACCAACCCGCAGTTCGAAGGCCAGACGAAGACCAAGCTCGGCAATTCCGAAGCCAAGACCTTCGTGCAGCGCGTGATGACCGACAAGCTCGGCGATTGGTTCGACGCACATCCCAGCGAGGCGAAGAACGTCATCCAGAAGGCCATCGAAGCCTCCCGCGCACGTCTGGCCGCCAAGAAGGCCCGTGAGAACACCCGCCGCAAGTCGATCTTCGAATCCGCCGGCATGCCCGACAAGCTCAAGGACTGCCAGTCCAACAATCCGGAGGAATGCGAGCTGTTCATCGTGGAGGGTGATTCCGCAGGTGGTTCCGCCATCCAGGGCCGCAACCCGATCACCCAGGCGATCCTGCCGCTGCGAGGCAAGATCCTGAACACCGAGCGCGCAAGCCTTGACCGTATGATGAAGTCCGAAACCATCGAATCGCTGATCACCGCGGTCGGCGGCGGCTACGGCGAGGACTTCGACCTGAGCAAGGTGCGTTACCACAAGGTCATCATCATGGCCGATGCCGATGTCGACGGCGCGCACATCGCGACCCTGAACCTGACGCTGTTCTTCCGCTACATGCGTCCGATGATCACCGCCGGGTACGTGTACGTGGCCATGCCGCCGCTGTACCGACTCAAGTGGACCAAGGGCGCGCACGATTTCGTCTACACCGATGCCGAACGCGACCGCGTGCTCGCCGAAGGCAAGGCGAAGGGACGCCAGCTGCCGAAGGGCGAAGGCATCCAGCGTTACAAGGGTCTGGGCGAGATGAGCTACCAGGAGCTGTGGGAAACCACCATGGATCCCGATCACCGCATCCTCAAGCAGGTGCAGATCGAGGACGCGGAAGCCGCCGACGAGACCTTCTCCATGCTGATGGGCGATGAGGTCGAACCGCGTCGACTGTTCATCCAGCGCAACGCGCGCAACGTCAGCTGGATCGACGCGTGACGGCATAAGGCAGATTCCCGCGCTGTTCCGGTGCGCGAACCGGAAAACCGCACGAGGTGAAGGAACGTAATGGGAGAGGGTGCCGAAAGCCCCTCCCCCAGCCGGCCCCACGGTCGGCGGCTCCCCATCGCGGGAGCGTAGCTACGGAGGAAAAGTGGCAGACGAAAACAACAATGAAGATGGTCAGTTCGTGCCTGACGGCTCGATGGAACCGTTGAGCCCGCAGGAAGCGGACAACACCGATTACGGCCTGATGGTCGGCGAACGCATCCGTGTGCGCGATCTGCAGACGGAAATGCGCGAGTCCTACCTCGCATACGCCATGAGCGTGATCGTCGACCGTGCGTTGCCCGACGTGCGCGACGGCATGAAGCCGGTGCATCGCCGCGTGGTATACGCCATGTACGACGGCGGCTATCGCCCCGATCGCGGCTACTCCAAGTGCGCCCGCGTGGTCGGCGAGGTCATGGGTAAGTACCATCCGCACGGCGATTCCGCCATCTACGACACCTTGGTGCGTATGGCCCAGTCCTGGTCGATGCGCTACATGCTCGTCGACGGTCAGGGCAACTTCGGCTCCCCCGGCGACGATCCCGCCGCCGCAATGCGTTACACCGAATGCCGTATGGCGCCGCTCGCCATGGAAATGGTGCGCGACATCGACAAGGACACCGTCGACTTCCTGCCGAACTACGACGGCAAAACCCAGGAACCGACCGTGCTGCCGGCCCGCTTCCCGAACCTGCTGTGCAACGGCTCCTCCGGCATCGCCGTCGGCATGGCCACCAACATTCCGCCGCACAACATGCGCGAAGTGGCCGAAGGCGTGCATTGGGCGCTGGAACACCCCGACGTGAGCCGTGAGGAACTGCTTGGCAACCTGATCCGCATCATCAAGGGACCGGATTTCCCGACCGGCGCCACCATCCTCGGCCACAAGGGCATCGAACAGGCCTACCGTACCGGCCGTGGCCTGATCACCATGCGTGCCGTCGTCAACACCGAGGAGATCAAGGGCCGCATGTGCCTGGTCGTCACCGAGCTGCCGTACCAGGTCAACCCCGATCGACTCGTCGCCTCCATCCGCGAGGCCGTGCGTGACGGCAAAATCCAGGGCATCGCCGATATGCGCGATGAGACCTCCGGCCGTACTGGCCAGCGACTGGTGCTCGTGCTCAAGCGCGACGCGGTCCCGAAGGTCGTGCTCAACAACCTGTACAAGCATTCCCAGCTGCAGCAGACGTTCGGCGCCAACATGCTGGCGCTGGTCGACGGCGTGCCGCGCACGCTGAGCCTGGACGCGTTCATCCGCCATTGGATCAACCACCAGATCGAAGTCGTCGCCCGCCGTACCGCCTACCTCAAGCGTGAGGCCGAGGAACGCGACCACATCCTGCAGGGTCTGCTCAAGGCGCTCGACGCCATCGAAGAGGTCATCAAGCTGATCCGCAGCAGCCAAGGGCGTGAGGACGCACGTCCGAAGCTCATGGAATTCCTCGACATCGACCAGGTGCAGGCTGACGCTATCCTGTCCATGCAGCTGGTGCGTCTGGCCAACATGGAAGCGCAGAAGATCGTCGACGAGCACAACGAGCTGATGCGCAGGATCGCCGACTACAACGACATTCTCGCCAGGCCGGAACGCCAGCGCACCATCGTCGGCGAGGAACTCGACGAGATCGTCGCCAAGTACGGCGATGAACGTCGCACCAAGATCCTGCCGTTCAGCGGTGAAATGAACGTCGAGGATCTCATCCCCGAAGAGAACGTGGTGGTCACCGTCACCCATTCCGGTTTCATCAAGCGCACCAAGGCCGACGAATACCGCGCCCAGCATCGCGGCGGCAAGGGCATCAAGGGTGCGAAGCTGCGCGAGGACGATGTGGTCGACCACTTCTTCCTCACCAGCACGCACAATTGGCTGCTGTTCTTCACGAACAAGGGCCGCGTCTACCGCTTGAAGGCGTACGAGTTGCCGGAAGGTTCGAGAGATTCCAAGGGCCAGCATGTGGCGAATCTGCTGCAGTTCGCCCCGGATGAGTCCATCCAGACCGTGCTGTCGATCCCGAACTACGAGGTCGCCAAGTATTTGGTGCTCGCCACCCGTTCCGGCAAGGTCAAGAAGACCGCGTTGGCGGAATACGATTCCCCACGTCAGGGCGGCCTGATCGCGGTCCGTCTGATGGTCGACGAGAACGGCGAGAACGCCGACGAGCTTATCGGCGCCGCACTGTGCAACGCTGATGACGACATTATGCTGGTGTCCAGAAACGGCATGAGCCTCAAGTTCACCGCGGACGACGAGCAGCTGCGTCCGATGGGACGTCAGACCGCCGGCGTGCAGGGCATGAAGTTCCGTGACGGCGACGAACTGCTGGCCATGGATGTGGTGTGGGGTGATACCGACAAGGATCTGCTCGTGGTCACCAACGAGGGCTTCGCCAAGCGCTCCGCGGTGAGCGAATACCGTCTGCAGGGCCGCAACGGCTACGGCGTCAAGGCGCTGCAGCTGGCCGAAGGCCGTGGTTCTCTGGTCGGCGCGCTGATTGTTTCCGAAGACGATCAGGTGATGGCCATCATGAAGTCCGGCAAGGTGATCCGTTCCGACGTGGCCGAGGTCAAGCGCACCGGCCGTAACACGCAGGGTGTCACCCTGGCCAAGCCGGACAAGAACGACGAGATCATCTCCATCGCCTTGAACGCCGAACGCGACGAGGATGAGGACGACGATCTTGGAGTGAACGCGGAGTCCGGAAACACCGAGCAGCAGCCGGTCGAACAGTCTGCCGAACAGCCCGCTGACGAACAGAATGTGAATACCGAGGTGGACGGCGAATAATCGTCTGCGAAGATTGCTAGTCTCGGCTAGAGATAGCGAATCATGAAGGAGCAACATGAGCGACAAGCCTGAAGAGAACGCGACCATCGAAACTGCTGGCGTGCCTGCGGAAATCAACGCGACCGAGGCGATCGGACATGAGCCCAAGGAAACGGTCGACGCTCCGCGCGAGGCGCGTTCCGTGTCCAGTCAGGCTCCGATGCATGAGAAGCCACGTGCCTTCTCCTCCTCGTCCACGCCTACGGGTGTTCCGGTACGTCCGGCTCCCGTGAACAAGGGCAAGCGCAGCACCCCGCGTGCTCGCCGCATGAACCTGTCGCTCACCAGACTGAGCGCGTGGAGCGTTGCCAAGGTATCCTTCCTTATGTCGTTCGCGGGAGGCATTATCCAGATCATCGCCGCCGCCTTGGTGTGGATGCTGCTCAACGTCGTCGGTGTATTCGACCAGCTGACGCAGATCGTCGCATCCACCGGTCTTGATGCAGGCGGACTGAACTTGACCGACGTGTTCTCGCTGAGCTCGGTGCTATCTGCGGTTACGATTTTCTCCATCATCGAGATTGTGCTGTTCACCCTGCTCGCATCCGTTGTGGCTTTGATCTACAACGTCGTGAGCTCGCTGGTCGGCGGCGTGCACATCACGCTCGGCGACGACTGATTCGCAAACGATTCGACGCATATCGAGAAGAAAGCAAACGGACGGTGGGTTTCCCACCGCCCGTTTTTCGTTCGGGGCATAGTTCGTGGCATATCCCGTCCGGTACAGTGGTGAGCCATGCTGAGCTATCTGGGGTATTTCTCGACGTCGTTCATCATCGCGGTGCTGGTGTGGCCATTCGCTTCCGCGCTGTTCACCCTGCCCATTCTCGCGGGGCTGTACCACCGGTACCATCGGCTGCGGTTCATGGCCGTCGCCGCCGCGTACCTTTCGGTGCTGTATGTGCTCGGTCTGATCGCATTCACCCTCTACCCCATGCCCGACGATCCGCAGGCCTTCTGCGCCGCGCATGTCGGCGACTATGCGCCACAGCTCGACGTCTGGCGCTTCGTCAGCGACTTGCGCTACGGCGGTCTGTCCGGCGCTTTGCAATTGGTTTTCAACATCGTGTTCTTCGTGCCGCTGGGATTCATGTTGACGCGTTGGCTGCGCTGGCGTTGGTGGATCGTCGTGCCGGTCGGGTTCTTTGTCTCGCTATGCATCGAGACATCGCAGCTCACCGGATTCTGGGGACTGTACCCATGCGCCTACCGCCAGTTCGACGTGGATGATCTGCTGACCAACACGTTGGGCGCGGTGGCCGGCATCGGCGTGGCCAAACTGTTCGGATTGCTGGTCCCGCAATCGGTGATGCCGAATCCGGATGCCGTCAATACGAGGCCCGGCGTGATCCATCGCACCGTGACGTTTATCATCGACATGATCTTCGTGGCGCTCGTCTACTTCCCGCTCACCCTCGCCATCGTCTTCGGATTCCACGCGATCGCCGCCCCGCTGAATGATGGCACGTTCCGCCTGTTCGGCTTGATCACGGTCGGCATCGGCTGGCTGGACATGATCGCCCCGATCAGCGCGGCGGCGGCATTCCTGATTTTCGAACTGCTGATTCCGCTGACCCATCACGGCCAGACGCTCGCCGGCATGTTCACACATATGACCATCGAAACCAAAACCCGGCATGGTGCGGCGCGCGCGGCGTTCTATGCGATCCGCTCCCTGGTGCTCGGCCTGCTGTTCCTGGTGGACGTTGTGGAATTCGGCGTCGAAGCGACGGCGCTGCGGTCGTATTGCATGTGGGCGGCTGTGATCCTGTTCGTGTTCGGAGCCGTGACGCGCCGCATGCCATGGGATCTGATCCCGGGTGCTTCGCCACACGTTCCGGCCGGCAAAGACGGCGGAAAACAGGCGATTTCGCGGATGTGATTTGCGTCACAAAAGCGTGCGGGCGGCGGAACATGCCGATTGACGAATCCGAATTGGCGTGTATAGTGGGCAGAAGGCTCAACGAGGAGAAGCTCGTTGAACCCAAAACAAACAAGTAAACGCAGAAGTTTGCGGTTTGCCTGAATGTTCGCAGCGATGCGGGCGACAGGTGATTCACAGATCGAAGCGCCGAAAATCCCTTTACAACGGATCGTGAGGCACGTACCTGCCTCTGAAAGGATTGAACTCATGGCAGAAGTCGTATTCGACCACGTCACTCGTATCTACCCGGGCAACGACAAGCCCTCTGTGGATAATCTGAATCTTGATATCAAGGATGGTGAGTTCCTTGTGCTCGTCGGCCCGTCCGGCTGCGGCAAGTCCACCACCCTGCGCATGCTCGCCGGCCTCGAAGAAGTGAACAAGGGCAGCATCCGCATTGGTGATAAGGATGTCACCACCATGCAGCCGAAGGACCGCGACATCGCAATGGTGTTCCAGAACTACGCGCTGTACCCGCACATGACCGTCGCCGACAACATGGGCTTCGCCCTGAAGATCGCCGGCACCCCGAAGGATGAGATCCGCAAGCGCGTCGAGGAAGCCGCCAAGATCCTCGACCTCACCGAGTACCTCGACCGCAAGCCGAAGGCACTGTCCGGTGGTCAGCGTCAGCGCGTCGCCATGGGTCGTGCAATCGTTCGTAAGCCGAAGGTCTTCCTGATGGATGAGCCGCTGTCGAACCTCGACGCCAAGCTCCGTGTGCAGACTCGTACCCAGATTGCCGCTCTGCAGCGTCAGCTGGGTGTCACCACCCTGTACGTGACCCACGATCAGACCGAGGCTCTGACGATGGGCGATCGTATCGCCGTCATCAAGCTCGGCGTCCTGCAGCAGGTCGGCGCTCCGACCGAGCTGTACGATCACCCGGCCAACGTCTTCGTCGCCGGCTTCATCGGCTCCCCGTCGATGAACATCAACACCCACCCGGTGGTGAACGGCAAGGCGAAGATCGGCGAGGACACCGTGGATCTGCCGGCCGAGGCCGTCAACAAGCTGACCGCCGAAGACAAGGGCCAGATCGTCGTCGGCTTCCGTCCGGAAGACGCCTCCCTGGCTACCTCCGATGATCCGAACGCCTTCTCCCTGAAGGTCGTCAACATCGAGGATCTCGGTTCCGACGGCTACATCTACGGCAACATCATCACCGACGGCTCCGCCGCCGAGGCCACCCAGGTCATGTCCGACCAGAACAAGCTCACCACGGTTCGTGTGAACCCGCGTGCGCTGCCGAAGGTCGGCGACACCGTCAAGATCAAGATCGATCCGGCCAAGATGCACCTGTTCGCTCCGTCGACCGAGCTGCGTCTGAACTGAGTCGAGTGACGGGCCGCAAGGCCGGTCGCAATAGACTTGACCGGTTCCGCGCGGAACCGGCCAACCATTAAACGAGGCGTTTTCTCTTCCTCTCTAACCGTCTCGTTGAAGAAGCCCCGCTACGATGCGGGGCTTCTTTTTATCCCCATGCCCCCGTGCCAAGCCGTTGAGCCATCACATAGTTCATTCATATTCCCTGGGGAGGTGGCATGCGTAAAATCGTTACTCATGACCCCTAATCCAATTGATGTGTCCCAACTGGACCCCCGTGTCGCCATGGCAACATCCGTGAACGCGGAAAGCGAACCGGATAACGCGGCGGAACCGCAGGCGCTGAAGATCACCGCGGCGAGTTCCAACCCGAAGATGTTCACCCTGCCGTGGCACGAGCCTCTGGCCTCCTGGCCTCAGGATCTGCTCGCCAATCTCCCGCGAGGCATTTCGAGGCACGTTGTGCGTTTCGTGCACGTAGGCGACGAAGTCTACGCCATGAAGGAAATCACCAAGCAGATGGCCGAACGCGAATACGAGAACCTTCGCCGTCTGCAGAAGCTGGAACTGCCCGCCGTCACGCCGATCGCCGTGGTCACCGGCCGGCATGACCGCAATGGCGAACCACTGGAGGCCATTCTGGTCACCAAGCATCTGAAGTTCTCCCTGCCGTACCGTGCGCTGTTCGCCCGCAATCTGCGCCCCGATACCGCCGAACGTCTCATCGACGCCTTGGCCGTGCTGATGGTGCGCCTGCATCTGGCTGGTTTCTACTGGGGCGATGTGTCGCTGTCCAACGTGCTGTTCCTGCGTGATGCCGATGCGTTCACCGCGTTCCTGGTGGATGCCGAAACCGGTGATCTGCAGATCAATCTGACCGAAGGCCAGCGCGAATACGATATCGATCTGGCCCGTACCAACATCATCGGCGAACTGATGGATCTGAGCTACGGCAAGCTGCTGCCCGGTGACGTGGACGAGATCGAAATCGGCAACCGTCTGGTGGATCGTTATCATTCGCTGTGGAGCGCACTCACCGACACCGACAAGTTCAAGCCGGACGAGATGTGGAAGATCGAGAAGCGCGTCAACAAGCTGAACGAGCTCGGTTTTGACGTCGACGAGCTGGAAATGAAGACCACGGAGGATGGCAAGCGCGTGCTCGTCCGTCCGCGTGTGGTGGACGCCGGCTACGCTTCCCGCAAGCTTCTGCGGCTTACCGGCCTCGACGTGCAGGAGAATCAGGCCCGACGACTGCTCAACGATCTTGACGCCTACCGTGCCTCCACGTGGCGTGAAGGCGAGGATCTCGAAATCGTGGCGACCGATTGGATGCGCGAGGTGTTCGAGCCGACGGTCCGCATGATTCCGCGCGAATATCGTTCGCAGATTCAGCCCGCCCAGTTCTTCCACGAGATCCTGACCCACCGTTGGTTCCTCGCGGAGAAGGCCGGGCATGACGTGCCGATGGCCGAAGCCGTGAAGAGCTATATCGACAATGTGCTGCCGAACTACAAGCTCGACGACAAGGCCATCAACGCGCTGCTTGAGGAAGCCGATTCGGGCGTCATCGATGATGAAAGCACCTACGGTGACGGCGATGACGACGGGTACGATCCCGATTACGATCCCGATGCCGCGGTGTGGGCGCACTGACGGCGCTCCCGTCATCCGTCGCGTCTATGCGGGTTTCGCCGTCGTGTGAAACGTGTGAAATCCGCCAAACCACCGCAAGGCTGTAAAACCGCAAGACAGCAAGGTCCTGTCCGGCACTGATACCGGGCAGGGCCTTCGTCGTTTATCCGATGTGTGCCTTGGCTGTTTGCGGTCACTCCTGCATGTGTTCAAAGCGAGGAACGGCTGCACAAAAGAAAACCCCGGTGTGATTGGCACCGGGGAAAGAGAAAGGAGAGAGAAAGAAGAAGAGGTTTCAATTATCTGGAGCTTGTTGGAGCTCCATCCGAATCGCTTCGGTAATTCTTATATAACCAGCCGTTTCTGTGCCTAACGATGTGGTTCCCTGAGAATTCCCTGCCTGTTATTGGGAGAATATGTAAAGCACCGCCCCACGGAACGTATGCCGTGGGGCGGTGCCTCGAATCATGTCCCGGATCGTCGGGATACTACCGGTTTGCCGGGTTGCTTGGTTGTGGTCCTGAGAATCAGGCTTCCGCAGCCCTGCGCCGTTCGCGTGCCACCGCGTACAGGCTGATGCCCGCCGCGACGGATGCGTTCAGGGATTCCACCTGGCTGGAGATCGGAATACCGGCGATGGCGTCGCACGCCTCGCGCACCAGACGGCTCAGACCCTTGCCTTCCGAACCGAGCACCACGACCAGCGGATCGGTTTCGAAACCGGTTTCGCCGACCAGCTTGTCGCCGCCGCCATCAAGACCGACCGCGTAGTAGCCGCGCGCCTTCAGCGCTTCGATGGCCTTGGTGAGGTTCACGACACGGCAGACGGGCAGGTGTGCCGCCGCTCCCGCGGAAACCTTCCATGCCGCCGCCGTCACCGAAGCGGAACGACGTTCCGGCAGGATCACGCCGTTGGCGCCGAACGCCGCCGCGGAACGAATCACCGCGCCGAGGTTCTGCGGATCGGTCACGCCGTCCAGCGCGATGAACAACGGACGAGCGCTGATGCGTGCGGCTGCGGAGTTCGCCGCTTCCATGGCGCGGGCCTTCTTGTCCGCGCGGTCGGCAAGCTCGGCCAGCGAGGAATACTGGTACGGTTCGACCTTGAGGATCACACCCTGATGGTTGCCGGACCTAGCGATGCGATCCATCTCCAGACGATCCGCTTCCATCATGCGCAGGCTGTGCGTACCGGCGATCTTGACGATCTCACGCGTACGGTCGTCATGCTCGATGCGAGACATCACGTACAGCGTGCTCGACGGCACGCCCACGCGAAGCGCTTCGAGGACGGCATTGCGTCCGAACACCAGATCGGTGGTGTTATTCGTCGAGAACTTGTCGGCGTGACGACGAGCCGCCAAACGCGGATCGGACATCTTGCGACGGTCGGCGGCCTTCTTGGCCGCGTATGCCTTGTGATACACGCGATCTTCGGCTTTGGGGGTCGGCCCCTTGCCACGAAGTGCGTTTCTATGCTTTCCACCCGACCCCTTGGTCGGTCCTTTCTTAAGTGCCATGCGTCCCATTGTCCCAGCACCCCGCGTCATAGCTGGCATCGCGGGTTCTTTTCCCTCGGCTTGGGGCTGGCCTGGATACGGGGCCAAACGTATTCGGGTGCGCACGGTATGAAAAAGACGGCGCCCGCGAAGGGCGTCGTCTTCATGATGCAATCGGAGTTGCGATGTGGAATGATGCGGGCTGCGATCAGTTCCCGTTATCGGAGGTCTGGCAGGAGGCGTCCGTGCCGTCGCACTGGCCGGTCTGGCCGGAATCCCCCTGACTGCTGTTGCCTTGGTTCTGGTTCTGGCTCTCCTGCGCGCGCTTCTCGGCTTCCTGCTGCTCCTGCTGTTTGCGTTGCGCCTCCGCATCGGCCTGCTGCTTGGCGCTGATTGATGCGTTGACGTCGGAGACCGCCTTCTGCAGCCGGGACTTCGCGTTGCTCACGTCGGATTGCGACGGCGAGGATTGCCCGGCGACGTTGTTCGCGTTGCTCACGTCGGATTGCGACGGCGAGGATTGCCCGGCGACGTTGTTCGCGTTGCTGATCGCATCCTGCAGCGCCGTGCGCGTGCTCTCGTCCGCGACCTTGCCGGCGGAATCGTTCAGCGTGGTCTGCGCGGTGCTGATGTTGGCGTTCAAATCGGCCTTCAACGCGTTGGTGTTCTTGGAATCCTTGCTGTTGGTCGCGGCATCCAGCGCCTGTTCGATGGATTTCTTCGCGTCCTTCGCCTCTTTCGCGGCGTCCTTGAACGAGGTGGTGTTCGTCTTCAGCTCGTTCGTTTTCATATCCGCCGAACAGGTGGCGGTCGTGTTGATGGATTGTGCGTTCGCAATGGCCTTGTTCAGATTGTCGAGCGTGCTTTGGTTGTCCACGGCGTCGGCGGTCGGGGCGTTCTGCTTCGCCTGGGTGGCTTCCGCATTGAGATCCTTGATCGCGTCATTATAAGAGGACTGCGCCTTGGTGCACGACGCGTAGGCGATTTTTCCGCTGTTCGACCGGAAGAACATCACGCCGCCCACAATCAGGGCGATCACCACGATGACGGCGACGACGATGCCCACAATCTTGCCGTTGATGGGCTTTTTCCCACCGGAATCCTTGCCGTTGTCCTCATCATCGCCGTTCCCGTCCTCATCGTCCGGCGGAATGGTGGGCGGCAGGATCGTGGGCCGCGCGGGTGTGCTGATGGTGCGCGGCTGGGCTGCCTGCGCTGCCTGAGCGGTTTGACCTGCGACTCGGGGCTGCTGGAAATCCGCGGGGGTGAATGCCTGCGTGGCCTGAAGCGATTGGAAATCGAATGCCTGTGTGGCCTGATCGCCGGGCTGCATGGCCATGGTGGGCTGTGCGGGCTGCAAGGGCTGGAATGCTTCGGTGGATTGGGCCATGCGCGGCTGCTGCGAGGAAGCGGCCGATCGGGGCATCGGCGTCGTGCCGAACACTTCAGTGGGCTGTTGCGATACAGGCTGCTGCGGCATGGATTGCATCGGCATCGCTTTGGTGGGCAT
The DNA here is from genome assembly GCF_900129045.1 of Bifidobacterium merycicum DSM 6492. Taxonomy (GTDB): domain Bacteria; phylum Actinomycetota; class Actinomycetes; order Actinomycetales; family Bifidobacteriaceae; genus Bifidobacterium; species Bifidobacterium merycicum. Next base: position 20,399 of record NZ_FQTX01000005.1, on the reverse strand, counting down.
GGTTGGCGCAGGCATGGCCTGAGTGGGCATGGCCGGTGCGGGCATTGCCTGTTGCGGCATGGCTTCCGTCGGCATCCCCTCCCATACGGGCGGCATCGCCTGGGTGGCACCCAGCGCATCATAGTCCTGACCTGCTGCGGGGAACGCCTGCGTCGCCCCGAATGCAGAAGGTTGCGTCGGCTGTACGGGCGATGCCGGTTGTGCCGGTTGTGCCGGCTGCCCGGCTTGATTGCCGGCGGAACGATCCGCGGGACGTTCAGGATGCTGGCCGTTCTGGAAGTCGAACCGGAATTCGCCGTTCGGATCTGTCATGATGAATGCTCCTTAATATGCGAAGGCGGCCGTTGAAGGCCGCCAAACGTGGATGGTGGACGTCGCCTGCGATCAGTCGGTGATCTGCGCGCGATAGAAATTCTCGTAGGAACGGCTCGGGGTCGGCCCGCGCTGGCCCTGATAATGCGAGCCCGTCCCGGCGGAACCATACGGGTGTTCGGCGGGTGAACTCAGCTGGAAGAAGCACATCTGGCCGATTTTCATGCCGGGCCACAGCTTCACCGGCAGTGTGGAGACATTCGACAGTTCCAGCGTGATATGCCCTTCGAAGCCGGGATCGATGAATCCGGCGGTGGAATGCGTAAGAATGCCGAGTCTGCCCAGCGAGCTCTTGCCTTCCAAGCGCGCCGCGATGCTGGCGTCAAGCTTCACGTATTCCCAAGTGGAACCGAGCGCGAATTCGCCGGGATGCAGAATCCACGGTTCATCGGCCTTGACCTCGAACTGCTCGGTGAGTTCGCCCTGATTCTCGGCGGGGTCGACGTAAGTGTAGGCGTGATTGTTGAACAGCCGGAAGAAACGGTCGAGCCTGACGTCGATCGATGCCGGCTGCACCATTTCCGGCGTCCACGGATCCAATGAAATATGTCCTTCGGCCTGTGCGGCCAGAATGTCGTGGTCGGACAACAGCATGAGAGCTCCTCGCAAATGGAAACGATACTGACCGTCAGTCTAGTGCCTGCGCCCTATAGGCCTCAATCCACCTCAATCCACCCCAATCCGCCACGACTTTCAGGAATCTATCAGAAAACCATAGAGATAAGCACAGGAACAGGGTGTTATCTGAAAGATGTCGACAGCAATCGACCCGGCAACTCAGGTTCCGGACAATTGAATCTTCTTCTTCTCTCCTTTCTCTGTTACCCCGGTGGGCTCCTCCCCACCGGGGTTTCCTTGTTATGCGGCCGGTCGATCAGATGCCGGAATCCGCGTCCACCTGCATCACGTAGATATTGCGGCGCAGCGTCCTGGCCTGCGTTCTGGTGATGTCGCCGGCCTCAAGCATGTCCTGCACGACGCCGAGCTCGATGCCATAGCTGTCGCGCTTGAGATCGGCCGCCTGACTGGCCGCCGCCGTACTGCCTTCCATATTCGGGCGCGACTTCAGCGAAGCCTCGGCGCGTCGGTAGTCAAGGATCAGCGCGGAACAGAATTCCGTGTCATACGTATTCTTGCCCATCTCCTCGCTGAGCCGGTCGATGACATGATCGATCGCCTCGATCTGCAGTACCTGCATGTGCGCGAAGATCTGATCCTCGCTCACCAACGGCGTGGTTCGGCGAATGCGGTTATCCACGCGCTTGAGAACGTTACCCGTCTGATGTTGGAAGCGGCGGATGCGTCCGCGGATCTGCGATACGGTATGGCCTGATTCCGGATCGGCTTCGGCGTGACGCAGCGAATTCATGATCTGGTCGAGCATGCGTTCGCACGCTTCAAGATTCAGTTCCTGCACAGCCTTATTGGGATTCGGATGGGCTTTGACTTCGGCCTGCCTGTTGCGCACGAACTCCTTCTCCCAATACAGGGCCTGGAGTTTAAGCTGTTCGTAGCCGCGAAGATCGACGATGCCGGCGAGCTGCTTCAAACGGCTGATGCGCTTCGTGTACGAGTCGATGACCATGAGCACTGCGCGTCGGTTCTCCGGGGTGATGCGCGTGGTGAGTTCCTCCACCGTGCGTCTCAGCACTTCGATGGTGACTTCGCACATTTCGGACGACGTGTTCTCGGCACGGTTCGGAGCCAGCAGCGGCAGCGCGAAATTGGCCAGCAGAAGGGTCATGACGATCACGCCGGACGCGATGAAGATCAGTTCGTCACGCATGGGGAATTCGGCGCCGGCGGCGATGGTGTAGGGGATGGTGAACATCAGCGACAGGGTGATGGTTCCCTTGGGGCCGCCGAACGTCATCACCGCGGCGGAACGCCAACGGTCTGGCGACATCTTGCGTCGCTTGCCGGTCTTCGTGTCGCGTGCGATGCGCAGCATGAACGCCACCCACAGGAATCGCAGCGCGATGACCACCACGGTCACCAGCAGAATCACGCTCAACAGCAACTTGTTGCTGACGCTCGGATCCGACCAGCTGGCCGTCATCGCCCGAGGCAGCAACATGCCCAGCAGAATGAACACCGCGCCGTTCAGCGTGAACGACAGCACGCCCCACACGCTGGATGAAACGATGTTCGTGCGCGCCACGTTCGGGCCGATGCCGGTACGGTCGAACCTGACTAGCAGACCGGCGGCGACTACGGAAAGAATGCCGGACACATGGCATTCCTCGGCGCCGATGTACAGCAGAACAGGGAGGAAAAGCTCCATCAGGATGCGCGTGGTGGTGGTCTCCCAACCCAGCGAACGGACGGTTTCGAACACCCAGTTGATAATCAGTCCGACGATGAAACCGAATGCCGCGCCGCCGATGAACGAGACGATGAACCTACCTGTGGCCTCGCCTACGGCGAACTGGCCGGTTATCGCGGCGGAGATGGCGAACTGGAAGCCGACGATGCCGGAAGCGTCATTGAACAGTGACTCGCCTTTGAGCACGCTGCGTTGGCGGGTGGTCAGCGAGGCTTCCTTGCCCAAGGACGTCACCGCGACGGCATCGGTCGGGCCAAGTGCCGCGCCCAAGGCCAGACCTGCGGCCAACGGCATGGCGGGCCAGATGGAATGCAATGCGAAACCGACCGCAGCCATGGTGGCAATGGCCAGTCCGATTGCGAGCGACAAGCTGAGCTTCACTGTTCTCAACAGTTCCGATTTGTCGATGTCATGGGCTTCGAGATACAGCAGCGGTGCGATGAACAGCACCATGAACAGTTCCGGGTTCAGCTGCACATCCTGGAAGAACGGCAACTGGCTGGCGAGAGCGCCCAGCGCGATCTGCACGAGCGGCGTGGAGACTTTGGGTATGAACCGGCTGAGGAACGACGATGCCACGACGATGGCGATGATACAGAGAATAAGTTCGATGACGGCCACAAGTTTCCTTACCTTGGAGGGACGTTTTCAACAGTACCGAAGGGGCGTAAGAAAAACGTTACACGCTCTGCGCTCTAGCGCCGTTCCGTCTTCGCGATGGGCGGTATGGAAGAGGGGCGCCGGGCGCTGAGCCCGGGTAGACTGTCAGGCATGAACGATGATGAGGCGATGCGCCGCGCATTGGAATTGGCCTTGTATGCGGCGGGGCATGGGGATGTGCCGGTGGGGGCCGTGGTGCTTGATTCCCGTGGCCATATCGCAGGCGAAGGATGGAATACGCGCGAGGTCGATGGCGATCCGTTGGCCCATGCGGAGATCGCCGCCATGCGTGAGGCCGCGGCCCATGGCTGGAATCTCGCCGACTGCACGCTGGTGGTCACGCTGGAACCGTGTCCGATGTGCGCCGGAGCCTGCATACAGACGCATATCGGACGTATCGTGTTCGGAGCTTGGGATGCCAAGCTCGGCGCATGTGGTTCGGTGTGGGACATTCCCCGCGACCCACATATCGGCCATATGCCGGAGGTGTATGGCGGCGTACTCGAGGAGCAATGCGCCGAGGTGCTGCACGAGTTCTTCTCGAAGAGGCGATAGGCTCCGGCTCTGTCTGTTGTGTGATCTGCCTGTTGTGTGATCGGCTTTCGACCGGTTGCCTTATCGGATCACTTGCCGTGGTTGCCGCGCACCGTATGTGTGATGCGGTTGATGCGTGCAACCAGCTCGGCGGCGGCAGGCGTGATATTCAGCGCGGTCCAGAGGCACCGGATGCCGATGACCGTCAGATAGACGATGAACAGGTTCGTTCCCATGCGCGGGCTGATCGTACTGGCGATCAGGGTGCCCAATGGCGCGGATATCGCGGAGACGATACCGATGATCAGGCCGTCCTTGACGATGACCAGATGGCGTTTCCGATTCGCCACCGTGGCGGTGATCGAACTGGGGAACATAGCGAGCAGCGACGTGCCTCGGGCGATGAGGTCGGATGCGCCGAAGATCAGTGACAGCGCGGGGACCGCGATGGAGCCGCCGCCGATGCCGAGCAATCCGGCCAATGTGCCGATGAAGACGCCGGCCAGCACGATCGCGCATCCGGTGATCGCAGTCAGGTGGATCGTCGAATCACGTGATGGTGTGAACCATATCTGCGAAGCGATCACGAATATCAGGAACACCGCATAGAACCAGCGCAGGAACAGTTCGGAAAGCCGGGACAGCAGCCAGCTGCCGATCTGCGATCCGCACATCATGCCGATCGCCATGAGCAGCGCCGCCGCCCAATCGACGTCGCCTCCCTGCGCGTAGGAGATCACCCCCGAAACCGACGTGATGATGATCGCGCAAATGGACGTCGCCGCGGCCTGCCGCTGCGACAGGCCGATCCACACCAGTGCGGGGACGATGACGGTGCCGCCGCCGATGCCGAACATGCCGGAGAACAGTCCGGATACCAGTCCGACGATCACCATGATCGTCAGTTGTTTGCGTGCGCTGCCATGAATCGCTCTTTGGTCACGATCGGTCATTGATGTCTCTCGATCCTTCTTCCTGGGATGTGCGCGAACGCTTTGTCGCGATGCGTCCCGTCTTTGTCGCTTATGCTACATCCGCCTCGCTGCGCAATGCGGTCGTCGTGCCGCATTGCTGAACCGTCAAATAAAAAATCGTTGGAATTCCAACGATTCCTACGTTTTGCGCGCGCGGAATCGGGTTACTCGTCAAATAAACGGCGTATACGCGCGGCCGGTAGATAAGGGAAGGTAACAAGGGATCGGATTACACCCAGGCGGGAATGTACGCCATTTTCTTGCGTGGCGCATCCGGATCCACGGCCTTGATGAGGTTGGCGGCAACGCAGTCGCGGATCAAGCGGGAGATCTGCGAGGAATACGACTCACTCAGACCGAAGCGTTCGCGCAGCGAGGCATTGGTGAGATTCATACCGTCCGCGAACTGGATGCAGGCATGCCAGTAGCACGCATCCTTCCGTTCGCTGGGGCTGAGCTCGGCGTAAGGGCAGTATTGGGAAAGCCTGACCATCATGCTGGGGCTTTCCGTTGCCTTGGATTCCTGAATAACAGGTGATGGCAGATGCGCGGATTCGCAGGCGTCGATGATTTTATCCCAGCCCGATCCCGCTTCCTCGCACATATGCAGTCTGCGAGAAACGTCGGCCAGTTTGGGATTCCTGGCTTCGGGTGGATCGTTCACGAGTCGTTCGAGGCGAATCAGTGAATTTCCGGGGTTGGAGAATTCGATGCGGTTGTCGAAGACCTCGATGAGTGGTCCGCTGCCACGTGCGGTCAAATCCTGGTGGATGAGCATATTCGCCAGCAGTTCGCGTACCGCTATCTGCGGGTATGCCAGATGTGTGACGCGCAGTGCACGTCCGATGGTTTCGGTTTCCGGCAGCCAAGGCTGCAGAAAATCGACGATGGCATCCATGTCGGCATAGCCGCGCTGGTATGTCTGCGTGCGGGACGGTGAGGATTTGCGCGTCCCCTCGTATTTGATGACACGTAGCGCCTTGCGTTGGATGGTGGGGAACTGCTGCATGTTCCTAGCGAACAGTAGGGCTCCCAGATTGGTGATGGCATACTGGCCGCTGTCCAATGTCTTGACGAGGCCTTCCAGCTCGAGATAATGCACGATGGCGTTCGGGTCGGATGGCTGAGGTGTGCCGGTCTGGGCGAAATAGGCTGGCCAATCGAGCAGGGACAGCGTTTCGTCGATGGTGAGCCACTGCATGGCGATCTGTTCCTCGAAGGATTCGGATTTGGTTACTTCCCACAGCCGGCGTTCGCGTTGGGAATTCTTCTCCAGCCGTTGCGTCGATGTGCCGGAACGGATGTATTCGTCACCGTCGAAGGATACGGGATAGCCGGATGCGGGCCAGATGCGCAGGATAACCACGTGCTTGCCGTGCATATCGATGGGGATGAAACGGAATTCCGCGTTTTGGGAAAGTTTGAGCCTCAGCCATAGTTCCAACTCCTGGCCCTTATGCTTGGCGGCCAATGGATTGAACGTCGTGCCGATGATGTCATGCGTGGCATCATCCACGCCCCACAACATGTATGCATAATCCTGACCTTCCATGGCGGCGGCGTTGGACAACGCGGAGATGTCCTTGCCGATCATGAAAGCGTCATCATTCGATTCCTTGAACTCCACGGTTTGTGATTCCGTGGCGCGAGCGACGAGCTGGTTCACCAGTTGAAGCAGGTCTTCGGGCATGGCGATCCTTCCGCTGTGATGGATTCATCGATGATAATGCCTCCAGTGTACGCGCGGAACGAGCTGAATCGTCAAATACGCGTCAAATACGCGTCAAATAACCGTCAAATAAAAAATCGTTGGAATTCCAACGATTCCTACGTTTTGCGCGCGCGGAATCTGGTTACTCGTCAAATAAACGGCAAAGACGGCAAGTGAATTACTTTCCCAAAACAAGAAACACGCGGAAAGATGGCAAGGAAAGCATTCCGGCGTAGGATTGGTGACACGAAATCCCGTCGTTCCAAAAGAAGGGTGATGCAATGTCGCACATTCGCAAATTCCAAGGTAATGCCGCCGATGGCACCGCACTCACCGGCGTATACGCCGAACAGCCGGGCGCTGATGTGGCGTTCGCGCTCGTCTTCCCGGCGAATGATCTGCCGCGCTTCGTCCATTGGGGTCGTCCGCTCAGCGCACCCGAAACCGTGCTGGGCATGTATGACGCCCAGCGCCCGCAGCGCGTGTCCGGCGCCCTCGACTACACCCCGTATCCGAGCGTGCTGCCGACCCAGTCGGAATCCTGGCTGGGTGCCGAGCGCTTCGACGTGCGCCGCGACGGCAGAACGTTGTTCTGCAAGTTCGTGGTCAGCGATATCAAAGTCGAGGACGTACAGGCCGGCAACGCCTACGAGATGGGCGTGAAGGACGGCTATCCTCAGTGGTCCGTCAACGGCACCAAGACGACGCCCACCGTCGTGGTCACGGCCGAGGACGCCGAACAGGGCGTCGGCATCGTCTGGACCTGCGAGCTGGATGTCAGCGGTCTGATCAGACAGCGCGCCAAGGTCGTCAACCTCGCCGAGGGGCGGCTTGAGGTAGGCAAGGTGGAACTCGCCTACACCATCCCCGCCGATGCCACGGAAATCCTCACCACCACCGGCCATCATCTGCATGAACGTTCCCCGCAGCGTCAGCCGCTCACCGTCGGCAGGTTCGAGAAGGTCGCCATGGCCGGCCGCCCGGACTTCGACGCCACACTGCTGCTGTCCGTCGGCGAGACCGGATTCGGTTTCACCCGTGGCGATGTCTACTCCGCACATGTCGGCTGGAGCGGCAACAGCGTGCTCTCCGCGGAACGACTGCCCTACACCGCAGGCGTGCTCGGCGGCGGCGAAGTGCTGTTCGGCGGCGAAATCTGCCTCGGCAAGGGCGAAGGCTACACCACCCCGTGGCTGTATGGCTCCTATGGCGAAGGCCTCAACGAGGTCGCATCCCGATTCCACGCCTATATCCGCAACGCGCATCGCGATTGGCGTGCGGAGCATAACATCGCCGCGAAGCCGCGTCCGGTGATCCTGAACACGTGGGAGGCCGTCTACTTCAACCATGACTACGACACCCTCACCGCGCTTGCGGACAAGGCCGCGGAAAGCGGTGTGGAGCGTTTCGTGGTGGATGACGGCTGGTTCGGTTCCCGCCGCGACGACACCTCCGGTCTGGGCGATTGGGAGGTCTCCCAGGAAGTGTGGCCCGACGGCCCGAAGTCGCTCAAGGCGCTTGCCGAGTACGTGCACGGCAAGGGTATGGAATTCGGTCTGTGGTTCGAACCTGAAATGGTCAATCCTGATTCCGACATGTTCCGCAAGCATCCCGATTGGGTCATGAAGCCCACCGCGAACCGCTTGCCGATGCAGGGACGCACCCAGCAGGTCGTGGACCTGGCCAATCCGGATGCCTTCGAATACGTCTACGGCGCCATGGACAAGCTTGTCGGCGATCTCGGCATCGACTACATCAAGTGGGATCACAACAAGCTCGTCACCGAAGAGGTCTCCCCTCTTACCGGTCGTCCCGCGGCGCACGCGCAGACCCTTGCCGTGTACCGGATCTTCCATGATCTCAAGGCCGCGCATCCCGGTCTGGAAATCGAAAGCTGCTCCTCCGGCGGCGGCCGTATCGACGTAGGCATTCTTGAGCTTGCCGATCGCGTGTGGGTGTCCGATTGCGTCGATCCGGTCGAACGTGCCGACATCCAGCGGTACACGTCGCTGCTGGTCCCGCCCGAGATGATGGGCGAGCATGTCGGCGACAGCCCGGCGCATTCCACCCATCGCGCCACTTCGCAGGAGATGCGCATGGCCATGACGTTCTTCGGCCATATGGGCATCGAATGGAATCTGCTGAAGCAGCCGCAGGAGGATATCGACAAGCTGCACGAGTGGGTGACCGAGTTCAAGAAGCATCGCGAATGGTTCGCCGTCGACACGGTGGTGCATTCCGACGCCGCGGATCCCTCGGTACGTGTGGACGGTTGCGTCATGCCCGACAAGGCCGCCGCCATCTACCGTTTCACTCAGCTGACCACCTCGCAGACCTATCCCGTGTCCCCGGTACGTCTGCCCGGCCTTGATCCGGACAAGGTGTATGAGGTGTCGCCGCTTGATGTGAGCCTCGACCTGGCTGGCCAGGATATCGGCAACGGTCAGAGCCCGTTGGGTTGGTGGACCGCCGAAGGCGTGAAGATGACCGGTCGTGCGCTTGCCACGTACGGCATCCGCCCGCCGGCATTGCATCCGGCTCAGGCCGTCCTGTTCAAGGTGGTCGCGATCTGACTCGCGTCACGTGGTCCGCATCGTTCGGCCGGTGGTGCCTGATGCGGGACTGACCGGCATCGGTGAATAGCGGGCGTGTGCACATCCATCGTGCGCACGCCCGCTTCGTTGTTGCAGTTGTTGCAATGCCTCGAATCGTTATCCGATATGGTTCACGATCGCACGTGCCGCCGCCGCTTTCGCCCACAGCGACCAATCGTGGTCGAGGATCTCGAATCGCACCGGCGAGGCCTGGTTGTGCCGGTACATCTTGATGCCGTCGCGTAGTGCGCTGATGCCACGTTGCGCGATGAACGCCGACTCCCCCGCGATCATGATCTTCGCGGGCATCGCGATGTTGGAGATGACCGCGATGAGCGTCCCCAACCTGAAGCAGGTGCGATCCACGAGTTTCGTCGCCTGCGGTACGCCGTCGTATGCGTCCCGTTCGAAATCGTCGAACGAGACCGCACGACCGATCATCTGGGAGTATTCGTCCGCGATGGAGTCGTTGGTCAGGCATTGCGAGCATCCCCGGTGACCGGATGCGCAGACGGGCCCGTTCGGATCCAGTGGGATGTGTCCCACCAGACCATAGCTTTTATCCGCGCATTCGACGAGCCTGCCGTGCGTCGCCAGCGAATAACCCACGCCTGCGCCTATGGTCAGTGCGGCGAAGCTGTCCAGACCCACGCCGGGGCCGAACCAGCACGCATCCACCAGTAGCGAATCGATGTCGTTGTAGATGCCGGTGGGCAGTCCGGTGGCGATTTCGACCATATGCGAGAGGTCCACGTCGTTCTCCCACATGAGGAACGGCGCGAACGTGACCGTGGTGTCGTGTTCCACGTGCCCGCCGATGGAAATGCCGACGGCGCATGGGTTGGGCAGTCCGTTCGTCACGGCTTCGAGCGAACAGTCTCGGATCAGTTCGGTGAGTACGCTGACCACCGATTCCGGCGAGGTGTCTTCGATCGGTTGCTCGTGGCATCCGGTGACGATGTGGTTTTCCGCGTCGGTGACGACGGCAGTGGCCAAGGTGCTGTTGATTTTGATGCCTATGAAGGTTTTCGCTCTGGCGTTCAGTTTGAGTCCGGTCTGTGGTCTGCCACGTCGTTCCGTGGCGGTTTTGCCGGCGGGTGTTCCGAGGCGTTTAGTTCCAAGGCGTTTGGGTGTTGCGTCGTTCGGATCCGCTTCGATGATCACACCTGCATGGATGAGGTCGCTGGTGATGCGCGATACCGCGCCTTGGGACAGGCCGAGGGCCTGCGATATCGCGATGCGTGATATCGGCCCGTACTTCGTGATGCAGGCCGCCACCTGATGCGTGTATTCGGATCCCTCGAACCATTGAGGGATGGGATGTGTCGCCATAGACTACTCTTTCCTATTTCTATCCTCGGGTAACTAATTATTGGCATCAGAGTTGACAATCAGAGTTGACGGGATGCGCCGGCATGCTCGAAACCGGGTTTCGGAGGCTCCCGTTTGGCCGCGCCGCATCGTCGGAACCCTACTGGCGTCGCGCTCTGACGGGTCCTCGCATCGCGCACCCCCGTACCATCCCCCGTTGCGTTCGAGAATCGTTTTTTAGGCAAACCTTGTATAATGTTGAACACAACAGGGTTGCAACTCTATAGGCAAGATCTGGGTCGTCGTTTGTCGCGCCGGCCCGGGTCTTTTTCATATTTCGGCAAAGACGCCATGAGAGAAAGGATTGGATATGGCTACGAAAAGCGGCTCTTCATCGGCAAGGGCCACTACGGCGGCGCGACGGCCATCGCGTGATGTCGGCGGGAATGACGTCGGTGGGGGCACCCCGCACGTTCCCCGTTGAACAACGCCTTCGTTTTCGTGTTCGGCGCATTGGGAGGTATGCTGTTCGGTTTCGACACCGGCATCATCTCCGATGTGTCTCCCGCTGGTCGAGGAGGAATTCCGGCTGAACGTCGCCCAAACGGGCTTCATCACATCATCGGTGCTCAGCGGCTCCTGCATCGGCGCGTTGTCGATCGGTTCGCTTTCCGACCGGTTTGGACGTAAGAAGCTGCTCATCGTCTCCGCGATCCTGTTCCTGCTGGGATCCGGCCTGTGCGCGGCCGCCACGGGCTTCACGATGATGGTTATCGCCCGCATCATCCTCGGCCTGGCGGTCGGTGCCGCGTCCGCGCTGACCCCGGCGTATCTTGCGGAACTCGCGCCGAAGGAACGTCGAGGATCACTGTCCACATTGTTCCAGCTCATGATCACCTTCGGTATCCTGCTGGCCTACGCGTCCAACCTCGGTTTCCTCGGTCATAACATCGCCGGCATCCGCGATTGGCGATGGATGCTCGGCTCGGCGCTGATTCCTTCGGCGCTGCTGTTGATCGGCGGTCTGTTGCTTCCCGAATCCCCGCGTTACCTGATCAGCAAGGGTGATGATCGCAACGCGCTTAAGGTGCTCACGCTGATCCGCAAGGATGTCGATCAGGCGCAGGTGAAGCTCGAGCTCGACGAGATCAAGGAAGTCGCTTCGCATGGTTCCAAGGGTGGTGTGGGCGAATTGTTCCGCATCGCGCGTCCGGCGCTGATCGCCGCGGTCGGTCTGATGCTTTTTCAGCAGCTGGTTGGTATCAATTCGGTGATCTACTTCCTGCCGCAGGTGTTCATCAAGGGCTTCCACTTCCCCGAAAGCAATGCCATCTGGGTGTCCGTGGGCATCGGCGTCGTGAATTTCGGCGCGACCATCGTCGCCACGCTCATCATGGACAAGTTCCCGCGCAAGAAGCTTCTGACGTTCGGCTCGGTGGTGATGGCCGTATCGTTGGCCGCGATGACCGCGCTGAACTACATGGGCGATGTCTCGAAGCTCGCCGTGCCCACCATGGTGCTGATCGGCGTCTATATCCTCGGTTTCGCCACATCCTGGAGACCGATCGCCTGGGTCATGATCGGCGAGATCTTCCCGCTGTCCGTGCGCGGCATCGGCACGTCCTTCGGTTCCGCGGCCAACTGGCTGGGCAACTTCATCGTTTCCCAGTTCTTCCTGGCGCTGCTGTCGATGTTCCATAACAACGTAGGCGGTCCGTTCGCGGTGTTCGCGGTGTTCGCGGTCCTGTCCATCCCGTTCGTGGCATATTTCGTGCCGGAGACCAAGGGCAAGTCCTTGGAGGAAATCGAACGGTCCATGGTCAAGCGGTAGTCGGTTTTGTAGGTTTTCGACCCGCTGGCCTGCGGGTGCCCGTCGACGGTGTGCGCGTCGGCGGGCACCATTTTCTTTCTCGGAATAAGAAAAACGTCGTTATTTTGTTGCGACACGAGCCGACAAACAAAGACTGGGAATAAAAAATGAACTCGGTTAATCTGAAACCATCGGTTGCGGCAGAGAGGCCGTACCCAAGGAAGGGAAAGGGTTGATTATGAGAGTGAAATCTCGTATAAACCATGGAAATTGGCGTCGTGTGATTCGTCGCACGGCGACGGCCGTCTGCGTGACGGCGATGGGATTGGGGATGGCCGGTTGCGGCACATCCAATGCGGGCACGGTGACGTTGGATTTCTTCCAGTACAAAGCCGAAGCCGCTGATTGGTTCACGGCAAAGGCCCGTGAATTCGAGAAAACACATCCCAACATCAAGATCAATGTCAACAATTCATCCGATGCGACCACCGATCTGCGGACCCGTCTGGTGAAAAGCCGTGAACCTGACATCATCACGATCAACGGTGACATTAATTTCGGCATGCTGGCCGAAGCGGGCGTATTCCATGACTTCACCGACGACAAGATCGTGGATGAGCTTAATCCGGGCATGGTGAAGATCGCCAAGAGCCTGGTGCAGACCACCGATCAGTCGAAGAAGCGGCTGTACACGATTCCCTACGCGGGCAACGCGAGCGGTTACATCATCAACGCCGACGTGTGGAAGGCGGCCGGTGAAGATCCGAACAATCCGCCGAAGACCTGGGATGAGTTCATCTCGCTGCTCAAGCGGTTCAAGGCCAAGGGCGTCGTGCCGATCGAGGCCAGCACCGGCGACCCGTGGACTATCCAGGCGCCGCTGTCGTCGCTGAACTCCACGCTGGTTCCTGAAAGCGAATACTCGTATCTCAAGGATGGCACGAAGACGTTCAGCGACCTGTGGGATCCGGTCAGCGACAAGTTGGTCGAAATCTACCAGAACTACACGCAGAAAAATCCCGCGGTCACCTATCAGCAGGCGACCCAGGACATCGCCGCGGGCAAGGCCGCCATTCTGCCGCTGGGCACCTACGCCATCCCGCAGATTCGTCTCATCAACAAGAACGCCAACCTGCGGTTCGCGCAAATGCCGGCCACGAACAACGCCAAGGAGCAGCAGCTCACCGCTGGCGATGACGTGATGCTGACCATGGGTGCGCACACCAAGCACGAGAAGGAAGCGCGTGAATTCGTCGACTTCCTGATGAGCGATGAGAACGTCAAGGATTACTCCAAGCAGCAGTCAGCATTCTCCCCGTATAAGAACACGTATGTCGGCGACGAGGCGCTCAACGGCGTGCTGTCGTTCTACAAGGCGGGCAAGCTCACCGATTTCTGCGACCATTACGTTCCGGCCAGCATCAACATCGCCGGATTCCTGCAGACGCTGATCCAGACGGGCAATAAGACCAAGTTCCTGAACAGCATGCAGAGCGAATACGACAAGATCGAAGCCAGGAACTTCAGATGAGGGGAGGGAATGATATGACTGGCAAAGCGACATCGGCAGCGAAGCCGAAGAAAGTGTCCAAGTTCTCAAAGCGCAAGGTGGATCCGGCCTTCTATTGGATGACGGTTCCCGCGGCGATTCTGGTGGCGGCGTTCCTGTACTGGCCGTTCCTTCAGGGTGCCGCATACTCGTTCACCAATTCCCAAGGCTATGGTGATTTCAAGTTCATCGGCTTCAAGAACTACATCGCCATGTTCCAGGATGCACGCGTGGGGCATGCCTACGTGTTCACCATCTTCATCGCGATCCTGATCACGCTCGGCACGAACCTCATCGGCATGTTCCTCGCGGTGCTGCTGAACTCCAAGATCGCCTTCAAGAACGGGTTCCGCGCGATCTTCTTCATCCCGTACACCCTGTCCGTGCTGGTCATCGGCTATGTGTTCAAGTACATCTTCATGACGCCGTTGCCCGCGCTCGGTCAGGCGTTGCATATCGACTGGCTGTCCACGTCGATGATCTCCGATCCGAATCTCGCCTGGTTCCCGATTGTGTTCCTGTCCATCTGGCAGGGCGTGGCGTACTCCACGCTGCTGTATCTGGCCGGCCTGCAGACCATCGATAACGAGATCTACGAGGCCGCGGCCATCGACGGCGTGAGCCCCTGGCAGAACTTCTGGCAGATCACCTTCCCGCTGATCGGACCCTTCGTGACGATCAACATGGTGCTCAGCCTGAAGAACTCCCTCGGTGCGTTCGATCAGGTCATGGCATTGACCAAGGGTGGCCCGGATTCCAAGACCGAAACCGTGTCCTACCTGATTTTCCAGAACGGTCTGGGCAACGGCGAGTACTCCTACCAGATGGCGAATGCGGTCACGTTCTTCATCGTGCTGGCGGTTCTTGCGTTCGTGCAGCTGAAGTTCTTCAGCGGCAAGGAAAAGGTCTGAAAGGAAGAGGCGATTATCATGACTTCCGCAAATGCTTCGATTGCAACCAAGGGTTCCACGAACACCACCAAGTACCGCAAGGATCGCAACATCAACTGGTGGCTTACCGCGGCCGTGGCGGTGCTCAGCCTCACCGTGCTGGTGCCGTTGTATTTCACCGTCGTCACCGCGCTGAAAACCCCCGGCGAGGCGGGCACCTTCACCCTGCCCACCACGTGGGAATGGCATAATTTCGTCGATGCGTGGAACAAGGTCAACTATCCGAAGGCCGCGCTCAACTCCGCCATCATCACCGTGTGCGCCGTGGTGCTCACCCTGCTGACGAACACCTTCGTGGCCTACGCCGTCGCAAGGAATATGGATAAGCGGTTCTTCCGCTTCCTGTATTACTTCTTCCTCGCCATGATGTTCGTGCCGTTCACCGTGATCATGCTGCCGATCGCCAAGGAGATGGGATCGCTGCATCTCGACAACCAGCTTGGTCTGATCATCCTGTACACGATTCTCGGCATCGGTTCCAACCTGTTCATCGCCATCGGTTTCATCCGTTCGATACCGGTGTCGCTGGAAGAGGCCGCACGTATTGATGGCGCTTCGACCTGGCGCATCTTCTGGACGGTGATCTTCCCGCTGATGGGACCCATCAACGCCACGATTGCCATCCTGACCGCGCTGTGGGCGTGGAATGACTTCCTGCTGCCGTTGATCACCCTGACCGATCAGAGCAATCAGACCATTCCGTTGGCGCAGTACGTGTTCCAGAGCCAGTTCACCTCGAACTATCCGATGGCCTTCGCCTCCTACCTGATGGCCATGGCTCCGGTCCTCATCGTCTACGTCTTCGCCCAAAAATGGGTCGTCGGAGGGGTCATGCGCGGAGCCGTTAAGTGAACAGTCCAGTGGACTGTTCATAGGCTCCGCCTGAGCGAGGCGGTAGCCGAGCGAATCAACCGTTTCGCACCCCACCCCCAACCCTCGGTCGGCGGAATCCACTTGTCGGATTCCGCCGACCGTTTTCGCCGCTGAGATGGCCACGTCACACGGTTAATGGTGGGGGTCCTGTCTACGATGGGAACGGTAACAACAGACATGAAAATGACAAGCAAAGGAGCTTAACGATGACATCGTTCAATTGTCCGCAATTGCCGGATACTGTGCGTACCAACGGTGCCACTCCCAACCCGTGGTGGTCGAACGCCGTGGTCTATCAGATTTATCCGCGTTCGTTCCAGGACACCAATGGCGACGGCATCGGCGATTTGAAGGGTATCACCAGCAGACTTGACTATCTTGCCGATCTTGGCGTGGACGTGCTGTGGCTGTCCCCCGTGTACAAGTCCCCGCAGGACGATAACGGTTATGATATTTCCGATTATCAGAGCATCGATCCGCTGTTCGGCACGCTTGAGGATATGGATGAGCTGCTTGCCGAAGCGCATAAGCGTGGCCTCAAGGTCGTGATGGATCTGGTCGTCAACCACACTTCCGACGAGCATGCCTGGTTCCAGGCGTCCCGCGACAAGGATGATCCGCATGCGGACTGGTATTGGTGGCGTCCCGCCAAGCCGGGCCACGAGCCGGGCACGCCGGGTGCGGAACCGAACCAGTGGGGTTCCTATTTCGGTGGCTCTGCTTGGGAATACGATCCGAAGCGCGGCGAATACTTCTTCCACCAGTATTCCAAGAAGCAGCCTGACCTCAACTGGGAGAATCCCGAGGTGCGCAAGGCCGTGTACAAGATGATGAACTGGTGGATGGATCGCGGTATCGACGGTTTCCGCATGGATGTGATCACCCAGATCTCCAAGGTCGTGGACGCCAATGGCAAGCTGCCCGGCGAGGACGGCAGCCTGATCGCCGATGATCCGGTCGGTCCGGAAGGCTATTCGAGCCCGTTCCCCTTCTGTTCCGACGGCCCGCGCGTCGACGAGTTCCTTGCGGAAATGCGTCGTGAGGTTTTCGAAGGCCGCGAAGGCTTCATGAATGTGGGCGAGGCGCCCGGCGTCACGCCCGAACGCAACGAGCACATCACCGATCCGGCCAATGGCGAGCTGGACATGATGTTCCAGTTCAACCATGTCGGCATCGACCAGTCCGGTTCGAAGTGGGACACCGTGCCGTTCAAGGTGACGAACCTGCGCCGTGAACTGGCCGAACAGCAGGAGGCCGTGGCCAATGTGGGCTGGGCCAGCCTCTTCTTCTGCAACCATGATCAGCCTCGTGTCGTGTCCCGTTGGGGCGACGACTCCACGGAAGAATCCCGCGCAGCCTCGGCGAAGGCGTTCGCCTTGCTGCTGCACATGCATCGCGGCACGCCGTACGTGTATCAGGGTGAGGAACTGGGCATGACCAACGCCCATTTCACCAAGCTGGATCAGTATCGTGACCTGGAGGCGCTGAATGCGTACCGTCAGCGCGTCGAGGAAGCCAAGGTCCAGTCCCCCGAATCCATGATGGACGCTCTTGCGCTTATCGGCCGTGACAACGCGCGAACCCCCATGCAGTGGGATGATTCTACGTTCGCCGGTTTCACCGCCGAGGATGCCCCCACCGAGCCGTGGGTCAGCGTGAATCCGAATCATACCGAGGTGAACGCCGCCCGTCAGGTCGACGATCCGGAGTCCGTGTTCGCTTTCTATCAGCGTCTGATCGCGTTGCGTCACAACAATCCTGTTGTTGCGGCGGGTACGTGGAAGCCGGTGGATGCCGGCGATGAGCATGTGTACGCGTTCACTCGTGAACTGAACGGCACCACGTTGCTCACCATGGTCAACCTGTCGGGCGATCGTGTGGCTGTGCCTGCCGAAAGTGCCGCATTGGTGGCTTCTGGCGTCTCCGAGCCTCAGATCGTCATTTCCACCCGTGGCGCGAGCCATGCGGTCGTCTCTCTGGCGAACGGCGAGCTGAGTGCGTGGGAAGGCGTCGTCGTCGAGCTGTGACGTCGTTGTGACGGGCCCGCAGGAGCTCTCCCTGAGGATTGCCTGCGGGAATGGCTGTACCAGCCTGTATGCGCCCGGAATGAGGGAATACGTCCCATCGTATCCCCCTCGTTCCGGGCGTTTCGTTTCCTTCGTCGGGTGAGAAGCGGTTTGCCCAATGACAGGAGCGACTCCTACAATGCCGGTTATGGAACAAAAGGACGTACTGAAAGCGCTGCAGCGTGACCATGCAGCCGAGCTGAAACTCGCAGCGAAGCGTTTGGAAGGCACCGCACGCCATACCACAATCATCCCCTCCCCCGTACTGAGTGAAATGACGGGGCATGAGATTCTTCTGAAGCCTGAGAACCTGCAGGTTACCGGCTCGTTCAAGATTCGTGGCGCATACAACAAGATCGCCTCTCTGAGCGAAGAGGAGCTTTCCCACGGCATCGTCACCGCATCTGCGGGCAATCACGCGCAGGGCGTGGCGTACGCGGCCCGTGAACGCGGTGCGAAGGCCACGATTTGCATGCCGACCATCACTCCCCCGCTGAAGGTGGATGCCACCAAGGCGTACGGTGCCGACGTCGTGCTGTATGGCGACGTGTTCGATGAATCCGCGGCACACGCGGCCGAACTCGCCGAAAGAGACGGCATGATCTACGTTCCGCCGTTCGACGATTACGAGGTGCTGTGCGGTCAGGGAACCATCGGTCTGGAAATCCTTGAGGATGTCCCCAACGTCACCGATGTCGTCGTTCCGCTGGGTGGCGGTGGCCTTGGCGCCGGCGTCGCTCTGGCCATCAAGACCTTCAAGCCGGAAGTGCGCGTGATCGGCGCCATTCCGGAGGGCTCCCCCGCATTCAAGAACTCGTTCGCGGCCGGCCATGTCGTTCCCGCCGATCAGGTGGTCACGTCGGCCGAAGGCGTCGCCGTCAAGCATCCCGGCGATCTCACCTTCGCCCTGCTCAACGAATTCCTCGACGATCTGGTGACCGTCAGCGAACGCGACATCAACGAGATGATCCTGCTGATGCTCGAAAAGCACAAGCTCGTGGTCGAAGCCGCGGGCGCCGTATCCCTGGCCGCTTTGGAGCATCTCAATCTGCGCTCCCACAAGTTCGCTTCCGCGCCCGGCCCGCATGTGGTGGTTCCGATCATGTCCGGCGGCAATATCGACACCGTCACCATCGGTGCCGTGATCCAGAAGGGTATGATCGCCCGCGGTCGCATCATGAATTTCGAGGTCGAACTGCCGGATACTCCGGGCCAGCTGGTGAAGGTCGCTTCGCTGCTCGCACGCGAACGCGCCAATGTCATCGCGCTGGATCACGACCAGTTCAAGGCTTCCGGCCACTACACCAACGCGGTGTCGCTTGGCGTGACCGTGGAGACCAATGGTCCAGATCATATCGAGCGCATTCTTGCCGCGCTGAAGGCTGAAGGTTTCCAGCCCAAGCGCATTTACTGATTGCCGATTTCCGAAGCATCAACAAGGGCCACGATTCGTATTCGCGAATCGTGGCCCTTGCCATAGGTTATGCGTTGTGTCGTATCCCCGAGACGACGGTTCAGGCGTTCGCGGCGATGGTCTCGTCCACCAGCTCGGGCAATGCGACGGCGATGTCGTCGTGGATCAGCCTTGTTGCCAGACGGTCGTATTGTGTGCGTCCCATATTCATGATGGTGATCGGCACGCCGGCTTGTGCCGCGACCGGCACGATGCTCGCCGCCGGCATCACTTCCAGCGTCGACCCGATGACCCACAGTTCGTCCGCCTGCGTGGCCAGACGGTACGACTTCTCCATCGCGCCATCCGGCAGCGCTTCACCGAAATACACCACGTCGGTTTTGATCAGACCGTTGCATGGCATATCGCCGCTGTACGGCAGTTTGCGGTGGCAATGCGGATCCGGTTCCTCGTCCAGCCGGTCCATGATGTCGCTCGTGTCGTATTTCTGATGGCATTTCATGCAATGCGAGGTGCCGATGGTGCCGTGCAGATTCACGATGATGCTGGGGCTGTTGCCGGCTTTCTCATGCAGTGCGTCGAAGTTCTGCGTGGCCAGCAATGTCAGCATGCCTGCCTGTTCGAGCTTGACCAGCGCCTTATGGGCCGTGCCGGGTTGCGCGTTCCATACCGGCGACTCTTTCTGCCAACGCCAGGAATATTCGCGATCTTCCTCATTGGCCATGAAGGCGTCGATGTCATAGACGTTCATTTGTTCGGGGTGTTTGGTCCAGACGCCGTCCGGGCCGCGGAAATCCGGAATGCCGGCTGAGGTGGAGATGCCAGCGCCTGTTAATACTGCGATTTTCTTCGTCATGGCTCTCACCCTACGCCTCATTGATGTGTGTGATGTGTGCGATTACGAAAGGTGGCCGTGTGACACGCCGTGTTTTTCGGGTTTGTTTTCCGTTTGTTCGTGGTGCTGTCCGTGTGTTTCGTCCCGGTTCCCGGGGTTTCGGGCTTGTTTTCGACACGCCGGTGGATGTGTTTGTTTGCAGGGGTTTTGGGGTGTTCGTGTGGGGGTGGGTTTGCGTGGGTTCGGGTTTTGGTGTAGGTTTTTCTCTTGCTGCTCGGCGCGGCACGGTTCCCCTCCTTGAGGGTGGATGGTTCCGGGTCGGTGCGGTGGTGGTTTGAGAACTCAAGAGCGTGTTTTGTACTACTTCTTTATAGTCAAATGATTGCCAGTCCGTCCACGGCCCGCGCGCTTTCGGCGTGT
>NZ_FQTX01000003.1 GCF_900129045.1 Bifidobacterium merycicum DSM 6492 | reverse complement strand
AGTGTAGGGATTTGGGGGAGTCGTTTCCATCTGTCTGCGCTGGGGGTGGTGAGTGTAGGCAGTTGGGGATGGTTTCTCCGGTTGGATGCGCTGGGTATGAGTAAGCGTAGCCAGATGGGGACGGGGTCCGTATATGGCTACGCTGAGGGTTGCTGGATTACTGGTGATATTGGGATTAGCTGGGGATTATCCGGAATCGATTGGGCTGGCCGGAACCAACCGGAACCAACTGGAACCAGCCGGGATTGGGATTGTGACCGGGATTACCGAAGCCGCCCGGCAATCACTGCGCGAACAGGCGCGACGCGGCGGTCTCCGCTTCGGCATACACCGTCGAAGCCTGGGTCAGCGCCCGCTGGATTGCTTCAAGCGAGTTCTCCATCTGTTGCTGTGCGCTTCGCCACTGCGCCGCCACAGCTCCGAACTGCGCTGCCGCCGATCCCCGCCACACGCCTTGCAGCGTGTTGAGATTGGCGTACATCCCCGCAACCGCTTGGCGAATCTGACTCACCGAACTCTGTACCGCCGCGCTTGATGACTGAATCTGTTCGGAATCCACTTGATACTGAGGCATCGTTGTCTCCTTACTGCTCGTGTGTTTGTCCGTGTGCCTGCTTGCAGGCGTTCCTGTTCTGATTGATCGGTTATTCGTTGTGCCGAACCTGCTTGGACGCACTGCTTCAGGCCGAGAGCCGCTAAGCAACTCACCAGGCGAACTCGCCAAGCAACTCACCAGGCGAACTCGCCAAGCAACTCACCAGGCGAACTCGCCAAGCAACTCGCCAGGCGAACTCGCCAAGCAACTCGCCAAGCAAACTCACTGAGTCACCCCAAACAACCACGGTTACTCCATAATTCGCTGTTTGTCGGTGCCCAAACAGGTCGGTATGGTGGAGTGTATGACATTCGAAGCGTTGAACGGCGAAAAAACGGGTGCTGTGGTCGGAACCCCCCGTACCCCCCGTACTGGTGTGTCGCAAGCGGTGAAATGGCTTGTTTGCTTGGTTTTGGCGATGATGTGCGCGTTGTGGATAACCCCGTATGCACTCGCCGAGGGTGAGGGAACCCTTACGGAGAACATCACCGACCCGCAGAACCTGCTCGGTTCGAACACTTCCTCGGTTTCCGACAAAATCAAGGAAACAAAGGAGCAGACCGGTGCCACGGTCCGCCTGCTCTATGTGGAGAGTTTCGGCACCGAGGTGAAGCCCGTGGAGTGGGCGACCGGCGTGCTCGAATCGTTGAGTCCGAAACCGAATACCGTGCTGCTGGCCGTAGCATCCGGCGACGGCAAACTGGTGGTGGTCGCATCCTCGAATTCCGACGAGTGGCTGCGCAACAAGAAAACCGTGGAGGCGCTGAGCGAAGCCGCCACCGACAAGCTGGCGAAGAGTGGTGCTCAGGATTGGTCCGGCGCGGCCATCGCCATGATGGACGAAATCATGCTGCTGAAGAAGACCTCGACATCCTCCTCGCTGACGGTCGTTGGCATCATCGGCCTGATTTGCGCCGTGGCACTGCTGATCGTGGGCGCGGTCCTGATCGTGCTGCGCAACCGCAAGAGGCACAAGGAAGCCGAGTTGGATGCGAAGAGGGCTGCGGCGGGCAAGCGCACCCGCGCGAACCGTAGGCGTCACGCCGGGGAGCCTGCCGGCGGGTCCTCAGGGAAGGAACGCAAGCGCGGCGAGAAACGCAAGGGCGGTTCCGCGCACGGCAATCGTCATGGGCACAAGGGTCGAAGAGACAAGAAGGCCGCTGATCAGGCGGCTGAGAATACGGCTGAAACCTTGACCGGAACGAGTGCCGAAACCGGCGGTTTGACCGGCGGTTTGACCGGCGGTTTGATAGACGGTTTGACCGACGAAGCGCGAAACGACGCCGTTGCTGGCGCTGTCGTGGGCGTTGTTGAGGCGGTTACCGGAGCTGCGGAATCCGCGGGAGATGCCGTTGAAACCGCCACGGAGCTCGCTGCCCAAACCGCTGCGAAGAACCGCAGGAAGCGCAAGCGCCGGGGCGATGAGGATGAAGGCGGTGAGTCCGTGGACGTGCGGTCCGTGCAGTCCGCAGAGCTTGACGAATCCGAGCCGCGGTTCCATGCGGGCGATTCGTTCATGCCGGGTGACGGTTCCGTCGACCAGTCCGTTTCCGATGACATCGAGGCGATGTTCGCGAAACCGTTCATCCCCGGCACCCGTCGCATCGAAGGCAACAACGACAACGATGGCGGCAACGGCGGCTTCCGGGACGACTGATTCGCCGTTGCCGCCGCATTGACCCGCGCCTTGCATCGCAGCGAAACGCAAAATCGGACAGAATCGGCCCATTTCTGTCTGATTCCGGTATGAGACAGCCCTTGGTTTTTCCGAAGGATGCATGAAAATTCAGAGGACATTCAGGAAACCTACAGGGTTGCGGGTCATGCTGGAGGCTATGAGTAAGCCTACTGAAGCATCGATTGTTGTTGTCGACGACGAGCCGTCCATCCGCGAACTGCTGGTGGCATCCTTGCATTTCGCGAACTTCGAAGTCTCTACCGCAGCCTCTGGTTCGGAAGCCATCGAAGTTATCGAAAAGGTCCAGCCCGATCTCATCGTGCTCGACGTCATGCTCCCTGACATCGACGGATTCACCGTGACCCGTCGTATCCGCCAAGAAGGCATCAACGCCCCGGTCCTCTTCCTCACCGCCCGCGACGATACGCAAGACAAGGTGATGGGCTTGACGGTCGGCGGCGACGATTACGTCACCAAGCCGTTCAGCCTCGAAGAGGTCGTGGCCCGCATCCGTGCCATTCTGCGCCGCACGCGCGAACAGACCGAAGAGGATCCGATCATCCGCGTGGGCGATCTTGAAATCAATGAGGATTCGCATGACGTCACCCGTGCCGGCCAGTCCATCGACCTGAGCCCTACGGAATACAAGCTGCTGCGCTATCTGATGGATAATTCCGGCCGTGTGCTGAGCAAGGCGCAGATCCTCGATCACGTGTGGCAGTACGACTGGGGCGGCGACGCGGCAATCGTGGAAAGCTACATTTCATACCTGCGCAAGAAGGTTGACGGAATCGAGGTGACTGACGAGAACGGCGAGAAGCATAAGGTCACCCCGCTGATCGAAACGAAGCGCGGCATCGGCTACATGATTCGAGAGCCACGCTCATGACCGCGCCCCAGCAGGAACCGCATACGCCAGGCGTGCAGGAAAGCCCGAACGATCAGACCGGTCCGAACGGTCCGCGTACGCCAAGCGAGACGACTTCGGATGCTCCCATTGGCGGTGGCGCCCAGACCGGTGCCGCCGCCAATGCGGCATCTGAGGCCTCTGCGCAGGGTGCCCAGTCCGGCAAGCCAGCCGCTAACGCCGCGAAAGCCGCAGCCAAGGCCACCGCGAAAGCCGCGAAAGCCGCGAACAAGGCCACCGCGAAAGCCGCGAAAGCCGCGAACAAAGCCAAAGCGAAAGCCGAAGCCGCCGCACGCACCGCGGCGAAAACCGGCGCATTCAAAGCCAAGCACCAGACCTTCGCCAAACTCTTCCTCAACCGTTTCGACCGGTTCTCACTGAGCACCAAACTCGTCGCCTGCACGCTCATCGTGCTCATCGTCGGCACGGTAGGCATCTCCACCGCGATCCGCCAACTCGTCAGCAGCTATCTGCTGCAGAAAACCGACAACCAGCTCATCTCGCAGCGCTCGCTGATCCTGAGCAACACTACCATGCTGCGCGGGTCGAACAGTCAGAACAGCGGCATGGGCAACAACTACTTCCTGCAGGTGCGATACGTCGAAAACGGTGAATTCACAGGCAAAGTGAGCACTCCTCTGGTGCCGTCCGTCGCCGGGCTGACCGGCGCGTCAATCGTTTCCATGCCGAAACTGCCGACCGACGACCAGCTGACCGACGACATGTACGGCAAGCCGTTCACCACGAACGCCGTGCTGCGCGCGGTCGCGAACAATTCCGTGGACGGCGGCACAGGAACCGACCCGAACAATGACCTGGAAAGCGGAGCCGACGGCACGGATGCCACAACGAACGGGAAGCATGTTGCGGTAGGCAGCGGCGTATTGCAAGCCGCACGGGCACCATGGCGCGTGGCCGCGTTCAAATGGGTCGAGGCGGATAATAAAGGCAACGAAACCGTCAAAGGCGTGGTGTTCATCGGTTTGTCACTGTCCGACCAAATCGACATCATCAACACCCTGACCCAATACTGCATCACCGTGGGCATCGCCATCGTGCTGCTCGGCGGATCACTGTCTGCGCTCATCATCCGCCGTACATTGCAACCGCTGAAACGCATCGAGAAAACCGCCGCCCAGATCGCGGCAGGTGATTTGAGCCAGCGTGTGCCGCCTGCGCCCGAAAATACTGAAGTCGGTTCGCTCTCCTCGTCGCTGAACATCATGCTTGCCCGCATCGAACGCAGCTTCCACGAGCAGGAGCAGACCACCGAGAAGATGAAACGCTTCGTCTCCGATGCAAGCCACGAACTGCGCACGCCGCTCGCCGCAATCCACGGTTATGCGGAGCTGTACACCATGCAGCGTGACATGCCAGGCGCATTGGAACGCGCGGACGAATCGATCGCGCACATCGAACGTTCCAGCCAACGCATGACCGTGCTGGTGGAAGACCTGCTCTCGCTCGCCCGACTGGACGAGGGGCGCGGCATCGATATGACGCAGGAGGTGTCACTCACCTCGCTCGTAACCGACGCGACCGATGATCTGCACGCGCTCGACCCGGAACGTGAAGTGACGCGCGGCACCGTTACGCTCAAGCCCGCGGACGGGGAGCACCCGTGTGCGTTGGAGGTTGTGGAAGGTCAAATGCAGCCGATCACGCTGATTGGTGACGCGTCGAGGTTGCGCCAGGTGGTGACGAATATCGTGGGCAACGTGCATCGTTATACGCCGTCTGATTCACCGGTGCGCGTGTCGATGGGCACCATGCTCGCCTCGATCAACCAGCGCGACCTGGCCACGCTGCCTTCGAATGATGCTTCGCTACGGCAGTTCCTGGACGCGGCGGAAGTGGGGCAGAGCATGTCCACCGGAACCGCGTATGCGGTGTTGTGCTTCGAAGATCACGGGCCGGGCGTGCCTACGGAGACGCGTTCGCAGCTGTTCGAACGGTTCTTCACCGCCGATCCTTCGCGTGCGAGGGCCAAGGGCGGAACCGGTTTGGGGCTTGCCATCGCGCAGTCCGTGGTGCGGGCGCATCAGGGCTTTATTTGCGCTACGGATACGCCTGGCGGTGGTTTGACTTTCACCATTGTGCTGCCGTTGACGCATCTTGTGAATCCGGTGGCAACCGGCGCAGCTGGTGCTGGTGCTGGTACGGCTGGTGCTGGTACGGCTGGCGCGGCTAGTGTCGGTGCCGGTACGGACGGGCTGTCCCATACTGGAATCGGACAAAAACAGGCCAATTTTGTCTGATTTCGGAGGAGGGGATGGGGAGGTTTCGCGTGTCTCGTACCGGAATCGGACGGGAATGGGGCGGTTTTGTCTGATTTCGGTGGAGGGGGGAGGGGAATCTTCATATGTTTCGCATTCAGCTTCTGTTTCGCGCTCAACTCCCGTCTCATGTCCGTCTCATGTCCGTCTCGTGTCTGTCTCCTCCACTAGACTCCTTCGCCAACCAGACTCCCTCACCAACCGTGCACCTGCACCTCTGGCGGGCATACGGAGCTTGCGCTAAAATAAATCGGTTAATGTTTTTTAGGATTAGGAAAGCGAGAGTGCGCAATGCCCACCGGTCGAGTTCGTTGGTTTGACGCCGCTAAGGGATACGGCTTCATCGCCAGTGAGAAAGGCGAGGACGTGTTCCTCCCCGCGGCCGCTTTGCCCGCTGGAACCACCACGTTGCGTAAGAACGCTAAGGTGGAGTATGCCGTGGTTGCTGGCCGTAGGGGGCCGCAGGCCATGGATGTGAAACTTATCGCAGCCGGTCCGTCGCTGGTCAAGGCCACTCGCCCGAAGCCCGATGACATGGCCGCCATCTGCGAGGATCTCATTAAGATGTTGGATTCCGCAGGCAACACGCTGCGTCGCCACCATTACCCCTCTCCTTCCGAGAGCCGGAAGCTGGCGACACTGTTGCGTGCGGTTGCCGACAATTTCGACGTACAGGACTGATTTATGACCGGAACCGATGAAGTTCTTGACCCGCAGATGCCGTCCGAGCAGCCGGATCCGCGCGATATTGCCCGTGCGGTGGCCATGGATGTGGCCGATGAACCCGAGCAGGTGGGCGATGTTGTCAATGCCATCGAGCTTGGCGACAATGTGACGGATTTCCGCTTGGCTGCGGATGTGCGCGGATACGAGGGATGGCAATGGTCGGTCACGTTGTATCACGATGCTGAGGTGGGCACGTGGACGGTGAATGAGTCGTCGCTGGTGCCCACGGATGATGCTTTGGTGCCGCCCGCTTGGGTGCCGTGGAAGGATAGGTTGGAGCCTACTGATTTGGCGCCGACTGATTCCATTGGTACCGATCCGGATGATCCCAGACTTGAAGACGGGTTCCGCAAGACCAAGCCCGTGCAGGCGGCTGATGCTGCCGATGCGTCAACAAGTGTTGATAAGTCAACGAATGTTGGCGAAGCGGCAACCGGTGCGGAATCAGGGAATGCCGATGGTTCTTCGGATGCCGACGTGTCAACAGATGCTGACAACGCAACGAATGTTGACATGCAGGCGAATGCCGGTGAATCAACAAACGTTGACAACGTGGCAGATGGCGACAAGTCAACAAATGTTGCAACAAATGTTGACAAGGCCGCTGAGGCTGTTGCGGCTGCCGAAGCCATCGAGGCCGATAAGGAAGCCGAAACCGACGACATCGTTGAGGAATTCGCGCTGTCCCGCCGCCACGTGCTATCCCCGAAGGGCCGTGCCCAGGTGGCGAAGCGTTGGTATGAGGGCCCGCGTGGCCCGAAGGCGCTGTCCACCAAAACCGCGGACGGCAACCTGTGCTCCACCTGCGGGTTCTTCGTGCCGTTGAAAGGCGAATTGAACCGCATGTTCGGCGTGTGCGCGAACAAGTGGAGCCCGGATGATGGCCGCGTGGTGTCGGTTGATCACGGATGCGGCGAGCATTCCGAGATTGAACCGCCGGAGCCGAGCCACCTGTGGGTGCAGTCGAAGCCCGCATACGACGATTTCCATATCGACGTGATCGCTCAGAAGCCACGTGACGAGCGTGGCGTGGTCGAAGCCATCGAACAGCTTGACGACGATCAGGATGATGAGGCCACCGAGGAGGATATCCTCGCTAACACCGAGCCGGATGACGGTGACGATGAGGCGAACGAGACCCAGCCATCCGGCGTGGACGCCTCCGCCGAGCTTGAAGCGGTTGTCGCCATTGCCGTCGCCTCTGATGATGAGTCTGGCGATGAGGCTGTTGACGACGAATCCGTTGATGGTGTTGACGACGAGTCTGATGAGCCTGTTGACAATACCGACGAGGAGTCTGTTGACGGTGTTGGCGACACTGACGGTGAACCTGTTGACGAATCCGCTGACACATCTGTTGACAAGCCTGTTGACAGTGCTGATGGTGACGAATCGGCTGAACATAAGGTCGACGAGCAGTCTGAAGACGGTGGGGCTGTTGACAAGCCTGTTGACGAGTCAACTGATGAGCCTGTTGACAGCGATGATGATGGTTCTGTTGACGTGAGCGTTGCAA
The DNA here is from genome assembly GCF_900129045.1 of Bifidobacterium merycicum DSM 6492. GTDB lineage: Bacteria > Actinomycetota > Actinomycetes > Actinomycetales > Bifidobacteriaceae > Bifidobacterium > Bifidobacterium merycicum. Next base: position 339,293 of record NZ_FQTX01000003.1, on the reverse strand, counting down.
CATCTGTTGGCAGCACCTCTGGCGAGGCCGATGATGAGGCTGTTGACACGGCTGCAGAATCCGCCAAGCCTGAATCTGGGTCGGAATCTGAGACAGAGTCGGAGACGGAGTCTGGGGCGGAAGCCGAAGTGGAGGCGGAGCCGAAGCCGGCGCCGGTTGCCGAGCAGCTGGAGCTTATCGTGGAATCCACGGAGACAGAAGCTGAGGTGGTTGTCGAGGAGACTGCAGAGCCGGAGGCCGACCCCGAATCCGAACCGGGCGAGAGTGCCGAGGAGTGACGGTCCCGCATATGGTAATTGGCTCGCATAGGGCAATTGCCATGCAGGAGTCATATACATAGACAGCCATAGCGGCGTCAGGTGTGCATATGGACCGCGCTGGGATCAACGTTTATCGATGATTCCAGCGCGGTTTTTGCATATGCGGCTGGATGCCTGGTGTGTGCTGGAGGGGTATGTAGGAGCGACGGCTGCATGACAGTGGGAGGCAAATTCGCGTACGGGGGTGTTGAAGAGGGCAATGACAATATGCCTGACAACGATGTCGAAGGCAAAGTCAGCGAATGTTAAAAAAATAGTCATATGTCTTCATATTGTCAAAATCAATGGAAGAAATTGGGCAGCGAATTTTACAGAGTCTAATAAGTGAGCATGTCAACAATTGTTGAAAAATACAGACCGAGTGTGTGGTTGCGTTCGGAAAACGGCTTTATTTCGCCAAAACAAGGGTTGGGATACTAGGTGATTGGCAGTGTCGATGTCCATCAAATTCATAGAAAATCAGACCGCGAAACTTTTACGGATCTCGATTTGCGGATTGCAAACGAATGCTATAACCTCGTATTTAGGTTGTGAATAACTGAATTCAGCGTTCCCCGATGACGCGGAAAGTTCGCCGGCGAAGAGGTAAGAATGGGAACGATGGCATTCAGTACATAGAGCTATTTGAGGAGCATGAAACGATGAGGCATCAGGTGGAACGGCTGAAGCACGTAGCGCTGAGACAGGGGGTCAAACCGGCCCGTGCGCTCACTGCAGCCCTTGTCGCCGTCGGCATGATGGCCACCATAGCCGTAACCTCCCCCATCCCCGCTTACAATGCCAAGGCCGAGGAGCCCGCTGACGGAAAAACCTGCACTCCGGCTTCTGTTGGCCTGGGCGATGATATGAGCGTGGAAGGTTCCGATACCGGTGTAGCTACGTACGTTGGCGGAGATATGTACGTGGGCGGCAAAGAAAACTCCAATTTGAATAGTGAAACCGGTCCAACTGGCACGTACGCTGTCGAAGCTGAAGGTCTGACCGTGGTCAACGGCAGCCTTGCGATGCATCCGCTGAAGGACGCATGGAAGGTGTGGAACACTGGCACAACCGGTGGAAAGCATTACACTTCACGTGGCTTCCGCTGGGGTGTGGTTGGTTTCGGTTCACAGTTCCGTCCCGCCGATGGCAAGACAGCTTTGGTGGTCGGCGGCAATACTAACACGTCCGTGATGGGCTCCAAGGTTGGCGCATGGGGTGCGCCGGGCTGGCTGGGCAAGACGGATGCTAATGATATAAACAGCCACGGGTACAAGGCTTCTTTGGCTGGCAGCAGAACCGGCGTTTGGGGCAGTAATGATTCTATTGATTCCGTACGCGGACTGAACGGCATCAACGACACTGAAGGTGATATTACCCCTACTCTTGGCACCGATCCCAGCTTGGTGGAATGGAAGAACCAGCCCGACAATCTGTCCAATGTGAACGGAACGGATTACTCCGGGTACAAGGGCAAGATTTCGAAGCTCTCCACAGATTTGAGCAACGTGACGAAATTGCCGGTAACCGGTACCGTTGCGACGGGCACTGCAGAAGCTGCGGCACCCGACTACACGATTTACAAGTACGACTACCGCAAGAACGGGAACAAAGGTAACTCCTTTACGTTCTACAGGGGCCAGCTGGAACACGAAAAGCTGATTACCTTTACCAGCATTGATACCAGCAAAAGCATGCAGGTGTTCAACCTACCCGCCTCTTCCTTAAATTTAAACGGAACCGATTACACGGGCATCGATTTCAAGTTCGTCAACGTGCCGGATAACGCTTCCGTTGTGGTTAACGTGACTGGCGCGAACGGGCAGACCATCGACTTCCACAATGGTTGGCGATTCTGGTGGAATAACGATAATATCGCCAACGATTTCGTCACGGCTGCATCTGAGGATGCTACGCAAGCGGCGAAGAACACGAATTACGCGAAGCGCGCGCAGCAAATCATGTGGAATTTCGCCGATGCGTCGAATGTGGTGATTCGCGGTGGCCAGGCTACGGGTTGGATTCAGGTCACTGACCACAACACGAACCCCAGCACCAATCACGGCGCATGGGGCAGTGCGCATGACATGCGGGCCACGGATGACCCTTCTGCGGCTTGGATGGGCAGCATTCTTGTTCCTAACGGTAGCCTCCAGAGCCATGTCTCTACTAATGGTCGTGTGTGGGTCGGCGGCGATTTCGAAATGCTGAACAACGAGACTGTGAAGAAGGTCAAGGGCCAAAGTTCGGATCATGCTGTTGGCAGCGAATTCATCAACGAGTCCGGCGAGAAGACCACATCCATTCTGGATATGGACCAGGAGCGTCATAATCTGCCGTGGAACGGCTCGTACTCCACCTCCTGCGCCGCGATCGCGTGGAACAAGGTGGATGACACCGCTGGGCACAATGCTCTCGGCGGAACCAGCTGGACTGTGTACGGCAAGAAGGAAGATGCGGTACACGGCACAAACGCTCTCGCCACCATCGCCGATGGCGGTTGGAACGATGATGCCGATGCGGAAGGTTCGATCCAGCTGGGCAACCTCGCCAAGAACGGCACCTATTTCCTGAAGGAATCGGGTACGGCTGAAGGTTATGCGCAGAACACCAACATTTACCAGATCAACACTGGTAGCACTACCGATGCTGCGACAAACATCTCCAGCGTTTTCGACAGTGCCGGTAAGGTAATCAGCACGGATGCAGACAAACTGTTGACGACTGACGGCAAGATCATCAATAAGAAGACCGGTTCGGCAATCGAATGGCAGAAGGTCGACGGCACCGACAACAACACGTTGCTGGCCGGTTCAACGTGGACGCTCTCCAAGATGAACGGCAATACTGCTGAGCAGTCTTGGAACATTACTGATGACCAGTCCGGCACAGAGGTTAAGTCCGTCAAGATCTTTGATGCGAATAATAGCGAAGTGGTTTCCGCGTCGTTTACGAACAGCACTGCGCAGCAATTCCACGCGGTGGCCTATGACCAGAACGGTACGCCCATTGACAATGCGAAGCTGACGTGGTCGTCTGCCAACAGCGCCGTGGCTGCAGTGAGCGAAAACGGTTTGGTCACTCCGACCGGCGATGGCAATACCATTATTACCGTGAAGTCGGCTGATGGTAATGTCACTGCATCGTTCACTGTCAATGTTTCCGGCGTGGCCGTAGAGACTTCCGTGTCGATTAACGGCTATACCGATGGTCAGGAAATCAATCTTGAGAAGGGCAAGACCCTTAATCTGATTGCTTCCGTGGATCCTGAAGGCAACACTGTTACATGGTCCACTTCCAACAATACGGATAACGTCTCGTTGAGCACCACCACCGGCACAAGCGTGACGTTGACCGCGAACAGCGTTACCTCAAGCCCCGTCATCATCACGGCCAAGGAAGCTCAGGGAAAGACATTCACTCTGAAGGTGAACGTGACCGCCAAGCAGTACCTCACGCTCTACTTCCAAGCACAGAACGACTGGCCCGCGAATAATGTCAAGGTGCATTACCAGACCACGAACGACACTGATTGGACGGACATCAGAATGACGCAAATGGATGGCTCTTGCAATAGTTATGCATATGCGAACATTCCGTTGACGGGTGGCAATGCGATTGACTCGACCAGCCAGTTCGGATTCCAACACATCAATGGAAACGGTTGGTATGGTCCGGGCAGTGCGAGTGTACCCAAAGCTAATGACCAGAACTTTAAGTTCACTAACGACAACACCCTTCCTGAAGTTGTGGTGATTTCCGCTGGACCGTCGTACTCGATCACCGCCCCCTCCGGCTGCGCCGTCACCTCCACCGCCGCATACAGCAGCCGTCGTGTTGCCGCCCGCAGTGGCGAGCATCGCGCGGTCGCCTCCGTGTTGCGGACCCAAAGCAATGTGGTGAACGTGCTGGAAAACAGCACTGTTTCCAGCAAGAAGGATGAAGATACCAAGGCCGGCAAGTTCAAGGTCTCCGATCTTGCAGACGGTACGTACTGCCTGCAAGAGGAGACCGCGCCGAACGGTTACGAAGTGTCCGATACGGTATACACCATCACCATCACGAATGGTGCTGCAACGTGGAACTCCGCGCCAGATGGTTACAAGCTGCCGAACACCCGCAAGACCGGTACGGTCAAGTGGAACAAGGTGAGTTCTAAGTACAACACCGAGTTCCTGAGTGGCGCCGAATGGAAGCTGACCCGTATCAAGACGTTCTCTTGGAATAATGGCGTTGCCACATACGTGGATGCGTCTGGCGATCTCGGAACTGTCAAGGATTGCGTGAATGGCGAAAGTGGTGTCTCTGACTGCTCCACCCAGTCCGGCCAGTACGTTGACCTGAATGGTGAGAAGGGCGGGTTCGAGCTTCATGGCTTGGCATGGGGCGAGTATCAGCTCGTCGAAACCAAGGCTCCTGACGGATTCAACCTCGACAGCACCCCGCACATGTTCCGCATTGGTCCCGCCGAAGGCTCTGACGTGACCGGTGAATGGTACACGTCCAGCGGTTTCAAGACGGATACCACCGGCGCATACAACGCGAATACGGCGTTCACCGTTGACGGTGGATCCATTACCAACACCCCTGGTGTCGTCCTGCCTAGCACGGGCGGCGAAGGGCTGAACAAGATGTACACTGCGGGATTCCTCGCAGTGGCGATTGCCGTGGCCGGTCTGGCCTTGAGCCTCAGGAGGCGGCAATCATGATTATCGACTCTGTGAGAGGGGAGGGCGGCCCGTAGCTGTTCTATGAACGCCCTCTCCTCAAGGGCTGAAAACTTAATATCAGGGAAGATATAACCAACAAAGTAAAGGAAAAAGAATGAATAAGGTACTCAAAGGCCTTGTTGCCGTGACTGCATCCGCAGCCATGGCTGTCGCCGGTTTCGCCGGCGTGGCTAGTTCCGCAATGGCAGCCGACAACACCGTGACGGTTACCGTTCCGACTACCGCGAACCTGCAGAACCACACATACACTGCATATCAGATCCTCACTGGTAGCCAGGCTGAGTCTGGTGGGGCCCTTGGCTCCACCAGCTGGGGCACTGGCATCAATTCCACTAATTTCCTTACGGCGTTGAAGGCCGATAATACCATTCGCAGTTATTTCACCAATGTGAACACTTCTGACGAGTTCGTGAAGGCACTCGGCAACGCGGACAACTTCGCGTCCAATGGCGCGAACACCAACATTGTCGCCAAGATCGCTTTGGCGAACAAGACGGGTGACGGTACCGCTCTGAGGAATGGTGCTAATACTCTTGCCACCGGCTACTACCTGATTGTCGATTCCACCACTGGTGGTAACCAGACTGTCTACAACCCGGCAGTGCTCGCCATCACCAGCAATATCACGATTCAGGACAAGACCTCGGTCCCGACCCTCGAAAAGAAGGTCCAGGAAAACAAGAAGAGCGTGACTGGCGAGTATGGCAACGGTTTCAACGATGTTGCCGACTACAACATTGGCGACGACGTTCCGTTCCACCTGATCGGCTCCGTGCCGGATATGTCTCAGTATGAGACCTACAAGTACATGTTCTCCGATACCTTGGACGATGGATTTGATGCGCCGACTTCTGTCAAGGTCTACCTGTCTGACAACAAGGCGCTTGATACTGAAGAAGATGCTGATATCACCAGCTCCTTTACCATCACCAATCCGCTGGCTAAGACCTTCACTGTTTCGACCAACAATTTGAAGGCAATTGCAGGTGTTGCTACAGGCAAGTATGTGATTGTGTCCTATACCGCTAAGCTGAATTCCTCTGCCCAGATTGGTCTGCCGGGCAACGTGAACACCGCAAAGCTCACCTACTCCAACAAGCCTGATCAGTCCGGCCAGGGCGAGAATCAACCCACCGGCGAGACCCCGGAAGACAAGGTCATCGTCTTCACCTACAAGCTCGATACCACCAAGGTCGATTCCGATAAGGATACGACCAAGCTTCCGGGTGCTGAATTCAAGCTGAAGAATGCAAATAACCAGTACGCAGTGGTCGATGAGGATAATAAGGTCACTTCTTGGGTTGATGCTGAGGCAGATGGCTCCACGCTGACCTCTGACGATAACGGTCTGTTCTCCGTCACCGGTCTGGACAATGACACCTACTATCTGAAGGAAACCAAGGCTCCTGCAGGCTACAACCTGCCGGCACGCGACTTCGAAGTCAAGATTTCCGCGGACACTGCCAATGGACAGAATTGGGATGGAACGAAGGCAACGGCTGCAACGGATGCTTTGCGCAAGATTGATGTCACTGTGGACGGCACCGCCGGTACAGGTGACGTGCAGACTGGTACTGCAGCCATCGTCATCAAGAACACTAAGGGCTCCTCGCTGCCGTCCACCGGTGGCATGGGCACCACGATCCTGTACGCTGCTGGCGCTGCCATCGTCCTGGTGGCTGCCTTCGGCATCGCCTTCGCGGTCCGTCGTCGCAACGCTCGCTGAGCGTAACGGCAACATCGAATCGGCTCACGCCGGTTTGATGGCACCGGGTTCCGGTGCCGGCCACAGTCGGGCATGATGCCGCGTCTCCCAGAGTTCGCGGCATCATGCCCGACCGGGCGAAACAACACAACTCAATACGCAACTGGCCCGGATTCGACCTATCGCCGGATCCGGCCACCATTGCCCAAGCAACGATCGGTCATCCGATCACACAACCAAAAACGCTGTCCTTACGTTACGAATGATCGGCAACCGCGAGCCGCGCGCATCATGCACGCGCATCGTGTTTGACGGCTGTCCGCATCCTAAGGAACCCTGATAGGGGCCCGAGGGGGAACCCGATTAAGGAACCACGAGAACACAAGAACTTCCGACGAAGGTGACACACATGACAAGCCAGAATGAGAGGGCTGAGATGAAAGACAGAACGGCAACGCACCGCATCATCACGGCGCTGTGCTGCGCGGTCGCGCTCGTGTTCACGACCATCGGCTTGAGCGCACCAGCAGCCATGGCGGCTGACTCCACAACGGATACCAGCGCCGCAGCCAACGCGAACGGCAGCATCACCGTAACCTATCAGTATCAGGATGCCGCACTCAACCTCGCCTCCACCAGCCTCTACTACCTGGCCGACTGGTCCGCCAAAGGCGGCTACACGCCCACCGGCGACTTCGCCAACCACACCGCATACCCGGTGGATTGGGATATTCTCAACGCCGACCAGCAAACCCTGCGCGACTTCGCCAACACCATGGCCGGGTACATCGCAGTGAACAAGCCCGCCGCGGAAAATACGCTCAAAACCGATAGCGCCGGTGTTGCCACCTTCAACCAACTGAAGGACGGCCTCTACCTCGCCGTCGTCGCCCCCTACCAGGGCAACGTGCTCACCTGCCAGACCGCCGCCATGCTCGTCGCCCTGCCGAACGTGCACAAGGATGCCGCCGAACAGCGCACCCTCAGCATCGAACCGAAAGCGGACTGCGCGGTCCCGCCCACCACCACCATCAGCGTCACCAAAGTGTGGAAGGACAAGAACTCCTCCAAGCGCCCCGAAAGCGTGACGATGAACCTGCTGCAAGACGGCAAGGTCTACGATTCCATCATGCTCAACAACGCCAACGACTGGAAATACACGTGGAAGGGCTTGCAAGCCAAGCACGAGTACACCGTGGTCGAAGCGAACGTGCCGGGCAACTACACCGCGCTCGTCGACCGTGAAAACAACGATTACACGGTAACCAACACCGCCAAGCCCGAATCGGCGAAAACCGGTGCGAGCGTCGCCATCATCGCCGTGATCGTAGTCGTGCTGGCCGCCGCCGGCATCGCAATCGCCGTAATCGTGCGCAAGAAGAACACTTCGGAAGACGACGTGGAGCAGAACTCCACGGAACAGCCCCTGGAACAGGTTTCGGAGCAGTCTTCCTCGGATGATAGCGAGTGATGTTCGAAACACACGGAAAACGTGCCGGCAAACGTCAGCACGAACGTCAAACAGCGGATAGCGACACCGAAAACGTTGCATCCGCTGAAGCCCCGGACACCGAAAACACAGCCATCGAAAACACGGCTGCGGATACGCCCACCGACGCGGTGACCGATACGGCAGACAAGACCAACGAAGCAGATCAGACTGACACGGCAGACCCGTCCAGCCAATCCGGGCAATCCGATTCCGCATCCCAGTCATCGGCAACGATGACCCGCGTCGACCGTCGCAAAAAACGCAAAAAAGACAATCTCGGCCTGAACCTCATCATCGGGTTCCTGGTCGTGGTGCTGATCGGCGGCCTCGGCCTCATCGCCTACCCGTCCGTGGCCGACTGGTGGAACCGAATGCACCAGTCATACGCCGTCGCCGGGTACGTGGCCAAAACCAAAGACATGTCCAAAGCCGAGAAGAAGAAACTCCTCGGCGCCGCGCACGCCTACAACCTCAAACTCGCCGCCAACAGCGACCGCTGGCATATGAACGCCACACAGAAAGAGCAGTACAAGAACACGCTCGACATCACCGGCACCGGCATCATGGGCTACGTGACCATTCCCCGCATCAAAGTGAAACTGCCAATCTACCACGGCACCGATGAAGGCGTGCTGCAGGTCGCCACCGGCCACCTTCTAGGCACCTCGCTGCCGGTCGGCGGACCGACCACGCATGCGGTGGTCTCCGGGCACACCGGCCTGCCGTCCGCGCGACTGTTCACCGGCTTGGACGAGCTGAAAAAGGGTGACACCTTCGCCTTCCACGTGCTCGACGAAACCTACACGTATCAGGTCGATCAGATCAAAGTGGTGTTGCCGGACGATCTAAGCGCATTGAACATCAGCACCTCGCTGGACTTCGCAACACTCATAACCTGCACGCCATACGGCGTGAACTCGCATCGACTGCTGGTGCGCGGGCATCGCATCCCGAACCCGACCACGCCGGACAACACACAATACGATGATCCGACCACCATGGTGTTCACCACGATCATCGTCGCGCTGCTGGTTGTCGCCATACTGGTGGCGCTCGTAACCGTGCTCGTGCGCGTGCGTACCGCCCGTGAATCGACCGGCGCGCACAACTCCGGACGCGCCTACCGCAAGCGAAAGCCCAAACATCGCAGCAAACGCTAACACATGACAATAGCCGTGAATGGAATGACGAAAATGGTCATTCCAATCACGGCTATTGCTATTTGGCCGTAACGGGCGCCATTGCAATCATGGTTCTGTGATCGATGCCGCCCGCCGTCGCGAACTACAACAAACTAGTTTGCAACGGCGTGTATGCGGGGTGGGGCGAGTTCCCGCCCCACGATGACACCACGTACCCGTCTCAGTGCACCACGGTGATCGGGCACTCGGCGAAATTAATGATTTGACGGCTTACCGACCCCAGGAAATGCGCATCCATGCCGGTCAGGCCACGCGACCCAACCACCACATGGCTCGCATAGCGCGACGCCGCAATCAAACCCTTCGACGCCGGAATATGGAACGCATTCGCCACCACAGCCACATCGCTCGGAATATCAGCCTTCGCAATCAGCTCGTCCAACACCTGCTCCGCGAACTGCTGGCCCTCCTCGGTGGAAGGAACCGTCGTCTCATGGCCCGGAACCGCACCCAAATCACGCAATTGCCAGCAGAACATCACATGCAATGGCAGCTCGTGAATGCGCGCATGCCGCACCGCGAAATCCAATGCGCGCAGCGACGTATCCGAACCATCCACACCAACCACCACCGGGCGCTGCGCCGGCTTGGCAGGCGACGAACCCTGCGTGTAATGCACCGTCACATTCGACGGTGTCAACGAATTCGCAATCTCGTCGGCAACAGTCTCATCCTCACTGCCCGCAATACGCACCACCGTCACCGGCACCTGCGCCGTCTCCGCCAGCGACGCGGACAACGAGCCCATGAACCAACGCGTCACACGGCCCAACGAACGGCGGCCAACCACAATCTGCTGCGAATCCTTACCGATCTGCAGCAGAGCCGACGTGCCGGACGCGCGCACAGACGTCATCTTCAACCGTTCCGGATCGAAATCAATACCATCGCTCGCCTGCTCAACCCAGGAACGCAGCTCATCCGCGATCTCATGGCGCACATGCGCCCAGGATTCCTCACTATCCGGCTCGTCGGAATTCGTATCCCACGAGTGCGTCCACCCGAACACGGCATTGATGTTCTGGCCGGTAAGCGAGGCTTCGCGCATAGCCCATTTCAGCGCGGCGAACGATTCATCGGATCCGTCGACGCCGACCACGATATCCGCAAGATCCGCGGTTGCGTTTACTGTGGCAGCGCTTGCCGTGGCAGCGCTTGCCGTGGCAGCCTTTGCCGTGGCAGCGCTTGCCGTGGCAGCGACCCCATCCTCGTTTGCGACAGTTGCAGTAGTATTCTCCACCATTGGTTGCCTCCTTCAACGGCACATCTACCCTAAGCATACTGTCTCCACGTGGTTTCGTCGCGCAACAACGGCACGCGCAAGCCCCACACACGCCCTCCTGAAACCGATTCGGCTACGTTCTAAGCGGAATCTGAGCGAAAAGTGAAGCAGATCAACGCAAACGTCACCGCGAATCGGTAGAGTGGGGCGCAGTGTAACTTGAGGAAGGACAAGCATGTTCGAACGGTTTACAGACCGTGCACGGCGCGTGATTGTGCTGGCGCAGGAAGAGGCGCGCGCCCTGCAGCACAACTATATCGGCACCGAACACCTGTTGCTCGGCCTGATCCGCGAAGGCGAAGGCGTGGCCGCCAAGGCGCTCGCCTCCAAGGGCGTAGAGCTTGACGCTACCCGCAAGCAGGTCGAAGAGATGATCGGTAAGGGCAACGCCTCATCTAACGGGCACATCCCCTTCACTTCGCACGCCAAGCAGGTGCTGGAACTCAGCCTGCGCGAAGCGCTGCAGCTCGGCCACAGCTACATCGGCACCGAGCACATCCTGCTCGGCCTGATCCGCGAAGGCGAAGGCGTGGGTACCCAGGTACTCATCAAAATGGACGTGAACCTGGGCGAACTGCGTTCGACCACCATCGACATGATTCGCGGCAACGCAGCCGGTGGCGACGACAAAGGCGAGTTGGCGAACGCCGGTGGCGTGGCGGACAAGAACAGCAGGACCTCCTCCGCGATCCTCGAACAGTTCGGCCGCAACCTCACCGCCGAAGCCGCCGCAGGCAAGCTCGACCCGGTGATTGGCCGCACGCAGGAAATCGAACGCGTGATGGTCGTGCTGAGCCGCCGCACCAAGAACAACCCGGTGCTGATCGGCGAACCCGGCGTCGGCAAAACCGCCGTCGTCGAAGGCCTCGCGGAGAAAATCAACGCGGGCGACGTGCCGGAAACCCTCAAAGACAAGCAGGTGTACTCGCTCGACCTCGGTTCCATGGTGGCCGGATCACGCTACCGCGGCGACTTCGAAGAGCGTCTCAAGAAAGTGCTCAAGGAAATCAAGAGCCGTGGCGACATCGTGCTGTTCATCGACGAGATCCACACAATCGTCGGCGCAGGTTCCGCGGACGGCGCGCTCGGCGCATCCGACATGCTCAAGCCGATGCTCGCCCGAGGCGAACTCCAGACCATTGGCGCCACCACCACCGACGAATACCGCAAGTACATCGAAAAGGACGCCGCGCTGGAACGTCGATTCCAGCCGATTCAGGTGCACGAGCCGACCATCGCCGAAACCATCGAAATCCTCAAGGGACTGCGCGAACGCTACGAAAACCACCATCGCGTGACCATCACCGACAGTGCCATCCAAGCCGCCGCCGAACTGTCGTCCCGGTACATTCAGGACCGTCGCCTGCCCGACAAGGCCATCGACCTGATCGATGAAGCCGGTGCGCGCCTGCGTATCAAGCGACTCACCACGCCGCCCGAGCTCAAAGAGCTCGAAGCCAAGGTCGCCAAGGTCAGCGCCGAAAAGGAACAGGCAGTCAAGGATCAGGACTTTGAAAAGGCCGCCGCCATGCGCGACGATCTCGAAAGCCTGCAGAACGAGCTCAAAGATAAGGAAACCGCCTGGCATGAAGGCGGCTCCGACGTGAAGATGGTCGTGGACGAGGACGTGATCGCCGAAGTCGTCTCCTCCACCACGGGCATTCCGGTCGTGAAGCTCACGCAAGCCGAATCCAAGAAGCTGCTCAACATGGAAGCCGAACTGCACAAGCGCATCATCGGCCAGGACGAAGCGGTTTCCGCGCTGTCACGTTCCATCCGCCGTACGCGCGTCGGCCTGAAAGACCCGAAGCGCCCGTCTGGCTCGTTCATCTTCGCCGGTCCGACCGGTGTGGGTAAGACCGAGCTCGCCAAGACGCTCGCCGAATTCCTGTTCGACGACGAAGACGCGCTGATCCGCGTTGACATGTCGGAATTCTCCGAAAAGTACGCGGCATCGCGCCTGTTTGGAGCGCCCCCGGGATACGTCGGCTACGAGGAAGGCGGCGAACTCACCGAAAAGGTGCGTCGCAAGCCGTTCTCCGTGGTGCTGTTCGACGAAATCGAAAAAGCCCACCCCGACATCTTCAACACGCTGCTGCAGGTGCTCGACGACGGCCATCTGACCGACGGTCAAGGGCGCAAGGTGGACTTCAAGAACACCATCATCATCCTGACCACCAACCTCGGCGCACGAGACATCGCCAAGGCCGCAAACACCGGTTTCAGCCTGGGCACGAACAGCGAGTCGAGCTACCAGCGCATGAAGGAACAGGTGTCCTCGGAACTCAAGCAGCAGTTCCGCCCGGAGTTCCTCAACCGTTTGGACGACATCATCGTGTTCAAGCAGCTGACCGAGCCGGAAGTGCGCCAGATCGTCGACCTCGACGTCAAGCAGCTCAACGATCGCCTGTTCGACCGCCACATGGAGCTGGACCTGACCGACAAGGCCAAGGACCTACTCGCGCAGAAGGGCTTCGACCCGCTGCTGGGCGCACGCCCGCTGCGCCGCGTGATTCAGCGCGACATCGAGGATGCGATCTCCGAGAAGATCCTCATGGGTGAGCTGACCGACGGCGAGCGTGTGAAGGTCGATGCCGAGGGCGAAGGCGTGCTGGGCGACTTCATCTTCACCGGTGAGGCGTTTGATGCTGGTGAGGGTGACTCCGCTGGGGCTGAGTCTGGTTCGGCTGGCGCTGGCGCTGAGTCTGGTTCAGCTGGCGCTGGTTCCGCTGATTCCACCGCGCCGGAGACTCCGGCTGCCCCGGACGCGCCGGGTTCCCTGAGCGAGTGAGCTTGGGCGACTGAGCTTGGGCGACTGAGCGTTATGTAACGGATGAAGGGCCGAACTGAGGTTCGGCCCTTTTTCGTTGGAGGCTGGTGACGTGGCGCGTGGTTGCGCGTGGCGTGTGGTGTACTTGCGAGCATGTTGACGGAACGCCCTTTGAGCATGTCGCTTGGCAGGCGGCACGGCACGTAATACCGTAGAGGTAGGAAACACGAGAAGGGTAAACCGTAACGGTAACGGTAGTACCGTGGAGCGAACGGACAGTGAAACATGCGGACGAACGGTAGGTGAGTGATGACGGCATACATGGACCATAAGGATCTGACGAACGAGACGATCGGCGCCGCGAGGGCCCGCGACATCGCAGACAACGTGCACAAGGTGCTCGACCGCATCGCGGCTGCGGAAGCGGCGGCCGGGCGCGAAGCGGGGTCGGTGCGGCTGCTGGCGGCGACGAAGACCCGCGATGTGGGCGAGATCATGGCCGCAATTGATGCGGGCGTGCGCATGATCGGCGAAAACCGCCCGCAGGAAGTGCAGGTCAAGGCACCCGGGCTGGTGCGGCTTATGGCGGAACGGGGGTTTGCGCTGGGGGCTGATGCTAGTTCGGCTGCGGTTGACGGCGCGGCTGGTGCTGGTTCGGCTGACGCTGCTGGTTCGGTGCGGAATCCCGCACAGAATGGTGTGATTCCGTTCCACCTGATCGGCCAGCTGCAATCCAACAAAATCGGCAAGATCCTGCCATTCGTCGACACCATCGAATCCGTCGACTCCATCGAACTCGCCGAAAAAATCGCGCGCCGTGCCGTCATGCGCGGTATCACCGTCGGCGTGCTGCTGGAAGTCAACGAATCCGGCGAAGCGTCGAAATCCGGCTGCCCAGCCAGCCACGCCATCGACCTCGCGCGGCGCATCGGCAACATGGGCGGCCTGGAATTGCGCGGTTTGATGACCATCGGCGCACACGTGGATGACGAAACCACCATCCGATCCGGCTTCGTGCATCTGCGCAGAACCCGCGACCAGATTCTCACGTCCGGCGCATCCGGTACCGAGCATTGCACGGAGCTCTCCATGGGCATGACCGGCGATATGGAGCTCGCCATCGCCGAGGGCGCGACCATCGTGCGCGTGGGCACCGGGATTTTCGGTGAAAGAGCGTTCGTCTGAGGCTTTGCGGTGCTGTGGCGAGTGTTGCGTGGCTTGGCTGGTTGGCCCTTCGCGGCTTGCTGGTGTGGCTGACGGTTAAGCGGTGATTGTTGGCTGCGGGCGAGCCGAGCGACTGTTCGCTCCTTCGTTGTTGAGCTCCTTGACGCGCCTGTCGCTTTGGCTCCCTCTGTTGTTCCGCTCGGTCGGCTTTCTTCTCCGCCGATAGGAGTTTTTCTACCGGCATACTATCGGCATGTAGGTGCTGCCGTTGAGGTGCTGCCGTTGAGGTGCTGCCGTTGAGGTGCTGGGATTAGTGAGATCGTTTGGTCGCTGCGGTTGTCGGGCTGGTGCAGTCGTTGCAGCTATGCAGATGAGGTATGGAGACGAGTATGGATTTTCGTGATGATCGACGTGATCCCGCTGAACGGGTGGCGCGTGGTGAGGTGTGTGGTGAGGTGCGAATTCACGCCGTGGTGAGCGGCATGGTGCAAGGCGTCGGGTACCGCTATTTCACCGTGACTGCCGCGTTGAAACTCGGGCTCACCGGCTGGGTGCGGAATTTGATGAACGGCGACGTGGAGCTTGAGGCGCAAGGCTCGCGCGGTGACGTGGCCGTGCTGATCTCGCAGCTGAGACTTGGCCCGAAATGGAGCGAAGTGAGCCACGTCGCAGTCGACGAAATCGACCCCGTGCCAGCCGAAACCAACTTCCGCGTGCGCGGCTACTGATCCGCCAATATAAGCCCGACCCCCATTCCCAGAATCCCCACATCCCCAGAATCAGACAGATTTGCCTCATTTTTGTCCGATTCCGGTATGAGTCCGCCCCCGCATCCTCAAAATCGGACAGAATCGGCCCGTTCCTGTCTGATTCCGGTATGAGCCTGCCCTTCCCGTTTCCCTATTTCCTTCCGGCGAAACCTGCCCCCACCTTCCTCGAAATCGGACAAATCCCGTCCGTTCCTGTCTGGAAATGGGAGAAAGCCGCCTGTGCAGGTGGCTACTCGGCTTATGTATGGCGGATTCGGGGGTCGGGATTTCGCTAGGTGGCTTATGCATGGCACCCGAACCGCGATATGCCGGGTACGAGCCGTGGAATTGCAACGCTTGTACTCGCGATATCCGGATTTAGGTGCCATGCATAAGCCACTTGGTGTTCCGCGGACCCCGGAATCTGCCCTCTATAAGCGAGTTATCCACCCAAGAGCGCCCAAAGCTTCCCAAGGCCGCCCAGACTCCGCTCATCCATCCCCGAAATCGGGCAGACCCCGCCCGTTCCCGTCTGATTCCGGTATGAATTTTGCCTTTACCTCTCCATAATCAGACGGAATTGGTCTGTTTTTGTCTGATTCCGGGGTGAGGATGCGTGTTTGGCTTAGTTTCGGTCCCAGCCCCAGTCCCAGCCCCAGCCTCAGCCCCAGACTCCCTGCCGTCGGCTGGCGTTAGACTGATGCGTATGAGAATCGCACGTTTTTCCCTGAATGATACGCCGCGCTATGCCTTCGTACAGAAGGATGAAAACGACGGCGAAGATTACCTCGTCGAACTCGACGGCCACCCGCTGCTGGGCGGCCAAGTCACCCCGACCGGCAAGCGCTACAAGCTCGACGCCGAAGGCATCCGCCTGCTGTCCCCGGTCATCCCGTCCAAAGTGTACGGCCTCGCGAAAAACTACGAAGCCCACGCCCAGTTCATGCACGATGCCGGCCACTCCGACATCAAGCACGCGCCAGAAGACATGGTGATCTTCTCCAAGCCGTCCACCTCCGTCATCGGCCCTGACGACCCGATCATCTACCCCGCGGGCTCCAACGACATGAACTTCGAGCCGGAAGTGGCCGTGGTCATCAGCCGCGTGACGAAGAACGTCACCGTCGAAAACGCCATGGATTACGTGCTCGGCTTTACTTGCGTCAACGACGTGACGCTGCGCGACCTGCAAGGCCTCGACCCCATGTGGACGCGCGCCAAGGGCTTCGACACCTCCTGCCCGCTCGGCCCGTGGATCGTGACGCGCG
Source organism: Bifidobacterium merycicum DSM 6492 (assembly GCF_900129045.1). Classification (GTDB taxonomy): domain Bacteria; phylum Actinomycetota; class Actinomycetes; order Actinomycetales; family Bifidobacteriaceae; genus Bifidobacterium; species Bifidobacterium merycicum. Next base: position 322,632 of record NZ_FQTX01000003.1, on the reverse strand, counting down.
ACGACCTCAACTGGCGCGACGCCAAGATTTCGTTCACGCTGAACGGCCATGACGTGCCGATGGCGTCCGGCACCACCGCGAACCTGATCCACGGCATTCCGGAGCAGATCGCCGCGATTTCGTCGTTCGCCACGCTGCTGCCGGGCGATGTTATCCTGACCGGCACGCCGAACGCGTCCGGGCATTTGGATCCGGGCGACGAAGCCATCGTCCACGTGGAAGGCATCGGCTCCCTGCGCAACGTGGTGCTGGGCGCTCGCTGATTTTTCGCGGGGTTGCGCCGGGTTTTCACCGGGTTTTCGCGGTTTGGTTTTGCGGGTTTGCGTGAGCTGTGACTGGCTTGGCGGGGCCGCGATCGCGTGAACCGTGCGAATTGCGCGAACCGTGTGATGACAACCGTGGCTGGAGTGACGTATTTTGTTGCTTCGGTCGCGGTTGTTGTCGTTTGTATGCGGTTTGTGGCGACGGGGCGGCTTGATTGTCTGATTCCGTGGATGGACGAGCGTGGCTTGAGCCGCTCATCCCCATTTTCGGACAGAAATGGCCGGATTTCTGTCCGATTTCGAGGAAGGTTGGGCAGGTTTCGTTGGAAGGAAATAGGGAAACGGGAAGGGCAGGCTCATACCGGAATCAGACAGGAACGGGCCAAATTTGTCCGATTTCGAGGAAATGGGAGGGCAGTCTCAGTCGGAATCGGACAAAATGGGGCGGATTTTGTCTGATTTTGGGGAAGTGAGGATGGAATATTGCGAAACGCGAAAAGTTGAGTCCATGTCACTCAAGTTTTGGGAATAGAATAAGAACCAGCCTTGTTGTATGTGTCAGAACAAGACACGTATGTCCCTCAGGGCGCGTGAACATCGCAGAAGCGTCAGCCAAAGCCGCGCGAGTGCAAGCTCGAACGGTCTCGGCCAAGCGCAAGCTGCCGGGCTAACGCCGGCAGCGCCGCAGACAAGCGGTAGCTGCCAGCGTTACAAGCGCAAGCTGCCTAGCAAGTGCCGGGCGCTGACGCCAGCGCAGCAACGCAGCCGCCGCGCCAGCGTCAGCCGTCGCGCCGCCCGCGCAAGCGCCAAACGCCGCCGCGCAAAGCGATCACACGCACCCAAGGACCACAGGAATTTGGAGGTTAGTTATGGACCCGAACAGTCTCACCACAATGTCGCGCGAAGCCATCGCCGACGCCGCGCAAAGCGCATCCGCCGCAGGAAACGCGCAAGTCGACGTACTGCATCTGCTCAACTCGCTGCTCACCCAGCAGCAGGGCGTGGTCCGCGGGCTCATCGAAGCCGCGGGCGGCGACCTGCAAGGCATCGGCGCCGCAGTACGCAACGCGCTCGTCAACCTGCCGTCCGCCAGCGGTTCCACCACCGCGCAACCGCAAACCAGCCGTCAATTCGACGCAGCCCTGGTGCAAGCCGAAAAGGAAATGCGCGAGATGGGCGACGAATACATTTCCACCGAGCATCTGCTCATCGGCATCGCCGCAGCCACCCCGAACCAGGCCGCCGACATCCTGCAGGCGCACAACATCACCCCGCAGGCCCTGCGCAAGGCCGTGCCGCAGATCCGCGGCGGCGCGAAAGTCACCAGCCCGGACGCCGAAGGCAGCTACAAGGCGCTGGAAAAGTACTCCACCGACCTCACCGCAGCCGCCAAGGAAGGCAAACTCGACCCGGTCATCGGCCGTGATCAGGAAATCCGCCGCGTCGTGCAGATCCTGAGCCGCCGCACCAAGAACAACCCGGTGCTGATAGGCGAGCCCGGCGTCGGCAAAACCGCCGTCGTCGAAGGCCTCGCCCAGCGCATCGTCGCGGGCGACGTGCCCACCACGCTGCAGAACAAGAAGCTCATTTCGCTTGACCTGGGCTCCATGGTCGCCGGCTCGAAATACCGCGGCGAATTCGAGGAACGTCTGAAGTCCGTGCTTGAGGAAATCAAGAACGCCAACGGCCAGATCATCACGTTCATCGACGAGATCCACACCATCGTGGGCGCGGGCGCCGCCGAAGGCTCCATGGACGCGGGCAACATGCTCAAGCCCATGCTGGCCCGCGGCGAACTGCGTCTGATCGGCGCGACCACGCTGGACGAATACCGCGAAAACATCGAAAAGGATCCGGCGCTCGAACGTCGTTTCCAGCAGGTGTTCGTCGGCGAGCCGAGCGTGGAAGACACCATCGCGATCCTGCGTGGTATCGCCCCGAAATACGAGGCGCACCACAAGGTCACAATCGGCGATGATGCGCTGGTCGCCGCCGCAACGCTGTCGAACCGGTACATTTCGGGCCGTCAGCTGCCGGACAAGGCCATCGATTTGGTCGACGAGGCCGCCGCGCACCTGCGTATGGAACTCGACTCCTCGCCGGAGGAAATCGATGAGCTGACCCGTCAGGTGGAGCGCCTGAAGATGGAGAAGTCGTACCTGCTGGGCAATCCGAAGGATGATAAGGCCGCGCAGAAAGCCGAAGCCGACCTGGATGACAGCGCCAAGGATCGCCTCGCCGACCTGAACAAGGAGATCGCCAACAAGAGCGAGCAACTGACCGGCCTCAAGGCGCGTTGGGACGCCGAAAAGAGCGGCCACAACCGCATCGGCGACCTGCGTAAGAAGCTCGACGAACTGCGCACGCAAGCCGAACGCTACGAGCGCGAAGGCGACCTGGCGAAGTCTTCGGCCATCAACTACGGCGAAATCCCGAACATCCAGAAGGAAATCGCCCGTGCCGAAAAGACTGAAAACGATGCCAAGAACGGCGGCAACGGAACCGAAACTGGCGCCGGAACCGCCGCCGACGTGCCCATGGTCCCCGACCGCGTGGACGCCGACTCCGTCGCCGAAATCGTCTCCGACTGGACCGGCATCCCCGTCGGCCGCCTGATGCAAGGCGAAAACGAGAAACTCCTGCACATGGAGGAGTACCTCGGCAAGCGCGTCATCGGCCAAAAGGAAGCCATCACGGCCGTCGCCGACGCCGTCCGCCGCTCGCGTGCCGGCATCTCCGACCCGAACCGTCCGACCGGATCCTTCCTGTTCCTCGGCCCGACCGGCGTCGGCAAAACCGAGCTCGCCAAGGCGCTCGCGGACTTTCTGTTCGACGACGAGAAGGCCATGGTGCGCATCGACATGAGCGAATACATGGAGAAAGCCTCCGTGTCCCGCCTGATCGGTGCCGCGCCGGGCTACGTCGGCTACGAGCAGGGCGGTCAGCTGACCGAAGCCGTGCGCCGTCGCCCGTACTCGGTGGTGCTGTTCGACGAGGTCGAGAAGGCGAATCCGGAGATCTTCGACGTGCTGCTGCAGGTGCTGGACGATGGCCGCCTGACCGACGGCCAAGGCAGGACCGTGGACTTCAAGAACACGATCCTGATCATGACCTCGAACCTCGGTTCGCAGTTCCTCGTCAACGAGGATATGGACGACGAGGCCAAGCGCAAGGCCGTGATGGACACCGTGCACAGGAGCTTCAAGCCGGAGTTCCTGAACCGTCTGGACGACACCGTGATGTTCCACCCGCTGACCCGCGAGGAGCTGGGCGGCATCGTGAACATTCAGGTGGCCAGCGTGTCCGACCGTCTGATCGACCGCCGCATCACGCTCGACGTGACCGATTCGGCCCGCGAATGGCTGGCGAACATGGGTTACGATCCGGCGTACGGTGCCCGTCCGCTGCGCCGCCTGGTGCAGACCGAGGTGGGCGATCAGCTGGCGCGTATGCTGCTGGCAGGCAAGGTCCACGACGGCGACACCGTGCTGGTGGATCAGACCGGCGGCGAGCATCTTGAGCTCACCGCGTGGGCGTCCGACAAGCTCGTGGATGACGAGCCTGATGCGGCTGAAGCTGACGGTGCCGACGTGCGCTGACGAACTGTGACTCAGTGACAACAACTGTGACTGGGGTGACGTATTCTGCCACTCCAGTCACAGTTGATGTCACCATCACCTCGTGTTGTTGTCACCCCAGTCACAGGTATTGCCCGCTCGCCGCAGCCGCGTTGTGTCGGCGAGTCGTCGACGATCGCCATGCTTCGCATCTCTCCTCCTTGGCCATTACGCGGGTGCTTGCGTGCCGGATTGCGAACAACAGATTACTTGGTGGTGTTCCGGGAAGGGGTAAAACGGGGGGACTGTGTTGAGCGCGAATGGAGCGCAACGTGGTTGCGGGCGGTTACTGCCACGTACGCCGTCCGATATGCAACGAAGGGGGTATTAGGGAAGGGGGTATTAGGGGGGTATGTGATGCGTGCAGTGGGATTGCGCATGATGGTGCGTTTGCGGCGTAGCGTCGGATTGCCGGCTGTACTTGCCGGCTGTACTTGCCGGCTGTATCTGCCGACCGGCTGCCGTCATGATGCAGATTGGAGTGTAGGCTCGGAAACCATGACAGGTCGTTTCGCTCCCACGCCCTCGGGGCGTATGCATATTGGCAATATGGTCGCCATGCTGGCCGCGTGGCTGGACGCACGGTCGCGCGGGCAGCGCATGGTGCTGCGCATCGAAGACATCGATACGCCTCGCGTACTGCCGGATGCCGACCGTTGGATCATGGACGATCTGACATGGCTCGGCATGGATTGGGATGGCGAACCGGTGTACCAGTCACAGCGTCTTGACCTGTATGAGCAGGCGATGAAACTGATACCGTGCGGGTCGCCCGCTGCCGGCGCTTCGCCCGATTCCGGAACCGCATCGCATACCCCCTTCAACACCCCCCTTATACCCCCTTCCGGTACGACGGGAACCGGCTGGCAGTACCCGTGCTTCTGCTCTCGCGCCGACATCCGCGCCGCATCCGCCCCGCAGGAAGGCGACGGATTCCAGATCTACCCGGGCACCTGCCACACGCTCGCAGTAAACGAACCGCAGGTATCCGCACGCCGCGTCGACCAACACCAACGCCACTCATGGCGTCTCGCCATGCCCAGCCCAGGCACCCCCGCCAACACCGTCACCTTTATCGACCGCGTATTCGGCGTGCAGACCTATGATCTGGCGCACAGCATCGGCGATTCCATCATCCGCCGGTCGGACGGCCTGTTCTCCTACCAGTTCGTCGTCACCGTGGACGATCTTGCCATGGGCGTCGACTCCATTGTGCGCGGGCGCGATCTGTTGCGTTCCACCGCGCTGCAATCATGGATTCGCATCACGCTGCTGGCCAACGGATTCGCGGCCAATGGACTTGCTGCCGTATCGGCCGTATCAGTCACTTCAGCCACTGCAGCCACTCCGGCCCACCCCGAATACGCACATATTCCGCTCATAGAGAACGCGGCAGGCCGCCGCCTGGCCAAACGCGAACGCTCCCTCGACATGGGCGCCCTACGCAAACGTGGCGTCACCGCCGAACAAGTCACCGGCTACTGCGCCTACCTGCTCGGGCTCGCCGCCACCCCGGAACCCCGCACGCCGGCCAGCCTGCTCAACGATTTCAGCTGGGAACCGCTCCAACGCAACCACGCCGATCGCATACTCGACACAGCCTCGCCGCAATGCCCCGACTGGCTCGCACACGCGGTAGTCTGAAATCACATAGCCGAACTCACCAAACGGCTCAGGCTCGTAGAAAGGAGCATTCAATGTCGAAAGTCTTCAGGAACGTGCTGATTGGCGGTGCCGCGCTCGCCGGTGCCGCTGGTGCCGCAGTATGGGCCGTGGCGCCGCGAGGATTCAAAAACAAGCAGAAGCATTATGTGCCCACCGTGCCGGACGTGTGGTATGCGCATCGCGGTCTGCACGACGCCGGTTCCGGCCTGACCGCCAACTATGCCGAGCAGAGCGGCGAATACGTGGCATTGGCACGCCGTATGGCGGTCAAAGCCGGGTATGGCAGCGAAACCAAGCCGGGGCCGATCGCGCCGGAAAACTCGATGGCTGCATTCGCCGCCGCCTGCGAAGCCGGGTATGGCATCGAACTCGATATTCAGCTCAGCCGTGACGGCGAAGTCGTGGTGGTTCACGACGCAGACCTGGGGCGTGTGGCCGGCGATCCGCGCAACATCAAGGATCTGAGCTACAGCGAACTGACGCGCATCCCGCTGTACCCCACCGCCGAACCGGGTGACGCCAGGGCTGCGCTGCTGCCGGGCGGCGAGGAGAACCCTCCGCTGGTGGTCACGCCGTCACAAGCGCCGGAAGGCTACTACCAGCATGTGCCTCTGTTCTCGGACGTACTGAAACTGGTCGCCGGGCGCGTGCCGCTGATTGTGGAATACAAGTTCGAAAACAACGCCACATGGGATGACCGTGATGTGGAACTGATGGAGAAGGGCCACGCGCTGCTCGAAGCGTATGACGGGCCGTTCGTGGTCGAATCGTTCCACCCGGGTGCCGTGAACTGGTATAAGGAGAACCACCCGGACGTGTGCCGTGGTCAGCTGGCATTCTGGCCGGCTTCGGGCGGTGCGCGGAACGGTTCGCCGGTGGATCAGGTGCGCAGGTATGCCGCCGGATCGTTGGCGTTCGACTGGCTGTCCCGCCCGGATTTCGTGGCCTATGACTGGCATGGCGGCGCACTGCCGCAGGTGCGGTTGACCCGTGCGATGGGTGCGATGCCGGTTGCCTGGACCGTGCGCAGCCAGGAGGAACTCGAAGCGTGCGGCGAACGGTTCGACCGCTTTATCTTCGAAGCGTTCGTGCCGCAGGGCGAGTGATGCGGTTGCGGTTGCGATACCGGTCGCAGTACTGGTTGCGATGACAGCCGCGACAGAAAAATAACTGTGACTGGGTGACAACAACACGAGGTAATCGTGACAACAACTGTGACTGGAGTGACAGAATGTGTCACCCTGGTCACAGTTGTTGTCATTTAGTCACGGTTATCCGCACTGTGACGCGATACGGCAGACGCCTTACTTGTGGTACGGCTCGTGCGCGTTGATCTTATACGCGCGATACACCTGCTCCAGCAGGATCACGCGCATCAGCTGGTGCGGGAACGTCATCTTGGAGAAGCTGAGCTTATAGTTCGCCTGGCGCAGGATCGCGTCGTCCATGCCGATCGATCCGCCGATCACGAACTGGATATGACTCACGCCCTGAATGCCCAGCTGGTCGATCTTACGCGCGAACCCTTCGGACGTGACCTGCTGGCCGTCGATCGCCAGCGCGATCACGTAGGCGCCGGGCTTGATGTGCTTGGCGATGCGCTCGCCCTCTTTGGCTTTGATATGCCGTTCCACGCCTTCAGAGGCATGTTCGGGTGTTTTCTCGTCGGCCACTTCAAGAATGTTGAGCTTGCAGTAGCGGCCAAGTCGTTTGGAATATTCGGCGATGGCGTCGCGAAGGTACTGTTCCTTCACCTTGCCTACGCAGATGATGTCGATTTGCATGGGTCACCTTCGATTGCGGTCGGTATGGATTCGGGTATGGGGTCTGCTGTGGTCAGGTTTGCGGTCAGGCTTGCGGAACGGCCCGTGGAATCGGTTACGGGATCGGCGGAATCGCTTACGGAACAATCCGTGAAACAAGTTGTGGAACAATCGAAACCGTGTGCGCGCAGCATAAAGGGCCATGCACGTATTACGGGTGCACGGCCCTTTGCGGCAGTCGTTGTGCGATGGTCGCACAGCCGGCAGTTAGTCGGTCAGTCGGTCAGTTGGTCAGTCGATCAGTTGGTCAGTCGATCAGTCGATCACACCGTACAGACGGTCGCCGGCATCGCCCAAACCAGGAACGATATAGCACTTGTCGTTCAGCTTCTCGTCGACCGCGCACAGCACCAGCTTGAACTTGACGGACGGATCGAGGTTCTCCTCAACGAACTTCAGGCCTTCCGGAGCGCCCAGAATGCACACGGCGGTCACATCCTTGGCGCCACGCTCGGTCAGATAGTGCGTTGCGGCGACCAGCGTGCCACCGGTGGCAAGCATCGGGTCGATCAGGAAGCACTGGCGGCCGGTCAGATCCTCAGGCAGGCGGTTCGCATACGTGATCTGCTGGGTGGGGTGCTCCTCATCGCGCTTCATACCAAGGAAGCCGACCTCGGCGGAAGGGATCATCTTGGTCATGCCGTCAAGCATGCCCAGGCCCGCGCGCAGCACAGGCACGATGATCGGGGCGGGGGAGGCGATGTGCTTGCCGATCATGGGAGCGACCGGGGTTTCGATGGGCTTATCCACCACATCGATGTCACGAGTGGCTTCGTAAGCCTCAAGCATGACGAGCTCGGTGACGAGTTCGCGGAAGGTGGAGGAGGCGGTGTTCTTGTCGCGCAGCACAGTCAGTTTGTGCTCGACGAGCGGGTGATTCAAAACATGCAATTCCATAGTTACCAAGACTACCGCCGTTCCAGTGATTGTGCGAACGGCGTGATTCCTCGCATCGCATTGCGCGTGAGACGACGTGCGGATTACGAGAGAAACAAAGTGGCGGGAAAATCCCGCGAGGCATGCAGCATGCCATCCGCGTCGATAAACGCACACTCGAAACGGAATCGTGCGCGCAAACGATCCGGCGGCGTAACGAACAGCGCAGTGGCAAGCCCATCAGCCGTAGCACAAGGGAAAGCGGCCTGTTGCGGCACATACGCCCATGCGGCGGCAACACTATCAGCCGGCATACCGTCGATCGCATTGAGCAGATGATGCAGACGCATACCGGACTGCTCGCCCCAATGCCGGCGGCTCGGAGCGCTCGCGCACAGCGCGCCGTCCATAATCTCAGCCACGCCCACCGCCTGCGTAGAGTCGGACGGGTGTTCCAACGCGACGCGCAGCGGAACCGGCTGATCGGGAGACTGGGCTAGATGCACCAGCAGATCGCCACCCGCATCGATCACCAATGCTCGATCGGCGGCACGATTGGCATTCGGGCCGGCATGGTGATCGGCGTTGCGCTCGGTATTGCGCTCGGTATTGCAGCCGCCATCACGCAGCAATGCGGCGATCAGATCCACCGCATACCCTTTGCCGCATGCGCCGAAATCCAACGAAACCGGCCCTCGGGTGATCAGCGTGCACCCATGCCGTTCCACACTGCCATGCCACGTGGCCCGCCCGTGAACCGTTCCCGTATACGCCCGGGCGTTGGGCTGCGCGGCAAACGTGTAGGCCGGCCCATACCCCAAACGAGTCAGATCCTCGCCCACGCACGGGTCGATCGCGCCATCGCTCGCCTCATGCAGCGCATCGTACAAGTCGAACAGACCGCCCGCCCAATCCGGAAAATCAAAGGAACCACCATGGGTGGCCCGGCGCATGGCCGCAACCAGCGAATCCTCACGAAAGCGCGACAGCGTGTGCTCATACGTGCGCAGCAATGCTGCGACAGCCTCCCGCATGTCCGATTCTGCCGAATCGGTCATCTGGGATGTTGTTTTGGGGGTGTGGTTGTCCGATTCTGCCGAATCGGTCATCTGGGAGGTGAGATTGGCATGCTGGTTGTCCGATTCTGCCGAATCGGTCATTCGAAGTTGGACTTGCACCACGATGCCGGTGCCTAATGCCTGAGGGAATGCCAGAGTGCACATGTCGGTCGTTCTGCTGCGTTCCATCCCACCTCCAATCAACCCGAGCATCCAGCACCCGCGATTTGCCTACGGGTAAACGGTAACGTGAACGTTTCCAGCCGCCGAGTAAACTAAGCCCCATTATGACAGCTCAGAACAGCGATAACGGCTCATCGGCCGATTTGAAATCCCTTGAACACCTCGACGAGGGCAATGAAATGTCTCGTGGCCTGACGAACCGCCATGTACAGTTCATCGCCATCGGCGGCACTATCGGCACCGGTCTGTTTCTCGGTTCCGGCAAATCCATCGCCCTGACCGGCCCCAGCATCATCTTCGTATACATCGGCGTCGGGCTCATCATGTTCCTGCTCATGCGCGCCATCGGCGAAATGATGTACCGCGACCCCATCCAGCATACCTTCATCAACTTCATCGGGCGCTATCTCGGCCGCGCGTGGGGCAAGTTCGCCGGTTGGACGTACTGGATCGTGCTCATCCTGACCGGCATGACGGAAATCACCGCGGTCAGTACGTATTTCGTCACGTTCTTCCGCATGTTCGGCATAGAGCTCCATGGTTGGAAATGGCTGATCGAACTATGCTTCCTGGTGGTGTTGACCGCCATCAACCTCATCGCCGTAAAAGTGTTCGGCGAGGCGGAATTCTGGTTCTCCATGATCAAGATCACGTTGATCGTGGGCCTTATCGCCACCGCAGTGGTCATGCTGATCGTCGGCTTCCACTACCCGGCCACCAGCATCGACGGCGTGGACGGTGCCATTCCCGGCGCCTCGGTCTCATTGAAGAACCTGATCGACGGATTCGCCATCGCGCCGAACGGTTGGATGAACTTCTTCATGAGTTTCCAGATGGTGTTCTTCGCCTACCTGCTTATCGAATTCGTGGGCGTGACCGTCTCCGAAACGCAGAATCCGCGCAAGGTGCTGCCCAAGGCCATCAACGAGATCATCATGCGTATTCTGATCTTCTATGTGGGTGCGCTGGTCGCCATCATGGCGATCGTGCCGTGGCGTAACTTCAAGCCGAATTCCGACGGCTCCTACCCGTCCCCGTTCATCATGGTGTTCAAATACGCGGGTCTTGACTGGGCCGCCGCGCTGGTGTTCTTCGTGGTGATTACCGCCGCCGCCTCGTCGCTCAACTCGCTGCTGTATTCGGCAGGCCGACACCTGTACCAGTTGGCGCAGGATTCCGATGCGCCGGCCATGCGCGGTCTTGCCGAGGTCTCCGACCGCAAGGTGCCGGCCAAGGCGATCGTGGTGTCCGGCTGCATGATTCTGCTGTCGCCGATCATCAATATGATTCCGAGCGTTTCCAGCGCGTTCGTGCTGTTCTCGTCCGCCGCCAGCGCCGTGGTGATCTTCATCTACGTGCTCACGATGTTCGCGCATCGCGGCTACTGCAAGAGCGCCGACTTCATTGCGGACGGCTTCCTGATGCCGGCATGGAAGGTGACGGATTGGATTGCGATCGTATTCTTCGTGCTCGTGTACGTCACGCTGTTCCTCTCGGCCGATACGCGCGGTTCTGCGATCGCCGGCGTGGTCTGGCTGGTGGTGTTTGGCGGGTACTGCCTGCTGCACGAGCGTTTTGAGAATCGTGACCTGAAAGAGGCGTTGCACAAGACCAAATGACGGTAACTGTGACGAAATGACAACAACTGTGACTGGAGCAACGGATTCTGTCGCTTCAGTCACAGTTGTTGTCATTTTTACCTCGGGTTGTTGTCGCTAAACGCACAGTTATCTCGGCCGGCTACGTGTGACTCGGCTTGCGCACCCCGCATGCGCGACTCAGCCGATATAGTCGGCCTCGTTCGTCGGGCTGGACGGCACGGCATGATCCTCCGTCACCTTGCCCAGGCCGGACAGGTACGCCGCGCGGCCTGCCTCGATCGCGTTCTTGAACGCGCGTGCCATCAGCGGAATATTGCCGGCGGAAGCGATGGCCGTGTACGCCATCACCGCGTCCGCGCCCATTTCCATGGCTTCCGCGGCCTGGCTCGGACGGCCGATACCCGCATCGATGATCACCGGAACATTGGAGTTCTTGATGATCACTTCGATAAAATCGCGTGCACGCAGGCCTTTGTTCGAGCCGATCATCGCGCCGAGCGGCATCACGCACGCCGCGCCCGCATCCTCCAGGCGCTTTGCGGCGATCGGGTCGGGGAACATGTACGGCATGACCACGAACCCCTCCTTGGCCAGCTGCTTCGTGGCCTTGATGGTCTCCTCGTTGTCGGGCAGCAGATACTTCGCTTCATGCTCGATCTCCACCTTCACGAAGTCCGTTTGGCACACCTCGCGGGCCAGACGTGCGATGCGCACCGCTTCTTCCGCGTTACGCGCACCCGACGTGTTCGGCAGCATGGTGATGCCCTTGGGAATGTAGTCGAGCAGATTGTTTTCGGTGGTGCGGCAGCGGCGCAGCGCCATGGTGACGATCTGCGTGCCGGCGTTCTCGATGGTCGCCTTGATGAGGTTCAGGTCGTAGCGGCCGGAACCGAGGATGAAACGGCTGGTGAACTTATGCCCGCCGAGGATGAGGGGATCGGCGCTGCCGGTGGCGATCTCGTCGTAGGCGTGCGCGTCCGGCTCGGGCAGGATGGCCGTGTTCGTAGTGGTGCCGACCAGCTCGTCAAGCGTGGCGTTCGGCGCGGCGGCGACGTCCTTCTCCGCGGTGGTGATGGTGTGTTCGGTGCTCATAGTGTGTCCTTTCGTTGGGGTCCTGCGTGTGTTATGCGTCCTCTTCGCCGAGGATCAGGCGGGTGACCATATTCGCCTCATGGCAGGCGACCACGCCCACGCGCGGGGCCATCAGGCCGGCACCCGGCACGGGGGCGGTTTCGCCGTCGCCGCAGAAGTAGAAGTTCTTCGACACGCGGCGCGTGCTCACCAGGTTGGAGCTGCGGAATCCGGCCATGCCCGAAGCGCTTACGAGCTTCTTATCCGGCAGGTTCTCCAGCACCGCGTTGACGAGCATCGTCTTGTTTTCCGGCACATCGAACGCCTCGCAGATGATGCTTTCGTTCTCGAACAGCGTCGGCACGTTCTCGTCGGTCACTTTCACGGTGTCGATGGTGATGTCGATGAACGGGTTGATCTGGCGCAGGTTGGAACGCAGCGCCTCGGTCTTGTACTGGCCGAGATCCTTGAGGAAATACTGCTGACGGTTCAGGTTGGTCATGTCCACGCGGTCGAAGTCGATGAGGTGCAGGTGGCCGACGCCGATGCGGGTCAGAGCCACCGCGATGGTGGAGCCGAGGCCGCCGCAACCGCAGATGGCCACATGTGCGGAATCGAGTTTATCTTGTGTGGCGGCGGTGTGGCGGTCGAGCAGGGCGGCGCGGATCTCCTCGCGGCTGACGAGCATGGCGGGGTCGGGCTGGTTGTCGAACGCCTGCTGGCGGGCGCTGATCTGCTCCGGGGTTGCCGATGGTTCAAAGGTCATGATTGGTGCGGTCTTCCGTTCGTTGTCTATGGTTCGTTCGTCGTGATGTGCGTGGTGCGTGTGATGCGTGTGGCACGTGTGGTTGCGTGATGCGCGCCGCTCAGCCGCCCTGCACGAACGTGACGATCTCCAGGGTGTCGGTGCCTTTGAGCTGCGTCTGCGCACGCTGGGCGCGTGGCACGATCTCGCCGTTGAGTTCCACGGCCACGCGGTCGGCGCGCAGGCCCTTGCTTTCGATCAGCTCGGCCACGGTGATGGGCGTGGCGATCTGCTCTTCCTTGCCGTTGATGATCATTGGACTGTCCCTTCTTATGTGTTGGGAGCCATGGGTTTGCATGGCATCCGGTACGAAAAAAGGGTCGCGAAGAGAAGCCGTACCCTATGAGGTGGTGCGCCCCTCCGTGACCCTGATCACGCGATATTCGGTTATCGCGAACGGAAGATTGAGATGCGCCCTGGCGGCGCGAACAACCCGTCTCCTTACGGCGGCATTACCCGCATCAAGTCCTCGGTCGAAGCTCGTCGCTCCCTCTCAGCCTTTCGGCTCCCGTTCGGTTGTGCCCTCATCTTCCCGCGCCCGCCCGACAAGCCGGGTGCCGCGCGTGTGCAAGAATGGGTGGCGGATGTGCCGACGATGGAAAGGGACGATGATGGTGATTGCGCGGAACATGGGCGAATTGGCGGGGTTTGCGATTCCCAAGCTCGGCATGGGCACGATGGCGTTGGCGATTGAGGGGCGCCCGGATCGGGAGACGGCGATCGAGACGATTCACGCCGGTCTCGATGCGGGCGTGCGGTATCTCGACACCGCGTGGTCGTATTATCTGCCGAGCCGGCCTGGCACTGGAACCCCGGAGGACTTGGGGTACGGCGAGCGGCTGGTGCGCGACGCGTTGCGCACGTGGGACGGTCCGCGCGATGAAGTGCTGGTCGCCACGAAAACCGGGTACCGTCGCACGATGGAAGAGCCTGTTCCCGTTGCGCAGGTGTCCGATGCGGCCGAATCGGACGCGCAGGGTGCTCAGGAGCGTCAGCATTTGCAGGCTGCCGGCAGCAGGTATGGCTGGATGGCCGATTCGCGCCCGGAGACCATGATCCGTGATGCGAAGGAGTCGGCGTTGCATCTTGGTGTGGATGCGCTTGATCTGCTCTACTCGCATGGCCCGGACCCGGCGGTGCCGTATGCGGATCAGGTCGGCGCGTTGAAGCAGCTGTTGGACGAGGGCGTGATCCGATACGCCGGCATCTCCCGCGTGAACAACGAGCAGATCGACATCGCACGCACCATGCTCGGCGACAAGCTGATCGCCGTGCAGAACCAGTTCTCGCCGTCGCACCCCGACCCCGAACATACAGTGGGTCATTGCAGGGAACTGGGTCTGGCGTTCGTCTGCTGGAGTCCGCTCGGCGGGTTCCTTGACGCGTTCGACCAGCGTGCGTACGATCCGTTCCGCGCGGTCGCAGGCGAGCATGGCTGCTCCTATCAGCGTGTGGTGCTGGCGTGGGAGTTGGCGCAATACGAGCGTCTGTACACCATTCCCAGCGCCCGCAATCCGCACGAGATCAACGATTCCTTCGCCGCCACCGGGCTGGAGCTTACGTGCGACGAGCTTGCCAGGCTGAATCGTGCCGTGTTCGGTGGTTCCCGGTTGCGCTGATGATGCAATAGTCCGATTCCTTCACAAATTGGTTTACACCGTAAGATATTATGACGGTTGTCTATGGCGTAAAGGAGGAAGCCCATTGGGGTTCGAGCAGGAAGCGTTCGATCGGTTGGTGCAGACCACCTGGGGCAAGCGTTCCCAGATGCAGCGGGAGATGTCCCGTGGCGTCAAAGGTGAGCCGTTCGTGGTGCAGGAGCTGTATATCAAGGGCGCGATGACGCCATCGCAGATCGCACAGGCCATGCGGGCCACGACGGGGCGCGTCTCCACATTGCTGGCCGGATTGGAGAAAAAAGGCCAGATCGTGCGCGAACCAGACCCTGAAGACCGCCGTAGCGTGCACGTGAAGCTCACCAAAATCGGTGAGGAACGTGCGCACAAGCAGCGTGAGGACATGCGTGAGGCGATCTGCTGGATCTTCTCGCAGATGGGGGAGCGCCGGACGCGCGAATTCATCGACCTTACCGACGAATTCACCACATATATGACGTTGTGCATGCCCGGCAAGTCTCGACCCACTCCGGAGCAGGTGAAGCAGGCGTTCGACAAGGCGAACGAGCCCGGTTCCGGCTCCCGTGAACAATAGCGGTTCTGGTTCCGGTTTCCGTGAGCAATAGCGGGCATATAGCGGGTGGGCGAGTCCGGTTCCGATTCCTGCGCCATACGTGCCCACCATCCTCCTCAAACTGTTGACGCTGAGCCGTTCCTCACCGTCGGTAGTTTGGGTGTTTCTCAGTTTGTTGACGGTGAGGGGGTGCTCGCCGTCGGTAGTTTGGGTGTTTCTCAGTTTGTTGACGGTGAGGGGGTGCTGAGCGTTGGTAGTTTGAGGGAAGGGAAAGAAGCGGGGGCAAACGTTGCGCATGCCGCAAATCGCTGTCAGAACATAGTCGGCTATGGATGTAGTATCTTACAGTGTAAGTTACTTACGGTGTAAGTAATCGAAGTCGTAAGAACAGCTCTAGAGAAGGAACCAAACATATGCTTCGCATCATGCGATACCTCTCCAAAGCGGAGATAGGCCAAATGCTCATAGCATTGGTCAGCATCGTCGGCCAGATCTGGCTCGACCTGACCCTACCGGACTACATGTCCGACATCACCACGCTCGTGGAAACCCCCGGCAGTGAAATGCATGACATCTGGGTGGCGGGCGGCAAAATGCTGCTCGTCTCGCTCGGTTCTGTCGCCTGCGCGGTCGTCACCGGCTACGTGGCGGCCCGCGTCGGCGCCTCGTTCAGCCAGCGCCTGCGCTCGCTCGAATTCAACAAGGTCGAAAGCTTCGGACCTGCGGAAATGAGCCGATTCTCCACCGCATCGCTCATCACCAGATCCACCAACGACATCACGCAGATCCAGATGTTCATCACCATGGGCCTCATGATGATCGTCAAATCGCCGATCATGGCCGTATGGGCCATCTGCAAGATCGCCGGCAAAGGCTTCGAATGGACGGTCGCCACCGGCATCGCCGTCGTGGTATTGATGGCCGCCATCTGCGTGATCATGTTCTTCGTCATGCCGAAGTTCAAAGCCATGCAGCGCCTGACCGACAACATCAACCTGGTGGCACGCGAAAACCTGACCGGTCTGCGCGTGGTACGCGCCTACAACGCCGAAGACTACCAGGAAGCCAAATTCACCAAGGCCAACAAGGAACTCACCGACACCCAGCTGTTCACCAACCGTGCCATGGCCATCATGATGCCGCTGATGAACACCATCATGAACGGACTCATGCTGGCCGTCTACTGGATCGGCGCCTACCTCATCGACGCGGCCGACCTGACCGACAAGCTCACCACCTTCGCCAACATGGTCGTGTTCTCCAGCTACTCCGTGCAGGTCATCATGAGCTTCCTGCTCATGAGCATGGTATTCGTGCTCTGGCCGCGCGCCGACGTGTCCGCACAGCGCGTGCTGGAAGTAATCGACACCAAACCGCTCATCACCGACGGCACACACACCGAAGGCGAACCCGGCAAGCAGGGCGAAATCGAATTCCGCAACGTAAGCTTCACCTACCCGGATTCGCGCAAGGCCATGCTCGAAGGCATCAGCTTCACCGCCAAGAAAGGCCAGACCGTGGCATTCATCGGCTCCACCGGTTCCGGCAAATCCTCACTCATCAACCTGGTGCCGCGCTTCTACGACGCCACACAAGGCCAGGTGCTGGTCGACGGCGTGGACGTGCGCGACTACACGCTCAAAGCCCTGCGCGACAAGATCGGCTACGTACCGCAGCAGTCGTTCCTGTTCAAAGGCACCATCGCCTCCAACGTGAGCTACGGCGACAAGTCGGGAAGCAAGTCGGGCAGCGAGGAAGCCGGCACGGATGCCGATATGGCCAACGTGCGCAAGGCATGCGAAGTGGCCCAGGCCACCGAATTCGTAGAAAAGAAAGACAACACCTACGAATCCTCCATCGCACAAGGCGGCTCCAACGTATCCGGCGGGCAGAAGCAGCGCCTGTCGATCGCCCGCGCCGTCTACCGCCACCCGGAGATCCTGATCTTCGACGACTCCTTCTCCGCACTCGACTTCAAAACCGACCGTGCGGTACGCGACGCGCTCGCCAAGGAAGCGAAGGACTCCACCAAACTCATCGTCGCCCAGCGCATCGGTACCATCATGAACGCCGACCGCATCGTCGTACTCGACCAAGGCAAGGTGGTCGGTCAAGGCACGCATGAGGAACTGCTCGACAACTGCGACGTATACCGCCAGATCGCGCAATCGCAGCTCAGCGAAGACGAATTGAAGCACTGAAAGGAGGACCGATATGCCAAGAGGAATGGGACGTGGGCGTGGCCCCGTTGAAAAACCGCAGAATTTCGGCGGTGCGATGAAGAAGCTGGTACGCTTCTGCCGCCGATATATTCCAGTGATCGTTGTTTCGCTGATTCTGGGCGCGGCGGGTACGGTGTGCCAGATCGTCGGTCCGGACAAACTCAAGGACATGACCAACGAAATCACCAAAGGCCTGCCCGCCATGGTGCAAGGCAAGCCGGTGCTGCGTGCAATCGATTTCGACGCGGTGAACCGCATCGTCTGGCTGCTGGTCGCGCTATACGTCGGCTACGCCGTGCTCTGCTACGTGCAAAGCTGGCTGATGGCGAACGTGACGCAACGCACCGCGCAGCAGTTGCGTGAAGCGATCAGCGTGAAGATCAACAAACTGCCGCTCAAGTATTTCGACAAAGTCAGCTACGGCGACGTGCTCAGCCGCATCACCAACGATGTGGACGCGATCGGACAGACGCTCGGCCAGTCGCTCGGCTCGCTCATCACCTCGATCACGCTGTTCTTCGGCGCGCTCATCATGATGTTCTACAACAACGTGATCATGACGCTGTGCGCCATCGGCTCCGCGCTGCTCGGCCTGATCATCATGGGCGTGATCATGAAGGTGTCGCAGAAATACTTCTCCCGCCAGCAGATCGCGCTGGGCGATGTGAACGGCCACGTCGAAGAGATGTACGCCGGCCATAACGTGGTCAAGGCGTACTGCGGCGAAGAGGATTCCATCGCACGCTTCGAGAAGTACAACAAGGATCTGTACGATTCCGGTTGGAAGAGCCAGTTCCTGTCCGGCCTGATGATGCCGTTGATGAACTTCATCGGCAACTTCGGCTACGTGGTCGTGTGCGTGGTCGGTGCGGTGCTCGCGATGGACGGCAAGATCGAATTCGGCGTGATCGTGGCGTTCATGATGTACATCCGCCTGTTCACGCAGCCGCTCTCCCAGTTCGCGCAGGCGTTCCAGAACCTGCAGCGTTGCGCCGCCGCCTCCGAGCGTGTGTTTAAGTTCCTGGAGGAGCCGGAAATGGCCGACGAATCCGACAAGCAGGCGCTGCTCGGTGCGAACGGTAAGCCGGTGCGCGGCGACGTGGAGTTCAGCCACGTGCAGTTCGGGTACGAGCCCGGCAAGACGGTCATCAAGGACTTCTCCGCATCCGTGAAATCCGGTCAGAAGATCGCCATCGTCGGACCGACCGGCGCGGGCAAGACCACGATGGTAAACCTGCTTATGCGCTTCTACGAGATCTCCGGTGGTTCGATTTCCATCGACGGTGTCGACACGAAGTCCGTGCCGCGCTGGAACGTGCACGACCAGTTCTCGATGGTGTTGCAGGACACCTGGGTATTCCGTGGAACAGTGCGTGAAAACATCGCGTATTCGAAGCCCGGCGTGACCGATGAGCAGATCGTGGCGGCGTGCAAGGCGGTGGGTCTGCACCATTACATCATGTCGCTGCCGAACGGATACGGCACCGTGCTCGACGACAAGGCGTCGCTGTCGCAGGGGCAGAAGCAGCTGCTCACCATCGCGCGTGCCATGGTCGAGGATGCACCGATCCTGATTCTCGACGAGGCGACGTCGTCGGTCGATACGCGAACTGAGGAGCTGATCCAGAAGGCGATGGACGCGCTGACCGTGGGTCGCACGTCGTTCGTGATCGCGCACCGTCTGTCCACGATCCGTGACGCCGACATGATTCTCGTGATGGATGGCGGCGATATCGTCGAGCGTGGTACCCACGAGGAACTGCTCGCCAAGTCCGGCTTCTACGCGGGGATCTACAACTCGCAGTTCACGCTGGCGCAGTAGTGCTTGGCGGCCCCCGGCGTGGCGCTTGGCGGCGCTGCGCCGGGTGATGCTTGGTGGGCGCTGGTTGGTGGGTTCGCTGGCTGGCGTGGCGTGGCGCTGCGTTGACCGCTAGGTTTTGGCGGGTCTGACAACACTGAGCGGCCCCCAGCGTAGGCAAACGGGGAAGTCATCTCCATCTGTCTACGCTGGGGGCCGCTCAGCGTGGTTATTCGGGTATGGTTTCTCCGCGTGTCTCCGCTGGCGGGCTCTCAGTGTAGTGATCTGGCGATGGTTTCTCCGTTTGGCTGCGCTGAGGGGTTCTGAGCGTAGGCATGTGGTGGTGCTGTCTCCATCTGTCTCCGCTGGGGCCGCTGGGCGTGGTTGTTCGGGTGTGGCTTCTCCGCTCGGCTGCGCTGAGAACAAATGAGCGTAGGCAAACGGGGAAGTCATCTCCATCTGTCTACGCTCAGCAAGGGTTGAGAGGGGCTGGCTGTCCTACACCACCCGGCCATTCACGCGAAACCCAAGAGGTAATCAGGCGTAAATATTGCGCGGGCGCATATCCTCCGGCAGACCCTCCAGCAGCGTCGCCACGGAACCCTCTTCGAACACGGAACGGATTCCGGCCGCCAGCAGCGGCGCGACGGACAGCACGGTCATATTCGGCAGTCGCTTCTCTTCGGGAACCGGAACGGTGTCCATCAGCACGATCTCACGTGCGCCGCAATCACGCAGGCGTTCAACGGCAGGGCCTGACAGCAGACCGTGCGTCGCGACGAGCGTCACGCTTCTCGCACCGGCGTTCCTCAGCGTGCGAACCGCTTCGCAGATCGTGCCAGCGGTGTCGATCATATCGTCCACCACCACGCAGTCGCGGCCTTCAACCTCGCCGATGATGCCATGCGCCACGGCATGGTTCGGGCGCGTGGTGTCGCGGGTCTTGTGGATGAACGCCAGCGGGAGCCCGCCGAGCTTGGCGGCCCACTGTTCGGACACCTTGATACGGCCCGCGTCGGGGGAGACGATGGTCGTATTCGCCAGCGGCAGATGGTTGCGCACGTAGTCGATGAGCACGGGGGTGGCGGTCAGATGGTCGACCGGGGCGTCGAAGAAGCCCTGTTCCTGCGCGGCGTGCAGGTCGACGGTCATGATGCGGCTTGCGCCGGCGGTGCGGAACAGGTCGTAGACGAGACGGGCGGTGATGGGCTCGCGGCCCTGATGCTTCTTGTCTTGGCGGGAGTAGCCCATGAACGGCGCAACCACGGTGATGGTGCGGGCGGACGCACGCTTCAGCGCATCCACCATGATGAGCTGTTCCATGATCCACTTGTTGATGTCGCCGTAATGGCACTGCAACACGAATACGTCGGCGCCGCGAACCGGTTCGGTGTAGCGGACGTACATCTCGCCGTTCGCGAAATCGTATGCCGTGGTTTCCAATACCTGGGTGCCCAGGCAGTCTGCGACCTCCTTGGCCAGTTCGGGGTATGCGCGGCCTGTGACCAGCGCCATACGTTTATCCGGAGTGCCCTCAAGAATCGTTGACATTATTGTGCTGCCGTCCTTTGTGTTCTACGAGCAAGAAATAGCCTTCACCAGTGTACCCGTAGCCATGTCATGCGGGGCCGGTCGGTTTGTCAAGTGCCTGTCGTCCCGATGCGGGGGCGGGGAGCGAACGGGGATTGACGGTGCCGCGTGCGGTGATTGCCGTCTTGACGTGTTGAAGTGACGTGTCGAAATGATGTGTCGAAATGACGTGGATGCGACCGCATGAATGGGACGCCTGAATCGTTACGGTTATGTTATCGCGAAGGCAAATGCGATTCTTTTTCGTAACTTTATTGATGGTTATGCGAAATTTTTTATCCTTAGGTTTAAAACCAACTTCTTCATCAATCCACATCTCATTCTTCTGAAAGGATTGGGAAATTGCTTTCTGCACATCACGAAAAAAACGATCTTCGCGTACTCGCCTTGATCAAATGCGTCAGACCGCCTGTCTGTAGCAGTGGAAGGAGAACATCCGATGTCCGACTATTTTAATTGGTCTTTAGTAGGAAAATATCTTCCAAAACTCATAGCGGTACTTCCAGTAACCTTAGCAATCGTTGGAATTGCAACGATTGCAGGTTTGATTCTCGGAAGCCTCATCGCCTTCATCAGAATTGAAAAAACCGTTGTCTTAAGTCAAATCTGTGCGGTTTTTGTTTCTTTCGTTCGTGGAACTCCGATTCTTGTTCAGCTTTATATTGTGTATTACGGAGTCCCTATTCTTCTTAAATCGCTTTTTTCATTGGATATTTCCCAATGGAATAAAGTGTTTTTCATCTATATTGCATACGGTCTGAACACCGCCGCATTCCAGTCGGAAACCATCAGGGCTTCCATTGAAAGCATTCCCCGGCATCAATTCGATGCGTGCGCGGCCTGTGGCTTGACCAAAGCACAGACCTACGGCAAAGTGATCATGCCGCAGATGATTCGCATAGCCATGCCATCATTCGGCACTACGACAATCGCTCTACTGCAAGACACCTCGCTGGCATTCACTATTGGCGTGGTGGATGTGGTGGGTCGTGCCAAAGCGCTCGGCGCATACACCTTCCACACCATGGAGGCATATACGGGAGCCGCGTTGCTGTTCATTGTGCTCAGCTTCATCCTGGAGCGCATCTTTGCGGCGATCGAGGCGCAGATGAGCTTTACTGCAAAGCACACCATCACCCTGCCGAAGCTTCGTATGCCGCAGCTTATCCGTTTTAAGAGCAAGGCTTCCGTGCCTGCCATCGCCCAGCCGGTTCCGGCCACGGCCAGCGTCGTTGTACACGGCGAATCACGCTAATTTCGGCAAACCGGTAATCACCGCATTCCTCCAATCGCACTGCCCTTATGCCTTCAGGCCGTCGCAGGGCCTGGGCGAACGCGCCCTCAACGCCCCAGATACGCCCCGAACACAGCGAATGCACCAGGGCGAATGGCGCAACGCAATCGGCAAAAGCCTATAGGGAAAACCAAGAAGACAAGCATCAGAGAACAAGGAGAACATCATGAAGACCACACGTTTCACCACCATGTCCGCAGCCATCCTCGTCACCGTATTCTCGCTCGGATCGCTGAGCGCATGCGGCGGCAGCTCCTCCGCCTCAGGATCGGACCCGGCCAGCGGCAGCCAGCAGGAAATCACCATCGCCACCGGCAACGACGGCAAGCCGTTCTGCTCGATGAACGAGGATGGCGAATTCGACGGCTACGACATCGCCATCATGAAGGCCGTGGAGCAGAAACTTTCCAAATACTACAAGTTCACGTTCGAGGGCAGCGACTTCCCCACCACGCTCTCCAACCTGAGCAGCGGCAAAGCGCAGATCGCCACATACGAATACGAAAACAACGCCGAACGCAAAGCCAAGTTCACCTACGGCACGGTGGGGCTGACCAAGTGGGATACGCTGATCATCTCCGACCCCTCCAACGGCAAGGTCTACCAGAGCTTTGACGAGCTGAAAGGCAAGAAGATATACGTCACCACCGCCACCAACCAGGCGGCTATGGCCGAAAGCTACCTGAAGGAGCACCCTGATGCTTTCAAGCTCGTATACGGCACCTACAGCAACGAGCAGATCGTGCAGGGCCTGACATCCGGATCCTACGATGCCACGCTCGCCCCGCAGTATTCGCTTGACCTGTGGAACAACGCCTTCCACAAGGGGCTCAAAGGCAGCGACAAGGCCGTCAACAAGTCATCCTCATACATCCTGTTCAACAAGTCCGACGACAAGAACCTGATCGACCGGGTCAACAAGGCCATGGCAGACCTGAAGAAGGACGGCACCTTCAAGAAGCTGTCCGAACAGTATTACGGCGCCGACTACGTGCCGGAGGACTGAGCGAGGTGACATCATGCAGTTCAACATTGATGCGATGGTCAAATCCATTCTGTATTCCATCCACTATCTCGGTATCACACTGCTGATTCCGCTTGTCGCGCTCGCCATCGGCATAGTGTTCGGCCTGGCCATCGCGCTGCTTCGCTACTACCAGGCCAAGGTGATCGCCCCGGTGCTTCAAGCCATCGTCACCCTGTTCAAAGGCATTCCGATCGTGCTGATCCTGCTGGCCATGTACCTGTTCTGCTCCACCGCCTTCGACCCGATCGCGCAATCACTGCACTGGTCCATCCGATTCAAGAACGTCAACACCATCTGGATCGCCATCGTAGGCCTGGGCATTATGGCAATCGTCAACGCCAGCGAAATCTTCCGAGGCGCATTCGCCTCCATCCGCAAAGGTCAACTCGATGCGGCGCAATCCATCGGCATGACCCGCGGTCAGACCATTCGCAGAGTGCTTTTGCCGGAAGCCGTTCCCGTAGCCTTGCCGGTATTGGGCAATCTACTGATCAACCTGATCAAAGCCTCGGCATTATGCTCCATGGTCGGCGTGGTCGACATCTTCTCCGCAGCAACCATTTCCGGGCAGCAAAGCTACTCGTTCTTGGAAGCCTACGTGGGCGTAGCACTCATCTACTGGGTAGTGGTCGTCTGCATCGAAAAAGGCACAGGACTCGTAGAACACAGACTCACCAGCAGATTGGGGAGGGCGGCACAATGATGAAGATTCGTGGAATCCGCAAACGCTTCGGCAAGCAACAGGTGCTCAACGGAGTCGACATGGACGTGAACGACGGCGAAGTGATCGTCATCCTCGGCTCCAGCGGCTCGGGCAAAACCACATTCCTGCGATGTCTGAACTTCCTGGAACACGCAGACGAAGGCACCATCGACCTGAACGGCACGCATATCGACGCGAAAACCGCCAAGAAGCGCGACATCATCGCCTACCAGCGCCAAACGGCCATGGTGTTCCAGAACTATGCGCTGTTCAACAACAAAACCGCGTTGGAAAACGTGGCCATGCCGGCCATCGCCACCGGTAAGAAAACCAAGGAAGAAGCGTATGCGCTCGCTGGCGAACTGGTCGACAAGGTCGGTCTCGCCGAACGCAAGGACTTCTACCCAAGCCAACTGTCAGGCGGCCAGCAGCAGCGTATCGGCATCGCCAGGGCGCTTGCCCTGGATCCGAAGATCACGCTGTTCGACGAGCCGACCTCGGCACTCGATCCGGAACTGGTCGGCCAGGTGCTCGAACTGCTGCGCACAATCGCGAACGATGGCGCAACCATGATTCTGGTGACCCACGAGATGAAATTCGCCTACGAAATCGCCGACCGTGTGGTGTTCATGGACAAAGGCGTGGTGCTTGAGCAAGGCACGCCACAGGAAATATTCGAACACCCCAAAGAACAACGCACCAGGGATTTCCTCTCCAGATTCACCAGCCAGCTTTCGGCCTGAATTCATCCGCTGAGGCAGTTGGGCAACCTGATGGCCCGAACCCGTATGAACCAAACCGAACACATTCGTATCAACGGATCCGTCTAACCGAATCCGCCCGAACATGGAAAGAAGCGGCATTATGCAATACTCATTCGCCAACCGTGTGGCACACCTCACCTCCTCGAAACTGCGTGACAACGCGAAAAAAGTCAACGATAAGGGAGAAGTGATCTCCTTTGCCTACGGCTACCCCTCCACCGACGCGTTCCCCATGGACACGCTGCGCACGATCTCCGCCAAAATGTACGACGAATACCCGCCCGACACGTTCCTGCAGTATTCGCCCACCGAAGGCTACGCCCCGTTGCGCGAGCTCATCAAGAAGCGCTTGGCGCAATACAGCGGCATCGAATCCGATGACGATGTGATGATCGTCTCCGGTTCCACGCAGGGCATGGATCTTGCGGTCAAGGTGCTGTGCAACGAAGGCGACGTGGTGCTGTGCGAGGATCAGACCTTTTCCGGTGCTGTCAAAGCGGTGCAAAGCTACGGCGTGACCGCTCTGCCGGTGCCGATGGATCTCGATCAGGAATCCATGGATCTGGACGCCTTGGAACATATTCTGCAGACCACGCCGAACGTGAAGATGATCTACGTGATCCCGACGTTCCAGAATCCGCTCGGCACGTCGATGTCGTTGGACAAACGCAAGGCCTTGTACGAGATCGCGCAGAAGTACGATGTGCTGATCTTCGAAGACGACCCATACGGCGAATTGCTGTACACCGGCGAGCCGATTGCGAAGATCAAGTCCATGGATACGGATGGCAGAGTCATCTACTCCGGCTCGTTCTCCAAGGTGCTCGCCCCAAGCACCCGACTCGGATTCGTTATGGCCTCCGGCGAGCTGATGCGCAAACTCATCGTGGCCAAGCAGGTAGTCGACTCCCATTCGAACTACTACTGGCAGGTACTGCTCGCCGAATTCATCGAGAATTACGACTTCCAAAGCCACGTGGAATACCTTAAGAAGCTGTATCGCGGCAAGGCCAAGGCGATGATCGACGCGTTGGACAAGATTCCTTCGACCACTCTGCGCTACATTCGTCCGACCGGCGGCTATTTCATCGGATGCCATATGGCGGACGACATCGACCCCGAACGGTTCTACGATCTGCTGTCCGCACGCCATGTGGCGGTGATTCCCGGCGACATCATGAGCGTGACCGGGGAAGGCTACGAGCATGACTTCCGTCTGAACTTCACCCGACCGTCGTTGAGCGAGATTGCCGAAGGCATTGCGATAATCGGCGAAGTGCTTGAAGAAAGCCGCATTGGTGCCGACACGGATGGTGCTTTCGACCCGGAAAACTACAAGGAGCTCAGCCTCGCCTCCGCACGGCTCGAACCGGCGGCCACGGCGATCGTACAGTAGCCGCACGGCGTGCAGCCGTATTCGCCGACAACCCGCAATCAACCAGACGGAAGCATAAGGGAAGGAACTTGTGATGAAACTGATCTATTTTGGCGCCAATCCCATGGCCGAACCAGCCATCGAACGCTGGGCCAAGCAACACGATACCCCGGTCACCTGCGTGCATGAGGGGCTGACCGAAGACAATATCGAACTCGCCCGAGACTACGACGGCATCTGCACATACCTGAGCAATGGCATGAAGGACAGCGAATCGATGTATCGCACCTTGCATGACTACGGCATCAGGCAGCTGTCGATCACCGCCACGGGCATCGACGGGCTGAACCGCGAATGGGCGGAAAAATACGGGTTCCATGTGACGAACGTTCCGGCATACAGCCCGACTTCGGTAGGGCATTTCGCCCTGATGTCGATTCTTGAACTGTTGCGCGGCATTCCGGCAGTGGAAAAAGACACCGACGAGAGCCGAGCCATGATCGGGCGCGAACTCGCCGACGTGACCGTAGGCATCATCGGTACCGGGCGTATCGGCACCGTGGTCGCCGAAGGCGTGCTGGCTCTTGGCGGGCATGTGATCGCCTACAGTTTCAGTGAAAACGCGCGCTTGGTCGGTCGTGTGGAATACGTGGGATTCCAGGAACTGCTGGAACGTTCGGATGTGATTTCCATTCACGTGCCGTTGACGCCGCAAACCGAGCACATGTTCGACGCCGCCGCATTCGCCTCCATGAAGCCGAACAGTTGCTTGGTCAACACCGCGCGAGGTGGAATCGTCGATACGGAAGCGCTGGTCGACGCGTTGAAAAGCGGCCATGTCGGTGGTGCGGCACTCGACACACTGGAAGACGAAGAACAATACATGTCGTGTGGCTGGTCCACGAACCCGTACTACAAGGAACTATCGGAATACCCCAACGTCATCGTCACCCCGCATATCGCCTACTACACGCAGCGCGCAGTGGACGAAATCGCACAAACCGCGTTGGACAACGCAAGAAACGTCATTCTCAATGGAACATCGAACAATCTGGTGATGTGACGCGCATGTGAAAGGAGAGCATCATGCTGCAGGTACAGGTCGAAGGACTCACAAAGCGTTTTGGCAACAACGAGATTCTCAAAGGAGTGTCGCTGGCCGTAGACAAGGGGGAAGTGGTGTGCATCATCGGGCCCAGCGGCTCAGGCAAAACCACGTTCCTACGATGCCTGAACCTGCTGGAACAGCCGGATGAGGGCACCTACGCGCTGGGGGAGAAGATACGCTGCGACTTCGGTCATATCGGCAGCAACACCCGCAGGGAAGTGGCCATGCACACGGCCATGGTGTTCCAGACCTACGAGCTGTTCCAGCATATGACCGTACTGCAGAACGTGATGGAAGGCCTGACAGGGCCGCGCAAGATGTCGAAAACGAAGGCGTGTGATATCGCCACCGACATGCTGGAACGTGTGGGCATGCTGGAACGCGCCGGCTACTACCCGTCGCAGCTGTCGGGCGGCCAGCAGCAGCGTGTGGGTATCGCCCGCGCAATGGCGTTATCGCCCGACCTGCTGCTGTTCGACGAACCGACTTCGGCGCTCGACCCCGAGCTCGTTGGTGACGTACTGGCCGTGATGCGCCAGGTGGCCGATAGTGGCCAGACCATGATCGTGGTGACTCACGAGATGCAGTTCGCACGCGAAGTGGCGGACAGGGTCGTCTTCATGGCGGACGGCGTAGTGGTGGAAGACGGCACACCCGCCGAAGTGTTCGACCATCCGAAGCATGAACGAACCTGCGATTTTCTTGGGAATTTCGACATCGCCTGCCCTTAGGCGTGCCGGCGTTGCCGGGTGTTGCCGGGCATTGCTGATTCGCGTGGACGTTGACAGGCATGCCTGGCAGATGAACGGCAAAAGGATGCAAGCACAAGGAGGCGGTTATGGCAGAGGCGAGGGAAAGCACGGCAACGCAGGTGACGTGGGCGTGCAAGGGCGAAAGCGAGCGACTGTGGGCCCGTGACTTCATCCTGCTGATAGTGATTGCGGCGCTCGCATCCACCGCCATCACCACGCAGATGGGAACGTTGCCCCTGTATGTGGAATCGTTGGGTGGGTCAACCGCCGAATCCGGCGCAATCGTCGGTGTCCTCGGCATTTCCGCACTGATCTTCCGATTCCCCACAGGTGTGATGATCGACAAATACGGCCGTCGCATCATGCTATTGATCGGCCTAGGTATTCTGGTCGTCGATTTTACGTTGCTGAACGTGTTCCGTACGCTGATGATTCTGTTCTGCCTGCGTTTTCTGCAAGGTATCGGCAACGGCATGCAGACCACCGCCACTTCGACCATTGCCGCCGATCTGATTCCGCCGCGCCGCTTGCAGGTTGGGCTGGGCTATTTCAGCTTGGCGCAGGTGGTGCCGAGCGCCATCGGACCGATGATCGGTCTGGCGGTTGTGGAACGGTTCGGCTATGACGCGCTGTTCGTGGTCGGCGTGGCGTTGACCGCGATCTCGCTGCTGCTGAGCCTGTTGCTGAATGTCGCTTCGGTGCGTGGGAGTGGTGATGTATGCCAGTATCCGGCGAAAGCGACCGGGACGGTTGGGGCATCCGGAGCGGACGGCGATGCAAAGCAACGCGGCGCTGGTTCGTTGGCGTTGCTGCTTCGGCCGAGTGTGGTGGTGCCCAGCGCGATCATGTTCGTCGTGTTCTGCGCGGCCGCCGGGGTCACTGCCTTCATCGCGCAATACGCGGTCGAATTGCATATCGCCAATGTCGGCACATATTTCGTGGTCGCATCGCTGTCCACTGTGGTGGTGCGCTTGGTGATTTCCCCGCAGCTGATCCGATTCCCGCAGCCGGTGATCATCGCGGTCAGTCTGGTGATGGTCGTTGTGCCGTTCTTTCTGATCGCCCATGCAAACAACCTGGCGGTATTGCTGTTGGCCGCGCTGTTGTATGGCGCGGGGCAGGCGAATCTGCAACCCATGATGAACACGCTGGTGCTGCAAGGCATTGAGCCGGGGCAGCGGGGCAGGGTTACGGCGTTCTTCTCCGCTTCGGGCGATGTGGCGTATGGCGGCGGCGCGATGCTATGGGGATATGTGGCAAGCCTATGCGGGTTCCGGATGATGTTCATGATCTGTGGTGCGTGTGCCGCGTGCGGCATCGTGCTGTATGCGTGGTTCGTGCGCATGAGCGCCCGGTCTGCTACGCGATAGCGGGGCGCCTGTCGCACGTTGCCGACGTGCGACAGGTTTCGTGTGGTTTTGCTACGCTGCCGTGCCCGTAGTCGCAGGCGAATGGTGATCGGCGTAGCCGTCGCTGGGTCTCATCCGCATCTGGCCACGCCTGCGTGTCTTCTGGCGTGGCCGTCTCCGGATGCCGTCCGCATATGGTCACGACAGGCCGCGCCAGCGTAGCCGAACGCGGGCGTTCCCCTAATCCGCCGACGGTGAGGTGTGTGTGAGCGTCGGTGGTTTGGGGGTTTCGCAATCTATCGATACTGAGGGGTGTTTCACCGTCGGTGGTTTGGGGAGGGTGGGCTGGCGTGGGACGTATGAGACCGTAGGCTTGGTCGAACGGCCTTGAGTGTGTCGAATACGTCCCAGGCCAGCCCAGACTGCTGACGGTGAGGGTGGACTGAGTGTCGGTGGTTTGGGGCAGTCTGCCGACGTGGCGAACTACTCCAACGCGAAGGCTTTGCGGATCATGCGCATCTGCAGCCATGCGGAAACGCCCACGCCGAGCATCGCCCACAGCAGCGGTACCCACATGATCGTGCCCGGTACGGTGGCCAGCAGTGCGATCGACAGAATATCCAGCACAAACACGGCGATGGCGACCATCGGTTTCAGGACGGCCAGGCGTGCCGACTGCTTGATCTGTTCGACCATGCTGAGCTTGCTGCGGCCGGTCAACGGCAGCACGAATGCCAGTGCGATGCCGAGGATCGCGAACACCGCCACGGTGATGCCGTATACCACGGATACGGTGTTGCCGGACTGCCGTGAAAGGAACCACAGGTCAAATGCGGCCAGCGCCCATACGCAGGCGATGATCGCCGTCAATGCCATGGTGGTGCCGAAGCGACGCTTGAACGCTTTCCGGAAGCCGCGGAAGATGCCGTTGTCGCGGCCTTCCTTGAGTATGCGGACAGCACGGTGATGGATCACGTCAACGGATCATGGTTCCATCAGCTCGATCGCACCAATCAGCCGATCGGCACCGTGTGGCCGGGCAAGTCCGACCTGTACCATGCCACGCAGTCCATGATGATTCCGCTGCGCGACCCGAGCCTGTCCATCGCCCCAGCAGCCAAGAAACAGGGCTGAGGTAACTGTGCTGAGGCAACTGGACTGATTCCGTCGTCACCGAAACGGGCCTGCCTGCAAGGTTTTTCTTCCTCCTTTCTCCCTGCGGGCCGCCCGTAACACCTATGGCCGTGCGTAATAGGCCATGGCAATGGGCCGTTGGCTTCCAACGTTTGGGAAGCCAACGGCCCATAATCTATGCGGCTGATCTATGCGGCGAATCTACGAGGTTCGCTGCGCGACTAGATGCAGCCAGCTCATGCGACATCTGCGCGCCATGCGCCGCATGTCACGCCGCCTGATGCGAGAACCGCTTCTGCAGCTCGTAGGCTGCGAACAGCACGATAAGCCAGATCACGCCGGCGACCACGGCGATGCGGTAGCTTGCGGAGAAGCACATCAGCACCACGACCAGCGCCATGAACGCGATCACGATATACGGCATCACGCGCGCGAACGGCAGCTTGAACGCGATCTTGTCGAGCGCCTCCTTGCTCTTCAACCCCTTGAGCTCGGCTGGGCCGTTGCCGGCGGCCACCACGCGGCGGAAGTGGATTTCGGTGATCATGATCATCGTCCAGTTGATCGCCGCCGCAATCGTGGCGATCGACATCAGATAGTTGAACGCGAACTCGGGCCACGCGAACACGACCACCACGGCGATGGCGATGATGATCGCGGAGGTGATCACGCCCGCGGCCGGCACGCCACGGCGGGTCAGCTTACCCAGATACGCCGGGGCGTTGCCCTGTTTGGCCAGTGAATACAGCATGCGCGAGTTTGCGTACAGGCCGGAGTTGTACACGCTCATCACGGCGGTCAGGCACACGAAGTTCAGAATGCCCGCGGCCGCATGCACGCCCACGGAGTCGAAGATCTGCACGAACGGGCTGGAGTTGCCGTCGATCTTGTTCCACGGCACTACGGCCATGATCACGCCGAGCGCGAGAATGTAGAACACGAGGATACGCCAGATGATGCCGTTGGTGGCTTTCGGGATCGTGACGCGCGGATTCTCCGTTTCGCCCGCGGTGATGCCGATGAGTTCGGTGCCGCCGAAGCTGAACATGACCACGACCAGTGCCATGAGCAGGCCCGTCCACGTGCCGTCCGTATTATGGGACATCAGGCCGTGCGGCATGAATCCGCCGTCGATGGTGAACCAGTTCGCGAAGCTTGCGCGAATGCCGGACGCGGTGGGAACGTTGGCGATGATCACATACAGGCCGCCCAGGATCATGGCGATCACGGCGACGATTTTGATGATGGCGAACCAGAATTCGAATTCGCCGAACTTGCTCACGCCCATCAGGTTCAGCGCGGCGATCACCACCAGGAACACGGCGGCGGACACCCATTTCGGAATGTTCGGGAACCAGTAGTTCACGAAGGATCCGACCACGGCGAGCTCCACCATGGCCACAAGCACATAGTTGAACCAGTAGTTCCAACCGGAGATGAATCCGGCTCGTTTCGACCAGTAGCGCGTCGCATAGTAGCTGAATGCGCCGGCCTTCGGGTCTTCGACGGCCATTTCGCTCAGGGCGCGCACAATCATGAAGATGACCAGGCCGCCGATCAGGTAAGCCAGCAGGATGGAAGGTCCGGCCAGCGCAATCGATTCGCTGGAACCGTAGAACAGGCCGGTTCCGATGGCACCACCCAGGGCGATCAGCTGGATATGACGGTTTTTCAGGGATTTGCGCAGTGTCGCGGGCACCGGCACGTCGTCGGTTTCGCGCGGTGCATGCGTGGCGTTGGTTTCGCTCATGGAATATCTTCCCTCTCTCATACTGGGAACGTGCGGGCGATAGGGAATGGCCCGCGCGTTGCCAACGATTGTAATCCATGCCGGTTTCCTTGGGCGTATCGCATGCTATTCGGTGGACATGCTGTTCGGCGGGCGCGAATGGGGTGTATGTCCGCCGTATGCGGGGGCGGAACGGAGCTTGCGGATGTTCGCTGTGAGAGTATGAAATCTTGGTAACGGCAACGGTTGCAACATTTGAAACGCCGCCTATCATATGGCGGGTTTCACGCTTACGCGATGTGTGCGTGCTGTGTACAACGGGTGTGCGGAATTGCATGAATCGCCGTTATATGCGCAAAATATTCCCAGCTGTGATTACCGCTCCGACGACAAGGGAAAGTCGGAATGGAGCGGCGATGGGGGAGATGAGAGAAAAGCCAATAAGAGGTCACGCCATAAGGATGACCTGTAAGGAGTTCGCATGAGAATCGTAGGGGCGTCGGCAAGAAGGGCGGTCGTAGTTGTTTTCGCGGATGGTTGCGGTAATCGGTGAGGAGATCGAGATGAGGAACGGTAAATTCACTATCAAGGAGCAAGCGTATCTATCCAGCTTGTCTGCTGTGAAGAACGTCAGTGCCACACGCATCAAATACGAGGATTGGTTCCGTGCCGAATGCATGTGCCGGTACGAAGCTGGAGAATCGCCCGTTGCCATTTTCCGTGAGGCAGGGCTTGACCCCGAACTCATTGGGTACAAGCGCATCGAACGTTGCATCGCGCGGTGGAAGCAGCGTTGGCATGGCATCGAGCACATGACCGGTGCCCAGTTGTCCGAATCTGATAACGCCCTGTTGATGTCGTTGCAGGAGAACTCGTCCGCGTCGGGCGGGAACGATACGGCGGGCAAGCCGGAGCCGCAAGGTGCGAAGGCCGGATTGGCCGAAGCGGCGAACACACAGCTCGCGATTAGCGAGCGTGACCTGCTGATCGCACGCCAGGCGTTGCGTATCAGGGAACTTGAGCGTCTGGTCGGAAAATTCGTGAAGCAATGAGCGCACAGGATATCGTACCGTCATGCGAAACGGCAGCCGATATCTCCTCTGTAATACGTGCCCGTCAGGCGGCGAAGCGACAGCAGATCATGCTGCGGCGCGTCGCGGGCGCTGATCGTGGCCGCAATCAGCGTCCGCGGGTTCCCGGTGTTCATGCGATATCGTTCCTTGCGGGAATTGGCTGCGGCGGCGGAACGCGCGTCACGCCGCGTGCATGACTGGCCGGAACCGTTGGCCGACAATGCATTCGACGCCGCACTGCAAAACGTCAGTTCTTCGGTAGCCGGTAATCGCGCGGCAGGTCGTGCACTGACTTCGGGTCGAGACCGAGCTCCTCCAAACGGCGATCGAGCTCGTGCCGGGCCTTACGCGCCAAAGCGAATCGTTCCGCCGCATCCCCCGAACCATCCGAAGCCGCGTTCTTGGCTTTCTCGGCCAGCTCATCGATCAGGCTCCGATGACGCAGCAGTTCATGGATCTCGGCATGATCATGCATGATGTGCTGCCAGTCGGAAGGTGTGCGCAGAATCTCCTGCACGGCGGTCACCGGGTGCACGTCCGCGACCTGATAGGTGAGCGAACCGAGCAGTGGCATAAGGAACACGGTAATCGCGCCGGCCGCGACCAAAGTGGACGCGGTAGCCTGCTGCATGGTGCCGGCCTTGACGGCCAGCGAGGTCACAGCCACGATGATCGGCAGTGCGGTTGTGCAATACAAGGCCACGGTCACACGATGATGCGACGATATCGGCGTGGACCGCTTATCGAGCGACATGGCGACGAACACCGGCACCGCGCGGATCAGCATGAGCATCACGATGAAGGTGACCAGCAGCCCCGGTTCGCCCGCCACGGCACGCACATCGATGGCAGCGCCCGAAACCACGAAGAACACGGGAATCAGAAAACCATACCCCACGCCGTTCAGCTTCGTCTCCAATGATTCCATGCCGTCCGGGATGATATAGCGCAGAATGAAGCCCGCCGCGAACGCACCCAACACCACGTCAAGTTTGAATAGCGCCGACACCGTCACCAGGAACACCAGCAGGAATACGGTCATGCGCATCATCGTCTGCGATGAGGTGTTCGCATTCTCCGTCAGGAACCGATACGCGCGATGACCGGCCTTACGAGCTTTCGCTGGAATCCGGGCACAGACCACGCAGATCGCGCCGAACACGCCCAACACCAGCAGCGTCTGCCAGCCGGTCCTGGTTGACAGCAGTGCGGCCATGGCGAGAATAGGCCCCAATTCGCCCCACGTACCGTAGGAGATAATCGCGTCGCCGACCGGCGTGCCATCAAGATGGCGCTCCTTAAGAATCGGCATCAGCGTACCGAGCGCAGTGGTGGTCAATGCGATGATGACGGCAATGCTGTTCAGATCGCGCGACGAAAAGAACGGGATAAGCGTGATGGCCAGCCATGCGATTCCCAAACTCACCGCCCACGTGGCCAAACCAACCTTGCCCTGATGCCCCGAAAGCCGTTTCGGATCGATCTCATACCCAGCCAGCAGAAACAGGAACGCCAAGCCAAGCTCGCTGAGCAATTCCACGGCATCGGTGGTCCGGATCACATTGCACCCATACGGGCCGAGCGCCGCACCCGCAGCCAACAACAGCACGGTTTGCGGAATGAATCTGCCCGGAATCAGCTGTGCGACAATCGGGCAAATCACCGCCACCGCCATGATGACGGTCAACGAGACAAGATCATGAGTCATGCCCCCAGCCTAGTCAGCCATGCGAATCGGAGCGCCGGCAAGGGCGGAAAACCCGGCGCAAGCTCAGCATGTGAGACGACACGCCCGGAGGGATGGAAAAATAAGTGGCGAAATTCCGCCGTTTTGCTGGTGTCTACAGCAAAACGTTCCAAAAATCAAGACTGTTGTTCCCAAAACTTCCGTTTTACATTGTCCTTCGGTGCGCGACATGCGTACGGCAATGCAGGCGCATCGAAAGCAAAGCCGAAAGAGAGGAACAGGTCTCATGCCATCTCGCGTCGTGAACGAGCGGCACGCCCAAGCCATGGATGCCGGCAATGCCACAGGTCGCATGATCGGCCGGATCGCCGCCATCATCATGGCGACGCTCGTCACGCTCGCCACCGTATTCGCATTCGGCTCCACCACCTCAGCCGCATTCGCTGCCAGCAGCAGTTATGCTGATTACGCTACCTGGAGCGCCGTTGCCGAAGACATCAACAAGCAGCTTGCCCAAGGCGAAAGCGACTACCGTTCCGGCAACACTTATCAGGCCGCCACCGACTTCCAGAACGCACGTTGGATGAACTACGACGCCTCCAACTTCTCCACAGTCGTCAACAACACTATCGGCGAAGACAAGCAGAAAGCCCTCCTCCAGGAATTCACCGACCTCGAAACCCTCGCCTACCAGCAGAACAACGCCGACACGATCGCCGGCAAAGTCGACGCGCTCTCCAACGACATCGCCGCCACCGCGCAAACCCTCGACGCGAACAGCAGCCTCGCCAACCCGCGCGACTACGCCAAACAGCGCGACGCGCAAACCACCAAAGAACGCCAACAGCTCGACGCCGTCAAAAAGAACTCCTCCAAAGGCAAAGGCGACCGCACCTGGAGCGATGTCGCCAAGGAAATGAACGTCATTCTCGACAAGGCATACAAGGCCGCCATCTCCGGCAAAGGCGACGAAGGCTCCAGCCTTGTCAACAACGCCTACTACCAGTACTACGAAAAACTCGGCTTCGAAAAGAACGTGATGAACGCCATCTCCGGCGATCGCGTCTCACAAGTCGAATACCAGTTCAAAATGACGCGCAAAACCATGCGCGACGGCGGCTCCCAGAAGGGAATCAAAACGCTCGTCGATGATCTCAAAAGCTGGCTTATCGAAGACGCCGCCACCCTCGACGGCGGTGCCGCCGACGGCGTGAACGGCTTCGCCAAGTTCATCACCAGCTCCATCGGCCAAGCGTTCCTCGTACTCATCCGAGAAGGCCTCGAAGCGCTGCTCGTCGTAGCCGCCGTCATCGCCTACCTTGTGAAATCTGGCAACAAGCGCTTCACCAAGTGGATCTATCTCGGCGTGCTCGTCGGTCTCGCCGGCTCCGGCCTGATCGCCGTGCTCTTCACCTTCCTTTTCGGTGGTTCCGGACCAATCCAGGAAATCTCCGAAGGCGTGTGTGCGCTCATCGCCATGCTTATGCTGCTATGGACCAGCAACTGGATGCTCAACAAGAGCTCCGTGGAAGCATGGAACCGTTACATCCGCGACAAAACCGAAACCGCGGTCGCCAACGCGGCCAACAGAGTCGACGCGGGCGAACGTGTCGGATTCGGCATGGTCGTCTCGCTCGCCATGCTCAGCTTCCTCGCCGTCTTCCGTGAAGGCGCCGAAACCGTGGTCTTCTACGAATCCATTTACTCGATGAGCCAGGACGCGCACGGCATGTGGATCGGCGGACTCGCCGCCGCAGCAGTGCTGATCGCCATCTTCCTCATCCTGCGCTTCACCTCCGTGAAGATCCCCATCGAACCGTTCTTCCTCATCACCTCCGTCCTGATGGCCGTACTGGTCGTCGTGTTCGCAGGCGGCGGCACCCATGCGCTCATCGAAGGCGACCTCATCGAAGGCCACTACCTGAGCACCGTGCCCACCAACGATTGGATCGGCCTGTACCCGTACGTCGAATGCCTCGCGGCACAAGCGATCGCCGCAATCGCGGTCATCGCGCTGTTCGCCATCGGCTTCGCCCGCAAGCGCCGCCTACGCAGCGCCGCCACTGCCGCCGACGCCAGCGGCACCGCCACCAGCACCACCAGTGTCCAGAACTGAACGCCGGCACCCCACACCAGATTTTCCTTTACTCAACAACAACCAACCAAGAAAGAGAACCAATGAAGAACAAGAAGATCGCCGCCCTACTCGGCATTCTGCTGGCCGGCTCCATGGCCATGTCCATGTCCGCCTGCGGCAGCTCCGACAACAAGACCGCATCCACCAAGAGCGACACGTCCTCCAAAACCACCGATGCCAAGAACGACTCCAAAGGCTTCGAAGAAATCCAGGTCGACGAAAAACACTCCGACCAGGAAGTCGGCCCGCTGACCGTCAACGCCGTATACTTCCAGCCCATCGACATGGAACCCTCCGGCATGGGCCTGAAAGCCGCCGACGCCAGCTTCCACCTTGAAGCCGACATCCACGCCAACCAGAAGGGCACCAAGCTTGGCTATGGTAAGGGCGACTTCGTGCCGGACCTCACCGTCAACTACGACATCATCGACAAGTCCACCAACGAGTCCGTCGGCTCCGGCACCTTCATGCAGATGAACGCCTCCGACGGCCCGCACTACGGTGCCAACGTCAAGCTCGACAAGGCCGGTGCCTACAAGCTTGTGCTCAAGATCGAATCCCCCGAAAAGAAGGGCTGGATGCTCCACGTTGATCCCGAAACCGGTGTGACCGGACGCTTCTGGACCGAGCCGCTGGAAGTCACCTTCCCGGATTGGAACTACACGCCACAGGAATGGTGAGTGAAGACGTATACCTGCCGCTCCTCTGATTAGAAGTTACCTCCCCCGCGGTTTCCGCATACGTTGCCCGACACACTCAAGGCCGTTCGGCCAAGCTTACGGTCGGGCAACGTATGCGGAAACCGCTTGCGGCGTTCTCTGGGGCGTTGGTATACAGGGGTCTTTGGAGCGCTGGCGAGACTAGGGAATCGTGCCTGTGGCCGACCGTAAAGACTTGGCCAGAGCGGCCCGGAGCGTGTCGGCCGCAGGTACGATTCCCGGCCATACCAGAGCGGACGGGTTGGCTGCTGGTTGATTGTTGTTCGGTAAGGAAAGGAAACGCGCGGAACGGCGCAATAGGAAAGGGCTGAAATGCTGCTGCAGTATGTGACGGTGCTCCAAGGGACATTGGCGCCGGCGTTGCTGATCATGGCGTTGAACGTGACGCTCACCGTGGGCGAAGGGCGAGACAAGCCGATAAGCCGATACTGGCGATTGATCGGCTTCATCGTAGGCTTCGCGGGAGCCGTCGTCTTCGCGTCCCTGCGTGCCACGGCCGTGATCAATCAACGCACGTTCATCAACTATCCGACATTATGGTGCTGCGTCATCCTCGACATCGCGGCGTTCATCATCATCCTGTGCGCACGTACGATCACCCGCAACCGGCATGAGCATCCACGCAGGCTTGACATCGCCAACCTCATCGCGGCGCTCGCCATCGCGGCCACCACGTTCCGCGCCCTGCCCGACGTGATTCTCAAACTCACAATCTTCGTGGAACCGGGCGATCCCGTCTTCACTTCCGACATGCTGCTACGCGCCCTCGGCTTCCTTCTGGGTGCGGCCACCGCCATCGTGACCGCCCTGATTTTCCGCACCATGCGATCCACCACGCCGCACTGGTCGTTCATTCTCGCCGCGCTCCTGCAGGTCGTGCTTCTGTTCGCCGTGCATTTCACCGATCTCGCTCAGATCCTGCAATCCAAGCGCATCGTCAGCTTCCCGAGCGACATGTTCCTCCTGCTCGTCTGGTGCATCAACCATCAGCGGGCCATGGCCATCGCCATGCCGATGGTTTTCCTCATCCCTGCCATCGCCTCCATC
The DNA here is from genome assembly GCF_900129045.1 of Bifidobacterium merycicum DSM 6492. Lineage (GTDB taxonomy): Bacteria > Actinomycetota > Actinomycetes > Actinomycetales > Bifidobacteriaceae > Bifidobacterium > Bifidobacterium merycicum. The sequence continues at coordinate 283,972 of NZ_FQTX01000003.1, read as the reverse complement.
GTCAAAGGCTTCACCACCGCCACAACTGGTGATAACGAAGCCGTCGTGCGCGCGCATGTGGCGTTCGGTCGTCGTGCGAAAGCCGCCGGTGCATGGAGTCTCGTCGCCATCATCGGCGTGACCGTCGCCCTCACCTACGGTGTCGCGCAAACACAGAAAGTCGTCACGCTCTCGCCGCCCGAACAGTATGCGCTCAAGGACGGCGTGGCCACCATCACCTTCGACCAGGTGTCGGACGGCCATTTGCATCGCTTCCAGTACAAGGCCAAGGACGGTACCGTCATGCGCTTCATCATCATCAAGAAGAACGGCGGCGCGTACGGCATCGGTCTTGACGCCTGCGAGAACTGCGGCGACGCGGGTTATTACGAGAAGGATGGCAAGATCATCTGCAAGAAATGCGATGTCGCCATCAACCTCGCCACCATCGGCTTCAAAGGCGGCTGCAACCCCATCCCCTTCGACTACCAGGTCAAGCCCGGCAAAATCATCATCCAGACTTCCGTACTCGACGCCCTGTCGGCGCACTTCCAGTGAGTGAGGAGCCAGCATGTTCTTCATACGAATGATCGCGCGTTCGTTCAGCAGGCAGTTCAAACGCCGACTGCTGATCGCGGTCACCGTCTGCCTGTCCGCGGCGGTGAGCGTCGCCATGCTTGGCGTGGTGTTCGACGTGGGCGACAAGCTCAACGCCGAACTTTCCACCTACGGTTCGAACATCGTGGTGCAGCCCAAAGCCGACGCCGTGGTGAACGACCTGTACAACACCGGTGATTCCACACAATCCGACGCCACCGATCCGACCGCATTCCTCAAGGAATCGGATGCGCCCAAGATCAAGACGATCTTCTGGGCGTTCAACATTACGAATTTCGCCCCGGAACTCAACATCCATGCGGATGTCGGCTGCTCCGGCACGTCGGCTGGCAGTTGCAAGGCCGCGAACGTGCCGATTGTGGGCACATGGTTCGCCAAAACGCTGCATATGGATTCCGGAGAATCCACCGTGGCCGGCATGAACGGCATGCGCTCATGGTGGAAGCTCAACGGCTCCTGGCCCAAGGACGACACCGCGCAGGGGCTTGTCGGCACAACGCTCGCCTCCAAACTGGGCGTGAACGTCGGCGACACCGTCACGCTGGGCAAAACCACCGCGTCCGGACGCTCCCAGCAGAAGATCCGCATCACCGGCATTTACAAGTCCGGCGACTCCGACGACAACGCCATGTACATCCCCTCTTCCAAGGCGCAGAGCCTCGCCGGGCTGCCGGACGCCGTCGACAAGATCGAAGTCAAGGCGCTCACCACACCTGATAACGATCTCGCGCGCAAAGCTTCCAAGAATCCGGCCGCGTTGACCCAGGACGAATGGGAAACTTGGTATTGCACCGCGTACCCGAGCTCGATCGCGTACCAGATTGAAGAGGTGATTCCGGGGGGCGTTGCCAAGCAGGTGCGTCAGGTGGCCGCATTGCAGGGTGACGTGTTGCAGAAGACGCAGGCGGTGATGGTGCTGATGACAGCGTTGTCGCTGATTGCGGCCGCCATCGCCGTGGCGAACCTGATGGCCTCGGCCATCGGCGAGCGCGGCGCGGAACTTGCCCTGCTCAAGGCCATCGGCGCGACGGATGGCGCGGTGTCGCGGCTTATGTTGGCCGAAACCGCGGTGATTTCGCTGATCGGTGCCGTGGTCGGTGCGCTGCTCGGATCCGGTATGGCGCAGATTGTGGGGCATGTGGTGTTCGGTTCGGGCATTACGATGCGGCCGATGGTGTTCGTGCTGGTGTTCGTGCTGCTTGCGGTCACCGTTTTGCTGGCGTCCTTCTCGTCCATTCGTTCGATTCTGAATCTGAAGCCTGCGGAGGTGCTTCATGGCCGCTGATCGTACATCCCGTAATGATTCTGGTGCTGCCGGTACTGCCGGTATGGCCGGTGCTGGCAAATCCAGTAAGTTCGGCAAATCCAAGCCGATGACGAACCGGAGGATGTTCGCCACCATGCTGTGGGGCGCGGTGTTCCGCCGACGTTCCCGTGCGATCATGGCCGTGATCGCCGTGCTCGTCGGCGCCGCGACCCTGTTCTGTCTTGCCGCGGTGTGCATCGCGGTACCGCAGCAGATGAACGAGGAAATGCGCGCGTACGGCGCGAATCTCATCGTCACGCCCAGCGATTCCGGTGTCTCCGGTACGTCCGGTATGAAATCCGACGGTATCGACGACGCCACAGCCAAGAACATCGACGCGTTGGTGGGTGGCGAACACAGCGCGAAATCCGCCGCATACCGCTATGAGAGCGTGCGTATCAACTCCGCGCCTTACACGCTGGCCGGCATCAACACCGCCGATGTGAAGGCGCTGAACCGCCATTGGAGCGTGACCGGCAACTGGCCATGCAAGGGCAATGTGATGCTGGGGCGTGACGTGGCCGACGCGCTCGGCGTGAAGATCGGCTCGCGCATCACCATCGGCTACCGAGTCTCCGACAACGGTGGTTCCGCAAGTTCCGCAGGCGCGTTCGGCCAGAATGAAAGCGACGCTACGCACGATGGCCGTGTGTCCTCCGACATCATGGAAACCAGCGGCACTGAATTCCGTGTGGCCGGCATCGTCGACACCGGCGGCAACGAGGACGAGATCGTGTACGCGATCAACGGCGACGTCGCCCGCCTCGCCGGTTCCACGCGCGGCGCGGATGTCATCGAATATTCGGTCAACGCGGTCGGTTCCGACCTCGACGCCATCGTGAAATCCTTGAACGCCAATCCGAATACCGACGTGAAAGCGCAGACCGTCACCAAGATCACCTCATCCGATACGCGCATCATCACCATGCTGCAAACCCTGTTCTGGATCGTGTCGCTGGTGGTGCTGGTACTGACCTTGGTCGGCGTGGGCACCACAATCAGCTCGATCGTTTCGCAGCGACGCAACGAGATCGGTTTGCGCAAGGCGCTCGGCGCGTCCGCACGGGCCATCGGCACCGAGTTCTACGTGGAATCCGCGATCTACGGCCTGGTCGGTGGCCTGCTCGGCACGGCGCTCGGCTACCTATTGGCGCGTGTGCTGTGCCAGACGGTGTTCGACCGTGCTATCGGCTTCAACTGGCTGCTCGGCGTGGCGTCGCTCATGCTCAGCGTGCTGATCGCCGTCCTCGCCTCCGTCTCGCCGGTCCGCCGCGCCACGCGCATCGACCCGGCCGTCGTGCTGCGCGAGGAGTGAACGACCGCAGCGCGGAATCCTTGACATCCGATTTCGATCCCCATCCCTGAAACCCGTTTTGACATCCGAATACGAACCAGCAAGTGGAAAGGAATGCCCATGCTGCTCGAACTTGACCACATCTGCAAGATCTACGGCGAACTGCACGCCGTGGACGACCTCAACCTCACCGTGCCGCAAGGCCAGTGGCTCGCCATCGTCGGCTCCTCCGGCTCCGGCAAAACCACGCTGATGAACATGATCGGCTGTATGGACACCCCTTCCAAGGGTTCCGTGAAGCTTGAGGGGCGCAAACTGGAGGACCTCAACGCCAAGCAGCTGGCCGACGTGCGCAAGAACATGATCGGCCTGGTGTTCCAGAAGTTCTACCTGGTGCCGCATCTGACCGCCGTGGAGAACGTTATGGTGGCACAGTACTACCATTCCGTGGTCGACGAGAAGCAGGCGCTGGAAGCGTTGGAACGCGTGGGATTGAAGGATCGCGCACACCACCTGCCGAGCCAGCTGTCCGGCGGCGAGCAGCAGCGCGTGTGCATCGCCCGCGCCCTGATCAACTGCCCGAAGATCATCCTCGCCGACGAACCTACCGGCAACCTGGATGAGAAGAACGAGAAGATCGTGCTCGACCTGTTCCGCCAGCTGCACGAGCAGGGTACGACGATCATCGTGGTCACGCATGACGCACTGGTCGCCAGTTGCGCACAGCGTGAGATCATGCTCAACCATGGTGTGTTGGTGGGGGAGAAGTGGAATGATGAGGTGGCGCTCAAGGCCTATGAGGCCGCGGGTGGCAAGCCGGCCTTCACCGGGTCAACCGCCGAGGGTGCGCAGCGCGGCGACACCGCCATCGACTTCGTCGATCCGACCAAATCCGCCAAAACCGGCGGTTCCGAGGACTGACTGGCGGTTGCCGGGCCGGTTGGGTGTGGAAAACGATATACGGAAAACGATATGAGCAGACGATATGAGCAGACAGGATGAAAGGAAGAACATGCCCAGCAAACAGGATGCGGTGAAAGTCGTTGCGTTGACCGCGGCGGGCTTGGCGCTGCTGTCCGCGTGCGGCGAGCCCAAGGCCACGCCCATGAACGACGAATACGCCGGCAACTCCGGTGAAAGCGAACAATCGCAGGAACAGCAGTCGCAGAAGTCGCAGCAGGGGAGCAGCGGTTCCGATTCGTCCGACGGCACCGTCAAGAACCATGCCGACGATTCGGATTCCACGACTTCCGAGAAGAAGGACACTGGCAACTACGCCGATGGCACGTACAAGATCAACGGCCAGTACGGTCCGATCGGCGAAGACACCATCGACGTGAAACTCACCGTGAAACAGGGGAGCGTCGAGAAGGTGGACATCGTGGGCCACCCCTTCACGTCGATCTCCAAGAAGCATCAGACCGAATTCGCCAACGCGATCAACGGCGTGGTGGACGGCAAACCGCTCAAGGGGCTGAAGGTCGACAAGGTCGCTGGGGCCAGCTGGACCAGCGAGGCCTTCAACAAGGCCCTCGAAGTGGCGCGGCAGGAGGCGTCCATCCAGTAGGGGCGGGCGCCGGTCGCACGGGATGTGCGAATCGGGCGGATTATGCGGGGTATGCGGGTCGGTTCGCGCGGGTGCCGTTGGGAGATTCGGTGCACATCGGTTTTAGACATTTGTGCCCGTGTTGTGCATTTCTACACTGGGAATCGTGGTTGAACGCAATGCGACACAGGTAATGGAATCATCGACCGGTTTGAAGGTCGAACGGACAGGCGAACCGGTAATTGAACCGGTAAGCGAACCGGCCGATACGCGGACGGCCACCCGGTCAACCTCCGCCCCCGGCATCACCGCGCATCACTCTGCGCACTTCCCTACGCACTTCCCTACGCACCTCCCTACGCACCCGATTCCTGCCATACCTGCTCATCATCCTGGCCTGCTGGTCGGTATGGCTCACGCTCACCTGGCCCGGAGCATTGCGCGACGACACCCTCGCCCAGTACCTGCAATCCTCCGGACTGCACGGCTATTACACGCAGCACCCGCTCTTCGACACCCTGATCTTCGGCGCGTTCTGGTATCTGGGCGAACTGTTCGGCTCCCCGCTCATCGGGCAAGGCATCTACACCCTGATCCAAGCCGTACTGCTCGCCGCCGGCTGCTCGCTCATACTGTGCTATACGCGCAAACTCGGCGTTCCGCGATGGCTGACCCTGATCGGGCTCATCTACTGCTCCACAAGTTATGTGATGTTTGGCAGCGTCGCCACCATGGGTAAGGACTCGCTGCACACCATATTCCTCATGCCATTCGCCGTGATTTTCGTCGAAGCGTGCCTGACCCGCGGGCGCGTGCTCGCCCGCACGCCGGTCGCCGTATGCTTCGTGCTGCTCGGATTCGCGGTGATCGCATCGAAGCGCGCCGCTCTGGTCGTAGTGGTCTGCGCGGGGCTTCTGCTGGTGGCGGTGTGCGCCAAAGGCTTGCGCGGGCGTGCGACAACCTGCTTGGTGGCCGCGATCGTCATCGCGGAATGCGCGTTCGCGCCGATTGCCGCAGCGGTGACGCATGCGAACCATTCCATCGCCCGCGAAGTCTGGGGATATGTCACGCAGCCGGTCGCACGTCTCGCGCACGACGAGCCACACGCGATTTCCCCCCGATCAGCGGCGGCGTCTCAACAAGATCATGGACCTGCAACGCGCGGCCCGCACCATCGTCGACTATCGCACCGATGAAACATTCCACACCCTGAAAACCGACCCGCAGCCCTCCCTGGGCGCCAAACTCAATGCGGTCGGCGCGTGGCTCGAACTTGGCCTGAGCCACCCCGGCACATATCTCAAAGCGTACGCCGGGCCGATCCGCCACTGGTGGGACATCACCGCGAACTTCGCCTATCCCATCGATTCCGACTACATTTTCACACCCGGATACATGCGGCAATGGTCCACGTTCCTCACCGGCCCGGAATATGCGGGCGATGCCGAGAGTGTGGCGGCGCGGCGCTTGGCGGATATCACGCGTGAGCTGCAGCCGTTGACGGGCACGTCGCGCAAACCGCAGTGGAAAGCCGATGCGCTGGCCGGAGTGCACCGATGGGCGCGGCATGGGAATCCGCTGACCTCGATGGCGTTGTACGTGACATGGATACCGCTGTTGATCGCGCTCGCGCTGATAGGGCAGGCGGTGTTCCGGAAGATGCGTGCGAGGAAACATCTCGGCATATGCCGGGGCGCGGCACCGGTCGAGGCCGCGGAGGGCACGAAACGTACTGGTGGTGCGAAACGCGCTGGAGCCATCGGAACCACGGAAGCCGCCCAAGGTGGTGAAGCCACCGAGAGTGCCGGAACGGTGGAAGTCAAGGGAGCCCCGGAAGCCGCGGAAGCCGCGGGGTCGGCCCGGCTTTGGCGGCGTTCGGGCTGCTGTTCTTCAACAATCTGTCGCTGTACGCCGCGCCCTCGGCGCTGTTCTGGTATGCGATCCCCGCGTTCTTCCTGCTCCCGTTGTTCACTGCCCTGCCCTTCCGGCCCGCGCCGCGCCGGAGCGTTTCGGCCGCTCCCGCGCCCGCCTGTTGGGCACACCTATTGAGTCTGCCTGTCGAGTCTGCCTATTGACCAGTAATGGTTTGACTGGACGCACGGTTCCCTGCACGCATGCTCCGTTGCATGTCTTGCTGTATGCCGTTGCATGTTCTGTTGTATGCCCCGTTGCGCACATGATCCCCCGGCCGTCCCGTCATTGCCGTCCAGAACTCTCGTTTCCCCGTGCGCGTTGATCATACCCGGCACACGGAGCAGGTGCTATCTCGCTTATATATGGCAGATTTCGGGGGTCGCAACGAACCAAGTGGCTTATATATGGCACCGATTCTCGGATATCGCGGGTATGCGCGTTGGAATTCCAACGCGCATACCCGCGATATCGCCGTTTACATGCCATATATAAGCCACTTAGCGGAATCACATGGTCCGAATCTGCCATATATAAGCCAAGTAGCGGTTTCGGATGTGGGAACAGACCCAAGTGGCCCCTGCATGCGGCTCCCACGAGCCCGGATATCCGGTCAGACCGCCCCGCGAACCCTATGCCGCGATCGCCGGCCACAATATGGCCGTCATCTGCTCCGCCCACTGCGCATCCTGCGCATGGCACAGCGCCTTATAAGCCAGCATGGAGCCCAACACCGTGCTGAACAGGAACCTCGCGTTGAGATCGCGGCGGAACGCTCCCGCATCCATACCGCGGCGGATGTAATCGCCGAAACGTTGTTCGGCCGGCGTGATCACCTGATTGGCCAGGCTTTTCACATAGTCGTTGTCCGAGCTCATCACCAGACCCACGGCCTTGAACCCGATCTCGTCGTTGAAGGCGGCCGCGATACGCTCCAGCAGACGGCACAAGTCGTCGCGCGTGGGGCCGAACTCATCCACTTCGAACGTGCCGCTCGCCTCGATCTGGACTTTGTGCAGCAGATCCTCAGTGTTACGGTAACGCCGGTAGATCGTGGTTTTCGCCACGCCGGAGCGGCGGGCCACCTCCTCGATGGTCACCGCGCCGATGCCGCGCGATGCGGCAATCTGCACCGTCGTCTGCGTGATCTTGCGATCCGTCGCCTCACGCATACGCGCCGCCCGCGATTTCACAGGAGACGGCAGTTTCGGCATTTTCGATGCGATGGCTGCGGCAGCGGTCTCGCATTTCTTCATGTCCCTCGTCATGATTCCTCTTCGTTCCCTCATCGCGGTGGCGCGTGCCACCGCGAACCGGTTGCGGCCGGCAACCGCCGACCACAACCGCCGACCGCCTAGGCGATCAGCTTGGTGCTCTCCACGTTCGCAACATACCACTGGTTGAACTTGATCAGCGGTTTTCTCAACACCAAACCGATGAGCAGCAGCGGCGGTATGAACAGTAGCAATGCGCCGATGGCCTTCCAATAGTCCATGTCGTAGATGCCCGCAATCGAGGCGCGCAGCGCGGTCACCGCATGCGTGGCCGGCAGGAACGGGCTGATCGCGCTGAGCCACGATGGCAGCATCTGCAACGGGTAGGCGGCATTCGAACCGGAGATCTGCATGATGAGCATGAGCACGCCGATGGCCTTGCCCACGTTGCCGAAGCTCACGACCATCGTGTAGGCGAAGAACGAGAACACCAGCGAGCTCACCCAGCCGGTGAGCATGAACAGCCATGGGTGCACCGCCTGCACGTGCATGGACAGCAGCGAACCGCCCGCCGAGAACGTGCTTTGCATCAGCGCGATCAGCGCGAACACGCCGTAATGGCCGAGGAACATCTGATGCGGCCGCGGATGCCGCAATTCCTTGCGAGTGCGGTGCGAAACCGTGGTTTTCAGCGTCACGGCCATAAGCAGTGCGCCCACCCACAGCGGGATGATCACGTACAGCGGCGCAAGCGACGAACCGAATTGGGCGACGGGGAACACCGCTTCGCGCTTGAGCTTCACCGGTGCGGCGATTGATGCGGCGAGTGTTTCCGAATCGGTGCCCAGCAGCTTCCTGATCTCATCCAGATCGGAGCTGTTCAATGCGGTTTCGAGCTTGGTGTTGAATTCGGCGAGATCCGTGCCGGTGGTCGATAGTTTCTTGGCCAGTTTGTCCAGCGACTGCTTCACCTCGTCAAGGCTGGTGGTCGCTTTCGTGCTGATATCGTCCACGTCGCCCACCGCGGTTTTCAGCGTGGCCACGCCGGTGTTCAGTTCGGCGGCCGCGTTGGCCACGGATGTGGAGATCTGGGAGAGCGTCGGTTTGATGTTCGTGGAGAAGTCGGTGGAAACGCCGTTGACGGCCTGCTTCGCTTCGGCGGCGAAGGCCTTGATCTGCTTGCTTTGCTCGTCGACGCTGCCCTTCTTCGAGGTCACGTCGGCGGCCGCGTTCTTCAGGGATGTCGCGAGATTGTCCTGCATGGTGATCGCCGTTTCCAGCTGCGACAGGATCGCGTCGAACTTGGGTTTGCTGCTGTCGGGAATCTGCGGTTCCAGTGCGGCGAGCGTATTGCGGATCGTCTGGTACTGTTCCGCCTGATCGCTCACATGCTTGGCTTCGGTGTTGAGCAGCTGCGCGGTGTCCGTCATCTGCGTGCCGGCGCTGGCGACGAGCGAATCGACCGAATCCGCGACCGCATCATAGCTGGAAGCGCTCTGCTTGAGCGCGGTGGCGAGCGCGTTGGTGCTCGTGTCGAGTGCACCGGTCAGATCGGTCGCGCCTTTCTTCGCGGATTTCAGCTGATCGCCGGCGCTGGCGCCGGTTGCGGAGATGTTCTTCAGCAGCGCGGAGGAGCTGTTGAGCAGCGTGGACGCGGAGGTGGTGAGCGCGCTGAAATCGCCGATGGTGTTGGAGGAATCCTGCATCGTGGTGGCGAGCGTGCCGATGTTCGTGGTGAAGTTGTTCAGTGCGGCGGTCGCCTTGGGCGACGACAGGTCGTCCGAAAGCTGCGAAGCGATTGACAGCGCGGTGCCCGTAAGGGTTTTGACGAACATCTGGTTGATCTGCGTGCTTACTTCGTTCGCGCCCTGATTGGTGAGGTTCGGGGTGAGCGCGTTCGTTTTCTCATTGGTGTAGTAGCGGATTCTGACGTTCTTCGCATTGGAGGAGAAGAACGTCATCATGCTTTTGCTGAAGCTTTTCGGAATCACGATCGCGGCATAGTATTTGCCGGATTTCGTGCCTTTGATCGCGTCCTGTTCGTCGGTGAACGTCCAGTCGAGTTCCGAATTCGCACGCAACGTGTTGAGGATCTGGTCGCCCATGGTGATTTTCATCGGGATGAGGTCGGAACGGTAGCCTTCATCGACGCTGGCGACGGCGAATTTCAGGTTCTTCATGTTGCTGAACGGATCCCAGCTTGCCGCGATGTTGAACCAGGTGAACAGGCCGGGAATCACCGTCAGGCCGATTACGATGATGATGGAGACGATGTTGCTGGTCAGGCGGCGCACGTCGCCTATGAACAGTTTGCCGATTGTTCTCATTTGGCGTGCTTCCTTTCGTGTCGTGCGAGTGCGATGCGGATCTCGTCATCATCCAGGTTGCCGAGCTCACGCTGCCTGCGCAGGTTGTCGCGGATGAATTCGATGGCCAGCAGGAAGCCGATGATGAGCAGGATCCAAATGATCCATGCGAGCAATGCTTCGAGCTTGGCGTTGGTCGTCAGCGAGAACGTGACGGCCAGAATGATCGGCACGGCCAGCCCGGCGATCAATGCACTGCGTTTGAGGCGCGGGTAGAGCGCTTCGAACTGCGCGGCGCGGCGTTCGATGGACATCTTGTATCTGCTATGGTTCGTCAGCGCCTGCAGGGCGTTGGAAATGCGGTATTCCGAGCCGGGCAGATGCACGTCCTCGCCGATGATCATGTCGCTTTCCTGGATCTGCCGCGCGAACATGCGGTTGGTGTTGGCCATGAGCGGGCGGATGATCAGGCCGATGGCGAAGCCGATGATGCTGAACAATAGCAGGTAGGCGATATTCTGCTCCCAATGCCCGTCGTAGAAGCCGCCGATGGTTTCGCGGAACGCTTTGATCGAATAGTTGAACGGGAAGAACGGGTAGAGCGTGCGGAAGAACTTCGGCATCATCTCGATGGGGTAGAGGCCTGAAGCGCCGGGGATCTGCAGCATGATGAGCGCGATGCACACGCCTTTGCCCACATGCAGGAACGCGGTGGACAGTGAGAAGATGATGGAGAGGTCCACCAGCGAGGTGAGCACGCCGGTGAGGATGAACGCGGCCGCGTTGACCGTCTGCACGCCGAGTATCAGATTGCCCACGGTGGTGGCGAGGCCTTGCAATGCCGCGAATACGGCGAGGAACAGGAATCGGCCCATGTAGCCTTGCGTGGAGGTCATGTTCGGGATACCTTCCTCATCGGCTTCCGTTTTGAAGATCACCACTAGGGCGAACGCGCCCACCCACAGCGCCATGTTGGTGAACAGCGGTGCCATGCCGGAACCGTAGGAGTCCACCGGGTACAACACTTTGGTGTCGAGCACGGTGGGGGAGAGCATGAATTCGGCGATACGTTCGGTGTCGAGCTCACCGTCCGTGCCGAACATGGAACCTAGCATGTTCGAGGTGTCCAATGCGCTGATATCGGTGATGACGGTGTCGAGTTTGTCGCTGAGTTTCGCCAACGCTTTGTCCATGGTGCGCAGCGCGGAGGCGGTGTCCGCACTGGCTTTGTCGAGCTGGTCGAGCACTGTGGCGGTTTGGCTGGCCAGTGCCGTCTGGTTGCTCAGACCGCCGCCGAGCGTGCCTGTCACGCCGGCCAACGAGCTCAGACCGGCGTTCAGCTGTGGCATGGCACCGGAGGTGATGGTCGATCGGGCCGTGTTGGTGGCGGTCAACGATTGTTGCGCGGCGTTGTTGACGTTTGCGGTCAGCCCGGAGACGGTGGTGATGGTCGTGCCTGTGCTGGTGTTCAGCGCTTTGATGTCACGCAGCGTTTCGGCGGCGTTCGCGTTGCTTTTCTGCAGTTGCGCGATGGCGTCCTTCAGCTCGGGCAAGGCGCTCACAATCGGCAATTGGTTCAACGATTCCAGTACTTTGGCCGTGGAATCGTTGGCGTTCTGCAGGGTGGTGACCGCGTTGCCCGCCGTGGCGTTGACGTTGGTCAGACCGGTGGTGACGGTGTTGATGGTGGTGGTCGCCTGCTGCATGGTCTGGGTGATCGCCGTGGAACCCTTGTCGAGTCCGCTGGAGGTTTTGGCGGCGAAATCGTTCAGGCTGTTCTGCGTGCTGGAGATTAGGGTCGAGGTGCCGCTCAGGCTGTTGCCCGCGTCGACCGCAGCCTGTTGCAGGCTGGAGATGGATTGCCGCGCGGCTTGCGTCTTGGTGGGCGTGCCGTCCATGTCGGCGATGAGTGAGACGAGTTTGGTGCGCGTGGAGCTGATTGTGCCGCGCGCTTCGGTCAGCGAGCTGACGGCGCTGGTCTGCATGCTGCCGGCCTTGTCGGTGATTTCGCCGTCGAGGGTGTTCACCGCTTTGGAAAGCACTTCGCTCACGGTCGAGACGAAAGTGCTGTTGACTTGGTTGTCGACCGTGCTGGCGCCGGTGTCCGTGATCTTCGGGGCGATGGCGCTGGCTTTCTCATTGACGTAATACTTGAGTTCCGGCTGTTTGCCGCTGCCGGTGATGACGCCGAGCAGATCCTTGGAGAAGGTTTTGGGGATGACGATGGTGGCGTAGGATTCGCCGGAGAGGACGCGCTCCATGCCTTCCTGTTCGTCGGCGAAGTTCCAGCCGAGCTGGGTGTTGTCCTTCAGCCGGTTGACGATCTGGAGGCCCAGATTGGTTTTGCCGACGAGCGTGTTGGTGGTGCCTTCGTCGTTGTTCACCACCGTCACTTCGATGCCGCTGGTGTTCTTGTACGGGTTCCAGAATCCGCGGATGTTGAACCATGCGTACATCGGCGGAATCAGTACGAGGCCTATCGCCACCACCCACGCGGACGGTACTTTCAGCAATCGTTTGAAATCGCGCTTGAGAATCGCGAGTACGTTGCCCATCGGTCTCCTTATGAAGTCTTGCGAAGGCCTGTGAAGTCTTCTCAGTATATGCTACGCATTGCGTAGCGCTACGCAACAAGTAGCGTATCGTACCCTGTCCCCAATTCCGCTGCCAAGCGATTCCGTGCCGTGGCCGGTGGCGGCCCAGGTTTTGCCGGAAGCTGACCCCAAGGCCGAAGTATGCCCGCTTTGTTAGGTTGGAGCGTATTGGGTAGATAGGGAGAAAACATGGCGGATACCGCTCGTAACGATGCTCGCAATGCCGCTCATCGCGCCGCTCACAACGCTCACACCCGCGATCTGGAACGGAACATGCCGCTCATCGTCACCTTCTTCGGCGACTTGGTGCTATTCGACGGCATCGTGTCCTTTCCGCTCGTCATGCGAGAAATCATCCTGTCCATAAGCGCAGTGGCGCTCGGCTACCGGCACGTCAATCCGCTGAACCTCACCGTGATCATGTCCGTGATCGGTGCCGCGCTGTTCGCCGTGAACTCCGTGCTCATGATTATCTTCGGCGTGCTGCTGATCCTCCGTAAGAAGCGCCATCGCGCCGCGCCCTGGACATACGTGCTGATGCCGCTCACCTTCTTCGAGATCATGTTCGCCCTCTGCCTGCACGGTGTTGGGTGGAATCTGCTGGTGCAGGTGGTGCAATTCCTGCTGTTGGCGGCGCTGTCCGTCATGGTCGATCCGGGCCTGCGCGAAGAACGCCGGTTGCAGCGCACGCTGCGGCGCATGGACGAGCGCGACGCGTTCCTCGAAAGCGAACGCGACGGCATGCTTGGCCGCGACCGCACCGGCAAAGGCTACATGGAACTGAACTTCTTCAACATGTTCTGGCTGTTCGCCGTCGGTTGCGTGTTCGGATGCGCCGTCGAAACGGTGTACCACGCCGTCGTGTTCGGCGGGTATCAGAATCGCGCCAGCTTCCTGTATGGGCCGTTCTCCGCGATCTATGGTTTCGGCACGCTGCTCGTCTCCGTATGCCTGAACCGTCTGTACCGGTCGGGCATCCTGACGATCTTCATGTCGTCGGCGGTGCTGGGCGGTGCGTTCGAATGGCTCAGCAGCTGGTTCATGGAAGTGACCGTCGGCATGAAGGCGTGGGATTACACCGGCAAATGGTTGTCGATCGGCGGGCGCACCTGCGGCCAGTTCATGTTCTTCTGGGGCGTGCTGGGCGTGATATGGATGCGGCTGATTCTGCCCGCCCTGCTGAACTGCATCAACCGGATTCCGTGGAAGATCCGCTACTCGCTGACTTCCGTATGTTTCGTGCTGCTGCTGAGCGACGCGCTGTTCACGCTCATGGCCATCGACTGCTGGTACATGCGTCTGGCCGGCATCCACTCCGATTCGCCGGTCGTGCAATGGATCGACCTGCATTTCAACAATGAGGTGATGGAGCAGCGCCTGCCCACCATGCATATCGACCCGACGCTGGCCGGGCGTCCGTGATCGCTCTCACGCTGAGGGAATGGAAGTGAAAGCCCGGACACCTTGACCTCCGCAAAATCAGGCCCCTCCCCAAAATCAGACAAAATCAGCCCAACTCTGTCCGAAAACAGGGAAGCCCGCCGAAGCCCTCCGAAACCCGTCGAAACCCTCCGGCATCCCCTCCTCCCCGCAATCGGACAAAATTGAGGGGAATTTGTCTGAAAATGGGGAGAGAGATGGACTGACGGAGGCGACTGGTGGTGGCGGGGATGCGGCCAGGGGTTCCTCAGAATCAGACAGAATCAGCCCAATTCTGTACTGGCAGCCGTCACTTGCCGTACTGTTCGTGCACGAAACGCTCCAACGCGCCGATCGAACGCTTCACCTTCTCCGTATCGATGCAATACGCCATGCGGAAGTAGCCGGGTACGCCGAAGCTTTCCGACGGCACCAGGATCAGATCGTAATCCTTCGCCTTCATGCAGAACGCGGTCGCATCCTCCTCCAACGCCTTCGGGAAGATGTAGAACGTGCCGCCGGGGCGCACCACGTCGAAACCGAGCGAGGTGAGCGTGTCGTACAGCAGGTTCATGTTCGTCTCATAGACGCTCAGATCGCTGGTCTCGTCGATGACCTTTGCAACACCCAGCTGAATCGAGCTCGGCGGGCAGTTATGACCGGTGCCGCGGCTGATCTGGCCCATCATCGGCACCAGCAGATCGGCGTCGGTGGCCTTCGGGTTCACGGCCACGTAGCCAATGCGCTCGCCCGGCAGCGACAGCGACTTGGAGAAGGAGTAGCAGGTCAGCGTGTTGGCGTAGAAGCGGGCCGGGTACGGCTGGGTGTTGCCGTCGAATACGATCTCGCGGTACGGTTCATCGCTGATGAGGAAGATGTCATGGCCGTACTCCTGCTGCTTCGTTTCGAGGATCGCTGCCAGCTTGGTCAGCGTCTGCGTGGAATACACCGCGCCGGAAGGATTGTTCGGGGTGTTGATGAGGATGGCCTGCACGTTCGGGTTCAGCGCGGCTTCGAACGCTTCGAAGTTGATTTGGAAGCTGGCGGTGTCGGCGGGGATGACTGTCAGATGTGCGCCGGTGCCGTTCACATACGGCTGGTATTCGGGGAAGTAGGGGGCGAAGGTGATGATTTCGTCACCCGGCTTGGTCACGGCCCTCATGGCGTGGGAGAGTGCGCCCGCGGCACCCGTGGTGGGGAAGATGTGGCGGCCTTCGTAATCCATGCCGAAGCGGTGGTTCAAGGAGTCCGCGATGGTGGCGCATACGGAGGGGATGCCCAGCGAGGGGGAGTAACCGTGGATGGCGACGGGGTCGCCGTTCTCGTACAGGTCGACCATGGCGTCGGTGAAGTCGCGCGGCGCGGGGACGGAAGGATTACCCAGGGAGAAGTCGAAGACGTTTTCATACCCGATTTGCGCACCGCGCCTGGTGGCGTATTCGCTCAGCTCGCGGATGACGGACTTGCCGCCCAGCATCGCCTTGTATTGCTCGTTGATCATCGGCTTCCTCCCGTGCTTGTTCATTTTCGCCGTATTCGCGTCTCAGTATATCCCGGCATGTGTGGCGCCGTCGGCCCTATTCCGGGCTTTGCCATGTCTTCTCCTGATAAGCCCGTCCGTGTCATGTTTTCCCCCTGATGAGCCCTCCGGGGTTTGCTGGCGAAATCCTGCCTCCAGTCGCGTCCACCACCCTCCTCTCCCCATTTTCAGACATATTTCCCTCAATTTTGTCTGATTTTGAGGAGCGGGGTGTTGGTGGGTTTCGGTGGGCTTCCTCATTTTCGGACAAGTTCCTGATTCTGTCTGATTTTAGGAAGATCGAGGTGCAAGGTTTGTGCGCCATTCCTTCAGTGGGGGCGGCATAGTAGTACAAGCATAGGTATGAAAAATCCCTCGGAGCCAACGGCTCCGAGGGATTCGCGGTGCCCCCCGTGGGATTCGAACCCACAACCCACGACTTAAAAGGACGCTGCTCTAACCGTTGAGCTAGAGGGGCAACAGTCGGACATTATACAGCATCTTTCGAAGAAGCGCCACAAACAGGCATGTCAATCAAGTCTGTGCCCATTCTCGGCCCGTCCTGTGCCCATTCCGTGCAATCCGCCCATGCGCGATTCACCCGTGCGATTCACAGCCGCTGCCGCCTCGCAACTCCCCGACTGGCATCGCCGTCTTCCGCGCATCCTCCTACAGTAAGGCAGCATGTCATGCACAACCATTCTCGTAGGAAAGCAAGCCAGCTACGACGGCTCCACCATCATCGCCCGCGACGATGATTCAGGTTCGGGCCGTTACGATCCCAAGCGTTTCATCGTGGTCGCGCCGGAAGATCAGCCCCGCCACTACCGCAGCGTGCTGAGCCATGTCGACATCGACCTCCCCGACAACCCCTGCCGCTACAGCATCGTGCCGAATGTGCTGCCCAACCGCGGCGTGCTCGCCGAAGCGGGCGTCAACGAGCACAATGTGGCCATGAGCGCCACTGAAACCATCGCGGTCAACGAGCGTGTACTCGCCGCCGACCCCATGGTCAAGCTGGAGGAGGACGGTACGCCCGGCGGCATTGGCGAAGAGGACATCATCACCTTGGTGCTGCCATACATCACCACCGCCCGCGAAGGTGTCAAGCGTTTCGGCGGACTACTGGAACAGTACGGCACCTATGAGGCGAACGGCGTCATCATCTCCGACATGGACGAGATCTGGTACGTCGAAACCATCGGCGGGCACCACTGGATCGCACGCCGCGTGCCGGATGATTGCTATGCGACCATCCCCAACCAGCTCGGCATCGACGATTTCGACTGCAACGACGCCTTCGGCGATCAGCGCGAACACCTGTGCTCCGGCGATTTGCGCGAATTCATAGCCGAACATCATCTCAACCGCACGGTCAACCCCTCCGACACCGATCTCAACCGGTTCAACCCGCGCACCGTGTTCGGCACCGCCACCACCAAGGATCACATCTACAACACGCCTCGCGCCTGGTACATGCAGCGCCACCTCAACCCGAGCGAGGACTGGGATTCGTCCGCCGCCCGCTACACGCCGTCCAGCGACGACATCCCGTGGTGCCGTGTGCCGGAAAACACCGTCACCATCGAAGACGTCGACTTCCTCATGAGCGCCCATTTCGAAGGCACGCCCTACGACCCGTATGGCACGCTCGGCACTCCGGAAAGCCGCCACCGCTACCGCCCGATCGGCATCAACCGCACCGGCCACATGGTCGCCATGCAGATCCGCCCGTATGCGCCGGCCGAAAGCCGTTCCATCATGTGGATTTCCTACGGTTCCGGCCCGTTCACCGCAGCCACCCCGTTCTACGCGAACGTGGACGATACCCCGGCCTACCTGCGCGACACCACGCCCGAGGTCTCCACCGGCAACCTGTATTGGACGAACCGTCTGATCGCGGCGCTCGCCGATGCGCACTGGTATGAGACCAACAATGCGGTTGAGGGGTTTGCGGAGAATGCGCGCGTGTTCGGGCATCGTCTGGTGGAACGCACGGATGCGGCGCTCGCCGGGGAAGCGCCGAGCGATGCCGCGACGATGCGTCGTCGTCTTGAAGCCGCCAACACCGAAATGGCGGAATATCTGCGCAAGCACGCCACCACGCTGCTCAACGATGTGCTGTACACATCCAGCAACCTGATGCATAACAGTTTCGCCATGTCCGACCGCTGGAATTGAGCCGGGACTGAGCCGGGACTGAGCTGGAATTGAGCCGGTAGGCGTTGAGAAGGGTGTGCGGGGCCGTATTCGCGGTTCCACACACCCCGACTGCACGGTTCCATGCATGGATTTGCCGCTACTTCGCTTATGTGTGGCGGATTCGGCCCCTCCGGAATGACCAAGTGGCTTATATATGGCACCGAAAGCCCGAAACCCCGAGTACAAGCGCTGGAATTCCAGCGCTTGTACTCGGGGTTTTGCGATTTGCGTGCCATATATAAGCCACCTAGTAAAACCCAAACCCCGGAATCTGCCATACATAAGCAAAGTAGCCCTTCGCCGGCCGCGGCAACGGTCAGCGAAGGGCTACTTGAGAGCTATAAGAGTCGCGGGAGCCGCAAAACGACCAAGTACGCCGCTTGTGGCCAAGACAAGACCGGCCAAGGGCAGCCCAAGGCAGCCAGTCCACCGCCCCAACCGCCGATCAGTTGAAGCCAACCACCTTCTCGGCCACCAGATAGCCGTTGCGGATGATGAACCGCCCGACCGACCCGCGCAGATTCAGCGCCCGTGACATCGGCTTCCTGCGCACATCCGCGTAAATCGAGGGGGAGTGCGCCTTGATATCCGCCCACAGCTGTTCCTTCTTGGCGTAATTCTCCGGATTCTTCGACAGGATCATGAACACGCTGGCCACCGAGCTCTCAATGGAGAGGAAGTGAATCATGTAACGGTACAGTCCGTCCGGCACTGTGCCGCGTTCCGGTGTCGCCTCCACCATGCGCTGGTTCACCAGCCGCAGCTGATCCACGCGCCTGATCATCACGTCGGTCTGCACGCTCTGCCCTTCGCGCCCGATGTAATAGTGGTAGAACGGCGTGTCGAGGTATTGCAGCGTCTTCACCCAGGGGAACGGCTGGTAGGCGTAGATGAAGTCCACGTAGAACGTGTGCTCCGGCAGCTGCATGCCGGAGGCGCGCACCACGTCGGTGCGGAAGATCAGCGCGTGCATGAGGATGTATTCCGCGATGCCGAAACGTCCCAGGTCGTCCCAGGTGAGGCGTTTGCCGGGCTTCATGGCGCGGCGGAAGTTCACCACGTGCTTGTGCCGCTTCTCGATTTTGTCGTAGACGTAGTTCGTCACCAGCATGTCGACGGGGTCGTCGCGCTGGACTTCCTTGCGCAGCACGGCCATCACCTCTTCGAGCGATTCGGGTCCCACCCAGTCGTCGGCGTCCACGACCTTCACGTAGGCGCCGGTCGCGGCGGCGATGCCGGTGTTCACCGCGCCGCCATGTCCCTTGTTCTCCTGGTGGATGGCGCGCACGACGCCCGGATTGTTGCGTTCCAGCTTCTGCGCGTAGGCGAGGGTGCCGTCCTTGGACCCGTCGTCGACGATCAGGACCTCGATGTCATCGGTTTTGCGCGCGGACAGCAGCGAGTTCACGCAGCGGTCGAGATAGGCCTCCATGTTGTATGAAGGAATCACAAAACTCAGCGTTTTCGACGTATTCGTCATCACGTATATCCTCTTCAACCCCGTGGGTCAGGTTCGGTCAGGCCGTTCGGTCATCCTGCTCATTGTCAGATTCACACGGTAGCACTGTATCTGCCTGTGCGGAAGAGACCTGCGCATCCTCGTCGCCATTCCGGCTTTCATTTCGGTTCTCGCCGCCCTTGCCGTCCTTGTTCTTCTTGCGCGACTTCGCGTCCTCGAACAGCAGTTTCGGCTTGGAGTCGAGTCGGCTCAGCCCGTGCCACGCCAAGTCGACGAGGTAGGCGGCCATCTGTTCCTTGCTGACTTTCGGATGCGCGGCCCAATATTGGCCGGTGAACACGGTCATGCCCACCAGCATCTGCGCGTAGTAGGGCACGCCTTTGGGGGAGAGCTTCTGGCGTTTGAAGGTCGCGGTCAGCAGGTCTTCGACGCGCAGCGAGATGTCGCCCAGCAGGGAGCTGAATGACCCGGATGGGTCGGTGGTTGGCGAGTCGCGGACCAGTACTTGGAAGCCTTCGGTGTTCTGCTCGATGTAAGTGAGTAGAGCCATGGCCGCGCGTTCCACGATTTGACGCGGGTGCGCGGTCGGATCGGAAAGCGATTCGATGAGCACGGATGTCAACGCGCGCATCTCGCGGTCCACGATTACCGCGTAGATGCCTTCTTTGCCGCCGAAATGTTCGTAGACGATCGGTTTGGAGACCTTCGCATGGGCGGCGATCTCCTCGACGCTCACGGCTTCGAATCCTTTGGCGGCGAAAAGCGAACGGGCCACTTGGATGAGTTGCTCGCGACGCTGCAAGGACGACATTCGTGAAGTATTGGCCATATGCGTAGTTTTTCACGGCCACTGGAAAAGGGCGGCATGACGCGGCTCCGCTCCGACGATGTGTGGGATTGCCGTGGGGGAGGGCGTGCCGGGTGCGCCATCGGTAGACTGGGACGTTATGGATATGAATATGATTCTTGCCGTTGTAGGCATTGTTGTTGCGGTGGTCGCGTTGATCGCCGTCAGTGTGTGGATGCAGAAATCCCGCAAGAAGGATTTGGATAAGGCGTTGGATCGTTCCGGTGCGCAGACCGTCGGGGCCAGGTCCGGAACCGGGCAGCCCAAGGCCGCATTCGAGTCCGTTGCCGAATCCGCAGCCGAATCCAAGCCCGAATCCTCCGGAACATCTGGAACCGGAACGTCAGAACCCGCCTCCGAACCCGAACAGCCCGAGCCCATCAAGACCGCCAAGGCGCTGGACGCCCCCGAATCCGTCGGCTCCCGCATGACCCGTCTGAAGGCCAAGCTCGCCGGCAGCGCCAACCCCTTCGGCAAGGCGCTGTTCAACATTCTCGCCAAGGATAATCTGTCCGAGGATGATTGGCAGGATGTCGAGGACACGCTGCTGCTCGCCGACGTGGGCGCCGAGGCCAGCGAGCGTCTGGTCGAGGAGCTGCGCACCGATGCGCGTGTGACCGGCAAGGCGGATGCCTCCGAGGTGCGTGCGGCGCTGCGTGACAAGCTGCTTGATGTGGTCGGCCTCGATACGGACCGTCGTCTGAATGCCGATAAGGAGGGTGCGAACAAGCCGAGCGTCATCATCATGGTGGGCGTGAACGGCACGGGCAAGACCACGACCGCGGGCAAGCTTGCGCGTCTGTTCGTGGCGGATGGCAGGAAGGTCGTGCTGGGCGCGGCGGATACGTTCCGTGCCGCGGCGGCCGACCAGTTGGAGACGTGGGGTGCGCGTGTGAACGTGCCGGTCGTGCGTTCCGATAAGGATGGCGCCGATCCGGCGTCCGTCGCGTTCGAGGCCAGCGCCAAGGCGAAGGCCGACAATGCGGACGTGCTCATCATCGATACCGCCGGCCGCTTGCAGAACAAGGCGAATCTTATGGATGAGCTGGGCAAGATCCGCCGCGTCACCGAGAAGAATCTGCCGGTCGACGAGGTGCTGCTTGTGCTCGACGCCACCACCGGTCAGAACGGTATGGCCCAGGCGAAGGTGTTCGCCGAGGCGATCGGCGTCACGGGCGTGGTGCTGTCCAAGCTCGACGGTTCCGCCAAGGGCGGCATCGTGGTGTCCGTGCAGAAGGAACTGGGTGTTCCGGTGAAGCTGGTCGGCTTGGGCGAAGGCCCCGATGATCTCGCCCCGTTCGACCCGGAAGGGTTCGTGGACGGCATCCTCGACTGATCGCCGGCCTGCCGCGACCGTGGCGAAACGTAGTGTTTCCAATGCCGTGCGCGTGTTCGTATAACACGGTTTTTACATGTTTAACACATATGTAACCTGTCGTAACTTGAAGAAAACGCGCGCGGCGTTCACTACTCAACTGTGAGCCCCGTAAGGGGTCGAATAACTGAGCAAGTCCCTTTTGAAAGGGCGAAAGATAAGAGAGGGAGGTAGACATGGATACCGGAAATGCCGCATGGATATTGACTTCCGCGTCCCTGGTTTTCCTCATGACGCCGGGTGTGGCGTTCTTCTACGGAGGCATGGTTCGCGCGAAGGCCGTTCTGAACATGATGATCATGGAGGCTGCGGCGCTGTCCGTCACCATGGTGATCTGGGTGTTCTGGGGTTGGTCGATTGCGTACGCCGGCAAGTCCATCGGAGGTATCTTCGGTGACCCTGCCAGCGGTTTCCTGCTGAAGGATTCCATGATCGCCAAGGACGGTGTGTTCACTTCCACCGGTCTGAACGACAACAAGTACCCGGTGAGCATCGACGTGGCGTTCCAGGCCGCGTTCGCCATGATCACCGTCGCTCTGATCTGCGGTGCCATCGCGGAACGTGTGAAGTACAGCACGTGGATGATTTTCGTGGCGCTGTGGATCACGTTCGATTACGCTCCGCTCGCCCACATGGTGTGGAACGGCGGCCTGCTGTCCGCTGACGGCGCGATCTCCCAGGCCATCGGCGCTCAGGCGCATGATTTCGCAGGTGGTACGGTCGTCCATATCAACGCCGCAGTCGCGGCCCTGATCATCGTGCTGATCATCGGCAAGCGTAAGGGCTTCGGCACGCAGCCGTTCCGTCCGCACAATGTTCCGTTCGTCATGCTTGGCGCCTTCCTGCTGTGGTTCGGCTGGTTCGGTTTCAACGCTGGTTCCGCGTTCGCCGCCAACGGCACCGCGGGCTATGCTTGG
Organism: Bifidobacterium merycicum DSM 6492; assembly: GCF_900129045.1. Classification (GTDB taxonomy): domain Bacteria; phylum Actinomycetota; class Actinomycetes; order Actinomycetales; family Bifidobacteriaceae; genus Bifidobacterium; species Bifidobacterium merycicum. The sequence goes on along the minus strand of NZ_FQTX01000003.1, from coordinate 261,466 downwards.
GTGTCCACTTCCGCCGCCACCGCTGCCGCAATGCTTTCCTGGGGCTTCACTGAGAAGATCCGTACCGGTCATTACACCGCCATGGGTGCCGCTTCCGGTATCGTCGCCGGTTTGGTCGCCATCACCCCGGCCGCCGATGTGGTGTCCCCGCTGTGGGCTGTGGTGCTCGGCGCGATTGCCGGTGTGCTCACCTGCCTGGCTTGCGGTTTGAAGTTCAAGCTCGGTTACGATGATTCCCTTGATGTGGTCGGCGTCCACGGCGTGGGCGGCTTCACCGGCACCGTGCTCATCGGCTTCTTCGGTGAGGGCACTGGTCTGCTGGCTGGTGGCGATTGGCGTCAGCTGGTCGTGCAGTTGCTCGTCGCGCTCGTGGCCATCATCTGGTCCGCCGTGATCACCGGTATCATCGCCTTCGCGCTGGAGAAGACCATCGGTTGGCGTGTCACCGAAGCCCAGGAGGTCGGCGGTATCGATCTTGCCGATCAGGGCGAACGTGCATACGATTTCGCTGGTACTGCCAGCTCCGTTCTCAAGGAGGTGAAGTGAGATGAAGCTCATTACCGCTATCATCCAGCCGCATAAGCTTGACGATGTCAAGGAGGCGCTCGCCGCGGCCGGCGTGCATGGTCTGACCGTTTCCGAGGCCAATGGTTACGGTCGCCAGCGTGGTCACACCGAGATCTACCGTGGCGCCGAATACACCGTCGATCTGATTCCGAAGATCCGCGTCGAGGTGCTGTCCGATGACGCCGATGCGGAAACGCTGGTCGGCGTGATCGTCAAGGCCGCGGGCACCGGCACCATCGGCGACGGCAAGGTCTGGGTCGCCCCGCTGGATTCCGTGACCCGCGTGCGTACCGGCGAAACCGGTTCCGCCGCGATCTGATCCGCGATCCGCGCATATTTCGATATGAATGAATCCCCGCATGTGAGCCAGTCTCCATGCGGGGATTCGTGTACTCGGGCGGTGTGTTAGGTTGGGCCGCAGGAAGCGCGGGATTGCAGGGCCGTGCGGTTGCGGGCTGCGGTTCACGTCTGTAGGCGTGACGGCCGATAAGCGTATGGAAAGGGATGGGGAATGACTTCGGCGGTTGACGGGTTGAAACGGCGGTTCATGGCGATGAGCCGCGCCGACGAGGATGGCGTGTACCGCGATGGCGCGGCGAAGCGCAAGGCCAGAACGGATTTGGCGATGGCCTGCCTGCGTGATCTGTGGGATGAGGCGTGCGAGGCGGTGGCATTCGACGTGCCGAAGACCGGCGTTGGCCTTGGCGCGGTGGGATCGCTGGCGCGAGGCCAGGTGGGTCCGTGCTCGGACCTCGATTTGGTGCTTATCTATGATGCCAAGGCGCTGAACGACCAGCAGCTTAACGCCTTGGCGAACAAACTCTGGTACCCGCTGTGGGATTCCGGGTTGGATCTGGACCAGTCGGTGCGTACGCGTGCGCAGTGCGAGGCGGTGACCGACCATGATCTGCCCGCCGCGATGGGCTGGCTTGATGTGGTGCCGGTTGCGGGCGATACCGAACTGATCCGTTCCACGGCCCTGTCGATTCTGGAGCGGTGGCGTAAGGCCGCGCGCAAGCGGCTTCCCGAACTGCTCGGTTCCGCCAAATCCCGGTTGGATGAGTTCGGGCGCATGGAATATCTCAATCAGCCCGATATCAAGGAGGCTCGTGGCGGATTGCGCGACTCGGTGCTGGTGTCCGCATTGGCGGCGTCCTGGTTGGCGGATCGTCCGCATGGCCGGTATGACGATGCCGTCGAACGGCTGCTGGATGTGCGTGACTGCATTCATCTGGTCGCGGGCAAGGATGCGAACCGTCTGCTCGCGCCGTATCAGGCCGAGGTCGCCGCGATGCTTGGTCTGGCCGATCCGACCCTACCCGAGGGGGAGCGCGAGGCGGAATCCATTGACGATTTGCAGACGATACTGGCCCGGCTGGGGCGCACCATCGCGTTCTCCCTTGACGCCACCGCTTCGCGCGCGGGCCATTCGCTCACGCATGAGAAGCCGCGTTTCGCGTTCTTCCAACTGGCCAAACCCAGGGCGCACGGCAAGCGTGAAGCCCCGAAATTCGAGCTGCTCGCGCCCGGTATCGCCAAGCATGAGGGCGAGGTCGTGCTCGCCCCCGGCGTGGACCCCACGCTCGACGCGAATCTTGCGCTGCGCGTGGCCGTTGCCGCGGCGGAATCGGGGCTGCCCATCGCGCCGGGAACCTTGAATAATCTGCGTCGTTGCCCGATTCGCGACAGCGTGTGGGACGGCGAATCGCGTGACCTGTTCGTGCGGCTACTCGCCTGTTCCGATTCACTGCTTTCCGTGTGGGAGGAGCTTGATTTCGTGGATATTCCAGGGCGGTGGATTCCCGAATGGCTGGGTGTGCGCAATCGTCCGAGCATGTCGGCGGCGCACCGGTACACCATCGACCGCCATATGGTCGAAGTGGTGTCCCGCCTCGGGCGCATGTCGCCGAGTGGCGTACCGTACAGCGACGAACGGTATCATGCGCTGCTGCTGGCCGGCATCCTGCATGATATCGGCAAACGTCCCGGTGTGCGTGACCATGCGGCCGAGGGTGCGCGTCATGCCAATGCGATCCTCAAACGCATGGGGTATGACGCGGACACGGTGTGGTGGGTGACGCTGCTGGTGCGTGAGCATTTGACGTTGTCCGATTTCGCGACGGGGAAGAACCCGAACGATCCGACGGTGGGTGATGATCTTGCGGCATGCGTCGATCATGATCCGATCCTGTTGGATATGCTGTTCGACCTCACACGCGCCGATGGTTCGTCATTGGGCGCCACGGCGGGCGAAACCATAAGCAAACAGTACGGTTGGAGCAAGTGGCGGGAGTCCCTGGTGCGCACCATGTACGCGGCGGCGCGGTACCACATGTGAGCATGGTGTCTGAAAACGTTGGAAAATGGCGGTTTCGTGTGAGCGCCGATCGTTCTACCATGAATCTTCCGATTGTGCAACCCGGTTGCCGGGTGTGGAAAAGTTATCCTCATGTTGTCCACAAAGTTATCCCCAATATGTGGATAACCTGATACGTTTTCCACACAGTTATCCCCGAAATGTGGATAACTCATTTTTCTATCCACATTGGCTCCCCGCGCGTGTTGCATATCGGTCGTTCCCCGTTCAACCCCCGTTCACTTTCGCACACACAACGTGTTCGATTCCGCGGCCGGATCATGCGCATCCCTGTCAAACCGTTCTAGTGCGGCTTTTGCATCTTCTCCTAATACTGGGGAATTCCTATACTGGGGAATCATGGCTCAGGAACCTTGGGAAGACGACGTTCACGACAACACCGGCGGCGGCACGCGCAGACTCGACGGCCGCGGCGGCAATTACGTGCCCGGCAGGACTGGCAGCCCGGTGAGGGACGCCCTGTTCGACCGTGTGCCCCCGCATGACGACGATGCGGAAATGGCCGTGCTGGGCGGCATGCTGATGAGCAAGGACGCCATCGGCGAAGTCAGCCAGATGATCGAGGTCACCGACTTCTACCAGCCCAAGCATCAGACCATCTACGAGTCCATCATCAACCTGTTCTCCGCGTCGCAGCCGGTGGACGCCGTGCTCGTCGCCAACGAACTGCTCAAGCACGGCGACCTCGACAAGGTCGGCGGCGTCGACTACCTGCATTCGCTCGTCGCCTCCGTACCCACCGCGGCCAACGCCACGTATTACGCCGAAATCGTGCATCAGCGCGCCATTCTGCGCAACGTGATCGCCGCCGGCACCAAGATCGCGCAGCTCGGCTACTCCGCCGAAGGCTCGCAGGCCGAGGATGTCGTCAACCTCGCACAATCCGAGGTCTACGAAATGTCCGTGGGCAGGGTGCGCCAGGATTACACGGCCATCGGCCCGGTGGTGCACGATGCGCTCGACCAGATCGACCAGCTGCAGCAGGGCCTGGTCAATAAGGGCGTGCCGACCGGCTTCCGCGACATCGACGACCTGACCCAAGGCCTGCAGCCCGGTCAGATGGTCGTCGTCGCAGGCCGCCCGGCCATGGGCAAGTCCACGCTCGGCATCGACTTCGCCCGCTCCGCCGCGCTCCACCACCATCTGACCACCATCGTGTTCAGCTTGGAAATGAGCAAGGTGGAACTCGCGCAGCGCATCATCTCCGCCGAAACCGACATCCCGCTCGGCGCCTTGCGTCGCGCCGACGAAATCACCTCCGACCGCTGGGCCACGCTCAACAACTTCTGGTCGAAACTCGACGACGCCCCGCTGTTCATCGACGATTCGCCGAACATGTCGCTTATGGAGATCCGCGCGAAATGCCGCCGACTCAAGCAGACCAACGACCTCAAACTCGTCGTGATCGATTACCTGCAGCTCATGTCGTCCGGCAAGCAGGTGGAAAGCCGCCAGCAGGAGGTCTCCGATTTCTCCCGTGCGCTCAAACTGCTCGCCAAGGAGCTTGAAGTGCCGGTCGTGGCGCTGAGCCAGCTGAACCGTGGCCCGGAAATGCGCAACGACAAGAAACCGCAGCTGTCCGACCTGCGTGAATCCGGCTCGATCGAACAGGACGCCGACGTGGTGTTCCTGGTGCACAGGCCCGACTTCTACGATAAGGAGGACCGCCCGGGCGAGGCCGACATCATCATGGCCAAACACCGTAACGGTCCGACCGAAACCTTCCACTTGGCATTCCTCGGCGCGACGTCGAAGTTCAAGGACATGCCGCAGGATTACGCGCAGGGAGTGTGATGCGATGTTTGCAACGGTAGCCATAGGACGTGGCGTGCGCCATCTCGCACGTCTGACACGACACGGCGGCAGTGCGCTGCCGGGCAAGGTGGTCGAACGCATCGACCCAGGATTTCTCGCCCGCACACTCGCGCAACTGCCATACGGCGTGGTACTGGTCTCCGGCACGAACGGCAAAACCACCACCACGCGCATGGTCGCCTCCATGCTGAGCGACTTGGGATTGCGCGTCTTCACCAACCCCACCGGGTCGAATTTCACGCGCGGCGTGGTTTCCGCGCTACTCACCGAAGTCAGTCTCACCGGCAAACTCGACGCCGACATCGCGGTATTGGAGCTCGATGAGGCCTACGCGGTCCATTTCGTCAAACAGGTGCGCCCCAAGTACAGCCTGCTGCTCAACGTGATGCGCGACCAGCTCGACCGGTTCGGCGAAATCGACAACACCGCCCGACTGCTCTCCCACGTGGCCGAAGCCACCACCGGAACCGTGGTGCTCAACCGCGAGGATCCGCGCATCGCAGCGCTCGCCAGCAAGGTGCCGCGCGGCACATCCGTACGGTATTTCGGCTTGGCGAAGGCGCTCAAGCGCTTCTTCCCGACGGATGATGAGATGAACGCGGCGTTCGAGGGCGACGGGAAGACCGCCGACGCGACCACGCCCAGCGCGGGAACGGCCACGGGAGCGGATGACACGGGCGCGGGAACGGGCGCGGGAACGGGCGCGGACGAACACTGCGCCGACGTGACCCTCGTGGAAGTGCGCGACCATGCCGCAACCTTCCTCATGGACGGGCGCAATCATGATACGGACGTCAAGCTCGAAGGCGTGTACAACCTGTACAATGCCGCCGCCGCGCTCTCCCTCGTGCGTGCCGTGGCCGCCGACGTGCCGGAAACGAAGATGCGCGGCGACGCGGATGCGCTCATCAAGGCGGTATCCGACGTGACCCCGGCGTTCGGCCGCGGCGAGGTGATCGACGTCAACGGTTCCCCGGTGGAACTGCTGCTGGTCAAGAACCCGATGGGCTTCCGCCTCTCACTCGCCTCCTTCGCGCCGCAAGGCTGCGACACCATGATCGCCATCAACGACGAATACGCCGACGGGCGTGACATGAGCTGGCTGTGGGACGTGGACTTCACGTCGCTGCGGGAAACCGGCGTCGCGATGGTGTCCGGCGTACGCGCGTGGGATATGGCGTTGCGTCTGGGCTACGAGGAGGTGCCGGTGGGCACGGTCGACACCGATTTCGACCAGGCCGTCACCTCGTTCGTGACCGCGAATCCCGGCAAACCGAAGCACATGTACTGCACGTACACCGCCATGCTCAAGGCGCGTGCCGTGCTTGGACGGATCACCGAAGTCTCCGATGCGGGGGTGGGCAGATGAGCAAGCGAATCGACATCGTGTCCCTCTATCCGAAGGACATGAACATTTACGGCGACACGGGCAACGTGCTCACCATCACGCGCAGGCTGGGCCTGTACGGCTACGAACCGTGCGTGCATTTCGTCAACCAGGGCGACGCATGGCCGGAACAGGTCGATATGATCCTCGGTGGCGGCGGGCAGGATACCGGTCAGAAGAAGATCATCGACGACCTGTTCGAACGTGCCGACCTGTTGCGTGGACTCGTCGAAGACGGCATGCCGATGCTTATGATCTGCGGCCTGTACCAGCTGTTCGGCGAGTATTTCGAAACCGTGGACGGCACGAGGCTCGACGGCATCGGCGCAATCGGCGCGTACACCGTGGGCGGCGACGTGCGGCGCATCGGCAATCTGGTCGAGCATTCCGAGGATTTCGACGACATCATCGGCTACGAGAACCATTCCGGCCAGACCTTCCTGCGCGAAGGTGTGGAACCGCTGGGCAAGGTCGGCGAAGGCTTGGGCAACAACGGCGAGGATGGCACCGAAGGCGCGCGCGTGCACAATATGATCGGCACGTACATGCACGGTTCGCTATTGCCGAAGAATCCCGCGATCAGTGATTTCCTGATCCGTACCGCCGTGGAACGCCGATACGGTTCCTTCGACCTGTCGGCGCAGACGGATGAGCAACGCGCCGAACTCTCGCAACTCGACGAATACTGCGCGAAAGCCCGCGAAGTCGCCGTATCAAGGCCGCGCTGACCCTGACATCTCCCGGCGTTTGTTCAGGGCTTCCGCGCGGTCCGTGCGGTAGTCTAGGGAAATAGCGATGCGGCGTTTGACCGCATCCACTCTGCAACAAAGGAGGACATCATGGCTGATCTCAATCTGGGCGAAGGCCTGCGCAAGATCGTGCTGGCGGGCATCGGAGCCCTGGCCACCACATACGAGAAGAGCAGCGAAATCGTGGACGAACTCGTCAAGAAGGGCGAAATCACCGTCGAACAGGGCAAGGCATTGAACACCGAGCTCAAGCGCAAGGTGAGCGAAGTCGTGGACGACGCGAAGGCCACCGCCGAGACGGCGACCAAGAACGAGGATGAGAAGTCCGAGTGATCGATTCCACCTCCCAGCCCGCCGATTCCACGGTGGATCTTGAGCGAGCCGTGCAGCGGGAAGGCGTGACCTTCTCGCTGTTCGGTTTGCGTCGAGACAGCTTCTCCGAGCGCTACCATCTCACGCGGCGCGGCAAGGCGAAGCGGCTGAGGGAAATCGTCCGCATCGCCAAACAGTTCGACATCTTCCACGGCCTGACGCCGGTCAAGATGCGACTCATGTTCGAAGCGCTCGGCCCCACGTTCGTGAAAGTGGGGCAGATCCTGTCGATGCGTTCCGAAATGCTGCCGCAATCCTTCTGCGACGAGCTGTCCAAACTACGCGCCGACGCCGACCCGATGCCGTACCAAACCGTGGTGGATACGCTCGCCAAGGAGTACGGCAGGCCCATCGAGGAGATCTTCTCGCGCATCGACCCCAAGCCGTTGGGTTCGGCATCGTTGGCCCAGGTGCATCGTGCCACGCTCATCACCGGTGAGGATGTGGCTGTCAAAGTGCAGCGCCCCGGCGTACGCGAAACCATGGCGCAGGACGTGTCGATCATGCGCTCGCTGGCCAAGGTGGCGGCGAAACTGTTCCCCGACACGCAGATCATCGATTTCAAGGGTGTGGTCGAGGAACTGTGGGATACCTTCGAGGCGGAAACCGATTCGTTGATCGAGGCGCGTAATCTCGCCGCGTTCAAGAAATTCTCGCAACCCTACAAGTACATGGATTGCCCGGCCCCCTACCCGGAGTTGTGCACCGAGCATGTGGTCGTGATGGATTACGTCGACGGTATTTCCGTCTCGCACCCCGGCCAGTTGGTCGCAGCCGGTTACGACCTCAAGGAAATCGGCACCAAGCTGGTCGACAATTACGCCACGCAGATCCTGGACGAGGGCTTCTTCCACGCGGATCCGCATCCGGGCAACATCATCGTGCGCGGCGGGCAGATCGTGCTCATCGACCTCGGCATGACCGGGCGTTTGGATCAGCGTACGCGCAACGTGCTCAAGGATATGATCTTCGCCGTCGCCAAACAGGATTCGCCGGCTTTGGCGGACAGCCTGCTGCGGTTCGCCGTCGCCAGTCCGGATAGCGAGGATTACCCGTCGCTGCTCGCCGATCTCGACATGGTCGTCCAGGAGTTCGGCACGGTCGATTTGTCCGAATTGGATATCGCGGCGTTCCTTACCTCGCTCACCCAGCTCGCGTCGCGCCACGGCATCGAAATCCCCAGCAGCATCACCACGGTCGGTCGCGCGTTGGTCACGTTGGAGGGGTTGCTCGACGAGTTCATCCCCAACGTCAATATGATCCAGATCATCTCCGCGCATATCGCCGCCTCGCAAACCCCCGAAACGATGGTGAAGAACGAGGCGAAATCGTTGGCCATCGAAGGCCGGCAGGCGCTGCATGACGCGATGGCCGCGTTGACCGAGATGAAGCATGCCACGCGCATGCTCACCCGTGGCCAGTTGAGGGTGAATATGGAGCTCGTCGGTTCGGAGGAGCCGTTCCAACAGCTGTCGGATATGGTGAACAGGCTGACGATGGCGCTGATCGTGGTCGGCTTGTTCATCGGCTCGTCCATCGTGTACTACGCGGGTATCAAACCGGTGGTGTTCGGCATTCCGATCGTCGGTTTCATGGGGTACATTGTGGCGTTCACGTTGGGGTGCTGGATCGTGCTCGACATTCTCATCAAGGGACGCAAGAAGAAGCATTGACGATGTCTCCCGCGGGTGCCGTGCGTCGGCGCGGCTGCGATGTGCCCGCGGGAGACGCCCGGCGTGCAATGAGGTATGACAGGGGGATGGTGAGGCGTCGTAGAAAAGGTTGATACGTAAGGCTTGCCGAGGTTTTCTTCATGAGAACGATGACATGATTCGGGGGTTCGATTTCGTGTGCTATCCTGCTAGCTGATCAATCAGACAGTCTGTCAATTTTCTGCATGGGACAGGCTGTTTTGTGTTCTTGGCGATAGCACGCTGCTGCGTGCCGAAAGGATAGTGATGTTTTCTCGGCGTCCGGTTCGGAACCGTCATCATGCACACGGAGCTGGCGCACAGGGACATGCGGGCGGACGGTTGCTCGCGGTTATCGTCGCAGTGGCGACTATGGCGGGTTCCCTGACTATGCTGGCGTTCACTGCGGTGGCAGCGGGAAGCGAGACCACCGACCCATACGAGCGTCACGTCGTTGCAAACGATATCAATCCATCGTCGGTGTCCACCGATTTGTTCGATTGATGCCACGGAACCCCAAGGCAAGGATTCCGACAAACAGGGCAAGGCGACCGATCTCATGACCGAAAAGCTCGCCGGTTCCATCGATACGGACGGCACCGAGCATGGTCTGGTGTTCAACCAGTCCGATGCCGGCAAAACGTACCGGTTTCATCATCAGGAAGAAACCGCAGCACACCATTAACGGCGTGACGAACACGACTCCCGACGACGTACCCGGCGAAGAGAACCCCATTGCCAGCGGTGATAATGCGGGCGATGTACGCATCGACAATGTCTGGTTCAACAGACGCAGTACATGGCCGAAGTCACCGTGCATGACAACGGCGACGGCATCATGTACACCGTGACGAAGGCGTTGAAGAAGGATGGGAACGACGAGGATTTCCGCGAGTACAGTGACGGAAGCCACACCGTTACCGCGGGCGTGGTTAACGGCGAAACGAAAACAGACGGGCTGACGGACTGGATATTCTCCTTCGTCAACACCTACGAAGTGCTGTTCCTGGCCACCATCGAGGCCTCATCGCCGTTGTACAAACAGCTCGTCGGCCGGCAATGGGATGCCGACACATCGTTCACGTTCACGGCCAGGAAATGCAATTACAGTACGGACACTTCCGCGAACACGTTGAACTTCACCATCGACGGTGGCACGATCGGCTGCGCCGTCAGCGATTCGACGCTCGCGCAGCTGCCCGACCCGACCTCAGGGTATGAGGTTTCGGTGAGCGGCGGGTCGACGCTGATAGACGGCACATACGGCAAGGTGACGTTCGGATCGTTCACCTTCTCGAAAACCGGCACCTACGTGTATGAGGTGAGTAAGAAGGCCGGTGACAAGGATTCCGGCATCACCTACGATTCGCGCGTGCGGTACATACGATTCGTGGTGACCGAGGATCAGGAGAAGGGCGTGCTTGCGGTGCGTGCCAGCACACCGGGGTACCGGACCTTCGACGGGGCCGCGTTCGTCAACAGGGTGAACGCGCAGGAGCTGCCCTTCACCGGTGGAACGACCATGCGTGGCATACTGCTGGGCGGTCTGGTGCTGGCGGCGTCGCTGATCGCATGCGGCGCATATCGGCGTCATGCCGGTGCGGCGCGGAGACACGGCATCAGGATATGAGAAACGGTTCCTTCCCGTGGTGGGGAGGAACCGTTTTCGCAAGTACGTAAGTGTGCAAGTACGTAAGTGTGCAAGTGCGCAAGTATGATGTGCGCCGAACCATGAAAGCGCCTGTCGGCGCAAAGGCCGCTCGCAGCGGCAAAAAATGGAGCCCGGGGCTTAAGCACGGCCCGGCGCAGATAACAGTATACGCTATTCGAGCTTGCCGCAGCGCCACAGCGCGGCGCCGTGCTTATTTCCCGCGGAACAGGTCGTTCACCGAGCGGACCATGAGGTCGCTTTCGCCGCGTTCCCGGGCGGTGCGCGCCAACTCGTCGGTTTTGAGGAACAAAGCGAACCGGTGCTCCGTATAGCCGGGGATCAGCTTCGCACGGCCACGCAGTGTGGCGATGGTCTCGGCCACGTTGACGTCATTGCGCCATTTGCGTTCGCCCAGAAGAATGTGCCCCGACTGCTGGTCCGCGGCGATGACATCGATATCGGCTTGAGCCTTGGCGACGGGGTCGGCGCCCCACCAATGACCGAAGCGGGTGGCCAGGAAGGGAAGCTCGGAGTCCGAGTTGGCGCGATGCAGCCACTGCAGGCAGACATCCTCGAAACGCTGACCCACATAGGTGTCCAATGCCGGGCCGAACACCGTCGCCTTGGCTACGAGTTCCCCGTCACCGCTCTCTATGGATGTCAGGTTGGGGCTGACGAAGCGATACCAGAAGGCGAAGAACGGATCTCGTATCTTCCACAGTCCCTTGCGCGAGCGTGCGGGGTCGGCCCCGAAAGGAACCTGACGTTCCACCAGCCCGAGATCGGTGAGTACAGTGAGGTATTTGCCGATGGCCGAGGGTGCGATGCCGGCTTTGTCCGCTATGGCATTCTGTTTGGTTTCGCCCTGTCCCACCGCATCCATGACCGAGTTATAGGTGGCCGGGTCCCGCAGTTCCTGACGCATGAGCATCGCGGGCTCCTCATAAAGCAGGCCGCTGGTGTTGAACATCAGATCGATGACATTGCGTTCGTAACCGAGCTCTGGCCGGATCTGCGCGAGATAATACGGGGTTCCGCCGAAGGTGGCGTAATAGCGGACCGCATCCTCGGCCGATATCTGGCCCAGCATGTCACGGGCGTCGAACGCGTCGAAGGGGGCGAGGCGCATTTGACCGGTGCGGCGACCGTATAGTGGGCTCTTGTATCCCAGAATCTTGCTTTCCATGAATTCCTCATTGCTGCCGCACAGAATCATCATGAGATCAAGGTTCTTGAGTTTGTGGTCGATGATGATCTGCAATGAGGAAGGGAGCGAGCGTTCGCTCATGGCGGCGTAGGGGAATTCGTCGAACACGAAGAGGAATCGCCCCGGCTCCTGCGCCGCGCGATCGGCGAGGAAATCCAGCGCCTCCTGCCAGGAAGCCAGCATCGGCATGGAATCGGGCAGACCGAAGAAGGAATACATGGTGCGGCAGAAGTCACGGAGGTTGTTCGTCGAGGTTTGCTGGCGTGCCGTGAAATACAGCGTGCGCTTGCCGTCGGCGAACTCGTCGATCAGCGTGGTTTTGCCCACGCGACGGCGTCCCAGCATCACCATCATCTGGAATGAACCGCGTTTCCACATATGTTCCAGCGATTGCAGCTCACGAGTCCTGCCTACGAATATGCCACACCCCTCTGTTAATAAGATACTCTTCGGTAAGATACTCATGAGTATCTTACCGAAGAGTATCTTATGCAACCAAATGGGATGTGAGACTGCAGCCTGGCAGGTTGCGACGCGATATTCTTCGGGCTATTCGAGCTTGCCGCAGCGCCACAGCGCGGCGCCGTGCTGGAAATCCTTCGCCGTCACACTCAGATTGCCCGCGGTGTGTAGCAGACGGGCCGCTTTCGTGCGGATCTGCTTCTCCGATTCCGGGTGCATCTGCGCGGCCTTGGTTGTCATGTACTTCGATTCGATGCGCAATCCGAGCGCCACCACGTCGACGAATGCGGCTGCGCGATCCAATGCCATGGCGAAATCACCGGTGAACGCGCCGGACAGAATCGAATCCGCGGTGCGTGCGATGGCATCTTCGGTGGGCGCCTGATCCACGCCGGCGATGGCGGAGGCGCTGGTCGCGACGGGTTCGCCCACGCGCCATAGGCGTGCGATGCTGTCGCGGTGCGTGCGCATCCATGTGCGCAGCAGATACAGTCGCCACAGGATGCCGGGCAACGAATCGGGTTCGGCCTTGCTCCACAGTTCGGCGATTTCATCCACGCCGACGGTTTCCACCAATGTCAGCACACGACGTACCACTTCGGGGTCCTCGCTGTGACGTACGCGGTCCAGCAAAGCGGCCGCGGACAGATGGCTGATTTCGCTGATATCCTGCGGGTCCATGCCTCCGGCGATGTTCTCCGCCACGGCCGGGCTCAGCTGTGCCGGGCGGGTCGGTCGCAGCGCTCCCAGCTGCGTGGGGGAGAAACTGGTGCCGGAAGTGCGCAGGGATGCGAATCCGACGCCGTTCGCGCCGTAACGCGAGGCGCGTGCGGCCGCTGCGGCTGCGGAGGAATTCGAAGATCCGGGATTTGCGGGTCTAGTAGACAAGCGGTACCACCTTTTGCAGGTCGATGATGGTGAGGGTGCCGTCGCCTTGCGGCACGGCGAATACGGCCAATGCCGTGCCGGTGGGCATGTACGGCGACTTGGCGATGAGCCGTTTGGCGAGCGAATGCGAGGCGCACATGCCGCGCATGTGGTCGAACATGCCGCCGATGACGGGCCGGTGCATGCAGATGGCGGTCGGCGTGCCGGTACGGGCGGCGTTCAACATTTCGCCATGGAAGCATTCCCACGCCGTCTGTGGGTTCTCCGCGAACGCGTCCTCGGTGAGTTGGGGCAGGTGGATGATCTTCTGCTTCGTCTGCCAGGAGAACATATCCATGGTTTCCAGGCAGCGTGTCCACGGCGACGAGGTGAGACGCTTGGGGTTGAAGCAGGCCAGTTCGTAGCTGAGCGCGAACGCGCATGCAGCTCCGTGCGGCGTGATCGGGCGGTGCGCCTCCTCGCCTTTCCAAGCCTTGCGGGCCTCCGCCTTGCCATGACGGACCACTAGAAACGGCACGGCGCGGTCGGCGCCTTCGGCGAGGCGATCCATGAATACGGCGAGCAGATCCTTATCGGTGGAATGGGTGAGTTTTCTGCGGGCTTCGGCTGGGGTGAGCCACACCACCGAATTGATTTCGTCCACGTCGGCGCGATGCACGGGGCCGAATGCGGTGGCGCGGTTGCGGTCCTCCTCCTCGCTGATCGGCGTGGCCATCCAGAACATCACATGTTTGAGCACGGAAGCGGAACTGTTCGACTTGCGGCGCTTTTTGCCCTCATCGCTCAGCGGGTATTCGACGTCGTCGAGATACGGGCCGAGTGCCACCGGCATGCCGGTCTCCTCGCCGATCTCACGCACCGCCGCATGCCTATGCGACTCGTTGGCGTCGAGCTTGCCTTTCGGCCAGCTCCAATCGTCGTATTTGGGGCGATGCACCAAGCACACCTCGATGTCGCCCGGTTCGCCGTTCCGGCCTTTGCGCCTGCGGTATACGATGCCGCCTGCGGCTTCAACAATTCGTCTCACGATCCTGCCCTCAATCCTGCCTTCAATCACGTTCGGGAACGATCCTACGCCGATGGTGGGGGATATGCCTGATGGCAAGGGAAGAGCCCGGTTTCCCGGGCTCTTCCCAACGTAGGTTATCGTCTTGCGGCTATCCCAACGGTGACCGGTCAGTTATGGGTGGCCGGACGGCGCAGATGCTGCTTGATCAGATATTCCTGACTGTCGATCAGCGGACGGCCTTCCTCATCCTTGGAATGATGCACATACGTGCCATCAGCCTGCATATGCCAGCTGATCGTCGAATCGGCCATCTGCATGTCGATGTACTTGATGAGCTCGTTGATCTGCTCCGGTGCGGTGACGCGGACCAGAGCCTCCACACGACGGTCGAGGTTGCGGTGCATCAGATCGGCGGAACCGATCCACACTTCGGGGCCGGACAGTGGGCCTTCGCCGATCTGCGGGCCGTCCGCGTTGCAGAACGCGTAGATGCGGCTGTGCTCGAGGAAACGGCCGAGAATCGAACGGACATGGATGTTGTCGCTCAATCCCGGAACCTCCGGCTTGAGCGAGCAGATGCCACGTTCGACGATGTCGATCTTCACACCCGCCTGGCTGGCGCGGTACAAGGCGTCGATGGTCTTCTCATCCACCACCGAGTTGACCTTGATCTTGATCCACGCCTCCTTGCCGGCGCGTGCAGCCTCCTCCTCGCGGCGGATGCGCTGGATCAGGCCGGTGCGGATGGTACGCGGCGCGACCAGCAGACGGTGGAAGCTGGACTTCGGGGCGTAACCGCTCAGCTGGTTGAACAGGCGGGTCATATCCTGACCGACGACCGGGTCGCAGGTCAGCAGACCGAGATCGGTGTACAGGCGTGCGGTCTTCGGGTTGTAGTTACCGGTTCCCACATGGCAGTAGCGGCGCAGACCGTCCTGCTCCTGACGGACCACTTCGATGAGTTTGCAGTGCGTCTTGAGGCCGACGATGCCGTACACCACGTGCACGCCCGCACGTTCGAGCTTGCGTGCCCAATTGATGTTGGCGTCCTCGTCGAAACGCGCCTTGATCTCCACCAGCGCCAGCACCTGCTTGCCCGCATGCGCCGCATCGATCAGCGCGTCGATGATCGGCGAATTGGAGCTGGTACGGTACAGCGTCTGCTTGATGGCCAGCACCTTCGGATCGGCGGCGGCCTGCGAAAGGAACGCCTGCACGGAGGTGGAGAAGGAATCATACGGGTGGTGCAGCAGGATATCGCGCTCGCGGATGGCGGCGAAGATGTCCTGCGCACGGCTGGATTCGACTTCGGCGATCTGACGGTTCGTGGTGGGGATGAACGGACGGTTCTTCAGGTCGGGGCGGTCGATGCCGCCGAGTTCGAACAGTACGGTCATATCCAGCGGAGCCGGCAAACGGTAGACTTCGTCGACGCTCACGCGTAGCTGATCGGCGAGCAGCTGGGAGAGGAACGGGCTGGTCTCGTCGGAGATCTCCAAGCGGATCGGCGGTCCGAAACGACGGCGCAGCAGCTCCTTTTCCATGGCGTTGAGCAGGTTCTCGGCATCGTCCTCTTCAACGTCGATATCTTCGTTACGGGTGACGCGGAAGGAACGGGCCTCCTTGATGATCATGCCTGGGAACAGCGATTCGAGGTGGGCGATGATGAGGTTCTCCATGGTGATGAAGCCGTAACGCTCCTCGTTGGACTCCTCATCGGTCATGTCATCCACCGGAACCAGACGGTTCAGGTTGTCCGGGATCTTCACGCGGGCGAAGTGGGACTTGCCACTGGTCGGGTTCTCCACCAGTACGGCAAGGTTCAGCGAACCGCCGGAAATGTAGGGGAACGGGTGCGCGGGGTCGACCGCGAGCGGGGTGAGCACGGGGAACACCTGCTGGCGGTAGTAGCGGGAGAGACGTTCCTGCTCTTCGGTGGTGAGCTTATCCCAGCTCAGCAGTACCACGTGCTCCTTGGCCAGCGCGGGCAGGATGTGGTTGATCACGTAGTGCGCGTGCTCATCCTGCAATGCGTGCGCCTGATCGCTGATCGCGCGCAGCTGCTGGCGGGGGCTCAGCCCGGAGGCGGAGGGGACCGCGATACCGGAATCGATGCGGCGCTTGAGGCCCGCCACACGAACCATGAAGAACTCATCGAGGTTGTTGGCGAAGATCGCTGCGAAATTCGTGCGTTCCAGCAGCGGCTGATCCTCGTCCTCGGCAAGCTCCAGGACTCGCTTGTTGAACTTCAGCCAACTCAGCTCACGGTCGAAGAAACGGTCGGGAGGCAACGGTGCCTCGCCTTCCAGAGTCTCTCGTCTGTCGTTCTTGTTTGTCTCGGCGATGTGCTCTGCAATCTGACTACGCAGAATCGCCTTTGAGGGTGCGTCAAAAATCTGTGCCATGTGTTTCATCGTAGGCTTTCCAAGGGCTGTACGTCCAGTTTGGTCCCACAAAATTCAAAAGGGGTTTACATTTTCGATATCCAACGGCTAGACGCGGAGTGTCTAACACCGATAGCACCGTATTCGGGCGGGGCTGAGGGTGCGCCCGCCTATGCGGTGGATGAGGCGATGGCGGGGATGATGCCTATGCGGCGAACGAGGCGATGGCGGGGATGATGCCGATGAGGATGAACGAGGGCAGGAAGCATAATCCCGTCGGGGCGAGCAGTTGGACGGAAAGACGTGCGGCGGCCTGTTCGATGGCGCTGCGTTCGGTGCTTTCGCATTCCTCGACCGCAAGTCTCAGCCGTTCCATAGGTGAGGAACCGTGAACCCAAGCATCCTCCAGACAGTCGGCGATCAGTATGGCGTTGCGCTCGATGGTGGAACCGGCTTCGGTTGCGGTTTTTCCGGTTGCGCTTTTGCTTGCGGTTTTTCTGGTTGTGGTTCTGGTTGCGGTTTCTCCGGCTGCGGTTTCGTGAGCTTGTGCGTTGATGTCGGAGTCTGCTGTGCCGCTGCCGGTTCCTCTGGTATCGCCGATAGCGTCGAGACTGCCGAAACTGCCGAAACCACCGAGACCGCCGATGCCAGCGGTAGTGCCATCGCCGTTCTTGTCTCTGTTGTCGTCCTCGTCGAGGGTCGCGCATGCCCCCACCCACGCTTCATGCCATGTCGACTGCCGCAACAGCGCCGCCCCGGCCTCGCGCAGCACGGTCGCGAGTCGTCCGCCCACGGTCTGCCCCACGGCGGAAAGCGCCGTCGGAATCGGCGCGCCCTGCGAAAGCGCGGCCCCGATCATTTCCAGCAGCAGCGGCAGCGGTTGATCATCGTGCCCGTGGGTCGCGAACCGCGCGAACAACTGACGTATCCACAACAAGCCGATCGCGTACCAAGCCAGTCCGAGGAACAGGAAGATGGCCCCTCTCGCGGAACCGAACAGGAACGCCAGGGGACGTGCTCCCATGAACTCCCCAAGCCCTACCGTCGCCAATGGCAGCACGCTCAATAAGACGATGGTTGCCTTGGGTGCGGCGAACGCCTCGCGGCGAAGATCGCGAGCCCTGCAATCACGCCGATATGAGTCGGATACGGATTGCAGGCAGTGTGCGGCGCCGCAACCAAGGCGCTCACTCAACAGACATGCCGATGCGAGCTGCCGTGCGATGCGAACGATGTCCTGCTCGGTCTCATCAGTGGTGGCGTGACGGCGCAGCGTCGCTGCCGCGCGTGCCGGTGTGATGGTCGACGTGGCGAACTCCATGCCGTACTGTTCGCGGAACGCATCCCGAACATTGCCGCCGCTGGCCGTTCGCGCGATGATCGCGGCGATGACCGAGGCGATGCCTGTGGCGGTGCACGTATCCCCATTGGTTGCCGTGACGGGAATACGGGACGGTCCGGCGCGTTCGACGTGCGTCAGCAGCGCTCGCGGCAGGAAGCACGCCATAAACGCGCCTACCGCGATGATGATGGAGATGACATGCGGAGTGTACATGGCCGCTCCTTTCCGCTATGCTCGCGCCAACCGAGGCGTGGCGTTTCCAGTGTTTCCGACGCTCCTGGGGTTCCAAGTGTTTTCGGCGTTCCCGGTGTTCCCGAGGCTTCCGGTGTTCCCGGTATTCCCGTGGGTTTCGGTGGTTTCGGTGTTTCTTGGGTTTCCAACGTTCCCTGATTCTCCCCAGCGTTCGGCGAACCCTTTCCAATAAGGCGAGAGGGAAGGCATCCCCATGCCATCCCACGTGGCGAGCGTGACACCGGACATGTCGCATGCGAGGGTGTTCTGGCCCGGAACGTCGGTGGCTGCGCCGCCGTTATACGGAACGTCACCGCCCGAGCCGCGCAGAAGCCCCAGTTGCGCGATGCGCCGCCGTCCCCCGGTGCGTTCAAGATGCATCACCGCATCGAATGCCCCCTCGGCAAGCATGGCGACCGCATCCGGACGCAAACCGGCGAGCATGCCCAATGAGACGATACGGGCGGGGATGCGCTCCACGCTGTCCGCATGCAAAGTCGTCATACCGCCGCGATGCCCGGAATTGTAGGCGCGCAACAGGTCGGCGATCTCCTCGCCGCGGCATTCGCCCAGCACGACCCGATCCGGACGCATACGCAAGGTCGCCTTGACCAGATCCGGCAAGCCGATGGCGCCCATGCCCTCGACGTTCGCCTCCCTGGTGGCGAGCGCCACATGATTGGGTGGCGCGATGCCGTCGAGTTCGCGAATCTCCTCCACCGTGACGATGCGCTCACTGGCGTCGACTTCGTTCAGCAGGGCTTTCATCAGTGTGGTTTTGCCGCTTCCGGTGCCACCGGTGATCAGTATGGTCGCGCGGTTGCGCACCAGACCACGTAGTAGACCGATCCAGGATTCGGGGTACATGCCCGCACGTCGAAGAGCGTCGAGGGTGGGGGCGGCGCGTGAGGGGAAGCGGATCGAAACCGAGGCTCCATGCGGAACGAGCGGGGCGATGACGGCGTGTACGCGCACGCCCCGTTCATCCGACGCGTCGGCTATCGGCCGTGCGTCGTCGAGTCTGCGGCCGAGTTGGGCGCAAAGGCGTACTGCGTATTCGCGGACGATGCTCGGCGAACGTAGGGGGAAACGCGGGTGGTGCTCTTCCATCCCGTTGCCGCGATCCACCCACACCCGCCCCTCGCTGGTGATGGTCATGTCGGTGACGGTGGGATCGGCGGCGACGCTTTCAAGAGGGCCGAGTTCAAGGCAGACCATGGTGCTCCTTTCCGTTACATCGGGTGCGGGTGCGCCCGTTTTTGGATTTTCGGCCGTTCAAGAGCTGGTCGGTCAATGCTTGGATGGCGGCGCGGTTGCTTTTGGGCACGGCGGCGATGCCGAGCCCGTCCAGGATGTCGGCGCAGAGCTTGGGGGCGTTGCGCAATGGGCCGAGCACGTCGTCCCCGAGGTAGGAGACGGCTTCGGTTGTGGCGATTGTCGATGGGGTCAAGCGTTTCGGTACGCCGCGTGGTTCCATGAGGATGACGATTGGCTCATCCGGCGGGTCGTTGTTTCCCGCATAGTCCCGTTGCAGGCGTCGCAGCCTTGCCAGATGCGCTTTGGCCCGGGCCAGTCCGAGTACCGTCAGCTCGACGGCCACGACTTGTCGTGCCATCAACAGTTCCGGCACATGCCCCCAGATATCCCCATCGCCGATGTCGGCGAGCACCATGCTGTTCGCCTCGCATAAGGCTTGTATGGCAGCCCGCATTTCCCAGTGCTCAGGTGCAGATCCGCGCCACGATGCGCAGGCGAGCACGTTGATATCCTCCCAGTGCGGCAACTCGCGGTTGAGTGCTTTGCCATCGATATGCCCCAGGGGAGCGTCGAGATCCTGCAGGCATAGTCCGGGTTCATGTTCGATGCCCAACAGGATGCCCAGTCCGCCGTTCGGAATGTCGGCGTCCAACAGTGCACAGTCGACGCCTTGTTTGCTGAGATTGAGCGCGCTCAATGCGGTGAGCGTGCTCAATCCGATGCCGCCGCTGGGCGAACTGAACGCCACCAGATTCGGGTGATCGGGTGTGACGATGGCGTTGCGTGGATCCTCGGATGGCATACGAGCGGATGGCGTACGCGCGGTGTATGCGGTATGTGTGACGGCTTGTGGGCGTTGCGTCGGATGATTGATCGGCGCAGGCAAACCGGTCGCCGGCAGGGGAGCTGGTAGTCGGCTCCTGCCGGGACTCATCTGCGTGCGTGCCGTATTCGGTGGTGATGTCATAGTCATGCCCCGATTGAAAACCGGATTCGGTGGCGTGCGCAAGCTGAACGGGCATTGTGGTCGGAACCCCCCGTTGCATCCGCATTCCGACATGTCATCCGCGGTGCTGGCCGCCTGCGTCCATGTTTCGTTGCGTTCGTTTCCTCGGAACCGACACGCCGTCAATAATCCGCAAAGCGCACACAGGGGAACAGATGGGCTGGAGGAAGTGCACAATCCCGCTCAATCATGCGTGTTCCGATGCTGGGTTCGAACCATTTGAGCAAGAAAGCGAACATGTCCGTTACGCGGGTTGCGTCGTCGCCTCATCGCGTCTAAATTATGAGGTACAAGAACAACAGAACAGAGCAGAGCCCACAAAGAAGTAATGGTCATAAGGACTGGTACGTTGGACGGGCATTGGATAGACTTACCGTTGCAACGATGATGTTGTGCAGAGATTCTGCTCTTGTTGGACTTGGAAGGGAACCCGCTTCGGCGGGTTCCCTTTTTTCATGCCTGCGCTCCAGGAGCCGAGGAAATCAGCGCGCCCGTTCTCCCGATGCGGGAATTCGGAATGTTCCGCCATTTTCCGTCTTTGGCTCGGATCGATGGGAGACGTGGATGAATCGCCGCGAATCATGGATGGTATGTCGGGAAGTGGTGACGACGGGGGGTTCCGACCACAAGGGTCGTATCAGCTTGCACATGCCCGCGATCATCCCCACAGTGGAATGACCGGCAATGCAGCCGGCAAAAACTCAGGGCATATTCCACGAAAGGAGCGAATCATGCATACGACGATTCCCACCGGCACGGGTGGGCGAGGCTTCGCCACCGGAGCAAGAGAACGTGCGCTGCGGGCATATGAGAGCATGTACGGCAACCTGTGTCTGCTGGACGCCAGGCTACGTACGCGCGGCATCGAAGCCGAGGAAGGCGCGGCGACTGCCGAATACGCGGTCGTACTGGTCGCGGCCACCGGCTTCGCGGCGCTGCTGGTCACCATCATGAAATCGGAAACCGTACGAAAAATGCTGCTGGACATCGTCAAACAGGCGCTGAGCATGGGAGGGTGAGATGAACGGGACATTCATGGCCTATCGCGCTCGCCGCCCGCCAGGTAGGCCGGGAGACGGTGCGATCACGTCGGCACGGCTTGCATACCGTTGCGAACGGGGTGCGGTGACCGCCGAATTCGCCACTGTGCTGCCGGCCGTGATGGTGGTGGCGTTGCTGTTGCTGTCGTTGGTTCGCTTGGTCGGAGTCTCCATCGGCTGCCAGGATGCCGCGTCGGCCGCCGCACGTGCCGCGATCGCGAGCGGTGATGAAACGGATCCCTCGTCCGCGGCGCGAGCGGTGGTCGGAAAGGGCGTCGCAGTGAACATCAACATGACGGAACGGCAGGTGACGGTCGTCACCCGTTGCCCGGTGATCCCCGACCCTGGCGGTGTACTTCCGACCGTGGTCGAAGGTAAGGCCGTGGGAGTGCTGTCATGATGTTGCGCGACGTGTCGCGGTCGCTGCGACGGCAATATTTCCGCCGACTGTTCCACGGATTGTTTCACGGCTTTCCGTGGCGGCGGTTTCGGCAAAGCGCTCATAAGCGTGCCCATGGTCTTGCGCGGAGACTATCCACCGGATTGCGGGGTGCGGAGAGTGGTTCCGGCACCGTGGTCGGAGCGGCGCTGATCCTGATGGTTTCCGTGCTACTGACGGCCGCGGCCGGTGCCGGTCATGTGGTCATACGGCATGCGCAGGCGCGGTCGGCAGCCGATCTCGCGGCGCTTTCCGCGGCGATTGCTTGGCGGAACGCGCAGAAGGAACCATGCGCCGTGGCGGCCACCGTGGCGAAAGCCAACGGGGCAAGCCTGGCTTCCTGCCGCACGGAAGGCGACTACGCCGGCGATGTTCTTGCCGATGTCGCGGTGGATACGGCTCTGCCGATCGTGCCGCGCATCACCGCTTCCGCGCGTGCGGGGCCTGCGGCGTGCCGTTGACTGGCCCAGCCGGGTATGCGTATCGTGTGGATATGAATGAGCACAGGAACCATGCGGTCGTCGCGGTGATCGGCAACCCCGTATCGAACAACGGCAAAGGCGCGAAGGTGGACAAGCGGGTGATGGATCTGCTCGTCTCCCGGAGTGAGGTGCACGGATTCGATGTGACCGATCTGACCGGCGGCACCCTTGAGGAGTCGCTCGGCAATCTGGAAAACGCGAAAGGAACCTACGATTACCTGATCGTGGTCGGTGGCGACGGTATGGTCAGCCTCGGCGTCAACGCCGTCGCGGACAGCGGTGTGCCATTGGGCATCGTGGGCGTCGGCTCGGGCAATGATTTCGCCCGTGGTCTCGAACTTCCGGTGAACCGCATCGAAACCGCGGTGGAAGGCATTGTCGGAGCCATCGTCTGCGGTTCACACATGGACATCGATATGGGTCATGTCACCTCGTTGGGCGGCGCTATACCGGATGGCGCCGCGTCGAACGACGCCGTGTCGAACGGCATCGCGTCGAACGGCATCGCGTCGAACGGCATCGTGCCGAACGGCGAATCCGAAAGCACCGATCGTCGTTTCGCCGGCATGCTGTCCTGCGGCATCGACGCGAGCATCAACGATCGCGCCAACCATTCGAACCTGCCCGGAGGGTCGTTCCGTTATTTCGCCGCGGTCCTGATGGAACTGATGCATATGAAACGGTACGGGTACCACGTCGTGATCACCGATGAACACGGCGACGTCGAGGAACGCGACATCGTGACCCCGCTGCTCACCGTGGCCAATTCCCGGCATATCGGGGGAGGCATCGAACTGTCCCCGTACTCGTCGTTCGAGGATGGTCTACTCGACATGGTGTGGATGGAACGCGTGCCGACCCTGCCGGAAATCGCGAAGGCCTTGCGCCATGCCTACGACGGCAAGGTGCTGGCCTGCGACTTCCTGGCATGGCGACGTGTGCGAAGCGTAAGCATCACCTGCGCGGAGGAAGGCGATGAGCCGCCCGTGCTGATGGCGGACGGCGAATCCGTGGGAATGCTGCCCGTGCATGTCGAAGCGGCCGGCCGTACCTTGCGTGTGCTCGTACCGCCGGCGGTCGTCGACTGGCATCGTCGGGAACGTGGCGAGGAACAGCTGTTGCACGCCATCGAGCGTGACGGCCGCGATCCGGTCACCGGAAGCTTCCTGCGATAACGTGTGCCGTATGCGTCATATGTGCCGTACATGCCGTATGCGCTTGATGCCGTGGGTGCTGCGGGCAGCGTGAATTGCCGGGCGGATATAACGGGGCCTTGGCGGGCCTGAAAGCCGTTCATCCGCCCGGCATTCGGACGTTCGGCCGGGCTGACCCGTTGGACGGTCCTGCCGAATGCCGTCTGCCGAATGCTGCCTGCCGAATACCGACGGGAACCCGGTTCAGTCGAAATGCACGTAATCGTTCAGATGCAGCGTCTGCGCGATAAGCCGTTTGATGGTGGCGTTGGACACGTCAGGATGCGAACGGATGAGCGAAATCACCCCGGAAACGAGCATGACGAACGTTTCGTGCACGCATACGATCGGCATATCGTGACGTTCCTCGAAATCACGTGCCGTGGTCTGCTGCAGCAGATCGGCGATGCGGTCGGTGACCCGGTCGAGGAACCGGATGTACAGCGCGGCGTTGCCATCCTGGACCAGACGTGCAGAGAACGGACTCTCATCCACGATCATTCTGCGGGTGAGCACGACGAAGTCGTTCAACGCCCCATCGATATTGCCGGTCTCGCGGTTGGCGTTCCATTCCTCCATTTGGGCGAGGATGCTCCCGGCCACATCGTCGAGAACGGCGTCGGCCACTTCGCTCTTATCGGCAAAGTAGTGGTAGAACAAGGATCGTGTCATACGTGCACGGTTGGCGATGTCGCTGACGGTGACCTTGGAGAAGCCTTTCTCCGCGCAGATATCACGTGCCGCGCGCACGATGGCCGCGCGACGCGCGTCGTCCTTCCCGTTGGGCGTTGGGGTTTTGCCGGAACTCATAGATTCCAGTGTACGGGATGCGGGCAGGCCGGGATGCCGTGTGCACGTCGTGCGCATGGCCGTTGACGAGTCGATTCCGACGCGCACATGCCGAAGGCGTGGGGCCGTATGGCATCGGTGTGCGGAAATCAGTAAGGTGGGTATGCGTGCGGTTCGCATAGTCCGTCGCGGCATGATGTGCCGGGACGGGAATGCAGTAAGGTGGCGGTGCGCACGCGATGCGCGCTGGCTAGTACCGGAAGGTGTTGAGAAATATGGCGTTGGCTCTTTATCGTCGTTATCGCCCTGATACGTTCGAAGGCGTTATTGGACAGGAGCAGGTCACCGTGCCGCTGATGCGGGCGTTGGACGAAGGCAAGCTGACGCATGCCTACCTGTTCTCCGGACCGCGAGGATGCGGCAAAACCAGTTCCGCACGAATCCTCGCCCGCTGCGTCAACTGCGCGAAGGGGCCGACCTCCCACCCGTGTGGCGAATGCGAGTCCTGCAAGGATCTCGCCACGGGAGGCCCGGGATCCATCGACGTGGTCGAAATCGACGCGGCGTCGCACAACGGTGTGGACGATGCGCGAGAACTGCGCGAACGTGCCGGATTCGCGCCCGCGCGCGACCGCTATAAGATCTTCATCCTCGATGAGGCGCATATGGTCACCCCGCAAGGTTTCAACGCGCTGCTGAAAATCGTTGAGGAGCCGCCGGAGCACGTGATGTTCATCTTCGCCACCACAGAACCCGACAAGGTAATCGGCACCATCCGCTCGCGTACGCACCATTACCCGTTCCGCCTTGTGCCGCAGGAGGTTATGGGACCGTACCTAGAACAAATCTGCGAGAAGGAACACATCAAGCCCGAACCCGGCGTGCTCAGGCTGGCCATGCGTGCAGGCGGCGGTTCCATGCGCGACACCCTGTCCGTGCTTGATCAGCTGATGATCGGATCCGTCGACGGTGTCATCACGCATGACGCTTCCGTGGCGTTGCTCGGTTTCACGCCGGATGCGCTGATCGGCCAAGGCATCGACGCGGTGATCGACGGTGATGGCGAAGCGCTTTACGACGTGGTGCAGAAGGTCGTGGTGGGCGGTTTCGATCCGCGTCGTTTCGTCGAGGATCTGCTGGCCCGCGTGCGCGACCTCATGGTGCTCACCTTGGCGGGAGATCGCGCGGAAAGCGTGCTGTCCGATTCCGCCGAAGGTGAGGATATGTCCGAGCTGCGCCGCCAGGCCGAAGCGCTTGGTTTGAACGCTCTCACGGTGATGGCCGACACGATGAACGCCACGTTGGCCAACATGACGGGCGCCATTTCGCCGCGTATGAGGCTGGAATTGCTGGCGGCGCGTCTGCTTGCCGAACGTGAGAACGGTTGGGCGGACCATGCGGCTTCCGCGGGTGCACCCGTGAGCGCCCAGCCCGGCACCAACGCTGGCGTGACGAACGCGGCGCAGCATGCCGCTCCGGCGGGAGGGCATATCGGTTTCGCCGGTGCCTCACGCAATACGGGATCCGCGCCCGCACACGGTGGTTTCGCCGGTGCCGCGCGCAATCAGGAGCACGGCCAGGAACGTGGTCAGGATCATGGCCAGAACGCAACCGCCGCTTCGACGCAACCGTCCTCGCCGCAGCTTGATGCATCCGGTTTCGCCGCCACGCAGAATACGGCGAATCCCGCCACGGCTGCCGCGCCGCAGTCGCAGGGCGGGAACACGCAGCAGGCATCTGAATCTCAGCAGCAGCCTGCCGCCCAGGCCGAGGACGGTCGCGCGCCGGACGAGAAATGGGATGCGCTGGTACGCGATCTTCCGCAGGATGTACGCGGGTACGTGTCCCGCGACAAGGTGGTGCGCGTCAAGTACGCGCCCCAGCCGAGCACCGGGAAAATGCGTCTGTGGCTGAAATTCGACAAGGCGTTGAGCAAGTATGCCTTCGCTTTGGGTGTTGCGAAGGAAGCGGTCGACGGCACCACCAAGGTCGTCGACATCGTGCGCGCCGAAGTGCGTAAGGCCTTCGGCGAACATGTCGAAATCGCACCCACCAAGCTCACCGATGACGGCGTGCGCGCGCCGGCGTTCAAGCAGCTTCCCGCGGAGGAACAGCAGCGCATCAAGACCCAGCTGTTGCAGGAGAACCTGAAATCCGCCACGGCAAACGTTTCGCAGTGGGGTGAACCCGTCGGTGAATCGACGTCCCGTGAACGGTCCGACGCTTCGGATACGTCGGGTGCGCAGGGGGACGCGTCCGATGATGCCGACGCGCATCGATCGCTTGACGGTTTCGCTCCGGAAAGATCGGTGAATCAGCGGCAGGATTCGGTATCCTCCGCCAATGAGACCGTGGACGGCTGGGCTGTTCCCGGAGCCGCCGGGCAAGCGGCGCCGACGGCGCAGGCAAGCCAGGTTGCGCAGGGAACGGAAGCGGATGACGATCCGTGGGCGGTGCCCCCGCAGTCGCATCCGCAGAATCAGACCGCCCAGCAGACCGCCGCAAACGGTCAGGGTGAGGAACATCACAAACATGTCGCAGTGCCGGATCTGAGCGACGGCATCGACCCGTGGGCCACTCCGGCAGCATCCACCGCCGTGCAGGGAACGCCCGCGCAGTCCACAGCCGCATCCGCATCCGCGTCGGCTGCCGGAACACCGAACCAGGCGAACCAGCCTGGACAGGCGAACCAGCAGAACCGGATGGGCGCATCCTCCGGCGTCGACCTGTCCGACGACCCGTGGCAGATGGCGGGAGCGCCGATTCCGCCTCCGGCTGAACCCATGCCGGGTTCGGGCCCGGAACCGGAACCGATGGCGCCGGCCGAACCTGACCCGTGGGCGATGCCCGCGGCCACCGCGCCCGCACAACCGCAGGTCGCGGCCGATGAGGACGAATATTCGATGAGCGACGAATCGTTGGGTGCGGCCACGGCCATGAGCCCCGACGACATCAAACGCCTGTTCGAGGTCAAGAAGGTCGAGGAGTTCGCGGCCGACGACCCGAGGAACCCGCGTAACGCGCATCAGACAACGAAGCATACGGAGGAGTGACGCATGGCATTGGCCTACGATGGGGCGATCCAACGGTTAATCGACGCGTTTTCCAAACTGCCCGGCATCGGACCGAAAGGCGCCCAGCGCATCGCCTTCTACATCCTCGGCAGTGACGAACGTGAGGCGGCTGACTTGGCCGACGCCATCGCCGAGGTCAAGGCGAAGGTGAAATTCTGTGAAGTATGCGGCAACGTGTGCGAAAAATCACCGTGCCCGATTTGTTCCGACCCGCGCCGCGACCGCAGCATGATCTGTGTGGTCGAAGAGCCCAAGGATGTGATGAGCATCGAACGCACCCGCGAATACCACGGCCTGTACCACGTGCTCGGCGGTGCCATCAACCCCATGGCGAATGTGGGCCCGAGCGACCTGAACATCGCGAAACTGCTGGAACGACTGGGGGACGGTGAAGTCAAGGAGGTGATCCTCGCACTCGACCCGAATATCGAGGGCGAGGCGACCACCAGTTATCTGAGCCGTCTGCTCAGTCAGGTCGGATTGAAGGTGACGCGACTGGCCAGCGGTCTGCCGGTGGGCAGCGATCTCGAATACGCCGACGAAATCACGCTCGGGCGTGCGCTGTCCGGCAGGCGCGAAGCCTGATCGGAACCTGATCGGCGGTCAGGTGGTACCAAGCGGTGCCGGTCGTACCCGTCCGACAGCCCGCCTCGGCCACTGAACCGAAGCCTGAACCGAAGCCTGAACCGGCATCCGCGCGGCCGAAACCGCCCCGTTTCGGCGTCCCAAATCGTGAACGGGGCAGTCAACGGTAATATGCCCCTCCATATAATCGTCACACTTGCGTACTATGAGACGCAGGTTTGAAACTTTTGAGATAGAGGATAGGACAACTGTGGCTCTCATCGTGCAGAAATACGGCGGCTCCTCCGTGGCCGACGCCGAATCCATCAAGCGCGTCGCCCGCCGTGTTGTGGAGACGAAAAAGAAGGGCAATTCCGTCGCCGTGGTCGTTTCGGCCATGGGCGACACCACCGATGACCTCATCGATCAGGCCCTCAGCATTGATTCCAACCCGCCCGAGCGTGAGATGGATATGCTGATGACCGCCGGCGAGCGTATTTCCATGAGCCTGCTCGCCATGGCCATCCACGCCGAAGGTGCCAACGCGCACTCCTTCACCGGTCAGCAGGCTGGCTTCTTCACTGATGCGCGTTATGGTGCCGCGCATATCAAGTCCGTGAAGCCCGACCGTGTCAAGCATGCGCTCGACGAGGGTGACGTGGCGATCGTGGCCGGCTTCCAAGGCATCAACGCCAATGGTGACGCCACCACGCTCGGCCGTGGCGGTTCCGACACGTCCGCGGTCGCCTTGGCCGTCGCGCTTGACGCCGACATGTGCGAGATCTACACCGATGTGGATGGCGTGTTCACCGCCGATCCGCGTATCGTCCCGACCGCCAAGCGCATTCCGTGCATCGACTACGAGTCGATTCTCGAAATGGCCGCATGCGGTTCGAAGGTGCTTGCGCTGCGCTGCGTCGAATACGCCCAGCGTTTCAACATGCCGCTGCACGTGCGTTCGTCCTTCTCCCATAGGACCGGCACGCTGGTCGTGCCGAACGGCGTGGATCCGCGCACGCTGCCGAACCTCGACTAGTCAACGAAACCACTCCCATCCCAACAGAAGCGAAAGCAAGAGAACATGAGCGATAAGAACGAATCCATGGGTGACCTGTTCCCCGACCTCGGACCGGAGGCGCCGGTCATCTCCGGTGTGGCCCACGACCGCAGCGAGGCTCTGGCCACGGTGCGTGGCGTGCCGAACGAGCCCGGTATGGCCGCCAAGGTGTTCACCGAGCTGGCCATGGCCGGCGTGAACGTCGACATGATCGTGCAGGCGGGCGCGTCCGTCGGCACCGCCGACATTTCCTTCACCGTGCCTGAAGCTGCGGTCAAGCAGGTTCGTGAGATCCTCATCGAAAGACACGACGTGCTCGGCTACAAGTCCTTCGATATCGACACCAACGTGGGCAAGGTCGCCGTGGTGGGCGTCGGCATGAAGACCCATTCCGGCTTGGCCGCCAAGTTCTTCAACGCGCTGAGCGAGAAGGGCATCAACGTGCTGATTATCTCCACGTCCGAGATTCGCATCGCCGCCCTGGTGCCGTTGGATCAGCTCAACGACGCCGTCAAGGCGCTGCACACCGCGTACGGTCTTGACACCGACCAGGTGGAAGCCGTGGTGTACGGCGGCACCGGTCGCTGATTCGGGTTCCGACTCGACGTTTTCCGCATGAGGCGGGTTCCACGCAAGCGCGTGGGCCCGCCTCAAGTGTTATGTAAGCATGTTTGTGCGTTTGTGCGTTTGTGCGTTTGCATATTTTCGTATTCGCGCATCATGCTGCGCACTGTTTTTTCGTATCGCGCCTCCCCACAAGCTGTGCTGCACGGCATCAGCCATATAAGCGCAAAAACGGAGGCCGGATCGGTTTCCCGACCCGGCCTCCGCCGACATATGGATGCGGGCGCATGCCACGTCATCCGCAGCGCGTCACCGCGCCCATGCGCGTCACTTCTTGGTGATGTAACCCAATGCCTTGAGCATTTCCGCGCTTTCCAGAGCGCCGCCGGCGGCACCGCGCAGGGTGTTGTGGGCCAGACCCACGAACTTCCAATCAAAGATGGAATCCTCGCGCAGACGGCCGATGGAAACGCCCATGCCACCCTCGTAATCCACATCCAGCTTGACCTGCGGACGGTCATCCTCGGTCAGATACTGGATGAAGTGCTTCGGAGCATGCGGCAGGCCCAGTTCGGCGGCCTTGCTCGTGTAGTTGACGAGACGGTCGATGAGCTCGTCCTTGGTGGGGTTCTTGCCGAAGTTGATGAATACGGTGGCGGTGTGACCGTTGAGCACGGGCACGCGGATGCACTGCGACGTGATCTTCAGCGGGCCGTCGAACGGCACGATCTCGCCCTTGGCTTCGTCCACGTGGCCGAAAACCTTCAGCGGCTCCTTCTCGGACTTCTCCTCTTCGCCGGAGATGAACGGAATGATGTTGCCCAGCATTTCCGGCCAGTCGTTGAACGTCTTGCCGGCGCCGGAAATAGCCTGATAGGTGCTCACCACGACTTCGCGCGGCTCGAATTCCTGCCATGCGGCCAGAGCCGGGGTGTACGCCTGGATGGAGCAGTTCGGCTTGACGGCGATGAAACCGTGCGTGGTGCCGAGACGCTTGCGCTGATGCTCGATGACCTCATAGTGCTGCGGGTTGATCTCCGGCACGACCATCGGTACGTCCGGGGTCCAGCGGTGGGCGCTGTTGTTGGACACGACCGGGGTTTCGGTCTTCGCGTACTCCTCTTCGATGGCGCGGATCTCGGCCTTCGGCATGTTCACCGCGGAGAACACGAAATCGACGTCCTTGACCACGTCCTCCACGTCGGCCACATTCTTGACGACCATGTTCTTGACGAACTCGGGCATCGGCGTTTCCATCTTCCAGCGACCGCCGATGGCCTCTTCATAAGTCTTGCCGGCGCTGTGCGCGGACGCGGCAAGGGTGACCAATTCGAACCACGGATGGTTCTCAAGCAGCGTGACGAAGCGCTGCCCGACCATGCCCGTAGCTCCGAGAATGCCGACCTTAATCTTTTCGGACATAACAACCTCTCGCTTGTGCTGGAACGGTTTCGTATGATTTCACGCTTGAGGTCGACCAGCCGGTCCAAAACGACTCCGCGGGCGGCCACACGCGTTGTTCAATCTTACGAAACCCGCGGAACAAGCCGGTAAGCCTATCCGCATGCTGGTCTGCGTGTGGGCTGGCGATAAAGTCCAGACAACTTGGATGGTTGCCTCGTTGGAGACAGTGCATGCAATACCTTCGTGAGCGTTATGCGTTATGATATGGGGCATGAATATGAGTACGGGTGAGCGGCATATCAATGTGGAGACTACTGCCGTAGAGGGGAGCTCCGCCCCCAAGCTTGAGAACGAGTCGTTCGAGGCGTTTCTTCGCGCACTCGACGAGTCTGTTCCGGCTGAGATGAAAGATCTTATGCGGAGAGAACCTCAATGGGCGTAGCCGAAGCGGGATTTCTTGAACTGCGGAGGCTGAATTCTGACGAGGCGCTTGAAGGTTTTTCATGCGCTAGTCGTTAATCCTTATGATGATGTCTCGCGCGGCTTTTACCAGCATTTTGGCTTCCGCGACGTTCCCGGTTCCGACAGCATGTTCGTCAGATTGGTTTGAGCGCAGGACGCCTTTGACTTCATCGGAACGTTGCGTAACCTGCCGGTCTGCGCATCATATGGAAACAGAATCACACGACTCCGGGATCTTCTTCACCGTATCGATTCCCGTCTTTTCCGCTGTCCGAGCGAGGCCATGAGACGGTAAGCACAATAATCGCAATGAGATTGAGAACATTGCTGATGATTTCAACATTGGGAGTCGAGAGCAGGCCGGCCACGGCGATGTGCGAATATTTCAGTCCAAGGACAAGCCAGTCCAAAGTGCAGATAGCCGTGGAGCACACGACGAATAGCAGCGGATACCCCCTTGACAGGCGCACGAAAACGATGATCATCATTCCCAAAGCGCACCATAATGCAGTCCATAGGTGCGTTCCCAAAGGCAGGGATACCTGCACTTGCGCAGGAAGTCCGGTTAGGATCTCAAGTCCGCATATAATTGCCGCTACGGTGCAAAAATACGTAATCCACCAAATGGTTTTCCGAATCATTGCCTCTCACCATCATCTCGTTTCCATTTGTCAGTGCTTTATTGTGCTCGCTTCATTGGGGCATGATGCAAGTTTGAGATTTTCTCCTTGAAATCGCAAGCGTTATTACAGAAAAAATGGAGATGGCATGCAGCTCCTCTGAGAGCGCTATGGGCGTTATGATATGGAGCATGAATGAGGGTCGGGGTGAGTGGCATATCAACGTGGGGATTCTCGATAACGACGCATGTGCGTTGGAAATGATGTCGTTGATGTTGCAGCATGAGGACGGCTCGATACGAATCGCTTGGACTGATCTGACTGCGCAACGAACCCTGGAACGGGTGTTGCTTGAACGAAATATCTCTTCGTCATCGCGTGCCTGATGTCCTTATTTTGGATCTTGCGCTGAACGGTATTTCAGGCGTCGATGTTTGCCGTCAAATCAGGCGTCATGATTCATCGATTGGTATCATCGGGGTGAGCTCATACTCATTGAACGAATATCAGCAGCAGCTTGCCGCAGCGTGAGCCCAGGGGCTATTCTCCAAGCAGGATGTTTTCTCCCCTGCCTTCATGAAGGCGATACATGCGGTTGCGTCCGGAAATCATGCGGAATGCCCTGGTGATTTTCCTTCTGCGAAGGAAGCGTATGCGCGTCTGCATACTGTACCGGATGATACCGCGGGGTTTTTCCGGACGGGAACTGGAGATACTCGGCTTGTATGCGCGTGGCCTTACTACCAAGGAGATTAGTGGTAAGTTGCATATTTCATGCGGGATAGTGCTGTCACATGTTAATCACGCTTCTCGGAAACTTGGCGTAAGCAGACGTGTGGATGCCATTCGAATTTGTTTGCAACGGCATCTTATTCATCGTTGAATCCGATGCGGAATAATGAAATGATTATGCCAGCAAGAGGGATGAACTGTGTTGCGTAGCAAACGGCGGTGTTCCGGAAGCAGTAGCATCAGCACGGCTCTTCACGGCCGAAAAGGTGTATTGCCTTTGGTTACAGTATGCTTGCTGATTCATTGTTGCGCACTCGCC
Source organism: Bifidobacterium merycicum DSM 6492 (assembly GCF_900129045.1). Taxonomy (GTDB): domain Bacteria; phylum Actinomycetota; class Actinomycetes; order Actinomycetales; family Bifidobacteriaceae; genus Bifidobacterium; species Bifidobacterium merycicum. The sequence goes on along the minus strand of NZ_FQTX01000003.1, from coordinate 228,332 downwards.
GATATTATGCTGCAGCCAAATACCAGAGGAAACTTAGGCGACGCACTGCTGGTTGGTGCGTCGCTGGTGTCGCTGGGAACGGTTGTGCTTCTTCCCAAGGCTGGCAGTTGGGCGATTCTTGCCATTTGGTGTATTTCGCTTTTCCCATGTGGGTTATGGGGGTGCTTTGCCTGATGAATTCTTGGTGTCATGCATGATGGCGGTCGGAATATTGGGTCATTCCCATTTGGAGTATGGAGTGACGTCTTCGGTTGTAGTGGCGGGAATGAGTTGGCTACTGCCGGCAATCGGAGGGGAATCCTTTTCGGCGAGTGCTGGTTTCTCTCAGAGCTTGTTCGTTTTGCTTGCGTTGCTTGTCCTGTCTGCTGTAGTGGGAGGTTTCGTTCGTCAGGGACGACGTCAAACGGAACTCATCGACATGGTGCAACGCCGCACTATGAATCTTGAGATCGCTCATATGCGCATGACTATATCGCCAATGATGTTACGGATGCTTTGCTGCTACTTCAGCGGTCGCAGTGCGGTGATTCCACGTGCATATCCGAGGCGATTGGTTGTCTTGATGATGCTGCGCATCATTCACGTGCCCTTATTGATCGGCTTGATGATGCGAGTTGTCTTGACGGGATAATGGATATGCCGATTGTCAGCGTGGGAGGATCGAGGAGAGCGGATGACCGAATCGCGGGAGATGAGATTCTGAAGCAACTTCATCAGATTGAACGTACGCAGCAATCGCGTTTGGAATTGTCTGGACACGAAGGTGCGATTCTGATTCCCGAGATGATTCCGGGGAACGACGATGCGGATATCGTTCGGCTGTTAATCGGATTAGTGAGAGAGCTCTGCGCGAATATATCTAAGCATGCCGATGCCCGGTTCGGATATGTGCTTACGGTCGAAGCGCTCCTTAACAAATATGTGGTGAGATTGCGGGATGCCGATGCAGTCAATGCTGATACGGCTTCAGGAGGTACGGGTCTTTCACGGTTTCGAGCGCAGCTTGCGGAACGTGGGGGAGAATTACAGATCGTTGTCCGCGAGGAGAACGGAATTCGTTGGTGGAGCATGGAGGCGTGCATTCCGCGCGAATCCAATATGGATTCGTAATATCGGGCAACTGGCTGTGCATGTGTGGGATTCCCGTCGCAAACGCGTAGCCGACGTGGCTTCGCGCTTTGGGTGAAGCGCTCGCGTACACTGGAACCATGTCAATCGCATCAGCAGAAGCGCGTAAACAGCTTGATCGCATCGTCGCCTTGGGGTATCCGGATGTGGCCGATATGTCGGCCGATGATTTTCGGGCATTGGCCAATCCGCTCATCAATGCGTTGGAGCATTGTGATTTGGGCAAGGATATTCTGCTGGTGCCCACACGTGAACTGGTGTCTCCCGAATCCTTGATCGCCCGCACTTCCATCAACCGTATGGCCGGATTCACCACCATGCCGCCGCGCGATATCGCCAGCTTCCTACCGCAGGATGGTTTCGAACCGCCGGAGGGCCCGTTCTATCTCGTCGTCGAACCGCATACGGGCACCTGCTATATCAACCGTGAACCCGATGTGGCCCGTAAGCTCATCGACGCTGATGATCGTCTCCCGCTTACGCTTGAGGAGGGGCTTGCCATCGCCACGCAGCATCCTGATTGGCTGGAGGTCAAGAACGGGTTCAATCTGCTTGGGTCACGTTCCACGGATGGGCGCGTGCCGAGCATCTGGATGAGTCAGAACGCACCACGGTTGGGCGCGGTGTGGCCGAATTCCCGTCACACGTGGCTGGGTAATGCGTATTGCGTCGCCCGTCGCGGCGTCAGCTTGTTCCGCTGACGTTGTCTGATTGATCTTTCTCCCCTCTTCTCTTACGGGTTCGCGAGATTCTTGGGATTTACGTGGTTTCGTGACAGGACAGCCAATATACTGGGCGGTAAGGGAAGGCATCGATTTGCGTGGGTCGGAAAGAGGGGAACTGTATATTCTGTACGCAATGCGGAAGCAAAAACGGTGAATATGATCGTTTTTGTACTAGCTGCGGTGCCGCGCTGAAGCGGCCGTCGCTTGCACGGCATGATGAGAAACCGGCGGAGCCGCCGGCGGAATCGCCGGTGAAGGGTCAGTCGCAAGCCGGTGCGTTGGAAATCGCGGAGGTTGCGGAGACTGCGGAACCCGCAGCGCCCATCGAACCTGCCGAACCGACCGAAGTCATCAGGCCGGTGAGTTTTGCGGCATTCGCTGAGCCGGACATTCCCGCAGCACCCGCAGTGCCCGTCGCATCTGTGGGTACCGCCGTCGCCGCCACGCCCATCCTCCAAACGTAGGGCCATCCTGATCGCCGCGATCGTAGCGGTATGCTGCTCGCTGGGACCGTGGCCGCAGTGACCTACTACATGGAGCTGTGGGGCGGTAAAACCCTGCCGGTCGCAAGCAAAAGCACGGCAACATCCGACAAGGCCCCCACTGCGAGCAACGTGGTGAAGCAGCTGAAGAACAAGGGCTTGGACGCTTCGGCGCGCAAGGAATTCTCCGGTGAGAAGAAAGGTGCGTTCCTTGGATACGCGAATGCGCAAGACGGCGAGCGCATCCGTTCCGGCCAGCATGTGGTGGTGCGTGAATCGGCGGGTCCGGGCGTGCCGAGCGATACCGTCGGCAAGCAGGCGACAACGGTGACGTCCACGTTCAAGAACATGGGCGTGCCGGTGCACTACAAGCAGGTTGTGGTGTCCGATTCCAGCAAGGTCAAGCCCGGTTCGGTGGTTAGCACCTACCCGCAGCCGGGGCAGGGCGTGAGCGACGAGAAAATCGGCATTTACATCGGTGTCGCGGCCAAGGGCGACGGTCTGCCGGCCGATATCGTCGGCCAGGATGTGAATACGGTGAAAACCGAGCTGGAAGACAAGGGCTATACCGTGAAAACGGAGAAGCGACTCTCCTCCAAGCAATAGGTCGGTAAGATCTCCGGATCCCTTCCCGGTCCGGGCAGCAAGCTGAGCGATGGCCAGACCGTGACCCTGTATGAGGGCGTGGATGCTAAGGGTGCCAAGCAGACGTTCATGCAGAAATATGAGGACGTTGGCAAAACCTTCCTGACCCCGCTTTCCACTGTCGAAGCCGGGCAATGGTGCACCAATGCCGGTGATTGCATCACGTTGGGTGAGACGGAAAACTACGGCAGCAGTGGCTGGTTGAAAGTCACTGCAGGTGGTGCGAACACGAAATACAGCATGACAGGTGAAAAACTTATTGCCTGTGGTGCAGCACAACAGGCGTTATGCGGGGATAATGATCAGGGCGGCGATTACCTGCTGAAAGGCAATACTGGCGCATTCGAATTGATGCCGTATAACGCGTTCTACGCTTATTGGTGTGGTGATACTCAACTTGAGGCTGATGGGTCGGTTCGACTTGCGTACTGTTCTGCTGGCAAGGTTGTGGCAACCGATGAGAATAACGAGCATACGGATATTGAGGATTCAGGCGCTGTCTTCCGTATGCCCGACATGTTCATGGTTGCACCGGTGGGTACCGATTTGGATGCGTTGGAATCCAACGGTTATTTCGATGCCGCCGCGCTCGCGGATGCCAAGAAGCAGAAGGCTGTGGACACTGACAGGCCGTTCCTGATCTACCGTGATGTGAATCTGTATAAGAAAAGCGAAACAGTGGCGGATAAGAAGTCGGAGTGGTTCAACCCCTTCCTGCCGTACAACGGTTATACCGGTTCAAGGGACGCTGTCATCAAAATGAAGCCCGCGCCGAGTGACGACACCGTCTATTATCTCGTTGAGAACACCCAACCCGACTGGAGTACCCTCGATGATGCCAAGGTCAAGGGAGCGGCCAGCACCTCTTCGCATTAGCCCCGCGTCGGATCCTTCTGCGCCAGCAGAAACACCAGCGCCAACGCCAGCAGAATCGTAATCGACAGCACGCCGAGCGACGCATTGCCGGTGATCGACGTGGTAGTCGCCACCAGGAACGTGCCAAGCACGGAAGCCGTCTTGCCGAACACATCATAGAATCCGTAGTATTCGTCGGCATGCTGCTTGGGAATGAGCTTGCCGTAATACGAGCGTGACAGGGCTTGGATGCCTCCTTGGAACATGCCTACGAGAATTGCGAGAATCCAGAATTCCGTGGCGGTACGCAGGAAGAACGCCGCGAAGAACACGATGCACAGGTAGACGATCACCGCGGCGACGATCATGGTTTTGCCGCCGAACCGATCGGCGAGCCTGCCATAGATGATCGCGCACGGGAACGCGACGAACTGCGTGACCAGTAGTGCGGCGACCAGCTGTGTCGGATCGATGCCCAGCTGCGTGCCATACGAAGTGCTCATCGAAATCACCGTGTTCACCGCGTCGATATAGAAGAAGAACGCAATCATGAACATCCACAGCGGCTTGTTCGCGTGAATCGCGCGGAATGTGGAACGCAGTTCGTCGAATGTGCCGCGGATCGCCTCGCCGGTCTTGTCCCGCGTGGCACGGTAATGCGTTTGGCGGTAGCTGGTGAGCAGCGGGATGGTGAACGCGATCCACCATATCGCCGTGATCACGAACGAGATGCGCGTGCACAGCACCGTCGGCAGGCCAAGCAGCGCCGGGCCGCCGAAAATCAGTGCGATGCATGCGATGAACGGAACCGTCGAACCGATATACCCCCACGCGTAGCCGTGCGAGGACACGCGATCCATGCGCTCATCGGTGGTCACGTCGACCAGCATCGAATCGTAGAAGGTGAGTGAGCCGTTCAAACCGATGGTCGCCAGCACACAGACGATAAGGAACGCGAGCCATCCGAGTGGCAGCGCCATCGCACAGCACATCACCACGCCGGTGAGGAGGAAACCGGTGAAGAACCGGATCTTCATGCCCTGCACGTCGGCGATGGACCCCAGCAGCGGCGTGAGTACGGCGATGACCAGTGAGGCGATTGTTTGCGCGTAGCCCCAAGTGGACACGATATTGGATTGCCCGGCGGCCTCCAGCAGTGAATTCGCGTAAATCGGCACCACTGCGGTCGAAAGCAGCACGAACGCCGAATTGCCTACGTCGTAGACGATCCACTTCTTCTCCTGCGCGGTGAACCTCATGCGCGGTGCGGTTGCGTTCGAAGGCGTCGAGTCGCCAGCGCTCCCGCCGCCCGGCGCGTTGCCGGTATTGCCGACGTTGCCGGCCGTGCCAGACGTACTGGCCGTAATGCTGTGGATTGGTGCGCTGTTCGGCATGCATGTCCTTCCGGGGCGATTCGTCGGTGCTGGGCACCATTGTCCCTCACCAAACTGGGAGCGTGCGCGTGCACCGGTAAACGGCGGGTGAACGCTCGCATGATTCGTCGTACCGCGACAGCTGTGTCATTCATTGTGGATGTTAGTTATTAGTGTTTCCTGCCGTGGTTCTCGCCGTGCCTTCCGCCGCCGAACAGCGTGCGGATGATGGTGAAGGCGCTGAAGCCCAATAGGCCGGTCAGCAGCGCGAACACTTGGGGTCTGCGCAGCTCGTTGCGGATGCCGGTGAGGTCCGTGGCGCAATGGTCGCCGAAGAACACGCTCATCTCGTTGCTGGAATAGCGGCCGATCAGCTCGCCCCAGGTCAGTACGCGCGTGACATATCCGCGCGGATTGCGTTCGTTGAATTCGAAGAACCGTATGCCGCGCAGCCTTGATTTCGGGCCGTAACAGCCGAATCCGCAGGTCGGTGAATAGCCTAGGTCGAGATCATGCACGTGCGCGACGAAGGAATTCTTATGATCGTGCCCGCAATACAGCGCGAAATATCCGCCGGCATCGTTCATCGCATGCACTTCGTCGGCGTTCGTATCCGGGCAGCCGATGCCTTCGCCCAAATGCGAACCGGGTCGGCAGATATCCGTGCGCAGCATGTAGCATCGCCCTGCATACCTGCGCGTTCCCTCCACCGCGTTCGGCGTCCACATGGGTACTTCCTTGAGGCAATCGTAGAATTCCTGCGGGGGAATGTGTTGGAACACGATCGCCGGCACGGGTTCGCCGTCGCCATTGCGTGCGCCGAGTTCGCGTTGTACGGTTCCCAGCCAGTCGATGGCCTGCTGTGTCGGCGTGCCGTACCCGTTCGAATCGGCCAGATCCCAGGCATGCGGGTTGGCTGTGTAGTCGATGTAGGACGCCATGGAACCGTTGGCGTTTACGGCGTTGTCTGTATTCGCGGCATTACTGGCATTCGCGGGATTGCTGACGTTATCGGTACCGTCATTGCCGTCATTCTCATAATCGCCGGAATTCAGCAGCATCACGCTCATGGCGATGCGCCCTGATCCGTCCGAGGCTTCGATCGGCAGTGCGAACGTGCCCGGTTCCGGCGCGAACTGCGACGAACCGGGGGAGGGGTTCAGGCATCCGGGGAATTCGCGGTAGATGTCATCCTGTTCATCGGCGAGGATGCCGCATTGGAAATCATGGTTGCCGTATGTCGCGGCGAAGGGCACGCCCGCATCCGTCACTGGTTTCAGAAAAGAACTGAAGGTGCCGCGCACTTTGCCGCGAGTCTCTTCCAGAAGCTTGTCAGTTGCGGAACCATCATCGGTTCCGCGGAGCAGACGCTGCTTGATGCCCTGTAACCGCGCTTCGAGTTTCGTCACCGCGCGCAGCCTGGCACCGGGGCGTTCGCCGCGGCGGCGCAGGAATGTGTTGATATAGGCGGGGTCGTAACCGCGGATTTGGTCGCCGGTAAGTACGATCAGATCGGGGTCGGCTTCACGGATAGCGGCTTCGATTAGCCGGATCGTATCGGGCCTGACTTTCGGGCCGTCCTGGATGTCGGCCAATTGCAGCACGCGGAAGCTGCCGTCGTTGCGGAAACGCAGATTCATATCCACCAACTGTAGGGGTTCGCGGGCGTGTATATGCGGCGATTCGGTGCGGGAATCGGCGGCGGTCTCCACACCTTTCCTTATCTTGATGAAGATATTCCGCCATATCACGAAATACGGGTAAGTATTGGGATGAGGAACCGCTAAGATTGGCCGCAGCGCATAAGTAACATGCGTGTAACAAAGTGATGGCCGGACAATCCGGCAAAACCAGGATAAGGAGGAGTGATGGGTCAGGATCAATCGTCTGTGTTTGATCTCGCGGCTGTGGCTGCGGCGTCCAACGGAGGTAACAACGACCCGCTGCTGCCTCCGGCGCGTTTCATTGGAGCTCCGCAAAAGCCCAGCAAGATGCCGTACACCAAGTACGTCGCATACGATAAGCAGGTGCCGTTTGATTACCCGGAGCGTACGTGGCCGGGCAAGCGACTGCAGCGTGCACCGCGTTGGTGCTCCGTCGATCTTCGTGACGGTAACCAGGCTCTCGTCAACCCGATGGATTCCGAACGCAAGCTGCGCTTCTGGAATCTGCTCGTGTCGATGGGTTTCAAGGAGATCGAGGTCGGCTTCCCGTCGGCTTCCGAAACTGATTTCGATTTCATTCGTATGCTGATCGAGCGCGAGCTCATTCCGGACGATGTCACCATCGTCGTGCTCACCCAGTGCCGTGAGCATCTGATTCGCCGCACCTACGAGGCCCTGAAGGGTGCCAAGCGTGCGATCGTGCACTTCTACAATTCCGTTTCCGTACTGCAGCGCGAGGTCGTCTTCCGCAAGAACAAGGAAGAGATCAAGAAGCTGGCCATCGGCGCCGCCGAACTGTGCAAGAGCCTGGAGAGCGAAGCCGAAGGCATCGACCTGTACTACGAGTATTCCCCGGAATCCTTCACCGGCACCGAACCGGAATACGCCGTCGAGGTCTGCAACGCCGTGACCGGCGTGATCAAGCCGACCCCTGAGCATCCGATGATCATCAACCTGCCGGCAACGGTGGAGATGACCACTCCGAACGTGTTCGCGGACGAAGTGGAATACGTGTCCAATAATTTGAACGACCGCGACGCCATCGTGCTGTCCCTGCACCCGCATAACGACGAAGGTATGGGCGTCGCCGCAACCGAGCTTGCGGTGCTGGCCGGCGCCGACCGTGTGGAGGGCTGCCTGCTGGGCAATGGCGAGCGCACCGGCAACGTCGATCTGGTCACGCTTGGCCTGAATTTCCTGACCCAGGGCATCGATCCGCAGATCGACTACTCGAATGTTCCGGAGATTCGCAAGACCGTCGAATACTGCAATCAGATCAAGATCTCCGAGCGTCACCCCTATGCGGGCAACTTCGTGTTCACCGCGTTCTCCGGTTCCCATCAGGACGCCATTAAGAAGGGCCTTGAGGCTCGTCAGGTGGCCGCCGATCGTGCTGGTGCCGATCTGGACAAGTTCGTATGGCTGGTGCCGTATCTGCCGATCGATCCGAAGGATATTGGACGCTCCTACGAGGCGATCATCCGTGTGAACTCCCAGTCCGGCAAGGGTGGCATGGCGTATCTGCTCAAGACGAACCATAATCTTGATCTGCCGAAGCGCCTGCAGGTCGAATTCGACAAGGTCGTGCAGAACTTCGCCGATGAAACCAAGAAGGAAGTCAAGGACGAGGATATCTGGCGCCTCTTCAAGGACGAGTATCTGCCGGTCGAGGAGTCTGGTGCCACTGCCGCTGGCGTGGTGGTCGGTGACAGTAGTGACGAGACCCTGAAGCAGTGGGGTCGTCTCAAGCTCCTCAAGGTCGCGGTCTCCTCCGGCGAGGACGGCTCTGATACCGTGCTCAAGGCCAAGGTGCTTGACCGTGGCATCGAGCCGGGTGACGAACCGCGTGAGCGTGAGGTTTCCGACATCGGCAACGGTCCGATCGCCGCATTCCTCAACGCGCTGTCGAACTTCGGCATCGAAGCGTCCGTGATGGATTACGCGGAACACACCATGTCCGTCGGCACCGACGCCATGGCCGCATCCTACGTGGAATGCCAGGTCGGTGAGGACGCAGAATCCCAGATCATCTGGGGCGTCGGCATCGATTCCTCCATCACCACCAGCGCGCTGAAGGCCATCATCTCCGCCATCAATCGTTCCGAGCGCTGATTCCGACCCCGGTCGGTCAATCCGACCGTCACCGTTGTGAACGCAGAAGATCCCGTATCCGTTCTTTCCTCGGATACGGGATCTTACTGTATGGTCGGCTTGCGGCGTTGAGGAGGGCGCAGGAAGCCTGTGACGAGGGCCGTGGAACATGCCGATGGCACGCTATGGACGCTGGTCGCGGCGGCATATGAACATGTGAATACAGGAAAGCTCGAACGCATGAAACGCGTTCGAGCTTTCCCATACCCGGCCCGGTATCCCGTTTGTTGGCCGAGCCGATATGGACTTGGACTATTCGGTTCCGGTGCCGCCGCCACTCGTGCCGCCGGTGCCACCGGAATTGGCCGCGCCGTTTCCGGAGTCGCCGGTACCGCCGGTGCCGCCGGAACCACCGGTACCACCGGTACCACCGGTACCACCGCTGTTGGTACCGCCGCCACTCGTGTTTCCGGAGTCGCCTGTTCCGCCACTGTTCGTGGTGCCGGGAGTGGTCTGGGAGCCTGCGTTCGGATTGGTGCCACCGGTCGTACCGTTCGTGGTGCTGCCGGTCGTGCCGTTGCTACCGCTATTGTTGTAGTTTTGCCTGCTGTATCCGTAGTAGTTGTTCGAATACGACTTCGAATAACCGGTTCCCCACGTGCCGTCGGGGCCGCCGACCTTACCGTTGTCCTTGGCGGTGGGGAACGTCTCGTTCGGTGTGCCGTCCAACGCCTGCTTCATGTACTGGGTGAACAGGTGAACCGGGTAATCGGAACCGCCCGTCCAGCTGCCGAATGCCGGAATCACCTGCGGATTGCCGTTCGCGTCCGGGTACCACATGGAGAACACGGACACCACGGAAGGCGTGTAACCGCAGAAGCTCGCCGCGTACGAGTTGTTCGACGTACCGGATTTGCCGGCGATGGTATGACCGGTATTGAGCGCTTCGGTGGCGGTGCCGGACTGCACGACGCCGGTCAGAGCCTTGGTCACCAGATTCACGTCGTTGGCTTGGAACACGCGTTCGGTGGTGGAAGGAGCCAGATACAGGTCCTTGCCCGCGGAGCTTTTCACACTGGCCACGATGTGCAGGGTCGGCTTTTCTCCCTGGTTGGCGAGCGTGGCATATGCGCCGGTCATATCTTTCACCGTGAGCGCGTTGTTACCGAGCACGGTGAACGGTTCGGAACCGTCGAGCGATGTGCTTTCCACGCCTGCGGTGCGGGCGGTTTCCGCGATCTTCTTCGCGCCGAGCTTGGTTTGCAGATCCATGAACACGGTGTTCGACGACATGGCCGTCGCACGGTACAGGTTGATGTAACCGTAGTTCTCATTGCCGAAGTTGCTCACGGTGCTGGTGATGCCGGGGAAAGTGCGATACGAGTTGCCGTTGAACACGGTGTTGAGGCTTACGCCCTCCTGCGCCGCCGCAAGCAATGCGAACGGCTTCATCGTGGAACCGACCTCATACTGCGCCTGCGTGGCGTTGTTGTACTGCTTGGCCAGATAATCATCGCCGGCGTATACGGAAAGGATCGACCCGTCCTTCGGGTTGGCGCTCATCGCACCGAACTGCATGCCGTCCGGTACCACGCCGGTCATACCGTTATTGGCCGGGCTGACGACCTGCTGCATCAGATCCTGCTTGTTCTTGTCGATGGTGGTAATGATCTTGTAACCGCCGGTGTCCAGATCGTCCGTGGTGAACGCCTTGGCATCCACCAGTTCGCTGCGCACCATTTGCAGCAGGTAACCGTTCGGCCCCTTGTAGACGTCCTGCAATTGTGTGTTCTGCACGGTGGCGGGAAGCTGGGCCTCCTTCGCCTCCTTGCTGGTGATATAGCCATCCTCATGCATGATGTTGATGACGCGCTTGAAACGCGATTCGGCCTTCTTCTGATTCACCGCCGGATCCCAGTTGGAAGGGGAGGGGATGATGCCGGCCAGCATCGCGGCTTCGTTAAGCGTCAGATCCTGGGCGTTCTTATTGAAGTAAGCCTTAGCCGCCGCCTGGATGCCGTATGCGCCGCGGCCCAGGTAAATGGTGTTCATGTAATTGCACAACACCTCATCCTTGTCCTGCGTCTGCGCGATTTTCAGTGCGAGGATGGCCTCCCGGATCTTGCCCTTGTAACTGGTGGTTTCGCCCAGATAATACCGTTCCGCATACTGCTGGGTGATGGTGGAACCGCCTTGGCGCGTGCCTTTGGTCAGATTGTTGACGAGCGCACGGGCGATGCCCCTGATGTCGATGCCGTTGTCCTGGTAGAAGGTGCGGTTCTCGGAGGCGACGATGGCGTTGCCCACGTATTTCGGCAGGGCATTGCATTGGATGATGGTGCGATTCTGCTGGGAGAAGGTACCCAGTTCCGTGACGCCGTCGTTGTAGTACACGGTGGTGTTTTCCGCCATGGCGATCTTTTCGGGCTGCGGGATCTCCGTGGTGATGTACAGGTAGGCGAACAGGCCGATGCCAGCGAGAAGGCAGGCTCCGATCAGGCCGAGCACCCACTTGAGGATGAGATGCTTGCGGCGGCCTTTCAACTTCGGGCCTTTGCCGTTGGTGCGATGGTTACCGCCGCGATAATGGCGTGCGGCGGGCGAATTGGTTGTCGCGTTCTTCTGTGGTCTGGTGCCGTTGTTCGAACGACGGGCTCCGTTCGTTCTCGTGAAACCGGCGCTTCGTCCCGATGAGCGGGTGCTGCGACCACTGCTTGCGCTGCGAGATTGTGACATATGTTCTACCGTAACCACAAGGCATGAGAAAACTCCCGTTTTTCCGTCCGGAGAGGGCGAAAAAACGGGAGTTTCCGTCGAATCCTCACAAATTCCCGCGCCCACGGGACGTGCTATATCACTTCTTGAGAAGGGGCGCGACCTGCTCCTCGTACGCGGTCAGCGCGGTGTCGATCACGTTGTGCATGTCGTAGTACTTGTACGTGCCCAGACGCCCGCCGAACACGGTGTTCGGCTCGGCCTTCGCGAGCTCCTCGTACCTCGCGTACAACGCCTTGTCGGCCTCGGTGTTGATCGGGTAGTACGGCTCGTCGCCGCGCTCGGCGAAACGGCTGTACTCCTCCCACACCACGGTCCTGCCCGGGTTCTGCGAGGCCCTGCGCTCCGGGTTGAAGTTCTTGAACTCGATGGCGCGCGTGTACGGCACGTCCGCGTCGGAGAAGTTCATCACCGGGCAGCCGAAGTGGTCGCCCTCGTCGTAGCGGACCTCCCTGAAGTCCACGGTGCGCCACTTGAGCTCGCCGAGCGAGTAGCCGAAGTAGCGGTCCACCGGTCCGGTGTACACGACGGGCACGCCCGCCGCGGCCAGCGCCGCCTTGTTGAACGGCTGGGATTCGTCGAAGAAATCGGTGTCGAGGGTCACGTGGATGCGCGGGTCGTCGATCATGCGCTCCATCCACGCGGTGTACCCGTCCGCGGGCAGGCCCTCCCACGTGTCCCTGAAATAGCGGTTGTCGTAGTTGAAGCGCACAGGCAGGCGGTTGATGATGCCCGCGGGCAGGTCCTTCGGGTCGGTCTGCCACTGCTTGCCCGTGTAGTTCTTGATGAACGCCTCGTACAGCGGGCGGCCGATCAGCGAGATGCCCTTGTCGTTGAGGTTCTGCGGGTCGGTGCCGGCCAGCTCGCCGGCCTGCTCCTCGACGAGCGCCCTGGCCTCGGCGGGCGTGTAGCGCGCGTGGAAGAACTGGTTGATGGTGCCGAGGTTGATCGGCAGGGGGTACACCTCGCCGTCGTGCGTGGCGTACACGCGGTGCACATAGGAGGTGAAGGAGGTGAACCGGTTGACGTAGTTCCACACGCGTTTGTTGGACGTGTGGAACAGGTGCGCGCCGTACTTGTGGATCTCGGCGCCGGTCTCCTCGTCCATGTAGCTGTACGCGTTGCCGCCGATGTGGTCGCGCACGTCGATGATCTCGACCCTCGCGCCCAGGTGCTCCACGGCCTGCTGGGCCACGGTCAGGCCGAACAGGCCAGCCCCCACGATCACCAGATCAGGATATTCCTCATGCGCCATAGCAAAAACCTTCCATCGTAGATGTGCGCTTTTCCTGCGTTACAGTGTACCGTTCAGCCGGATGTTCCTCATCTGCATGTCGGTGCGCGGTGCGATCGGGTGCGGGCATGGCGCAGGTCAGATGCCGAAGCTCGCGGCCTTGTCGCCGTATTTGCTGCGTACCGCGTCCAATGCGGCCTCCGCGGTGCGTAGCCTGTGCGATGTGGTGCTTTCGTCGGCGCTGTCGGTCTCCTCCAGCACATCGTCCAAGGAAGGTTGCACGGCGGTGGATGCCGTGTCGCTCAGACTGCTGACGCTTACGCCCACCAGTCGGACCGGGCGGGGGAGGGCGGTCGTGCCGGCATCGGTGGGCATGCCAAGCATGGCGTGCAACAGTTCGACGCAAACCGGGTAGAGCGCGCTTGCCGCATCCACCGGACGGTCGAGGGTGCGGGATCTGGTGCGATAGCTCAGATCGGTGAACCGTAGTTTCACGGTCACCGTGCGTGCCAGAAAACCGCGGGCGCGCAGCGAGCATGCGACGTCGTCGCAGGACAGGCGCAGCTGCCGGCAGGCGATCTTGTCGCTTGTGGTGTCCTGCAGCAGTGTTTCCTCGGAACCGATGGATTTCTCCACATGCGTGGGTGTGACTGTGCGGTCGTCCAGGCCATGCGACGCCATCCACAGGTGGTGTGCGCCGGCGGGTGATCCGGTGGCCTGCGTGAGCTGTGCTTCGTCGAGCCGCGCCAGATCGGCCACCGATGTGACGCCCCACGCCGTTAGATGCCGTTCGAGGCTTGGACCGATGCCGGGAATGCTACGCAACGGCATCATCTGCACGAATTCCGCCGAACGTGCCTTCGGAATGAGCAGCATGCCGTTGGGTTTGGCGTTCGTGGACGCGATTTTCGCCACCAGTTTGTTGGCCGCGATGCCCACTGAGCAGGTCACGTGGAACCGGCTTTCCACCTCGCGTCTGATCCATGCGCCTATCGCGCTCGGACTGCCCCAACGCAGCAATGCGCCGGAAACATCCATATACCCCTCATCCACCGAAACCTGTTCCACCCGGTCGGTGACGGCATGGAACACGTCATGCATGATCGCTCGCGATACTCCGCAGTAATACGCCATATCCACCGGCAGGAACACGGCCGTGGGGCACAGCTGTCTCGCCCGAGCCGAAGGCATGGCCGAATTGATGCCGTAACGGCGTGCCTCATAGCTCGCCGCCGATACCACCGATCGCGGCCCGGTGCCGATCACCACGGGCTTGCCTCGCAATTCGGGGTGCCGTGCCACTTCAAGCGACGCGTAGAAGGCATCCATGTCGATATGCAGCACGGTGCATCCGGTCTCGTCATGCCCCCAATCGCGTTTGGCCGCCGCCAGTCTCGGTGCAGTACTCATACACCCATGGTACGAGCGTTACGGCGGTTTGTCGAACAGATGTTCGAAATATGTCGGATGAGTTGAGAAGAGAGAACAATGGTGATCCGAATACGAAAAAAGGCTTCCGAATCGCTTCGGAAGCCCAATCCGCGGAGTGAGGGGGATTCGAACCCCCGAGCCGCTTACGCAGCTAACACCTTAGCAGGGTGCCCCTTTCGGCCACTCAGGCATCACTCCACTGCGCCAATATGACGCAACATCACAGTACTTTACACCATGCTGCGATGTCAACCCGCCGAAACGAGGAAAAAGTGAAATTTTTTGACAAGGCGCGACGGCGGCGCATGGATTGAAGGTGCGTTGTCCATTGAACTCGGATACCCTGTTCCATAGGAGAAGCAGAGAACGAGAGAAGAGACACGATGAACCAGAACAGCGGGGAACATTACCACGGCCAACATGCGGCGAAGCGCTCGCCGATACCGATGATCGTCGCGGCGGTCGTGGCGTTGGGACTGATAGTGGCGCTCGCCGTCGGCGTGTGGAACGTGCTGAAGTCCGGCGGCGAATCCGCGCGGCCTACGGGTTCCGCGAGCGCATCTAAGTCGACATCGACCAAGTCGCCCGAATCCGACGGAAAGACCGTTGAAACCGTCAAGGAGCATCACGGTAATTCGCCTGACTGCCCGGATGCGGATTGCATTTCCATGCTGGTCAACGGCGATCTGCTGTTCCATGAGGGACTGTGGGAGCATTTCGCCGGGGCGAACATTTCCGCCACCGATGGCACCGCGTTCAACTTCGACCCGTTGTTCGAACCGATGAAGAAGTACATTCAGGCATCCGATATCGCCGTATGCGAGTTCGAAACGCCCATCGCCCAGCGTGGCGGCCCGTACAGCGCGTACCCGATTTTCAACATCCCTCCCGAAGTCGCGGATGCGGCCAGGAACGTCGGCTATCAGGCGTGCACGCATGCTACCAATCATTCGTGGGATCAGGGCGCGGACGGCATCGCCCGTCTGTGGGACACGTTGGAGGCGGATGACATCGCGCAGACCGGTTCGTATAAGACCGAAGCCGATTCGCTCAAACCGTTGGTCATCGATTCGCCGACTGGCGGCGGCAAGCTCGGCCTGATTACCGGAACCGTGTCGCTCAACGGCATGACCGCCGATCAGGATTGGCAGGTCGATCGTCTGCGTGAAAGCAGCGACCCGAACCATGAGAGCGACATCCAGAAGGCCGTGACCAAGGCGAAGAAGGCGCGTGAGCAGGGTGCCGACGTGGTGGCCATCGCCATGCATTCCGTGCAGGAATACCTCGATTACGCCGATTCGTGGCAGGTTTCCGAAGCGCACGAGCTGGCGGATACCGGCGCGTTCGACGTGATTTACGGTGCCGGATGCCATTGCGCCCAGCCGATCGAGAAGTACAACAACACGTGGATCGTCTACGGCGTGGGCAATGCGGTGACGGTCACGTCGTACATTCCCGGCAACGAGACGAACAACCAGGGCGTGACGGCCCGCATCCAGTTCGCCGGCAAGAAGGGCGTGGCAGGATCGTGGCGTGTGAACCGCATCGACTGGCTGCCGACCGCGAATATGAGGCAGGGGGAGTACCGGTGGTGCCCGATTTCCTCCGACCATCCGGATGGGACGTGTTGGAGCGAAAGCGAGGACGCAACCCAGCGGCAACGCATCTCGGACGTGATCTACAGCATGGGCGCCGACACCAATGTGGTGCGTGAATGGAATCTCACCGCCGAACAGCAGGCCAAGCAGCAGGCCGCGCAACAGGGCGACCAGCAGTCGGCTCAGACGGGCGAATGACGTCCGATGCTCCTAATCTGTCGGGTATGACGCAAGTATATGAGACGCAGGCCGAGCGCACCGACCTGCCATTGGTGGTAATGCCGTCCGTGCTCGACTCCATGGTCGAGCCTATCCGCTCCCAATTCCCGCGGTTGCGGGACGTGGCCCGTGTGCGCATGTATGAGGAGTTCACCTCCGACGAGGATTCGATTGCGGAACGTCTGCACGATGCGGACGTGCTGCTGGTCGGCGGCTACCATATCAGCGACGATCTGCTGCGTCGCATCACCGGGCATGGTCCGCAGGGCGAAGCGGAAGGCCATGTCAAATGCATCGTGTTCTGCGGTACCGGCGTGGCAAGCTACGTGGATCTCGATCTGGCCCGCGAATTCGGCGTGCGTGTGTGCAACGCCGAGCATTACGGCGATCACGCCGTCGCCGAACACGCCTTCGCGCTCATGTTCGAGCTGATCCGCCGCGTAGGCGAGCTTGACAAGGATGTCAAGGCGGGCAACTGGGCGTGGAAGGGCGGCGATGGACTGCAACTGGCAGGCCGTCGGCTCGGCATCATCGGATTGGGCGGCATCGGTTCGACCGTCGCCTCGATCGGCAAGGCGTTCGGCATGGAAGTCAGCGCCTGGAGCTCGCATGTACCCGACGAACTGTTCGAACGCTGCGGTGCCACGCCTGTGGCGAGTATGGACGAGCTCATCGAATCCAGCGACGTCGTCTCCGTGCATCTTCCGCTCATCGACGGCGCGACGCGTGGCATCATCACCGTGGCGAACCTCGAGCATCTGCGGCCGGGCACGCTGTTCATCAACACGGCGCGCAGCGAGGTCATCGAATCCGGGGCGCTCCTCGCGCGGCTGCAGCGCGGCGACATTCCCGCGGGCCTCGACGTGTTCGACCACGAGCCGCTGAAATCCGATGACGCGATCTGCCAAATCCCCGGCATCGTGCTCACCCCGCACGTCGGTTGGCGTACCGACGGCGCGTTCAAGGAACTCACCCGTCAGATGGTCGAATGCGTGCATGCCTTCCTCACGGGCGGCGAGTTCAACGTCGTCGTGCATGAGTGACACCGTGCACGACCTACCGGTGTACGTGAACGGAACCGTTCGCCAAGCCGGGAACAGTCCGGATGGCCAGCCCAGATAGTCAGATCCGATAGACGGAAGGAACACGAACCGTATGCGTACCATTCTCGACCCGGTCAGTGAGCCGGCGCACGACGCCTTCGTGGAGAAGAAATCCGAATTCATCGGCGATGTGGCGCATATCGACAGTCTGGACGAGGCGCTCGCCTTCGTCGCCACGATCCGTAACCAGCATCCGAAGGCCCGTCACGTGGCGTATGCGGCCGTGGTGGGCGGTTCGGACGGTCGCGTGTCGGAGCGTATGAGCGATGACGGCGAGCCGTCCGGCACGGCGGGCAAGCCGATCCTTGACGTGCTGCGTGCGAATGATCTGACGGATTGCGTGGTCGCCGTCACTAGATATTTCGGCGGTATTCTGCTGGGCTCCGGCGGCCTGATCCGTGCCTACTCCACCGGCGCGTCCATCGCCGTCAAGGCCGCGAAAGGCGCGGATATCGTGCCATGCCGTCGCTATCTTGTCACCTTGGACTACCCGCAGCTGGCGCGTTTCCAACAGTTGCTCGCCTCCGTCGACGGCGTGCAGTCGGACGAGACCTACGCCGCCGACGTCACGCTGACGGCCACATTGCCGCTGGATAATACGGCCGTTTTCGAGGAGCGTGTGCGTGAAACCTTCAACGCCACCATCGCCCCCGAACCCATCGACACGGTGAACAGGGCCATCGCCTCCCGCTGAACGCCGGTGCCTCTGGGCTACACTGGTGAACCATGACCGACGAAGAGAGCACCACAAGCACTGAGGGCGCTGAGGGCGCCAAGAGCGTCAAGAGCGCTGAAAGCAGTGAGAGCGCCAAGGATTTCGAACCGTTGACCGTCACCTATGAACGCCTGCGTCATAGCACCGACGCCGCCGAACTGTCCGAGTTCGCGCGCCGCCAGTTGCCCGACCGCGACGATCAGGCGGCCTTCTCCCGTGCCACGGCATTGCTTGAGGCGGTGGGCGGCAATCCGAACACGCCTTTGGAGGATCGCGTGTTCCTGGCTGAGACGATGCCGTTCCCGAATGTGCTGGTCAAACTCGCCAAGGATCCGGAAGCGTCGGTGCGTAAGGCGGTGGCGGGCAACACGGACGACAAGAACTGGCTGGTGGGCCGGTTGACCAAGGATCCGGTGCCCGAAGTGCGTGACGCGGCGCTGCGCAACAAGCGAACATCATGGAAGATGAGGCTCGAAGGGGCGCAGAGTCCGGATAGTGATGCTCAGATTCTGGACTTCCTTGCGACATTGGGCACCGAACTTGAGCCCGACGCGCCGAAAGTGCTGTCATCGATGGTGCGTCGCGCTGTGGCGCTGAATCCCAACGTTTCTATGCAAACGTTAGCGAAATTGGAGGGCGATCCGTCGCTGGAAGTGCGCCATGCGGTGGAAAAACGCCGCAGGGAACGTGAAAAATAGTTCGATATGTCTCAGCTAAGCCGTTACACTAAGGGACTATGAGCGAGAGAACCGAAAGCGAAGAACGCCTTGCGCGGCCGCTGATTCAATTGGCAAAGTTGACGGGGATTGCCACCAGCTATGTTGGCATGAGCCATGACTACCACGAGATCGAAGACGATGTCCTGGTTGCGGTGTTGGGGGCGTTGGGCATCGATGCCTCGAATGACGCCGCTATCAAGCAGTCGATCAGGCAGATTCTGGACGAGCGTCACGGCCGCTTGGTGCCGTACACCGTCCTGCACAACGTCGGCTCCGAAAGCCGTGTGCTGGTCAACGTCGGCATGACCGATGTCCCCAGCGCCACCATCACGTTGGAGAACGGCCAGGAGTACCAGGGCGAGATCCTTCCCGATGCGGGCGACGGTTCCGCCGCCTATCTGGTGGACGGCCAGTTCGTCGTCACTGCATCCGTTGCCATTCCGGCCGATCTGCCCGAAGGCTACCACACGCTGCACGTCACCGTCGGCGACCGCACTGAGGATGCCACGCTGATCAGCGCCCCCGCCAAGGTGGAACTGCTCGACGAAATGAAGCAGGGGCATCTGTGGGGCTGGATGGCCCAGCTGTATTCGCTGCGTTCCGCCAAGTCCTGGGGTGTGGGTGATTTCGTCGACCTCGCCAACCTGCTCAAGGACGCCAAGCGCAAGACCGGTGCCGACTTCACGCTGATCAACCCGGTGCACGCGGCCGAACCGGTGTCCCCGCTGACCCCGTCCCCGTACCTGCCGATTTCCCGCAGCCTAGTGAACTTCACCTACATCCGTCCGGAAGCGATTGAGGAATACAAGCTGCTTGGCGCGGAAAGCCTTTCCGAGATCCGCGAACTGTTCACATCCGTCGAACCGCTCAACGACCAGACTGAAATCGTCGACCGTGACGCCATGTGGCATGCGAAGATGCAGGCGCTGTGGATCATCTTCAAGGCCGGCCGTACCGCCGAACGCCAGCGCGCCTTCGCCGATTTCTGCGAGAAGACCGGTGAGGATCTCGAAGCCTACGCCACCTGGTGCCTGTGCTACGACAAGTGGGGTGCCGCGGAAGGCACGCCCGACAACTGGACGCATCGCTTCACCAAGGATTCCCCCGAAGTGAACGCCCTGCGCGAGCAGTTCCCCGACACGCTGAACTTCTACCGTTGGCTGGAATGGATCGCCACCGAGCAGCTCGACCGTGCCCAGAAGAGCGCACGCGAAGCCGGTATGCGCATCGGTGTGATGGCCGATATGGCCGTCGGCGTCCACCCGCTCGGTTCCGAGGCATGGTGGTACCCTGAACGTTTCGCCAAGGGCGCGACCGTCGGTGCGCCGCCGGACATGTTCAACCAGCAGGGTCAGGACTGGAGCCAGCCCCCGCTGAACCCGATCGCCTTGAACCGCACTGGCTACAAGGCGTACCGCGACATGGTGCACAACATGTTCACCCATGCCGGCGCCGTGCGCATCGACCATATCCTCGGCCTGTTCCGCCTGTGGTGGATCCCGTCCGGCCACAAGGCCAACGACGGCGCCTACGTGCACTACGATTCCGACGTGATGCTGGGCATCCTCGCGCTTGAGGCGTCCCGTGCGGATGGCGTGGTGGTCGGCGAGGATCTCGGCGTGGTCCCCGAATACGTGGCCAGCTCCCTGTCCTCCCACGGCCTGCTGGGCTGCGCGGTGGAATGGTTCGAGCAGTTCGACGGCAAGTTCCGCTCTCCGACCGACTGGCGTGAATACGCGCTGGCCTCGGTCAACACGCATGATCTGCCGCCGGCAGCCGGCTACCTCGAGCTGGAACACGTCAAGCTGCGCGAGCGTCTCGGCCTGCTGGAAGGCCCGGCGGAGGACTTCGAACGTTCCGCCATGGCCGAGCAGGACGCCATGATCTCGATGCTGCTCGACAACGGCTACATCAACAAGGATGAGGCTGTCGATCGCAAGACCCACGAAGCCGACATCATCGACGCCCAGTACCGTGCGCTCAACGATTCGCCGTGCAAGCTGCTCGCCGCATCGATCACCGACGCGGTCGGGGAGAAGCGTACGCAGAACCAGCCGGGTACCAACAACGAGTATCCGAACTGGCGTATCCCGCTCGCCGACGGCAATGGCAATGTGGTGAAGCTGGACGACATGTTCGATCGCAGCGATGTGCAGCATCTCGCGGCCATCATGCGCAATGAACGGTAGCGTCGAATAGCGCGGAACGACGATCCGCGCAACCGCCTGCAAGGCGTTTCCCGTAAGGAATCGCGCGTGCGGCCGAAAGCCCGTTTCGGGCCGGTCGCACGCGCGATTTTTTCGTATCGCAGTGTGTCGGCCATATGTCAAGCCTCGCCGATACACTTGTGAGCTGTTGTGTTTCCCTAAGGGGTCCTTCAAAGCGCATTCCCACTCGCAATCGAGGACTTTCAGGGAGCCCACGGATAATGAGGTGGAGGTTTCCGAAGTCACGCCCTAACCAAGCGTGCGAGGAACGCCGAAACCCGGAACACAATACTAGAAAAGGTAGAACAGTGAAGACTTTCACTCCGAAGCCCGCCGATCTGAGCCATGAGTGGTACATCGTTGACGCCACCGACGTGGTGCTGGGCCGTCTTTCGACTCAGGTTGCAACCCTTCTGCGCGGCAAGAACAAGCCGACTTACGCTCCGCACGCTGATTCCGGCAATCACGTGATCGTGATCAACGCCGCCAAGGTGGCGCTGACCGGCAACAAGCTGGGCAAGGAACTGTACAAGCACTCCGGTCGTCCGGGTGGTCTGCGTCGTGACACCTACGCGCAGCTGCTCGCCAACAACCCGGAGCGCATCATCACCAGCGCCGTCAAGGGCATGCTGCCGAAGAACAAGCTCGCCAAGGTGCAGCTTGGTCGTCTGCACGTCTTCGCCGGCGAAGAGCACCCGCACACCCCGCAGAAGCCGCAGGTCTTTGAGATCGCTCAGGTTTCTCAGCAGGCTAAGTGAACCGAAGGGAGATAGAGAACATGGCTGAAAACACCAACAACTCCGCGGTTCAGGAAACCGAAGAGGAGCTCACCAGCTACACCACCGAAACCAACGCAGGTGCCGGCACCGGTACTTCCGCGATTGAACCGGGCTACGGCACCGGCCGTCGCAAGGAAGCCGTCGCTCGCGTGCGCCTCGTGCCGGGTTCCGGCAAGTGGACCATCAACGGCCGCACCCTGGAGGAGTACTTCCCTTCCAAGCTGCTGCAGCGTGAGGTGAACTCCCCGATCGTCCTGCTCAAGCTCGAAGGCAAGTTCGACGCGATCGTCCTCGTTGACGGCGGCGGCACCACCGGCCAGGCCGGCGCCATCCGTCTCGGCGTGGCCCGCGCTCTGAACGCCATCGACCGCGATGCCAACCGCGCCACCCTGAAGAAGGCTGGCTTCCTGACCCGCGACGCCCGCGTCGTGGAGCGCAAGAAGGCCGGTCTGCACAAGGCACGTCGTGCACCGCAGTTCTCCAAGCGTTGATTTTCGCTTACTGCTGGAAACCCCTCGAAGGACATGCCTTCGAGGGGTTTCCTCGTTTTCGCGGCGATTTCGCATAAGCATATAGGGCCTGTGCGGGATGATTCGCTCCCGCACAGACCCTATATGCCCCTATACGCATTGTTTGCGCATCGCTGCCGCCATGATCGGCCAAGTGTCGTTCAGTCGAGCGTGGTCTGACGCATGATGGTGATGCTCATGGAAGGCACCGTCCACAGATTCGAATGTGCGCCCGACACGCTTTGCTGCGTGCTTGCCTCGACGGGGCTATTGCCATCCTGTTTATGCTGTTGGTCGCCCGCATGCTGCTGGGGGCGGTGAAGTCCCTTCAACATGCGTTGGCGGTCTTGGGCGACGCGCTGCTGCGCTTCGCTGTGGGCCAGCACGCGGTAGATGCGCGTCTTGGCAGTGAGTCCAGGCAACGTGACGGTTTCGACGTCGTTATTGCCCTGCGGCCAAGGTTTGACCGAGGGACGTTCCTCGGGATCGTCCTGCGTGGACTGCACTTCCTGGATGACCTGACCGATGCGGGTATCCTTCGGTACGAAATGGGTCCAAATGGAGTCCTCGTTGCTCAGATCCAGCTTCTCCACTTCCGTTCCCTTGGCGGGGCATGCGCCCGTGGTCTCCGCCGAGCACCAGAGCGGTTGCCATTCGGTGTCGGAAGGCAGGCGGAACTGCTTGTCGCGGCATTCCCCGTTCACCAGCAGGATCACGTCGAGCTCGTTGAGGGAGAGCAGCCGCATGGCGAAGCTTCGGATGCTCTTGTCGAACCAGTCCTGCTCCATGGGTGTCGTGCCGTCCGTAAGGAACCATTGCACGCGGCTGGACGGCTTCAGCAGGCCGATCTGGCTGAGCCTGGTGAAGAAATCCTCGTGGTGGTAGAGGTCAAGCGATTTGCGGATGGAAATCAGTCTGGATACGGATTCCAGGCGGAGCATCTCCGGCGTTTTGGTGCTGTGATACATCCAATCCCACTTCAGCCAGGTGATGTCGTTGTCCTGGCAGTAGGCGTTGTTGTTGCCATTCTGGCTGTTGCCGAATTCGTCGCCGGCGAGGATCATCGGCGTGCCCAGCGACAGCAGCACCATGCCGAGCAGGTTCTGTGCGGCGCGTTCGCGTTTCGCCGTGATAACGGGATCATCGCTCGGTCCTTCGACGCCGAAGTTGTTCGACCGGTTCGCATTCGAGCCGTCGTGGTTGTTCTCGCCGTTGGCCTCGTTGTGCTTGTGCGAGTACATGGTCAGATCGTTGAGCGTGAAACCGTCATGGCATGCGACGAAGTTCACGGAGGCGGTCGCGCCTCGGCCCGGATCGGTGGCGAACAGGTCCGCCGATCCGCACAATCTTGTGGCCATTTCCTGCATGCCGATGGTGTTGCCCTGCTGCTGGTCGGCTTCGGAAAGCCAGAAGGTGCGTGAGGTGTCGCGGAAGCGGTCGTTCCATTCCGCGAACGGGATGCCGAACTGGCCGGTGCGCCACCCTTGGTTGTCCAGATCCCACGGTTCCATGATGATCTTGAGGTTGCCGAGCAGCAGGTCGGAGCGCAGGGCGTACAGGAACGGATGGTATCGCGTGAATTCGCCGTCCAGACGCGCGATGCTCGGCGCGAGGTCGAAGCGGAAGCCGTCGATGCCGATGCGCTTGGCCCAGTATCGCAAGGAATCGACAGCGAAGGTCGTCACATGCGTGTTGGTGAAGTCCAGGGTGTTGCCGCAGCCGGTGGTGTCTTCCAGATAGGCGATGTTGTTCTTCTGCCTGCGGTAGTACGAGAGGTTGTCGAGGCCACGCCAGCAGATGCTGGGGCCTGCCGATCCGCCTTCGCAGGTGTGGTTGTACACCACGTCCATCAGCACTTCGAAGCCCGCGTCGTGCAGGGCCTGCACCATGTCGATGACCTCCTGGCGTACGGCGTTGGCGCCGGCTTCCTGCGCGGCCTTGGTGGCGTACGAGGCTTCGGGGGAGAAGTAGCTGAGCGTGGAGTAGCCCCAATAGTTGCGTTTGCCGCGTTCCTGCAGGAATACTTCCGGTTGGCTCGCCTGGATGGGCAGCAGTTCGATGGAGGTCACGCCGAGCCCTTGCAGGTATGCCAGCGTGGTGGGGTGCGCGAGGCCCGCGTAGGTGCCGCGCAGCTCCTCGGGCAGCCATGGTGCGTTGGCGGTGAAGCCTTTGACGTGCAGCTCGTAGATGACGGTTTTGCTCCACGGGACGTGGGGGTGCACGCTTTCGCTGTCGAGCTTGGTGGTGGCGCGGTCGTCGATGGCCACGGAGATGGGCATTCTGCCCAGCGAGTCGATGGTGCTCATTCTGCCGAACGGGTCGCCGACGATTTTGCCGTCCTCCAGCTTGCATTCGTAGGCGAATGCGGCCGGATCGAGTTGCATGGTGCCGTCGATGCCTTTCCCGTACGGGTCCAGCAGCAGTTTGTAGGGGTTGAATCGAACGCCGCGCGAGGGGTCCCATGCGCCGTCCACGCGGTAACCGTAGCGCATGCCGTCCCACGCCTTGGGGATGTGCACGGACCAGAGGCCATAGTTCGGGCCTTCCATTTTGAACAGGGTCTCGCGCACGTAGGTCGATTCGATGATGCGGGTGCAGACCTTGAATTCGCTGATCTGTTTGATGAGGGGGATGGAGGTGTTCGGGAACAGTCTGATCGCCTCGCTGTAGAAGGCGCTGGGCTGATCGACGGGTTCCAGCACGCAGAACCATACCTGATCGGCGGTTTCGGAGCGGACGATGGCGTCGGCGCCACCGTCATCGGTGAAGTACAGGCCTGGTCTCGTGGCGTAACGGTGTAGCGGTGGATTTTGCATATCTCTCATTGTAGGTGTCGCGGCTCCGGCTTGATGACCGTCGTGTATTGGCATGTTCCGCGCGACGCGCCGAAGAATCCTTTATGACAAGTACTTTAAGAAAACTGATTTGCAAAACAAAATGAAAGAATGTATGCTGAGGTCGTCGGGCAGAACGAACTGCCGAACGGAACAACCGTCGATCCGCATGTTGCGGAACCGCTTTCGCCGATGAAAGGAACGATCATGAAGGCTTTGGTGCTTACCGGTGTGAAGGAATTCGAAATCCAGGATCTTCCCACCCCCGAGATCCTGCCGAACGAGGTGCTCATCAACACCGCATACGCGGGCGTGTGCGGCACGGACCATGACCTGTACGCGGGCCGTCCGGGCTCCGCCGCCGCCGTTCCGCCGATCGTGCTCGGCCATGAGAATTCCGGCGTCGTCGCCGCGGTCGGTGCCGATGTCACCAACGTCAAGGTCGGCGATCGCGTGGCCGTCGACCCGAACATCTACTGCGGCCAGTGCGAATTCTGCCTGACCCAGCGTCCGGAGCTGTGCGATCACCTGAGCGCCGTCGGCGTCACCCGTAACGGCGGTCTGGCCGAGCAGTTCACCGCTCCGGCCACCGTGGTCTACAAGCTGCCGGACAACGTCTCCCTGCGCGACGCCTCCGCCATCGAGCCGGTGTCCTGCGCCGTGCACGGCCTCGACCTGCTCAAGCTGCGTCCGTACCAGAAGGCTCTGGTCATCGGCGACGGCTTCATGGGCCAGATCTTCGCCCAGCTGCTGCAATCGTACGGTGTGCATCAGGTCGATCTCGCCGGCATCTTCGACGAGAAGCTGCAGCGCAACAAGGAGCTTTTCGGCGTCACCGAGACGTACAACACCACCCGCGAGCAGATTCCCACGGACGCCTACGACGTGATCGTGGAAGCGGTCGGCCTGCCCGCCACCCAGGCCCAGGAGGTCGCCGCGGCCAAGAAGGGCGCCCAGGTGCTGATGTTCGGCGTCGGCCCACAGGAAGCCCATTTCGAGATGAACACCTACGACATCTACAAGAAGCAGCTCACCATCCAAGGGTCGTTCATCAACCCGCTCACCTTCCGCGACGCCATTTCGCTGGTTTCCGCCGGCAAGATGAACATCGGCGGCCTGATCAGCCACGAACTGGGGCTCGACGAGGTGCAGGACTTCCTCGACGGCAAGATCACGGGCGTTTCCAAGGCCGTCGTCAAGATCGGCAAGTGACGCCACGGGCCATCCGCCCACACGTATGAAATCATGGCCGTCGCCACGCGCACACGGGCGGCGGCCATGCCTCCCGCGGTGCGGGGCGCCGGCAAAGGGGCCGGAACCGCTGTGTGCGAACATTCATATGACTGTGAAACGATCTTCCCAACGTCGGTGAAGGTCGGGCAAGGGTTTATTGCTCATGATTAGGCTGCTTGAGCGCCTCGGCGTTCCCCGGGTGCTGATGCTCGGCTTCCTGGCCGTCGCGATCTTCATGACCGGTGACGGCTTCGAACTCACCTTCCTCTCCAAATTCATGGTGGATCAGGGATTCACCTCATCCCAGGCTTCGCTGCTGGTCACCGTGTACGGTCTGTTCGCCGCGGCGGGCGGATGGTCCGCCGGCGTGCTCGCCGAGATGTTCGGTGCCAGACGCGTCATGATGTTCGGCGCATACTGGTGGATCGGCATCCATCTGCTGTTCCTCGGCGTGGCCATCCCCAGCCGCATCTATCCGCTGATCCTCGGCCTGTGCGCCCTGCGCGGCATCGGCTACCCGCTGTTCATCTACAGCTTCGTGGTGCTGATGGCGCAGTACATCTCCCCGTCCAGACTCGCCTCGGCCACTGGATTCTTCTGGACCTGCTTCTCCCTGGGCATCGGCACCTGCGCCTTCTCGTCGCTGCCGACCATCATGACGTTGTACGCCGGCGAAGGCAAGCAAGGCGCCGCATTGTCCGCCTACAATCTCGCGGCGGGCCTCACCACGTTCGCCGGTCCCGGCATCGCCACGATTCTTCTGCCGGTCATCGGGTATGGCGGCGTGTGCTGGACGTATGCGGCGCTGTATGTGCTGGCATTCGTGCTGACGTTGTTCATCCGGCCACGGCAGCCCGGATTCGACGAGCATGGCCATCGGATCGCTAAGGCGAAGAACGGAACGGCGCCGCAAGACGATGCGGTGCCGGCGGTCAACACAGTATCAGAGGAAAGCATCGGCGTCGGCGTTGCCGCAGCCGAAGCCGTCTAGACTTAATCGCAGTCCAATCGTCAACGACGTCGATATGAACCGTCATCCATCAACCAATGCAAAGGAGACCATCATGACCGAACCCATGTCCGCCTTCACCACCGATCTGCAGCATTCCGGCATGATCGCCAGGGATCTGGACGAAACCATCGCGTTCTACACGGAAAAGCTCGGATTCGAACTCGCCGGACTGTTCCATAACGGCGACAACCGTTGCGCGTTCCTGCGCTACGGGCATCTGACCATTGAAACCTGGGAGGGCGAGCCGGCACCCGGCGTCACCGGTGCCATCAACCACTGGGCGTTCGACACCCCGGATATCGAGGCCGCGTTCGCCAACGCCAAGAAGCTCGGTCTGGAGTTCAAGGACACCGAGATCCAGCACATCGACAGCTTCTGGGAGCATGGCATCCGCTACTTCAACGTGTACGGTCCCAATGACGAGACCATCGAATTCTGCCAGATCGTGTGATAACCGGATCCGTAATGGCGGGAAGGGCCGCTGCCCCACCTGATTCCAAGGCGGGGCAGTGGCCCTTCCCGTATCGTGTTCACCTTCGGGGCAGTGGCCTCATACGCGTCCGCAGATGCCGTCCATGTAGTCGCGCACGAAACGCAGCGCGGCGCCGATGGTGTTCTGGTCCTCGATGCAGATGCTTTTCTTCAGTGTGAAGTCGGTCGTGAACGGGCTGAGCGACTCCGCGCGATGCTTGAGCTCGGTCAGCATGTCATCGTCCAGATATTGCGCGGCTTCTCCGCCGATGATCACGTCGCCTGCGATCACCGAACGGATATTGACGATCGCCTGCGCCACGTATCCCATCCATTCGTCGAAACGCTTGCGATGCCCGCGTTCGCCTTGGCTCAGCACCGAGAAGAAGCCGGGCATGCCTTCGCCGTCCTCCAGCAGGGCTTCCGGCGAGCAGTACGGATCCATGCATCCACGCTGCCCGCAATAGCAGGGTTTCCCGCCGGGCACCAGGCACATGTGCTCCACGGTGCCATTGGACAGGTTCGGCCCCTGGTAGAGTGTTCCATGGGCGATCACCGCACCGCCCGGACGCCGTTCCAGATAGATGCAGACGGCGTCGCTGATGCTGGGGTCGAACCAGAGCTCGGCCATGGCCGAAGCGTCCGAGTCGTGGATCATGAGCGCCGGGAATTCGATGTGCCGGGTGAGTTTCTCCAGCGTCAGACCGGTATTGCCGACGATCTGCCCGAAGGTGATCGCGCTGCCGTCCGGGGAGACTATGCCTTGGATGGAGAAGGCGACGCCGAGCACCTGGCTTCCCGAACGCACCACACGCCCCGTGAATTCGGTGACGAAATCGCCGACCATATCGTAGTAGTCGCTGGTGTTGCGGTAGGAGACGCGCTTGCGTTTGCGGGCGATCACCTCGCCGTACAGGTCCACCGCCACCAGCGTGACGCCGTCCGCGCGCATCCTCACGCCGATCGCCGCATGCGATTTCGCGGCGAACACGTAGGTTTGCGCCTTACGTCCGCCGGTCGATTCCGTCGGCTCGCCTCGTCCGACCAGTCCCTCATCCTCGAGGTCACGCAGATTGGCGGTGATGGTGGGCAGGCTCAGCCCGAGGGTCATCTGCAGATGCTGCTTGGTGGACGGGCCATGCCGGTACAGATAGTCGATCATCGCCTGACGGTTGGCCTGTTTGACCGCTGTGGATGGCATGGGCTTCATGACGTATCCTTTCTGTTTCGCGCGTCGTTGCCTATGTAGGGCCCCTCATTACTTTAGCAAAAGACTTTTTGAAATGTTGCCCTGTCTCGCGTGTCAAAAAAGTATCACAACGAGGTGGTTGGACACCAAAACACCCGGTTTTCCAGCATGAGAATGGTATTACGCCCAAGGAGGAGCGGACAGACACAACAGACAACGAAGTGCTGGGAAACGAGGAAACATGTCCATAGGATTGCCAAGGAAACTGCTGGCGGGATTCATTGCCATCGCCGTGTTCATGACCGGTGATGGCTTTGGACTCACCTTCCTGCCCAAATACATCGTCGATCAGGGATTCAGCTCATCTCAGGCCTCGCTGATGTTCACCATGTACGGGCTCATGGCCGCGGTCGCAGGCTGGGCGTCTGGCGTGCTCGCCGAGATGTTCGGCGCCAAGCGCATCATGCTCATCGGCGCGATCTCGTGGATCTGCCTGCACCTGGTGTTCCTGACCATGGCATTGCCGTCCGGTTCCTATGCGTTGATGCTCGCGGTGTACGCGATGCGAGGCGTGGGATATCCGTTGTTCATCTACAGCTTCGTGGTCCTGATTTCGCAGACCGTCGATCCGGGCAAGCTTGCCACGGCGATGGGCTGGTTCTGGACGTCCTATTCCTTCGGCATCGGCGTATTCGGCGCATACCTGCCGAGCTTCACCATCGGATGGGTCGGGGAATACGGTAGCTTGTGGCTGTCCCTGCCGTTCGCGGTTGCCGGTCTGCTGATCTGCCTTGCCTTGGTGCCGTCGACCCGCAACGAGAAGACGGAAGGGATGAGCGCCACGGAGAAGTTCCATGAGCTGAGCCGCGGTGCCACCATCCTCGTGGAGAACCGGCAGATCGCCCTCGCGGCGGTGGTCCGTGTAATCTGCAATCTCACGCTGTACGGATTCCCGGTCATTATGCCGCTGTATCTCGCCACCCATACCAATGGCGGCGGCGCATGGTTCGAAGTCTCGCAATGGAGCCAGATCTGGGGATTCCAGTTCGTCGTCACCGTGTTCGGCAACGTGTTCTGGGGGGCGTATGGGCGACCGTTACGGCTGGATGCGGCAGATGCGTTGGTTCGGGTGCTGGGGGTGCGTGCTCGGCACGCTGGGCATGTATTACATTCCCCGCTTCTTCGGCGGCAATATGGCGCTGATGTGCGCCGACGCGATTGTGCTCGGTCTGGGTATCTCCGCCTTCGTGCCGATGGGGGGCCGTCTTCCCGGCCCACGCCCCGGAGCATAAGGGCGCGGCGATTTCCGCACACAATCTCGCCTCCGGCTTGACCACGTTCTTCGGCCCGCCTCATCTCCACCGTCGGCTATGGCGGCGTGTGCTGGGCCTATGCCGGGTTCTATGCGGTCGGCTCGCTGATCACGGTGTTCATCCGGCCGAAGCAGCCCGGGTTCGATGAACGCGGGCGGTGACTGAAGGGCAAAGGTGCCACGGCCCTGGAATCACAGGAGTCTCTGGAGCCGAGCGGCGAATCGGCGCAGTCCGAGCCGGAATGTCGGGGGCAGGTCGTCGCTCGACGGTGAGAGCCCACTCGTCGGTGTCATCGGCCATAGTGCCGTGACCCGCCGGCAATCGAATGCGTAACCAACCAAACAACCAACCAAACAAACAACCGAACAACCTAACAAACACACACAGAAGGAGTACATCATGAAGGCAGTCGTTCTTGAGAGGAAAGGCGTCATCAACGTGCGTGAGGTGCCGGACACCCCGGCTCCGGCGGCGGGGGAGCTCACCATCGCCCCGCATACCGTGGGGGTGTGCGGATCCGATCTGCACTATTACACGCATGGGCGTGTGGGCAAATACGTGGTCGAACAGCCGATGATCCTGGGGCATGAGGCTTCCGGTACCGTCGTCGCGGTCGGCCCAGGCGTCGAAGGCTTCGAAGTCGGCGATCGCGTGGCCATGGAACCCGGCATCCCGGACATGAATTCCCGTGCCAGCAAACTCGGCATGTACAACGTCGATCCGGCCGTGCGTTTCTTTGCCACCCCGCCGGTGGACGGCTGCCTGTGCGAGACGGTCAACCATCCCGCGGCGTTCACCTACAAGCTTCCGGACAATGTGAGCTATGGCGAGGGAGCGCTGCTCGAACCCACCGCCGTCGGCATGTGGGCCGCCACCAAGGCCGGCATCAAACCCGGTGATGTGTGCGTGGTGACCGGTTCCGGCACGGTGGGCATGCTCACCGCCTCCTGCGCGCTTGCCGGTGGCGCATCCAAGGTGATCGTCTCCGACGTTTCCAGCATCAAACTCGACATCATCGGCAAGATTCCGGGAATCGTGCCGGTGGATCTCACCAAGGAGGATCTCGTCGAACGCGTGCGTGAGGAAACCGGAGGCTGGGGAGCCGACGTGATTTTCGAATGCTCGGGTGCCCCCAAGGCCTACGAGACCTTCTTCAAGCTCGTCGCGCCGGGCGGTACCGCCGTCCTCGTCGGCATCCCGGTCAATCCCGTGAGCATCGACATCACCGAGCTGCAGGCGACCGAGGTACGCATCGAGAATGTGTTCCGTTACGCGAACGTCTATCAGAAGGCCATTGACCTGGTCGCCAGCGGTAAACTGAACCTCAAGCCGTTCATCACCGACACCTATGTGATGGCCGATGCCAAGGCCGCCTTCGACCGTATGGATGAGGGACGTCCCGGCGATATCAAGCTGCAGATTACCGTGGATCGCGACTGAGCCGGGTATGGTTCGGCCCATCCGGTGGGATGGGCCGGGCCGTTCCGCCGGTGATGTCAGGGCAAGCGAAGGGGGCTTCGATGAATGCCGATATCATGCTCGCCGACCGTCGTCGGACCGTCGTGGAATCGGGTTCCGGGGCGTTGGAGGTCATCGTTCCCGATGCCGATGCAGCGGTGCGATGGGCAAGCCACGAGTATCCGAATTCACTGGCCAAATGGCATCATCATCCGCAGATCGAATTCCATCTCATCCGCGAGGGTTCGGGGCTGATGATGGCGGGAGATTGCGTGGTCCCTTTCCGTGCCGGGCATGTCGCCCTGATCGGTTCGAATCTTCCGCGTAACTGGGTTTCCGATGTGAAGCCGGGGGAGCGGTTGGCCCGACGTGACGTGCTGTGCCATGTGCGTCCCCAGACCATGAAGGCGTTGATGGCGTGTTTTCCGGAAACCGCCCGATTCAATCTGGTACTGCGCCGTGCCGCGCGTGCGATGGTGCTGTCCGGGGAGTCGGCACAGGCTGCCGGAGCGTTGCTGGAGGGGATGGGCGACCATGATCCCGCGCGACGTGTGGCCGATCTGATCGAGCTGTTCGGCGTATTCGCCGATGCCCCCGAGACCGAGGCATCCACGGTGGTGACGCCGGGGTACGATCTCGAGCTCAATTCCGACACCGAACGCACGGTGAACGAGGCCATTGCCTACGTCACGGAGAATCTGGCCGGGGAGATATCGCTGGAGGAGGCTGCTCGTCTGGTGTCGATGAGCCCTTCGGCGTTTTCCCGTTTCTTCAAGCGGGCGGCCGGTATCGGATTCTCGGATTTCGTGCGACGGCTGCGCATCGGCAGGGCCAAACGCATGCTGGCCACAACGGATCGCGCGGTGGCCAGGATCCGGGAGGAATGCGGGTATGACAATGCGTCGAATTTCAACCGGCGCTTTCTGGACGAGACGGGAACGACGCCGTCGGCGTATCGAAAGGCTCATCGGAAGGCGGGGCGGAAACCCAGTGATAACGCCGATCGGTGATCTCGCCGATGGGTGGTTAGGCGACGATCCCACTAAAATAAAACGATTTTGTAGAAGTTGTCTAACAAGGTAGACTTGAATACGTGAGTTTTAAAAAACGTTTTTTAGAAATAGGGGTGATGCAATGTTCATTTAACATATAAAATGAACAAAAGGTTACAATTAGAAGAGAGTGAACAGAGTTTCGTGCAAAAATAACCCTTGTTTGAACATTAAACACACGGAATATAACACGAAACGCACAACCCGCTTAAGGGATGAAAAGATGCAGTGGGTCATGTATATTGTGATGCAGGTCACAGGCGATTCGGTGTCATGAAGCGTCGTGACATGACTGCTGCACAACGGCAATCAGCAATAAGGAATAACGCACCACGTTCCAGATCTCTATTAGAGGAGGATCCTACAGTGGCAGAAACTAAGAACAGCGCAACGAAGCCGACTCCGGAAGAAAAGCTCGCCGCAGCCGAAGCTGAAGTGGACGCACTCGTAGCCAAGGGCCAGCAGGCTCTCGTCGAATTCGAAAAGCTCGACCAGAAGCAGGTCGACCACATCGTCGCCAAGGCCTCCGTGGCGGCGCTGAACAAGCATCTCGTGCTCGCCAAGATGGCCGTCGACGAAACGCACCGTGGCCTGGTGGAAGACAAGGCGACCAAGAACATCTTCGCCTGCGAGCACATCACCAACTACCTGGCTGGTCAGAGGACCGTCGGCATCATCCGCGAAGACAACGTGCTCGGCATCGACGAAGTCGCCGAACCGGTCGGCGTGGTCGCCGGCGTCACCCCGGTCACCAACCCGACCTCCACCGCCATCTTCAAGTCCCTGATCGCACTGAAGACCCGCTGCCCGATCATCTTCGGCTTCCATCCCGGCGCCCAGAACTGTTCCGTCGCCGCCGCCAAGATCGTGCGCGACGCCGCCATCGAGGCGGGCGCCCCCGAGAACTGCATCCAGTGGATCGAGCACCCCTCCATCGAGGCGACCGGCGCCCTGATGAAGCACGACGGCATCGCCACCATCCTCGCGACCGGCGGTCCGGGCATGGTCAAGGCCGCATACTCCTCCGGCAAGCCCGCCCTGGGCGTGGGCGCCGGCAACGCGCCGGCCTACGTCGACAAGGACGTGGACATCGTGCGTGCCGCCAACGACCTGGTTCTCTCCAAGCACTTCGATTACGGTATGATCTGCGCCACCGAGCAGGCCATCATCGCCCACAAGGACGTCTACAAGGATCTCATCCGCGAGCTCAAGCTCCGCAAGGCCTACTTCGTCAACAAGGAGGAGAAGGCCAAGCTCGAACAGTACATGTTCGGTTGCGTGGCAGGCAGTGGCGAGACCCCGAAGCTGAACTCCGTGGTGCCGGGCAAGTCCCCGCAGTTCATCGCCAAGGCCGCCGGCTTCGAAATCCCGGCCGACGCCACCATCCTCGCCGCGGAATGCAAGGAAGTCTCCGACGACGAACCGCTGACCCACGAGAAGCTCGCCCCGGTGCAGGCCGTGCTCAAGGCCGACAACAAGGAGCAGGCCTTCGAGATGTGCGAGGCCATGCTGAAGCTCGGCGCCGGCCACACCGCCGCCATCCACACCAACAACGAGGATCTGGTCCGCGAATACGGCCTGCGCATGCACGCATGCCGCATCATCTGGAACCAGCCGAGCTCCCTCGGCGGCATCGGCGATATCTACAACGCCATCGCCCCGTCGCTCACCCTAGGCTGCGGCTCCTACGGCGGCAACTCGGTCTCCGGCAACGTGCAGGCCGTCAACCTCATCAATATCAAGCGTATCGCTCGGAGGAACAACAACATGCAGTGGTTCAAGATTCCGGCCAAGACCTACTTCGAGCCGAATGCCATCAAGTACCTGCGCGACATGTACGGCATCGAGAAGGCCGTCATCGTGTGCGACAAGGTGATGGAACAGCTCGGCATCGTCGATAAGATCATCGACCAGCTGCGCGCGCGCTCCAACCGCGTCACCTTCCGCATCATCGACTACGTCGAGCCGGAGCCCTCCGTCGACACCGTCGAAAAGGGTGCGGCCATGATGCGCGAGGAGTTCGAGCCCGACACCATCATCGCGGTCGGCGGCGGCTCCCCGATGGATGCGGCCAAGATCATGTGGCTGCTGTACGAGCACCCGGAAATCGCCTTCTCCGACGTGCGTGAGAAGTTCTTCGATATCCGCAAGCGCGCCTTCAAGATCCCGCCGCTGGGCAAGAAGGCCAAGCTCGTGTGCATCCCGACCTCCTCCGGCACCGGTTCCGAAGTCACCCCGTTCGCCGTGATCACCGATCACAAGACCGGCTACAAGTACCCGATCACCGATTATGCACTGACCCCGTCCGTCGCCATCGTCGATCCGGTGCTGGCACGTACCCAGCCGCGCAAGCTGGCCTCCGACGCCGGCTTCGACGCCCTGACCCACGCCTTCGAAGCCTACGTGTCCGTGTACGCCAACGATTTCACCGACGCCATGGCCCTGCATGCGGCCAAGCTCGTGTGGGACAACCTGGCGGAATCGGTCAACGGCGAGCCCGGCCTGGCCAAGACCAACGCCCAGGAGAAGATGCACAACGCCGCCACCATGGCCGGCATGGCATTCGGTTCCGCGTTCCTCGGCATGTGCCACGGCATGGCCCACACCTTGGGCGCCCTGCTGCACATCGCCCACGGCCGCACCAACTCCATCCTGCTGCCGTACGTGATCCGCTACAACGGCCAGATTCCGGAGGAGCCCACCTCCTGGCCGAAGTACAACAAGTACATCGCCCCGGAACGCTACCAGGAGCTCGCCAAGAACCTCGGCGTCGACCCGGGCAGGACCCCGGCCGAAGGCGTGGAGAGCCTGGCGAAGGCCGTCGAGGACTACCGCGACAACAAGCTCGGCATGAACAAGAGCTTCCAGGATTGCGGTGTGGACGAGGACTTCTTCTGGTCCATCCTCGATCAGGCCGGCATGCGCGCCTACGAGGATCAGTGCACCCCGGCCAACCCGCGCATTCCGCTGATCAACGACATGAAGGACATCGCCGTGGCCGCGTACTACGGCGTCTCCCAGGCCGAAGGTCACAAGATCCGCGTGGAACGCGAAGGCGAGGCGGCCACTGAGGAAGCCTCCGAGCGTATCTGAGTCTGATTGCGCCGGGCCATACCTCTATACCTATATATAGGAGTCGTACGGTTCCTTATATATAAGTATGTGGCTGCAAGGCGCATATGACGGCAGGCCTCGTACCAAGGCAACGCGATAACGAGCAAGGAGCCCGACGGGAACGATCCCGTCGGGCTCCTTACACGTTTTACTAGGCTTTTGACCTGCCGATGATGGATTTCGGTCCATGCCTCCCGTAGCGTAGGTGGCATGACAGCATCCTCGAAACGACGTACCGGCAACAACAGCATACGAAAGCGACTGCGCACCTGGCTTCCCAATCAGCCCGGTGCGGTGATGATGGCGATGACGCCGGCATTGGGCGGCGACATCGCGTCGGTCGCATACGACGGGTTCTCCGCGGCGCCATGGTGGCTGACGGCATGCTGGCTGCTGTGCTACTGCGTGCAGTTCTCCGCCGCGCGATGGTTCAAATCACGCGGCTCCAGGCGGTGGCTGCGCCAGCCGCTCGTCTACTGCGCGATCCTGTGCGCGGTCGGCGTGCCCTTCGTCGCCACGCATCCCGACATCCTCGCGTGGGCGCCGACCATGGTGGTGCTCGCCGTGATATCGTTCGCCGCATCGTGGTTGCGTAGGGAACGGTCACTGTGGTCGAACGCGGTGGCGGTTGCGGCCGCCTGCCTGATGTCCCTGCTCACCTTCCGCTACGGCTGCGATCTGGATATCGTCCGCAATCTCGGTGGAACCGGCATTACCATCCCCGATCTGGGCATCCGTGATCTGACCATTCCCGGCATCGGCGGAATGGGCGCCCTGCTGGCATGCGCGTTCGCCGTCGCACAATTCGGATCCGTGCTCTTCGTCAAAACCATGATTCGCGAGCGGGGGAGCGCGAAATATCTCGCCGCGTCATGGGTGTGGCATGCCGCTGCGGTGGCCATCGCCTCCGCCGTGCATATGCCGATGCTCACCGTCCTCAGCGCCTTGCTGCTCATCCGCGCCGTGGTCATGCCGCTGCTCGCCAAGCATAGGACGATACGCCCGCTGCACACGGGACTCGTCGAATTCGCATCCAGCATCGCCTCCTGCGCCCTTATCGTGGCCACTGCGGTCTGACCGCCCGAAAGACGGCGACACGCCGAGCACAGCAGAGCCCTGCTTAGTCAGGGCTCGGTGCTTTAATAAACAAGTTGCCTGTTTTGGGCTCGCAAATTGGAAGCAAAAAAGCGAGCGCGGGATCGGAACCACAACCGTGGATTCGATGGGCCGCGCACTGATGACGGATGACCGCCTAGAGGACGTATGTCCAATGGAGGCCATGCGCGCCGGTGCCCTTAACACGAAACAGGCTGGTAAACAGTACACGAATCGCTAGAAAGGGCGGACGGCAATGGCGGGACAGAAAATCCGCATCAGGCTTAAGTCCTATGACCACGAGGTCATCGACCAATCGGCGAAGAAGATCGTCGAAACGGTGACGAACGCGGGCGCAACTGTTGTTGGCCCCGTTCCGCTGCCGACCGAGAAGAACGTTTTCTGTGTTATTCGTTCTCCTCACAAGTACAAGGATTCTCGCGAGCACTTCGAGATGCGCACGCACAAGCGTCTTATCGACATCGTGGACCCGACCCCCAAGGCCGTGGATTCCCTGATGCACATCGACCTGCCCGCAGATGTCAACATCGAGATCAAGCTGTAAGGGAGGAGGAACCGATATGTCGCAAAGAGCAGATCGCAAGGCCCTGCTGGGCAAGAAGCTCGGCATGACCCAGGTGTGGGATGAGAACGGTCTCTTCGTTCCCGTCACTCTGGTCGACGTCTCCACCAACGTGGTGACCGCCATCAAGACCGAGGAAACCGACGGCTACACCGCGGTCCAGATCGGTTACGGCCAGATCGACCCGACCAAGGTCACCAAGCCGCTGGCTGGCCACTTCGCCAAGGCCGGCGTCACCCCGCGTCGTCACCTCGTTGAGGTGCGCGAGGACAACGCCACCGAGTACGAGCTGGGCCAGGAACTCACCGCCGAAGTGTTCGAAGAGGGCGCTGAGGTCGACGTGACCGGCACCACCAAGGGCAAGGGCTTCGCTGGTACCATCAAGCGCTGGGGCTTCAAGTCCTACCGTCGTACCCACGGCTCCCACAAGAACGAACGTCGTCCGGGTTCGGTCGGCGCTTGCGCAACCCCGAGCCGTATCCTCAAGGGCAAGCGCATGGCTGGCCGCATGGGTCATGTGACCTCCACCGTGCAGAACCTCACCATCGTTTCCGCGGATGTTGAGAACGGTATCCTCGCCATCAAGGGCGCCATCCCCGGCCCCAAGGGCGGCATCGTTCTCGTCCGTTCGGCAGTGAAGGGAGCCTGATAAACCATGGCAAACATTACTCTGAACGTCACTGACGCCAAGGGCGCCAAGACCGGTACCGTTGAGGCTCCTGCCGAGCTGTTCGGCTTCTCCGCCGAAGAAGTGCAGGCCCACGTGCCGCTGATCCACCAGGTCGTCGTGGCCCAGCTTGCCGCTGCTCGTCAGGGCACCCACGCCACCAAGACCCGCGCCAACGTTTCCGGCGGCGGCAAGAAGCCGTGGAAGCAGAAGGGCACCGGCCGCGCTCGTCAGGGCTCGACCCGCGCTCCGCAGTGGTACCACGGTGGTGTCGTGTTCGGCCCGCAGCCGCGCAAGTACGACCAGCGCACCCCGAAGAAGATGAAGGCCGCAGCTCTGAAGTACGTGCTGTCCGATCGCGCTAACGCCGGTCGTATCGCAGTCGTCGACTTCGCTGTCGCCGATGCTCCTTCCACCAAGGCCGCCGTTGCCGCACTGACCCCGATCACCGAGAACCGTTTCACCACCGTCGTGCTCACCCGCGACAACGTGAACGAGTGGCTCTCCGTGCGCAACATCCCGACCGTTCACCCGATTTTCGTCGATCAGCTCAACACGTACGACGTGGTTACCGCGCAGTACGTCGTCTTCTCCAAGGAAGCCTTCGAGGCTTTCGTTGCTGCGAAGACCGAGCCGAAGGAGGCCTGATTTAGATGGTCGCTATTCACAAGCCGGCACACGACGTGATTATCAAGCCCGTCGTTTCCGAGAAGAGCTACGCCGCTTCCGACCGTGGCCAGTACACCTTCGTGGTGGCCCCGAGCGCGAACAAGGTGCAGATCAA
Source organism: Bifidobacterium merycicum DSM 6492 (assembly GCF_900129045.1). Taxonomy (GTDB): domain Bacteria; phylum Actinomycetota; class Actinomycetes; order Actinomycetales; family Bifidobacteriaceae; genus Bifidobacterium; species Bifidobacterium merycicum. The sequence continues at coordinate 189,275 of NZ_FQTX01000003.1, read as the reverse complement.
GCAGGCTATCGAAGAGATCTTCAACGTCAAGGTGACGAACGTCAACACCCTCAACCGCGCCGGCAAGCGTCAGCGCACCCGCACCGGTTTCGGCCAGCGCGCTTCCCAGAAGCGTGCGATCGTGACCGTCGCCGAGGGCCAGACGATCGACATCTTCGGTAACTGAAGGCTAGCCGAGAAAAGTTAAAGGAAGAACTACATTATGGCTATCCGCGTATATAAGCCGACGACTGCAGGCCGCCGCAACGCGTCCGTCTCGGACTTCTCCGAGATCACGCGCTCCACGCCTGAGAAGTCGCTGGTTCGCAAACTGTCCAAGACCGGTGGTCGCAACTCCTATGGCCGCATGACCTCCCGCCATCGCGGCGGCGGCCACAAGCGCCAGTACCGTCTCATCGACTTCCGTCGTTGGGACAAGGATGGCGTGCCCGCCAAGGTTGCACACATCGAATACGATCCGAACCGTACCGCCAACATCGCCCTGCTGCACTACGCAGACGGCGAGAAGCGTTACATCATCGCGCCGAAGGGCATCAAGCAGGGCGACGTCATCGAGACCGGTGCTCAGGCTGATATCAAGCCGGGCAACAACCTGCCGCTGAAGAACATCCCGACCGGTACGATCGTCCACGCCATCGAGCTCCGCCCGCTGGGCGGCGCGAAGATCGCCCGCTCCGCCGGCACTTCCGTCCAGCTCGTGGCCAAGGACGGCGCCTACGCCCAGCTGCGTATGCCGTCCGGCGAAATCCGCAACGTCGACGCGCGCTGCCGCGCCACCGTCGGCGAGGTCGGTAACGAAGAGCACGCCAACGTGCAGCTCGGCAAGGCCGGTCGCGCCCGTTGGATGGGCAAGCGCCCGATCACCCGTGGTGAATCCATGAACCCGGTCGACCACCCGCACGGCGGTCGTACCCGTGGTGGCAAGCCGCCGGTTTCCCCGTGGGGCAAGGGTGAAGTTCGTACTCGCCGTCCGAAGAAGGCCTCGAACAAGATGATTGTTCGTCGTCGTCCGAACGGTAAGAACCGCAAGTAAGGAAGGTCGAGAAGATGACTCGTAGCATCAAGAAGGGCCCCTTCGTCGACGCCCACTTGCAGAAGAAGGTCGACGAGCAGAACGAGAAGGGCACCCACAACGTCATCAAGACGTGGTCCCGCCGTTCTATGATCACCCCTGACTTCATCGGTCACACCTTCGCCGTCCACGACGGTCGCAAGCACGTGCCGGTGTTCGTCACCGAATCCATGGTTGGCCACAAGCTCGGTGAGTTCGCCCCCACGAAGACCTTCAAGGGTCACGTGAAGGACGACAAGAAGGCCCGCCGCTAAAGGAGAGAATGACTTATGGAAGCTAAAGCAATCGCTCGTCACGTCCGCGTGACGCCGCGCAAGGCTCGCCGCATGGTCGACCTCATCCGAGGCAAGCAGGCGACTGAAGCCGTTACCATTCTGAAGTTTGCTCCGCAGGCTGCGTCCCTTCCGGTTCGCAAGGTCCTGGAGAGCGCCATCGCCAACGCTCGCGTCAAGGCCGAGAGGGCTGGCGAGCCGTTCCGCGAGAACGATCTGGTCGTGAAGGAGACCTACGTGGACGAAGGCGTGACGCTCAAGCGTTTCCGCGCCCGTGCCCAGGGTCGTGCCGCTCGTATCAACAAGCGCACCAGCCACATCACGGTCGTCGTTGCCAACAAGGAAGGAGACCGCTAAAGATGGGTCAGAAGATCAATCCCTTTGGCTATCGCCTGGGTATTACTGAGAACCATCGTTCCAAGTGGTTCTCCGATTCCAACAAGGTCGGCGAACGTTACCGCGACTTCGTGCTTGAGGACGACAAGATCCGCAAGGAAATGAGCAAGGACCTCGAGCGCGCCGGCGTGAGCAAGATCGTGATCGAGCGCACCCGTGATCGCGTCCGCGTGGACATCCACACCGCTCGTCCGGGCATCGTGATCGGCCGCCGTGGCGCCGAAGCCGAGCGCGTTCGCGCCAAGCTGGAGAAGATCACCGGCAAGCAGGTTCAGCTCAACATCTTCGAAGTCAAGAACGCCGCGCTGGACGCCCAGCTCGTCGCCCAGGGCATCGCTGAGCAGCTGACCAACCGCGTGACCTTCCGTCGCGCGATGCGTAAGGCCCAGCAGGACGCCATGCGCGCCGGTGCCAAGGGCATCCGCATCAAGCTCTCCGGCCGCCTCGGCGGTGCGGAAATGAGCCGTTCCGAGTTCTACCGCGAGGGTCGCGTTCCGCTGCAGACCCTGCGCGCCCTGATCGATTACGGCTTCTTCGAGGCCAAGACCACCTACGGCCGTATCGGCGTCAAGGTGTGGATCTACAAGGGCGACATGACCGAACGTGAGTTCGAAGAGCAGCAGGCACAGCAGAACAACCGCTCCGGCCGTCGTGGCGATCGCCGCCCGCGTCGTGGCAACCGTTCCGCAGCCAAGCCGCAGACCGCCGAGGCCCCCAAGGCCGAAGCCGCTGCCGAGGCTCCCGCTGCCACGGAAACGAAGGAGTGAGCAAGAATGCTTATCCCAAAGAGGACTAAGTACCGCAAGCAGCACCGCCCGGTTCGTACTGGCATGTCCAAGGGCGGCAACGAGATCAACTTCGGTGATTTCGGCATCCAGGCTCTGGCACCGGCCTACGTGACCAACCGCCAGATCGAAGCCGCTCGTATCGCCATGACTCGTTACATCAAGCGTGGCGGCCGCGTGTGGATCACCATCTTCCCGGATCGTCCGCTCACCAAGCACGCTCTCGGTGCTCGAATGGGTTCCGGTAAGGGTGCCCCGGAGTTCTGGGTCGCCAACATCCACCCCGGTCGTGTGATGTTCGAAATCGGTGGCGTGTCCGAAGACGTCGCTCGCGAGGCTCTGCGCCGCGCAATCGACAAGCTCCCCATGAAGTGCCGTGTGATTGCACGTGAAGGCGGTGACATCTGATATGGCAGTCGGAACCGAAGAGTACTCCATCAAGAATCTCAACGAGAAGACCAATGAGGAGATCGAGGGCTTCCTGAAGAAGTCCAAGGAAGAGCTGTTCAACCTGCGCTTCCAGTCTGCAACCGGTCAGCTCGACAACACGGCTCGTCTCAAGGCCGTCAAGCATGACATCGCCCGCATGTACACTGTGCTGCGTGAGCGTGAGCTTGGCATCACCGCTGAGCCGGCCGCTGAAACCGTTAAGGAGAAGTGAACATGGCTGAAGAGCGCAACTTCCGCAAGGTTCGCCGCGGTTACGTCGTGTCCGACGCTATGGACAAGACCATTTCCGTGGAGCTTGAGAAGCGTTCGACCCACCCGCTGTACGGCAAGGTCGTTCGTTCCACCAAGACGGTCAAGGCCCATGATGAACACAACGAAGCCCATGTTGGCGACCTCGTGAGTATTATGGAGACTCGGCCTCTGAGCAAGACCAAGCGTTGGCGTCTCGATAGCATTATCGAACGCGCCAAGTAAACAAAAGTTCGGCAAGGCTCGCCGTACACTGGGCGCAGCAAGCGCACCTCTAGGGGTGTTGCTATTGTGGCCATCTGGAAAGATGGTCACTTTGCTGCGCCCAGTGTGCGGGGAGAACCAGCTCGGCTAAGGAGAATCAATGATTCAGCAGGAAACGCGGCTTCATGTCGCCGACAACACGGGTGCTAAGGAAATCCTTGCCATCCGCGTGCTCGGTGGATCGAAGCGACGCTATGCCGGCCTGGGCGACGTCATCGTCGCCTCGGTCAAGGACGCGATCCCTGGCGGATCGGTCAAGAAGGGCGACGTTGTCAAGGCAGTCGTCGTTCGTACCGTCAAGGAGCACCGTCGTGCGGACGGCTCCTACATCAAGTTTGACGAGAACGCAGCGGTTATTCTCGGCTCCGGCCGTGAACCGAAGGGCACTCGTATCTTCGGACCGATTGCTCGTGAGCTGCGCGACAAGCGCTTCATGCGCATCGTGTCCCTCGCCCCGGAGGTGATCTGACATGGTAGCCAAGATCAAGAGCGGCGACCTGGTCAAGGTCATCCGCGGCAAGGACCGTGGTAAGGAAGGCACCGTTACCCGCGTGCTCTCCAACGATCGACTGATCGTCGAAGGTGTCCAGATCGTCAAGAAGCACGTGCGCGCCACCCAGCAGGGTCAGCAGTCGGGCATCGTCTCCGTCGAGGCTCCGATCCATCGCTCCAACGTGATGCTGATCGACCCGGAGACCAAGAAGCCCACTCGCGTTGGCGTGAACGTCAAGGAAGAGGCTCGCGACGGCAAGGTCAAGACCGTGCGTGTGCGCGTTGCCAAGAAGTCCGGAAAGGAGCTGGCATGACCGACACCACTACCGTCGAAGCGCCGGCAACTCCGCGCTTGAAGGTGCAGTACAACGAGCAGATCGTGCCTGAGCTGGAGAAGGAGTTCAAGTACTCCAACCCCATGCAGGTCGCGCGTGTGCAGAAGGTCGTCGTCTCCATGGGTGTCGGCGCCGCGGCTCGCGACTCCAAGCTCATCGAAGGCGCCGTCAAGGACCTCACCGCCATCACCGGCCAGAAGCCGAAGATCACCAAGGCCAAGAAGTCCGTCGCGCAGTTCCACCTGCGTGAAGGCCAGGCCATCGGTGCGTACGTGACCCTCCGCGGCGATCGTATGTGGGAGTTCCTGGACCGTCTCCTGACGCTGGCTCTGCCGCGTATCCGCGATTTCCGCGGCATCAACGGCCACCAGTTCGATGGACAGGGCAACTACAACTTCGGTCTCACCGAACAGTCCATGTTCCACGAGATCATCCCGGACGAGATCGATCACCAGCGCGGTATGGACGTCACCGTGGTGACCAGCACCAAGGACGACAAGGAAGCTTACGTTCTGCTTAAGCACCTTGGCTTCCCTTTCAAGGAGAACTGATATGGCAAAAACCGCTCTGAAGAACAAGGCGGCCGCTAAGCCGAAGTTCAAGGTGCGCGCTTACACGCGCTGCCAGGTCTGCGGTCGTCCTCATTCCGTGTATCGTAAGTTCGGCCTGTGCCGCATCTGCCTTCGTGAGAAGGCCCACCGCGGCGAGCTGCCCGGCGTTACGAAGTCCAGTTGGTAAACATCGACGCTGAAGGTCCGCGGCTGATTCCCCGGTAGGGGATAGGCGGCGGAAACCACGGCGAGAAAGGGCACTAGCCCACAATGACAATGACAGATCCGATCGCAGACATGCTTACGCGTCTGCGTAATGCGAGCGCGGCAAAGCACGAGACCGTGGATATGCCGTACTCCAAGTTCAAGGCGAACATTGCCGAGATTCTGAAGCGCGAAGGCTTTATCAAGGACTTCACCGCCAAGGAAGCCAAGGTCGGCCAGGCTCTTGAGGTCACCCTCAAGTACGGCCCCAACGGCGAGCGTTCCATCCAGGGCATCAAGCGCATCTCCAAGCCGGGCCTGCGTCGCTACGCGAAGTCCGACTCCCTGCCGATGCCGCTCGGTGGCCTTGGTATTGCAATCATCTCGACCTCGTCGGGACTGCTGACCCAGAAGGAATGCCTCGATCGAGGCATCGGCGGCGAAATCGTCGCTTACGTTTGGTGAGAAAGGAGAGCTGAAACATGGCATCGCATATTGGTAAGCTCCCCGTCACCATTCCGGCTGGCGTGGAAGTCAAGATTGACGGTCAGAACTTCTCGGTCAAGGGCACCAAGGGCTCCGATTCCTACGTGATCCCCGAGGGCATCACCGCTGCCGTCGAAGGCAACGAGATCGTCCTGACCCCGGTTGATGATCAGCGCACGACCCGTGCAATGCACGGTCTGAGCCGTTCCATCATCGCCGGCATGGTGAAGGGTGTGCACGAAGGCTACACCAAGACCCTGGATATCGTCGGCACCGGTTACCGCGCCGTCGCCAAGGGCAAGGGCATCGAGTTCTTCCTCGGCTACTCCCACACCATTACCGTGAACCCGCCGGAAGGCATCGAGTTCGAACTGCCGAACCCCAACCAGGTGATCGTCAAGGGCACCGACAAGCAGGTTGTGGGTCAGGTTGCTGCGAATATCCGCAAGCTGCGCGCTCCGGAACCCTACAAGGGCAAGGGTGTCAAGTACACCGACGAGCGTATTCTGCGCAAGGCTGGAAAGGCTGGTAAGTGATATGAGCGTAGCTATTCTCGGAAAAGGCAAGAAGGTCGCTCTCAAGCGCCGTCACGCACGCATCCGCAAGCGCATCTCCGGTACCCCCGAGCGTCCGCGCCTGGTGGTCACCCGCTCCAACCGTCACATGGTCGCTCAGATCGTGGACGACACCAAGGGCATTACCCTGGTGTCCGCTTCCACTCTGACCGCTGAGTTCGCCGGTTTCGAAGGCACCAAGGTCGAGGCCGCCAAGAAGGTCGGCCAGCTGGTTGCCGAGAAGGCCAAGGCCGCTGGCATCGACGCTGTCGTGTTCGATCGTGGTGGCAACAAGTACACCGGTCGTGTCGCAGCTGTCGCTGAGGGCGCCCGTGAGGGAGGTCTGGCACTGTGAGCGAAGAAGTGAAGGAAACTCAAGTGGCTGAAGATCAGAACACTCAGGCCGCTCCGGCTGAAGAGAAGTCCAACGACGATCGTCGTGGTGGCCGTCGTGGCCAGCGCGGCGAAGGCCGTCGCGGTGAGCGTCGCAACCGTCGCGAAGAGAACAAGGGCGATGAGCTCCTCGATCGCGTCGTGACCATCAACCGCGTGTCCAAGACCCACAAGGGTGGTCGTACGTTCAGCTTCGCCGCACTCGTGGTGGTCGGCGACGGCAACGGCACCGTGGGTGTCGGCTACGGCAAGTCCCGTGAGGTCCCGGCCGCTATCGCCAAGGGCCAGCTGGATGCTAAGAAGCACATGTTCAACGTGCCGCGCGTGCGTGGCACCATCACCCACCCGGTGATCGGCCACGATGCCGCGGGCACTGTCCTGCTGCGTCCGGCTGCTCCCGGTACCGGTGTTATCGCCGGTGGTCCGGTGCGTGCCGTCATGGAGTGCGCCGGTATCTCCGACGTCCTGACCAAGTCCATGGGTTCGCCCACCGCGATCAACATGGTGCGCGCCGTCGTCGACGCCCTCAAGCAGCTTGAGGAGCCGGAGGAGATCGCCGCCCGCCGTGGCCTTTCCCTCGAGGAAGTCGCTCCGGATGCCCTGCTGCGCGCCCGCGCCGCCGGCATCGCCGAAGCCCGCAAGGCTCGCGAAGAGGCTGCCGCTGAAGCGAAGGATGGTGAGTGATTCACATGGCTAACCTGAAGATTACGCTGCACCACGGTCTCGTGAACCGTAATGCGAAGCAGCGCGCGACTGCCCAGAGCCTCGGTCTGCGCAAGATCGGCCAGACCGTCGTCCGTGAGGACACCCCGGCTGTGCGCGGTATGGTCAACGTGCTGCGTCACCTGGTCACCGTTGAGGAGGCTGACTGATTATGGCAGATAACGAAATTCTGCAGATGCACGATCTGAAGCCCGCCCCGGGCGCCAAGAAGGACCGCATTCGTGTCGGTCGTGGTGAAGGCTCCAAGGGTAAGACTTCCGGTCGCGGCGCCAAGGGCCAGACCAAGCGTACGCACGTGCGTCCTGGCTTTGAAGGCGGCCAGCTGCCGCTGTACATGCGCCTGCCGAAGCTGCGTGGCTTCAAGAGCCCGTTCAAGACGGAGTTCCAGGTCATCAACATCACCAAGCTCACCGAGTTCTTCCCGGAGGGTGGCGAACTGACCGTGGCCGATCTGGTCGCCAAGGGCGCCGTCCGCAACGGTTACCCGGTGAAGGTCCTGGGCGATGGCGAGACCACCGTCAAGTACACGCTGAAGGGCGTGAAGGCTTCCGCCTCCGCCAAGGCCAAGATCGAGGCCGCTGGCGGCTCCATCTCCGAAGACTGATTCGTCTCCGGAAGGTGATTTGAAATGGCCCCCTTGCTTGCAAGGGGGCCTATTTTTATGAGATGTGTACGCACGAAGTAGACACTGTCGACTATGCTCGTGCGTTAGCGTGAATTTATTCGTATTGTGGTGTGTCAATTGTGCGCCTAACACCATAAGGGAGGAATCTAGGTGAGGACGTTAATCCAGGCCTTGAAGACGAAAGAACTCAGGAAGAAGATCCTCTTCGTTCTTTTCATCATCATTATCTATCGCATTGGCTCGTTCATTCCTACCCCGGGTGTGGACTACAAGGTCGTGCAGAAGTGCATGACCACGCTGTCCGGCAACCAGGAGAACTTCATCGGACTTGTCAATCTGTTCTCCGGCGGCGCCATGCTGCAGCTGTCGATCTTCGCGCTGGGTGTCATGCCGTACATCACCGCGTCCATCGTCATCCAGCTGCTGCGCGTCGTGATTCCGCGCTTCGAAGCCCTGCATAAGGAAGGCCAGTCCGGCGAGACCAAGCTGACCCAGTACACGCGTTACCTGACCATCGGACTTGCGGTGCTGCAGTCCACCACCATTCTGGTCACCGCGCGTTCCGGCGCCCTGTTCAACTACCAGTGCTCCCAGGTCATCCCCGACGGCTCCGTGTGGAACCTCATGGTCATGGTCCTCATCATGACCGGTGGTACCGGTCTGATCATGTGGATGGCCGAACTCATCACCGATAAGGGCATCGGTCAGGGTATGTCCGTCCTCATCTTCATGTCCATCTGCTCCGGCTTCCTGCCGCAGCTGTGGGAGATCGGCTATGGCACCAACGGCACGGACGGCGACTGGGGCAAGTTCGCCATCGTGGTCTCCGTGCTGGTCGTCATCCTCATCTTCGTCGACTTCGTCGAACTGTGCCAGCGTCGTATCCCGGTGCAGTACACCCGCCGCATGATCGGCCGCAAGATGTACGGCGGCTCCTCCACCTACCTGCCGTTGAAGATCAACATGTCCGGCGTCATCCCGCCGATCTTCGCATCCTCCATTCTGGCCATCCCGACCCTGGTCGCCCAGTTCGGCAACTCCGACCAGTCCTGGGTCAAGTGGATCAACGCCAACCTGGGCAACACCACCTCCGTGTGGTACATCGCCCTGTATGCGCTGATGATCGTCTTCTTCTGCTTCTTCTACACGTCGATCACGTTCAATCCGGACGAGACCGCCGACAACATGAAGCAGTACGGCGGCTTCATCCCCGGCATCCGTGCGGGCAGCGCCACCAGCCGCTACCTGACCTACGTGATGAACCGCCTGAACACCGTCGGTGCCGTCTACCTGCTGTTCGTGGCCCTGATCCCGACCGTGCTGATCATGGCGCTGAACCTTAACACCAAGCTGCCGTTCGGCGGCACCACGATCCTGATTATCGCGGGCGTCGGCCTCGACACCCTGCGTCAGGCGAAGGCGCAGACCGAACAGTTCCAGTACGCTGGCTTCCTGTTCGAGAACACCGACCATCAGGAAGGCAAGTGACGGGTCGCTGACCCGGCCATGCTTACGGAGCGCTACGGAACTAGACTTCGGTAGCGCTCCGTCACGTATAACCCACACAACAGAATCCAACAGAATAGAAAGAGAACCCTCATGCGTCTGCTGATCATGGGCCCCCAGGGCGTCGGTAAGGGCACCCAGGCCGCGCTGCTCGCCGAGCACTACGGCATCCCCGCCATCTCCACCGGTGACATCTTCCGTGCCAACATCAAGGGCAAGACCGAACTCGGTCTCAAGGTCATCGAATACACCGACAAGGGCGAACTGGTCCCCGACGAGCTCACCAACTCCATCGTCAAGGACCGTCTGGCCCAGGACGACACCGCGAACGGTTGGATCCTCGACGGTTACCCGCGCAACGCCGCCCAGGTCGAAGCCCTCGACGCCATGCTCGAAGAGCTCGGCACCCCGCTCGACGCCGTGGTCGCCCTCGACGCCGATCATGACGTGCTGATGGCCCGCATCGCCAAGCGCGCCGAGGAGCAGGGCCGCACCGACGACACGCCGGAAGCCATCGCCAAGCGCCTCGCCACCTACGCCAAGGAGACCGCGCCGCTGCTGGACACCTACAAGAGCCGTGGCCAGCTGGTCGCCATCGATGGTGTCGGCGAGATCGACGCCATCCAGAAGAACATCGTCGCAGCTCTCGACGCCCGCTGAGCGGACATCCACACGCTGTAAATACGGTGGGAAGGCGGGAAGAACCCGCCGGCCGATAGGGCCCCCAAGATCACGTGACACGCCGTCCGCGATCTTGGGGGCCCTACTGTGTATTCTTGCAAGTTGGTGTTTCTTCGGAAGCGCTGTGTAATGCACCCACAAGGATGGACTGGAGCTCATGGCTAAAGACGGTGTGATTGAAGTCGAAGGTCAGGTAGTCGAAGCGCTGCCAAACGCGATGTTTCGTGTTGAACTTGAGAACAAGCACATCGTGCTGGCCACCATCTCCGGAAAGATGCGGAAGAACTACATCCGTATTCTCCCGCAGGATCGCGTGGTGCTCGAAATGAGCCCGTACGATCTGACTCGCGGACGCATTACGTACCGTTATAAGTAAAGGTACAAGTAAAGGAAAACCATGAAGGTCAGCCCTAGTGTGAAGAGGATCTGCGAAAACTGCCGCGTGATCCGTCGTCACGGCCGCGTCATGGTGATCTGCGTCAACCCGCGCCACAAGCAGCGCCAGGGCTGAGCAGATTTCCCTGCGGCACAAGTAATAAGGCACTTTCTCACAACGCCTTCCTTTGGAAGCGACGTTGAACCACGGGTACGTAGGCCCGTGCCGGATAACCGGGCGAGAGGGTGCAAGACCTACGGAACATAGAAGGAATCGCAATGGCACGTCTTGCCGGAGTCGACATCCCTAACGAGAAGCGCATCGAGATCGCCCTCACCTACATTTTCGGTGTTGGTCGTACCCGTGCGAAGCAAACGCTTGCTGCGACCGGTATCAATCCGGATATTCGCGTCAAGGATCTTACCGACGAGCAGCTGATTACGCTGCGTGACTACCTCGAAGCCAACTTCAAGATCGAGGGCGATCTGCGTCGTGAAATCGACGCCGATATCCGTCGTAAGATTCAGATCAACTGCTATCAAGGCCAGCGTCACCGTAAGGGTCTTCCCGTGCGTGGTCAGCGCACCAAGACCAATGCTCGCACCCGCAAGGGCCCGAAGCGCACGGTCGCCGGAAAGAAGAAGGCCACCAAGTAATAGGTGGCGAAGCATACGCCACGAGGTGCGCATCCTCATCGCGTAGGCCAGCAAGACATTCGTTATTAGGAAACGAGGATCAATGGCAGCTCAGAAGCAAGCCGCGCGCAAGCCTCGTCGCCGCGACCGCAAGTCGGTCCCGGTCGGGCAGGCGCACATCAAGTCCACTTTCAACAACACGATCATCTCGATCACCGATCCGTCCGGCGCTGTGGTGTCCTGGGCCTCCGGTGGCGACGTCGGCTTCAAGGGCTCCCGTAAGTCCACGCCGTACGCTGCCGGCATGGCTGCCGAGTCCGCCGCCCGCAAGGCGATGGAACACGGCGTCAAGAAGGTCGACGTATTCGTGAAGGGCCCGGGTTCCGGTCGTGAAACCGCTATCCGCTCCCTGCAGTCTGCAGGTCTTGAAGTCGGCTCCATCACCGACGTCACCCCGCAAGCACACAACGGCGTTCGTCCCCCGAAACGCCGTCGCGTCTGAGCACTACTAGACAATATTCATCCAACGTGCTTATGTTCGGCGAGTGCACCGCCGTTCAGAAGCTGAAAGGATACCACAGTGCTTATTGCACAGCGTCCGACTCTTACCGAGGAATCGCTGAATCCTCAGCGCTCCCGTTTTACTATCGAACCGCTTGAACCGGGCTTCGGCTACACGCTTGGCAACTCGCTGCGCCGTACCCTGTTGAGCTCGATTCCGGGTGCCGCTGTTACTTCGGTACGTATCTCCGGTGCCCTGCATGAGTTCACCACTCTGCCGGGTGTGCAGGAAGACGTCACCGAGATCCTGCTGAACATCAAGGGCATCGTGCTCACCAGCGAATATGATGAGCCCGTCGTGATGTACCTGCGCAAGAGTGGCAAGGGTGAAGCCACCGCAGGCGATATCACCCCGCCCGCCGGCGTCACCATCGCCAACCCGGACAAGCATATCGCCACCCTGGCCGAAGATGGCGAACTCGAAATCGAGTTCACCGTCGAGCGTGGCCGCGGCTATGTGCCGGCGTCGATGAACAAGCAGGATGCTGACGAAATCGGCCGTATCCCGGTCGATTCCATCTACTCCCCGGTGCTCAAGGTGAGCTACAAGGTCGAGGCCACCCGTGTGGAACAGCGCACGGACTTCGACAAGCTCATTCTGGACGTGGAGACCAAGCCGGCCATTTCCCCGCGCGATGCGGTGGCATCCGCCGGTTCCACCCTGGTGGAGCTCTTCGGTCTGTGCCGTGAGCTCAACGTTCAGGCTGAGGGCGTTGAGGTTGGTTCCGCTCCCGTGGTGGAGGAAACCAACCCTGAGCATGCCGTGCCGATTGAGGATCTGAACCTCACTCAGCGCAGCTACAACTGCCTGAAGCGTGAGGGCATCCACACCATCGGTGAGCTTGTCTCCCACACCGAGCAGGATCTGCTCGACATCCGCAATTTCGGTATGAAGTCCATCGACGAGGTCAAGGAGAAGCTCCAGTCCCTGGGTCTTTCCCTGAAGGCTTCGCCGCTCGGCGACTTCGACCCCAATAATCTCGAAGGCGGCACTTTCTTCTCCCCGGAAGACGAGTGATCGCATAATCTTCGACCAACCGCTTGACCGGTTCGGATGTTCGGGCTCTTGCCCACCTGAACCGGCCCGGCAAAAGGAGTAACAATGCCTACACCCAAGAAGGGCCCGCGTCTGGCGTCCAGCCCGGCACACGAGCGCCTTATGCTCGCGAACATGGCTACCAGCCTGTTCCAGAACGGCCGCATCACGACCACGCTGCCGAAGGCCAAGCGCCTTCGTCCGCTGGCCGAGCGACTGATCACCTTCGCCAAGCGCGGTGATCTGCACTCCCGTCGTCGCGTGATGCGCGTCATCCGCAACAAGTCCGTCGTGCATAAGCTGTTCACCGAGATCGCCGAGCAGATGGAGCAGCGCGAGGGCGGCTACACCCGCATCGTGAAGATCGCCTCTCGTACCGGCGACAATGCGCCTGCAGCCATCATCGAGCTCGTCACCGAGCCGGTGAGCCCGAAGAAGGCCGTCGTCAAGGAAGCCGAAGCCGCGACCAAGGTCGCCGCCGAAGCCGAAGCTCCCGCTGAGGAAGCCAAGGACGAGGCCGAGAAGGCTGAGTGAGTCGATCAGTCCGACTGATTGATTGAAGGGCCGGGAATCCATGTGGTTCCCGGCCCTTTTCGTATATTCGGCGGGTTATGCGCCTCGGGAGGCGGAACCGTATATGTCTGCCGGGCCGTACTGGATTATGCCGTACCAGACGGCCTGCGCGAGGCAGCGGACGAACCGGCTTCTGCCGCATGAAGGTTGAGGGAACCCGTACTATGGGTGGTTATGAGACTTCGAATCGATTTGGCATATGACGGTGGGGCGTTCTACGGATGGGCCGTGCAGCCCGACATTCGCACGGTGCAGGGGGAAGTGGAGAGCGCGCTGCGCCGCATTCTGCGCGTCGCCGCCGACGATGCCGACGAGCCGTTGCGCTTGGTGGTGGCGGGGCGTACCGATACGGGCGTGCACGCCAGCCATCAGGTCTGCCATATCGACATCAGTGAGGATGTCCTGCAACGCGCCGTCGGGCATATGAAGGTTGCCGCGGTGACGGCTCTGGAACATCGCCTGCAGCGGCTGTTGCCCGGCGATATCGCCATCCATCGCATCAGTGTGGCGCCGGAAGGTTTCGATGCCCGGTTCTCCGCGCTGGAACGCACATACGTGTATCGCATCGTCGATCGTGGGGGAGAGGTCGATCCGCGATTGCGTGGCTGCGTGCTCCATATCGATGACGATCTTGATATCGATGCGATGAACCGTGCAGCGGCCATGACCATCGGCCTGCATGATTTCGGCTCCTTCGCCACTCCGAATCCGGGAGGCACCACCATCCGTGAGGTCAAACGGGCGCAGTGGACACGTATCGGGACTTCGCCGCTCGTCCCGCCGAGCGGCCGGGAGAGCGGCCGGGAGAGCGGCTTGGAGCAAGGGTATATCGTGCCGACCTTCGAATCCGGCTTGGTCTGCTTCACCATCGTCGCCGACGCCTTCGCCCGCAATATGGTGCGTTCCCTGGTCAACGGCTGCGTGCAGGTCGGCCTCGGCAAGCGCGATCTCGATTGGTTCGCGGGCAAGATGGCCGTTCCCAAGCGTGAAGGCAGCACCGGCCCGATCGCGCCGCAGGGATTAACGTTGGAACACGTCGCCTACCCTTCCGACGATCAGCTGGCGGTTCGCGCCCAGGCGATTCGTGCGAAGCGGACGCTGCCGTAATCCATTGCGACGGACGCTGCGGCGAGCGATGTGACAAACGCTGCGACGAGTGTTGTAACGGCCGCAATTTGTGAACGGCATTCCATGTGGGAGAAACGTTGCCAGCATGCGGTTTGCCGCGGAATTCGCGTGTTTCGGTCATGAGACGGACCCGTTCCACAATGTGAAACAGGGTTGCCCCGGAAAAATATGCGACCTATTACAGACCAATACATAAGGCGCAAGGGGTTGGCCTGAAGGGGGTCGCATGATCAAATACATCGTCAAGCGCATCGCCAATTACGTGGTGATGCTGTTCATCGCAGTGTCGCTGACGTACTTCCTGGCAAGCGCGTTCATGGACCCACGCTCGAACTACATGTCCCGCCATCCGCATCCGCCGATCGCCTCAATCAACCGTTCGCTGACCCTCGCTAACATCAACGATCAGACCCCCGTCATCATCCGGTACGGACGGTGGCTGAAGAACATCGTGACCCGTTGGGATTGGGGATTGAGCCCGGACCAGTCGCCGGTCGGTCCAGCGATCGCGGCCCGTATCGGCGCGTCCGTCCAGCTGGTGACGCTGGCCACCGTCCTTGGCGTGGTCTTCGGCGTCAGCATCGGCGTCTACACGGCGATTCGCCAATACAAGTGGCAGGATCGCGCATTGAACACAGTCGCCACCTTCTTCCTGGTCATCCCCACCGCCGTGCTCGGCCTGCTGGTCGTGCTGCTTGCCATCAGCTTCAACAAGTCCACCGGCAGCAGGATCTTCTACGTGACGGGATTGCATTCCTACACCGGATCGAATCCGTTCCTGTGGTTCCTTGATTTCGCGCAGCATCTGATACTGCCGACCATCGTGCTGACCATCCCCGGCATGGTCAGCTACCATCTGACGCAGCGCACGTATCTGCTCGATACGATGAACGCCGATTATGTGCGCACTGCACGTGCCAAAGGCCTGCCGCTCAACGTCGCCATCCGCCGTCATGCGTTGCGCACGTCGCTGATTCCGACGGCCGTCGATGTGGCGTTCTCCATCGCCAGCGTGTTCACCGGCGCCGTGATCACGGAAACCGTGTTCGCCATCAATGGCGTCGGATCCTACTTCGTGCAGGCCATCAGCCAGAACGACATCAACGGCTCGGTGGCGGTCACCGCGTTCGGCGGCGTCTGCACGCTTACCGGCGCCCTGCTTGCCGACATCTTCTCCGCATGGCTCGATCCACGCATTCGTTTGAGCTGAATAGCCACAAGAACTGAATATTAGGTGATTCCCCATGAGTAGCGCACTCGAATATGACGAAACCGTTGAATGTGAAGCGCAGAAAGGACCGGAACGCGAGGATCTCGGTTCCGATGATGCGCCGGCCGCGAATGATTCGTTCAAACGCACAGGCCGTCTGACCCTGTATGTCAGGCGTTTCATGCGTCGCAAGTCAGCCGTTGTCGGCTTGGTGATGCTGGTCGTGCTGATATTCTTCGCGATCTTCGGTTCCAAACTCTCCAAATGGAGCTATGACGAGCCTGATTTCACGGCACTCGGCTCCGGTCCGACCGCCGACCACTGGTTTGGCACGACCGTCGGCGGTTCCGATCTGTACGCCATGGTGGTCCGTGGTCTGGGACGTTCCCTCTCCATCGGTCTGCTGAGCTCCATCGGCACCACGGTGATCGCCGCGATCGTCGGCACCGCGGTCGCCTATTTCGGCGGCTGGTTCGAAAAAGTCGGCATGTGGGTGCTTGACATGCTGCTCGTGGTGCCGTCGTTCCTCCTCATCGCGCTCATCGTGAGCTCCGCGACCGGCGGCAGCGACTGGCTGTGGCTCGTCTTCGGTTTGACGGCCTTCGGCTGGATCGGCTACGCGCGTACCCTGCGCACGTTGACGTTGAGCCTGCGCGAGCGTGAGTACGTCCACGCCGCGAAATACATGGGCGTTTCGTCGTTCCACATCATCGTGCGTCATCTGGTGCCGAATCTGGGCTCGGTGCTGATCATCAACACCGTGCTCGGCGTCATCGGCGCGGTCAACAGCGAAACCGCGCTGAGCTTCCTGGGCTTGGGCATCAAAGCTCCCGACACCTCGCTCGGCACCCTGCTCAACGCGGGCCAGACCGTGGTGATGACCTCCCCATGGATCCTGCTGTTCCCCTCCATCGTGCTGATCGTGCTGACCTTCTCCGTGCAGCTGATCGGCGATGGATTGCGTGACGCCATCGACCCGTATTCCCGTTCCGCTGGAAAGGCTGAGTGAGCCCGAAATGACCAATCAGAAGGAAACGCAAGAGAAGAAGCCGGTTCTCCGAGTCCGCGACCTGCATGTGAGCTTCGCTTCCGAAGCGGGCGTGGTGCGTGCCGTGCGCGGCGTCAATTTCGACCTCTACCGCGGCAAGACGCTCGGCATCGTCGGCGAGTCCGGTTCGGGCAAATCGGTGACATCCATGGCGATCATGGGATTGCTCGACAAGAATGCGAGCGTCAAGGGATCCGTCCGCTACCGTGGCGAGGAACTGCTCGACAAGGATGACCTCGCCATGAGCAAGATCCGCGGCAAGGGCATCGCCATGGTCTTCCAGGACCCGCTTTCCGCGCTGACCCCGGTGTTCTCCATCGGTGATCAGATCAAGGAGGCGCTGACCATACATAATCCCGGCATGAGCGCCGAACAGATCCACGACCGTTCCATCGAACTGATGAATCTGGTGGGCATCCCCGAGCCGGAGAAGCGCCTGACCGCGTTTCCCCACCAGTTCTCCGGCGGCATGCGCCAGCGTGTGATGATCGCCATGGCCATCGCCAACGACCCGGACGTCATCATCGCCGACGAGCCGACCACCGCATTGGATGTGACGATCCAGGCGCAGATCCTCGAAGTGTTGAAGAAAGCGCAGCGCGAAACGGGTGCCGCGGTCATCTTCATCACCCATGATCTGGGTGTCATCGCGGGCATGGCGGACGACATCATCGTCATGTACGCGGGGCGCCCGGTGGAATACGCGGACGTCGACAGCATTTTCGCGCATCCCGCCATGCCGTACACCATGGGATTGCTGGGTGCGGTGCCGCGTTCCGATCGCGGCAGCGACAAGCGGCTCGTGCCCATTCCCGGTTCCCCGGTCAATCTGGCCGACTTGCCGCAGGGATGCCCGTTCGCGCCCCGTTGCCCGATGGCCACCGACGCATGCCGCCATGAGGAGCCGGAGCTCAAACCCATTTCAGGGCTCGAAGGGCAGTTGGCGGCATGCCTGCGCGCCGACGAGATCGCGAGTAAGGGACTCACCTTCCATGACGTGTACCAGGTGGATGACCGAACGCCGTCCAAGTTCGCGCACATTCCCCGCAGCCAGCGCAGGAAGGTGCTTGAACTGAAGGACGTATGCAAGACCTTCCCGGTCACCTCCGGTGGGTTCTTCCGCCGCAATGTGGGCAAAGTGCATGCGGTGGACGGCGTGAGCTTCGATGTGTGCGAAGGCGAGACCGTGGCGCTGGTGGGTGAATCCGGTTCCGGAAAATCCACCACGCTGACGCAGGTCATGAACTTCACCGAGCCGGAATCCGGTTCCATCACCGTCCTCGGCACGACGTTGAGCAAGAAGCACATGTCCCGCGAGAAGCGCCGTGAACTGCGTGCGCAGGTGCAATACGTGTTCCAGGATCCGATGAGCTCGCTCGACCCCCGTCTGCCGATCTACGACGTGCTTGCCGAGCCGCTGAAGGCGCAGCATAAGAGCCGTGAGGAGATTCGCCAGCGCATCGGCGAACTGATGCGGCTCGTGGAACTCAACCCGGATCAGGTGGATCGCTTCCCGACGCAGTTCTCCGGAGGCCAACGTCAGCGCATCGCCATCGCACGCGCCCTGGCCGTGAATCCGAAGCTGGTTTTGCTCGATGAACCGGTCTCCGCGTTGGATGTTTCCATCCAGGCCGGTGTGATCAACCTGCTGGAGGACCTGCAGAACAAGCTTGGCGTCGCCTATCTGTTCGTGGCGCACAACCTGTCGGTGGTCCGCCACATTTCCAGCCGCATCGCGGTGATGTACCTGGGGCGGCTCGTGGAGGTCGGCGACACGGATGACGTGTTCGACCATCCGCTGCACCCGTACACCAAGGCCCTGATGAGCGCGGTTCCGGTTCCCGACCCGCAAAGGGAACGGTCCCGTCAACGTGTCGTGCTGCAAGGCGAACTGCCCAGCGCGACGGAAACCTTCGCCGGCTGCCCGTTCGTGGGCCGATGCCCACTGATGCCGACGCTGACGAAGGAACAACAGGCGCGTTGCATGGGCGAACGCCCGAGCATGCGCGTCTCGAACGAAGCTTCCCGCGGCGACGGCCATACGGTCGCCTGCCATTTCGCTTGATTCCAAGCGCGGGTGATGGATTCGCATCCCACGAATCCTTGAATATATTGGAGAGGAAAATGAACAGGAAAAACAAGCTTATGTCGCTTGCTGCCGTGGCGGCGTCGTTCTCGATGCTGTTCGCAGGCTGCGGCGCGAATGGCGGTTCTTCATCGAGCGCGTTGAAGGAGGAGCCGGCAGACGGCGTTCCATCGTCCTACACCGGTGATCTGCCGATGCCGAACGTCAAGCAGCGTTACGACAACCACCAGTCTCGCGACAACATCAAGGACGGCGGCACGCTGACACTGGGTATTGTCGAAATCGGTCCGAACTGGAACTATCTGAGCACCGACGGCAACACCGGGTACATGTCCGAATTGTGGAGCTGGTATCAGCCGAGCCTGCTGCTTTCCGATCAGGTTTCCGGCTCCCCGATCAAGGTGAACAAGGACTTCCTGACCGATATGAGGCTGGTCAGCGAGAACCCAATGGTCGTGCAGTACGACATCAATCCGAAGGCCAAATGGAACGACGGCAGCGAAATCGACTGGACCGCATTCAAAGCGACCTGGGAGGCCAACAACGGTTCCAACCCGGACTACAACCCGCCGAGCACCGATGGTTTCGACCAGATCGCCAGCGTCGAGCAGGGCTCCAATGCCAAGCAGGTCATCGTCAAGTACAAGACCCCGTATTATCCGTGGCAGTTGGTGTTCTCCGGACTGGTGAACCCGAAGGCCGCCGATCCGAAGACCTTCACCCAGGGATGGGTGAAGAACCCGCACAACGAATGGGCCGCCGGTCCGTTCAAGGTCCAGTCCTTCAGCGATTCCCAGGTCACTTTCGTCCCGAATGAGGAGTGGTGGGGCGACAAGCCGAAGCTGAGCAAGGTGATCTACAAGCAGATGGAGAGCAGCGCCGAGCTCAACGCCTTCCAGAACGGCGAAATCGATGCTGCCATCGCCAGCACCAAGGACGATATCAAGCAGGTGCGCGGCGTGAAGGACACGCAGCTCCGCTACGGCTACAGCACCAAGACCCGTGTGTTCGAATACAACGGCAAGTCCAAGCCGCTGGACGACATCAAGGTGCGTAAGGCGCTGACCCAGGCGTTCGATGTCAATACCTACAACAGCGTGCAGTACCAAGGCATGAAGTGGGATGCCACCCAGCCGGGCTCCGAGCTGCTGATGCCGTACCAGAAGGGCTATGAGAACAACATGCCGGCCGACGCGAAGTACAACGTCGACAACGCCAAGAAGACCCTCGAGTCCGACGGTTACAAGATGGGCGATGACGGCTACTACGCCAAGGGCGGCAAGACGCTGCAGGTCACGTTCACCTACTTCGGTGACGACGCCACCCAGCAGGCTCTGGCCACCGCATATCAGGCCATGATGAAGAAGGCCGGTGTCAAGGTCAAGGTCGTCAACAAGACCGAAAGCAAGTTCTCGTCCACCGTGACCAGCGGCGAATACCAGGTGCTGCCGATGGCCTGGCAGGCGAGCGCCGCGCTCAGTTTCGTGACCTCCGCGCCGCAGCTGTATACCTCCGACGGTCCGTCGAACTTCACCTATGTGGGCAGCAAGGAAGTCGACGAGCTGGTGAAGAAGGCCGGCGCGCTGTCTGATTATGATGCCCAGGCCAAGGCCACCAACAAGGCGGAAAAGGCCGCGCTGGCGCTGTACGGCACCATTCCGGTGTCCACACCGCCGTCCTATTACGCCACGAAGACCGGTCTGGCCAACTATGGTTCGGCCGGCTTCGCGGGTTCTCTGCCGCAGGATATCGGTTGGCAGAAGTGAGTCGCTTCCGCTAGCGGACAGCCGCCGATAGGCCACGTCGATCCCCGTGCTGGCCACCATGGACCATCCATGGCGACCCGCACGGGGATCGTCATGTCACGGCCATGTGTACGGCATGTTGCGGTGCGCGTCACCGATGACAATACCGTAACAATCCGCGGCACCATCCGGTAACCGAACGCCGTTACGTTCGCTTCTATCAAGGCTGACCATGCGCGGTACCCCATATTGGCATCCGTCGCGAGGGACGGAAGGAGCGTGGAACGATGATCGAATCGGCGGCACGGAAACTGGCCAAGGAACTGGTATCACGGCGTGAGGAGATCAATAGGGAACTCAGCCGCAACGGCGTGCGCTTCGGCGTATACAAGGACGGCGAATACCATGATCGTCTGTTCCCCTACGATCCGGTGCCGCGCATCATCGAATCCGACGAGTTCGACCGGCTTGAAGCCGGTCTCAAGCAGCGCGTCCAGGCGCTGAACGCGTATCTGCGCGATATCTACTCCGATAAGCAGATCATCCACGACGGCGTGGTGCCCGAGGAGTTCGTCTACACGTCGGCGGGCTACTATCCGCAGGTGAACGGCGTCACCCCTCCAGGCGGCGTGTTCGCGCACATCGCGGGGGAGGATCTCGTGCAAGGCGAGGATGGCCGATGGTGGGTGTTGGAGGATAATCTGCGTATTCCCTCGGGCGCAAGCTACCCGCTGTTCGCGCGCGACATCGAACGTCGCATCAACCCGCGTCTGTTCCGCGACGTGCATGTGCGCGACAACCGCGACTACTCCCGTCTACTGCGCAAGGCGATGGACTTCGTATCCACGGGCGGCATCGCGGTGGTGCTGTCGCCGGGACGATACAATTCCGCGTTCTTCGAGCACGCGTATCTGGCGGAACAGACCGGTGCCACGCTCGCGTTCCCGGAGGATCTCGAAGTCGTGGACAACCGTCTGTTCTTCCTCGACTATGCGGGCAACCGGCATCGTGTGGGCGTGGTCTACCGGCGTCTTTCCGACGATTACCTCGATCCCTTCGCCTTCAACCCCGATTCGGTGATCGGCGTGCCCGGCCTGCTCTCCGCCTACCGTGCGGGCAACGTCTCCATCGTCAACGCGCCGGGCAACGGCGCGGCCGACGACAAGGCCATCTACTATTTCGTGCCGCAGATGATCAGATACTATCTGGGCGAGGAGCCGATCCTGAACAATGCGCCCACCTACATGCCCATGTTCGGCAAGGATCGCGCCGAAGTGCTCGACAGGCTCGGCGAACTGGTGATCAAGGATGTGGCCGAAGCCGGTGGTTACGGCGTGGTGTTCGGCAGTGATCTGGACAAATCCGAGCGCGAGGATCTGGCCGACCGCATCAAAGCCGAGCCCAGGCGGTTCATCGCGCAGGAAGTCATCCAATTCCGTGATCTTGAGGTCGTCGATACGGCGACCGGCGACACCGTGCCACGCAAGGCCGATCTGCGCGCCTTCGTCCTCACCGGTCAGAACATGCACGTATGGTATTCGGGCTTGACGCGCTATTCGTCCGTTCCCGGTCAGATGATCGTCAACTCCTCGCAGGGCGGCGGCTTCAAGGACACTTGGGTGCTCGCCCCCGATACGAAGGACGGTATGAGAGCCGGGGAGGAGATCACGTCGGTGAATCTTATCCCGCATGTGCGCAAGCATGCGCTGCAGCTGGTCACCGCGTCCAAGGCAGACAACCTGTATTGGCTCGGCCGGTACACCGAGCGGGCGTTCACCACGCTGGTGCAGTTCTATCCCTTCTACGACCGTGTGATGGACGAGGACGCCGACGCGTTCCGCCCATTCGCCCACGCACTCGACCTGCCCGAGGACTTCGAGGATTTCGACGCATTCATCGAATCGTTCCTGTATGACGGGAACAATCCGGATTCGGTGCGCAGCGCCATCGTGTGCGCGTTCAACAACGCGGTGATTTTGCGGCCCGAGCTTTCGTCGCGTCTGCTGCAGTACATCGAGCTTGCCCTGACGAACATCACCGACGCCGCCGAACGCAGCGCCAACGACGGCGACATCTACGCGCAACGCGATGTGGCGGATAACATGCTCGCGTTCTGGGGCGGCATCGAGAACTCCTCGGCCGATAAGGAGCTCAAGGCGTTCATCTTCGTCGGCAAGTACCTTGAGCGCATCGACCTGTACACGCGCTTCCATATGCCGGATGATGAACTGGACGTATCGCTGCGCAACCTCGAGGCGTACGCGCATCTTCTCGACGGATTGCCGTTGCCGCAATGCTTCGCCGACGGGCTGAACTGGCTGCTCGCGCAACTGCCCCAACGTGGCTACGACAGGCTGACCGCCAAGCTCCGGGCGTTCCTCGACGATTTCCGCAAGCGTTCCATCATGCATGATTCCGCGGAAAAGGGGACGCTGAGCGCCATGAATATGGACGCCCATCGCCCGTGAACGCGGGTGGTGGGTATCGTGAGAACCGTATTGCCCGATCGGACTTGGGACATGAGCCATGAAGAAATTGGTGTTTGATTACGAGATGAAGCTGAGCTTCAGCTCGCCGGTCACGAACCATCGTTTCCAGTTGCGTTGCATCCCCGTGACCGGACCACGCCAGCAGGTTGTGGACGTCGATGTCATGGTGGAGCCGCATACCGAACTCGAAACGACCATCGATGCCTTCGACTCCGTGGTGAGCACCGGGTTCATCCCGGAACCGCACACGATGTTCAATTACCGGGTCACCGGCATCGCATTCGTGGACAACGCGCATATCAAGGCGGAACGTTACCGGCCCCTGTACCGTTTCGATTCGGCGCTCACCGTTCCCGGGCCGGCCGTCGAGGCGTTGATCGCGATCTGCCGCACCCGATTGGAGCGGCTGGCGGACGATGCCACGGCGCTCGATAAGGCCGGGGCGATCATGGATGAGGTGTTCAAGGCCTTCGTCTACACGCCGGGTTCCACCACGATCCGCACCACCGCCGAGCAGGCGCTTGCGCAACGCAGCGGCGTGTGCCAGGATTACGCGCACGTGATGCTGGCGGTATGCCGCCATTGCGGGCTCGCCGCGCGGTATATCGCCGGTCTGCTCGGTGGCGAAGGCGCGACGCACGCCTGGGTGGAGATCTACCACTACGGGCGGTGGATTGGATTCGACCCGACGCACAATCGTATGGTGGACGATAACTACATCACCATCGCGCATGGGCGTGATTACCGTGATTGCATGCTTGATATCGGCACGTTCTTCGGTGATGACGTCAAGCAGGACCAGTGGGTGAATGCATCGGTGCATGAGCAGCTGCTGTGATGCCCGTGCGGCCGTTGCATGGCTGGGTATATGGCCGTCGCGCAACCGTCGTGCAACCGTCGCGCTGCAGGCCGTTGCACGACGCGACATGTGCGACACGATTTGCCGTATCGGTTTTTTGTGGCATAATGGACAAGTTGCTTGCAACATATGGATAAGTGTCCGAGCGGTCTAAGGAGCACGCCTCGAAAGCGTGTGAGGGCGAACCCCTCCGCGAGTTCGAATCTCGCCTTATCCGCCATAAAAGCCCATCGGGATTCCCGGTGGGCTTTGTCATATCCGTTTCGTTTCCGCCGTCCGTTTCGTTTCCGCCGCTTGCCGTCGGTCGCCGGATCCCGGCATTCGCCGAGCCGTGCGGAACGTGATCGGCCCTCAGCCCTCATCCTGTTCGAGCAATGCGGCGTCGAACACCGGGTATCCGAGTTCGAAAGCATGCCAGACGCGGGCCGTGGCGGCATCGGCAAGCCAGGCGAGCGTGGCGCGTGAAATGTGCTTCGACCCGGACAACGCCTCAAGGTAGGCGCGCGCGCAATTCATCTCGATGGCGGCGACGGTGGATGCCTCGATCTTGTTGGCGGGATCGTCGATGGTTTGCGGATTCGCTATCAGATGATCGACCGCATACACCTTCTGACGCGGGTCCGTGCCGGCTTCGGACAGCGAGAACAGTCGTTGCGCGGCGGTCTTGTGCGCGTCGCTGTTGGCAAGGGTGGCGTTGGCGACGCCGCGAGCCGCCAGTACGCCCAGCGAGAAACCGGCGCGATCCTCCTCCAATACGATTTTCGACAGCGCATCGGTGTCCATGCTCAGCTTCACCAGCGAGCCATAATCCATGGTGGGTGCGGAAGCGGCGGCGATCCCCAAACGCGAGGCGAGCACTTGGGCGGTGTACAAGGATTGCGCGGAATGCACGACGCCTTCGACGGCGCGCGCCGGGCAGGACGAGGCGACGGTGGACCAAGCCGATGCGGCGGCGGTCGCGCCGAGATAACGCATCATCAGGGAATGGCCGGCGGCCATATCGCCCGACCCCGCCACAGCGGACTCATACGAGCTTTCGCAGGTGTCGGGTTTGGCGGCCTCGTTGACCTGCGCTTCGAGATTCGGTGCCGAGCATCCCGCGAGCGGCATGAGCATGGCGCATACGGCCGCTATCGTCAACGGCCGTGCGCCCAAGGGGAAGGCGTCTCGAAGTGTCTGCATAAAACAGTAGAATAAGCTTTGACTATGACCATATGAGCCTAGTACGCAATAATTTAAGGGAGGTCTTGCGGAACATGGAACTGGACCTGGCAGGAATTCATAAGCTCGCAGCGGAGCAGGGTATTGACGCTGAAACACTTGATGACGCTCTTTCCGAGGCGCTGCGCCTCGCATATCTGAAGACGCCGCACGCCGCCAAGCATGCGCGCATCGAACTCGACGACCGTGCCGGCACGTTCACCGTGTGGGCGGCCGATGAGATTCCGGGAACCCCCACCGAGGAGAACCCGCATCCCGCGCCCACGCTGGGTGAAGAGTACGACGACACCCCCAAGGATTTCGGTCGTCTCGCCGCCGCCACGGCACGCCAGGTCATCACCCTGCTGTTCCGTCGCGCGGAGGATGAGAAGATCTTCGGCGCGTTCAGCGGCCAGAAGGGCAAGCTGATCACCGGCATCGTCCAGCAGGACGTCAAGGATCCCTCCAACGTGCATATCGCCGTCGGCGATGTCGAAGCGCTGCTGCCGCGCCGCGAGCAGGTGCCGGGTGAGCGTTACCGTCACGGCGAGCGTCTGCGCGTGTATGTGGTGAACGTCGGTCGTGGCATCAAGGGGCCGGAGATCATCGTCTCCCGTTCCCACCCGGAGCTGGTGCGTTGCCTGTTCGAACGCGAAGTGCCGGAACTGGTTTCCGGTGCGGTGTCGATCATGGCCATCGCCCGTGAGGCCGGTGCCCGCACCAAGATCGCGGTCAAGGCCAACACGGAAAGTGTGAACCCGAAGGGTGCTCTGATCGGCCCCGGCGGTGCCCGTGTCCGTGCGGTGATGGAGAACCTCGGCCAGGAGAAGATCGATATCGTCGATTACTCCGCGGATCCGGCGAAATTCGTCGCGTCGGCTCTGTCTCCGGCCGTCGCCACCGGCGTGCAGGTCATCAGCGAGAAGAACAAGACCGCCATCGCCTTCATCCACGACGACCAGCTGTCGCTGGCCATCGGCAAGGAAGGGCAGAACGCTCGTCTGGCCGCCAAGCTCACCGGTTGGAAGATCGGCATCGAATCCGCCGAAAGCCATGCCAAGAAGATGGCTGAGCAGGCGGACAAGCAGGCGGACGAATAATCCAGCGCTCTGGGTATGCTTATGCCGGAATTTATCAGGCATAAGTAGGCTCTGAGTCGAACGACGAGGATACACACGATCATGGTTGCACGATGAACAGGCTCACCGTCATCGAGCATTGACTGCGCGGGCGCGTGGTCACAGATAGGAGAACAAGTAGTGGCAAAACCACGCGTATATGAAATCGCCAAGGACCTTGGCCTCGACAGCAAGACCGTGCTGGAGAAGCTGAAGGATATGGGGGAATTCGTCAAGTCGGCATCCTCCACCGTTGAGCCCCCGGTCGAGCGCAAGCTCAAGGCCGCGTTGGCTCCGAAGGGCGACGGCGCAGCCAAGGGCAAGGAGCAGCCGAAGGCCGCCGCCCCCAAGGCAACCCCGAAGCCGATCGCCAAGCCCGGTGCGAAGCCCGGCCCCGCCAAGCCGTCTCCGGCGGCCAAGCCGGGAGCGGGAGCGGCAAGGCATCAGCGTCCCGCGGTGCCCGGCCCCAAGCCGCACCGTAACGACCGTAACGGCAACGCCCTGCAGCAGCGCGGCGAAAAGCCGTCCGCGCCGCACGCACAGCAGCCCAAGCCGGGCGCACGTCCGGCCAAGCCGGGTCCGAAGGCCCCGGTTCCCGCACCGCACGCCGCGCAGGGCAACGCGTCCTCGCAGCAGCGTCCGCATACCCCCGGTCCGCGTCCGGGCAACAATCCGTTCAGCCGCAAGCAGGGCATGCACACGCCCACCCCGGGTGACATCCCCCGTCCGCATCCGATGGCTCGTCCGACTGTGAACAACAACGAGGACAGGCGTGGTGGCCGTGGCGGTCGTGGTGGCCGTGGCGGTTTCCGTGGCGGTCGTCCGGGTCAGGGAGCGCAGGGCGCACGTCCCGGCCAGTGGGGCCAGAACCGCAATGGCGGCGCGCAGCGCGGCGGTCAGCAGGGCGGCGGCGCACGCGGCGGTTTCCGTAGCGGCACCGGCCAGCAGAACAACTTCCCGAGCAGCGGTCCGAGCAACGGTCCCGCACGCGGCGGCAGTCGCGGTCGCGGCGGCGCTGCAGGCGCATTCGGACGTCAGGGCGGCAAGTCGTCGAAGGCCCGTAAGAACAGGCTGGCGAAGCGTCGCGAATACGAGGAGATCAAAGCACCGACCATCGGCGGCGTGCGTATTCCGCGCGGCGACGGTCAGGTGATTCGTCTGCGTCAGGGCGCGAGCCTTGCCGATCTGGCCGAGAAGATCAACGTCAATCCGGCGGCCCTCGTCACCGTGATGTTCCACCTCGGCGAAATGGCCACGGCCACGCAGTCCCTCGACGAAGCCACCTTCCAGATCCTCGGCGAGGAGATCGGCTGGAACATCAAGCTGGTTTCCGCCGAAGAGGAAGACAAGGAGCTGCTGCAGCAGTTCGACATCGACCTTGATGAGGAAGAGCTGCAGGACGATAAGGACCTCAAGCCCCGTCCGCCGGTCGTCACCGTCATGGGCCACGTCGACCACGGTAAGACCCGACTGCTGGATACCATCCGTCGCAGCAACGTCATCGAAGGCGAAGCCGGCGGCATCACCCAGCGCATCGGCGCCTACCAGGTGTCCGTCACCCTTGAGGGCGAGCAGCGCAAGATCACCTTCCTCGATACCCCTGGCCACGAGGCCTTCACCGCCATGCGTGCGCGTGGCGCCGAACTCACCGACGTCGCGATCCTCGTGGTCGCCGCGGATGATGGTGTGATGCCCCAGACCGTTGAGGCCATCAACCACGCCCAGGCCGCTCACGTGCCGATCGTGGTCGCCGTGAACAAGATCGATAAGCCGGGCGCGAATCCGGAGAAGGTCCGCGGTCAGCTCACCGAGTTCGGCCTCGTGCCGGAGGAGTACGGCGGCGACACCATGTTC
The DNA here is from genome assembly GCF_900129045.1 of Bifidobacterium merycicum DSM 6492. Taxonomy (GTDB): domain Bacteria; phylum Actinomycetota; class Actinomycetes; order Actinomycetales; family Bifidobacteriaceae; genus Bifidobacterium; species Bifidobacterium merycicum. The sequence goes on along the minus strand of NZ_FQTX01000003.1, from coordinate 161,319 downwards.
GTCGACATCTCCGCCAAGCAGGGCACGAACGTCGACAAGCTGCTCGAAGCCGTGCTGCTCACGGCCGACGCGGAACTCGACCTGCGCGCCAACCCGGATATGGACGCCCGTGGCGCCACCATCGAAGCCCGACTCGATAAGGGTCGCGGTGCGGTGGCCACCGTGCTGGTGCAGTCCGGTACGCTCCACGTGGGCGATTCGATCGTCGCCGGCACCTCGTACGGCCGCGTCCGCGCCATGCTCGACGAGAACGGCAAGCAGATGAAGACCGCTGGCCCCTCCTGCCCGGTGCAGGTGCTCGGCCTCACCTCCGTGCCCACCGCTGGCGACCTGTTCCTCGTGGCGGGCGACGACCGTGCGGCCCGTCAGATCGCCGAGAAGCGTCAGGCCACCGAGCGTGCCGCCCAGCTGGCCAAGCGTCGCAAGATCGTCTCCCTCGAAAGCCTTAAGGAGCAGTTCGCCAAGTCCGAGGTGGATATGCTCAACATCGTCATCAAGGGCGATTCCTCCGGTTCCGTCGAGGCGCTGGAAGACTCCCTGATGAAGATCGAGGTGTCCGACGAGGTCGGCATCCAGGTCATCCACCGCGGCGTCGGCGCCATCACGCAGAACGACGTCAACCTCGCGACCGTCGACAAGGCCGTCATCATCGGCTTCAACGTGCGTCCGAACCGTCAGGTGGCGGATCTGGCCGAGCGCGAAGGCGTGGAGATCAAGTACTACTCGATCATCTACAAGGCCATCGAGGATATCGAGGCATCGTTGAAGGGCATGCTGAAGCCGGAATACGAGGAGGTCACCACCTCCCACTCCGAGATCCGCGAGATCTTCCGTTCCTCCAAGTTCGGCAACATCGCCGGCGTCATGGTGCAGGACGGCGAGGTCAAGCGTGGTACGAAGTGCCGTATTCTGCGCAACGGCGTGGCCACTGTCAACGATCTGGAAATCTCCTCGCTGCGTCGTTTCAAAGACGACGTGCAGTCCGTCAAGGAAGGCTACGAGGCTGGTATCAACCTCGGCACCTTCAACGACATCGAGATCGGCGACATCATCGAGACCTTCGAGATGCGCGAAATCGAACGCAAGTAGTCGTCGCAAGCGAACGACGACGGTCATATGAACGATCAGTGTACGTTTCCGCCGATGGCGAGGCCACGGCAGAGGCGTGCACTGATTCGTTTTAACGGGCATATCATTGAGCGGCCGTCCCGCTCCCACGCCCGACGGCGCATATCAGGCCGGAACGCGAAGACCGGCCGATCGCTCCCCGCACCACAGGAAACGTGAGGGAGCGCAACACCATCGAAATACGTAAAGGAAAACCCATGGCAGGAACCAACCCGCGCGCCGCGCGTATCGCGGCCCTGATCCAGCGTGTGATCGCCTCCTCGATGGAGGCCCAGCTGCACGACAAGCGACTGGCGAACATCACCATCACCGAAGTCCGCGTGACCAACGATCTGCAGCTCGCCAAAGTCTATTGGACCCAGCTCGGCCATGAAGGCCATGAGGATGGCGAACGCAAGCGCGCCCAGCAGGCGCTGAACCAGGCCAAGGGACGTCTGCGCTCCCTGGTGGGCACCAAGGCCGGCCTGCGCCTGACCCCGCAGCTGCAGTTCGTGTTCGACGAGGTGCCCGGCGAGGCGCATGAGATCGAAGACATCCTCGCCATCGCGCGCAAGCGTGACGAGGAACTCGCCAAGGCCCGCGAAACCGCGCAGTATGCGGGCGAAGCCGATCCGTATAAGCATCCCGAGGAGAACGAAGGCGAAGCCGATCAGACGGATTCGGACGATTGGGATGACGACGATGAAGATTGGGACGATGAGCAAGCCTGAACCGTCCGGTCTGCTGCTGGTCGACAAGCCGCAGGGCGTCACCAGCTTCGATGTGGTCGCCGCCGCACGCGGGGCGTTGCATATCAAGAAGGTCGGTCATGCGGGCACGTTGGATCCCATGGCCACGGGATTGCTGGTGCTCGCGTTCGGCCGCGCCACGCGACTGCTGAGTGCCATCGTCGAACACGACAAGACGTATGAGGCGACCATCCGGCTTGGTCTGTGCACTACCACCGACGATGCGGAAGGCGAGGTATGCCGGTTCCACGGCGGTGAGACGGCGGCGGTTCTTCCGCCCGCCGATCCGGAGGAAGCCGTGCGACTGGTGGAGGGCATGATCCGTTCACGGTTCCTCGGCGGCATCGATCAGGTGCCCAATACCTTCTCCGCGATCAAGATCAACGGCATACGCGCCTACGATCTCGCCCGTGAAGGCAAGGATGTGGAGCTTAAGGCCCGCAAGGTCACCATCGGCGAATTCGCCGTACTTGATGCCAGACAGGGGTATGCGGGACTTGAGGATGCCGCATGCCCGCTGTACGCCACGCCTGATGACGGTCATGCGGAACCCGTGCTGGACGTGGATGTGCGCGTCAGCTGTTCATCCGGCACGTATATCCGCGCCCTGGCGCGCGATTTGGGGGCCGCGCTCGGCGTCGGCGGTTATCTCACCCGTCTGCGTCGCACGCGCGTAGGGCGTTTCGCCCTGCCCGACGACGCCAGCGGTCTCGCCGACCCGCAGACGAACACGGAACGCATCATCACCGCCCATGCGGAACCGAAGACCTTCACGAACCGTGAAGGCGAAACCATCACCCGCAATCGGGCCGTACTCGATACGCCGTTCGAACGCGGCGACGAACGCACCGCATGGGTACTGCGTCATGCGCTCGGCATGTTGGATGCCGCCAAGGGCGCCATGCCGGTCATCGCCATCGATGCAAGCGAAGCGGCGGAACTGCGGTTCGGCAGGCGGATCGCGCGGGTCGTGAGCTGTGACACCGTAGCCTACGTGCCGGCGGCGGAAAACAATACGGACGCGAACGCGGACGTCGTGGCCATCATCGGCAGGGCCAACGCCCATATGGCCAAGCCGCTCACCGTGTTCCCGGCCGACTGAGACGCCGGGAACGCGGGCTGGCGCGCCTGCTACAGTGGACGCGGCGCAAACGTTAGAACGCACATAAACGTACATCATCAGTACAACGCGAAGGACATCACGCATGAACATCACGACTTTGATTCCCGACGAGCACGGCGATATCGAATGGCCCGACGTGGACAAGGACCGTCGCATGGTGCTCACGCTCGGCTCCTTCGACGGCATGCACCTCGGGCATCAGGCGGTGATCGGTCGCGTCGTGGAACTCGCGAAGCGGCATGACGCGGCTTCGGCGGTCATGCTGTTCGACCCCCGTCCCGCATTCGTGCACGCGCACGGTGGGAACGCGCCCGCGGTGGACGCTGATGCGCTCACCGGTGTGGACGAGCGGTTGGTCGCCATGGAACAGGCCGGCATCGAACAGGTGTACGTGGTGCGTTATTCGCTGGCATTCGCCGAAAAATCCTATATTTTCTTCCTTGGCCAGCTGACCGGCAAACTCGGCATGCGCACGCTGGTGCTCGGCGCCGACGCCGCATTGGGAGCCGGGCGCAAGGGCGATGTGCACGCGATCGCGAATCTCGCCGCGGCGACCGGCGTGTTCGAACTCGACGTGGTGGATGATCGCGGTCCCGGCGAAGTGCGCATCCCGCGCGACTGGAAGCCGCAGATGCCCACCGAATGGGGTGAGCCCGCCGACCCGCTGGCGAATGCCAACAAGGCCGAACGCCGCGCATGGAGCAAGAAGCATCAGGCCAGGCCGGTGCGCACGTGGAGTTCAAGCAACGTGCGCTATCTGCTGGGCAACGGTCGCATCAAGGACGCCGATGCGATTCTCGGCCATGCCCATGCGGTGACCGGCGACGTGGTGCATGGCGAGGAGCGTGGACGTTCCATCGGATTCCCCACGGCCAATCTCGGCGCCGACGTCACCGGGTATCTGCCGGTGGACGGCGTGTACGCGGGCTGGCTCGTCGATTTGGGCGAATCCTCCGGGAACGCCGATCTTGAGACTCGTGCGGCGCGTGTACGCGACGCGAAGGACGCGCCCCGCTGGCCGGCCGCCATCTCCATCGGTACCAAGCCTACGTTCAGCGAAGCCACTGGCAGGCATGAGCGTGTGGTGGAAGCCTACTGCCTGAGCGAGGATTGGCTGGAACTGTACGGCCACACCGTCCGTGTGGAATTCGCCGGATTCCTCCGCCCGCAGGTCAAATTCGATTCCGCGCAGGATCTGGCCGACGAACTGAAGCGCAACGTCGAGGAAACCAAGGCGATTACGGCATAAACCGGAACGTCGCTTCCGGCGTTGCCTACTCGGGAACTATTCGAGAGTGAAACCCTCGAAGACGAATCCGGGACTTACCACGCAAGACACCAGCGCATCGCCGGAACCGGGCACCGTGCGCTGCCATACGCCGGCGGGAACCACCGCATGGCCGCACACTGCATCAGCGGAAGCCTCGGCGGCATACCGGACTTCAACGTGATGGTGTCCAGAGGGTCGTCGCTGGCCGGGGCCGGGCCGTTGCCGCCCAGCTGAAGGGTTACCGGGGCGGGACCATGCCACAGCCAGATTTCATCGGCATCCACCTTATGCCATGCACTGGCATCGCCTTCAGGCAGCAGAAAATAAATCAGCGAGCTCAACGGGCGTGCCGAATCGGCATCGGTGTTAGGCGACTGCCAGTCACGCACATACCAACCGCTTTCCGGATGTGCCTCCATGCCGAGCGCATTCACCACGGAACGCGCGTAGTCGCTCATATCTTCGATTGCGATGCTCATTACATCCTCCTTGTCATCCAGTGCCTTGCTGTCTCCATTCGGTGCATCGACCCGCCATCACGATTGTGTGCGCAGTGACGCCAACGCATCCTGCAACGTATCCACCTGCACGATACGCAATCCGGGAACCGTGATCGGCTTGCGCAATATGGGCACGACCGCCGTGGTGAACCCCAATCGGGCCGCCTCACGGAGGCGGTATTCCAGGCGCGGAACGGGACGGACCTGCCCGGTGAGCGAAATCTCGCCGAGTGCGCAGGTGGTACGGGGAATGGGGGAGTGCTTCGCGGCGCTCGCCAACGCGGCGACGATAGCCAAATCACACCCGGGCTCCTTGGCGATGCCACCGGCAATCGTGGAGACATACAGATCATTGCCCAGCAGATTCAGCTTGCCGTGACGGTACAGTACGGCGGTCAACATGGCGATGCGGCTGCCATCCACCCCGTTCACCGCCCTGCGCGGCGTGGGCAGCACCGAATCGGTGACCAACGCCTGCACCTCGATCGGCAATGAACGATGCCCATCCAACGTGAACGTGACGCATGTGCCCTCAACGGGCGCACTGGTGGTGTCGCCGTTCGACGAGAGGAAAAGACCGGACGGGTCCGTCACCTCCTCGATGCCCTCGCCGCTCATATCGAAACAACCGACCTCATCCGTCGGTCCGAAACGGTTCTTCACCGCACGCAAAAGACGCAGCGCGGTCTCACTATCGCCCTCGAACTGGCACACCACATCCACCAGATGCTCCAACGTGCGTGGACCGGCGATCGAACCGTCCTTGGTCACATGCCCCACCAGCAGCACCGGCACATCCAATGTCTTCGCGGTGTCGATGAGTGCGCTCGCCACCTCGCGTACTTGCGTGGAACCGCCCGAAATACCGTCTACATCCTGGGAGACGATGGTCTGCGCCGAATCGACGATGGCAAGCGATGGCCTGTGATGTTCGATGAGGCCGAGCGCCGTGCCGAGATCAGTGGTGGCGGCGAGCAGCAGATTCGGCTCCACCGCGTTGATGCGCGTGGCTCGCAGACATACCTGGGCTTGGGATTCCTCGCCTGAGATGTACAGTACGGTGCCGTCGCGGTGCGTTCTGGCGATATTGCCGGCGGTTTCCAGCAGCAGCGTGGATTTGCCGATGCCGGGTTCGCCCGCGATGAGCACCACCGAGCCGGGAACGATGCCGCCGCCGAGCACGCGGTCGAATTCGGAGAAACCCGTTGGAACACGTGCCACGGTGTCGGTTCCGATTTCGGTGATTGCCGTGGCTGAAACCGCGCTGACGGCATCGGTGGCGATGGCGCGACGGTCGTGCCCGGGCGCGGCGGTACGCGAGCGTGCGGACGGACGCGCCTCACGGAACTCCTCGACCGTTCCCCATTGGCTGCATTCTGGGCATCTTCCCACCCATTTCGGGCCACTCCAACCGCATTCGGAACAGAGATACTGTACGGACGTCTTTGCCATGGAACCGACGCTACCGAGGCGAAGCGACAAGGTGGTTCGCTATCGCCGGAGCGTCAGACGGCTGTGTCACAATCGAAATATGCCGAATACACGCAGCTCATCGCACCGCAAACTGTTCATCGTCATCATCGTCGCCGTGGTGATCATCGCGTTGTCCATGGTGTCGGCGTTCGTGTGGCCCGGTTGGGCGTTGAATAAGCAGGTCGACCGGCAACAGCAGCAGGAGCAGGTGAAGGAGCCCACCACGCCCGCCATCGATGCGGTGGCGTTGCCGAAGGATGCCACCGAGCTGCTCAAGGCCATGCCGGACAGCGTGCTGAATTTCGCGCGTACCAAGGCCGATAGTTCGGAAACCTGGAAGTCCACGTCGCCGTTGGAGGAGTACACGCTGACCTACAGCACAGGTAAGAAGAGCGATGATATCACACTGATCGTCGGCCAGTGGAGCGCTTCGGATTCCGCGAAGACGCAGTACGGCTCCCTGACCGAGAAGCTGACCGGCAAGACGCTGTATTCCGGTGCGGTGAAGGTGCACGGCAACGAGACAGGCGAGTACGTGGTTCGGGAGAATAAGGAGAACGCCAAGTTCGCGACCGCGGTGTGGTACAACGATACGGTCGTGTTCCAGGCCACCGGTTCCGCGGCCGGCGTGGGGCGTTTCGTGCAGAAGTTCCCCCTGTGATACACGCCAGTGGCATAGTCCGTAAGAACGTGTATAGTTTGGAAAGTTGCAACTTTACGATTAATCGGAATGGAGGCTTCAGATGGGTTCCGTCATCAAGAAGCGCCGCAAGCGGATGAGCAAGAAGAAGCACCGCAAACTGCTGCGTAAGACCCGCCACCAGCGCAAGTAGTCTTACAAGGCTTTAAGGCATTAATGACCCCGCGAGACATAACGCCCGCGGGGTTCGTTTTTTATTCCATCCCGTGGGGTCGATGTGTAGTTTTATGCCGGTTCCGGGTTGGAAGGCGTGCTTCCGTCCCGATAAAGCTGTAATATTTAAACGAAGAAAACGGGCAAATGTTACAAAAGGAGGGGTATGAGGCTCATCAAATACACCTTCAAAGGTTTTTCTTTGTTCAAAGATCATGCGCTGAGTCTTGATCTCTATGCGTCCTCTCGCGTTGTGGATGAGGTCTCCCACGCCACGCGCCGCATGACGGGTATCGGCTCCGCCGTATGCTCCCAGACGGTGGTGGCAATCGCCGGATTGAACGCCACAGGCAAGACCACGGTTCTTCGTGCGACCGCATTGGCCGGCGACATCATCAGAGGTAATGACATCGTCCTCAACAGTCCGTTGTATATGCCGCTCATACCGCTTGTGGACGACAGTGGTCTTGACTTCCAGGCGATATTCGAAGACCAAGGTGAATGGTGGTTGCTGGAAAGCCATCTGGACATTATCCATCGCGGGGCTGGCATGGATGGCACAGGCGAAGGTGACGAAACCGTGGCTGTGGATTTCACTCGGGAGCAACTCCATCGGCATAGGGATCGGCATCTCGTCAAGAATGAACTGGCCGATCCCAAGGTGTTCAAGAGGCATAGCGATATATATGCAACGCGCAATGTCGGCGGGGATCGTGAACTGGACGACAGGGTGAAGAAGTTCCTTTCCCGTGACCGGAGCCTCACCTTCGGGTTCGACTTTGGCCCGCTGCCGATTCTTGCGTATCTGGACATGCTACGTAATCGTTACCTCATCCCTGACGTCGATCCAAGCGTCATGGGCGTATTCGATTCCAGCGTCGAGCGGTTGGACGTGGATACCGATGGTCAGGCGCATCTCAAGTTCGTCGGGGAATCCGAGGAGCATGTGCTGCCGCAGGCACAGGCTTCGCTCATGCTATCGGTCGGTACCACCCGAGGCGCACGTATTATCCGCACCGCGCTGGACGCGCTGGTGGGCGGTGGAATCATGATCGTGGACGAGCTTGAGAACAGTCTGAACAAGAAACTCGTCGAGGCGATAGTGGATCTGTTCAAAGCGCCGCGTACCAATCCCCATGGTGCGGTTTTGGTTTTCTCCACGCACTACCCGGAGCTGCTGAACAGCCTCGAGCGCATTGACGGTATCTATTTCACGACCAGGCAAGGGCCGGGGAACGGGGTGCTGGTCACAAAATACAGCGATATCGAGGCTCGGCCTGATCTCAGTCGCGCCGACGTGTTCCTGTCCGGCAAATGCCGTGGCACGGCGCCGAGCGGACGCGCCATTGAGAGCATGTTCCGCTATGTCACCCAATACGTGGCGGATAAGGGGGATCCCCGGTGAGCGGGTTCCAATTGCCGGAGCCCGCCACCTATCTGCTGTACTGCGAGGGGTCTGCGGAGCGCGTTGCCATGGAGATTCTGCTGGATGCCGGATTGTTGAGATTCGGTTCGGACGACGTGGTCTGCGATCGCATGACAGGCCGTCCAACCATCCAGCGAGGTAAACCGGACAACCTTGCATCCCAGTATCTTCAGATGTCCTACGAGAATCCAATCGTGATCCTGTATATACTCGACTCGCTTAAGGAACAACTGAAACTGCCGAGATATGCGTCGGATACGGACGTGTACTACTTCCATACGAGGCCTGAAATCGAAATTCTCACCATTATCAGGGAAGGTCGGTACGCCGATTTCATGAATCATGCCGGGAGGGATGCGGCGCGATACTGTCAGAAGGAACTGGGGCTGTCGGATATCAAGAAGGAAAAGTTCCTCCGCGGGTACTGGGATGGGGAAAGCCTGCGGGATGCGATTTTGGAATACCGCCGCGTACATAAGAAGGCAAGTAAGGGTGAACTGTCCCTGGCCGATTTGCTGCGTTCGGAATGAATGCGGAATGTGGATGAAAACGACGAGGCTCCGGACGGATTCGTCCGGAGCCTCGGTCAGTTCGCGATGATATTGGACATCACCTGTTGGAATTGGTCAGAATGCGCGGGCCGTCGGGGTTGCCGACGATCACGGTGTCGACCATGTTGAGGAACAGGCCATGCTCGACGACACCGACGGTGTTGATGAGATCCTCGGCCAGTTCGGCGGGGCGTTCGATGCGCTCAAGGTGCAGGTCGACCACGAAGTTGTTCTCGTCGGTGCGGACCTCCTTGCCGTCGGCGTCGAGACGCAGCACCGGCTTATAGCCCTTGGCCTCGAACTTCTTGACGACCTGGCCGGCACCGAACGGAATCACCTCGACCGGCAGCGGGAACTTGCCGATGGTGTCGACGACCTTGGATTCGTCGACGATCCAGACGATCTTGTTGGAGTTGGTGGCCACGATCTTCTCCCACAGCAGCGCGGCGCCGCCGCCCTTGATGCCGTTGAAGTTTTTGTCGACCTCGTCGGCGCCGTCGATGGTCACGTCGATGTGATCGACGTCATCGATGTCCACGATCTTGATACCGAAGCTTTCGGCCTGTTCCTGCGTGCGGCGGGAGGTGGTGACGCCGGTGAACTGCAGGCCTTCCTCCTGCACGCGGCGACCGAGCTCGTCCACGAGGAACTTCACGGTGGAACCGGTTCCCAGGCCGGCGATCATGCCGTCCTGGATGAGCTTGGCGGCTTCGATGCCGGCGGCTTTCTTCATGGCGTCCTGTTGTGCTTTATCCATGCCTTCTCCTTGCTTGTGGGCGATATGGCAGCGTCATTGCCATAAGTCGTTTCCATCCTACCGTGTCACGGCGGTGATGGAACGTCGTGTCCATTGTAATTCGGGGTTTTACCGCAGCATGAACGGCGCGTTGGTGATGTGCAGGTTGCCCTCGCCGTCCACATAACCGTCGATTTCGAGGTAGCCGTGCACGGGCATCGGTTCGCCGGTGAAACGGGGGCTGGTTTTCGGGGCGGGGAAGAACGTCAGGTCGCCTGAGGCGCTTAATCCGGATGGTCTGCCGGAATGGGGTTGTGCGGGTTGCGTGGGGCGTACAGATTGCACAGGTTGCGCGGGGCTCACGGGTTGCGTATGTCGCTGTGGTGCGGCCTGTGCCGTCGGCTGTGATACCGTGCGCGAAGTTTCGGCTGAATCGGCGTGCTCGCTTCGCGCCATGTGTGAGGCCGTGTGATCACCGCCGAATGAACGTTTCACGGATTGTTTCACGGTGTGCTCCGCCTGGTGTTCCGTGCTGTTCTCTCCACCAGTCCCTTCGGAATCGATGCCGTTCCCATCATCGCCCGCCATTTCGAACATCGGTCTGAGCGAATCGGCGCTCGCCTTGCCGTCGAGAACCAGCTGGACGTCAGGCGGCACGTCGGTGCCGGCCGAATACTCGGAATGCAGCAGGGACTGCCATCCTTCGATGGGCAGATAGCCGTCCTTGGCCCCGGAACGGCAGTCCGTGGCGTAGCCGCGTGCCAGCTCGTCGACCAGCTCGTTGCCCGCATTGCCCGCATGCCCCTTCACCCAACGGAAATCGACGGGACCTTCGCGCTTGGCGATTTCGGCATCGATGGCCTTGATGAGTTCGGCGTTCTTCACCGGTTTCTTCTGCGAGTTCTTCCAGCCGTTCTTCTTCCAGCCCTTCACCCACTTGGTGGAGCAGTTGATGGCGTATTGCGAATCCGATTCGATGAGCAGCGGCTCCGCGCCGGGATGCGCGCGCAACGCCTCCAGCACGGCGCACAGTTCGCCGATCTGATTGGTGCCGTTGGTCGCCCCGCCGTGATCGTAGCCACGGTCATCGTGCCTGTGCCCGGCCGTGCCTCCGGCGTTCCTGGCGTGATCCGCCCAAGCCCATCCCATGGGGCCGTTGGGATTGCCCAATGCCGATCCGTCCGTGGAAACGGTGATGGTCATACGAGATCCTTTCCTCATGCGCCCCAGATGCGGGGACGATGTCTTGTAGACAGCCTACGCCATGCCCGGTCTGCGAAGCCGCCGAAGCGTGGGGGAGCGGGTGGCATGGACGGCAAACAAAAGGGGCGGACCCGCGATACCTTGCGGATCCGCCCCAAAGACAGGCGTTCAGGCTAAGAGCCCGGCCGAAATCAGTCGGCCAGAGCTTTGTCGACGACCTCGGTGGCCTCGGCGAGCACCTTGTCCAGAGCCTCGGGAGACTCGAAGGACTCGGCGTACACCTTGTAGATGTTCTCGGTGCCGGAAGGACGGGCCGCGAACCAGTTGTTCTTGGTGGTGACCTTCAGGCCGCCGATCTTGGCGTGGTTGCCCGGGGCTTCGGTGAGCTTGGCGGTGATGTCCTCGCCGGCCAGCTGGGTGGCTGCGACGTCGTCGCCGGTGAGCTTGGCGAACTTCTGCTTCTGCTCGAGCGTGGTCGGGGTGTCGACGCGCTTGTACCAGCTTTCGCCGAAGCGCTCGACCTGCTCCTGATGCAGCTGAGCCGGGTTCTTGCCGGTCTTCGCGGTGATCTCGGCGGCCAGCAGGTCGGGGATCAGGCCGTCCTTATCGGTGGTCCAGACGCGGCCGTCCTTGCGCAGGAAGCTCATGCCGGAGCTTTCCTCGCCGCCGAAGGCGACTTCGCCCTTGAACAGCGGATCGACGAACCACTTGAAGCCGACCGGCACCTCGACGAGCTTGGCGTTGATGGAAGCGGCCACACGGTCGATCAGGGAGGAGGAGACCAGGGTCTTGCCGATGCCGGCGTTCTCCGGCCAACCCGGGCGGTTGCCGCCGAACAGGTACTCCACGCACACGGCGATGTAGTGGTTCGGGTTCATCACGCCCCAGTTCGGGCAGACGATGCCGTGACGATCGGCATCGGGATCGGTGCCGCCGACCAGATCGTACTTGTCCCAGGCGCCGTTGTTGAGGGAGTCCACAAGGCCCTTCATCGCGTACGGGGAGGACGGGTCCATACGGATCTTGCCGTCATGGTCGATGGTCATGAAGCTCCAGGTCGGGTCGACCTGCGGGCGCACGACGTCGATGGCCAGGTTGAACTTCTCGTTCATCAGCGGCCAGTAGTTGACCGAAGCGCCGCCGAGCGGATCGATGCCCAGACGCACGCCGGAGGAACGGATGACGTCGAAGTCGATGACGTTCTCCAGATCGGAGACGTAGTGGTCGCGGTAGTCGAAACGCTCGACCAGGTCGGACTTGATGGCCTGCTCGAACGGGACGCGCTTGACGTTCTTGAAGTCGCCGAGCAGCTCGTTGGCGCGGTCGGCGATGGCGTTGGTCACGTCGGCCGGTGCCGGGCCGCCGGTGACCGGGTCGTACTTGAAGCCGCCGTCGGTGGGCGGGTTGTGGGACGGGGTGACGACGATACCGTCGGCGAGGCCGTCGCCGGTGAAGCGCTGGGTGCCGTCCGCGGCGCGGTTATGGGTCAGGATGGCCTGGGAGACGACCGGGGTCGGGGTGAAGTCGTCGCGGGAATCGATGCGCACGCGCACGCCGTTGGCGACCAGGACCTCGATGGCGGTCTTCCATGCCGGCTCGGACAGGGCGTGGGTGTCGCGGCCGATGTACAGCGGGCCGTTCACGCCGGCCTTCTTGCGGTATTCCGCGATGGCCTGGGTGATGGCGACGATGTGGGCCTCGTTGAAGGAGGTCTTCAGGGACGATCCGCGGTGACCGGAGGTGCCGAAGGAGACGCGCTGTTCCGGAACGGACGGGTCGGGGACGACGTCGTAGTACTTGCCAATGACCTCGTCGACATTGATCAGATCTGCTGGGGTGGCGGGTTTGCCCGCATTATTTGCAACCATGAGACTTATTGTGCCACGGGGCATGGGCTAATGTGCGGTAATGTCATATTTTGTTCGGTGAAAACGTTGGCACGAACTCACCGTGCGGCGTGTCGGAAATCATAACAGCGGAGCGACGGCAAACCTTTACGTTAACAACAAAGAATTTTGCCAATCATGTAAACGTAGTGTAAACTGTATTCCATTCGACTACTCGCAGGGTTGCTAGTCCATAACAGACGCAAGACTTGAGACTTGGCATATTCAAATGCCGGGTCTCAGGTCTTTTTTGTTTGGTGCGGACGGCCTGCGGGGCGAAGAATGGAAATGAAACAAGGAAGGAAGGGAAAATGGCTGAGTCAACCGCGTCGCAGATCATTTCTGCGATTGGTGGTGCTGAGAACGTTCGCAGCCTCACCCATTGCGCCACGCGTCTACGCTTCGAGCTGGTGGATGCGGGCAAGGTCGATCAGGCTCGTCTGGACGGTGCCAAGGGTGTGCTTGGCACCGTGCCGCAGGGCGACAACCGTTACCAGGTCGTTATCGGCGGCGGCGTCGCCAACGTCTACGAGGACATCATGCATCTGCCGGAGATGGCCAACGCCGGTGCTGCCGCGGGCAAGGGCGGCAAGTCCGGTGGCCAGATGACCGATGCCGAGGTCAAGGCCGCGGAACGCGCCAAGGCGCGCGGCAAGTTCGCCTGGCTCGATGCGTTCTTCGAGTATCTGTCCGATTCGTTCCGCCCGATCCTGGGCGTGCTGCTCGGCGCATCCATCATCATCGCGCTGGTCAACCTGCTGATCTCGCTGAACGTGATCCCGAACGACGAGGCCTCCGCCGGCTGGGTGTTCGTGAAGGCCATCTGGAAGGGCGTGTTCTACTTCCTGCCGATCATGATCGCGTACAACGCATCCAAGAAGCTGAAGGTCGACCCGTGGCTGGGCGGCGCGATCATGGCCATGCTCATGACTCCGCAGTTCACCAGCCTGATAGACACCAAGACCTTCACCGACACCGTCTGCACCACCAATGAGGCTCTGGGCACCACCTCTTGCACCGCCAAGATCTTCGGTCTGCCGATGCTGCTGAGCGATTACTCCGGCAACGTGTTCGTACCGTTGCTGATGGCCGCCGTGCTGGCCCTCGTCTACCACGGGCTGAAGAAGATCATCCCCGAAAGCGTCCAGCTTGTCTTCGTGCCGTTCTTCTCGCTGATCATCGTCGGTGCGCTGACCGCCTTCCTCATCGGCCCGCTGGGTGTGTGGGCTGGCAACGAGATTGGTGTCGGCCTCGCCTGGATGAACGCACATGCGCCCTTCATCTTCGCCATCGTCATCCCGCTGCTGTACCCGTTCCTAGTGCCGCTGGGTCTGCACTGGCCGCTCAACGCCCTTATGCTCATGAACATCCAGACGCTGGGCTACGACTTCATCCAGGGCCCGATGGGTACTTGGAACTTCGCCTGCTTCGGCGCCACCGCTGGTGTGCTGTTCCTCGCCGTGCGCGATAAGGACCCGGTCATGCGCCAGACCTCCCTCGGCGCCCTCGCCGCAGGCCTGCTCGGTGGTGTTTCCGAACCGTCCCTGTACGGCATCCACCTGCGTTACAAGATGGTCTACAAGCGCATGCTGGTCGGCTGCGCCGTCGGTGGTGTCACCATCGCCATCCTCGGCTGGCTCTTCCCGTCCACCGTCGCATCCGGCGCCGTCGTGCACGGCGTGACCACCACGGCCTTCGCCTTCACCTCGCTGCTCACCATCCCGGTCTTCAACCAGATGTGGGTCTACGGCGTGTCCATTGCGGCTGCGTTCATCGTGTCCTTCCTCATGGTCGCGACCTTCGACTACCGCACCCCGGAGCAGAAGGCCGAAGCCAAGCAGCGTGCCGCCGACTACATCGCCGAGCAGGAAGCCAAGAAGGTCTCCAACGGCAACGCTCCCGCCGTTGCCGCTGCTCCCGCCGCGACCGCCACCGCCACCGCAGTGGCGACCACCACCGTCGCCTCCCCGCTGTCCGGCCACGTCATCTCCCTCGACGAGTCCGGCGACCCGGTGTTCGCCTCCCGCGCACTGGGTGAGGGCGTCGCCATCCAGCCGTCCGACTCCACCGTGGTCGCCCCGGTCTCCGGTGTGCTGTCCACCGTCGCCGAAACCGGCCATGCCTTCGGCATCAAGACCGATGACGGCGTGGAAGTGCTCGTGCATGTCGGCATCGACACCGTGAAGATGAACGGCGAAGGCTTCGCCGTCGCCGTAAAGACCGATCAGCGAGTGAACGCTGGTGATACTCTGGTGACTGTCGACTTCGATAAGGTCAAGCAGGCCGGGTACAGCACCACGACGCTGATGACGGTGACCAACACCATGGCCCTTGCCTCGGTCACGCCGAAGACGGATATCGATGTGAAGGCCGGTGATGCGGTAATCGATATCCAGCACTGACGACGTCTCAAGACGTCGACGTCTGGGGAAGGAACGAAACGGTGGAAGTACTTCGCGTATTCAACAACAATGTCGTCCTGGCGAAGGATGGGAATAGCGAAGTGATACTGACCGGGCGCGGATTGGGATTCCAAGCCAAGCCCGGCCAGCGCATCGACGAAAGGAAAGTCGTCAAGCGTTTCGTTCCCTCCGACGGGCGTGACCCCGATCATATGGCGGAATTGCTCGCGGGCATTCCGCCCGAGATCATCAGGCTGATTACCGAGGCCATGACGAAAATCGGTATGGCCGCTCAAGTCGAGCGTCGTCCCGCTCTCGTCATGGCCTTGGCCGACCACCTGACCGGCGCCATCAGGCGCATCAACAAGGGCATCAGCGTCGAATACCCCTTGCAGGCAGAAGTCCAATCATTGTATGCGCGCGAATACGATCAGGCGAAGAAGCTTGTGGACGTGCTCAACTCGTATCTCGGGGGCATCCTTCCCGAGGGGGGAGGTGGTCGCCTTCGCGATGCATCTGGTCAATGCAGGATTCACCACGGGAGACCTGTCACGCACGTATAAGATCACGGGCGTCATCCAACAGATGCTTGCCGTGATCGAACAGTCCTACGGCGTGAAACTCGACCAGCACAGCATCAACGTCGGCAGGTTCATCACCCATCTGCGGTATCTGTTCGTCCGCATCAGCCAGAACAAGCAGCTCGACCGTGAACCGCAGCCGATCATCGATTCGATCAAGCAGACCTATTCCGATGCCATGCGTTGCGCCGACAAGATCGCCGCCGTGGCGGCCCTGCGTCTGGACGCGCATCTGACCGAGGACGAAATCGCCTATCTCGCCCTGCACATCTCCCGTGTCACCACGGATGTGATGGATGAGGAACACAAGAAATCAGACGCGAACCGAGCCGAAGCGGGTGGAACGAACGTCCGGTGAGCGGATGGTCGCCGGCGGTGAGGTAGTGCCGTGGTAGTGCCGCAGTAGTGCAGGTTATGGTTGCGGGTGGTGTGCCTTTCCTGTCATGAAGGCATGCGAAAAAGCGGAACGGGACGCCACTATGACGCCCCGCCGAATATGATCTTGCCGAAACGGTCAGGCGGTCATGCCCGCGGTTCCGGGAACCTCCGGTACGCGCACAATCAGCGCATGCCTCTCCACACTGATGCGGATATGCTGCGATTCGCCGAGGATATCGCCGTCCACTTCGGCCAAAGCGGGCTTCTCCAACGTGAGTTCCGCGCTGATACCCTGAATCTGGTCCACCTTCGAATTGATGGAGATGGGGTTCTGCTCGGGCTTGCGGGTGACGGTCTGGTAGACGATGTCGCCGAACAGATTCGTCCAGCCGATTATGCCGCCGGTCGTATCGATGATCTCGAAATCGAGGATGCCATCGTCGACCGATGCGCTGGGCATAAGCGAGAACATCGGGATCTCACCGCAATTACCCGCCATGAACGTGCGGAAGGTGAGGCCGCTGCGCGAATGCGTGCTGCCGTCCGCGCTGGTGATGGTGACGGTGCCATGGTATTTGGGGGCGAAAAGGTTCTTCACGCCGCCGACGAAATACGCCAGCCAGCTGATGTTCTTCTTCAATTCCGGATCGGTGTCGTCGATCATCGCGGCGTCGAAACCGATGCCCGCGATGATAAGGAACGCATGGCCGTGATCCTCGTTCTCATTGTCGAGAATCGCCATACGGCCCATATCCACGTTGCGCGAGCCATGCGATGTCGCCACGGTGAGCGCGGCCTCGATATCCCCCACGGGAATGCCCATATTGCGGGCGAACAGGTTGCCGGTGCCGATGGGAATGATGCCCAAGGCGTGACCGGTGCCGGCCACGGCGCTGGCGACGGTGCGCACCGTGCCATCGCCACCCACGGCGACCACCACATCCGCCCCATGGGCCAACGCCTCCTGCGCGCAGACCCTGCCGTCCTTGTCGAGCTGCGTTTCGATGAACTCGATGTCATTGAACCCGTGATTCGCGCAGTACGAGGCGATGAAACGTCTATGTTCGGCGGCCTGCGGCTTCGAAGGGTTGATGATGAACGCGTAATGCACGGAATCATTGTCGCGACGGTCAAGCACGTTGGCCAGTTTGCGGCGTTTGCGGGAACGCACGAACAGCACGATCGCTGAGATCGCGGCGATGACGGCGACGATGACCGTGATGGTGATGAGTGCAGTTTTCGACATGCCCCCTATTTTTGCGAAGAACAGGACAGACGGGCGTGCCTTTTGAAAGAATCCGCCCTAATCCTGCACGAACATATCCGGTGCGTCGCTACACGGCACTAGGCTTAAGGCCATGCTTGATATTCAATTCATTCGAGAACACGCTGATATCGTCAAGGAATCCCAGCGCAAGCGCGGGGAGTCCGTCGAGCTCGTCGACGAGGTGCTGTCCTCCGACGAGGCGCGTCGTGCGGCGCTGAAGGATTTTGAAGCCGCCCGCGCCCAGCAGAAGGAAATCGGTAAGAAGGTCGCCGCAGCGTCCGGCGACGACAAGGCCAAGCTCATCGCCGAGACCAAGGAACTCTCCAAGAAGGTCTCCGAATACAAGGCCGCCGCCGATGCCGCCACCGGCGAATACACCACCGCCATGTGGAAGCTGTCCAACGTGGTCGAGCCGGAAGCTCCGGAAGGCGGCGAGGACGATTACGTCGTCGTCAAGAAGGTCGGCGACATCCGCGACTTCGCGGCCGAAGGCTTCGAGCCGAAGGACCACCTCACCCTGGGCCGTGGCGTGGCCGGCATCGATATGGAACGCGGCGTGAAGGTCGGCGGCTCCAGATTCTACTTCCTGCGCGGCGCGGTCGCCCGCATGCAGATCGCCATGCTCACCATGGCCGTCGATCAGGCCGAGGAGCACGGCTTCACCCTCGCCATCACCCCGACGCTGGTGCGCCCCGAAGTGATGCGCGGCACCGGCTTCCTGAACTCCCATGCGGACGAGATCTACCGTCTGCGCGAACCTGACGAGCAGTACTTGGTCGGCACCTCCGAAGTGGCGCTCGCCGGCATGCACGAGAACGAGATCCTGAACCTGGAGAACGGCCCGCTGCGCTACTGCGGCTGGAGCTCCTGCTACCGCCGTGAGGCCGGCGCCGCAGGCAAGGACACCTCCGGTATCATCCGCGTGCACCAGTTCGACAAGGTCGAAATGTTCGTCTACGCCAAGCAGGAGGACTCCTACAAGGAGCATGAGCACCTGCTGGCCATGGAGCAGGAGATGCTCGGCAAGGTCGAGGTGCCGTACCGCATCATCGATACCGCCGCCGGCGATCTGGGTTCCTCCGCGGCCCGCAAGTTCGACTGCGAGGCCTGGGTTCCGACCCAGGGCCGCTACCGCGAGCTCACCTCCACCTCCAACTGCACCGAATATCAGGCGCGTCGTCTCAACATCCGCGAGCGCACCGAGGATGGCTCCACCCGCGCCGTGGCCACGCTGAACGGCACTCTGGCCACCACCCGCTGGCTGGTCGCCATCATGGAGAACCACCAGCAGAAGGATGGCTCCATCGAGATTCCGAAGGCCATGCGTGCGTACATGGGCGGCAAGGAAGTCATCGAGCCGACCAAGTGGGAAGCCTGATTCTTTCGGTTTCTGCCTAGTTTTCGAAGGGACCCGCGTTCACGCAGGTCCCTTTTCGCGTGCTTCGGCTTGTTTCGTCGGGTTGTGCTATATTGACGTTTTGTGTGATAAGTGCACGGGTAGATGTCTGAGCGGTCTAAAGAGACGGTCTTGAAAACCGTTGAGGTGCAAGCCTCCGCGAGTTCGAATCTCGCTCTGCCCGCCATAAGGCTTACTGGGATTCCCCCAGTAAGCCTTTTTGTTGCCCAAATCCTGATATTTTGGGTTGTGCGACGGCTGGGTCTTGAGACGGTTGGATTTCATGCGACGGCCGGGTCTTGAGAAAGGGGTTGGTGGTGACTGAACGTTCGGGAACGCTGCAGGTAAGGGATCGTGCTTACGGAGCCATGGCCGGACTCGCGTTGGGCGACGCGCTGGGCATGCCTACGCAGAGCATGTCGGCGGCCGACATACGCCGGTATTACGGCGGTTCGATCACTCGGCTCGTGAACGCAGTGCCGCAGCAGCCCATCGCGCCGAATATGAAGGCTGGCGCGGTCACCGACGACACGGAACAGGCGTTCGTGCTCGCGCAGCGGCTTATCGAAGATGGCGGACACCTTGACAACGCCCGGTACGCTCGTGATCTGTTGCAGTGGGAAGCCGATATGAAGGCCAAGGGATCGCTTGATCTGCTGGGGCCGTCCACCAAAGCGGCGTTGCGAAAACTCACCGAAGGCGTCAGCTTGGAGAAAACCGGCCGGTTCGGCACCACCAATGGCGGGGCCATGCGCGCCACCCCGGTGGGTATCGCGTTCCGCCCGGGCGAAGCGCTCGCGGATGCCGCCTGGCGCTCCTGTGTGGTGACGCATAACACGGTGCAGGGCATTGAATCGACCACATTGGTGGCTTCCGCGGTGAGTTTCGCCATCGAGGGTGAACGTGATTTCCTGCATCGGGCGGTGAACTTCGTGCAGGCGCTCCCTCAGCGCGGCAACTGGTCGCCAAAAGCCTCGGTGCTGGCACGTGTGCGGCACTTCATGGATTGGGTCGAACAAGACGGTCGCAAGGTGGGTGACGACGAATTCGCGCTGACGCTCCAACGTGATTGCGGTACGAGCGTGGAATCGAATGAATCGGTGGCTGCGGCGTTCGCCATCGCCACGCGTTTTTTCGACGATCCGACGCGAGCCTTGTGTTTCGCGGCTTCCATAGGCGGCGACACCGATACCATCGCCGCCATTACCGGCGCGATGCTGGGCGCTTGGCATGGCGTGCAAGGCTTTGACGCCGCCATGCTCGATCAGGTGCTGTCGCAGCTTGCGGAGGATAACCACCTTGACTTGAAGGCTACCGTCTCCGCGTTGTGCGCGTTGCGTGATGCCGGTGATATGTGTTAGACAATGGAAATGTGGCAACGACACGGAAGGCGCTGACATGGTGGGGCAGGTTATTTCACTTGGGCAAGTCATCGTCGATTTGACCATGAACGTGACCGCCGTGCCCCATGCGGGCGAAGACGTGTTCGTCGACGGTGTGCAAACGCAGGTCGGTGCCAGTTTCAACACGTTGTACGCCGTGCGCCGTATGGGTGTCGCAGCATCGCATGCCGGCATCATCGGTACGGGGCCGTGGGCATCGCAGATCATGCAAGCGTTGAAACTGCACGGCATCCGTCATATCGGCAGGCGTGATGGCTCCCGTGATTCGGGATTCTGCATGGCCTTGACCGATGCGAACGCCGAACGAACCTTCATCTCGACACGTGGCGCCGAGGCGTATGGAGAGGCCGACGCGTTCGATGCCGTCGATCCTTCCGCCCAAGACGTGGTGCATATCAGCGGATACACCTTGGTACATCGCACGGCGGCGGCATTGCTTGCTTTCATGCGAAGAACAGCCGAACGTCGTGAGTTCACTGTGGTATTCGACGCTTCTCCGGTGATTGCGCAGGTGGATGACCGTATGTTCCGCGCAATGCTCGACTATCGTCCGATATGGTCATGCAACGAGCGTGAAGCGATGCTGATCGCGCAACGATTGATGCGATTGCAGGGTGATGGCGTTGATGGCGATGCCTGCGGTGCCTGTGGCCGCAGGATTGCGGAAGAGTGTGCGCCTGCTGTGGATATGCGGGATGCTGAGGTTGACGCATCGCTGGTCGCGTGGTTGCGCGATCGATTGCGCGCCACGGTGATCGTGCGTACGGGCAAGGACGGCGCATGGCTGGCGATTCCCGGCTGTGAGCCGCAGCATATTGCCGGTTTCCCGGTGAAGGCGGTGGACACCAATGGTGCCGGGGACTGCCATGCCGGCGTGCTGTGCGCGCGACTGTGCGAAGGCGCACGGTTGGATGATGCCGTACGCTATGCCAATGCCGCCGCGGCGTTGGCGGTGACGAAACACGGCCCGGCCACATGCCCTGGTCGGGATGAAGTCGAAAGGCTTTTGGAATAACCATGGTGAGACTTATAGTATAAATGACTATAAGTTGGTTATATCATGTGCGCAACGCGGTGACGCGGCGTGCGTGAATGATCTGCTCGCACCGTCGCGAAGCAGACTCAAGGAGTTCCTATATGAGCAATGAAAAGGGAGCCCTCTCCATCGAGGAGTAGGGTATTGACATTATTTCCGAGGAAGAGCGCAAGGGCACACCGGCCAGCCTGTTCTGGCCGTGGTTCGCGGCCAATATCTCCATGTTCGCCATGTCATATGGCGCATGGGCGCTCGGTTTTGGCATCTCGTTCTGGCAGGCCACCGCCATGATCGTCATCGGTGTGGTCATGTCGTTCCTGCTGGTCGGTGTCGTCTCCATCGCAGGCAAGCGGGGCAATGCGCCTACCATGGTGCTCACCCGCGCCACCTTCGGCGTTGAAGGCGCCAAAGTGCCGGCGGCGCTCAGCTGGATCGCCACGCTGGGCTGGGAGATCTCGTTGACCACCACCGCCGTGCTCGCCATGTCGAGCGCCATCGAAAAACTCGGCTGGGGTTCCGGTGTCATGCCCAAGATCATCTCCACCATCGTGGTGGTCGGTCTTGTAGTGGTCGCGGGCATCTTCGGCTACGACCTGATCATGCGTTGCCAGCAGATCATCACCATCGTGACAGGTGTGATCACCGTCGGCTTCTTCATTCTCGGCTGGGGACACATCGACTTCTCCGCCATCAATTCCGTGCCATCCGGTTCATTGCCCGCCATGCTTGGCTGCTGCTTCTTTGTGATGACCGGCTTCGGCTTGGGCTGGGTGAATGTCGCGGCCGATTACTCGCGGTATCTGCCGCGCAAATCCTCCAACGGCGGCATCGTGTTCTGGACGACGTTCGGCGCGTCCATCGCCAACGTGTTCCTCATCTTCTATGGTCTGCTGCTGGCCGTCTCCAATGCCGACATGGCCGAAAACGTCGGTAATGATCCGATTGGCGCCATAGCGTCCATTCTGCCGACCTGGTACCTGATCCCATACACCATCATGGTCGTGCTCGGCCTGATGTCCGGTGCCATCATGGACAACTATTCCAACGGACTCGCACTGCTCTCCTTCGGCGTCAAGCTGCCGCGCACCGTGGCCGCTGCGCTCACCGCGGCCCTGACCGTGCTCGGCGTGGTCTATGTGACCTTCTTCTCCGACACGTTCATCGGCCCGTTCCAAGGCGTCCTGACCACGCTTGGCGTGCCGATGGCCGTCTGGGCCGGCATGTTCGTGGCCGATGTGATCATTCGCAAAAAGGACTACAGCACCACCGACCTCTACGATGCGAAGGGACGCTACGGTGTTTGGAACGGCAAATCCTTCGCCATTCTCATCGTCGGTACCGTGCTCGGCTGGGGTTTGGTGATCAACACCGCCGCCAATTGGCTGAACTGGCAGGGCTATCTGCTGTTCCTCATCGGCGGTAAGGGCGGCAGTTGGGCCGCGGCCAACCTTGGTGTGATCGTCGCGCTGATCGTCGGTCTCGTCGGAGCGTTGCTGTTCCAGCGCGGCGACATCGCCAAGCAGGAAGCCGATCTGCCGGCTTCGGAAGTCTGAGCGGATGCGAGTGACGAAAGGAAAGGAAGAGTCATGATCGCAGAGGATGAATGGCTTGTCGTCATTGACCGGCAGCGTGTTTTCGCGGAAAGCGAGTGGTCCACGTGGGCATGCCCGGACGGCTCCTATCACAACACTGATGAGGCGTTTGCGCGATTGGCCGCAGCGTTCGGCGACCGCGTGGTCTACACGTGCTACATTGCGCCGCAGCCGCCGCACAACGCCTGGATCGACTATTTCAAAGGCTGGCCGCAGTTTCTGGTCGCTCCCGATGATCCGATGTACGATCTCACCGACGACACCGCGGCGTTGGCGAAAGGCCATGCCGTGGTCAGTTGCGACACGTTCGGCAAATGGGGTGACGCGCTGAGCGAAGCCATTTCAGGCGCCAAGAAGATCACCGTGTGCGGGGTCGCCACCGACTGTTGTGTGCTTACCACCGTGCTCGCCGCCGCCGATAGCGGCGTGGCCGTGCGCGTGGCCGCCGACGCCTGCGCCGGCAGCTCGCCCGAAAACCACCGGATGGCATTGGATACCATGGCGTTGTTCACGCCGCTGGTCACGGTTGCCGATACCGATTCCATCGTGGGTGATTCTACGGTGGAGTGAACAATAACCCGTTGCTTTGCGGGGTCTGCCGGGCGAACCCGGCAGACCCCGTTTCGCTGTATCGGGAAGAGGTTGAAGCTCGGAA
Source organism: Bifidobacterium merycicum DSM 6492 (assembly GCF_900129045.1). Lineage (GTDB taxonomy): Bacteria > Actinomycetota > Actinomycetes > Actinomycetales > Bifidobacteriaceae > Bifidobacterium > Bifidobacterium merycicum. The sequence goes on along the minus strand of NZ_FQTX01000003.1, from coordinate 137,732 downwards.
AGGAAACTCGGTGGTGGGGAAGACACCTGGACCGGCCTTGGTAATACGCCATTAATCTGGCGGCGTGCTTTTGTAACTGCGGCGTAACAGTGCGGTGGCGATTGTAAGGGGCGATTCCGGCACAATCATGGGTATCACCAGTTTCGCAAAGAGGACTCACGCATAGCCGTTCCTCTCACCCGAAAATCCCATGTTTGAATCGAGGCCACCATGGCACAGCAGATCACCAGCCTGCTTGACGATCCCACGCAAGCGGTCAGTCTGGATACGTTCAGCGGACTCACCAAAGGATGCCCGGCACCATTTTGGCTGTTCCAAGGTGTGTGTGCGGCTTGGGGCATCGACCACCATCGTGCCCGGCTCAACCTCATCACCGTGTCGGAGAACGCAACGTTCCTGCTGCTGCTCGATGGCGATCCGCAAGGCGTGGTGCGTGTCTCGCAGCCCGGTTATGTTGGCGGCCCGGAGGCTGTGGCCTCGGAAATCAGTTGGCTGAACGCTTTGCATAATATCGACGGCATCAGCCTGATCAATCCGGTTCCCACCATCCGTGGCACGTTCGTAACGAAGATTACCGATCTGAATGGTGTGGGCTGGACGGTCATCTCCACCAAATACGTGGAAGGAATCGTGCTGGAGGATCTCGACAATCCCGCACCCTATTACGAGACTATTGGCGAATGGGCCGCGAAATTCCATAAGCAGTCGCGTACGTGGAGCAAACCGTATGGTTTCACGCGGTTCAACTGGGATCTGTCGAATATGGTCGGCCCCGCGCCCCGCTGGGGACGTTGGGAAAACGCCGATCTTACCGACGATGAGAAACAACTGTGCGATACCGCGTTGTGGAAGGCCATGGACGTGGTGATGAAAGTGCCGAGGACCAATGACACCTGGGGACTCATCCACGCCGACCTGCGCCCGTCGAATGTGATCCGCGGCGATGACGGAAAATTGACCGTCATCGATTTCGATGATGCCGGATATAGCTGGTATCTCTACGATTATGCCTCCTCGCTGAGCTTCATCGAGCACGAATCGTACGCTCCCGATCTTGCCAAGGCATGGGTCAAGGGGTACCAGCGCGTCGCCGGCTCGTTCACGGATGAGGAACTGCACATCATGTCCGCGCTGTCGATGATCCGACGCATGCAGATGCTCGGCTGGACTACCAGCCATCGCGAGGATGCCCTACCCGACGGGTTGTCCGCGCAGCAGGCTCCGGGCAGCGTGATGTGCGCGAAGAACTATCTTGAGGACCCGCTCTGGCTGTTGCATTGACGCGGCGGCAGACGGGATCGAATGCAACATCGCGAGATCGCGACATCCATTTTTATAACTGAACAACATCCGACCACATACAACCAAATGAGGAATCAATGGCATAACTCGCCGAAATAAGAGAGGAAGGCGATTGCAATGACTGCGTCAACCGTTTCAGGACGATCCATAGGCAGCGTGACCTACGTCGAAACCGACAAGGACTACTTCAAAAAACGCCAGCTTAAACGAACCGCAGGAGCATTCGGCCTGTGGGCCATCGGCATTTCGGCGGTGATTTCCGGTGATTTCTCCGGTTGGAACGGAGGCATCGCCCAAGCCGGATGGGGCGGCATGCTGATGGCCGCCATCGTCGTGTACCTCATGTATGTGCTTATGCTGAACTCCATCAGCGAAATGGCATCGGCCATGCCTCATACAGGCGGCGCATATTCCTTCGCGCGAGCGGCCATGGGGCCGTGGGGCGGTTTCTTCACCGGACTTGCGGAAACCATCGAATACGTAATGACCGCGGCCACCATCGTGTACTTCTCATCGGCATACGCCGACGCCATTCTGTCCAACCTGACCGGTTATTCGCTGGATGAGCATGGCTTGGCTTGGGTCTGGTGGCTTGCCTTGTACGCGATTTTCGTAGTGGTGAATTGGATGGGTGCCGAAACGTCGTTCCGTTTCGCCGAAGTCGTATCCATCGCCGCGCTTGCCATCGTCGCCCTATTCGGTATCGGCGCTTTCATGACCGGTAAAGCCGATTTCACCACACTGCCCAACATCAAGCCGACCGGCGAAAATTCCGCATTCCTGCCGTTCGGGCCGGGTGCCATCTTCTATGCCATGCCGTTCGCGATGTGGCTGTTCCTCGGCATCGAACAGCTACCGCTGGCCGCCGAGGAAGTACGTGAGCCGGAAAAGAACATTCCGAAGTCGTCCCGCCTGTGCATTTTCACGCTGGGACTGTCCGCGTTGATCATTGTGTTCCTGAACCCGGCTGTGGTCGGTTCCGAAGCGCTCGCCGGTTCCGATGAGCCGTTGCTTGATGGATACCGTGCGATTCTGCCAGGCAATCTCGCCGCGGTGCTGTCCGCCTTCGCTCTAATCGGCCTGCTGGCATCCATTCAGGGCATCATGTTTGCTTACGGACGCAACCTGTATTCGCTGTCTCGCGCTGGCTATTATCCCGCATTCCTGTCGTTGACAGGCAAGAAGAAGACGCCGTATTGGGGTTTGATCGTCGGCGCGATCATCGGCTTCGCGGCCCTGTTCATCATTGCATACGGCGGTGATGGAGCTGGTTCGGTGGTGCTGAACATCGCCGTTTGGGGTGCTGTGCTGGCGTACCTGCTGCAAATGGTTTCCTATGTGATTCTCAGAAAGAAGATGCCCGATATCAAACGTCCGTTCACCAGCCCATTCGGTCTGCCGGGTGCGGTTATCGCTGGTCTGCTCGCGTTCTGCATTTTCGTGGCTGTGCTGCTGAACCCGGATTATCGTTTGGCCGTATACGCCATGGTGATCATCTACCTTCTGGCGACTGTGTTCTTCGCGGTCTATGGGCGCAAGCACCTGGTGCTTTCTCCGGAAGAGGAATTCGCCGCCTCTGGAGGCAAGGCCGAGTACAAGACGGGAAACTGATCGACTAATCGGTTATCGATCACTGCCATATCGCCATTTCCGGGCGTGGCATGTGACCACATGTGAAAGCCGCATCCGCCGAGGGTGCGGCTTTTGCAAACGTGCGAAATCCGATTCATGAAAACCGGAATCATAAAACGCGAAACGTATGGAAAACCAACCTGCGCGGCTGCAGGAATCATGATCGCTGCAGCCCCAAAAGGTCGACCAAATAGGCGGAAAACGGCGGAAATGGTTTGTTTCTGCGCTGTATCAGCCGCTCAACATAGTTGCATTACCGTGTGGGTAACGCCACAGGAAGCCAACGAAAGAAGGAATCATGGCAACCCGATCAACCATTATGGACACCAACAGCTTTCGCCCGGAAATGGCGGCCGCCCTCGATCCGGAAACACGCAAGCTCACCGAGGAACGCGACGTGCTCGGCCCCGCCTATCGTTTGTTTTACCGCAATCCGGTGCATCTGGTGAAAGGTCGTGGATCGCACCTGTGGGATGCCGACGGTGAGGAATATCTGGACGTGTACAACAACGTCGCATCGGTCGGGCACTGCCATCCGCGTGTGGTCGAAGCCTTGTCCAAGCAGGCGTCGATGCTCAACACGCACACGCGCTATCTGCACGAAAACATCCTGCACTATGCGGAAGATATCCTTTCGACCATGCCCGACGAGCTCGACCGTATCATGTTCCAATGCACCGGTTCTGAAGCCAACGATCTGGCTGTACGAGTGGCTCAGGTCTATACCGGTGGCGAAGGTGTGATCGTGACGCATGAGGCCTATCATGGCAATTCCGCACTGACATCCAAACTTTCCCCGGCCCTGGGAACCGCGCAGACGCTGGGACTGACCATGCGCATGATCCCGACCCCGGATACCTATCGTTTGGTTATCGACGGCAAGCCTGCCTCGGAATGCACTGCGGAGGAATTCGGCAACTGGATGGCCGGTGAAGTGCGCAAGGCCGTGGCTGATATGGAACGTCACGGCATCAAGTTCGCAGCGCTGCTCGCAGACTCCATCTTCTCGTCCGATGGCGTGTACCCCGATCTGGTCGGCTATCTGAAGCCGGTCATCGACGCCGTCCACGAGCTGGGAGGCGTATGGATTGCCGACGAAGTGCAGCCTGGCTTCACCCGCACCGGCGATGCGTTCTGGGGATTCGAACGCCAAAGCATCGTGCCGGATCTCGTCACTTCCGGCAAGCCCATGGCCAACGGCCTGCCCACCTCCCTTATGGCTGTCAAGCATGAAGTGCTCGAACCGTTCGCCGGATCCATCCCGTATTTCAACACGTTCGGAGGCAACCCCGTATGCATGGCCGCCGCCCAGGCCGTACTCGACGTGATGCGCGATGAAGATACCATGGGCAACGCCAAGAAGGTCGGCAAGGTGTTCAAAGACGCCGTCACCTCGCTTATGCCGGAGCACCCTTGCATCGGCGACGTGCGTGGCGCGGGTCTGTACATCGGCTGCGAAATCGTCAAGCCCGGTACCAAGAACCCGGATCAGAAAGCTGCGTTGGACATCCTCGAAACCCTGCGCGACAACCACATCCTCACTTCCGTGTGCGGGCGCTATGGAAACATCCTCAAACTGCGTCCGCCGCTGGTATTCAGCGAATCCGACGTGGACTGGTTCATGGATGGATTCACTAAAACCTTGGAAACATTGAAGTTGTAAAACGGCAGATAGCTATGAGGAAAGGGCGCGGATATGGAAGATCATGCCGGCGTCGGGCGCGAGCGAAGCGCTACGAGCGAACTGGTCCAGCGTATCCGTGCTCGCATACGCGAACGGGAGCTCCTCCCCGGAGAAAAGCTTGGATCGGAACGGGCTCTTGCCGAAAGTTTCGGCATCAGCCGTTCCGATTTGCGCAACGCGTTGACCGTGCTGGAATCCAATCATGAGATTATCAGGAAAATCGGGCGGGCCGGCGGTGTCATCGTATCGGACGGGCGTCTGGAGCGCAATATCAATACCGTGGAATCGTTGCCGACGATCGCGCGTAGGCAAGGCATGCGCGTTTCGTCGAAGGTATTGCGGGCGGTGATTGCCCCGGCTTCCGTTTCCGACGTGCGATTATTGCGGTTGCCAGGCGAACATCCGATGATCTACGACATCATGCGGCTGCGGTACATCGAAGACCAGCCGCTTTCATTGGAACGATCGCGGTTGCCGGCGTATGTGTTCCCGCAGTTTTTGACGCGGGATCTGACGATGCCGTTCTACACCATGTTTGAGCGTGACTATGGCGTGTACCCGTGCGATGTGGACGAAACATTGGAATCGGTGATCGGCGATGAACGTGAGAATGAATTGCTGCAGATTGATGCGGAAACCCCGCTGATGCGCATTCACCGGATTGCCTATGCGTCGGATGGTCGCCCGTTCGAGCGGGCCACCGATGTGTATATAGCCGATCGGATGCGGTTCACCATGCACCATTCCGGCTATGTTCGCCTATCTGCAACGCAGAATATGGGGAAAGACGCAGACTCGGCGAATACCGTGAAATAGGTTGGACGATTCCCGTTTGCGGGGTTTGAGGGGTTTGCAAGAGGCCGTTTCCTCCGGCGTCACACGATGCGGCGGTTCACGGCCCAGCGGGTGAGTTCGGTGCGATTCGACAGTTGTAGTTTGCGCAGTACGGAGCTGACGTGCGTCTCCACGGTTTTGATGGAGATGAACAGTTCCGCGGCCACTTCCTTGTACGTGTAGCCACGTGCGATGAGCCGCATGACCTCCTGCTCGCGGTTCGACAGGCGGTCCAACTCATCGTCATGGATTGTGCCGCCTTGTGTGCCCATGCCCGTCGCCGAGCCGTTCTGGAAGGCGGACAGCACGAATCCAGCCAGTTTCGGCGAGAATACGGCGTACCCTTCGTGCACCTGCTTGATGGAGGAAATCAGATCATCACCGGAAATCGTCTTCGTCACATATCCTTGCGCACCGGCGCGGATCACTGAGCCGACATCCTGCGGTGAGTCGGAAACCGACAGCGCGAGAAACACGGTTTTGGGGGAGTAGATGCGTGATTTGACGAGGATTTCGGCACCGCCTCCGTCTTCACCGCCGGGAACGTGCACGTCAAGCAATACCACATCCGGTTGCGTCTGGGCGATCATCGCCACCGATCCCTCGACATCCGCCGCTTGGCCGATGATGTCGAAATACGGTTGCAACGTGGCAATCACCCCGGCGCGGAACATCTCATGATCATCGACGATGGCGATTCGAATCTGCCGTTCCTGATCATTCATTGCTGCTCCTTATCGCGGTCGCCGGCTCGGCCGCCGTACGTCTCCCATGGTGTACGCCGTCGTTGCGAGCCTTGCACAGCAGCCTGATGTTGCGACTGTTGTTGCTGTTGTTGTTGCGCTGTGTCGCCTGCCGCCGGTTGTGTACGCGGCGGTGTTGCCGCGATCGGCATGTGCATGCGCACTTCGGTACCCCACTGCGGACGTGACACTATCTCCACTGTACCGCCGCGGCGTTTGATACGGCCGATGATCGATTCGCGGATGCCGAGACGGTTCACCGGCACCGTGTGCATATCGAATCCGTCGCCATGATCGCGTACGAACACTTCGATCAGCGTGTCGGTTGCCTCGCAATAGACGGAAACCGGTTCGCCGCCGTGCGTCACCGCATTGATCAGCGCCTGTTGCGTCGCTTCGAGTAAGGCATCGGTCTGCGCGCTCGGACGTGCGTCTCCGACGGTCACCACCTCAATCGGCTTGCCATGGGCATCTTCCACCATGGCTGCAATCTCCTTCAAACCGGCGTTGACGGAACGATCCGACGTGGTACGTTCCTGATACAGCCATTCACGTAGTTCGCGTTCCTGCGAGCGTGCCAATGAGAACACGGCCTGATGGTCGTCGGCATGCAATTGGATCAAGGCCAGCGTCTGCAGTACGCCATCATGCAGATGAGCGGTCATGTCGGCGCGCTCCTCCTCGCGTTCCTTCAACGCGCGTTCCATGCCCAGATCGCGGATCAACGCCATGATCCACGGCACGATTGCCAGCAGCACGCCGACAATCAGCGCCAAACCGGACAGCAGCGTAGTGGTCATGGACATCGATTGCGCTCGTACACGCGAACCCGTATACATCGCGTAAGCCGCGAAAATGATGACGATGCCACCCAGCATAGTCCACAACTGGCCTTTCTCGGCATTGAACCGAAGCCAGGAGACGCCGATTCCGGTCAGTCCCAGCAGCAGCGGGACGATCAGGGACGATTCGATGCCGCTCATTAGCAGAACGGGGCAGAGGGAAAGCGCAATCAATCCACCCAAGGCGAGCAGGACGGGTTTCGGCGTTCTGCTGAGGGTCTGTTCAAGGCTTTCGCTGTAAACCTGCGTATTATCGGAATCTGTGAAGTCGGTGCCGGCGAGGCCTGGGGATTGATGCTGCGAATAAGCCTGCGTCTTGTTCTGCCGGAGTTCCATGAAGGCCGTTCGATTGGCGGAATCCGCATGTGTTTCGTAGGGTTTGTTGCCTTTGGCAAGTGGTGATTGCCTAAGCGGGCGATTGGCGGTAAGCGCATAGGCATGCTGGATGGGATCACCGGCGGGGATGGCCATCCATAGGAAAACGTAGGCGATGACGCCCGCTCCGAACCATGTTGTGGCGATGAGGAAAAGCAATCGGATCCATGTGACGGAGACCCCGAGATGCATGCTGATGGCTTTGCATATGCCGGCACCCATGCGTCCGTATGGGGGCCTGAGCAGTGGTAGTCGGGCTTGATGAGTGGGCAGCGGTCGGTTTTCACGCAATGTCTGATCGTAGCGATAACCCATGTAGACGGCGCTCGCCTGATCGTACTGCTGCTGCGTGTATCGCGGTTTTCCCAAAGACCTCATGATTCCATTGTGCTTCGTCGGGAGTGCATATTCAGGGTGTTCAACCCGTGTTCAGGGCAGATTCAGGGTGTTCCCTGATAAGCGGATCGCATGCGGATTGGTGTAATGGAAGCATGAATGAAACACATGATGATTCGCTGAATGGCCGCAGTGGGACGGAACCGGAATCGGTCAACGCCGCCGAACAGTCGTATTACCAACAGCCTGCGTATGGTCAGCCCCGTCCTTCGCGCGGCGGCCGCTTCTTTGCCTGGATCCGTTCCAGTCGGATTGTGCGCGGGCGTGACCGTTGGGTCGGCGGCGTGTGTGACGGATTGGCGCAACGTCTCGGTTGGAATGTCGCGCTGGTGCGCGCATTGATGCTGGTCGCCGCATTGTTCTTCGGTGCGGGTGCCGCGTTCTACGGTTTGGCGTGGCTTCTGTTGCCGGATGAAAACGGTAACCGGATTCTCTTCGAGGATCTGATCAATGGCGTGTGGGATTGGAATTGCGTTGGTGCGTTGATTTTCTGCGTTATGGCGCTCTGTATCCCCGGTGCCGGTTGGTTCACGTTCGTCTTGGCCGCCTTGGTGTTGTGGCTTGTGATCAACCGGCAGTCGAGTGTGGCGAATAACTGGCAGACGCAGCCGGGAGTGAGTCGGCAGACGATGCCAGGGCGACCTGTGCAGGAGCAATTCATGCCGAATCAGCCCATATCGGTCAACCCCGCTCAACAGGCGCAATTCGGTGCTGCTGGTGAGAACGTCCCACATGGCGTGCCTCCGCAGTCGCAGTACCAGTCGCCATATCAATCGCAACATCAGTATCAGGCATACCGGCAGTCCGCGGCTCGTCCCGGAGCCTTCTCCACGACCAACGTTCCACCGACGTTCACCGCTCCGGCTGCTGCACGGCCTCAACAGCCGCTCCCGCCCAGGAAGGAACGCCGCAAGTCTGCAGGGCCACTGCTCGTCCTAGTGATGTTCGGTCTGGCCTTGATCGCATGCGCGGTGTGTGCATGGTGCGTCATGACACACGGGATACATGACGGTCTGCAGCCTGAATACATACTGCGTGCGAGCGCGGTCTGTCTGGGTGCGGTCTGCCTGGTGACCGGTCTGGTGATCGTCGTGCTCGGATGCCTTGGTCGCAGGACCGGTGGTTTGCATCCGCTGGCATGGCTATCGATGTTCATGGTCTGCGTCATTGCCGTTGGCATGGTGGGGTATTCGGTTTTCGACTACCGAATGATTCAAATCGAGCAATCGTACAGTCGTGTTAAGGTCGACGGAACCGTCACCATGGGGTCCACTTCTGACGAGATGAGGAAGTACGAGCGTGGCATGGCCGTATACGGCAACAGTTACGCCACCGACGTGCTGCATATCGACCTGAGCCAGTACGCCAAAAACAACGGTTCGCATAAGGTCAAACTCAATGACGGTACATACGGTACGAGTTCCTGCCCCGCAGGAACACTGAATCTGGTCGTCGTGAACGCGCAAGTGGTGCTCACGTTGCCTGACGGTTGCTGGTGGTCGTTCGGGGACACGGCGGTCGATGGCAGCTACACCATCAGTGACTTCGTGGGAGGCCCGAACCAGATTTCCCTCCACAATGGCGGGGGCATGGTTTCGCTGTTCGGGGGAACCGAAGCCGATTCGGTCGTTGGCAGGCGGGCGTTGTCCTCGTCCGGGTTCAAAACCTGCCCCACTGACACTGCTGACACGGGTGCGGGCATGGACGGTGATGCCGGTGATGATTCGGGCCGGTCGACGCCGTTCAAGTCTTCCGATATCGACAAAGGGTATCGCGAGATCACCAACAATCGGCAGTACTGGCCCTGTTTCGTTGATGACAACAAGGCGCCGGCGCTTCCGGAATTGCAGGCCAATGTCAGCGCGACCGTCGGCGGCAGCGTCGCGGTGCAATATGCATCCGACAACACGATGGGAAACGCTGCGGTAAGGAAAGGAACGAAATGAGCGACGACGAAACCCAACGGATACCTGTTGACGAAACGGTACGGGAACCGGATATGGACTTGCCGACCGAGGCGTTGCCGCAATCGCAACCGGCATACGGAGGCGAACCGTACGGGAACGCAGGTTACGGGAACGCGTATTATGGCGGTGAGATCATCAGGCCTTCCGGCGTAAGCAAAGCGACCGTCGTGTTCGGCGTGTTCGTGGGCATCATCGGCCTCGTGAGCATACTGTGCGGTTTGAGCTTGCCGAGGGAGATGTGGTGGAGCGGCGTCGAAGCGCAACGATTCCTCATATACGTATTCGGGGGAATCGGTGTATTGTTCATCGCCGTCGCCGCGGTATGGGCAATCGTCGGTGCCGTGCGTGCGCGCAAAACCAACGATGCCGGCATTGACGGGGGAACCGGTGCCGATGCCAGCACGAACAACGGCTCAGCCGAACAATCCCCAGAACGCCAGTAGCGCCAACGACACCGCCGCCGACAGCACAACGCAGACGGTCAGCATGGCATGACCGAATCCGATGCTCGCAGTGCCATAGGAGCCCTGGATTCCGGGCTTTGCATGGGAGGCGTTCCGCGCCGCGGCATTCACACCGGTGCGGTGCTGGAACGCCTCAACGATCAGCTCGGCCAACAACCAGGCGAAGGCCACGACGGCCATCCAGGCGAGCGCCGTGACGATATGCCAGTTCCTCGCCAACATTGTGGAATTACTCGTCAACGAGATCGCATCAACGATGACGGTGACCAGATAAGCGAGGAACACGCATGTCACGCCCGCGGCAAGAACGGTATTGACGATCAGCGCGATACGCAGCGAACCGGTGAAACGTGGGAACATCAGCTGCGGGATGCGGGCGGAGCCTGCGGTTCGGCTTTGACTTGAATCGGATTGCGGGTCGGATCGCGAATCATGCTTCGCCCTGTGACCGCGGATCAGACCCGTGGCAAGCAATATGAGAGCGCCGATGGCGGCGAGCAGGGCGCACAACAGGCACAGTGCAATCGCCCCGGCGATCACGCCCACGGAAGTCACCAACGCCGGCGACGTGTCGGTCGGTGCCGTAAGCGTCTGGTTGGGCTGCGCCCCGGCCACCATCGGCGTGGCCCAACCAGACGCATCCGTACCTGCGGCGACGGCGTTCACCCAATCCTCCAGATCATGCGTGTAATGCGATTCCAACGGCAATCCGGGAGCTGGTTGGGCCGAACCGGTGCGTATCTGATGGTTCGCGTAGTAATACCGCACCGTCACATTGCGGTTACCTGCCGCATTGGCGGCACGGGTCAGCAACCGTGCACCCTGCTCGACCGGCATCGCCGTATCACGTGTTCCGTAATCGATGAGCAGAGGCATGGTCATCGACTTGCGATAACGTGCCGCATCGAAATCGGCGTAATTCGGGCCGACAGCCTGCACGCTCAGGCTCGTCAGCTTCGGAATGATGCGGGTGACGGCCTTCGGAGCACCCACGGCCTCAAGATAGTTGGTGGCGCTCATCGCCATCAACTGCCGTCCGGAAACCACCGGTGAGGATGCGAGAATGGCGAAAGCCAGATCGGGGTGTTCATCCGTCAGCACCGTGGCGATCCACGTGCCTTCGGATTCGGCGTAGATTCCCGTCTTCGAAGCATCCACGCCCGGCCATGCACGCAGGATCTTCAACGATTGCGCGTAATCGTTCGCACTGGATTCGTAATCGCGACTCAACATGGAATAGTTGTCGAGACGCTTGTCCGGCACCAGTGTGGTGATGCCGGTCGAAGCCATCGCATAGGCGATATCGCCATAGGCTTCCGATGATTTACCGGTTCCCGACCCATGCAGGAACAGGCAAGCGGCATGACCATCCGGAGCGCCGACCGGCTCGCGTACAATCGCGTTAACCGACTTGCCGCCGCCAAGGTTGACGGCGATATGCGTCTCCTTGGTACGGTAGCGGCCTTCCTGCGGAGTGGTGATGTTCTTGGCGCGGATGGCGGTGCTGGACGACTTCACGGTGATATGGTTCGTGAACGGTTCAACCCGCCAGCGTGGCGTACACACAACCCCCAGCACGCCCAACAGCGCGACCAGCAGTACAGTGATCAGCGCCGTCAGCGCGACGGTCATGCCTATTCTTTTCGCCGTGCTCCCCGTTGTTGCCGGTTCCTTCGGCGTATTCGTTCCTCTCGATTCTGCTCGCACAGTTGCCACTGTAGGACGTTCCGGCGGCAGTGGAACCGTCATGTTCGGCGTTTCGTCGGATTCCCGCGACTATTGCGCGAGTTCCGCCTCGTCCAGCCCCGCGAATCCCGCGATCCGGACCGTGTTCCCGATCGTCTCCTCCGTGAGATTGCGATGCTCGGTAGCCAATCGTGCCACGAAATCCCCATACAGATCGAGCGTACGCTCCGAATAAGTGCCCAATTCGCCACGAAGATACGTTTCGAACGACGTGGCATCAGGCGTATCCTCCGCGGTGGTGAGCACGCGCATGGACGCTCCCAGTTTCGGGTAGCGCTCGCGGAACTCGCGTGCCCACGCCACCTGCGTGGCGATAATCGTCTCCTGTTCGGTTTCACGGGCGGCGGAAAGCGCCGGAATGTACGGTTCGATGGTCGCCGCATACTCCTCGGGATGGGTGGAGCGCATCATGCGTGCGTATTTCTCGGTGACGAGATTACGGCCGACATATTCGGCATCCTTGAGATCGTCTCGGTAACTGGCAAGCAGATTCTCCGGCCAAGTGAGGAACTGGCTGGCGCGCATCTGATGGAACACAGGCCAGTTGCCTTGGCAGGCGGCGCGTCCGCCCGTATTGGTCGTGCGCTGGAACGTATCCCATTCCAATCGCACGATGGTTTCGACCAGATCGTTGCGCGTGCTGCTGGCCGTGCCATCGGTTGTACCGCTGTTCGTGCTGCTGGCCGTATCGTTGCTCGTACGCATGGCCGCGCTCACAGACTATGCAGGCACGGTGCGTCGGAGACGATATGCTCCTCGACGTACGGGCGCTGCCATTCCAGGAAGGTTTCATCCGATTCGGTCAAGCCCTCGCGCCGCAGTTCGCCTACGATTTCGGCGCAGATATGCTCGATGATCGCATGAACGCGATCGGCGGGCGACACCTGCGCGGAATCAACGGAATCAGCGGGACCAGTGGAACCAGCATGAGTGACCGAGTCGGCATCGGCGAAACATGCCGCCGATGCAAGTTCCAGCACCTCCTCCAACTGTCCGCACACGTCGGCGAGACGCGTCACCATGCGTGCACTCAACCTGCGTAGCGCCGCGAACCGCCACTTGTAGTACGGCGCATAGCCCACGGAAGCCGGGTTGTTGATCAGGAACACCAACGATACGGTGGCCTGTGCGAACTCATGGATGCTGGCCATGGCGGCAGGTCCATCGCCTCGCTTCAACATGCGGGGCAGATTGTATTGACCCGCCTGCGCGATCATGCCGAGACGGCGGGAAATCAGGGAAAGACGAACATCCTCCGGCATGAACGTGAATCCCTGACGGGTTGAAGAGAACGCGCCGAGCGCGTCGGCGAACACACGGCCGTTGGTTGCAGTGGCCAGCGTGGATTCAGACAGCATAAGCCATTCATGCGGCGCATCCTGCGCGGGAGCCTTGCGGTAACCGGTGATGCCTTCGAAGAAATCGCCAATACGGAACACGCCGTCCCTGCGTGTGGCCCCCTGCGCTCGCGGAGTGGTGGGGGAGTGGGGTGCGCCCGGTGCCGTATGTTCCGCTCGCCATGCGGCGGCGATGCGCTCGTAATCCCGTTGCAGCGATTCGCCGATGGCGGCGTAATCCTCATCCGTGAGCCACAGGCAGAAGCGCGGTCCGAAATCATGATCGCGCGAATACGCATCATCGAATCCGAAACATTCCGAACCGTATCCGACCAGTCCGGCGGCGATACGACCCGCATACCTGGGGTAGCGTTCCAACAGCATCGGTTTGCCGGCCTGCTTCCAGAAGTCGCGTGCCAGTTCCATGCCGTTGGGCATCGGATTGTCGGCAGTCCTGTGCGTCGGCTCATCGATGCTCTGACCCGCGGTCTTTGCGGCATCCAAGGCCTTGCGCAGATTCTCCTCGGTGGTACGCCAATAGTCCGTATCCTTGCCGTAACGATCCTCAATCAGGTTCAGTGCCTCACGGTAGTATCCGGCGGCCTCACCGTACTGTCGTTGCGCGAAACGCACCTGTGCCGCACCCGCCAAGGCGGCGGCATAATGCGCCGAATCCACGCCTTGCGCCCGTGCGGCGGTATGGATGGCGAGCGCCTTGTCCGCATAGTCGCGGGCGTCGTCGGTTTTGCCTTCGTCCAGCAGCGTCAGGGCGAGATTCGTGCATGAGCTCGCCAGATCGATATCCGTCGACGGGTCGTCGCTCGCCTCACGCAGTACCCGCATCGTCTCACGCAGCTCGCGTTCGGCCGCCTCGGGCCTGCCGGTCTCCTGGTAGAGCATGGAAAGATTGTTGTGCAGTGCGGCGATGCGGCGATCCTTCGGCGGGTAGACGTTTTCGGCGCATTGCAGGGCCTGCGTATACAGGTCCTCGGCTTGATCGTAATGTTGCGCGGCGCGCATCGCGGTGGCGCAGTTGATCAGTGTCGTGGCCCAGATTTCGGTTCCTTCCAAGCCCATGCGCAAGGCCAGTTCGATGGCACGTTGCACGATCCACTGGTTCTTTTCATGCCAGCCTTGGGAACGGTAGAATCCCATGGTTTCGTTGAGAACGGTGAGCAGTCCGGCCTCGTCGCCGGCGTTCTCCGCGTCGATCATGGCCTGTTCGAGGTAGGGTGCCGCCTCGCTTGCCGCGGTATGGCGGGCGAATATCGCATCCAATCCTTGCAGGAAACGGTCGGTGTCGAAAGTCGCCTCAGCATCGGACTGTGTTTCATCGGATGCCGTTTCGTCTGTTTGCGCCGTAACGGCATGTTCCGCATCCTGATCGAATCGTGCCGTGAACTGCGCCAGCAATGCTTCCTCGTCAACCATGGGTCCTCCTTATCGCGCATCCGCCGCATGCTTCTTTCAGTGTATGGCCGATTCGGTTTGGTGGTATCGGACGATTCGTTCGGTTTGTCGTTTCGGACGATTGCCCGACTGAATGATTGCCCACCTGAACGAGTGCTCACCTAAAACGAGTACCCACCTGAACAAGTACTCGAATCGGCGCCGAACGAAAAACCCGTCCACGATGTCGCGGACGGGTCTGCTAAGTGCCGGTCGGCTCACACCCGCACTTCGCGCATACGCTCCAGCGCACCGGTACGGGTTTCGTATCGGCGCGAGTAGGTGACGAGCATCAGCACGGCGATCAGGGCGATCGGCGCACCGGCGAGCCCCGTGTAGTGGTAGTTCATGGCGGTGACCGTCAGCGCTGCACCGCCGATGATCGAACCGACAGCATTGCCGAAATTGAAGGCGATCTGCACGGCCGCGCCGGCGATGAGTTCGCCGCCGCCCTCACCGGCCTGCACCATCAGCAGCTGCTGCGGCGAGGCGTTGAAGAACAAGGCAAAACCAAGCGTGAACGTGAGTACCGCAGTGGTGACGTGATTGCCGGGGGTAAGGAACACCAGCAGCAGGCCGACCGTGGCGATGCCCTGCGACAGCGCCGCCGTCGCGCCGGGCTTCCACAAGTCGGCCAGTCGACCGCCTGCGATGCCGCCGGTCACCATGCCGAAGCCGGCGAGCACCATCAGCAGCGGTACGATCGCGGACTGCCATCCGCCGGTCTTCTGCAACCACGGCGAGATATAGCTCCACCAGCAGAAAATGCCGGTATTGCCGCAGAACACGGCCAGAAGAATCAGCCACGGGCCGGCGTGGGTGAGGAAGCGGAACTGGCCCTTGATGCCAGCGTCCTTGATCGGCGCGACGAACGGCACCCAAGCAAGGACGAGCACCATCGTCATCAACGCCCATGCGGCGAGGATCGCGAACGCCAAACGCCACGACATCGTTTCGGCCAGCAGGGTGCCGGCGGGAACGCCCAGCATATTGGCCACGGTCTGGCCCGTGACCATCATCGAAACGGATTGCGCTTCCTTGCCCTTATCGGCCAACGTTTTCGCGATCAGCGTCGCCGTGCCGAAGAACGCGCCGTGCGGCAGTCCGGAAATGAAACGGGCGACCAACAGCATGGGGGAGTTCACGGAGATCGCGCTGAGCGTATTGCCCGCCAATGCGATCACCATGAACAGTATGATGAGGTTCTTCGGCGGCACCTTGCGGCCGAACACCAGAATCAGCGTGCCGAAGCACACGCCGATCGCGTAGGCGGAGATGTAGTGGCCTGCGGCGGGGATGCTGACGTGCATGGCGGCGGCGGTTTGGGGCAGGATGCCCATCATCACGAATTCGGCGGCGCCGAGGATGAACGCGCCGGATGCCAGCGCGAGGATGCTTCTTTTCATGGGGTTCTCTCTGTAACAAGTGGCGTCAAACGTTGTAACCAACGGGATATTGTAAAACGGAAATACCTTGGGGGATTGGTAAAGAAGGTAAAAGTCCGGATGTCGGAAACGGACTGCTGGACGTGAGCGCAGACCATCGGATGAGTGGGAATGGATGCTGGAGATACGAAAAAAGGCGGAACCGAAGTTCCGCCTTTCAGTTGTCGGGCTGGCGGGATTTGAACCCGCGGCCTCTTCGTCCCGAACGAAGCGCGCTACCAAGCTGCGCTACAGCCCGTTTGGCAACATCCGCTAGTTTACGTCACTTGACGGATATTGCCAAATCGGCGTGTCGGTGTCCGGGGTGTACACGATAAGCGGTGCGTGAGACGCGCGATAATCCGCCTTCCATAAGGCATCATGGGCCGAGCGCAATCCGCTTTGCGCAACCCGTGTCAAATTCCCCCGTGTTGCGTACACTTGGCAACCATGTCTGAAGTAGTTGAGAACACTGAAAACGAAGAGGGCGAACGCGCCCCGCACATGACCACTGTCGAACGCGCCGAGATGCTGCTCGCGCAGGATGGCACCATCGCCGAACGCATCAACGCTGGCGCCACGCTGGATGAGGCCGTCGACCCGTCCAATAAGGAATTCGGCCCGCTGGCCCACTCCGAGCAGGTGCAGATGCGTGTCGCCAAGCGTGCCATGATGCTCAAGGACGGCATTCAGCCCTACCCGGTGACCCTGGACGTCACCGCCACCATCGAAGAGGTGCGTGCCAAGTACGACGGCAAGCTCGAAGCCGGCGACGAAACCAAGGATGTGGTCGGCATCGCCGGCCGCGTGCTGTTCCTGCGCAACGCGGGCGGCCTGTGCTTCGTGCAGCTGTCCGCCGGCGACGGCACCAAGATCCAGGGCATGATCTCCAAGAAGGAGATCGGCGCCGACTCCCTCAAGCAGTTCAAGCAGCTGGTCGACCTGGGTGACCACCTGTTCATCAAGGGTCGTGTGATCGCCTCCAAGACCGGCGAACTGTCCGTGTTCGCCACCGAATGGGCCATCGCCGCCAAGGCGCTGCAGCCGCTGCCCGCGCTGCACAAGGACCTGAACGAAGACACCCGTACCCGCAAGCCGTACATCGGCATGATCGCCGACGAGAAGATCCGCAACATGGTGCGCAACCGTTCCAAGGCCGTCGCCTCCCTGCGCAAGACCTTCGCCGATCATGACTTCCTCGAGGTCGAAACCCCGATGCTGCAAACCGTGCACGGCGGTGCCGCTGCCCGCCCGTTCACCACGCACATGAACGCCTTCGACCTTGACCTGTACCTGCGCATCGCGCCGGAACTGTTCCTCAAGCGCTGCCTCGTCGGCGGCATCGACCGCGTGTTCGAAATCAACCGCGACTTCCGCAACGAAGGCGTCGACGCCACCCACGCCCCGGAATTCACCATGGTTGAGGCCTATCAGGCCTACGGCAACTACGACACCATCGGCGCACTCGTCAAGCAGCTCGTGCAGGACACCGCCATGGACGTGTTCGGCAGCCACAAGGTGACCCTGCTGGACGGTACCGAATATGATTTCGGCGGCGAATGGAAGACCATCAGCATGTACGATTCCCTTTCCGAAGCGCTCGGCGAGGAGATTGTGCCGAACGGCGGTCCGGATAATCCGGGCACTTCCGTGGAGCACTTGGGCGAGATCGCCGACAAGCTCGGCGTGGAACGCGACGATGTGGAGAACCACGGCAAGCTCGTCGAACACCTGTGGGAGCACTTCTACGAGGACAAGCTGTATGAGCCGACCTTCGTGCGTGATTTCCCGGTCGAAACCTCCCCGCTGGTCAAGGGCCACCGTTCCAAGCCGGGCGTGGTCGAGAAGTGGGATCTGTACGTGCGCGGCTTCGAGCTGGCCACCGGCTACTCCGAGCTCAACGACCCGGTTGTGCAGCGTGAACGCTTCGTGGCTCAGGCCAAGGATGCGCTCGCCGGCGATGAGGAAGCCTGCGATATTGATGAGGACTTCCTCGAGGCCCTCGGCGTGGGCATGCCTCCGGCAGGCGGCATGGGTATGGGCATCGACCGACTGCTCATCGCCCTCACCGGCGCCACCATCCGCGAAACCATCACCTTCCCGCTGGTGAAGCCGCTGAACTGAGGCGAAGCTCGATTCAGCGGTTTGACGTGAGGCGGAAAAGCTGACAGTCCGCTGGAGAATATCGTGTCCACGGCACAACAGTTCCATACACACGATATTCTCCGGCGTTTGACCGATATTCGTGCCGTGCATGCCGCTTCAAACTAGTTGTATCCATCATCATCGCTCATTCATCGTCACTACTATCGTGCCGACGAGTTTGTCGGCGAAGGTCTGGTTGTTCCTGTCCCATAGCGGCCAGAAGAAGCCAATGCATGGCGGTGCCCAATCGACGATGTGTGTCATCTCGCGCAGTCCCATTCCCAAACCGGTTACGGGGGTTCCGGAATCCTGATTGCACACTTGGATTCTGAGCAGGCGATGCGCCCAGGACTGGCCGTCGCGCGTGGACCAGGCGGAGAACGCGCCTGCAGCGACGGCGGACACGGCGAATAGCCAGAACCCGGTTGCTCCATCCGGTGAGGATCTGCTGAACAGGACGCTTCCCATCAGCTGCGACAGCAACGACGCCGGCAGTATGATGCGAAGGACGTATGCCGCGGCTCTGCGCCACCATGAGGCCAACATGGCGTGTCTCCCTTCGTCAATGGTCTTTCCGTATGTCGGGCAGTTGGAGAGTCGTAGTGCCAATCAGCATACATGGCCGCGCCTGCGCGGACATGGTATATCCGAGAACACGGTCAAAACCTACGCCAGGCGTGCCATGACGAAACTCAATGCCAGAACGCGCAGTCAGGTGATCGCCACATGGCTCACCGAAAAGTGGAGTCGTCAGGAAAACTGAGCCGCATATAGAATGGCGTTCATGCAGTTATCGACTTGGATTCGCGGCGCTCGCCTGAAGACGCTGCCGCTGGCGATCGCTCCGGTAATCATCGGTGCCGCGCTGTCGTGGCAGACCGTGTTCCTGTATTTGCAGGGCGGCGATGTATTGCACGATTCGTGCCCGTTCTTTGGCAGGCAGCACGATCTGGGGAAGATGCGATTCGGCTCGCTGATCGGCGAATGCCAACGCTCCGCAGGCTGGTTCGTGCTGGTGGCGGTGCTGTGCGGCTGTGTGGCGTTGTTTCTTCAAATCGCCGCGAACTTTGCGAACGATTACTCCGACGGCGTGCGAGGAACCGATGAGGGGCGTGCCGTCGATTCGGCGCGACCGCTTGCGAAGATGCCGTCCGCGGAACCGGATTTGGCATCGGCGTCGCTTGTGGTATCAGCTTCGTTGCCAGCATCGCAGCCTCAGCTCGGTCCCGCCCGCCTCGTCGCATCCGGTGTGAATCCCAAGAAGGTACTGGCCGCGGCCGGAATCAACGCGCTGATTGCCTGCCTGTGCGGTCTGCTCGTCATTGCGTTGACCGGCTATTGGTGGTTCATCCTGGTCGGCATCGCCTGCCTGGCGGCCGGGTGGTGCTATGTCGGCGGCAAACACCCCTATGGCTACCACTATCTGGGTGAGATATTCGTCTTCGTCTTCTTCGGTCTCGTCGCCACCTGCGGTACGATGTTCGCCCTGACCGGCATGGTCTCCCTAAGCGGTGTTCTCGGCGGCGCCAACGTCGGTTTGATCGCTGTCGCGGTCCTGTGCGTCAACAACCTGCGTGACATCGAATCCGACCGCGCCCATGGCAAGCACACGTGGATGACCGCTTTGGGCCGGCACAACGGCACCGTTTTCACAATCGTTTTGCTGGCAGCTGCTGTGCTGCTGGCCGTCGCGTATGCCCGGCTGCAATCGTCATGCACGATTCCGGTAATCGCCATGCTGACGGTTACCGGTGTGACGTGCGCTGCAGCTGCCATCGCGATCATAGGAAAGCACTACGGCAAAGCGTTGCTGCTCTGCACGCTCGCTTCGCTGGCGCTCGCCGCAGTATTCGTGGTAACAGCGGCATTCGCTTGAAGCTGGATGCAACGGCCATGCAACAGAATGACAATTGTTGCATGGCCGTAACCAAATAATCGTCATCATCGGTTGTGTTGGCCGCACAAGGCGGTAGACTGGCAAGCATGAGCTACAAACTAGTACTGCTCCGTCACGGACAGAGCGCATGGAACAAAACCAATCAGTTCACCGGCTGGGTCGACGTCCCGCTGACCGAGCAGGGTGTCGAGGAAGCCAAGAACGGCGGCCGCCTGCTCAAGGAGAAGAACGTCCTCCCGGATATCGTCTTCACCTCAATGCTGCGTCGCGCCATCAACACCGCCAACGTGGCTCTGGATGAGGCCGATCGCCTGTGGATCCCCGTCCAGCGCAGCTGGCGTCTGAACGAGCGTCACTACGGCGCTCTGCAGGGCAAGAACAAGACCGAGATCCGCGAAGAGTACGGCGACGAGAAGTTCATGCTGTGGCGTCGCTCCTACGCGACCCCGCCGCCCGAGATCGATCCGAACGACGAGTACGCGCAGAACAACGATCCGCGCTACACCGGCGATCCGGTTCCGGAAGCCGAATGCCTGGCCGATGTGGTCAAGCGCGTCGAGCCGTACTTCAAGTCCGATATCGAGCCGCAGCTCAAGGCCGGCAAGACCGTGCTGATCGCCGCTCACGGCAACAGCCTCCGCGCTATCGTGAAGATGCTTGACAACCTCTCCGAAGAGGAGATTGCCAAGGTCAACATCCCGACCGCAATGCCGCTGCTGTACGAGCTGGACGAGAACTTCAAGCCGATCAAGCCGCGTGGCGAGTACCTGGATCCGGAGGCTGCCGCCGCCGGTGCCGCCGCCGTCGCCGCTCAGGGCCAGAAGTGATGCATTCCGCGTAAACGCGGACGCATTCGATAAGCGGGAATCCGTATGGGTTCCCGCTTTTGCATACCGTCGCACGGAAGGGCGTGCGAAGCGGAGAGCCGCGAGGCAAGGAAGCCAGCGAGATGAGGAAACCGTTGGGAAGGAAGGGGACGCATGGCATCGACCACCAAGCGCGCATTGGAAGCATCGCTGAAGAAACTGCTGCTGGAGAAGCCTCTGAACAAGATCACCGTCACCGACATCTGTGAGGATTGCGGCATCAGCCGCATGACGTTCTACTACCATTTCCAGGACATCTACGATCTGGTGGAATGGTCCTGCCAGGAGGATGCGGGCAAGGCGTTGGCGGGCAACCGCACCGCTGACACGTGGCAGAAGGGGCTGCTGAGCATCTTCCGGGTGGTGCGGGAGAATAAGCCGTTCGTCATGAACGTCTACCATTGCGTCAGCCGTGAGCGCGTGGAACGGTACTTGTACGACATCACCTATGACCTGCTGCTTGCCGTGGTGGACGAGGAAGCCAAGGGGTTGCAGGTGCAGGAAGAGGACAAGCGTTTCGTGGCGGGGTTCTTCCGTTACGCGTTCGTGGGCGTGATGCTCGAATGGGTCGCCGGGGATATGAAGGGCGATCCGGAGAAAATCGTCGATAAGATCAGCACGATGATCCAGGGGGATTTCCGTAGCGCGTTGGAACGGTTCTCGCTGTAGCGGCTGGCAGAGGGGAGACGTGCGGGAAAGACAGGTGGTTGCCGTCCGGTTGCCGCCTGTTTTCCGTCCACGTGGCTTTATGAGGCGAAGTGCCGGCCGTCGAGCGCGCTATTGACCACTACTTCGCTTATATATGGCGGATTCCGGCCTTTGGGAACAGCGAAGTGGCTTATATATGGCACCCATCAGGCGTTATTGCAAGTATAGGCATTGGAATTCCAACGGCCATACTCGGCATATCGTCCTTTGAGTGCCATATATAAGCCACTTGGCAACATGCAAATCCCGGAATCTGCCATACATAAGCGATATAGCGTGCGAGTCATGCCGGGATCGCCCTCAAGGAACGGCGTGTGCCGGGCGGTCCCGCCTTTGCGACCGCCCGGCACACGCCGTGGCATGTCAGATGACGCCGGTCTCCCGAAGCAGCTTCGGAATGTCGGTGTCCTGCAGCTTGCGACCGGCCACCTTCAATGCAAGCCGTTCCGCAACGTTCAGGTCATCCTCCAACGGCTTGCCGTCACGCAGCTTCACCACCGCGTTGAGCAGGTTGCGCACGTCGTACACCGAGCCCCACACCTCGGGGACGCCGCGATCCACATCGCACAGGGTGTACACGGCCTCCATGCCGGTGCGCATCGAATATTCGGTGGTGAAGATCGTGTCGCGCGGCGTTTCCGCGAACTGGCCGAGGAACGCGAAGTTCACGGCCCCGTCCGGCACCACGTCGGGGCGGTCGCCCGCGGAGCGAGGCATGAAGAACGCGTCGATATACGGCATCATCACGGGTACGGTGTTCGCATGGTTCCTGGCCAGACCCTCGATCTGGTCGACCGGCACGCCCATGTGGTACAGCCATTCCTCGCAGATCTCCTCGCCGGTGCAGTCGCGCATCGGCTTCTTCACATAATTGCCGGGCTCGTCGGGGAACAGACCATACACCCAGACGCACAACTGGTCCTTCGGCTGGTCACGGAACTGCTGCTGACGGTTCAACGTCCAGCTCATCAGCCAGTTGGAATCCTTGACCGTCACGATGCCGCCGGTGACCACATGGCCGGTGAAGGGGTTGCGCTTGCAGATCTTGCGAATATACGGCGGAATCTCCATGTCGAGCGTGGTGACGGTGGCGCTCATCCACTTCGAATGCTCCGGGTCGCCGCAGAACACGTCCGGGCGGCCGAAGCTCGGGTCCTGCCGTGCGATGCGACGCCACATATCCCATCCGCCGCCGGGGCGCAGTTCCGGATCCCACTTGGCCGGCGTGGTTTGCGAGCCCATGGAGGAGTTTTCCACGCAGCCGCCATTGGTGATGAACACGAGGTCGTTCTCAGTCAGGTCGATGGCGGTGCTTGCCCCGTCCGGACCGACGAGGGTGATGCGCTTGGCCATCTTCTTGGTTGGTGTGCTGTACGGGTTACGTGCGAACACGCCGGATTTCGCCTGTGCGAGCAGGATCTCGTCCTGCCCGACCGAGGTGTTCGCGCGTTCCGGCCCGTTGCCTCCGCCGATTTCGAATTCCACATCCTCCACCTTGGTGTTGTAGTGGAACTGTACGCCGTGGCCTTCCAGATACGTGATCATCGGCAGGATCATCGACTCGTATTGGTTGTACCGGGTGAAGCGCAACGCGCTGAAATCGGGCAGGCCGCCGATGTGGTGGATGTACCGCTTGATGTACAGTTTCATTTCCAACGCGCTATGCCAGTTCTCGAAGGCGAACATGGTGCGCCAGTACATCCAGAAGTTGGAGTCGAACACCTTGTCGTCGAAGAAGTCGGAGATTTTCTTGCCGTACAGTTCCTCGTCGGGCGTGAAGAACAGTTTCATGATCTCCTGGGAGGCCTTATCCGAGAGCGCGAACTTGCCGTCGGTGCCGGCATCCTCGCCCTGGTCGACGGTGGCGCGGCACAGCGAGTAGTTCGGGTCCTCCTTGTTGAGCCAGTAATATTCGTCCAACACGGACACGCCTTCGGTTTCGATGGACGGGATGGACCGGAACAGGTCCCACATCACTTCGAAATGGTTGTCCATCTCGCGCCCGCCGCGCATCACATAGCCCACGCCGGGAATGTTCGCGCCGTCGCACGCGCCTCCGGGAACCGGATCCTTTTCGAAGATGTGAATGTGCTTGCCGGGCATTTGGGCGTCGCGTACCAGATAGCAGGCCGCGCTTAGGGCGGCCAAGCCGGTGCCGATGATGTAGGCATTCTTATGGTCGATGCCTGCGGGCTTCTTCGGACGGGCGAATGCCTCGTAATTGCCGCTGGAATAGTACATGGTCTCCTCCTTTGGAAACGCTTCGAATGCAGCCCATTATTCGCGTTGGCGGCGGGCCGCACCATGAACAGAACAGCGGATCTGTTCAGTTTTCGTGCATTTCGGCCGGATTGTCAGCATGCTTCGTCAGCGTGTTTCGGAATCGTGTTTCCGGGCGTGGGCGTGGCGGGAGGATACGCGCTTATGTACGCCGACGGCCCCGAGCGGGATTACCTGCTCGGGGCCGTCTGTCGGTGCCGTCGATCAGCGGACGAAGGCGCGTACCGTTACTCGGTCATGCCTTCCTTGTCGGGACCGGGGGTTTTGGAGGGGTCGAAGCCGGAGACGATGAACACCACCTGGCGCGCTGCGGAAACGGCGTGATCGCCGAGACGCTCGAGGAAACGACCAAGCAGCACGAGATCGATGATCTGCTGGCGGGTCATCTCCACATCCTCGTTCAGCGCCAGGTCGAAGGTCTGCTGGTGCAGGGCGTCGAGCTTGTCGTCTTCCAGGATGATGCGTTCCGCGGTTTTGGCGTCGCGGTCGGCCAGCATGGCGACCAGGTTGTCGCTGGTCTCGTCAAGGAACTCCTGCATCTTGGTGAAGGATTCCTTCGCCTCCTCGGGCAGCGGGGAAGCAGGGTATGCGCGGCGGGACGCCTCGGCCACATGCTTGGCCAGATCGCCCATGCGTTCGAAGGTGATGGCCAGACGCATGGTGGAGACCACGACGCGCAGATCGGTGGCCACGGGGTTCTGCTTGGCCAGCAGTTTCACGCACTGGTCGACGACGCTTTCCTGCAGCGCGTCGAGTTCGGCGTCGCCGTCGATGACGGCCTGGGCGGCTTCGACGTTGGATTCGAGCAACGCCTCGCCGGCGCCGCGGATGGCTTTGCGCACGCTTTGTGCCATGTGGTCAAGGTCGTCGGCGACGGCCTTCATCTCTTCGTTGAAAATAACGCGCATTGGTTTGTTCAGCCTTTCATGTCATGCTGTGTGCGATATTGTGTGCAACCTTGCACCAGTCTATTCGCTGTACCGCCCGCAGACGAGAGGTGACACGTAATCGCAACCTGAAGTTGTCGCGGAATTCAACTCGATGTTCACCTTGCGTTCATGTTCGGGGTCGATTCGTCTCGCGTCTCGTGTGTTGCGCGGCTCCCGCAGCGCCCGTGTGGAACAATGGGCGTATGTCAGATTCTCCTGTTCCCTCGCTGATCGTATTCGCCGTGTTCGCGATTGTGGGGTTCTGCATTATCGTGCTGTTGGGCACCACGTTGCTCGGTTGGATCGAGCCGTTGATCGAACGATGGCTGGGCGGCGTCTCCTTCATGGAATGGGTGAGTGAACGTCTGCACAGGGTCCGGCGTCGCCGTGCGGAAGCCGAGGATGACGCCGATCTCGACCAGTCGACGTTCGGTCTGCTGTCCATCCTGCAAAGCGCGTCTCTGGTCGTGGGGGATGACGACGAGGTGATCAACGCGAATCCCGAGGCCTACCGTCTGGGCATCATGCAGGACGATCGCATCGTGAACGCGAAGGTACTCGAAACGGTCCATGACGTCAGGGAGCACGGCGGGCGGCGATTGTTCGACATTCAGACGGTCACGGCCACACGTTTCGAATCGAGTGCCGAGCCGTCCGAACGCGATCGTGACTATGAGCACGGCGCGGGCGCGTACGGCGTGCAGCGACCGAACTGGTTGAACGTCACCATCGGGCGTGTGGACTCCCGTTATGTGGTGGTGTTGCTGGACGATGTGAGCGAAGGCGTGCGCTTCAACCAGATACGCGACTCGTTCATCGTCAACGTGTCCGAACAGCTGCTCAAACCCACCGAGGCGTTGAACAAGCTCGCCGACGAGCTCGAACACGACGATCTCGACATCCAACGCGTCCATGCCACCGCCCATGAGGTGCGCACCGCCAGCGTCCACCTGAACCATATGGTCGCCGACCTGCTGCTGCTCATCAAAGCCCAGGAGCCCATCGTGCCCAGCGCGGCGAACCGTATCAACGTGATGGAACAGATCGACGACGTGGTGGAATCCATGGGCGACGCGATACGTGAATCCGGTGTCCGCGTGCATGTCGAAGGCGACCGTTCCCTGACCATCAACGGTGATGTCTCGCAGATCAGAACCGCATTGACCAAACTGCTGGAGAACGCGGTTCAATATTCGCCGCGCGGCGGATACGTCGGCGTTTCCGCCGAACCGGGCGACAGCGGGGAGGATGTGCTGATCCGCGTGCTCGACCAGGGCAAAGGCATCCCGAAAGAGGAGCAGTCGCGCATCTTCGAACGCTTCTACCGCGGCTCCGACCAGTCGGGGCGCAGCGTTGATGGTGTGGGCCTCGGCCTGGCCATCGTCAAACACGTGGCGCTCACCCATCATGGCGCGGCGAGCGTATGGTCCGTGCCGGGTCATGGCAGCACCTTCACCTTGACGCTGCCGCGCGCTCGCTGACCGCGCTGATCGCGCTGCAGGCGGAGCGGCGGAACGAGTGCCGGCCTGAGGCGCGGCGAAACGCAACGAAAAACGTCCCCCATGGTTTTCCATGGGGGACGTTCATGCTTGGGGCGCATCCTATTGGCCGAGTCGGCGATAATCCCAACGGTCGAAATGCTCCCAGACAAGGAGCAGCAACCCGATGATCACGCCGGAAACGCACACGATGCAGGCTTCCGTCACTTCGAATCCCATCACGCCCAGCACGATGCTGACGATCAGTGCGACGGCCCACAATCCGGTGCCCAACGAGAATACGATGCGCAGGTCCACGCGCACGGGCTTGGGAGCCGGTTTACGCGCGGCCGGATCAACGATCGGAGCAAACTTCATAGGGAGTAGCTTACATCCGTTCCGCCACATAATCGATGCAGCGGGTGAGCGCCAGCACATCGGAGGGCTCGACCGACGGGAACACGCCGATGCGCAGCTGGTTGCGGCCGAGCTTGCGGTATCCGGCCGTGTCGACGATGCCGTTCTCGCGCAGGATGGAGATCATCTGACCCGCGTTGATCGACTCGTCCAGATCGATGGTGACCACGGCGTGCGAACGCGCATCCTCATCGGAGACGAACGGCTTGGCGTATTCGCTGGCCTCGGCCCATGCATACAGCGTGGAGGCGGATTTGGCGCAACGTGCGGTGGCCCATGCCATGCCGCCATTGTCGTTCAGCCAGCGCACCTGGTTCTCCATCATGATGAGGGTCGCCACGGAAGGCGTGTTGAGCGTCTGATCCTTGCGGGAGTTCTCCAATGCGCTCGTCAACGACAGGAACGGCGGAACCCAGCGGCTTGCGCCGGGCAGGTTCACGTTGGCTTCCACACGGCTCGCACGTTCCACGGCGGCGGGGGAGAGGACCGCGACCCACAGGCCGCCGTCCGCGCCGAACGCCTTCTGCGGGGAGAAATAGTAAGCGTCGGTCTGGCTGATATCGACCGGCAGCGCGCCCGCGGCGGAGGTGGCGTCGATGAGGGTCAACGCACCCTGCTCCACGCTTCCCTCGATCCTGCGCACGGGGGCCGCCACGCCGGTGGAGGTCTCGTTGTGCGCCCAGCAGTAGGTGTCCACGTATTCGGTCAATTCCGGCAGGCGATAGGTGCCGGGTTCGCCTTCGTAGATCACCGGATCCTCAAGGAACGGCGCCTTGGCCGCGGATTTGGCGAATTTGGCGCTGAACGAACCGTAGGTGCCGAAGGCCGCCTGACGGGTGATCAGGGACGCGCAAGCGATCTCCCAGAAGCAGCTTGCGCCGCCGTTGCCGAGCGCGATTTCGTAGCCGTCGGGCACGTTGAAGAAGGATGCGAGTCCTTCGCGGATGGAACCCACAAGTTGACGCACCGGTGTCTGACGGTGGGATGTGCCCAGCAGGTTGGTCGCGCCATCGTCGAGCGCGGCGATCTGTTCTGGACGTATTTTGCTGGGCCCGGAGCCGAAACGACCGTCTTCGGGCAGCATATCGGTAGGAATCTTCACTGTATTGGCCATGGCAACAACCCTAGCCACCAGGGCGGATGGGGCGGATTCCCCCGTGCGCTCCGCAATGCTCCCGGACGCCCTATGACGGGGTTTGCGGCTATCGGCTGGCCTGTTTCGGGGGTGCCCCCTACCGGTGGGACGTTGCACGATGGTCATGCCGGCTTGTACAGTTGAATGTGGAAAATGAGGCGCGACCATCGTGCTGGTGCGCTTCACGACCATGGTTAAGGAGTGATTTTTTATGAGGCATGCTGCGCCGAAATCGGCCAGGACCGGCACCCCGCTCGACTTGCTGCGCGGTGCCCGTTCGAGCAGGCTGAGCCATGCAGCACTGAGGATAGAAGGCAACGGTGCGGTTCTTGGGCTTGAACCCGCTGTCGCCGAAAAGCTCAACGAACTCGTGCCCCAAACCAGGCGTTCCATGCGTGAGGCGGCCCGTGCCGCCGAACGTCGTAATCTTCTTCTCGGCTCCGCGTCGCTCGCCGCTTTGGTCGGCACCGCGGCCACCGCCATCAGCCTGACCGGACCCGAACGTGGGTTGCCTGTGGCCAGCGAGGCGGAATTCACCACCACTCAGATTCATAGCGTGAAGGCGGCCGCCTCCCGTTCCGGCGTGCGTGATGCCATCGCGTCCGACGAGACCCAGCAGTCCACCAATGAGGGCACGTGGTCCTTGGGCGACAATGCCGACCTCGATGTGAAGCAGATGTCCCGCTCGTTGGCGAACAACGAGAACGTGGCCAAACTGATGGATCAGGACGGCGACCTGCTCCCGGCAGGGTTCAACCCGAACCACGACACCGGTGATTCCGGCAACGCCTACGAATTCAGCCAGTGCACGTGGTGGGTGTATGTCCGCCGTCACCAGCTTGGCCTGCCGGTCGGCTCCTATATGGGCAATGGTTCCCAGTGGGCGTCCTCGGCGCGTTCGCTCGGCTACTGGGTGGATACCACGCCTCGCCATGTCGGCGACATCATGGTGTTCCGAGCCGGTCAGGAGGGATCGGACAGCACCTACGGCCATGTTGCGATCGTCGAGAAGATCAATGCGGATGGTTCCATCACCACGTCTGAGTGTGGTTCCGTCATGCAGGGCAAGACCTATTCGAAGACGTATCACAACGTTTCCGATTTCGAATACATTCATTACTGATTCGTTCGGCGCAATCGCCGTCAACCCGTTGCGATTGTCGACATCACAGGTCGTCATGACCGCTTTTTTCCACGGCGTGTCGCGCTATTTACAGCGAAGCGCATGGCTTTGTTCATTATCAACAGGAAACCCTCGCTGGTATTGTAGGAAAGCGATGAAGACAGTAAAGCAAACCGTGTCAATGTTCGTCGCCGCCCTCGCCGTCTGCGCCACGCTCGTGGCCGCGGCCCCGGCAGCCACCGCAGCCGACCAGGCAGGCGTGGTCGCATCCGAGCGTTCCTTCCCCAAGACCTCGGTTGCTCGCAAGAATGTTCTCAAGGAATCCGTGTCCACCGACGTCAGTGGCAATTGGGGCGGCATCGAGTCGCTCGATGTGCCGAAGACCAAGTCGCAGGCAGAAAAGGACGCCGAAGCCCGTGCCGAGCAGGAGCGTCAGGAAGCCGAGGCCCGTGCCCAGCTGCAACAGCAGCAGGCTGCCGCGGCATCCCGTTCCGCATCCCGCGCCGCGCTTGACTCCTCTTCCACCGGTACGTCCGGTTCGGCGATCGCCGTGAACCCGCCGGACAGCAAAACCGCCGCGGCGCTGGTCTCCTACGCCGAACAGTTTGTGGGCAAGGTACCGTATGTGTGGGGTGGCTCCACCACCAGCGGCTGGGATTGCTCCGGCTTCGTCATGTACGTGTTCGCCCAGTTCGGTATCTCCCTGCCGCACAGCTCCGGCGCCCAGGCCGGTTACGGCACCGCGGTGCCGTCGCTCGCCGAAGCCCAGCCCGGCGATATCATCGCCAACAGCATGCACGCCGGCATCTACGTCGGCAACGGCATGGTGGTGAACGCGCTGAACCCGAGCCAGGGTACGCAGATCACCCCGGTCGCATGGGCGTACACCGGTAGCTATTCGATCCGCCGACTGCTGTGATCGATTCATCGATACTTGGTTGAAAGGGACGTGCCCCTCGGGGTGCGTCCCTTTCGTTTTCCTGGCGTATTTTCCGCAAACGAATCGCCGTTGTCGGGTTTTCGACATGCCGCCGATACGCGCGAACCGCCGTGATTCCGTTGCATTTCCAATGTTTTACGAAAATCTGCGTTATTCTTGACTGTAGTGACGGCTCACAGCGGTGCCGTCAGCAATCTCAAGGAGGTCGCCATGATCAACGACAAGGCCGTTCTTGTTGGTGTGGATGGTTCGAACGCCAGCTACAAGGCCACGTGGTGGGCAGCAAATTATGCCAAGCATGCGGGTCTTACCCTGCAGATCGTCTGTGCTTATTCCCTTCCCAGCTATGCGGCGGTGAGCTTCGACGCCACCTACACCGCGATGGGTGATGACAATGCCGCGCACGCCGATGCGCAGGAGATCCTATCCAAGGCCAAGGCCATCGCCGACGAGCAGGGCGTCGAGGCCACCACGCTCATCGTCACCGGTGACCCCGCGTCCGTATTCGTGGAACTGTCCCGCAACTACAACCTCATCGTCATCGGCAACCGTGGCAAGGGCGGCCTCGCGGAGCGTCTGCTCGGCACCACGTCCTCCAGCCTGCCCGCATACGCGTACTGCCCGATCATCGTGGTGCCCTACACCGACGATGATGGCAACCTCATGCACTTGAACAACACCATCACCAAGGTCGCCGTCGGCGCCGACGAATCCAAGTGGGGCATCAAGGCCCTGCAGATCGCGGCCGACTTCGCAGCTTCCTGGAACGCCGAGCTCGACGTCATCTCGGCTGTCCCCGAAGTCAAGGGCGCGGCTTCCGACGACAGCGTCTACGACTCCTACATGGATGATCTGCAGACCCGTGTGGCCCCGCTGCAGGAGAAGTATCCCGACCTGTCCGTCAACTGCCGTGTCGTGCCGGGTGCCGCGGTGCACACGCTGACCGAAGCCAGCTACAACCATGATGTCGTGGTCGTCGGTTCCCGTGGCCGTGGCGGTTTCACCGGTCTGCTGCTCGGCTCCATCAGCCAGGGTCTGCTGCAGCACGCGGTGAGTCCGGTGTACGTGGTGCCCCGCAAGTACGTGGAGGCCGCGGAAAGCCGTCTCGATACCGTTCCGAGCTCCCCGGCCGACGTCACCCCGAAGCCGTTGGGCGACATCTCCGGTGTCGAGGAGGCTCCGGTGGACACCGCGCCGAGCGAGGTCGTCACCGAAATCGAGAAGACCATCGACCCCAAGCGCTGACCCGTTGATCCGCTGATCTGCGGATTGCGCCCATAGCGTATATAAAAGCCGGTCGGTCCCGTGGTTTGCGGGATCGACCGGCTTTCGTCGTATGCGCTTCGCTTGCTGACGGCGAAACGGACGGTATGGTTCAGTGCTTGACGGTGACGTTCATGCGCACCGGGGTCTCCTGCACGTAGGTGTGCTTGACCGTGCATGCCTTGTCCACATGGCGGGTGATGCGCTCAGCCAGCTTGTCGGCATCCTCATCGCTCAGACCGGCATCGGTGGCGTCGATCTCCACCTGCTCCTCGAAGGACGTGTACGCGTCGTTGTCGGCGTCGTAGGTGCCGTCCACGACGATCTTCGCGCCCTTGCCCTCGCCGAGGGTATGCTCGACGGCGAACTGGCTGGACAGTGCGGCGCAGCCGGCCAGGGCGATCTTCATCAGGTCGCCCGGAGTGAACTGGCCACGGCCCTTACCGAACTTGATATGCGCCCCATCCTCGCTGAAGGCGTCCCAGGAACCATCCTTGTTGCGCTCGACCCACAGTCGCTTTGCCATGTGCTTCTCCTTAGATTCGCGTGTGCCTGTTTGAAGTGTTGTGTCCATTATGCCGCACGGTCGGTGGGCGTGGCGTCGCGGTTCCATTCCCGCGTAAAGCTTTGCTTTGGACGAGATCGGTTGATTGAGGGGTGGAAGTCCTTATGCGATGCCATCATAGATGACTGATTTTTTTACCTAAAAATGAGGTGTGTAGGTACCATGGCTTTGACTCCCGAGCAACTCGAAGAGATCCGTTCCCGCATTCCGGAGCGTCCGGACACCGACATCCCCATGCCCTACGAGGATCTGGTGCGCAAGATCCTCACCGAAGGCACGCTGAAGTCGGATCGCACCGGAACCGGCACCATCTCGCTGTTCGGCCAGCAGATGAGGTTCGATCTGAGCGAGTATTTCCCCCTGCTCACCACCAAAACCGTGTTCTTCAAGGGGCTCGCCTACGAGCTGCTGTGGTTCCTCAAAGGTTCCAGCAACATCAACTGGCTGCTGGAACACAATGTGCATATTTGGGATGAGTGGGCCGACGAGAACGGCGATTTGGGTCCCGTGTACGGCGTGCAGTGGCGTTCCTGGCCCGCGCCCACGCCGGATGATCCGAACCGCACCATCGACCAGATCTCGAACGTGCTGGATCTGATCAGGAACCACCCCGATTCTCGTCGCATGGTGGTTTCCGCCTGGAATCCGGCCGAGGTCGAGAACATGGCCCTGCCTCCGTGCCACGCGCTGTTCCAGTTCTACGTGGCGGACGGCAAGCTCAGCTGCCAGCTGTACCAGCGTTCCTGCGATATGTTCCTCGGCGTGCCGTTCAACATCGCCTCCTACTCGCTGTTGACGCTCATGATGGCGCAGCAGACCGGTCTCGAACCCGGTGAATTCGTGTGGACGGGCGGCGACTGCCACGTTTACGACAACCATGTCGAACAGTTCCTGGAACAGCTTGGGCGCAAGCCGTACCCGTACCCGCATATGGAGATCGACAAGGCCCCTTCGCTGTTCGACTACAAGTACGAGGACCTCCATGTCGTCGGTTACCAGCATCATCCCACCATCAAGGCCCCCGTCGCCGTCTGACAATGGTCATGGCGGCGCGTCTCCGCCGTCTAATAGAGTGGTGAGCCAGTTCCGCGAACCCAAGGAGTGAGTGAAATGGAGCATGACAGTAGTAGCCGCAGCGGCTATCACGAACCCGAGCCCGGAGATGCCGGGCTGGAGGAAGCCGAGGATTGGGGTGATGACTTCCCCAAGACGTTCTCGGTGAATTTGATTTGGGCACAGGCCCGCGACACGTCGGGCCGGCCGGGAGCCATCGGATACAAGGGCGGTATGCCGTGGCGTCTCCCCGAGGACCTCAAGCATTTCCAGGAGCTGACGGTGTCGCATCCGGTGATCATGGGGCGACGCACGTGGGAATCCCTATCGCCGAAGTACCGTCCATTGCCGAACCGCGACAATATCGTCGTCACGCATGATGCGCAGTACCATGCGGTCGGCGCCACGGTTGTCGGCAGTCTGGAGGACGCGCTCGATCTGGCACGTCAGGAAGCCATCCCGGATGATGGGCTCGACCGTTCCGAAATCTGGGTGATCGGCGGCGCGGAACTGTTCCGCGAAGCGATGCCGATGGCCAATAAGGTGTATGTCACCGACATCGATGCCGAAGTGGAGGCCGACACCTACGCTCCCGACATCGTCGCGCTCGCGCAGAATGGCGAGTGGGAGGTCATCGACCGTTCGATACGGTTCACCCCGAAGAACGAGGACAGCGGTATCGAAGGCTATCGATTCCGCACGTACGCACGCGTGCGCTGACACGAGTGACATGGCGGATGCCGCAGGAGGACTGCGGCATCCTTTTTATTGATATCTATAGGACCGTTCTGTGGAAAAGGAACAAGCATGACCAACGACATCTACACGGTGATGACCGTCTGTACCGGCAATATCTGCCGTTCCCCGATGGGGGAGATCATCCTGCGCCACTTCTTCAACGAGCGTGGGCTTGGCGACCGCGTGAACGTGGAATCCAGTGGCGTTTCCGATGAGGAGTGGAGTCATCCGATCGACCCGCGTGCCGTGCATGTGCTGCGCCAGCGCGGATACGGCGATGAGATTCCGCGCGACCATTTCGCGCATCGCATCAGCCGTGACGAAATCGAGCGCACCGACCTGTTCCTGCCGATGACCGCCTCGCATATGCGTGCGCTGCTGCGTCAGCTGCCGCCGTCGAAGCGTGGTGAGGTGCATATGTACCGCAGCTTCGATCCGGACCTGCCTACGCCGAAGGCCGGGCATGAGGATCAGATCGACCTGGTCGACCCGTGGTATGGCGGTCAGCATGAGTTCGAGGTCGCCATCGACCAGATCGAGCACGTCGCCCCGTACATTGTGGATTGGGTGGCCGAGCAGATCGGCGCATGAGCCGACCGATGGGCCGCTGCCCCTGCTGCCTGTAAGCCAGGGGCGCTGAATCGTACAAAGGCCGTAGGAAGCCGCAGAGGAGCTTCCTACGGCCTTTTGCGTTGGGGGAGGTGCTTCGGTGCGGTAAGGCGGCGAAACCGGGGTGATCGGGGTAATAAGGGCGAAGGTGAGGGAAAGCGACGGGTGGATGACGCGATGCGACGTATTTCCGTAGATAACACAAAACCCCTCTCCGGAGGAGAGGGGTTTTGAAGTGGTGGCTCCGAGCGGCATCGATCCGCTGACCTAACGATTTTCAGTCGTTCGCTCTACCAACTGAGCTACAGAGCCATAGAGTTGAAAAACCCGGCGAACCGGGTTCTGACAATTCTAGCGACCCCGGCCGGACTTGAACCGGTGACCTCCGCCGTGACAGGGCGGCGCTCTAACCAACTGAGCTACGGGGCCGTGTTGTTTTCGTTTGTGCGAAGCAACGAATAGTTATATTACAGACTTCTCAGCCGAGCGCAACTCTCGGCGTGTCGCGGTTGCTGTAATATGCTGAAAACCGCTATTTTCCAACGTTTATAGGCGCAAATCGAGATTTTCGCAAAAACTGGCCCGAGGGCATGGATAATAGAGAACTATGCAAGAAAACAACGAAAAAAAGCAGGAAATTTTCGACACGCCGGGTTCAGGCCGGTCTGAAGACAGGCAAAACGGCCATCCCATCCACCGGGTGCTGTCGTTCGTGCGCAGATCCGGACGTTTGGACGCCCGTCTGCAGCGTGCGTGGGATACCTATTCAAGCGAGTACCTGCTCGACATCAATGCCGGAGAAGGGTCGCTGGACGTACGTGAGGGATTCTCGTTCGACGGGGAGTATGTGCGCAAGGTGTGGGGCAACGCCAATCCGCTTATCGTGGAGATCGGTTCCGGCCAGGGCGAGAACGTCGTGGCCGCGGCCGAGGCGAATCCCGGTATGAACTTCCTCGCGTTGGAGGTGTATGACCCCGGCGTGGCCCATACGCTCCTGCTTGCGGGCAAGAAGGGGCTCGGGAATCTGCGCGTGGCGCAGGTGAACGCCCCCGAACTGTTCAAGGTCATGGCCGACGGCGTGGCCGCCGAAGTATGGACGTTCTTCCCCGACCCCTGGCCCAAGAAGAAGCATCACAAGCGCCGCATCGTGCAGCCCGAACTCGCGGGCCAGGTGCGCCGCTCGCTCGCCGATGGGGGAGTGTGGCGCATCGCCACCGATATCGAGGACTATGCGTTGCACGTGCACGAGGTGATGGATGGTCTTGACGGCTGGGAGAACGTCGGCGGCATCACCGTGAGCCTGCCGGTCGAGCATGTGGGCAAGGGCAACGCCGATCTGGCCGAGGGCATGCCGCACGCCGATTTTGCCGAATCCTCACGATTCGACGGGCGTGTGCTGACGAACTTCGAGAAGAAGGGGCTTGTGGCCGGGCGTGTGATTCACGATTTCACCTATCGCAAGGCTTGATTGACCGGGGCATGCCCGGCTTGGCTGGAATCGGCATGAGGGCGCTGAAGGTGCGCCACGGCTGGTGTTTGCAGGGCCTTGCGGTCCGTTGAGTATGGCGCGACACGCTGAAGCGGAGTCTCGATTTGCATGCGAAAGCAACTCGTGTATTATTAATCGAGTTGTTAGCCCCCTTCGTCTAACGGTTAGGACACCAGACTTTCAATCTGACAACGAGAGTTCGACTCTCTCAGGGGGTACCGATGAAGCCGCTGGAGATAGCGGCTTTTCTTATATTTTCAAAGGTTTCCATTCCGCATCCACGGTGATGCTCAACCAATCGTTAACCATCAGTGAAATATGGATAAAATGCAAGCGTGAAATATGTTGTAATATTGGCGGAATCACAACATAGCTACGTCGTAACCCCGCCAATATCAGTTATTGCGCTCATTGTGGCATGGAAAGTGTCCAAATCATCAGGAGACTCATCTACCTGCGTGTTTGAGCGGACTATTTATTTTTTCCGAAATCAGGCTTGTAAGATGTCGTTCGAAGTCGGATGATGCAAAGGGCTCCGGAAAGCAGCAGTGCACAACA
Source organism: Bifidobacterium merycicum DSM 6492 (assembly GCF_900129045.1). Classification (GTDB taxonomy): domain Bacteria; phylum Actinomycetota; class Actinomycetes; order Actinomycetales; family Bifidobacteriaceae; genus Bifidobacterium; species Bifidobacterium merycicum. The sequence goes on along the minus strand of NZ_FQTX01000003.1, from coordinate 101,344 downwards.
GGCAAGAATGACTCCAGCGCTTACTTGATGTTGACTTGCCAATGTGCATGCCAGTCATTCATCACCTCCAAGAGGCGGCTTTATTCCTGCTTGCCAAGTTGTAAAGGCGCTATCGATGCACATGCCCCCGGAGACCGTGGGGGTAGTGAAAAACAAGAGAACTCCTGCTGCGCTGAGGGCTAGTTGAACTAGCCCTATCGCGATCTTCCACATTTTCCCTCGGAACAAGGATGGTATTATCTGCATAATGCCGATGATTGGCGATATGCAAATGATGCAGTACGGCAGCCAAATTTGCCAACAATATGTGGGGAATGGCATTAGATAAACCTGACTTTTGCGTTGGCCGATAGCCCAAACCATGAAATGGTGTCTTTGGGATGTTTCTTGTGAGCGTATGTCATTTCTGTAGATAGAGGCACTGCGTTACGGTTGTTGCTTTTTTGACAAATAATGGGCATTGGTTCGTAGCCAGCATGAGAAGAACTGGGAACAGGAATATTGTCGATAACGAACATGACGTGATCGATGGTGTGATCCGACGTCCAATCAGTGTATATCAGTCCCATTTGCGGTGTCTCATAAATATTGTTTACCCTATTAGACCAATTCGCATAATCTCTCATGTGGAAGTAGTTATCTTCTGCTAGAGACCAAGTGTTTGAAGGTGTGTGACCGCCAAAAGCTCCCGAGAGCTCCCATGTCCAGATATCTAAGTTCTTTCTTTGCCCTATATTTCCTTGGACTTTGGGCAGTCCGCCCGTATAGAGTATTTGAGACGCAAAATTGGCGCAATTTTATGCTTTTTCTCTGATCTTTTGAATGATACGGCTTCATAATAAGCCTTGACGTTTTGGCTTTGGAAGTAAAGCAACGAATGCTGTTATCGTGGATTTGTGCTCGCGAATGGGAGGTATGGCGAAGCATAGTTGCATATCACAAAGGCCCAGCAGGAAGTCATCCTTGCTGGGCCTGTAATCATGCCGGGCATGCGTAGCCGTCTCAGAGGCCCGCCAGCATCGGTTTCATGCGTTCATAGCATTCCACCGTCTGCAAGGCATCGCTCAGGCCGCGATGTTCCTCCTCGTCGGCGATGCCGAAGCGTTGGATCAGGTCCACCAGCCGATGCTGACGCTCCTGTGGGAACAGCGCACGGCTCAACCGCAGCGTATCGATGAAATCGTAGGAGAACGGCCTGTCCAGAACGTGCATGCAGTTGTCGTACAGGAAGTTGACGTCGAAGTTCGCGTTATGCGCCATGATCGTATCGTTCGGGCGCAGATGGTTCAAGAAATCCGGCAGCACGTCGTCGATGGGCGAGGCGGTGCGTACCATCTCGTCACTGATGCCCGTCAGATTGGTGATGAAGCTGCCCACGGGTCGCCCCGGGTTCACCAGTCTGCTGTATTCGGCGGTGACGTTGCCTCCCTCGACGCGGACCGCGCCGATCTCGATGATGCGGTCGCGTGCCGGGCTTACACCGGTGGTTTCCAAGTCGACGACCACGTAATTGTCGACCGCGATAAGCAGGCTGTCGCCCTTGAACGTGCGTTGAATGGCCATGAATGCTCCGATACGGTCTGAAAGTGGATAAGTGAGGGAAGGTTACTGCTTGCCTGCGGAAGCCGCCTGCGGGGCCCGCTTGAGCTCGTCGCGGATCTCCTGCAGCACGGCGAGCGTCTGCTCCTCGGTGGAGGGCTCCTTGTTCGCCTCATCCTCGCTGGCGGTCATGTCGCGAACCTTGTTGATCGGCAGCACGATGCAGAAATACACGGCCACGCCGATGAGCAGGAAGTTGATGATGGCATTGAGAATTGCGCCGAAGGAGATGGTGGCGCCGTTGAACGTGATCGTCAGCACGCCGGACATGTCCGGAACGCCGCCGACCATGCCGATCAGCGGGCTGATCAGGTGGTTCACGATCGCATTGACCACGGTGGTGACGGCGGAGCCCATGACCACGCCGACTGCCATGTCGATCATCGAGCCGCGCGAGATGAACTTCTTGAATCCCTTGATCGGTCCCTTGTCGGTGAGGGAAACCACCTTGCGTGTCGCCTTGTCCACGCTTTTGGCGAGATCGGCCGCCACCTCCTGCGGGTTGACGTTCGTGGTGCCTTCGGTGCCGTTGCCGCTGGTCATGATCGGGAAAACTCCTTCGTGTTGGTTACGGATATCGTGATTGCATTGGTTCACCTCCATTATGCATAACCGGAGAGACCTTGTTTAGGCGCGTCGGAAATGCGCGTAAGGGCGGTATGACTGGGCAGCTGCGGCGTGTCGCGGCGTTGGGGTTGGACACGGAGGAAACACGGAAAGCTGTGTGTCGATGTGTCCGCTCACATTCGTGCGCGCGTATACTGGGCTGGTGTTGGTCGCGTGATGAAGCGCGAAGCCAAGTTGGATACAGAAACCGGCTTTCAAAGGAGATTAAGCATGGTCTACCGCATGATTTTCAACCAGGCGGCGTATTTCGGTCGCGGCGCGATCAAGGAGATTCCAGGCGTCGCCAAGTCCCACGGATTCACCAAGGCGTTCATCGTCACCGATCCGGTGCTGCTTGAGACGGGAACGGTCAAGAAAGTCATCGACGTGCTCGACGAGGCCGGCATGCCGTATGAAGTGTTCGACAACGTCAAGCCGAATCCGCCAGTCGAATGCATCCAGGACGGCGTCGCCAAGTTCGCCGCGTCCGGCGCCGATTTCCTGATCGGTTTGGGCGGTGGCTCCCCACAAGACACCTGCAAGGGCATCGGCATCATCACCGCGAACCCGGAATTCGCCGACGTGCTGAGCCTGGAGGGCGTGGCCGACACCAAGAACCCGTCCGTCCCGATCTTCGGCGTGCCCACCACCGCAGGCACCGCATCCGAAACCACCATCAACTATGTGATCACCGACACCGCCAACAAGCGCAAGTTCGTCGCCGTCGATCCGCATGACATCCCGATCGTCGCCTTCGTCGACCCCGATCTGACCGATTCCATGCCGCGCGGCCTCAAGGTTGCCACCGGTCTCGATGCGCTGACCCACGCCATCGAAGGCTATATCACGCCGGGCGCGTGGAGCCTGTCCGATTGCCTGTCGATGCAGACCATCCGCATGATCGCCAAGAGCCTCGCCAAGAGCGCGGACGGCGACGTGCCTGCGGGCGAGCAGATGGCCTACGCTTCCTACATCACAGGCATGGCCTACTCCAACGTCGGCCTCGGCCTGGTGCACGGCATGGCACATCCGCTGGGCGGCCGTCTCGGCGTGGCGCACGGCGTCGCCAACGGCATCCTGCTGGCTCCGGTCATGGAATACAACAAGGATTACACCGGCGAGAAGTACCGTGATATCGCCGACGCCTTCGGTGTGGAAGACGCCTACACCGGTGACATCGAGAAGGTGCGTGAGGAGGCCGTGCAGGCCGTGCACAAGCTCACCGTGGATCTGGGCAATCCGACCACGATTTCCGAAGTCGGCGCCACCGAAGCCGATCTCGAACCGCTGGCCCACGACGCCTTCCACGACGTGTGCACGCCGGGCAACCCGCGTCAGGCCACGCAGGAGGACATCCTCAAGATCTACACCAGCCTGATGTGATTTGGCTTCCGGCGACGCGCGACAGGCCGTCGCCGGCAAAACCCGTACGCGCCCACCGGTTTCGTCCCGCGATTCGTGCGAAACCGGTGGGCGCGTCGTTTGTTGAGGTCGGTTCCGTTCGGCTTCGATGGTTCCGCTGCCAGCTGTGTGCATGGCGTGCCGAACGGGCCGTAAAATCGTAGAAACGCCGAGGGGCGAGACCCGGTAAAGGTCTCGCCCCTCGGCGTATGCGCGTGTTGCGAGGTGTGAATCAGTAGCAGTGATTCGCTAGCCAGTAGCTGTATGCGCCCTGCAGCGAACCGTAGCGCTGGTTGCAGTAGCCCACAAACCACTTGAACTGGGTCTGGTAGTTGGTGGCCCAGTCGGCACCTGCGGAAGCCATCTTGCTGCCGGGCAGCGCCTGAGGCAGGCCGTATGCGCCGGAGGATGCGTTGGTGGCGTCCACGCGCCAGCCGGACTCATGGTTGATGATGTAGACGGCGGCGGTGAAGTCGGCTTCGGTGTAGCCGTTCGAAATCAGATAGTCATGCGCCCAGGACTGCATCTCTGAGGCGGGGACCGTGGTGCCGAGGCTGGAGGCCGCGCTGGAAGCGGATGCCGAAGAGGATGAAGAAGACGACGTCGACCCGGTGCCGACGAGAACGATTTGATCGGTCGGGGCCGTCTTGACATACGAGGCGAAGGTGGTGGAGGAAACGACCTTGCCGCCGGCGCGCGTGACGAGGTTCGTGGCCTCCATCACGCCCTTCTTGCCTTCCTGCTGTACCTTCTCGGTGCCCTTGGGCAGCGCGTCGGTCTCCTTCTTCACGACGTTGAACGCGATATCCGAATCGGTGGTCTCCAGCGTCGCGCCGGCGCGTTCGATGGTGATTACGGTGGATTCGGTGACCTTGGTGGTCAGCGAGGGGGAAATGGTGTCTTCCGGCTCAAGCACGATGTCGCCGGCATCCAGCACGGACTTGACGTCGGTGAACTTGGTGCCGAGCACGGTACGGGACTTGCCGTTGATCTTGACGGTGACGTATGAGGTGCCGTCGACCGCACCGCGCTGGCCTCCACGGGAGACCTGCTTGGACGCGTCGGTGGCGGAGAACGAGGTGGCCGTCATCTGCGGGGATGCGGAATTCTGATAGAAGTTATGGGAGACGACGCCTGCGCCTGCAAGCAACCCCACTGCACCCACCACCGAGATGATGCGCGTCCACTGACGCTTGCTCAGGGATGCAAGAGTAGGGGTGTTTTTGCGATGTTTCGCCATCTTACTCCTTAACGATGAATGTGCCTCCATGGCGCACAACCTTCCTCCATGATAGTCACAGAGAGGTACATGGGCATGGGGCGCATGCGAACGACGCGGAACGGCCGGCCGGAAAAGGCCCGGGCCGTACCGCGGAAAACGGGGATCAGCCCTCCTGATCCTCGACCTTGAGATTCTTGGCCTGTTCGATCAGATCGTCCAGATCGGCGGCCTGCAGCGCACCGGCCTGCTTGAAGACGATCTGTCCCTTCTTCACCACCATGAGGGTCGGAACCGCCTGGATGCCGGCCGCCTGGGCGAGATCCTGATTGGCGTCGATGTCGATCTTCGCGAACACGACATCGGCGTTCTCGGCCTTATCGCTGGCCGCCTCGTAAATCGGTCCGAACGCGCGGCACGGTCCGCACCACGTCGCCCAGAAATCGACGAATACCAGATCGTTATCGGTGATGGTCCGCTCGAAATCGGCGGAGGAAACCTGAATGGTGGCCATTGGAAACTCCTTTGCGCATGGATAAACCTTCTCCAGTGTCCCACAATACGCGGCGAAATCAACCGTTGAGCGAGGGGCGAACACGCGGCGCGCAGGAAAACGCGCCATAATGAAACGTATGCCAGTGATGAATGATGAAGTGCCTGAGGAAGGCGATTTCGACGCAGGCCGCGCCCGCGGGGAATTCGATCATGTCACTCCCGAGGATTTCATCCGCGGGAACGGCCATGGCAATCCTCCGGGGTGGCTCGGATCCGATGAGATCAACCGTGTGCGCGGGGAGGTGCCCATCGCCTACGTTTGCGTGGTGCCTGTGCGCACGGACGAGTTCGGGCGCATCACGCGGATCGGCTCGCTGCTGCACGTCACCGACGACGGTTCCGTGGAACGCGCGCTCATCTCGGGTAGAGTGCTGTTCCACGAAACACTGCGCGAGGCCATCGCACGTAACGTTTCCAAGGATCTGGGCGACATCGCCCTGCCGGTGCTGCCGATCAGTCCGCAACCCTTCACCGTGGCCGAATTCTTCCCCACGCCGGGCGTAAGCGAATATTTCGATCCGAGGCAGCACGCAATCGCCCTGTGCTATGTGGTACCCATCGCCGGCGACTGCCGACCGCAGGACGAGACGTTGGACGTGGAATGGCTCGATCCCCACGATGAGAAGATCGACGTGTTCCTGCAGCAGATGGGCAACTGCCATGGCGGCATCGTCCGTGCCGCGCTGCGCTGGGCCGGCATCTAAGACCGTTCAGCCGGTTGGCTGCGGCAACGCCGAGGCGTCGACACAACGAAGCGGCACGGCGTTGAAACGCTGAAACAACGAAACGGTACGACATCGAAACGTCGAAGAGAGTCGAAGAGAAAGAGACGACGAATGTTCGAAATCCACAACCGCGTGCTGCGCGAAGGCGACGGCACAAGCACCCCGCTGATCCTCGCGAACGCCTACCCGGTGGACGGGCGCATGTGGGAGCGCTGTGCCGAACGCATCGCCGCGCTCGCCGATGAGGCGGGACTGCCCGATTTCGCCATCTGGGCGCCTGATATGCCGGGTTCTGGCTTTTCGCCGGCTCCCAGTGACGCGCAATCCGGGCGCCGGGCACCTAACGGCTCCTATCCGGATGCGCTGGACCGCATGGTCGAATCGTACGTGGCCATGCTGCGCGAAGCCGGGTATGACAAGGCCGTCTGGGTGGGACTGTCCATGGGCGGCTATCTGGTCACCGACCTGTACCGGCTCCATCCCGAAGCCGTGGCCGGTGTCGCGCTGTGCGACACCATGGCATCCAGCGACGGTGTCGGCGGTGAGGCGCGACTGGAGACATCCGATGCATGCGAATCCACGGATTCGGTGCAGCCGGTCATGCATTTCGCCCAAGCCGGCCCGAACGATTCCACGGTGAAACGTTCGCAGGAATTCATCGACCGCATGACCGCGTGGATCGAGGAGCAGAATCCGGCGGGACTCGCATGGCGTCAGCGCATGACGTATGGCCGCCCGGAGCTGGCAGGCGTGCCGGAAAGCATGGATGTGCCGGTGGCGGTGGTGTCGGGCGAACTTGATCCGACCAGCAATCCGAGCGTCATGGGGCCGCTTGCCGAGCGTATCGGCGGAAACGCGACGTTCACCGCCATCCCCGATTGCGGCCACTTCAGCGCCGTCGAACATCCGAACACGGTGGCCGCCGCCTTGGTCGATCTGATGAGGAGAGTGGACTGAATCATGGCGTTGAACCCGCTGGCACTCACCCAGGTGCTTCCCTTCCTGCCCCTCGCGCAGGGCGATATCGACTATGAGACCGAACGTCGTGGCAAACCCGACCTGCTGCGGACGGTATTGGCCGAGCCAGCCACCACGGTCATGCTGACCTGCGACGGGCGTGTGGCGGTGCCGCATGGGCAGGGCGCGATGGCCGATTACGAGAACGCGTCGATGCGACTGGCCGCATTACCCGGCGCATACGTGGCGAAGGCCCTGGAACGGCACTCGCAGGCGGTGGCCATGTTCCTCGGCGGATATTCCGGCGCCAAGGGCGTCAGACATGTGGTCGCGGTGGATATCACGCATGTCGTGGCCGCGAGTGGCGACGGCGATTGCAACGATGGGGATCGGGGCACCGTCGACGGGCAGCTTTCGGGCTACGGTAGACCCGTCGCGGAACAGGGCGACAACGTGACGGGGGAGACCGGCGCTGATGTCCTGCAACAGGCGGAACAGTGGTTCGACTGGGTGGACCTGCGGGGTTTCGCCCCACACGCCAACGCCCGTGAGGCCGGTCAGGCCACCAGTGCGGTGGCGCTGAGCGTGTGGCATAACAGACAGCGGTGCTGCCCGGCCTGCGGGGCGCCCGTCATGGCAGCCATGGGTGGTTGGGCGCAGCGGTGCACCGACGAGGAGCATTGCGGTAGACTGTTGTTCCCGCGCATCGAACCAGCGGTGATCACGCTCGTGGTCGATTCCGCCGACCGCCTGTTGGTCCAGCACAATGCGGCATGGAACAACCCCACGCTGTATTCGGTGTCTGCCGGATTCGTGGAAGCCGGTGAGAACCTGGAACATGCGGTGCGCCGCGAGGCGAAGGAGGAGACCGGCATCACGCTGGGCGAAGTCAAATACCTCGGATCGCAGCCGTGGCCGTACCCGGCTTCGCTGATGATGGCGTTCAAGGCACATGCGCTCGGCACGGATATCCGTGTGGATGGTTCGGAAACGGTCGATGCGCAATGGATGACGAGGGACGACTACACGGCTGCCATCATCACGGGGCGCGTCAGTGCGCCGGGCAAGGCGACCATAGCCAGATACATGATCGAGCAGTGGCTGGGCCACGAACTTGGGTGAATCGGCGCAACAGGTTTTATATTATTCGGGAGGCCTGAGATTCCAACCATTCACGGCACCTGATGGGGTGACGTCGTCGTATAGTCGTTGAAAGTTGCGTCGAGAGAGAAAAGAAAACGGAAAACAAGGGACTACGATAATGGCGAAGAATACGGAGCAAGTGTATCTGCAGGATATGGCCGACACCACGGTCATCAATCCGGTGGGTACGAACACCGTCCAGGGGGTCGATGGATTGGGTGGCTTCCCTCCCTCCGAGCCTGATGATTTCCCGGGATTCCCCGAGGGGGGTGATGGCGGCGCGAAGAAGAAATCGCATAAGGGGCTGATCGTCCTGCTGGTTGCAATCGCCATACTGTTGGTTGCGATCGTCGCGATGTTCTTCACCGCCCGCTGGCATTACAACGACCGCGTAGCTCCGGGCGTGCGTTTCGGGTCCGTCAAGGTCGTCGGACAGGATCGCGCGGCGCTGACCTCCACGGTGAAGAAGGCCGTGGAAAGCTCCTCCATCGTTGTCAAAGGCGATCATGACCGCCAGGTGTCCGCAACGTTGAAGGATCTCGGCGTGAGCGTGGATGTCGACCAGACGGTGAAGGATCTGCTGGACGCCAAGAAATCCTCGAACATCCTGCAGGATATCGGAAGACTGAACCCGTTCACTCATGAGGACGTCAAGCTTGCGGCAAAGGTGAACACTTATGAGATGAGCAACTTCCTGTCCGCCAAACTGATCAGCGATGGCGAACGCGCCGTGGCCTCCTCCATCGCCTATGACGCGAACTCCCAGTCGTTCGTCGCCACTGAAGGGCGTGAAGGCGACGCCCCCGACGTCCAGCCGGTCAGCGAAGCCGTGGGACAGGCCATCAAGAACCCCGGCAACAGTGCCACGGTGGAGATCACCAACAAGCAGGTCGACATGCCCATCACCTTGGAAACGGCGCAGAAGACCGCCGATGAGGCCAATCGTCGCCTGACCAATAAGATCGTCATCTCGAACGGCGACGCCAAGCAGTTCGAGATTCCCGTGGACGAGGTCGCCAAGTGGATCAAGCCCAACGGCGATCCGGCACAGGGGCAGATCACCCTCGACTACGACGCCACCGCGATCAAGACATATCTCGCCGCCACGCTGCCCCAGCAGCTCAACCAGGAAGTCGTCAACCAGGAGGACATCGTCGACAACAACGGCAAGGTCATCCTCGCGGCCGCCACGGCCGGCGTGAACGGCCTGACCGTGAAGAACACCGACAACATCGCATCGCAGGTGCTCGCCGCGTTGAAGACCGGCGACGGCGCGACCCTGCAGGTGGAATCGGACGTCAAGAAGTTCGAGGTCAAGCAGAAGAAGAACGAATGGCGCATCGTGGTGGACAAGTCCAACCAGACCGCAACCGTGTACCAGAACGAGCAGGCCGTCAAGACCTTCACCGTGTGCACCGGTTCGAACAAGCATGAGACGCCTAATGGCAACTTCACCATCTGGCTCAGGTACGATGTGCAGACCATGCGCGGCACCAACGACGACGGCAGCCAGTACGTGTCGCCGGGCGTGAAGTGGGTGAGCTACTTCACGAAGGACGGCGTGGCATTCCACACCGCATCCTGGAATTACACCGGCATCAAGATCGGCGATCCGGTCAACTACGGTTCGCACGGCTGCGTGAACATGTACGAGGAAGACTCCAAGTGGATCTATGATCACTGCGGCCAGGGTACGCTGGTGCAGGTGATCGGATCGCAGCCTTCCGGCGCCGTCCGCTGAGTCCGGAAGACCGTCCGACGAATCAGATATCCGCCATCTGTTGTGAGAGGTGCAAGACATGAGCGAAGCACAGGAAACGCCGTTGAACCTTGATATTCCGGATCATCTGGAATATTCGCAGGATCACGTGTGGATCGACCTCTCTGCGGATCCCGCGATGGTCGGCATCACCGAATATGCGGCCGAACAGCTCGGCGAACTCGTGTACGTCGAGCTGCCCGAACCCGGCATGCATGTCGAGGCCGGTGACGAGGTGTTCGAGCTTGAATCCTCCAAGGCCGTCGAGCCGCTGATCGCCCCCGTATCCGGCACGATCCGCTACGTGAACCAGGCGGTGGGCGACGACCCCAGCGTCATCAACGGTGACCCGTACGGCGAGGGATGGCTGTTCAAAATCGAGCTGGAGGATGACGAGCCTGAGCTGCTGACAGCCGAGGAATACGCGAAGGTTATTCGATGACCATGCCTGCAGGCAACCCGGATTCCAGATCCGACGATATGCCCACTGTGCCGATCCCGGCACGGCACGCGGTCACGACCTTCGATGCCGCATCGGCCAGGGAGCGTATCGAGGTCAAGCCACCTCTGGTGCGCATGGCGCGTCGTGCGGTGACCGGGGCGTTCGGATGTTGGGCGTATTTCGCCACGCATGCCGCGAAGAAACTCAACTGGTTCCCGCGCGTCAACCCTTATGTCGGGTATGGCACGGAGGAGTTCTCGCGTCTGATCTGCCGTACCGTGTATGCGCCGGAACGCAGCGAATACGGGCGTGCGACGAGGGGCATCCGGGGGATGTTGACCGTTCCCGCTCCGCATACGCAGGTGAAGATCCGCATCGACGAGACGCCGCTGGAAACCGTTCAGGTCGGCGATAGGGAAACCTACGACAAGCCCGGCAACAGTCCGGACATCGATAGTGAATACGCGATCTCCGACCGTTCCGGATATCTGGATCTGCTGGCCGACTATCATCTCAACCCGGGCGTCCATCAGGTCTCGTATCGGGTGAACGGCCGCAAACCGGTGAAATCACGCCTGTACACCATTCCTTCGTCCGCGAAGATCGGTGTGATCAGCGACGTGGACGATACGGTGATGATCACCCAGGCGCCGGTGTTGTGGAAAGCCGCATGGAACCTGCTGTTCCTTGATCCGTTCAAACGCAGCTCCGTGCCGGGCATGAGCGTGCTGTTCAACAAGATCGCGGACCTGTTCCCTGATGCGCCGTTCTTCTACCTGTCGACGTCGCCGTGGAACGTCGAAGGGTCGATTCGTCATTTCATCGCCAACCACGGATTCCCCGAAGGTCCGCTGCTGCTGCGCGACCTCGATCCCAGGCCGAAGAGCTTCGTCCCATCCGGCCCGCAGCACAAGCTCGAATTCGCCGAACAGCTCATGTCGGATTTCCCCGATATGAAGTTCATCCTCGTCGGCGATGACGGTCAGCGCGACCCGACCACATACGCCACCATCGCCAGACGGTACCCCGGCAGGGTGCTCGCGATCGCAATCAGACAGCTCACGCCGCGCGAAACCTCGCCGCTGGGTATGACCACCGGTCTGACGGCCACACAGCCCATGCCGATCACCGACGTGCCGGTATTCGTCGGCACGACGGGCGTGAACCTGATGAAAACCATGCTCCCGTATCTGGCCATGCATATCGAACGGTAGGAATCGGACACGCCGGCGGCGCCGGGGGATTGCGCCGCCACGGCATGGCCGTGGGGGAACGGTACAATAGGCGGCTATGACCAAAAGCGGGAACAGAGACGTGCCGATGGCGAAGCAGGTGCCGTTCAGGCGGGAACATCACGGCGATACGTTCGTCGACCCCTACGAGTGGATGCGGGACAAGCAGTCGCAGGATGTCCGCGACTACGTGGCGGCGCAGAACCGCTTGTGCGAGGAACGCAACAAGCCATTGGCGTCGTTGCGCGACACCCTGTTCGAGGAGTTCAAATCCCACGTGCAGGAGACCGACATGTCGGTGCCGACGCGCATGGACGACTACTGGTATTTCACCCGCACGCAGCAAGGCAAACAGTATGCGGTGCAATGCCGCATGCCGATCGACGGCCCGGACGACTGGGATCCGCCGCAGGTGGACGCAAGCGGCGAGCCGGGCGGCATGCCGGGCGAACAGATCGTATTCGACGCGAACCGTGAATCCGAAGGCCATGATTTCTTCCGCATCGGCGGCATGGATATCAGCAAGGACGGGCGTTGGATGCTGTACGGCGTGGACGTCGAAGGCGACGAACGCTATGATTTCCGCATCCGAGACCTGGCCACCGGCGAGGAACTGCCGGAAGTGTTCGAAGGTATTTCGGGGGCGTGCTTCACGCCCGACGCGCATTGGGTGTTCTACACCGTGCTCGACGACGCTTGGCGGCCATGCGCGGTGTTCCGCCATCGCGTGGGCACGCCGGTCGAATCCGACGTCGAAGTGTTCCGCGAGCATGACGAACGCTTCTGGGCGGGCGTCGGGATGTCCTTCGACGAGCGCAGCATCGTCATCGGCACCGGATCGAAAACCTCCACGGAGGTGCTTATGCTTCCGGTCGACGACCCGGAAGGCGAATTCCAGGCGTTCATCCCGCGCGAAGACGACGTGGAATACGATGTGAGCTTCGCCTGCTTCGAAGGCGCCGGCGAGAACGGCTCCGATATTCCGGTCGCGGTGGTGTACCACAACGCGTTGAACCCGAATTTCGAAATCGACGTCATCGACATGCACGGGCATGAACCGCCGTACCGCTTGGGCGAGGGCGTGTGCGTGGCCGCAGGCTCACCCTACGGGTGCGAGCAGGGTGATGAGGTCGAGCCGGGCGCTTCGGCCAAACCCATCGGAGCCGCCTATTCGAATCCCGGCAATCCGGCGATCCTGCAGGGGGCGCATGGTCTGGGCATCGAAGGCATCGCCATCCACCGTAATTTCGTGACGATGTCGTACCGCGCGGAAAGCCTGCCGCATCTTGCGGTGATGACCAAGCGGGATGCCGCGGAGGACTTCCTCGCCCGTCGCCCGTGGCGGTTCACCGAACTCGTTCCTCCCGCGCTCGAGGACGATTGGGACGTGGACGAATCCGTGGATGAGGTGAACGAGGAACGTGCCGCGGTCTGGCATGCCGTGGGCGGCATGGAGGACGATACCGCAGGTCCCCATGCGGTGCGCGACGCCTCCGAGACGATTGACGATTTCGTGCGCGCCCAAGGCAATGGCAGCGCGGTGCACGGCGCATCCCGCAAGGCGATGACCTCGTCGGACGGCGCGACCGCCGACGCGATGTCTGGCGAGACGCGAAGGCTGTACTCCATCGGCGCGGGCGGCAACCCCTCATATGACACGCCGCGTATGCGCTACTCCTTCTCCAGCTACACCAGACCGGGCGAACTGCATGACGTGGACCCCGCCACCGGCGAGGATCGCCTGCTCAAGCGTGCCACGGTGCTCGGCGACTTCAATCCGCGTGATTACATGGAACGCCGCGTGTGGATCATGGCCCGCGACGGCGAGCGCATCCCCGTGTCGTTGGTGTGGCGCAGGGATGTGCCGACCTGCGATTCCGCGATGTTCGTCACCGGGTATGGCGCCTACGAGATCAGTTCCGATCCCGGTTTCTCCGTGGCGCGCATCAGTCTGCTCGACCGTGGCGTGCTGTACGCCGTGCCGCATATCCGTGGCGGTGGTGAAATGGGCCGTGCATGGTATGAGCAGGGCAGAAGATTGAACAAGAGACATACGTTCGAGGATTTCGTCGACGCGACCGCGGCCTTGCAGGATGCGGGGTTGGCGAATCCTTCGCGCACGGTGGCCGATGGCGGTTCTGCTGGTGGCCTGTTGATGGGCGCGGTGGCGAATCTTGCGCCGGAACGGTTCGCGGGCATTGAGGCCGATGTGCCGTTCGTGGACGCGTTGACGTCGATCCTCGATCCGTCGTTGCCGCTGACCGTCACCGAATGGGATGAGTGGGGCGATCCGTTGCATGACGCCGAGGTGTACCGGTACATGAAGTCGTATACGCCGTATGAGAACGCGCCGGAGCTTGCGGACGATCCCCGCGTGGAGGTTTTCCCGAGGATTTTCATCACCACGTCGATGAACGACACCCGCGTGCTGTACGTGGAACCGTTGAAATGGCTCGCCCGCCTGCAGGGCGCGGGCGTCGACGCCATCGCCAAGATCGAGGTGGAGGCCGGGCATGGCGGTATTTCCGGCCGGTACAAGCAGTGGATGGAACTCGCCTACGAGAACGCCTGGTGCCTTGGTGTGATGGGTATCGCGCACTGATCCGGGAGCGTCTTCGCATGTCCACGAATTGAACGGCTTCGGGAGCGGCGGCAACGGGGTGTGTAACGTCTCAGGCATGAGTGAAAACACCACATCGAAGAAGTACAAAATCGCCGTCATCCCCGGCGACGGCATTGGCAAGGAAGTCACCCCGTGGGCGCAGAAGGCGCTCGAGAAGGCCGCCGAAGGCGTGGCCGAGTTCGAGTACGAGAAGTTCGATCTCGGTGCCGAGCGCTACCTGCGTGACGGCGCCATCCTGCCCGAAGACGAGGAGGAGCGCATCAAGAAGACCGACGCCATCCTGCTGGGTGCCGTCGGCGATCCGCGCATCAAGGCCGGCATTCTGGAACGCGGCCTGCTGCTCAAGCTGCGTTTCGATCTGGACCAGTACGTCAACCTGCGTCCGTCCAAGCTGTACAAGGGCGTCACCTCGCCGCTCGCCAACCCCGGTGACATTGACTTCGTGGTCGTGCGCGAAGGCACCGAAGGCCTGTACTGCGGTGCCGGCGGTGCGGTCCGTCGCAACACCCCGAACGAGGTGGCCACCGAGGTTTCCATCAATACCGCCTATGGCGTCGAACGCGTGGTGCGTTACGCGTTCCAGCTCGCCATGAAGCGCAGGAAGCATGTCACCCTGGTGCATAAGAAGAACGTGCTGGTCAACGCTGGCGATATGTGGCAGCGCATCGTCGACAAGGTGGCCGAGGAATACCCTGAGGTCACGCACGACTACCTGCATATCGACGCGACCACCATCTTCCTGGTGTCCAACCCGTCCCGTTTCGACGTGATCCTGACCGACAACCTCTTCGGCGACATCCTCACCGATGAGGCTGGTGCCGTGGTCGGCGGCGTCGGCTACTCCGCTTCCGGCTGCATCAACGCCTCCGACGAGTATCCGTCCATGTTCGAGCCGATCCACGGTTCCGCCCCGGACATCGCCGGCCAAAATAAGGCCAACCCGACCGCGGCGATCCTGTCCGCGGCCATGCTGCTTGAACATCTCGGCTTCGACGAGGCCGCCGCGAAGATCCATGCGGCGGTGGAGGCCGATATCGAGGAGCTTGGTTCGACCACGCGTTCCACCGATGAGGTCGGCCGTGACATCCTCGCCCGCATGTGACGCATAACGCGGCATAACGCGGTAACGCCTAGGCCCGCTTCGATTCCGCATACGGCGGAACGGGGCGGGCTCTCGCGTATTGCGGCCGTCGCACGTATGCGGAGGGCGGCGTGATGCGGTGAACGGGCTGATGCTATAGTCGTGGCATGAGTGATTTCAACGATCCAGGCAATCCCAACAATCAATTCTTCAACGGCGGCAATGGCGAGCCGTTCCAAGCCAACGGGCAACAGTTCCAGCAGAATCCGTACCAGCAGAATCCGTACCAGCCGTATCAGCATGACGGTCAACAGTATGACGGTCAACAGTACAGTCAGCCGTACGGGCAGCAGACGGGCTGTAGACAGGCCCAGCCCCAGGCCCAATCCCAGCCCCAGACTCAGGCCCAACCCCAGCAGAATCAACAGCAGCCGTACGACTGGCAGCAGACCGCCAACGGCCAGCCGCAATACGCGCAGTATCCGCAGTATCAGCAGCCATACCAGCAACCGAACCAGCAGCCGAACCAGACGGCATACGGTCAGGCATATGGCCAGCAGCCCGGCCAGCAGGCATACGACCAGTACGCGTACCGTCAGATGCCGAACCCCCAGCCCGCGCCCCAAGTCGTATACGCGCCCGAACAGAAGTCCAAGCTCGCGGCCGGCCTCTTGGGTATTTTCCTCGGTTCCCTCGGCGTGCACAACTTCTACCTCGGCAACACCGGCAAGGCGGTGGCCCAGCTGTTGCTGACCGTGCTCGGTTGTTTGGTGTTCATCGGCCCCGCCATTGCGGGAATCTGGGGTCTGATCGAAGGCATCCTGATCCTGTGCTCCAGCTACGGAAGCCCTTGGCATAAGGACGGCAACGGCAACGAGCTCAGGGATTGACATGCCGTTGGGGAATCGATGCGTTGAATATCATGCGAGGTGAATGCAAAATCTCCGGCGGCAAACTCGTCGGGGTTTCCGTCGTGCGCGGCGGCGAAGGTTTTTGGCAGTGCCATCTGGACGGCGATTTCTTCATCGACGGCGATGATACGGAAGTGCGGACGGTTCTGGACAGGGCCGAACGGGTCTTGGAACGGTTCGTTCCCGACGCCTTCGCGCTCGCCGCAGTTCCGCCGGTGACCGGCCAGGGCGGCGTTATGGGCGATACCCTGGAATCGGTTGGAACGGGCGACAGGCAAGCATGCGTGAAACATCATGTGGAACATGCGATACGTGATGTGCTGGACGGTCATCCGAACGTGCGGATGCTCGGATCCGACGCCCAAGCCATAGCCGCCGCGTTCATGCGGGCGTTCACGCATGCCGGCACGGAATCGACACGAACCACGGCTTCCCGGAACGATGGTCCGGAACGACGGCTGGCCACACGTGCCAAAGCCGATGGCGCAACTGGAAACGGCAACGCGGGGGAGCGGGACACGCAATGGCATGAGCGCTGGCTCCGGCTTGCCCCCGATGTGGTGCTCGATACGCCTCGCGACCCGCAGGAACAGATGGACACCGACGTGCGGTGGGCCCGTGACGTGGCCGAAGGACTGCGCGAGCCGACCATGCGATTCTGGCAATGGTCGGCGCCCTGCGTGGTGATCGGACGATTCCAGTCGTTGCGCGACGAAGTGCATGAGGACGTGGCCCGCGAGGAGGGACTGCAGGTCGTGCGCCGTTCCACGGGCGGCGGTGCCATGTTCATCGAACCCGGCAACACCATCACCTACTCGCTGTATGCACCGGCTGATTTCGACACGGGCATCGACATCGCGCGCTCCTACCGCCTGTGCGACGCATGGCTCATCCACGCGCTGCGGGGACTCGGACTCGACGTGCGATTCTCCGGCCTCAACGACATCGCTTCGCAATACGGCAAAATCGGCGGCGCGGCGCAACGCAGGTTCCCCGCACCGCGCGGCAGCGCCGATACCGGGGGCGGTGGCGCGATCCTCCACCACGTGACCCTCGCCTACGACATCGACGCCGAGAAGATGGGCCGCGTGCTGAACGTCTCCAAGGAGAAAATGCGTGACAAGGCGGTGCGATCGGCGGTGAAACGCGTCGACCCGCTGAAACGGCAGACCGGCATGGGGCGTGACGAACTCGTCGACTATCTCATGCGCTCGCTGAGGGCATACACGCGGTAACGGCATCCGGGCATGGTGCCCTCACGCACGGGGGCACCCGTCCGAAGAAGACGATGCCGGAATCGCGTTAGAATATGACGGATGGTTGCGGAACCGACCGACCAAAGGCGGTTCAAGGAAGGGGTGCGAGGTGTCGGACAAGCCGAACGCGATGCCGGAGCAGGAGAACATCCTGTTCCACACCGCCCTATTCGAACAGGTGACTCCGGAACAGGCTGAGGGGCTGATCGAGCATCTCAACCGGGGAACGTACGACAAGGGCGACGTTATCTTCCAACAGGGCGCCACCGATCACCGCATGTATTTCCTGGAATCGGGAAGGGTCAAGCTGATCCGCGAATCCGCCGACCACCGCGTGCAGCTGCTGTCCATCCACGCGCCGGGGGAGATGCTCGGCGAGATTCCGGTATTCGATCCGAAAGGCGGGCCCAGAACCGCTTCGGCGTTGGCCATGCACGACGGCACGCGGGTGGTCTGGCTGGAACGGGAAGTGCTGTTCCATTGGCTCGACGAACATCCCAAGGTGGCGGTGGACATGCTGCAGGTGCTGGCGGGGAGAATGCGCGACAACAATGAGCGCATTTCCGATCTGGTGTTCATGGACGTTCCCGCACGCCTGGCGAAAACGCTGATCAATCTCGCATCCCGTTTCGGCGAACCGGTCGAAGCTGGGCTGAAAGTGCCGCACGACCTGACCCAGGAGGAGATGGCGCAGCTGGTCGGGTCGAGCCGTGAGACCGTGAACAAGGCGCTCATGGATTTCGCGAACCGTGGTTGGATCGCGCGCGACGGCCGGTCCATCATCATCTACCAGCCGGGCATGCTGATCCGGCGCTCGCGAAGATAGGAAGATAGGCATGGGCTGCACGGGAACGACCGTTGCGAAACGACCGTTGCGAAACGGTCGTTACGGAAGCGCGGAACATGCCTTCCGCAAGGCAGCTGAACACCGGTTGCGCGTCGTCTGAATGAACGCTGAACGTTGGAATACCGGCATTATGGGGCAAATATGTAAGTTGCGTGCACGTTCCGTGCAGGCGTTCCGCATTTGAACCTGCGGCGGTGGGAGAGGTACAGTCGCCCCTATAGTATGGGCACCATGCCGAAAAAGAACTCCCTGACACTTCGTCGCGTGCTTTCATTGCTGTTGACCTACGTCATGCTATGCGTGGGCGGCGGTGTGATCGTGGCCGCGCTGTTCGCGCCGGGCGTATTCCTGACGAACGAGACCGCCAAAGCCGTGGTACCTTCCCTGAAAGTCGAAGGCGTTGATTTTGATGTGACGTCGCTGCCCCAGAAGTCCGTGATGTACGCTTCGGATGGCACGACGAAAATAGCCGAATTCTATGCGGACAACCGTACCGTCGTCCCGTTGAAGAAGATCTCCAAGCCGATGCGCCAGGCCGTGGTCGCCCGTGAGGACCGTCGTTTCTTCCAGCATCATGGCGTCGACGTCCAAGGCGTGATGCGTGCCTTCGTCCAGACCTTCGTGAAGAAGGGCAGCATGCAGGGCGGTTCGTCGCTGACCCAGCAGTATGTGAAGAACGTGCTGTCCATGCAGGCCAGGGAAAGCGGCGACTCCATCGCCCAATACCATGCCTCCGAACAGACCATCGCGCGTAAGGTGCGCGAGATGCTCATCGCCGTGCAGATGGAAAAGAAGTACACCAAGTACGAGATCCTGCAGGGCTATCTGAACATCGCCCAGTTCGGAAACCATAACCTGTACGGCGTGGAAAGCGCCGCGAAACGCTATTTCAACACCACCGCCGCGAAGCTGAACATCGGGCAGGCCGCCACCATCGCCGCCATCACGAAGAACCCGGCGAGGTACGATCCCTCCGAGGAAGGCAATCTGAAGGAAGCGCAGAACCAGCGTGACATCGTGCTCGACCTGATGCTGCAGGAGGGGTATATCTCCCAGAAGCAGCATGATGAGGCCCAGAGCGTTCCGCTCAAGGACATGCTCGACATTCAGGATGTCAGCTCCGGCTGCCAGGTGGCCGGTGACGCCGCGTTCTTCTGCGACTATGTGACCCGTCAGATCCTGAAGAACAAGGAGTTCGGCGATACCGAAGCGGAACGCAGCAAGCTGCTGAGCGAAGGCGGTCTGACCATCGTCACCACGATGGACGTGCATGCGAACGCGGCCGCCATGAATGCCGCGCGTGAGACCATCCCGCCGGACGATCCCTCCGGTTTCGAAGTCGCGATCGCCGCGGTCAGGCCGGGCACCGGCGAGATTCTCGCCTTCGGCCTGAACCGAACCTATGACGCCACCGATTTGGCCAAGACGGATTCCACGCGAACCGCGGTGAATTACGCCGTCGACGAGGCCGACGGCGGCGGCTGGGGCTTCCAGGTGGGTTCGACATGGAAGCCGATCAATCTGGTCGCATGGATGCAGAAGGGCAAGCCCATCAACCAGGTGCTGCGGACGTCCACGGTATACAACGTCGCCAACTTCAGCTGCAACGGGTACGGCTTCGCCGGCAGCTGGTCGGTGCAGAACTCCGGCGGCGGCACCGTGGCCAACGAAAGCCCGCTGCAAGGTCTGGTCATGTCCCACAACACCACCCAAGGCGCCATGGCGCAGCAGATCGGCCTGTGCTCCATCGCGGACGCGGCCAAGTCCATGGGCTACCACAACTCCATCCAGGGCAAGGAGGACGTGTATGATTCGAACTCCTTCCAGGCTCCTATGACCATCGGCGCCGTGCAGGCCTCGCCGCTGACCATGGCGAACGTGTACGCCACCATCGCCGCGAACGGCACAGAATGCACCCCGATCGCCATCACCAAGATGACCGATCAGCGCGGCAAGTCCTATAAGGTGCCGTCCGCGAACTGCCATCAGGCCATCGACCCGCAGATCGCCCAGACGACCGCATACGCGATCAACCAGGGTGTGACGACGCCGGGCGGCAACGCGACCGACGCCCAGTTGGCGAACGATCGCAAGACCTTCGCCAAGACCGGTACCAACGAGGACACGTACATGCTGACGGCCGGTTTCGTTCCGCAGGTTTCGGCCTTCGTGGCCGTAGGCAACGCGGAAAGCCCGCAGTCGTTCAACTACAAGACCATCAATGGCGTGACCCGTCCCACATGGTACGGCATGTACATCGCCGAGCCGGCGTGGAAGAAGTTCATGCAGACCTATCTGGACGCCGCGAAGATCCCCATCGACAACAATGACGGCAACGCGGACCCGAAGTATCTGACGGGTACCGGGTCGAAGACCGGTTCGAGCAGCGTATCGAGCGGTGGCGTGATCTACAACCGAAGCACCACCACGAACAACGGTACGACCACGAACAACGGCACCACCAATAATGGCGCCGCCGACGGTACGACCACGAACAATGGCGGTACCACGGATAATAACGCCGCGAACAACAACGCCAACACCGGAAACTGATTCCGGGAAAACCGGCACACCGGCAAGGGTTTCGCCCGCCATGCACATCGCATGACGGGCGAAACCTGTATAAAGGCCATTACGATACAATGAATGCGGACCATCGCACGGCAGCAAGGAGGGCGCATGGCAGAGGAACTGGATTTCGATTTTCGTGGATTCGGCAACACCGGTGTTCG
Organism: Bifidobacterium merycicum DSM 6492; assembly: GCF_900129045.1. Taxonomy (GTDB): domain Bacteria; phylum Actinomycetota; class Actinomycetes; order Actinomycetales; family Bifidobacteriaceae; genus Bifidobacterium; species Bifidobacterium merycicum. The sequence continues at coordinate 80,256 of NZ_FQTX01000003.1, read as the reverse complement.
CAAGGATTCCGCGGAGCAGGGAGACGCTTCGGTGAAGCCCGGCAAGAACGACAAGGACACCAAGACCGATAAGCCCGGCAAGCGCAAGGGCGATAAGGACAAACATCACAAGAACGGCAAGGATAAGGACCGCAAGGCCAAAGGCGGCGGCAAAAACGGCAAGCGCGGCGATCATGCCGGCGTGCCGGCGCTGTTCGAGCCGATGACGCTGCGCGGACTGACCGTCCGCAACCGCATCTGGCTGCCCCCGATGGACACCTATTCCGCGTTCGAATGTGACGGCAAGCCCACGCAGTTCCACTACCAGCACTACGTCTCCCGCGCCTTGGGCGGATTCGGCATGGTCATTGTCGAAGCCACCGCGGTGTGCCCGGAAGGGCGTATTTCTCCGCATGACGTCGGCCTGTGGGAGGACGGTCAGATCGACTCCTGGCGTTGGATCGCCGAAGGCATCAAGGAAGCCGGAGCGACGGCCGCCATCCAGCTCAACCATGCCGGTCGCAAGGGATCCACGGGTTGCTTCGGGCTTGGATATATCGCCACCACCGTGCCCGAGGAGGCCGGCGGATGGCCCACGGTCGCTCCGAGCGAAGTCGCCTACGGGCGTTACGCCACGCCTCGCGCGTTGAGCGTGGATGAGATCCACGGCATCACCTGGGCGTTCGCGGCGGCCGCACGCCGTGCCGTGGAAGCCGGATTCCAGGCCATCGAGATCCACGCCGCGCACGGCTATCTGATCTCGCAGTTCCTCGATCCGCTGAGCAATGTGCGTGAGGACGAGTACGGCGGCAACTTCGAAGGCCGCATCCGTTTCCTGGTGGAGACGGTGGACGCGGTCCGCAGCATGATTCCGGATGACATGCCGCTGCTGGTACGAGTCTCCGCCACCGATTGGGCCGCGGGCGGCTGGGATCTCGACCAGACCGTGGCGCTGGCGAAGGTGTTGAAGGAGCACAACGTCGATCTGGTGGATGTTTCCACCGGCGGCATCGTCTCCGGCGTTTCCGTGCCGGTCAAGCCGAAATACCAAGTGCCGTTCGCGCAGCAGGTACGCTCCCGTGCCGATGTTCCCGTCACCGCGGTCGGTCTCATCACCAAGCCCAAGCAAGCGGAGCGTATCCTTGAGAAAGGCGAGGCGGACGCCGTGGAGATCGGACGCGCCGCGCTGCGCGACCCCTATTGGCCGCTGCGTGCCGCGTATAAGCTCGGTGTGCCGAAGACCGAAGCCCCGTACCCGTCGCAGTATGTGCGCGGGGCCTACGGAACCGGCGTGCGCTGACCGAACGACGTGCACTGACGTGTGCCATTGCATTGCGAAAGGACGACTATGAGCTACGTTTCCGAAAGCTTCTGGCATGATGCCGTGAACAAGGCCACCACGGACCTGTTCACCTTCGGCTACAAGAACATCATCAAACCGAATTTCGTGTTCAACGTGCCACCGGACCAGGCACATGACAATATGATCACGTTCTGCAAGGTCGCCAAGCGCATGCCACCGCTGATGTGGGCGTGCCGCGAGATGCTCAACTACACCGACCCGGTGCTGGAGACCGAAGTCATGGGCGTGAAGTTCGCCAACCCGTTCGGCCTGTCCGCCGGTTTGGACAAGAACTGCGAGATGCCGGTGCTGATGGACAATGTGGGTTTCGGTTTCGAGACGGTGGGTTCCACCACGTCCCGCCCGTGCCAGGGCAATCCGAAGCCGTGGTTCCACAGGCTTCCGGAATACGATTCGATGATGGTGCACGTCGGCTTGGCCAATATGGGTTCGGACAAGGTGATCGACCGCGCCGAGCAGGCGTGGACGAACGCGCGTGACATGCAGGTCTCCGTGTCGATCGCCCGCACCAACGACGACAAGGTCGGCGATCTGGACGAGGGCATCGAGGATTACTGCATTTCGATGCGCCGTGCGGCGGGCCGCACCGCGATGGTTGAAGTGAACGTCTCCTGCCCGAACACCACCGCCGGCGAACCGTTCACCGAGAAGCCGGAGAACCTCGACAGGCTTTTCACGGCGTTGGATGGGATCGACCGCCCGCAGCCCACGCTGGTGAAGCTGCCGTTGAACAAGTCGTGGGGCGAATTGCACGAACTGCTTGATGTTCTCGCCGAGCATAACGTGCAGGGCGTGTCGCTGGCCAATCTGCAGAAGGATCGCACCGGTATGGAGATTCCGCGCGATTGGGAGGGCGGCCTTTCCGGCGGCCCGTGCACGAAGGCGTCCGAGGCGCTGGTGGCGCAGGTGCGCCGCACGTACGGCGACCGTTTCGCCATCGCCGGCATCGGCGGCGTGTTCACCCCGGAGCAGGCGTATGCGAAGATTCGCGCGGGTGCCGATCTGGTGATGTTCATCTCTTCCCTGATGTACCGCGGCCCGCAGCAGATCACCGTGCTTAAGCGTGGTCTGGCGCAGCTGCTCAAGCGCGACGGCTTCGAACATGTGGCTGATGCGGTGGGTGCCGACCTGTAAGCGATACGCTTTGGCGAAACAGCACATAATCCGACATGAAAACGCACAAGCTGTTTTGATTAATGGTGTATTGCGTGCGATAATGTGCACATGATTTCGTCACAGCGTCAACACCTGATTCTCAGCCGTCTGCGCACCCGCGGTGCCGTCCGCATCACGGCACTGAGCAAGGAACTTGGCGTTTCCGCGATGACCATTCGACGCGACATCGCGGAACTCGCCGACAAAGGCCTGCTCAAGCGGGTGCACGGCGGCGCAGTCACCACCAGCACGCTGCTGAGCGAACCTTTGTTCTCCGTCAAATCGCAGATGGACATCGGGCTGAAAGACGCCATCGCACAAAAAGCCGTAAGCTACGTGTCACCCGGCGACGTAATCGCCATCGGCGGCGGCACCACCGCCTACGTATTCGCCCAACACCTGCTCGAAAGCCAGCAGGCGAGCGGCATCACCATCCTCACCAACTCGATTCCCGTAGCGGAACTGGTACAGGCATTGGAATCGAAAGACGTCGAAGTCATCGTCACCGGCGGCGTGATCACCCGATCCAACTCGCTCGTCGGCCCCATCGCCGACAAAGTGATCGCATCACTGCGCGTCAACACTGTATTCCTAGGAACGCACTCCGTCTCAATCCCCAGAGGCTTCCTGATGCCGAACTCGCTCGAAGCCGCCACCGACATGGCGATGATGGACATCGCCGACCGCACCATCATCCTCACCGACCACACCAAATGGAGCTGCACGTCGCTCTCGCTGTTCGCCAGATTCGAACAGGTGGACACGGTGATCACCGATGACGGACTCGACCCTGAAACCGCGGCGAAAACCCGCGAATTGGTGAACGAACTCGTATTGGCCAAGCAAATCGAACCGGCGGCCGAAGAAGCCACGGACGGCAAGGACTAGGCTCGGGCCGCGTCGCCTTATCGTTTTACCGCCTCGCGCCCGTCATCTTCGATTCGATGGACTTCAACGCCCTTTCACCCTCGCCCCACTCGTCGAGCATGGCCTGCGCCTGACCGATGAACGTGGCGCAATACATGAGAATCTGCGCGATGAAACTGAACCAGATCAGCATGCCGATGAACACACTGAACGGAGCCAACAGAGGATTCGACGTCGCACCGCCCAACAGACGGCTTCCCAACAGCTGAAGCACGGAAATCGACAGACCGCCCACCAAACACACGAAAACAATCAGACGCCGATCGCAGTCGATACGAGCCACAAAACAAAACATCAGCGCGATCAGCAGAATATTCAGCACCAGCCCGATGATGAACGCGGAAAGATCCAGCAACGCCGAATTCGTAATCGCGGTATTGGCCCCCAACAGCATATTGAACCGGCGCAGCGTCTCGACGATCCGCCGCACAATACCACCCGAAATCACGCCGGCGATACTGGAAACAATAAACAGCAACGCCACTAGGATAAAAGCGACCGCATCCCACAACCGAATCTGAAACGGGTCGAAAAACGGCTTCGGCCTATCCATCATCGTCCACGCGGCATTACGCCACGCATCAAGACAGCACAACACCTTCCACACGAAAATGCAAAGCGTCAGCACACCGGTCCACGTCATCGTGAACGACACGCCACTCACCATGGAATCGGTGATGCTCAACCCCGGAATCGAATGTTCAAGCGAGGAAACGAACCAGTCAAGCAGCGAAGTGTTCTTGGTGAAGAACAAAGCGACGACGGCGAACACCGTCCAAATGCCGGAGAAAAACGCGAACAGCAGATTGTAGGCCATGCCATTGGCCAACGTGCCGCCATTGCGTCTGGCGTAACGGCTGATGACCCGCCCCGGAAACGAATTGTTCCAAAACACGAATGCGTGGTCGATCAGCGTCAATACCCGCGTGATCCTGCTACCCATGACTCCACTGTAAATGAGTTTCGCCATCCCGCGCGGCACTTCCGGGCGGCGCGGCGCGACACGCCCACACGACTTACGAAGCGATCCCATGCGTGCTACGGTGACACCCGTTCAAAAAACCGCATGGCATAGCCGATATACGAGGTGTGTGCCGTGCGGTTTTTCTTTGCCCCGAGAACAGGCAGTGAGGCCCGGATCCGCATATGGCGATCCGGGCTTTTGCATGCCGGCATGCAACCACATGCAGATGCGCAATGCGGTGACTGGACGGCTCGGGCGAAAGAACCATTGAGATAAGACGAACGAACAAGACGAAAAGAAAGACGAAGGGAAACTGTGTCACAAAGCGCAGCAACGCAACACGCTCCATCGAATCATGATCAACCCCAATTCAAGCATCCGCATAAGGTGATGCTTGGCCTGTACATCGGCGCGTTCCTGGGCATGCTGTCCGAAACATCCATGAACATCGCGCTGCCCGACCTGTGCGAAGCGTTCGGCATCACCACCGGCACGGCGCAATGGATGGTGGTCGGCTACATGCTGGCCATCGGCGTGGTACTGCCCTGCGTGGGCTTCCTGCTCAAGTGGGTCAAAGCGAAAACCCTGGTACTGGTGGCGCTCGCCTGCTTCCTCGCAGGTTCGGTACTGTCCGCCGTGGCGCCGATCTTCCCGCTGGTACTGGCCGGACGCATCATCCAAGGCGTCGGCACCGGTATTGTGCTGCCGACCATGTACGCCGCCATCATGCGTGTATTCCCGCCGATGAAAATCGGCGCGGCCAACGGCGTCGCCGGCCTCGTCATCATGTTCGCACCGGTGATCGGCCCGACCCTGTCCGGCCTGCTGATCGGCGCATTCTCCTGGCGGGCAATCTTCGCACTGTTCGCCATCGTCGCCATTGCGGCCATCATCTGCACCGCGGCGTTCTTCATCACCCCGATCGAAACGACACGACCGAAAGTCGACATGCCGTCCGTCATCGCCTCCATCATCGGATTCGGCTGCCTCGTGGCCGGCATAAGCCTCGTGGCCGACATGGGATTCTCGCCGCTCGTCATCACACTGCTGGTGGTCGGCGTGCTCGTCATCGCATGCTACGCCTACCGTCAGCTGCATATCGACAATCCGGTACTCGAACTGCGCGCACTCGGCATCGCGACCTTCCGCATTCCGGCACTCATGGTGACCTGCTCCTTCGCCTGCACGCTGGCGATCATGTACCTCGCACCGCAGGAACTGCAGCGCGGACTCGGACTCAGCACCTCCATGGCAGGCATGCTGATGCTCGCAGGCGGCATAATCAACGCCATCTGCTCGTTCGCCACCGGCCGCATGTACGACAAGGTCGGCGCACGCCCGCTGGTGCGTGCCGGCGCCGTGGTGGCCATCATCGGCTCCGTGCTGTTCCTGGTTATCGGTGTCACCACCGCTCCTGCATTCTTCGTGCTGGCGCACGTGGTGTTCATGATCGGCATTCCGCTGATGCAGCAGTCCGCGCAGTCCGCGGCATTGAAGGGTCTGCCGCGCGAGCTCGCCGCCGACGGCTCCACGATTCTCAACACCATGCAGCAGGTGTGCGGCGCCATCGGCACCGCCGCGGCCACCTGCCTGCTGGGCATGGGGTCCGGGGCGAGCGAGGCGCAGAGCTTCGTTGCCGGTTCCCGGTACGGCTATGTGTTCGGCCTGGTTCTGGTCGTGATCGTATTCATGTTCTCTTTCTTCCTGAAGGAGGGCCGCGAGCGGCGGTAGGGGCTTCCCGTAGGTCTGCAGTCGCGGCCGCCGTGGCTGTGACCGTGATTATGGCGTCGGGTGCATGTGGATATGCGCCCGGCGTTTTTTATATGCTGCTGGGCACCGTTATACGTTGTGGGCGTATCCGAACCTATGCCGATCGTCGCAGAGTGCGACAGGCCGGAGGCGGAGCCTGTGCAGCGGTGCCCTTTTTTCGAGGGAATCGGCCATTCGTGCGGGCATGAACAGGGGAGGGTCGGCCGGTTCCGCCGAATCGGGCAACTGCGGAGCAATCGGTTGGAATGACGGAATCGTATGGTGTGCCGATAGTTATGCATGGATGACGATATATGAATGTGCCGGTGATGAGCATCAAACGATTAACGGCGTGTCGTGATTGGGTTTTGCGGCAATTGAGGGCGGGAATGGCGGGGGTGGTGCCGATGCCTACGTTTGCATGATGTGGCGGAAATGACGTTATGAGAGCGCTAACAGTTGGAATAATCGTTTAACGTTTGACATTAAACGATTAACGATTTACGGTGTTAACCACAACAAGAGCACAACGCACGTGATCTTGAGGTTCGCGTCGGGGCGTACCCGATGCGGGAGGAATATTAAGGAAGAAGGAACATCATGGCACGAAGGAGTGTACGCCTGATCGCAGCTGTCGCAGCCGTCGCAACTCTGGCCGGCGCTTTGACCGCATGCGGCAACAAGCAGGCTACCACCGACGAGAACGGCAAGCCGATTGTCAATATTCTTGTCCGTCGTAACGTAACCGACCACCCCATGCAGGACACCCAGTACTCCAAGGATCTGGAAGCCGCCTGCGACTGCACCATCAAGTGGCAGGAAGTCGCCGACAATGCTTGGGACCAGCAGAAGAGCGCCAAGATGGCCGCCGGCGAATTCCCCGACATCGGCCTGAGCCTGTTCAGCATGGTCGACGCGGCCAAGTACAGCACCTACTTCGAGGATCTGAAGCCGCATCTGGATAAGATGCCGAACGTCAAGAAGTTCCTCAAGGCCCAGCCGGGTGCCGAGAAGTATGTGACTGACGGAACCAAAATCGCCATGCTGCCCTCCGATCGTGGCAAAGGCTATGAGGTTTCCGGCACCCACATGTTCATCAACAAGACCTGGCTGGACAAACTGGGCCTCCAGACGCCGACCACCTGGGACGAGCTCGAGAACGTGCTCGAAGTCTTCAAGACCAATGATCCGAACGGCAACGGCAAGGACGATGAAGTCCCGATGAACATCCGCGGTCTCGGCTTCGGTCTGTGGAGCCCGCTGAGCCTGATGAACTCCGAAGGTGTGGTCACCTCCTTCATGGGCGGTAGCGCCTCCGAGCAGGGCTACTATGTGGACAACGGCAAGGTCAAGAGCTACTACACCTCCGAAGCGCTCAAGGACGTCGTCTCCTACCTGCATGAGCTGATGGCCAAAGGCCTCATCCCGAAAGACGTGCTCACCCGTGATGCATCCCAGTACAGTTCGCAGACCGTCAGCGACGGCAAGACCGCGTTGACTGGTGTCTCCTTCGGCTGGTCCAATTACGCCGAGTACGGCAACGCGCTTGGCGATCAGTACGTCACCCTGCCGCCGCTGAAGAAGGACGCCTCCACCCCTGACTCCCAGGTCAAGTGGGATTACTCCCAAGATGCCTGCCGCTGGGCCTACTCCGGTTCCGGCCTGACCGTCAATCCGAACGCAGCCAACCAGGACGCCATCTACAAGGTGATCGACGCCATGTACGGCGAGAAGCTTTCCGTGGCTGGATTCTTCGGCTCTATTCCGAATATCGTCTCCGATGACGGCGACCACCAGTACACCATCGACAAGGCTAAAGCCTACGCCGAATATCCTGACACCCGTGCCATCGCATTGCAGGACCGCTTCGGCGGCTGGATCCGCGACGACGTGAAGATGGTCAACGACACCAACGCCGATCAGGTCACCGCATCCGATCTGGGCGTACGTGAAGCACACAACCGCGTCGACGGCATCAAGGACGTCGTGCCGGTCTACGTGCGCCCCGACACCGAGGATTCCAACACCCTGCAGAACAACAACACCGCCATCTCCAACTACGCGAACAACCAGATCTCCAAGTGGGTCCAGAAGGGCGGCATCGACAAGGAATGGGATTCCTACGTGAAGAAGGTCAGCGAGCCGACGCTCGGCCTGGACGCCAACATCAAGATTTGGCAGAAGTGGTACGACAAGTACACCAAGTAGCCATAGTTAATCAGGCAGGGTTTGCGGAACGATTTTTTTAATCCCTTTTTGGAATCAATCGGCAAACCCTGCCTTTATTTGCCAAACAATCATTGGAGTTTCGATATGCCTGCAATGCAATCATCGAAAGGCGCCGCGCTACAGACCGGAAGCGTCAACGCAGCGGCGGTACGCAATAAGCCCGGTCTGTTCGACCGCATCGCCGACCACTTCCGCCGCTACTGGCAGTTGTGGGTCCTCACCGCTCCCGCCCTGTTCTTCGTAGGCCTGTTCGCCTACGTGCCGATGTGGGGCATCCAGCTTGCCTTCCGCGAGTTCGATCCGACCAAGGGCCTGACCGGCGGCAAGTTCGTAGGGCTCAAATATTTCAACGAATTCTTCCATAACCCGCTCTTCGGCGAGATCATGACCAACACCGTCCGCATCTCCCTGTGGACGCTGGTCATGGGCTTCATCTTCCCGATCATTCTGGCCCTGCTTATCAACCAGATCGGCTCGAAGAAGATCAAGGGCTTCGTGCAGACCGTCACCTACATGCCGCACTTCATCTCCGTGGTGGTCATCGTCTCGATGGTGAACATCTTCCTGTCCCCGGGCTCCGGCATCCTGGGCCGCTTCTTCGGCGACGAATCGCTGATGGGCTCCACCAGCGCCATCACCGCCGTCTACTGGATCTCCGAAGTCTGGCAGCACGTCGGCTGGAACTCCATCATCTACTTGGCCGCGCTCGCCGGCGTGGACACCTCGCTGTACGAGGCCGCGAAGATCGATGGCGCCGGTCGTCTGCAGCTGATCCGCTACGTCGACCTGCCGGCCATCATGCCGACCTGCGCGATCCTGCTCATCATGAACATGGGTTCCGTGCTGAACGTGGGCTTCGACAAGATCTACCTGATGCAGAACTCGCTGAACATGCCGGCCACCGAGGTCATCGCGACCTACACCTACAAGATCGGTATTCTTAACGGCCAGTATTCGTATTCGACCGCTATCGGCCTGTTCAACACCCTGATCAACTTCGTCTTCCTGATCACCGCGAACGCGATCGCCAAGCGCGTTTCCGATACGAGTATTTTCTAGGAGGCAGCAATCATGTCTGCAACAACAACCGGGTTCGTTGCCCGCAATACGAACGATATTCCCTGGAACAAGCATGTACGGCAGAAGAAGACCCCAGCCGACTGGGCGGTCGACTTCGTCATCGTGCTGCTCCTGGTATTCACCGTGGTCGCAGTGCTCTACCCGCTGTGGTTCGTGGTCATCGCGTCGTTCTCCAATCCGAACGCCGTGGCCGGCGGTGAAGTGTCACTGCTGCCCAAGGGCGTGACCTTCGCCGGCTATGCGAAGGTGTTCACCAACCATCGCATCTGGCAGGGCTATCTCAACACGATCATCTACTCGGTGGTCGGCACCGCGGTCAACATGGCCGTGACCATCCCCTGCGCCTTCGCACTGTCCCGCCGCGAATTCAAGCCGCGCCGCGTCATCATGTTCCTGTTCACCGTCACCATGTTCATCAGCGGCGGCCTGATCCCGAACTACTTGCTGTACAAGGCCCTCGGCATCAACAACACCATGTGGGTGTTCATCCTGCCAGGCGCGGTCTCCGTGTACAACGTGATCGTGGCACGCTCCTTCTTCGAAACCTCCATTCCGGAGGAGCTGCATGATGCGGCGCAGATCGACGGCCTGAGCTACTTCGGCTACTTCTTCAAGATCGTGCTGCCGTTGAGCTCCGCCATCCTCGCCGTCATCGGCCTGTACTACTTCGTCGGCCACTGGAACGACTTCATGACAGGCTTGATCTACATCACCGACGATTCGAAGCAGCCGTTGCAGGTGGTCTTGCAGCAGTTGCTGCTGGTGGCGCAAGGTACCGGTACGAACGTCAACGCCGCGGCCCAACAGCAGGCGGCCGACCAGATCAAGTTCGGCATCATCATCGTCTCCACCCTGCCTCTGCTGGTGCTGTACCCGTTCCTGCAGAAGTACTTCAACAAGGGCGTCATGCTCGGTGCCGTCAAGGGCTGATTGAAAGGGATTTGCCATGCTCGCTCGTTTTTCCGTGGCCTATGAACGGTTCTGCCGTCTGTTGCTCACGATCTTCGTGGTGAACATCGCCATGCTCGTGCACACACTGCTGGGTGCCGTGGTGCTGGGATTCTTCCCATCCTGCGCCGCCGCGCAAACCACGTTCCGCACGTGGCTGCGTGCCGAGGATCGGTCGATGCGTGCCAAGGAAGTATGGGGCATCTTCCACGGTGCATGGAAAAACGAGCTCAAGCAGGCGAATCTCTTCGGCTGGCCGTTGGCCGTATGCTGGGTGGTGCTCGCCATCGACTACTACATGATGAACTGGCATGCACGCGGAACGTTCGACGTGGCGGTTTCCGGCGTACTGTTCGTGCTGGCACTGGTATTGCTGGCCTTCACCATGCTGGTCTGGGTGGTGCGCGCGAACTATGACGAACGTCCGCTGTGGATCGTCCGCACAACGCTGACCATGATCGTGGCCCGTCCGCTGTGTACCCTGCTGCAGATCGGACTCGCACTGCTGGCGATCCTTGCCTGGGCGCAATGGCCGGGTCTGCTCATGGTGTTCGGCATGTCGCTGCCGATGTTCTGCGCTGCGTGGATCGTGTACTTGTTCAGCCGGATTCCGGGAATGGACATCCATGACCGGGAGCAGCCGGGCATCCGATACGCGAAAAGCTGAACGGCAGAGTGTCGTCAAAGAAAGGCGGGCATACAATGGAATCTGCTTCACAAAGCCGCCAAGCAGACAAGGCAAAACCATTGGTATCGATCAAAGACATCGCAAAAGAGGCCGGCGTCTCCATTTGCACCGTGTCGTTGGTCATGAACAACAAGGACCGCAATCGCGTCAGCAAGGCGGTTGCGCAACGAGTGCGCGAAACGGCCCAATCAATGGGGTACAAGCCGAACTCCGCGGCGCGCACATTGCGCACCAGCAGGTCGTATGCCCTCGGCTTTATCACCGATGAGATCGCCACCACGCCATATGCGGGGCGCGTACTGATGGGAGCGCAGGAGGCAGCGCGCAAACTCGGCTATATTCTGCTCACCGTCAACACGGGAAACAATCGGGAACTGGAGAACCAGGAGATCGCGGCCCTGCGGCAGTACCGCGTGGACGGTTTCCTGTATGCCATGATGTACCACCGTGTTGTGAAGATCCCCGCCGAACTCGAAGGCAGCCCCATGGTCGTCGTCGACAGCGAAGACGAGGATCGCAAGATTCCCTCGATCTACCCCGACGACGAAATGGCAGGGTACGACGCCACCAACCGTCTGATTCAAGCCAGATGCGGGCGCATCGTTTACTACGGTTCCTCAATCACCAATATCGCGCAGAGGGAGCGTCTGGCTGGCTATCGGCGTGCGCTTGCGGAAGCTGGTATTCCATTCGATGACGCTTTGGTCGTCAATGTATTGGAGTCGACCAACGCTGCCGCTGAGGCGGCGCGGGTGTTCGACGAAATCAAGCCGGACGGCATCTTCTGCTTCAATGATGTGCGCGCCACCTTCATCTACGAAGCCGCGCGTGAACGCGGAGTGCGCATCGGAACCGACGTGTCGGTGATCAGCATCGACAATCAACCGTTCATCACGGACGTGCTCAAGCCATCTCTGACCACGCTGGAATTGCCCCATTATGAAATGGGCTTCGAAGCGATTCGGCAGCTGGTTGCCATGATCGACGATGAAGCCGCCACGGAAAGCCTTGCACGCAGTGAGGATTCGATCAGGCGTTCGGAGAACGGTCCGATGACATCGTTGCGTTGCCGCATCATCGAACGCGATTCGATCGTTTCCTGACGGCACTGAGCCTTTTAGTATTTCCATCCATTTTCCATATTCATTTCACACGTGTAGAGGGGTCTACTATGTCGAATACCTATTCCATCTCCATCGAAACCGGCGGCTACCGGCAGCTCGATCTGTTCGCCGAACGCTGTGGCGAGGGGAACGCCGTCGTCACCGTTGCGGACGGCAACGGCGTCGCAATCGCGGCGCACACCATGCCCATCGCCGAACGCAGGCATCATTTCTCCATTGCGGTGCCGCAGAAATCCACCGTCACCGTGGCGGCAAGCGGCCTGGTTGTACGCTTCGGCTACCTTTCCGAATGCGATGACCTGCTTGACAACGGCGTTCGCTACGTGAACATGAATCCAAGCGACACCGATTGGCCTGCACAGCCCACGCTGGAACAGATCTACAACCGTTTCGGGCGTTCGGGCGCGCATTTCGAACCGTTCGCACGTTGGATGAACGATCCGAACGGCCTGTGCCAGTTCCAAGGGCGCTACCACCTGTTCTTCCAGCTCAACCCGTATGGTTTCGGCTGGGACAATATGCATTGGGGGCACGCGGTAAGCCGTGATCTGGTGCATTGGACTCATCTGCCGGTCTTCCTTGAACCGCAGCCCGAACTGCACACCGACGAGCGTATCGTCGGCGGCGCGTTCTCCGGTTCGGCCGTGACCGTGGACGAGCATGACAATCCGGCCGCCGGCAACGAGGCAAGCGCCATCCGCCTGTACCTGACCCGTCATCTGGAAATCCGCGGCGACGAATCCTCCGTCACCGAATACCAGACCACCTGCCTGTGCGAGGACGGCGTGCATGTTCGCGTGGAATCGCCGGTGGCGCTGCGTGCGAATGACGATTTTGGCTATGACTTCCGTGATCCGAAGGTTGAATGCGGCATGGGCGGCGAGGCGCTCGACCCGGATCGTGCCTATATGGTAACCGCCACCAATCTGCCGGTATCGGAATTTGGCGCAGATGCCGCCGATAGTGCGGTTCCCGGCATCAGCACCCAGAATACCGGTGGCTGGTTCACCTGCTCCCCGCAGGGCAAGCCGGGCGTCGACCAGCCGAATAACGCCACCGTTCCCGCCATGACGTTGTTCTCCGCGAAGAAGCCGCTCAAGCGCAATGTGACATGGCGCTACGAAGGGCCGGTACTCGCCGATTTCGGCCATCAGATCGCACGCACCTACGAATGCCCTGACCTGTTCCAGGTCGACGGTACGACGGTTGCCGTGGGCGCGCTGATGCATTACCGCGACAAGCAGGGACGTTTCCAGCAGGTGCGCTGGTATGCCGGCGACTTGGTGAATACCGATAATGGTCCGAAACTGGATGTCAAGGCCAGCGACTGGTGCGATTTCGGCACCGGATATTACGCCACGCAAAGCTTCGTCGACGATAACGGCCGTCGCATCGTATTCGGCTGGTATACCGACTTCCCGGCGATGCGTGTCGAACAGCCGTGCCTTGCCAACGGCATGATGTCGCTGCCGCGCGAATTGCATGTGCGTGACGGCAGGCTGTATAGCAGGCCGGTTGATGAAGTGTACCGCGAGCTGCTCGGCGAGCGTCTCGCCGTGCACGGCGATGGCGGGGATATGGTCGTTACGGCTCCCGGCAACGCATACTATGCGAACGTGCATCTGGCAGATGATGCCGATGCCATCATGGTGCTGGCGAAGGGCATCAACCCGCAGGACGGCAGGCCGACCGAACTGCTGCTGCAGCGCGTTGATGGCGTGACCCGCCTGGTGGCCAAGGGCACTGCGGTGGAGGATGTCGACTTCGACAGCGGCATTGCCGATGTTCGCCAGGTGGAGGTGTTCTTCGACCGCAATGTTGTCGAAGTGTTCCTCAATGGCGGTCAGGCGGCAGGAAGCATGCTGTTCCAAGGCGCCGATGGCGACGGTGAGCTTCGCATCGCGTCGTCCGGCAAGATCGATGCGGTTGATGCGCGTGCATTGAACGGTATTTGGCGCTAAGACGCAGAGCCGTATCCGGCGGCCCCGTTCCTGCGTGTTCCTTGTGACACGGCGGGTGCGGGGCCGCTGCCGTATGTGCAGGGGTATGTACACGATATGTGCGAGATATGGGCACAATATGTGCGCTGCGTTGTAATTTGCCGGCGGATGTTGCATGTCATGCTGTGTTGCGACACAGCGCGGGTGAATCCGCGGGCGGTGACGACCTAGGCAAACGCTTGACTACTGACATGCGCATGTGGCGTCTCACCATGTAATGCGAAAAGCGGGGGAGAGGGGTGTTTTGGCGCGTGCGTTTCCTATACTTGGGGGCACGCCCGGCAATTCGCCGAGGCGGTAACTGGATATTCGCACCTAACGATTAGGGAGTTCCATGAACAAGGCAATCATCACCGTCGTCGGTCAGGATACTGTCGGCATCATCGCACGCGTCTGCACCTATCTTTCCGCGCACAAGGTCAACGTACTCGACATTTCGCAGACCATCATCGACGGTTTCTTCAACATGATGATGATTGTGGACTACTCCAACGCCGACGAAGAATTCGGCACCGTCGTCGACGATCTCGACAAGCTCGGCGAGGAGATCGGCGTGCGCATCCGCTGCCAGCGCGAAGAGATCTTCACCAAGATGCACCGCGTCTGAGCTGCTGGCCAGGCAAGTAACCGAACCTTCGAATCCGAGCAACCGTAAGGAAAAACCATGCTGAATATCATGGAGGTCCACGAGACCAACAAGATGATCGAGCAGGAGAAGCTCGACGTGCGCACCATCACCATGGGCATCAGCCTGCTGGACTGCGCCGCCGACAGCGTCGACGAGGCCTGCGAGAACATCTACAACAAGATCACCACGTATGCCAAGGATCTCGTATCCACCGGCCAGGCCATCGAACGCGACTACGGCATCCCGATCGTCAACAAGCGCATCACCGTCACTCCGATCTCGCTGGTCGGCGCAAGCTCCTGCAAGAGCTCCGAGGACTTCGTCAAGATCGCGCACGCGCTCGACCGTGCTGCCAAGAAGGTCGGCGTCGACCTGATCGGCGGCTATTCCGCACTCGTGTCCAAGTCCATGACCCCGGCCGAGGAGATGCTTATCCGTTCCCTGCCGCAGGCGCTTTCCGAAACCGACATCGTGTGTTCCTCCGTGAACGTGGGCTCCACCAAGACCGGCATCGACATGAATTCCGTTGAACTGCTCGGCCATATCATCAAGGACATCGCGCACGCCACCGCTGATAACGATTCCTACGGATGCGTGAAGTTTGTGGCGTTCTGCAACGCCCCCGACGACAACCCGTTCATGGCGGGCGGCTTCCATGGCGTGACCGAAGGCGACGCCGTGATCAACGTCGGCGTTTCCGGCCCGGGCGTGGTCTCCCGTGCGCTGGACGAGGCCAAGGGCAAGGATTTCGAATTCCTGTGCGAAACCATCAAACGCACCGCGTTCAAGATCACGCGTGTCGGCCAGCTGGTGGCCCAGGAGGCGTCTCGTCGCCTCGGCGTGCCGTTCGGCATCATCGACCTGTCGCTTGCCCCGACCCCGGCCGTCGGCGATTCCGTTGGCGAAGTGTTGGAGAAGATCGGCTTGGAACAGGTGGGTGCCCCGGGTACCACCGCGGCGCTCGCCATGCTCAACGACCAGGTGAAGAAGGGCGGCATCATGGCGTCCTCCTATGTGGGCGGCCTGTCCGGCGCGTTCATCCCGGTCTCCGAAGACAAGAACATGATCGACGCGGCCACCAACGGCTGCCTGAAGATCGAGAAGCTTGAGGCCATGACCTGCGTGTGCTCCGTCGGCCTTGACATGATCGCCATTCCTGGCAACACCACCGCGGCCACCATCTCCGGCATCATCGCCGACGAAGCGGCCATCGGCATGGTCAACCAGAAGACCACCGCAGTGCGCGTTATCCCCGTGGAAGGCAAGGGCGTGGGCGAAATGGCCAACTTCGGCGGTCTGATGGGCTATGCGCCGATCATTCCGGTGAACCAGACCAGCTGTGAGGCCTTCGTGACCCGTGGCGGCCGCATTCCGGCACCGATCCACTCCTTCAAGAACTAGCCTCTCCTTTCCCTCTTCCTGATGCATGCGTCGCGTACGATTCATTCTTGCGATCTGTGCTTGCGTTGGGTGCATAAGCTGCTGTAATAGGGAGGTCGCAGAAGAGCGGGATATTCTATTCGCGACACACTCAAGGCCGTTCGGCCAAGCTTACGGTCTCGAACAGAATATCCCGCTCTTCTGCTCGCTTTCGTACATTTCGTTGTGTCTTGCATAAAAGAAAAGAAAACTTACTTAAGTTGAACTCAGCATAGCGGGAGAGGCGGCGGGGTCTGTTTCAGACCGTAAAGACTTGGCCTGAGCGGCCTGGAGCGTGTCGGGAATAGACCCCCGCCGCCTCTCCCGCGGAACTTGCTATACAAAAGTAAATAAATTATTGAAAAACCTAGAAGTTGGCAGGCAGGGGATGGATTACTGGCCGCCGGCGAAGCCTAGTTGGCGCCATGCTTCGTAGATGGCGATGGATGCGCAGTTGGTGAGGTTCAGGGAACGCAGGCTCGGGCGCATTGGCAATCGCACCTGTTCGGCCACATGCGGACCGGCCATAATATCCATCGGATCGGGAATATTGCCCGGCTCCGGGCCGAACAATAGAATATCGGTCGGTTTGTATTCGATATCGGTATACAGTTTGGTGGCGTGTGCAGTGAACGCGATGATGCGTGAATTCGGCATGGATTCCACTAGGTTTTCAAAATTCGGGTGTAATACCACGTGCGCCATATCGTGATAATCCAATCCGGCGCGGCGCAGCTTCGTATCGCGCAGATTGAATCCAAGTGGCTCCACCAAATGCAGGATTGTGCCGGTCACCGCGCACAGGCGGATTGCGGAACCGGTGTTGCCCGGAATGCGCGGGGAGTAGTAGCACAGGTGCGGTGTGGCGGTTTCCGCCTTCGCCGCGTCTTCGGCGCTCAGCATGGCGTCCACTACGGAAATGGGGTTGCCGTGCGCGTCGGTCACCAGCTCGTCGGGTCCGTAATTGGACTTGCGGTAACCGTATTCGAACATCTTCTCGACTTGGTCTTCGGGATTTGCTGCATCGTTAGTCATAGATGCTAAGAATATGAATGATGAACGACACCGATACCGATATCGCCTTGCGTCTCGCCGCATGGTGGGAGAGCAACGCCCGTGACCTGCCGTGGCGCTTCGGACGGGCCACCGCCTGGGGCGTGCTCGTTTCCGAAGTGATGAGCCAGCAGACCCAGATGAGCCGCGTCGTGCCGTATTGGACGGCTTGGATGGAACGGTGGCCTGATGCGCGTGCGCTCGCCGCCGCTCCGAAGGCGGAGGTCATCACCGCATGGGGCAGGCTCGGCTATCCGCGGCGCGCATTGCGATTGCAGGAGTGCGCGCGTACCGTGGCCGAACGGTATGACGGCGAACTGCCGCGCACCTATGACGAGCTGGTGGCGCTTCCCGGTGTGGGCGATTACACCGCGAGCGCGGTGATGAGTTTCGCTTTCGGCGAGCGTATCGCCGTGATCGATACGAATATTCGGCGCGTGCTGGCGCGCGCGTTCCGTGGTGAGGAGTCGTTAGGCGGTTCGGCGAGTCAGGTGGAGCGTGAGATGGCACGTCGATTGCTGCCGGAATCCGACAAGGTGTCCGTGGTGTGGAATCAGGCGGTGATGGAGCTTGGCGCGACGGTGTGCATGGCGAAAGCACCGTTGTGCGAGAGTTGCCCGATCGCGGGGCAATGCGCGTTCCTGCGCAACGGAAGGCCCGGATTGGGACAGCGGCGTACCAGGCCCCGCCAGCGTTTCCAAGGCACTGATCGCCAGGTGCGCGGGCTGGTGTTGGAAGCGTTGCGTGGGTTGCCTTCCGGCGGTACGTTGGAGCGTGCGCGGGTTGAGCGGCTGTGGGAGGATCGGGTGCAGCTCGATGCGTGCGTGGCGTCGTTGGATGATGACGGTCTTGTCGAGATGCTGCCGGACGGCTCGTTGCGCCTTCCCGAATAGGTAGACTGGTGACGTTATGGCACAGGGGAAGAAGCGTAAGCGCAAACTCAGCAAACGGCAGCAGGCGATGTACCGGCGCAGGCGCATCGTCGTCGGCGTCGCCTTGGCATTGGCGGTCGCCCTGACCGTGTTCTGCGTGTACAGCATCGGTCGTGGCATCGGCGCGGTGGGGCAGGGTATGGAAAGCCGTGCGGCGAGCCGTGTGGATGTGAGCCGTAAAGTCGTGCCGCAGCCGCATCGCACCACGGGCATCAGGAATTGCGATTCATCGAGCGTGCACATGCAGCTTTCCCCGAAGACGACTTCGATTCCCGTGGGGGGTTCCCTCGAGTGGACGGAGACGATCACGCATGACGGCGACAAGTCCTGTCTGATCGACGTTTCCGACTCCTCGGTGGTGCTCACCATCACGTCGGGCGATGACACGATCTGGCGTTCCGATTCCTGCCCAGCCGACAGCGATCTGCTGCTGATGGCGAAGGGGGATAGGAAGATCCGTACGGTGACGTGGAACGCCAATCGCAGCGGTCAGGAGTGCGTGCAGGACGATGCGCTGCCCAAGATCGATGCGGGCACGTATGTGGGCCAGCTTTCCCTGAAGGGTGATAAGGATGTCACCAGCGACCCGGTCACCGTTGTGGTGAACTGACGAGTCAATCACATCGCAGCGTGCCATGTGGCGTCACGTCCGTACCGTGGACTAGTATTTCAATTTCGCGTAAGGTATGTCATATTGCGGGCATACCGCCACAACGATGAGACGCCCGCATAGGCATATGGTGGCCATGCCGGCGTTCCCCCGGGAATTTTAGTATCGATACGAATGAGCGAGCGATAAGGAACGTCCATTGGCTACGAATACAGCTAAGACGAACACCAATACCAATATTGCGCGCGCCGACCAGCATGACATCGACCTGCACAAGGCGTCGGACCGCGTGAACTTCGGTTCCATCAAGGAACCGATCGATGTGCCCTACCTGCTGGGCGTGCAGACCGACAGCTTCGATTGGCTCGTCGGCTCCGACCGCTGGAAGAAGCGCGTGGAAGAGGACGAGAAGAACGGCACCATCACCACGCCGCACATCTCCGGCCTCGACGAGGTCTTCAGTGAAATCTCCCCGATCGAGAATTTCGCCCAGACCATGAGCCTGACCTTCTCCGACCCGTACTTCGAGGAGCCGCGTCACACCGTGCAGGAATGCAAGGAGAAGGACTACACCTACTCCGCGCCGCTGTACGTCAACGCGGAATTCGAGAACGGCGAAACCGGCGAAATCAAGTCCCAGACCGTGTTCATGGGCGATTTCCCGCTGCAGACCCCGCACGGCACCTTCATCATCGGCGGTACCGAGCGCGTGATCGTGTCCCAGCTGGTGCGTTCCCCCGGCGTGTATTTCGACCGTCAGCAGGACCGCAACTCCGATAAGGAGGTCTTCGGCGCAAAGATCATCCCGAGCCGTGGCGCATGGCTCGAGTTCGAGATCGACAAGAAGGATCAGCCGCAGGTGCGCGTGGACCGCAAGCGCAAGCAGTCCGCCATCGTCTTCCTCATGGCCATCGGCATGACCAAGCAGGAGATCCGTGAGGCCTTCCAGGATTACCCGCTGGTGCTCGACGCCTTGGAAAACACCAAGCTGCAGTCCCAGGACGAAGCCCTGAAGGACATGTACAGCAAGATCCGTCCGGCCGACACCGCGACCCCGGAAGCCGGCAAGAACCTGCTCGACTCCTTCTACTTCAACACCAAGCGTTACGATCTGGCCCGCGTCGGCCGTTACAAGATCAACCGCAAGCTTGGTCTTGAAACCGACATGAACGATCGTTCCCTGTCCCGCGAGGACATCATCGCCACGATCAAGTACCTCGTCACCCTGCATGACGGCAAGGCGACCTTCCCGGGCAAGCGCAACGGCGAGGACGTCGAACTGCGCGTCGACGTGGATGATATCGATCACTTCGGCAACCGTCGTATCCGTCAGGTCGGCGAGCTGATCCAGAACCAGCTGCGCACTGGTCTGTCCCGTATGGAGCGCGTCGTGCGCGAACGCATGACCACCCAGGATGCCGAGGCCATCACCCCGCAGTCCCTGATCAACATCCGCCCGGTGAACGCCACCATCAAGGAGTTCTTCGGCACCTCCCAGCTGTCCCAGTTCATGGACCAGAACAACCCGCTGTCCGGTGTGACCAACAAGCGTCGTCTGTCCGCACTGGGCCCTGGCGGCCTGTCCCGCGACCGCGCCTCCATGGAAGTGCGAGACGTGCACCCGTCCCACTTCGGCCGTATGTGCCCGATCGAATCCCCTGAAGGCCCGAACATCGGTCTGATCGGCTCGCTGGCAACCTTCGGCCGCGTCAACCCGTTCGGCTTCATCGAGACCCCGTACCGCAAGGTCATCAACGGCCACGTGACCGACGAGGTCGAGTACATGACCGCCGACCGCGATCTCGACCACGTGATCGCCCAGGCCAACCAGGAGCTCGACGAGAACAACAACTTCGTCCACAGCGACGCCCTTGCCCGAGTCGGCGAGGAAGAAGCGGTCGATGTGCCCGTCAGCCAGGTCGACTACATGGACGTCTCCCCGCGTCAGATGACCTCGCTGGGCGCCTCCCTGATCCCGTTCCTGGAGCATGATGAGGGCCACCGAGCACTGATGGGTACCAACATGCAGCGTCAGGCCGTGCCGCTGATCGAATCCGATCGCCCGCTGGTGGGCACCGGCTCCGAATGGCGCGCCGCCAACGATTCCGGCGACGTGATCAAGGCCGACAAGGACGGCGTGGTCACCTACGTGTCCGCCGACATGATCCGCGTGATGAACGACGATGGCACCACCAGCTCCTACAAGCTGGCCAAGTTCCAGCGTTCCAACCAGACCACCTGCTACAACCAGCGTCCGCTGATCCACGACGGTGAGCGCGTCGAAGCCGGTTCCGTGCTGGCCGACGGCCCCGCCATCCAGAAGGGCGAGCTGGCACTGGGCAAGAACCTGCTCATCGCCTTCATGCCGTGGAACGGCTACAACTACGAGGATGCTGTGATCATCTCCCAGCGCCTCGTGCAGGACGACACCCTGAGCTCCATCCACATCGAGGAGTACGAGATCGACGCCCGCGAAACCAAGCTGGGCGCCGAAGAGATCACCCGAGACCTGCCGAACGTCGGCGAGGACGCGGTGGCCAACCTTGACGAGCGCGGCATCATCCGCATCGGCGCCGAGGTCGAAGCCGGCGACATCCTGGTCGGCAAGGTCACCCCGAAGGGCGAGACCGAGCTCACCCCGGAAGAGCGCCTGCTGCGCGCCATCTTCGGTGAGAAGAGCCGCGAAGTGCGCGACACCTCGCTGCGCGTGCCCCACGGCGAGACCGGTACCGTCATCGGCATCAAGGAAATCACCCGTGAGGATGCCGAGGAGGACGGCGACGAGCTGCCCAACGGCGTGAACCAGATGATCCGCGTCTACATCGCCCAGCACCGTA
Organism: Bifidobacterium merycicum DSM 6492; assembly: GCF_900129045.1. Taxonomy (GTDB): domain Bacteria; phylum Actinomycetota; class Actinomycetes; order Actinomycetales; family Bifidobacteriaceae; genus Bifidobacterium; species Bifidobacterium merycicum. The sequence continues at coordinate 58,571 of NZ_FQTX01000003.1, read as the reverse complement.
AGATCACGGTCGGCGATAAGCTCTCCGGCCGCCACGGTAACAAGGGCTGCATCTCCCGCATCCTGCCGGAAGAGGACATGCCGTTCCTGGCGGACGGTACCCCGGTCGACATCATGCTGAACCCGCTGGGCGTGCCTTCCCGAATGAACCTCGGCCAGGTGCTGGAACTGCACCTCGGCTGGATCGCCCACTGCGGTTGGGACATCTCCCTGGATCCGGATCTGGAAGCCGAATGGAAGAAGCTCATCCCGAAGGGCGCCGAAAAGGCCGAGCCGGGCACCCCGGTCGCGACCCCGGTGTTCGACGGCGTCAAGCCCGACGTGCTCAAGGGCCTGCTGTCCACCACCCTGCCGAACCGCGACGGCGATCGTCTCGTCGGTCCCGACGGCAAGGCGACCCTGTACGACGGCCGCACCGGCGAACCGTTCTCCCGTCCGATCTCCGTGGGCTACATGTACATGCTGAAGCTGCACCACCTTGTCGACGACAAGATTCACGCACGCTCCACCGGTCCGTACTCCATGATCACGCAGCAGCCTCTGGGCGGTAAGGCCCAGTTCGGCGGCCAGCGCTTCGGCGAGATGGAAGTGTGGGCCCTCGAGGCCTACGGTGCCGCCTACACGCTGCACGAGATGATGACCACCAAGTCCGATGACGTCGACGGCCGCGTGCGCGTCTACGGCGCCATCGTCAAGGGTGAGAACCTGCCGCCTGCGGGCATCCCCGAATCCTTCAAGGTGCTCCTGAAGGAAATGCAGTCCCTGTCCCTGAACGTCGAAGTGCTCAACGCCGACGGCGTTGCCATCGACATGAAGGACGAGGACGACGACCCGGCCGGTGCATCCGACGATCTTGGCTTCAACATCGGCGCCCGCCCCGACGCGGCAGCCAAGGAAGATCAGGCAGCCGCCGAGCCCGAATATCAGTGATAGCGAACGGAAGATAAGGAAACACAGTGCTGGATGTCAACGCATTTGACAAGCTGAAGATCGGCCTGGCCACCGCGGACGATATTCGCGGCTGGAGCCACGGCGAGGTCAAGAAGCCTGAAACCATCAATTACCGTACCCTCAAGCCCGAGAAGGACGGTCTGTTCGGTGAGCAGATCTTCGGTCCGACCCGCGACTGGGAGTGCGCCTGCGGCAAGTACAAGCGCGTGCGCTTCAAGGGCATCGTGTGCGAACGATGCGGCGTCGAAGTCACCAAGAGCCGTGTGCGCCGTGAGCGCATGGGTCACATCGAGCTCGCCGCCCCGGTGACCCACATCTGGTTCTTCAAGGGTGTGCCGTCCCGTTTGGGCTACATGCTCAACGTGACCCCGAAGGACCTGGAGAAGGTCATCTACTTCGCCTCCTACATGGTCACCGCCGTCAACGAGGAGCAGCGTCACCAGGACCTGCCCGACCTGCAGGACGAGTTTGACCATGAGATCGCGAACCTCGAGAAGCGCCGCAACAACGAGATCGAGGAGCGTGCCAAGAAGGTCGAATCCGATCTGGCCGAACTCGAAGCCATCGGCGAGGCCAAGGGCCCGGCGAGGACCAAGCTGCGCAACTCCGCCGAACGTGAGATGGCGGCCATCCGCCAGCGTTACGACGAGCAGATCGCCCGTCTGAACGCCGTGTTCGACAAGTTCAAGAAGCTCAAGCCCGGCGACATCATCGATGACGTGGACCTGTGGCGTGAAATGCAGGACCGTTACGAGGATTACTTCGAAGGTTGCATGGGTGCGGAGGCCGTGAAGAAGCGTCTGCAGTCCCTCGACCTCGAGGCGATCGCCGCGCAGCTCAAGGAGGAGATCAAGGACGCCTCCGAGCAGAAGAAGACCAAGGCGCTCAAGCGTCTCAAGGTCGTCAATGCCTTCCTGACCACCGGCAACAAGCCGGAGGCCATGGTGCTCGACGTGATCCCGGTCATCCCGCCGGATCTGCGCCCGATGGTCCAGCTCGACGGCGGTCGTTTCGCCACCTCCGATCTGAACGACCTGTACCGCCGCGTGATCAACCGTAACAACCGTCTGAAGCGACTCATCGAGCTCGGCGCCCCGGAGATCATGCTCAACAACGAGAAGCGCATGCTCCAGGAAGCCGTCGACTCCCTGTTCGACAACGGCCGTCGTGGCCGTCCGGTCACCGGCGCCTCCAACCGTCCGCTGAAGTCCCTGAGCGACATGCTCAAGGGTAAGCAGGGCCGCTTCCGTCAGAACCTGTTGGGTAAGCGTGTGGATTACTCCGGCCGTTCCGTGATCGTCGTCGGTCCGGAACTGCGCATGCACCAGTGCGGTCTGCCGAAGCCGATGGCGCTGGAGCTGTTCAAGCCGTTCGTGATCAAGCGTCTCGTGGATCAGGGCTTCGCCCAGAACATGAAGAGCGCCAAGCGTCTTGTGGATCGCGGCGATTCCGCGGTGTGGGGCGTGCTCGAGGAGGTCATCTCCGAGCATCCCGTGCTCCTGAACCGTGCGCCTACGCTGCACCGTCTGGGCATTCAGGCCTTTGAGCCGATCCTGGTCGAAGGCAAGGCCATCCACCTGCCGCCGCTGGCCTGCGCCGCCTTCAACGCCGACTTCGATGGCGACCAGATGGCAGTCCACCTGCCGCTGAGCGCCGAAGCCCAGGCCGAAGCCCGCTCGCTGATGATGGCATCCGACAACATCCTGAAGCCGGCCGACGGCCACACCGTGACCATGCCGTCCCAGGATATGATCCTCGGTCTGTACTACCTGTCCACCGTGATGGACGGCGCCAAGGGCCAGGGCCGCGTGTTCTCCTCGCTGGCCGAAGCCGAAATGGCACTCGACCTGCACGAGATCAACATGCAGGCCGAAGTGCTGATCCGCATGCCCGCCGACTTCGTGCTGCCGGAAGGCTGGGAGCCGCGTGAGATCAAGGTCGTCGACAAGGACGGCCAGGACGATCTCGAAACCGTCAAGGAAGAGCGCTTCCACGACGGCACCACGCTGTTCGCCACCTCCTACGGCCGCGTGCTGTTCAACGAGACCCTGCCTGTCGACTACCCGTTCGTGAACGTGCCGGTCGGCAAGAAGCAGCTGTCCAAGATCGTCGACGACATCGCGACGCGTTACACCACCGCTCAGGTCGCCGCATCCCTGGACGCCTTGAAGGACATGGGCTTCACCCGCGCACCGTGGTCCGGCGTCTCCTTCGCCTTCTCCGACGTCATCGAGCCGCCGGAGCGCGAGGAGTACATCGCCAAGTACGAGGACGAGGCCGCACAGGTCAACGAGAACTTCGAAATGGGTCTGATGACCGAGGAGGAGCGCCGTAACGAGCTCATCAAGCTCTGGACCGAGTGCACCGCCGAAGTCTCGAAGGCCGTCGAGAAGCACTTCGACGCCAAGAACAACCTCGCCATCATCGTGCAGTCCGGTGCACGAGGAAACATGATGCAGATCAACCAGATCGCAGGTATGCGAGGCCTTGTGGCGAACCCGAAGGGCGAGATCATCCCCCGTCCTGTGAAGTCCAACTACCGCGACGGCCTGTCCGTGCTGGAGTACTTCATCTCCCAGCACGGTGCGCGTAAGGGTCTGGCCGATACCGCACTGCGTACCGCGGAATCCGGTTACCTGACCCGTCGTCTGGTGGACGTCTCCCAGGATGTCATCGTGCGCGAAGAGGATTGCGGCACCAAGGCCGGCATCGACGTGCAGGTCGCCGAGCGCAACGCGAACGGCGAACTCGTGCTCGTCAAGAACGCCGACGGTGGCCCGTACTCCCGTCTGCTCGCGGCCGACGTCATCGACCCGGCCGACGGCAAGACCGTGCTGTACAAGCGTAACGACGCCCTGTCCATGGACGTGCTCAACGACCTGGTCGCGCACGGCGTGGAATACGTCAAGTGCCGTTCCGTGCTGTCCTGCGAGTCCAAGCGCGGCGTGTGCGCCAAGTGCTACGGCTGGTCCATGGCCACCAACAAGCTTGTCGACGTCGGCGAAACCGTTGGTATCGTGGCCGCCCAGTCCATCGGTGAGCCTGGTACCCAGCTGACGCTGCGTTCCTTCCACTCCGGTGGCGTTGCTTCGGCTTCCGATATCACCCAGGGTCTTCCGCGTGTCACCGAGTTGTTCGAGGCTCGTACCCCGAAGGGCGAATCCCCGATCACCGAATTCGCCGGCACGATCAAGATCACGGACACCGACCGTGGCCGTCAGATCATCCTCACCCCGGACGCCGATTCCGGCGCTCCGACCGAGGATGGCGCGATCAAGCCGATCGTCTACTCCGTGTCCCGCCGCGTGAAGGCGCTGGTGCAGGACGGCGAGCATGTCGAGACCGGCACCCAGCTGATCGAAGGCTCCGTCGACCCGAAGAAGATCCTGCGCATCATCGGCAAGCGTGCCGCCCAGATGAACATCGTGGAGGAAGTGCACAACGTGTACCGTTCCCAGGGTGTGGATATCCACGACAAGCACATCGAGGTCATCGTGCACCAGATGAGCCGCCGCATCACCGTGGTCGACTCCGGCGAAACCGATCTGCTGCCCGGCGAACTCATCGACCAGCAGCGCTTCCGCGAGGTCAACAAGGCTGCCGTGAAGGCGGGCAAGAAGCCGGCTTCCGGCCGTCCGGAGCTCATGGGCATCACCAAGGCTTCGCTGGCCACCGATTCCTGGCTGTCCGCGGCCTCCTTCCAGGAGACCACCCGCGTGCTCACCGACGCCGCCTTGAACGAGAAGGTCGATGACCTCAAGGGCCTCAAGGAGAACGTCATCATCGGTAAGCTCATCCCGGCAGGCACCGGTCTGGCCCGCTACCGCAACGCGGTGGTGGAGCCTGACAAGGCCATCCGCGACACCATCTACCCGAACTTCGGTCTGGGTGGCGACATGGGTGAAGGCGTTGACTTCGGCGATACCGACATGTCCGATGTGGACTTCTCCAACATCGACTTCGGCGATCTCAAGCTGGGCGAGGACTTCAACCCGGATGAGTTCCTGAACGACGAGGGCGACCTCGGTGATCTTGGCGGGGAAACCGTCTGATCCGCTGAACAGCGGCCGGTTTGCATGACAAACCGCAACGCCTAGAACGAATGGCCCGGGACCGGTAGAACGGTTCCGGGCCATTCGCATAGTTCAGGGCATTATCGGGAATGCGCGATCAGGGATGCATGCCGTGTCCGCTGATGCCGTTCGTTTGTCGGTGTTTGTCGGGGGCTTGTCGGTGTGTTCCGTTGCGTTTGCTTGCCGGCGCGTTCGGAACCCCCGCCGTTGAGCTTGTACGATGCGTGATTGGGCAGCTGGTCGACGAAGCCGTTGCGCAACCGACCGTGCAAACCGCTGCGGCCGCAAAGGCAGAGGCGTGGTCAGGGCCAGCCAACGGTGTGCAGGGGTCAGTGACGCCGAAGCCGCGGAACGCACCTGATCGAGCTGCCGCCAATACGCCACGGCATCGGTCGCAGTCGCCTGCGCATCCGCGAATGCCGCGGCATCGGCGGCATCGGCCAGCTGGCGGACCATACCGGCGATGGCGGGGCATTGCCCTTCGATGATTGACGCCTGCATACGCCGAGTACGGTTGAGGGGAACGTCAACCAGATCGGTATGGCGAAGGTGCTCGACCAGCATCCGCCATCCCGCCGCCATGCACAGTCGTGGAACAGGTATGCGCCGGGCACGTCGCACTCGAAATGCATTATAGAGCAACGCCGATCCTGCCGCGGTCCCTACCAGCCATACAGGGCCGAGACACAGCGCCACAACGCCAGCAATACGAAGAAACGCATGCCACGCCCGAGGCTTTTCCGATGCCGAGGCATTCCGTTCCCTTTGCTGCGCCTGGTCTGGAGGATCGCGTTCCTCACGGAGCGGGTCGGCAAGCGAAGGCGATGACCGCACCAAAGGGGATTCAACGCTCGTAGGAGTAAGATCCTGCAACTTGTCAGGGGTTTTCGTCTCCTTCGGAGTGGGAAAGAACGGCACCCACCCGAACCGTTCAAGTTCGATCTCCACCCACGCTTCAATATCATTGCCCGTGAATTCGGTCACCATATGGCCGTCGATCTGCTTCGCGCGCGTTGACGACAGCATGCCGTTACCATCCTTGGGAATAACGCCGAGGACTACGCGACTGGGCAAACCGAGTTCCCGAGCCATCAACGCCATCAGGGAGGCATATTGCTCGCCATCGCCCACCATGCCGCTTCCCTGCAGCATCGAGAGCAAACGATGACTGCCATGCCCGGCCATCGAGGGATGCTCGCCTTGCAAGCCATGCGAGAACCATCCCTCGGAATGCAACCATGTAGACAGTGCCAGAGCCATCGCCCCTCCGGTGGTCTGCCCGCCGGCGATGCCCGAAGCCAACGCGCCTATTTCACGAGGAACACTGTCAGCCGACGATACGGTGGCTTCGGCGCCCGCTGCCGCTGCGATATCCGTATTCTTCGGAAGGGGGCGAAGCATGGTACCGACGGTGTAGACCATACCCTCCTCCATGCCGGTCGGATATATGGCCGCGTTGGTTTCCGCACTGTAGAACAGATTGCGCCGATCCGCATGGCCCTGCATGGTTATGCCGCTTGGCGTGCCGGCGACGGGCAGCCAGCTATGGCCGGAAAGCCCTTTGCCTATGGCGAAGGTGACGGTTGTGCCGTTGCCGCTGGCCGTACCGGTTTCGGCGCTATATGCCGTTGTATCGGACTTGGCGGTACTGGACTTGGCGGTGTCGTACTTGGCGGTGTCGGAAGCGCCCGATCCCATAACACGGTAGGTGGCGGTCCCGCGCTCGTCGGCGCACCCGGCGACATTCCACACATTGCCGTCGAAACAGGTCATGACAGCCATACGCACCGGAGTGGCGGCAGGTAGATCGTATGCGGTGAGAATCGTATCGTTACGATGCTCCTTGACAAATGTGCGCATGCCGGCAAGCGGACTGGTGGTGTCCCTCATGATGAGCGGCGGCTCGTAATGGTCGCGCAGTACGAATCGATGATGTGGCATGAGCCTGCATGAGCCCAAGCCGGCGCCAAGCGCCAGTGTCAGCACCAACAGCGATGCCAGCCAGCGTCGTGGCCGGCGCCATCCGCATCGCGCGGCGGTCCAGGGGAGAAGCATGGCGATGGCGGCGGCTCCCAACAGGCCGGCATGCCAGCCGTCTTTGGTGCCCAACAGGGCGGACAGGGCGAAGGTGACGAGAATGGGGATTGCGGGTGCAACGCCGAATCCGGCGATGCGGCTCAGGGCGGCGCTGGAGGCGGCCAGCGCACACCAGAGCGCCATCGTCCATACCGCCGGCAACGACATGGCATCCGTGCCGACCGGTGGTGTGGCGGAGATCAGATACTTGTAGGAGGCAAGCAATTGATTCCATCGTTGGGTGATCGTGCCGACGGCAAACGCTGCCGTATCACCGGTCACGCCGGGGAAAACGAGCGCCGGCCCGATAAGAAACTGACAGAGCATCATGAACGCCAGCGTCGCCATCCACCGGATGACGGGCTTCGACCGGCTGGAACGCCGGCATACGGATGAACAGATCGCCGGCAGGCATCCGCATGCCGTTGCCGTCAGCACGCTGATTGCCCATGCGGTTGGATGGTCGTATGCTCCGACAAGATTGCCGCATGCCAACACGGTGAGTGCAAACACGCACGCCAGATTGACGGTGACGGACGCAAACCCGCGCGAATCCGCTGTTTCGGACGCCAAGGCGCGTGGGGGAGCAGGGCATGACGCTGCCGTCGCGGACTGCCGCGTCGACTGCCGCGTCGACTGGATGGAGACGGTGACGGGGCGTGTGCGAGCCCATTCGGGGACGTCCCGCCGGACTGCCCTGGATGGGAGTGCGTGTGCCGCCATGACCAATGCCTTCGCTGTGACGGGCGATGTTGGCGTGCCAGTCGATGCGGATGATGCGGTCGACGAATGACGTGTTGGCGTGTCAGGCCATGCGCCCATAGCGGCTCACCGCCTTCCACAGCTGGGCAAGCTGATCGAGCGAGCCAACGGTAAGTATCGTCTCGTCCGCGTGGGGAGCGATGGATGGTTCGGCATCGGCGCTCGCCACTATGACGATGCGAGTGGCTTGTGGGTAACGCCTCTTGATCTGCGATCGCAGCGTATGGGCGTCATGACGGGAGCCGATCACATGGCAGTACATCGAGATGCCGTGCTGTGGTGGGGAAGCGGTGTCGCATGGCTGGGCGGTCCGGTTGGTCTGCGGGGTGAAGCCGCTGCACAGGTCGAGCAGATCCGCCACGCGTTGAATGCCGATCCGACCTGAAACGGCATCGACGTATAGGCGATCATGCCGGTTCAGACAATGCACTCCGATCGACGCGACCACGGATACGGCCAGTTCGAATTCTTCCCTGTCCGAATAGTCCGAGGCATTCGAATCGAAGCACAGCCGGGTCGTTGAACAACGGGTGCGATCATATTGACGAATCATCGGAACACCTGTTTTTGCCGTGCTCAGCCAATGCACGCCGCGCATGTCATCCCCTGGAACATAGGGGCGTAACCCCTGAAAGGAAATCCCATCATCCGCGATACCGGGCAGGTCGTCGCCGTCAAGATCCTGGAAACGCCCTGTCAGCGAGTATGGCAGGGAGACGGTTCTCGGATGAATGTGGACGGTTGGTCCTGTACAGAGCCGTTGCTCATGGCAAGTGAGGGCGAACGGTCCTGCCTGCTGTATCGACAATGATTCGATGGTGATCCGTGAGCGTGGCGGAGCGTTCAGACTCAGGCCGATCCGATGCTCCTGCCCGGCGTGGAGTGGAGGAACGGGAATATGGTGCGGGGTGCCGTCGATATGCAGAACCATAGCGGAGGGAAGCATTACGGAAACCGGGGTATGCAGAATCATCTGAATGCCGACATCATGCCCCTGAACCACATGCAGGGCGTCGACGCTCAGTGCTGCGGTGATACTGCTGCACGGTGTGGGGAGTATGAGTGCCGCACCCAGCACGCTCAGTACTACGACTGCGAACACCAGCAGTTCGTGCCAACCCAACAGGGCGAAAGCCGGAATCAGAACCATGCCGAACAATCCGGCAAGTCTGCCTGATGGGGTGATGCCGGGCAGACGTCGCAGGCACATACTTCTGGCACGATGTTGCGAAACCGATGGAGTCAAAGAGCGTGCTCGCGCCGCCAGCACGCCGGCAAAGGATTTGACGGCGGCGAACGGTGAGCGTGCCAATGCCGGTGCCAACGCAGGACGACGAAGCCAATGGGATCGCGCTGTCATGGCAGGGTCCTTTCCCCGCCCATTGACGGTACCGGAACCTGTTCGCTGATGCGTCGCACAACATCCTCCTGACGTATTTCGGCGCATGCCGCTTCATCGGTGAGTGCCAGACGATGCGCAAGTACGGCGACGACATGCTCCATAACATCGTCAGGCAGCACATAATCGCGGCCATTCGCTGCAGCGGCAACACGTGCGCAGCGCAACAACGCCAGCGCGCCGCGCATGGACGCGCCGGACGCCACCTGACTGTCACAACGCGTCTGCTCAACCAGTCGGACGATGTACTCGCCAATGGCATCATCCACGTGTACGCGCTCGGCAATGCCGCGCATGGCAAGCATCCATGACGATGCATGCGCCGGGACATCGGATGATGGCGATCCCGGTCCGCTCGATTGGTTATCCGATGGGCGAAAACCATCCGAGCCGGTCGTCTCGACGCACTTGCGATGACTGGCATTGCGCAGAATCAGCAGTGCGGATTCACGTTCCGGATGCCCCAGTGATATACGCATCATGAACCTATCCATCTGCGCTTCCGGCAAGGCATAGGTGCCAAGATGGCCGGAAGGATTCTGCGTGGCGATCACCATAAAAGGCTGCGGCACGTCATATGTCGTTCCATCGACGGTGATCTGTTCCTCCTCCATTACTTCCAATAGGGCCGACTGCGTTTTCGGTGAGGCCCTGTTGATCTCGTCGGCCAGCACCAGCGAGGCGAATACCGGCCCCTTCCTCCACGAGAACATGCCGGTGCTCTGGTCATACAACGTGACGCCCAGCACATCGGACGGCAGCAGATCCGGTGTGAACTGGATGCGTCCGAACGTCGAGCCGATTGTGTGCGCTGTGGTGCGGGCCAATCGTGTTTTTCCGGTGCCGGGCTCGTCTTCCAACAGCAGATGCCCGCCGGCGAACAATACCGTGAGCAGCTGCCTGATCGCAGTCGGCTTGCCGATGATATCGGCCGCTATGCGTTCCGAAAGTTCGGCGAATACCCGTCGGAACGCCTCGACGTTTTCCGGTGCTGCAGCGGGCGGCATATCGCCGTTGCCATCAGGACTGGCATATGAGCTGCGGTCGGTGGCGGGGATTGCGCCCAACAGAGTATTGGCATCGGCATCGGCATGGGCATCGGTATGGGGGCGTGGCTGGTTCCGCCCCGCATCAGGCATATGAAGCGGCACGGTGACGGGGTATGCGCTCGCGGTTCGGGCGGTGGCCGATTGGCGTGTGGCATCCGATATGCATGTGGCGTCCGATATGCATGTGGCGTCCGATATGCGCGTGGCGTCAGATATCCGGGTTTCGTCCGGTATCCGATTCTCGTCTGGTATCCGTCCCTCAATGGGCGGGTGTTCGGGGCTACCGGGAATACGTACGCAATTCATAGGCGTCTCCTGAATAGTGGTTGTTTGATGGTGCTATTGCATGTCCGGAATTCGTGTCGCGCCGGCTTCGCAGCATCGCCGGCATGGAAGAGGGAATGACGGCGCGTGCGCCCTCCACAAGATTCCCCGTGGACTCATGCACTGCGTCAAGCCGGTGGTCGCCGCCGTTGGCGGTGACGTGAACCGTCCAACGGTATGAGGCGGCATCCGGCAGCGAGGACACGTCGATGCGTTGGGCGACTGATGGTTCCCATACGAAGGGAACCGCATTGATGAGCAGACGAATGGTGGCTGGTTGCCCATACGTGTCTATACGGCCGCCACGCACGATGATGTGGTTGCGTCCATCCCATCGGATGGAGGTCGGTGGCGTGATATTCGCGGCAGGCTTGTTCATACTGAGATCGGCGGGCCCGATCATGGTGGCTCCGGATTCGCCGTTCAGCAGAGCGGTGACGGTCCCCGTTTCGCATGGGGTCCAGGGGGCTGGCGTGTATTCCAATACACCGGTTTTCCGGGAACTGGTCATGCCATGCAATTGGGCCATAACGGAATCGGCTTTGCCGGTAATACGCCATCGCATGGTACAAACGGCATCCGAACCGTCCGCGTTCGTGAATTCGGCGCGCCCTATGGGCGTGACGGGAGTGACCGATGCCGATTCGGAACGCATCCGCAGACCATGATTCGTCTCCATGGTGGCGTTTATCGACAGTTGTGAGAAGAACTCGCCATCTGCGATGTCGAATGCGAACGAGGTGCTTGTGCAAGTCGGCTCCCTGCTCAGTGCGTGGCCATTCACCGTAATGCTGGTGCAGGAATTGCCGCGCATGTCGCCTAGGGCGATCGATCCCCTGATGATATTCGGGTCGCTGGCATCCTGGCGCATGGTGATGACAGGACGGTCGGGGATGCCGTAGATTTCACCGGCGTTCACGGTCAGGCTGGCCTGATTTCCGGATCCGACGGCATTCGCGGCGCGGACGCCAACGGTGAACGACAGGGAAGCGGATAGCATGGCGTCCGAGATCTGGAATGAGGCTTGTAAAGCATCGGCTTCGATCTGCTGTTCATGGCGGCTGCCGTCGGAACCGGTGAGCGTGACGGTGTAGGACGTCGGTGCGCTGAACGCCGTGCCGCTGCCGGAAGGAGGCTGCCACGTGACGTGCAAAGCGTTCCTTCCGCCGGTCGCCTGGAGTCGCAACGGCGTTCCCGGAGGAGCGTCCGGAGTGGCGGTGACGGTGTTGGAATACGCCGACCAGCCGATATCGTTTCTGGCTCGCACCGTGAACGTGTATTGCCTGCCATTGGACAATCCATCGATGGTGCACACCGTATCGGTTCCGCACGATACCGTGTTATGGCCGGTGGCATGCACCTCGTATTCAAGAATCTCAGCACCATTGTTCCTGCCGGGATTCCAGACTAGGGTAACGGCTCCATCCTGCGATTGCGCGCGCATGATTGACAGTGACGGGGCGTCGGGAACGTCCGTTGTCGTCACATGCAGTATGCCGGTGACCATGCGGTCCTTCGCCCGGGTCGCGTCCGCGACGGTAACGGCGACATCATACGAGCCGCTGCCATTGATGGCGCGTACTGCGATGTCGCCTGATTCGTCGCATCGTATCGTGACGGACTCTCCTGTGGCTGTGCCAGTGTCTGTGCCTGTGCATTGCGTTACCGTAAGCGGAGTGCCGGGGAAGGGGTTATAGGCGTCGGCCAGTATGTTGACATGCTGTGTTGCGCCGGCGTGCAACCGTATGGTCCGTTCCGCGATGCGGGCGAGCGGACGCGACGAGGCCACGATGCGCACGCTCAATCCCGCTTCCACCGTATCCGTTCCGGCATGGATACGAATCGGAATGCTGACGGTTGCGCCGGGACTGGCCTCATCGGCGACGCGTATCCGCAACTGCCCGGTGTTCGACACGGTGGCTTGTATGGCTTGAGAGGTCAGTCCCCCCGAATAGGTGAAACGCTCCGAAGACTCGCGATGGCGGGTGGATACGGTCAATGCATGCAGGTCGATGAGGCGATCGGTATCGCCGGGTGCCATATCGATTGTCGTCGTGGGGAACGTGGGCAGTGATTGCCGCCCTCCCGTAACGGTGACGGGCACCATGATCGTTGCGGATGCGCCAGGCTTTCCGCTTCTGGGATCGGCGTCCGTGGCGGTGAGCGCGATCGAAGCCGGGCCGGCATAATCGTTCGGGGCGGTGAATCGTATGGTTTTCCCGCCGTCAAGCGCTATGCCGTCCCCGCCTTTGGCGGTTGCGATGGGTTCGCGGCTGTCGGCATAGGCCGTTTTCCCTGCGCCGACGCGTACATAATCGGCAAGGGCGAAGGTGATGGTTTTCCCCGATGGTACGGTCAGTTCCGGTGCATCGGGTCGCAGCGTCGGTGGAAAGGCCCCGTATGCCGGTACATGGATGAAGGCGGTGGAGCTGAGTCCATGCACGGTATTCGTAACGGTGTATGGAATCGTGTACGCCTCCTGCGCGAGTTCCAACGTGATGACGGTACCCTGCACGCTGCCGTGCGCTTGTCGCCGGGCCGCATCGTCCACGTGCACGGATAATTCGCTGAACGGGCCGGAAGGGTTTGCGATCCGGTCCGCGATATTCACCGTCACCTTGCGTTTGCCGAGCGTCGTATGCGCCGCAATCCTGTGGTCGTAGGCTTGCGGGGGTCTGATTCTGGCGGTTCTGCTGACCTGTACGCTCAGTGTGGCAGTGTCTTCAAGACCTGCCTGATTGCGCACGGTATAGATGATGTAGTAGGTGCCTTCGTGCTCTGGCGCTGTGAAGGTGATTGCGCTGCCGGTCACGCGGGCGTCGATTCGCCCGTGGACCTCCAGTTTGCGCAGCAGCGTAAGATTCGCGCCGTCGTGCGATAGGTCATTGGCGGTGACGGGCACGGCGAGTGTGCTTCCGGGGCGTACTGTTACATCATCGTCGCGGGCCGTTACGCCGCTGGGTGAGGATGCCGCGGATATGCCTACCCGGATCGTGGCTTGGGATTTGCGTCCGGACCAATCCTCCACCGCATAGGAGAAGCTGTCGGTACCGTTGGCATCGGTATAGGCCTCGTAGATCATGTAATCCGCGCCGGTTTCCACGATTCGCCCGCGCGCGGGAGTCTCGTTGCCCAATCCCAACAGCATCACGTCGTCGGCATCGTCGACGCCGCCAAGTGCGATGGGAATGCGTACCGTGCCGCCTGGGGCGACTCGGGTTTGGATATCGCGCGGTTTGGGTGGTTTTTTGCCGTCGGCATCACGCTGGTGCACGGCAAAGGTCACGGTTGCGGACACGGTTTCGCCGTAGTCGTTGCCGACGGTGTAGACGGCCGAATATTCTCCGGGGCGGTCCGGCGCCTGGTAGCGGATAGCATGTTCCGATGCGTGCACCGTGCCCTGAAAGGATGCCGTGGTGTTCAGCCTGCCTTCCAGCATCATTCCGGCATCCTCGTCATAGCGTATATGGCTCAGCACATCCACGGTGCGGGTGCCGCCGCATCGCACGGGGACGGTGAAGTCCTCGGCGCGTATCAGTGCCGGGCCTGAAACCGTGCTTGCCGGATGCACGATGATGCTTCCCTGCGAGGTGCCGACCGCATTCACTGCGGTATAGGTGATGGTGATCGGAGCGTCCAACGGGTGCCGGGCTTCCAGATGCACTCTGTTTCGTGCCACTACGGTCGTGCGGATCGTGGTATCGGGCGGTGCCGAAGCGGAAGCGAGGGAAAGCACGCCGCCCATCGGGTCGAGGTCGTTGGATAACGGCTCGAGTATGGCGGTGCCGTTGGCTCCTAATACGACGACATCGTTTGTCGTGATGGGCGTGGAACGTTCCGTGGCAGGCGGACTGACGTTGAATCGTATGGTTCCTGTGGATTGCTGTCGCCCCTGTCGCACCGTGAACGGCACGTGGTAGGTGCCTGGCGAGGCCGCGGTGAACGAGACGGCCATATCCGATCCGTTCGCCGTCGCGCTCGTGTTCTCTGGTGCCGTGACGTCGGCTAATAACGGGGTATGCGTGCCAGTGGCATGAATGTAGGGCGACAGGTCGACGGTGACGGGAACCGCCGAGATGGCATCCTGCGATATCGGGTCGATCTGCGCGCCCAGACTATCCGCGGCGTGAATGGCGAAGAACACGATTCCCGTCGTGGCGGCGGTTCCATCGGAAACGGTCAGCTCAACACCGATCCTGCCTGATTCCACCGTTCCGGCGTCGAAGGTCAGCCGCCCATCCGCGCGGGCGGAGAGGCGTGTGCCACTGTTCTGGGGCTTTGCCGATACCAACGTCAGCGGATCGCCGTCCGGGTCGGTGAAGGAATCCAGCACGCTTGCCGTGTAGGATGCGCCCCGTTCGACGGGGATATCCGCAGGAACGTCGGTCTGCACCGGCGGCTGATTGCGATTGGCCTCGGCGACGTTCAGGCGTACGGAGGCGGAAGCGCTTTGGCCGTGCCCGTCCGAAACGCTGTAGGTGAACCGTATGGTGCCGCTTGGCAATTCGGAAGCATCGACCTGCAGATATCGCCCATGACGAACCGGCGTGATGCGCACAGCGCCGCCTGTCGGCGCGCCGATCCGGTCGATACGAAGCGCGGAACAGCCGGTGCTTTCGTCGTTACGTAGCACGTCAAGCGTCATGCGGCTTGACGGGCGAATGCCGAATTCATCATCCACAGCCCGTATATGGCCGGTGGACGAGGACGAAGAATCACAGTCGGGCGTTACGGAATGCTTGGCTTCCAAGGCTGTGGAGGAATCCTCGCGCTGCTGGTCGCGATCCGGTTGCAGGGCGTTCCACTGCAGCGCGATGGTCTCAGGCGAACGCTGCGGGTTCCAGATGGTGCCGTTTGCAACGTCGTTGAGCACAACATGACGATGGTTGGCCCGAAACACCAGCTCCGAGGAAGGCGTCACCGATGCGAGCGATATGAAATCCGCATGCTCGGCAGACGGCGAGCACGCTTGGACGGCATTATCGGTATGCTGCGCGAACGCCGCATGCACGCATCCGCCAGCCGAAACCGGTTGCGCCGGCGCTCCCGAGCCTAGGGAATCCAACAGCACGGGTTTGGGCGACTGCGTCCGAAGGCTGATCAGGGCGAGTTTGCCCGGCAGAGCAATCGCAACCCATCCGGATTGCCTGTCATCGGTCGGCGTCGACTGCAAGAGCATGCGCCCGGAATCATCGATGGTGGTTTCGCCTCCCGGGAACACGAGCCGATTGCCTGACAATACGACGGGAACACCGTCGACTACGGTGAATGCTGAAACAGCCAGGCGCTCACCGCCGGATAGGGAGCAGACCGATGCCGCTCGTCGGTCTGAACGTGTGAACGACAATACCGTGCCGTCGCTCGGCCGGTACCCCCATACGGTGCCTTTGTAATCGACGACCGCCTTGCCTCCGGCTCCCAATCGCATGACCGGCGTGCCGCTCGCCTTGGCAAGTTCACCGATGCGTTCCAGGGAGCCGGTGTGCAGGTCGCCGCTGCGACGGGAAACCATTGCCACGGTTCCGCCGCCCAGCAGCATGATGCTGTCGCGTGTGGAAACGTCATAGTCGGTGATGTTCAACGTCGGTGCGTCTATGGAAGCGATATGCGTGCTTCCGGCAAGCAGCGCATCGTCTCCGGATTGCAGGATGTCGAAGCGACCCTTCATGGCGCGCACCGCTCCTGTGGGCTCTTCGATGTCCGCATTGAACCGTACCGCCTTGCCGTGGCTCTGCGACATGACCCATACGCTGCCATCGTCGCAGTGCACCTGATGTCTGACTACGGACTGCACCACCAGCACGCCGGCTATGAAGGCCAGCAGCATAACGAGGATGAGCGCTGGGGGAATGCGCCGGCGTATGTGCGGCGGCATGGGGAAAGAAGATGGTGCATCGGCGTTGCGTATGCGGCGCCATAGACGAGGTGAAGGCAAAGGCATGATGATCCGTTCGGTGAAGTGGCGGAGGGGATTATGAGGGCAGGGACTCGCAGTGAGGACGAATACGGTGCGATGGCGGTAAGGCGAAGCGCTATGGAAACGCCATCCGGCAAGCTCAGGCAGACTCCAGCGGATTTTGGCAGACGAAAGCATGCAACGGCATGTAACGGCAGGCAACGGAAATGGATCTGCGTCGCCATCTGCGCCGAATCGGCATGGGCGCAGCCAGGTCTTCCGGCATCCGTCCGGCTACAGGCGTGTCATGGCGTCGGCCGAAGTCAGGAGATCCGCATCCGCGCCTGAACGTTCGACTCCTCGGCATCAAGGATGTGAACCGGTTCCGGCATCTGCACCGAATCCGTATGCGTGCCGGCTAGCACGATCAGGAACAGCAGCAGCGGAATCGCGGAGAGTGCCGCCATAGGCGTTTTGTGCCAAGGCGAGCGCCGATTCCGGTCTGCACGGCCAGGCCGCGTGGTGGATCGTCCTCTCGGTGGAACGGCTGATCGCGGTGAGGAGATTGCCATGCCGGTGGGTGCTTCCGCGACCGGGGAGAGCATCGTGCGCTTGGAGGACACCAGTAGATCTGCGCGCCGCAGCTCCAATGCAAAATCCGTCATGGAGGGGAATCGGTCCGATGGATTCTTCGCCATTGCCCGCCGCAACAGCAGTTCGACGGGTTCAGGAACGTCAGGGCGGTTGAGCGGGGGTACCGGCTGGGAGAGAATGATGCTCCGCAGCTGCGCACTGGACCGTGGGCGATACCCGTATTCGAACGGTGACGCCCCGGCAAGCAAGGCATACAGCAATGCGGCTAGGGAATACATGTCGGTGCCTTCGCATGGCTTGCGATGCGCAAGCGATTCCGGTGCCGACCAGGGGATCGAATAGCAGGCGTCGTCTGCCCCGTAAACGCTGCAGGCGGTGCCGAAATCGGCCAGCATGGGCTCGCCTGCCGCGGTGATCAGCACGTTGCCGGGTTTGATGTCGCGGTGCACTATACCCGCGCGGTGCACCGCACAGAGCGCATCCGCCAATTTGACGCCGAGACGAAGCATGTCGGCGCAAGAGGTTTCGCGGGTGCGCAGCAGACTATGGCAGTTGCCGCCGGATGCATATTCGAAAACAAGGTAGTTCAAGCCAGGGCCTGCGGTCCCCATCGCAAGCAAGGGAAGAATGTGAGGGTGCTGCGGCAGCAGCCCCAGAATGTGGGCTTCATGGGCGATGCGAGCCGAAGCCTGCGGGTGGCGGGCGACATTGCCCACCTTGACGGCCACCGGGCGGTTCCGGTCCAGCTGTCGGTAGAGGTATACGT
The DNA here is from genome assembly GCF_900129045.1 of Bifidobacterium merycicum DSM 6492. GTDB lineage: Bacteria > Actinomycetota > Actinomycetes > Actinomycetales > Bifidobacteriaceae > Bifidobacterium > Bifidobacterium merycicum. The sequence continues at coordinate 40,682 of NZ_FQTX01000003.1, read as the reverse complement.
TCGCGGTGGAGCCTGAACCAATCGGGCGGACGAACGTGAATCCGTCGATGGTCGGTGGCTCGGAGCCTAACGGAGGCGAGGTGTTCTTGATCATGATTCGTTCCTTCCACATTGAGGGTGTAAGCATTCTGCGTGACGGCATGGACGGGGGAAACGGAACAGCACGGCGAGTCGTATCTCATCCGTTGGAACACGCGATGAAACGGCATGGAAATCCGTAAGGCCGGTACCAGCCGGCGTGCGTAAGCGGTTAGTCTGGGAGCATGGGTGATTTAGGGAATGCAACGAATGCAATCGAAACGCTGATCAACGGGGAAACGGCGAGACCGTTGTTGATCGCCGGTATGCCCGGGGGCGGGAAAACCACGCTGTGCTATCGGTCGTTGCTGTCCGCGCTGCGCAGATTCGGTGACAACGGAGCCATCATGTGCGTTCCCAACCGTAATCTGGCCAGCAGCCTTTCCGACATGGCCATTCGCGAACTCGGAGCGCTCGCCCAGGCCAGGCCTGTCACCACGTTATCGGCGGTCGCGTTCCGCATCATCGCGGCCAACCGGTCGTTCCGCAAACTGCCGATGCCCAAACTGCTCAATGGTGCCGAACAGGACGCGTTGCTGCGTCAGGTGCTGGCTGTGCACCTGCGGCATGCGGTCAGTGGTGATCTATGCGACACCTGTCATCTGCTCAGGTATTACTTCGCACAGGATGATTGGGCGAACGCCGTGGCCCCGACATTGAACGCCGGGACCGCTTCGAATGGCGGGAACATCGGCGCAGGTTCCACCGCCGCGATATTCGAAAACGGCATTTCCGCCTCATTCGTCAGCCAACTGCGAGACATGCTTGCCCGCATGGATGAGCTTGGCGTGACACCGGAGCGCGAAGGCGATCTGCTGGAAGCTCCGCGGCATTTCCCGCAAGGCGATTGGCGAGATGAGGAACGCCTGACGGTGCAATGGCGTCTCGCATTCGCGCTGCGTGGCGAATACGCTCACGCTCTTGCCGACACCTATTCCGGCGAGTACCGTCTTGACGCCTCCAAACTGCTGGTCGAAGGAGCCGCGGTGCTGGAACGTCCGGATGGGTCCGACGACGGTCGGCTTGCCGATATGGTGCCCCGAATGCTGATTGTCGACGATTTCCAAGACACCACACTTGCCGGACTGCGTTTTATCGAAACATTGCACAACCGGGGAACGGCCATTGTGCTTGCGGGCAATCCCGACGAATCCGTACAGACCTTCCGCGGGTCCTACCCTGAATACCTGTTCGATCGTGCACAACACGGGGATCTGCAGGCTCGGCTTATCGAGCTGGAAAAGGATCGGCGAGACCGCGACGCGCCGGATTATCGCACGCTTGTGGCCACGCGCGTATCGCTGTCCATCACATCCCCCGAACGCAATGCACCGCCCATGCCGCAGCGTCCCGGCAAAATGCCGGTATGTCCAGGCGCTTGGCCGGTTTCCGCAGTGAAGCATACCGACGACTCGCTGCAAACCGCCATCTACCGCAGTGCACGCGAGGAGCTTGACGATGTGGTGTGGCGCATCAAACGCTCCCACCTCGACAGGGGAACCGAATGGAACGACATGGCCGTCATCGCCCACGACAATGCCACCGTGCGCCAATTCGGCGAACGACTTCGGCGCGACGGGGTGCCGGTCCGGTATTCGTCGGCAACCCGACCGTTGAAATCCGAACCGTTTGTGCAGGGATTGTTCGCGTTGATCGAATTGGCCCAACTGCGCGAGCAAGGACTTGATGGTACCGATATGAGCCTGAAAAACATCGGCGCGTTCGCCCGTTCGCGTATCGCCGCGCTTATGGGCAGTGCGTTGATCACCACCGGTGGAAAGCCCGGCGAGGGGGCGCCTGCGCGTATCGAACCGATCGAATCCGCCATGAGCTCATTGGAATCATTGGCGGGGCTCGAAGGGGTGGCCGACGATCCCAACGGGCATGCGGTTGCAGACGAGCCCACCGACGAAACCGCAGGGCGCGCGGTCGATGGCAGTGAACTTGCGCGCATTGTGCGTGAATGGGAGGCTCTGAAGGAGTCCGAGCGGCGCAATGGTGCCGATACGACGATTCAGATTGCCGATGTGGCCGACGGTACAGGCGAAGAGCGGCCTGCGGCGTTCAGTGTGCTGTCGCAGTACGCCATGCTCGCCCTGGACGAGAAGGCGGCTCCATGCGCCGACATGCTGGGGGTGATCGGCAGCGTCGTAGGGGGCGGCCCGCATCTTAAGGCGTTCCAAAGGGTGTTCCGCCTGATCGACCGCGTGGCGGAGGGAATGCGGGCCCTGCCGTCGAAGGAACCTCAGTTCGTGCTGGCTTTGGCATGGGATGTTACCGGCGTGGCCGAGCACTGGCAGCGCATGGCATTGAAGAACACGCCGGAGGGTCGTGCCGCCAACGACAGGTTGGACGCGGCCATGAGACTGTTCCAATATGCGCAGGGCGGCATGATAGGAACGGATATTGACGGGTTCATCGACCAGGTGCGTTCCATGGAGATCGAAGCGGATTCCCTGGCGAAGACCGGGCCGGTAGAACAGGCCGTGACATTGACCACGCCGGCCGGCGCCTCGGGCAGGCATTGGGCGTGCGTGTGGATTCCCGCGTTGCAACAGGATGTGTGGCCGAATCTTGCCGAACGCGCCACACTGTTCGGCGGCGAGGATCTTGCCGATGTCGTTCTTCATGGCGACGCCGCGGCGCAACCTTGCAGCAGCGGGCACGATGCGCGGTTGGAAACGGTTCTCGCCAGCGAGAAGAAAAGCTTTCTGGTGGCGATCACCCGCGGTGCCTCGGTGATGGTCAGCGCCGTGTTGAGCGACGATACGACGCCATCGGATTTCATGTACGGCTATTTGCCGGAGCATTGCCCACGTGACATCGATGCCGTGACATTCGCCACGGTGGGGGAGTCCGGCGATAACGGTGAATTTGCCGGTCTGGATGCCGATCCGCGCGGACTGGTCGCCCAGGCGCGCGTCATGCTTGCCCGCTATCCGGAGCATTCGCCGCAGGCGTGCGATGCCAGGAAGACGCTCGCGCTGCTTGCCGAGCATGGCATCGATGTCGCCGATCCCGATTACTGGCCGTTCCTCGACGGCGCGGATAGCGCCGAAAGGCAGGACGGCGCACAGAACACGGCGGATGCTGCGCGGAAGGCCGGCATCACATCGAGAAGCGTCGAGGAAACCCTGGACGACAACGGCAGCCCTGTCGTCACATTGTCCCCGTCCGCAGTGGACAACCTCTGGGCCTGCCCGGTGTGCTGGCTGCTGGAGAATCGTTTTGCAGGCCCGCGCATCGGGTCCGCCGCCACAAGCTTCGGCACGCTCATCCATGCCGTCGCGCAGAAGGGCAGCGCGGAGGGTCTTGACCTTCCGGGCGCCGTGGCGGGTTCGTCCGTCGAAGGCGCGGTCGATGCCGTCGCCCACAGGCTTGTCGACATCTACGACGCGATCAAACCGGATTTCAGCAGCATCGCCAAGGCCGCCGAACGGTATACCGCCATGCTCAAGGACGAACAGGCCAAAACGACCCTGCATAATCTGGCATCGTATTTCGTGGAAAGCAATGCAAGCGGCTACCTGAACAAGAACGAGGGGAAATTCGACATCGGCACGTTGGAAAGCGCCTCATGCGAGGAGGAGTTCTCCGCGCGCTTCGGGCTTGATGATATCTGCATGGCCTACAATGCATTGCCGGGCATGAGCCCTATAGGCAGAACCGCATTGATGCAGCTTATGGGAATACTGGTCGGCGGATGGCCGGAGGGCATGCGTGAGGATCTGACGGTACGATTGTCCGGCCGAATCGACCGCAAGGAGACGCGGCGGCTACGCGATGGCAGCCAGACCATCCGTCTTATCGACTACAAAACAGGGCGGAAACGCCAGCTTGCGGAGATCTTCAACGATCTTCAGCTGGTCTGCTACCAGTTGGGGCTTATGTTCCCCGAGCATGGCAGGGCGGGGGAGCGGCCTCATATCGCGCAAAGCGGCCTGTTCTACGTGCAGGATGACGCCGCTCCGGCCTCCAGCTATTCACCGGAAAGCGCCTTCCAGCCGCCGTTGTTCCTCAACGGGGCGTTGAACGCCGAAGGATTCGTGGCGCGTGACCACTACCCGCGGTTGGACAAGTTCACGGATATTCCCCCATTGCCCGCGGGCAAGCCGAGTGCGCTGGATGCGGTGGACGACAATGCATGGCAGGGGTTCCTCTCATGGAACGGCACACAGGCCATGTGGTCGCTGACCATGATCGCACGCGTATTCTACGCGGCTGCGGCGAGCCGCTCGCATGTGATCGTCGCGCATCCCACAAAGCAGCATAAGGGGCATTGCCGTATGACGGATGTATGCCCTGCATGCGCGGGACAGATCGATACCGTATTCGAAACGAGGCAGGCATGAGCACATTCACCGATAGTCCGGAACAAGCCAAAGTCATCAACGCTCCGGTCGGCAGCGACGTGCTCGTGGTCGCCGGTGCGGGATCAGGCAAAACCTACACCATGACGCGTCGCATCGTGTCGCTCATCGAGCATGGCGTGGCTCCCGAACGTATTCTCGGCCTCACCTTCACCCGCAAGGCAGCGGGCGAGCTGCTGTCCAGGGTCTCCGCGGCGGTGCTTGCCGATGACGAGCATGATCAGGATCGCATGTTCCTCAAACCTGCGGTGTTCACCTATGACGCGTTCTTCCAATCCATTGTGCGCCAGTACGGTCTGCTCGTGGGCTTCGACCAGAACACACAGCCGTTGAGCGAGGCCGGGGCGTTGCAGCTGGCAGCCAATACGGTCGAGCGTCATATGGATATGCTGCAGGGCAAGGGACTCGGTTCATTCAGTCAGGTCACGGCGCATGTTCGCGCGCTAAGCGATGCCATCGCCAGTTCCATGATCGGCGGCGATGTCGCCGACATGCCTTCGGCCATAGCGAAAGTGCGCGCCTGGGATGACGCTTTCGTCAAGCAGGTGCGATCCGTCATCGAGGGCGAGGATATTCCCGAACAAGCGGTGAAACTCAAGCGTCAGAAGCGGTTGAAGAAAGACACGGACGAAAGCTGGGCGCAGAAGGTCGCCTCATATCAGCGTGACGCGCATGCGGCCTGCGTCTACACGTGCGCCTCGCTTGTGCAGACCGCCGAACAACGCAACGTGATGCTCGATCTGGTAGAGGCCTATGCCGCGGAGAAACGACGGATGAATATGGCGGAATTCAGCGATTTCACCATCGCCGCATACCAGCTCGTCACTCGTTTCCCCTCCATCGGGGCCCGCTATCGCAAACGGTTCAGCCATGTGCTGCTCGACGAATACCAGGACACATCCACCACGCAGGCGGCGCTTATCGCCACCCTGTTCCGAGGCGAAGGCACCGCTGTGAGCGCGGTGGGCGACCCCTTCCAATCGATCTATGCCTGGCGAGGAGCAAGCCCCGGCGCTTTCCGCATGTTCCAACGCGATTTTCATCTGCCAGCCGAACGCAAGCCGTACTCCCTAAGCGTTACCCGGCGCAATGCGAGGCTGGTACTGGAAGCCGCGAACAATCTCACCATGCCGTTGCGTGGCACGCCAAGCCGTCCCAGCAGTTCGCCGATGCGGGAAGTGGACGTGAACGAGCTCGCCCCCTTAGACAATGCCCCATCCGGCACGGTTGGCGTGCTCGGCTACGAGACCTTGGGACAGGAGATCGACGGTGTGGTGCGATTCTGTCATGAAGCCATCGCGCGCAACACCCATGCCGGCCAGAGTGGCGAGCATAAGGGAAGCGTTGCGGTGCTGTTCCGTTCGAAGGCAAAAATGCCGTTGTTCCAGCAGGCGCTGGAGCAGTCCGGTCTGAGCGCTGTGGCGGTCGGATATTCCGCAATGCTCGAACGCCCCGAAGTGCGCGATATTCTCTCTCTGCTGCGCGTAGCCTGCGACCATAGCGACAGCGCCTCGCTGATGCGGCTGCTCGCCACCCCACGCTTCGGACTGGGAGCCACGGCCCTGGCCGCTCTTGCCGGTATTGCCAATACGCTGAATCTTGAATCCCAATATCGAGCCCTGGTCATGGCCGGTCTGGTCCCGGCGGATGCGCCGCGCGGGCAATGGGACGCTCTGGTCCGAGAACATCGCGATAGCGTGATCAACAGCGTGTTCGTAGCCGATCTGCTGCTGCGCGACGATCTGCCGGAACAGTTGGAACGCTGCTCCCGCATCGACGAACACGATGCTCGGACGATCATCCGCGCCGGTGCCGTGCTGCGCACGGTGTGCGATGCGATCGGCAGGCCTTTGTCGGATGTGGTGCGTACCGCGACGCAGGAGCTGGAACTGGACGTGGATGCCGTGGTCGCGCAGGCGTTGCATGGCGACGGCACGGTAAACCCCACTGTCGCCCGAATCCCCGTGGAAGCCATCATTGATCTGGTGGACACGTACCTATCGGAGATCGCGGCCGGTCAGGCGCCGACATTACGCGGATTCATGGCATGGACGGATACGCTGCGAACCATCGAAGACGAGACGTCCACCCTGAACGCCGATAGCGGTGCCGATGTCGAACTCATGACGATCCACCAGTCCAAAGGGCTTGAATGGGATGCGGTCGCGGTGGTGGAACTCGGCGAAGGCGTGTTCCCCAGCAAGCAAGGCGATTCGCTTGCCGTCAAGGTCGACGAACGCCATCCGGGCGGGTGGCACGACGGCGTGTGGGAAGCTCCGGAATACTGCGAGACGGCCACGTCATGGCTGACGACAATCGACACGGTCCCCGTGCCGGTGCGCGCCGATGCCGGCATTCTGCCACGATTCCCGCATGATGCGCCCGGAGAAGCGGATCCCATCGAGTCCTTGGAACTGCTGGATGCGGCGGAAACCATCGATGACGAAGTGTTCGGCACACTGCGTGCCTTCGACGATGAGATCGGAGCCATGGATCCGGATTCCCTGTACCTTACACAGGTCGAGGAATACGGGCGCCGCTATCATTGCGATGAACGACGACTCGCCTACGTGGCGCTCACCCGAGCTCGCAGGGATCTGCTGCTCACCTATTGCCAGACCGGAGAGGAAGGGCGCGACCCGCGCGTATTGGGCGCCAAAACGCGAAAATCCAAGCCGTCGGTGTTCTGGCAGGAAGTGCATGACTCGTTGCGCATCCATAACGATATCGCGGCAGCCCCATCGAACCTGCCGGAAGGGGCCGATGAGCAGATCGCCTTGCCGGAAGGGTACTTTGTGGGCGATCACGCCCGCGAATACGAGGATATGGTCGTTGGCGCGGCCTGGCTGGAAGAACCCGAAACGCACGATGCCCAAACCAGTCTTCCCTGGCCGGCGCGTCTCAGCCGGGAAGTGGGCGACTCGCTGCTGCAAAGCGCAAAACAGGTGCGGCAGGCCATGACCGGAGCCGATGCAGACGACGCCGCATCCAATGCCATATCGGGTGCGGATTGCCATAATCCTGAAAACAATGGGCAGAGCCTATACGACAAGGCCCGCATGCTGGTAGCGGATGAGGACCTGATGACCGGCATGCTGGACGGTGACGCCCTGGATGCGGCGGTCAGACGGAAAGCCCAACGCGTCATGGCCGCTTCCAGGCAGAGCGTAACCGGATTGCAGGCGCTCGCCGGCGGGTTGAGCGGTCGGGATGAGACACGGTTCTGGCGTGGCATTATCCGCCCGATACCATCCGTGGCGTCCCCCGCGGCCTCGGCCGGCACGCGATTCCACGCCTGGGCGGAGCGTTTCATGAACGCCATGCACCCAGAGGAAAGCGGAGAATCCAGAAGCGGCATGCTGCAGGAGCTGGATAAAGCCATACAAGCCTGTCAAGGCGGCGACGCGGATTCGTCCGTGCTGGAATGGGAGCGTCGCCTTGCCTCGTCGGCTTGGGCACAACGCGTGCCGGTCTGGGCGGAACGCCAGATCGTCGTATCCATAGGCGATCTGAACGGTCAGGTGGTCAACGGCAAGCTGGACGCCGTGTTCTTTGGCGGGCTCGACCCGCAGGATCGGACGAAACGGTTCACCATCGTCGATTGGAAGACGGGGCATCGCCCGACCAGTAGTGAAGACACCGCCCGCAAACTCCTCCAACTCGACATGTACCGTCTGCTGCTCGCCGAAATCGAGAACATACCGTTGGAAGCCATCGATGCCACGCTGTATTACGTGAGCGAAGCCGACGAGTCGTTACGCGAGTTGCATGCTGAAATGAAGCCTCGCAACGCCATCATCGCCGAATTGGGGGCAGGTATTCCGCAAGTGTCGGACGATGACTAGCCCGGGATGCCGAACGGTTCGGAATGCCGATGATCCTGCCGTCGGGACAACACATGACAGCATGGCTGTGGGCGGCGATCGCCGTTGCGATTGCCGCCCACAGCCATTGGCGTTCTATTCGAACGGGTACTTCAACCCCCAACGCCCACGGATCTCATCCATAAGCTCCATAATGCGCAGCGTATCGGCGTGAGGCATTTCCGGGCATTCCGTCCGGCCATCAAGAATCGCGTTGGCCGCAGCCGCAACCTCATACTCGTACCCGGTGAGCTGTTCGGGCACCGCGATGCTATGGCGAGGGGAATGATCCGTGTTGTACACGTCGATGCGTTCCGGATTGTTGATATTCGTCACCACCGCATACCCGTTATCGCCGCAGATCACGCCGGAACGGTCCGACGCCACGGCTCTGGAACTGGTCGCGGTTGCCAACAGGCCATCGTCATAGGTCAATACCGTGGTATTCGTGGCATCCACGCCGGTGCTGTACGGCACCATCGTGGTAACGATGTCGGCAATGGAACGTCCATGGTCGGCACCCACCGCCATGTCGATGAAATTCAATGCGTACACGCCCACATCGAGCAGTGCGCCTCCGGCGAGATCCGGATTCGTGATACGGTCGCGCCCATGCAGCTCATAGCTGAGTTCCGCGCGTACTGATCGTATGGTGCCCAATTCGCCGCTATGCACCAGTTCGTTGATAAGATCACGACTCGGCTGGTAGCGTGTCCAGATTGCCTCCGTGGCAAGCAGTCCGGTCTCCTCCGCCACATTGAGCAGTGCCCGAGCCTGCGCGGCATTGGCAGTGAACGCCTTCTCCACCAGCACGTTCCTGCCGGCCTTGAGACACATGATCGCCTGTTCGGCATGGAAATTGTGCGGCGTGGCGATATACACCAGGTCGACATTGTCGTCCGCGGCCATATCCGCATAGGATCCATACGCCGTATCGAATCCGTATTTCGCGGCGAATGCCTCGGCTCGCCCCTTGTCGCGCGCCGCCACGGCATACGGGTGGATCCAGCTGGAATACCGGCTGTCTTCCGCCATTTTCACCAGCGTTGTGGCCATGGTGTTGGCAATCGAACCTGCGCCCAGAATGGCGACATTCACTTTTCTGCCGGTGCGTTCCGCCTCGTCGCGTCTGCCGTTGAGCATACTCATGGTGTTCCTCCTGTACGAATGGATGCCGATGCTCTGATTATTGTATGAGGATTCGCCGATGCATGGCTACCTGTGTGTGCTGCGATCCGCCGTGCCATCATCACGTATTCACACGTAGTGCGGTTGCGTTCGCTTCGTCATGTGGATAGTCATGCGGATAGTCTGCGGATACCGGCGGCCCGGAGCGGCAAGCGGCATGGGAAAGCGGCATGGGAAAGCGGGGTTCGGTGTCGCATGGTGTGGATACAACGGGACTATGAGTGAAGCAATGCAGCCTGTTATGTCTCGTCGCGCCCGTGAGGTGCAACCCTTCCGCGCCATGGTGTTCGGCGAACAAGCCGATCGAATGATCGCCAATGGCATCGATGTCGTCAAACTCAGCCTGGGCGAACCTGATTTCGGCGCGCCACCAGCCGTTCGAGACGCCATGCGCGAACAATATGACGGTCGCGCCCTGCCGTACACCGCGGCCATGGGATTGCCGGAACTACGCCAGGCCATCGCGGATTTCTACCGTGAGCGTCACGATCTGACCATCGACCCCAAGCGTATCGTCATCACCTCAGGCGGCTCGGCGGCACTGCTGCTCGCCACCGCCCTCACCGTCGATTCCGGCGATGAGGTGCTTATCGCCGACCCCTCATACCCCTGCAATCGCGAGCTGGTGAAAAGCTTCGAGGGAACCGTGGTGGACGTGCCCACCAGCGCCGCCACCCGCTTTCACCTCACCCCGGAACTCGTCGCCCAATACCATACCGACCGCACCAAGGCGGTTATGATCACCTCGCCGTCCAATCCCACCGGCACCACCATCGACTTCGATGTGCTCAAGGGCGTGTGCGAGTATGCGCGCGAGCATGGCATGTGGCGCATCGTGGACGAAACCTACCTTGACCTGGCCGATCGCGAACCGGATGGCAGCGAAGTCAAATCCGTGCTCGAATGTGATGATGAGGCGATTGTGTGCAACAGCTTCTCCAAGTTCTTCGGCATGACCGGATGGCGTCTCGGCTGGGTCGTCATGCCCGATGACGACGACGTGCTCGAAGCCGTGGACGACCTGGCCACCAACTACTACCTATGCGCGCACACCCCCACGCAGCACGCTGCGCTCGCCTGCTTCACCCAAGACAGTCTGGATGAATGCGAGCGCCGCCGCCAGGAGCTGCTGACCCGTCGGCGCATTGTGGTCGACGGGCTCAAGCGCATCGGACTGCCGGTGGAGGTGGAGCCGAATGGTGCGTTCTATGCGTATTTCAACATCACGTCCACTGGTTTGGATGCGTGGACGTTCTGCGAGCGCGCGTTGGCCGAGGCGCATGTGGCGTTGACGCCGGGGCGTGATTTCGGTGCTGCGACGGCTGACACGCATGTGCGGTTGAGTTATGCCGCTTCCCAGGAGGCGTTGAGGGAGGGGCTTGATCGTTTGGGTCGCTGGCTGCCTACGCTGTGAGCCGGTTGCGAGCCGGTTGTGATTCGGTTATGAGGGTGTGGCGCGTGGTTTGTTCCGTGCGCTGCACCCTGTCTCGTTCTTGGGGATGAGTCTTGCGGGGCGAATCGTTCCGTTGACTGATGATGGTCGCTGGTGATTCTCGGTACTGTTCACATCAATACGTCGGTAACGACGGTGATGGTGGGGCGTCTGATGGCGTTCCTGTGAGCGAACCGAGGAATGATGAAGAAGGCTTTTTCCGCGTTGGCGATTGCGTTGGCGATTATGGCGGGCGTGGTGTTCGCCGGGTATCAGTGGACGAAGTACCAGTATGGTGGCGAGACCTATTATGCTTTGGTGGACGAGTCTTGGGCTGGCGAGGGGCGGAACCGTGTGGTTGTGCAACGGCGTGGCGGCAAATGGGTGGAGCCTGTTGTGAAGTCTGCGGCGGGGCGTGTTGCGCATGTGCGTGATCTGGTTGTCTACGATGGTGAGGGGCGGCGGAAGGTGTGCACGCTGCCGTTGCATGCCAAAGTCGGTAAGGCTTTGCGGCAGGGTGGTTATGTTTCCGTGGTGCAGTGCCGTCGTGGTTTGATCTGGAAATGCGTTGATAGGAGCGCTGTTCCGTATAAGGCGTTGGAGAGGATCGACGCCTGAATCGATTCGCCGTGTGATTTGGCCGTGCAGCCGTTTGCGTAGTCGCCTGTGCTGTCCGTTCGCACGCGTGCGGTTGCCTGCCATGGACAAGCTGAATGCGGACGCCCGCCGATAGCGGTCGGCGGCAGCCAGAGGCGATCATGCGAACAGGCGTGCGATGGGCCGTTGTTACGGTCGGCCCATCGCACGCCTGTGTTGCTATCTATTAGGCTTTGCCGAGTCCGGTGGAGCTGCTCACTTCGTGTCGAACTTCTGCGCTTCGGGCACGGACCCCAGCGACGATTCGTTGTTCGCCCATTCGGTGGCCCAGCCGTCCACGAATGCGGACTTGACCTTGTCCCACTTGCCGGTGCCCTGCGCGTATTCGACGAGTGCCGAAGCGAGATCATCCTGCCACTGCTGGTCCGGGATCGTGAAGCTGCGGACCTCGGTCTTACCGGCTTCCGTGTAGGCGCGGGCGGCGGCGGTCAGCGGATTGTTCGGCTGGAACTTGTCGGTGAAAGTGGTGAACGGCACGGAGAAGCCCATGTCCTGGGAGAGGATCTTCTTGGCGGAATCGTCGGTCACCATCCACTTGATGAAGTCGAGCGTGGCCTTCTTGTCCTTTTCGGAGGCGTTCTTGTTCACCGCCCAGCTGGCGTCGTACACGCCTGCGGGGCCGCTGTTCTCCTCGCCCTTGATGCCCATGTAGTAGGGGAGCATGCCGAGGTCATCATCGGCCACATCATTGCCCTTGATCTGGGAGTAGGCCCACACGCCGTTCGGGTAGAAGGCGACCTTGCCGAGCGCGAACTCGGAGGTGACATCGTCGTAGGTCTTGGAGCTGATCAGGCCTGCGTCGGTCGGGCTGTTCTTCAGTTCAAGGTCGAACAGGTCCTTGTACTGGTCGAGATACTTGCCCTTGATGGTCTTGGAGAACGTGGTGTTCATATCCTTGTACTCGTAGTACAGCGGGATGCGACCCATGTGCGCGGTGAAACGGTAGGTGTCGGACGAGTCAAGGCCGGGGGTGGCGAAGGCGCCGTCGAGGCCGAGATCGTCCTTATGCTGCTGGATGGACTGGGCGACGGCCTTCAAAGTCTTGTAATCCTTGATGTCGTCGGCGCTTTTGATCACCGCGTAATCCTTTGCGGCGTAGTCCTTGATGATCTTCTTGTTGTAGATGATGCCGTACCATTCGGCCGCGTACGGCAACGTGTAGGAGTTGCCGTCGATGGTGTAGGAGTAGGCCTTGCCTTCGTCGTTGAGCATCTTGAACACGTCGGTGTCCTGCAGCGGCTCGACGTACTTCTGATACTTGGCGAACTGGTCGAAGCCGGACACATTGAACATGGTCGGCGCGTTGGACTTGGCCAGTTCGGAGGTCATGGTCGCGTCGTAGGTGCCGGCCGCGCCGGTCTGCACGTCGACCTTCATACCGGTCTTCTTGGTGTACATCGAGGCGAGTTCCTTGTACTGGTCCACGACTTCGGCCTTGTTGTTCATGAAGTACACGTGGCCCTTGTCGGAGTCGGCACTGTTGCTCCCGCAGGCGGCGAGCGAGAAGCCCATGGCGAGGGATGCCGCCACGGCGACGATCCTGGTGATATTGCGGTTCATTGTTATCTCCTTGTTCTTTCTTCCTTCGTTGGAATGGATGCGACGATGCCGTATCCGGCTTGATCGCGGGTTGCGGTGCGGTCGGACGCGGTTTCGACGGTTCCGGTGGTTTCGATGACTCCAGACGGTCCCGTGGGATGTTGCGAGATCTCGCACGATGTTGTGGAATGTCGAGCGAGCTTGTGCAATCTCGTGAGACCGGGTGGGTGGATGATGGTGGGTGAGATCGGGGCACGCATCATTGCGATGCCTCGACCTCGGGTTCCTCCTGTGGGGTTGTTGTGTGGCCGCCCCGTGTGGAGGAAACGCGGGGCGGGGATGGGACGTATGCCGGGTGATATCGGTTGGGTGACATCACCCGCGGAGCCGGCGGTCGGTCACGGTCGATGACGGTCGGTCGCAATCAGTGACCGTCGGTGACGTTCGGAATGTCAGTCGGAATCGACCATCGGAACGTCAGTCGAGCGACAGCCAGACGGTGGCGTCCTGAGGCAGCTTTCCGTCATCGGTGAGCGGCGCGGATGCCAGCAGGATCTCGCCGTTCGGCAGATCGACGGGCGTCGCGCCGAAGTTGGTGATGGACGCCCAGCCGTTGGAACGACGATAGGCGATCACACCGCCATGCTGGCCGTCGGCGCCATCCGGCAGATCGGAGGCGCGGTCCTCGTCAAGCCATGTCAGCGTCGTATCGGCGGGCATCATCTTGTGACGCAGCTCCAACGCCTTGCGGTACAAGATGAGCATGGAGTCCGGGTTAGCGTCCTCCACGTCGGCGGCATAGTCGGCGAACCACGCCGGCTGAGGCAGATGCGGCTTCTCCGAAGGCGTTCCCGCCTCGGCGTCCATCACACCGGCACCGGCATGCTTGGCCGCGGGGGAGAATCCGAAGGATCCGCCGTTCTCCGCCTTGTCCGAGGCGACCCAAGGCAACGGCACGCGGCAACCGTCGCGACCCTTCTCCGTGTGGCTGCGGGCGCTGTTGAACGCGGTCGGATCCTCCAGCTGATCCCACGGAATGTCGGCCACTTCGGGAAGCCCGAGTTCCTCGCCCTGATACACGTAGGCCGAGCCGGGCAGCGCGAGCTCCATCAGGATTGCGGCACGTGCACGACGGGAACCCTTCTCCCGGTCCTCGGTGTAGCTCGTGCCGTCGCGCAGCAGCCAGTCCTTGGCGAGCTGGTGGTGCGACGAGGCGGGCACCTGCGGCAGGCCGTAACGGGATACATGGCGGGGAACATCATGGTTGCTCATCACCCATGTCGAGGTGGAGCCGGAACGCTCGGCGGCCGCAAGCCCCTCCTCGATGGCGAGGTGCATATCGTCGCGGATCCAATCCTTCTTCGCGAATTCGAAGTTGAACACCTGGCCCAGCTCGTCCGGCGAAGCGTACAGATACTGGCGGTCCGGATGCACCCAGGCTTCGGCCACGGCGAATGCCGGCGGATCGTACTCGTTGAACACCTTGCGCCATTCGCGGTAGATGTCGTGCACTTCATTACGGTCGTACAGCGGGTGGGTGCCGTCCGTGGCGGACATCTCGTCGCCGATGATCTTGAACTTGTCGAGATCATCGCGGTCGAGATCCTTGGCCAGACCGTGCGCCACGTCCACGCGGAAGCCGTCCGCGCCATGGTCGAGCCAGAAGTGCAGCGTCTTGATGAAGTCGGCGCGAACCTCCGGGTTCTTCCAGTTCCAGTCCGGCTGTTCGACGGTAAACATGTGCAGGTACCACTGGCCGTCGGGCACGCGGGTCCAGGCCGAGCCGCCGAAGCATGCGATCCAGTCGGTCGGGGGGAGGTCGCCGTTCGGGCCCCTGCCGTCGCGGAAGATGTAGCGGTCGCGTTCGGGGGAGCCGGGGCCTGCTGCCAGCGCGGCCTTGAACCACTCGTGCTGGTTCGAGGAGTGGTTGGGGACGATGTCCACGACGACCTTGATGCCGGCCTCATGCGCGGTGCGGGCGAGCTTGTCGAAGTCGTCCATGGTGCCGAGCTTCGGGTCGACGTTGCGGTAGTCGTCCACATCGTAGCCGCCGTCGGCGAGCTGGGACGGGTAGAAGGGGCTCAGCCAGATGGCATCCACGCCCAGCTTCTTCAGGTAGGGGACCTTCTCGGTCACGCCGGCGATATCGCCGAGGCCGGAACCGGTAGTGTCCTTGAAGGAACGCGGGTAGACCTGATAGACCACGGCCTGCTTCCACCACAGGGACGGATCGGCCGCGTTCGGGATTCTCTGATCGGTGCTTGCCATCGAAGGCTCCTTTCCATGCTTCGGCGCATGTTGATGACAACGCTTACATTCGCTTTGTGAACTTGTTGAATCGGTGCTTGCTGATGGTGATGCAGGCTACCGTTGTGGGTTCTGTGTTGATATGAATGATAGCGCTTACATTTTTTGCATGCAATCAGCTTTTTGTTCGGCGTGTTTTCCAATGAAATCAATGTTTTCTGTATTATGGAAGCGGTAAACAAAATACGGGAGGTGACGGTATGGCACGAGCTACGATCGCGGATGTGGCCAAACTGGCGGGTGTGTCCCAGGCGACGGTGTCCCGCGCATTGCGCGGCATCGACAAGGTCACGCCAGCGACTCGCCGGAAGGTGCTGGACGCGGCGGACCGTCTCAATTTCACGCTGCTTAAAAGCGCTTCGGCCTTGGCGTCCGGCAAAACCATGCGCATCATCCTGCTCAGCTCGGGCAAACTCAACGAATGGTTCAACTCCAACGTGCTGCAAGGCGCGTACGAGGTGCTGACGCCAGAAGGCTACGACGTTTCCCCGGCCTCCATCATCGGCAAGGATGAGGCGGACCACTATTTCGCCGAACTTCCCAAGAACCGCAACGCCGACGCGATCATCATCTCGTCCTTCCAACTCGATGCGGCCATGCGTGAACGGCTCAAGGCCATCGACATGCCCACCATCGGCGTGAACATCCCCTCGGAATCCTCCTGTGACGCATCCGTCGGCATCGACAACTTCGACGGTATGTCCAAAGCCGTGCGGCTGCTGAAATCGCTGGGGCATGAACGCATCGCGTTCGCCATCGACTACATTCCGCAGGACATGGTCTACAACACGAGCCAGCGTACGGAAGCCTTCCTCGAAGCCGTCGAGCAGAACGGGTACGGCGAGGATGGTGCCGCCATCGTTTCGGCCGATGAGCATCCGCAGTCGATGAGCAGGCCGCAGCTTGCCGCCGAATTGGTCGCCAAACTGCTGTCGTTGCCGCAGCGGCCGACCGCGGTGTGCGTGGAAACCGATCAGGTGGCGATCGCGCTTGTCAAGGAGCTGAAGCATCAGCATCTGCGCGTGCCGGAGGATATTTCGGTCATCGGCTTCGATGATGCGGATATCGCCGAGGCGGCCGATCTGACCACCATCCGCCAGAATCCGCTCGAACTCGGACGCGCCGCCGCACGCAAGACGTTGCAGCTGCTCAAAGACGAGCCGGTGGATGATCCGCACGAAGCGCAGGAACCGGTGCTCGTGCTGCGTGACACCACTGGCCGGGCGACGCGGGACGAGGCCTGACCTGTCCGTGTCGTGCCGTTTCGTCCGTTTCGTCTGATTTCGGGGGAGGCTTGGCTGGCTCTCCGTTCCTTATCTTCCGTTTCCTTCGTATCCCCCCATCCTCATTTTCAGACAGAATCCGGCATATTCTGTCTGACTTCGGTTTGGACTGGCCGAATCCGACGGGCATGAAAAAGCTTAAGAAGGATAAGGCTCGAGAAGGCGCGAGAAAGCTCAAGAAGTCGGATAAAGCGCAAAAGGCATAAAAAGTGCCCCAGATAGGAATCGAACCTACGACACCTTCTTTAGGAGAGAAGTGCTCTATCCACTGAGCTACTGGGGCAACAGCGTTTATATTGTACACGCATCACGGCTGATTCGATGACGTTCCGCGTTTTCCGTCTGTCGGCGCTCGCGAAAATCAGCGTAAAGTCGTTACGCTTAGGGCGTAACGGCGAGGTGGCTGCGCGTGAATCGTTGGTGGGAATGGTCGGCGTGGCGCGGTTCCTGATTGTTGACGCGGGTAAAGTATCTACGCGGTGCAAGGCGTTACACGTGTGCCGGATGAAGCAGCGGTCGGAGTGAAAGGGAAGCATGGCCTCCTCTCGGAACAACGGAAAAAGCGGTGGGAAGTCCGCTGGGCGGAAGACCGGTACCAAATCGGGGAACAAGATGACCAAGCCGAGCGTCAAAACAGGCAAGTCGAATGGCAACTCCAAAGGCATGAGCGCCAAGGCGTTGCGGAAGAAACGCAGGCTGACCGGTGCTTTGGCAGGGCTATTGACAGTCGTCATGATCGCCGAAATCGTATTGCGTCTACTGTCCGCCGATCTGCAGGCGCTGCCATACATACCGATCATTCTGCTGTTCGTTCCCTGGTTCATCCTCGTCGGTGCGCTGGCATCGGGACTTGCGGTGTTCTCGCGGCGGCCCGTGGTGGCGCTGCTCGCTTTCGCCTGTCTGGGCGTGAACTGCTGGTGGCAGTACCCGTTCTTCTCTCCCACGCATCCGCTGTCGGTGGCGGCGACCTCCGCAGTGGCGCATTCCATCGCGGACACGGACGATCAGTACGCGCGTGTGATGACGTTGAACGTGTACAAGGGTGAGGCCGACGCGCAGACCATCGTCGACTTGGTGCGTGAGGAGCGCGTCGAGGTGCTGGCGTTGCAGGAAACAACCAACGATTTCGTGGAGCAGTTGAAGAACGCGCATATCGAAACATATCTGCCGTATTCCCAGGTTTCCACGATGGATGGCGCGTACGGCAACGGACTGTGGTCGGCGACCCCATTGGCCGAGCCCGTGGATGATGCGGTGAATTCGAGCGCGTCGTTCATGCCGGGCGGCACGGTGCAGTTCTCCGGCGGGCAAAAGGCGGTGCGCTTCGTGTCCGTGCACACCACGTCGCCGAGGCAGGGCGATTGGCGGCAGTGGAAGCGGTCGTTGGATGAGCTGGGATTGAAGCGGGGCGATGAGGGGACCCGATACGTGTTCATGGGCGATTTCAACGCGACGATGGATCACGCGTCGATGCGTGAATTCCTTGGTGCGCGATTCCGTGATGCCGCGTATGGTTCGGGTCATGGGTTCGCGTTCACCAGTCCGACGAACCTGTTCGCGGTACCGGCCGTGGCCGCGGTCGATCATGTGGTGGTCGATTCCGATATGACCGCCGGTCAGGTTCAGGTGAAGCGGATCACCGGTTCCGATCATGCGGCCCTGCTCGCCACCATCGATGTAGGCCGCTAGTCGATCTCCCGCCTTCTGTTCTTCTTTGTTTCTTTCGTATTTCCCTATCTGTTTCTTGTTTCCCTATCTGTTTCGTATTTCCCTATCTGTTTCGTATTTCCTCCTATTCCTGTTTCTTATTTCCCTATTTGTTTCTTTCTTAACCCCCTTATTCCTGTTTCTTTACCCCTTCGTCTTTATCCTTGTTTCTTTACCTCTATTCCCCCTAGTCCCAGCGAGGCCATTTGGCGACTGCGTCTCCGTCTATCTACGTTGAGTGGCCGTAGGCGTAGCCATTTGGCGAACCCATTTCCATTTGTCTACGCTGGCAAGCTCTCGGCGTAGTTATTTGGGGATGCCGTCGCCGTTTGGCTGCGTTGAGCGGCCGTGGGCGTAGCCAAACGGAGAACCCGTCTCCATCTGTCTACGTTGGCGGGCGCTCGGCGTAGCTATGCGGGGATGCCGTCTCCGTTTGGCTGCGTTGAGCGGCCGTGGGCGTAGCCAAACGGAGAACCCGTCTCCATCTGTCTACGTTGGCGGGCGCTCAGCGTCGCTATGCGGGGTGCTGTCGCCGTTTGGTTACGCCGAGGGAATCTCAGTTCAGGTTGGACTGCGTGCCGGCGGTATCCGCGGTGGCCGCCTGCGCGTCCTGGGCGGCGTCGAGCTTGGCGCGCACCTCATTCAGCAGTGTCTGCGCACGCTGGGCCAGTGCTTCGCCGATCTCCCACTGTCGCATGGATTGGTCGAGGTTGAGACCGCCTGCCTCCAGCGCCTGCACGGCTTCGATAAGCTTGTCTCGCGCCTCCTCGTAAGGCATCTGCGCGATGGCCTTGCGCTCGTCATCGGTAAGGGTGGATGCTGCGGTGTTCTGATCTGCCATGGTGTGTTCCTTTACTGTGTGCTGGTTTGATGTGCTGGTCTAATTATGCTGTTTTAACTGTGCCGTTTCACCCGAGTGTGTTCCGCTCGCCCGCGCCATTCCGCCCGCGCGCGTAATCACCCGCGCACGCAATCGCCCGAAGAAAGCGCCTACTGGCCGTCATCCCCGCCGTCCGACGCAATCTCATCGGCGGTCGCGGTGACCACACCCTTCTTCAGGGTGAGCGTGAGCTTGTCGCCGGGGGAAAGAAGCGTGACGTCGTCCACCACATGTCCGCCGGCATCCTGGACGACGGCGTAGCCGCGGTTCAGCGTGGATTGCGGGCTGAGCGCGGTGAGGGAGGCGTGCGCCTTCTCGATGGTGAGGGACGCGTCGTCGATGATGCGGCGCATGCCGATATCCATGCGGCTGCGTGCCTCGTCGATCAGACGCTGGTGCGGGTCGAGCATGGTGTGCGGCTGGGTGAGGCTGGGGCGGTTCGCATAGCCTTCGATGAGGCGGAGTTCCGCGTCCACGCGCCCGGAGATGCGCATGCGCATCTGCCTGATGGCGTTGCTGATGAGCTGCCATTGTTCGCGCACGTCCGGAACCACTTTCTTCGCGGCGTCGGTTGGCGTGGAAGCACGAAGGTCGGCCGCCAGATCGATAAGCGTCCAATCGTCCTCGTGCCCGATGGCGGAAATCAGCGGCGTGCGGCATGCGGCTGCCGCGCGTACCACGCCTTCATCCGAGAATCCGACGAGGTCTTCGAAGGCGCCGCCGCCGCGTGCCACGATGATTACGTCCACTTCGGGATCGTTGTCCAATTGCCGGATCGCCGCGATGATGTCTGGCGGGCATTGTGTGCCTTGCACGTGTGCGTGCAGTACCTTGAAACGCACGGCGGGCCAACGCAGGTTCACGTTGGTGATCACATCGCCTTCCGCGCGTGCCTGCGGGGCGCAGATCAGGCCGATGCACTTGGGGAATTCGGGCAGCGGCACTTTGCGGTCCGTGTCGAAGAGTCCTTCGCCTTTGAGTTTTTTGCGCAGTTCGTCGATCTGTTCCTTGAGACCGCCGGCGCCGATTTTGCGGATGTCGTCACCGATGAAGCTCAGTCGTGTCTGCTTGACCCAGATGTCGGCATGCCCGTGGATGACCACGCGGTCGCCTTGGCGGAATTGGGAGGCTGCGGCTGCGAATGCGCGCCATCCGGAGACGGAGATGGCGATGTCTTCGAAGTCGTCACGCACGGTGAGGTAGGCGGAACCGGCGCGGCGTGTGTTGATCTCGGTGATTTGCCCGCAGATCCATGCTGCCGGCCATTTTTCCACGGCAGTGTGGAATTTCTGGCTGAGTACGCTTACCGGCCAGGGGTTGTCCGCGGTGGTTTCGCGTGCCAGCCGCGGCAGTTGTTCGAATGGGCGCGGTATTTGCATGCCCGTCGTGTTCTGGTCTTCGCTCATGGGCTCCACTATAGGTGCGGGGTCGAATCAGATGGGGGGTGAGGTGATGGTGAATCGCAATATGGCTGACGTGATGGGTGATGGCATGGTGGTGAGGTGACGCGGCGACATGGTGGGGGAGGCGGGGCGGCGCGGTGCGTCGATGTGACGGAATCGATTCGCGCGGGTGTTTCGATGGTTGTCAAGGGGAATCAGCCGGGAGCGAATCGCCCCGGTGGCTCGGAGTGCCGGGCGCGTACCGCGTGTCGCGTTCCGACGCCTTGCGGTTGGGGCTGTCGGAGGGGTTTCGGCGACGGGCTGTTACGTGTATCACACAATTCTCTTTTCGGCGGTATTACGCCAAAAAACACTACCCCTAGTGTTTGGCCGGCGTGGCGAAACTATATGTAGGGGTACAGTACATGAGTCAACAAAAACGAAACCCTTGTGAGCAAGGCGTGAAACCGGCGCTTGAGCGCCCAGGAAGAGGCAGAAAGATGACGATGGAAACAGTCGGCACGACAACGCGCAAAACCTCCACCAGCACGGTGCAGGTGGAGAAGCGTGACGGTCGTATCGTGGATTTTGATCCGATCAACATCATCGCTGCAGTGAAGTCCGCGTTCGCCGATCTCGACAAGAAGATCGGCCCGGAGGAGGAGGCGCTGATCCGTGATCTCGCCAATCAGGTGGAAGGCGAGATCAAGGAGCGTTACGCGGGTCCGGCCAAGATCGAGGACATCCAGAATCTCGTCGAGCATGCGCTCATCGAGGATCATCTGTACGACGTGGCCCGTAACTACACGAACTACCGTCTCGACAAGGACATCCAGCGTGCCAAGGCCACGGATGTGAACGAAGCGGTGTCCCGTTTCATCAACAACGATCCGACGCTCATCCACGAAAACGCCAACAAGGATTCCAATGTCTACGCCACCCAGCGCGACCTGCTCGCGGGCGCCGTCAGCAAGGCAGCGGCGCTGAACATGCTGCCCCCGGCGGTCGCCAACGCCCATATGAAGGGCGAGATTCACTTCCATGACGCCGATTATTCGCCCTTCACCGCGCAGTCGAACTGTTCCCTGCCGAACTTCTGGGACATGCTGGCGAATGGCTTCACCTTGGGCAACGCGCCGATGGCATCCCCGAAATCCATTGCCATCGCGGCCACACAGATCACCCAGATCATGAAGGATGTGGCGTCCAGCCAGTACGGCGGCCAGACCGCGAACCGCGCCGACGAGCATCTCGCCCGTTATGCGCGTAAGGATTACGAGAAGTTCCTTGAGGAAGCGCGTGAGAACATCCCCGACGGCATGCCGGTGGAGTTCGCCCGCCGTCAGGTGGAGAACGCCAAGAAGAACGAGCCGAGCAAGCTGCATTTCGGTTCCCGCGAGCCGCTGCCCATGGATACTCCGTTCCATGACGATGTGGACGAGCTGGAGCAGGAGCGCGAGATTCTGGCCAAGATCCGTACGCGTAAGGCCATTTACGATGCCATGCAGACCATGGAATACCAGATCAATTCGAACCGTGTGTCCAATGGCCAGACGCCGTTCGTCACGGTCGGTTTCGGTCTGGGAACCGACTGGTTCGCCCGTGAGGTGCAGCGTGCTATCCTGCTCAACCGCATCCGCGGCCTAGGCAAGGACCATCACACGGCCATCTTCCCGAAGCTCGTGTTCACCATCAAGCATGGCGTGAACTGCGATCCGGAGGATCCGAACTACGATCTCAAGCAGCTTGCGTTGGAGTGCGCCACCAAGCGCATGTACCCGGATGTGGTGTTCTACGAGAACATCGTCAAGATCACCGGCTCCTTCAAGGCGCCGATGGGCTGCCGTTCCTTCCTGCAGGGCTGGGTCAACCCGGAGACCGGCAAGGATGAGGAGGATGGTCGTATGAACCTCGGCGTTGTCTCCGTCAATGTTCCGCGTATCGCCCTGGAATCGCATGGCGATAAGGAGCGCTTCTGGAAGCTGTTCGACGAGCGCATGGAAGTCGCCCATCAGGCGTTGCAGTTCCGCATCATGCGCTGCAAGCAGGCCACGCCGGTGAACGCCCCCACGCTGTTCCGTTACGGCGCGTTCGGCCGTCTGGGCGCCAATGACAACGTCGATGCGCTGTTCAAGAACGAGCGTGCCACTGTGTCGCTGGGCTATATCGGCTTGGCCGAGGCGACCTCCGTGTTCTATGGCAAGAACTGGATCCGCGACCACGGCTGGGATCCGGAAGGCAAGGAGTTCGCCCTGTCCATCGTCAAGCGCATGAACGAGCTGTGCAAGCAGTGGAGCAAGGCGGAGGGCTACCACTATTCGGTGTACTCCACGCCGGCCGAATCCTTGACGGATCGTTTCAACCGCATGGATCGTGAGAAGTTCGGCAAGGTCGAGGGCGTGACCGACCACGACTTCTACACCAACTCCTTCCACTACCCGGTGTGGCTGCAGCCCACCCCAATGGAGAAGCTCGCCTTCGAGAAGGACTTCCCGTACTATGCGTCCGGCGGTTTCATCAACTACTGCGAGTACCCGTGCCTGCAGGATAATCCGAAGGCGCTGGAGGCCGTGTGGGATTACGCCTACAACATCGGCATCGGCTATCTGGGCACGAACACGCCGATCGACCACTGCTTCGTGTGCGGCTTCCAGGGCGACTTCGAGCCGACCGATGAGGGCTTCAAGTGCCCGGAGTGCGGCAATTCCGACCCGGACAAGTGCAATGTGACCAAGCGTACCTGCGGCTACCTGGGCAATCCGGTGCAGCGTCCGATGGTGCATGGCCGTCATGAGGAGATCGCGCATCGCGTCAAGCATATGAGTGGCGAAACGGGCCATGTGACGCTGAGCGATGGTTCCGAACGCGAATGGTTCGAGGAGACCAGGTAATACGGTTCGCCGCTTGGATGAAGGTCCGGGCGGGCGAGGGCAAGCCGGGCGTCATGCGATGCGTGTGAGTGTGCATGGATGCCTGTGATCGCGGGATGAGGGCGGTCGGTTGTGAATCGCCGACCGCCCCCACGCGTGTGATGGTTGATGATGATGGATGCCGATGGGCGTAGGCGTTCGGCCCGGGATGTTCGGCAGCGGATAGGGGAGAGAATATGAGTGAGTTTCGCAAGGCGGAGTCTCAAGCGGGGGCCAAGGCCGGTTCCAAGGCGGCGAACGAGCCCAAACGTCATGATTTCGCCGCGGGGGAGACGGGGCGCGGGCCGTCGATCCCGTCGCGGGGGCTCGCCAACGACCCGCGTGCCGGCCAGTGGGACGGCAGGCGCATGTCGAAGCGGATGATCGCCGACTACAAGACCTTCATCGTCACCGATGGCGAGGGCGTGCGCAATTCCCTCTACGTGTCGGGCTGCCCGTTCCACTGCGTCGAATGCTTCAACTCTTCCATCTGGGATTTCCAAGCGGGCCATGAGTACACGCAGCGTCTGGAGGACAAGATCATCGAGGATCTGCGTGCGCCGTGGGTGCAGGGCATCACGTTCCTGGGCGGCGAACCGATGCTCGCCACGCCGGTGCTGATCCCGTTGGCGCGGCGTATCAGGCGCGAGTTCGGGCATGACAAGGATATTTGGAGCTGGACCGGCTACACGTGGGAGGAGCTCATGCGGCCGGGGGAGACGCCCGACAAGCGCGAACTGCTGGAGCTCATCGACATTCTGGTGGACGGCCGGTATCTCAAGGACCAGCATGATTCACTGCTGCAGTTCCGCGGGTCACGCAACCAGCGCATCCTCGACGTGCCGAAATCGCTTGAGGCGGGCGAGCCGGTGATTTGGGGCAAGCTGCACGATCAGGAACGTCAGGTGTCCGAAATCTATCTCAAGGATCGCGGTGCGGGCGAAGGCGCGCAAGCCTCCTGAACTGATACGCCGGGGATACGCGAATGTGACGGGCGGGCGTCGACTCCCGGGTTCAGGGGGTCGACGCCCGCCCGTTATGCTTGCGCCCGGTTGGAGGCGGACGGCATGGTTATTGCAGGCTGCGGCCTGCGGCCCGTTACTGCCCGTCGGTCTGTTTGCTGAACCATTGCTGCGCCGTGTCGATGGCCTGCGCCAGCGCGTTCTTGGCGGCTTCGAGGGTTTGCGAATTCTTGATGTCAGGGTTGTCCGCGAGTTTCTGCGCGCCGTCGATGGCCTGTTCCAGCGCGTTGCCGGCAAGCTGTTTCAGCGTGTTGGTCGTTTCGCTGTTCTTGAGCTGGTCGAGCAGTCCGCGTGCGGAATCGATGGTGTTCTGCAGTTCCTGCTTCCGCTGTTCCAACGTGTCGCTGTTCGACGAATCGTTGCCGTCGGTCGAAGTGTCGTCGTTCGTGGAATCGTTGCCCGACGAGCCGTCGTTGTTCGACGAGGAGCCGTCCTGTTCGAGTTTCGCCGCATCCTTCTTGATGTTGGCGACGGATTCGCGCAACGACGCGGTGGCGCTGTTCAACGTGTCCTTGACCAGATTGAGCTGTGTGATCGTCGCGTTCGCCGCGCATCCTTCGCTTCCTACCGTCTGTTCGGCCTTGGAAGAGGCATCGGCGGCCGCATCCAGAATACCGTCCACGCCCAGCACTTCACGCAGCAGCTTTTGGACCTGCGACGAGGAGCCGCCGGTGTCCAGCAGTTCCTTGCGGGCCTCGGAGAAGGAACTGACCGCGTCACGGCATGCGGCGAGCGCCTGCTCGTGCCGGTCGTGGTAGACGTAGATGCCGACCGCGCCGGCGACGATGGCGATCACCGCGATGATCGCGACCACGATGGGCCAGCGTTTGTGGTGTTTCCGGGGATCGCCGGAATCGCCCTGATAAGGCGGGTATTGGTTGGATTCCCCGTCGCATTGCGCATATTGCGGGGTGTCGCCGTACTGCGGGGTTTGGTATTGCGCGGTCGCGAACTGTTCTGCCGAGTACTGTTCGGTGGGGTATTGCACGGTCTGCTGTGCGCTGGTATATCCCGAGGGTCTGCGGGTGTCGCCGTATACGATTCGCTGTGCCGGTGCGGGCTGGACGGGTTGCGCGGGCTGGACGGGCTGTGCAGGCTGGATGGGCTGTGCGGCGGGCATCGCCTGCGTGGTCGGTATCGCCTGGGTGTCCGGTATCCGTTCGTCGCCTGGCGTCTGCGTATCGGCCCATCCGCCGTTTGCGGTTCCCCGCGAAGCTTCCGGTGCGGGGAAGGATGCCGTCATCGGCCGTGTCCTCTGATCGTCCTGCTCGTCCATGGGCTGGATCTCCTTACCTATTGCGTTCCCGGCTTCCCGTTCCGTATCGTCCCATACTACCTACGCGCCCGTATCCGCAAACATCCGCACTTCCGTAAACGTCCGCACTTCCAGCAAACGTTCGCACTGCGCCGTTGTACCGTGATGCCGCGGCAATCAGGTACTCTCGAACCATGCATATGAGCGATCAGGAATTCGAGGGCGTCATCGAGGAGGCCCTGGCCGCGATCCCCACACGGTTCACCGAAGCGTTGCACAACATCGCCATCGCCTGGGATTACGAGCCCACCGCGGGCGAGCTTGGCGGATTGCGCTGCTCCGACGGCGAACTGCTCGGCCTGTACACCGGCGTACCCATCACGCAGCGCACCACGTCGTATAGCGGCGTCATGCCCGACATCATCACCATTTTCAAAGGACCGCACGAGCGCGTCTGCGCCACGCATCAGGAGATGGTCGAGCAGATCGGCAAAACCGTCATCCATGAGATCGGCCATTATTTCGGATTCGATGACGATTATCTGCACGCGCACGGGTACTGAGCGGGAATACGGATTACGGGGAGAAGCGGACGCAGTCGCCGCAACACCTTCTAGGATGTAGTACGTATTCGCAGCCGATCGCGCCGTGTGTCGCGTCCGGGGCGAGCCTTACGCCCGCCGCGGAATTCGCTATGGGCCAAATGGTGCCGACATTGCGGGTCGCGTATTCCGTGAGCAAAATCACTTGACATCGAATGTGTTAGGTGAGTGGTCGGACTAAGCTGGTTCTCCAGCAAGTCGGCGCCGCCGTCACCGGCATCCGCATATTCGGCTGGATGCGTGAAGGGCATGAAGGGCGGCATGAAGCCGAAAACCGAGTTGTAGAGGAATACATGGCTGACACCGCACCCATCGTGAGCACACCGCAGTCCGCGAAACCAGATGCGAAACCGTTGCGCGTCGGATTGGATATCGGCTCGACCACCGTCAAAGCCGTGGTCCTCGACCAGTCCGATACCCTGTCGGAGACGCTGTTCTCCGACTACCGCCGCCATCACGCCAACGTTCGTGCCACCGTGGCCGGACTGCTCGCCGACATCCATACGATGCTCGAAGAGCAGGGGCGCGGCGACGAGCCGATTCGTCTCGCCATCACCGGTTCCGGCGGTCTCGCGCTCGCCGACAGCCTGCACGTGCCGTTCGTGCAGGAGGTCATCGCCGAAACCGAAGCCATCGACAAGGAATACCCGCAGGCCGATGTGATCATCGAACTCGGCGGCGAGGACGCCAAGATCACTTATTTGAAGCCCACGCCGGAACAGCGCATGAACGGTTCGTGCGCGGGCGGCACCGGTGCGTTCATCGACCAGATGTCCACGCTGCTCGACACCGATCCTTCCGGTTTGAACGAGATGGCGAAGGATTACGAGAACCTGTATCCGATCGCGTCGCGATGCGGCGTGTTCGCCAAAACCGATCTGCAGCCGCTCATCAACGACGGCGCGGCGAAGCCCGATCTGGCGGCATCCATCTTCACCGCCGTCGCCACGCAGACCATCGCAGGCCTCGCCTCCGGTCGTCCGATCCACGGCACCGTCATCTTCCTCGGTGGCCCGCTGTTCTTCATGTCCGAACTGCGTGCGGCGTTCAAGCGTGCGCTCGACGGCAAGGTCGACGAGTTCATCGTCCCCACCGACGCCCACCTGTATGTGGCGTACGGCGCGGCATTGCAGGCCGAACAGGACACCGACGACGAAGGCAACCATTTCGAAGCCAAGCCGGTGAACGCCATCCTCAAGCGTTTGGAGGAACTGGAGAACCTGCCCTCCAACACGCCCACCATGCCGCCGCTGTTCCCCACCGAGGAGGACCGCAAGGCGTTCAACGAGCGTCACCACCGCGAACACGTGCACATCGGCACGCTCGACGGCGCGAAAGGCCCGCACTTCCTCGGCATCGACGCCGGCTCGACCACCATCAAGGCCACGCTGGTGAACGACGACCGTGAAATCGTATGGTCCAGCTACGCCAACAATGAGGGCAGCCCGCTGACCGCGGCCATCAACATCGCCAAGCGCATCCAATCCGAACTGCCCGAAGGCGCATGGATCGCACGCTCCTGCGCCACCGGCTACGGCGAAGGCCTGATCGCCACCGGCCTGCACCTCGATGAGGGTGTGGTCGAGACCATGGCCCACTACCGTGGCGCCGAAATGGTCAGCCCCGGCGTCACCGCCGTGATCGACATCGGCGGTCAGGACATGAAATACCTCGCCATCACCGACGGCGTGATCGACTCCATCGCCGTGAACGAGGCATGCTCCTCCGGCTGCGGCTCCTTCCTGCAGACCTTCGCCATGTCGATGGGGCTGAGCATCGAGGAGTTCACGCAGAAGGCGCTCGCCTCCACGCATCCGGTCGATTTGGGTTCGCGTTGCACCGTGTTCATGAACTCGTCCGTCAAGCAGGCGCAGAAGGAAGGCGCCAGCATCGAGGACATCGCGGCGGGCCTGTGCTATTCGGTCGTGCGCAACGCGTTGTACAAAGTCATCAAACTGCGTGATTCCGGCGAATTGGGCGATACCGTCGTCGTGCAGGGCGGTACGTTCCTCAACGACGCCGTGCTGCGCGCGTTCGAACTGCTGACCGAACGCAAGGTGACCCGTCCGAACATCGCCGGTCTGATGGGCGCGTACGGCGCGGCCCTCACCGCCCGCATGCATTACACGGATATCGCCGACGATGCGGAAAGCATGGAAAGCGCGGAGAACGCGGAAGCGGACGGCGAAACCACGAACACCGTGGTCGTCGACGGCGTGAAGCACACCGCCAGCTCCATCCTGACCGGCGAAGCGCTCGACTCCATGACCATGACCACCGAACGCGACGTGTGCAAGCTGTGCCAGAACCACTGCAAGCTCACCATCACCACGTTCGCCGACGGCGCACGCTACGTCACCGGCAATCGCTGCGAGCGCGGCGGCGACGCGAAGCGCAAGCGTTCCGACAGGCCGAACCTGTACGACTACAAGTACAAGCGTTGCTTCGCCTACCGTCGTCTGACCGATAAGAAAGCCACGCGCGGTGAGATCGGCATTCCGCGTGCGCTCAACATGTACGAGAACTACCCGTTCTGGTTCACGCTGCTCACTTCGCTGGGATTCAAGGTCGTGATCTCGGGCCGCAGCTCCCACGAACTGTTCGAGACGGGCATCGAATCGATCGCCTCCGAGAACATCTGCTACCCGGCCAAACTGGTGCACGGCCATATCAAATGGCTGCTGAACAAGGGCATCAAAACCATCTTCTACCCGTGCGTGAGCTACGAGGAGAACCTCGTGCCCAACACCGACAACCACTACAACTGCCCGGTCGTGGCGAACTATCCGGTGGTCATCGGCGCGAACATGCCGGAACTGCGCGAGGAAGGCGTGCGCTACATGCGCCCGTACTTCAACCTCGCCAACCATGAGCTCATGGTCGACCGCATCGTCGAGGAGTTCGCATGGGCGGGCGTGAGCCGTGAGGAGGCCGAAACCGCGGTCAAGGCCGCGTATGCCGAAGACAAGGTGTTCAAGCATGACGTGCAGCAGGAGGGTCTGCGCGCGTTGGCGTACATGAAGGAACACAACTGTCGTGGCATCGTGCTCGCCGGACGCCCGTACCACGTCGACCCGGAGATCAACCACGGCATCCCCGAAACCATCTGTTCGCTGGGCATGGTGGTGCTGTCCGAGGATTCCATTTGCGAACTGCAACCGGGGGAGAAGCTCAACCTGAGCGAATATCTCGCCGAAGGCGAGGATGATCCGCGCAAGCGCAACGCCGACGGTTTCCGCCATGTGGGCGACCGCAAAGTCACGAAGATGCCGTTGCGTGTCACCAACCAGTGGGCCTACCATTCCCGCCTGTATGCGGCGGCCAATTTCGTCGCCTCGTACCCCGGCCTCGAACTCGTGCAGCTCAACTCCTTCGGCTGCGGTCTCGACGCCATCACCACCGATCAGGTGTCGGAGATCCTGGCGGACAAGGCCGACGTGTACACCATGCTGAAGATCGATGAGGTTTCGAACCTGGGCGCGGCGAAGATCCGTCTGCGCTCGCTCAAGGCCGCGGTGGAGGAGCGCGAGCGCAATCACCGCCGCGCCCTGTCCGATGCGGTGCCGGGCAAGCAGGACCGTCCGGTGCAATCGGATGCCGTGGCCGAAGCGAAGGCCAAGCTGGAGGAGGCTCAGGCGCAGCTCGCCGAAGCCAAGGCCCAGCTTGAATCCGCCAAAGCCAAGGCTAGTGCCAAGGCCGGCGCCGAATCCGGCGTCAAGCATGGCGAATTCCGCAAGACCGGCTCCCAGGCCCCGACCCCGGGCCGGCAGGTCATGCTCGACACGGTGATGAAAGCCAATCCGAAGCTCACCGAAGCCGCCAAGGAGGCGTCCCGTCGCGCCGCCGCCAATGGCAAGGGCTCGGCGTCCGCGCACAACACGGCCACCATGTCCAAGTACGCGAACCGCGTGCCGTTCGGCAAGGATATGAAGGATTACACCATCGTGGCCCCGCAGATGAGCCCGATCCACTTCTCCCTGGTCGAATCCGTGATCCGTTCCGGCGGCTACAAGTTCGACATCCTCGAACATGCGAGCCGTGAGGACGTGGAAACCGGCCTGAAGTACGTGAACAACGACGCCTGCTATCCGGCCATCATGGTCATCGGCCAGTTGGTGGACGCGATTCTGGAAGGCAAGTACGATCCCGATCACACCGCACTCGCCATCACGCAGACCGGCGGCATGTGCCGTGCCACCAACTATTTCGGCCTGATCCGCAAGGCTTTGGTGGATGCCGGCTACCCGCAGATCCCGGTCATCGCCATCTCCACGCAGGGCATCGAGGACAATCCCGGTTTCAAGGTCACGCCGGTGCTGCTGCACCGTGCGATCAAGGCGTTGATCATCGGCGATCTGCTCATGAAATGCCTGTACCGCGTGCGCCCGTATGAGGCCACGCCGGGCAGCGCCAACCGCCTGTACCGCCAGTGGGACACCATCGTGCGTGAGACGTTGGAACATCATGGTCATTCCAAGACCGCGAAGAAGGCCATCGGCAAGGGATATCTGCCGTACCCGAAGCTGGTCAGGGAGATCGTGAAGTCCTTCGACGCGTTGCCGCTCAAGGATATTCCACGCAAGGTGCGTGTGGGCGTGGTCGGCGAGATCCTGGTGAAATACCAGCCGGACGCCAACAATCATGTGGTCGATGTCATCGAATCGCAGGATTGCGAGGCCGTGGTGCCGGGCATCATGGAGTTCATGACCACCCGCCCGTACACCACCGACTGGAACGAGCACTATCTTGGCATGGGCGGCAACAAGCTCGGCTATGCCGTGATGCGTAAGGGTTTGGATATGTATTTCGCGCCGGTGCACAAGGCCATCGATCTGGCGCACGGCAAGTTCTCGCAGGATCTGCCGATGCCTGAACTGGTGAAGAAGGCCGGCGAGGTGACTTCGGTGGGTGTGCAGGCCGGTGAAGGCTGGCTGCTGACCGCGGAGATCCTGGAGCTCATCGAATCCGGCTGCCCGAACGTCGTATGCGCCCAGCCGTTCGCCTGCCTGCCCAACCATGTGACCGGGCGTGGCATGTTCGGCAAGATCCGCCGCCTGCATCCGGAGGCGAACATCGTGTCCATCGATTACGATCCGGGCGCGTCCGAAGCGAACCAGCTCAACCGTATCAAGCTCATGATCGCCGCCGCCAAGAAGATGCGCAAGCAGCAGGAGGAGCAGGGCAAGTAAGACCCAAGCGGGTTTGCGAGTAATTGCCTGCAGACCGCCGGTGCGTTGATGGCAGGTGTCGTGACCGGTCGCCGTGATGAACGTCATGACGGCCCGTCGTGGCACCTGCCATTAGTTTTTCGTATATCCAATTCGCGGCCTGACGGCACGCTTGGGCGATATGGTCGAATACCATATAGGCCATGGTTACACCGAAAATCAGCTATGCGCACCTGCTCACCGAGCCGAATCCCAAGCATGTCGACAGCCTGCTGAAGTTCTTCGAGAACGGCTGTTCCAAGCGCGGCACGGGCGGTTTCGGTGTGGAGATCGAGCATCTGCCGGTCCATAACGCCGATGACACCGCGGTCAGCTATTACGAGCCGAACGGCATCGAGACGCTGCTCAGACGCATCGCCCCGTATTACGACGAAAGCAAGGAATATTGGGAGAACGGTCATCTGGTCGGTCTCGGGCGCGAAGGCCTGTCCATTTCCCTCGAACCCGGCGGCCAGGTAGAAACCTCCATCGGCGTGCTGCATGAGCCGCGTGAGCTCAACGCACTGTACGGCGAATTCCGCAGCCAGATCGATCCCATCGTCGAGGAGCTTGGGTTCAGACTCGTGCATTACGGCTACCAGCCGAAATCCAGTTTCGCGGATATCCCCGTCAATCCGAAGGACCGTTACGATGCCATGACCGATTATCTCGGCAGGGTCGGCGAATTCGGTCCGTGCATGATGCGCTGCTCCGCCTCCACGCAGGTGAGCATCGACTATGTGGATGAGGCCGATTCCATCGCCAAAATGCGCATCGGCACCGCGATCGGTCCGATCCTCGCATGGTTCTTCCGCAACAGCCCGTATTTCGAAGGCAAACTCAACACGTATCCGCTGCTGCGCCAGCGCATGTGGGATTATCTCGACTTCCAGCGCACCAACGTCATTCCCGGCCTGTTCGACAGGCGGTTCGGCTGGGAAGATTACGCGCGTGACGTGCTTTCCACGCCGCTCATGTTCGCCGACCTGACCCATACGCCCGAAGCGCTGGCGACCGGCGCCACCGGCAAGGAACTGCATCGCGCGGCCTTCCGCGAGAACGCGGGCGAGGTGTACCCGGACCGCGAGCTCAACGCGTACGAGATCAACCATGTGATCTCCACGCACTTCAACGACGTGCGTTTGAAGAACTTCATCGAATTCCGCCACTGGGATTCGCTGCCGGTGGCCCGCGCCGAGCGGCTTACTGAAATCATCGGCTCGCTGTTCTACGATCCGACGAATCTCGACCGACTGGAAAGCTACTTCGACGGCATCCGCGAGGAGGACGTGTTCGAGGCCAAGGCGAACCTGCAGGCGCGTGGAAGCCAGGCCATCCCATACGGCAACTCGCTGGAATTCTGGCAGGAGTTTCTCGGCCTTGAGGGTGTGCTCGCCGACGAACCGGGCGACCCGAAGCATCCGGACGTCTTCCAGGCGTGACCGGCCGAGGGCCCGTCCGATGGTACGCTGTTCCATATGGTTACCGAGGGGAAAAAGCGGGTTCGTAAATCGCCCGAAGAGCGCAAACGCGAAATCATCGCGGCGGCGGGCAGGCTGATCGGCGAGAAGGGGTACTACGGCACGTCGCTCAAGGACATCGCCGACGCCATCGGCATGAGCCAGCCCGGACTGCTGCACTACATCGGCAACAAGGAGCGGTTGTTGTCGCTGCTGGTCACCGATAGCTACGACCAGCAGGGCACACCCGCCGACTTCGCCAAGTCGGGATTGCCCGGCAGCGATTCTGACGGCATGCTGTTTCCCGCATATCTGCGGTTTCTGGTCCGCTACAATGCGCAACGCCGCAGTCTGCTGCAGCTGTACATGGTTTTGGAAACCGAATCGTTCAACGCGGACCATCCACTGCACGAGTATTTCGAAAACCGACCGGATCTGACGTGGGAGCATTACTCAAAGTTCGCATGGAAACTGCCTCCGGAAGTCGGCGGATGGGATAATATGCGGCCGATCGTACGGCAATGCATCGAGGCGATGGACGGTATCCAGCTGCGGTGGATGCGCAAACCGCCGATCGACCTGTATGACGAATGGCTCGCCTTCGAACGGTTGATTTTTCCCTCTCCGGTATGGGACGGATACCGGTAAAAAGTAGCGGCTGGTCGTATATCTAATGTTTATTAGGTAAGACACGCCTTATTTCCAAGCCTCTTGACATATGTGCGGGCAGATAATATATTTCTTATATCTAATACTTGTTAGATAAAAATCTCGACCGTAGTCAGCGAAGATGTAAGGAACAAGAAAACCATGAGTCGCAACGAAGTGGACCACATCCTTTTTGGCGCAGCATACTATGACGAATACCTCATGATGAAAGGCATCGACCGCATCGATGAGGATATGAAAATGATGAAGGACGCGGGGCTGAACGTCATCCGCATCGCCGAATCCACGTGGAGCACCTGCGAACCGCAACCGGGCGTATTCGACTTCACCTACGTGGACCGCGCGCTCGACGCCGCGCAGCGTGCCGGCATCGATGTCATCGTCGGCACGCCGACCTACGCGGTGCCCAGCTGGCTCGTCAAACTCGACCCGAGCGTGCTCGCGGTCACGCCGAACGGACAGGGCAAGTATGGCGCGCGCCAGATCATGGACATCGTCAACGCCACCTACCGTTTCTACGGCGAACGTGTGATCCGCAAGCTCATCTCCCATGTCGCCGACCATCCGGCCGTCATCGGCTATCAGGTGGACAACGAGACGAAATACTACGATTCCGTCTCCGATGACATGCAGCGCCTGTTCGTCAAGTACCTGCGGGAGAAGTTCCACGGCGATCTGGACGAGCTCAACCACCACTTCGGCCTTGACTACTGGTCCAACCGCATCGACTCCTGGGAGGACTTCCCGGACGTGACCGCCACCATCAACGAGTCCCTGGGCGGCGAATTCGACAAGTTCCGCCGCGATCAGGTGCGCGCCTTCCTACAGTGGCAGACCGACATCGTGCGCGAATACGCCCACGACGACCAGTTCATCACCCACAACTTCGACTTCGAATGGCGAGGCTACTCCTTCGGTGTGCAGCCCGCGGTCGACCATTTCAAGGCCGCGACCGCCGTGGACATCACCGGCGTGGACATCTACCATTCCACCGAGGACGACCTGACGGGCAAGGAGATCGCCTTCGGCGGCGACATGACCCGTTCCACCAAGAACGGCCGCAACTACCTCGTGCTCGAAACCGAAGCGCAAGGCCAGCACGGATGGGTCCCGTTCCCCGGCCAGCTGCGCTTGCAGGCCTACTCGCACCTCGCATCCGGCGCGGACATGGTGGAATACTGGCATTGGCACTCCATCCACAACTCCTTCGAAACCTACTGGAAGGGCCTGCTGAGCCACGACCTCGAACCGAATCCGACCTACCGCGAGGCGGGCGTGTTCGGACATGAGGTCGCCTCGCCCGAAGTGGGGGAGCGTCTGGTCCACCTGAGCAAACGCAACAAGGTCGCCATCATGGTGAGCAACGAATCGCTCACGGCCCTCGACTGGTTCCTCATCGAAGCCGGTTTCCCGTTCGGCGGCACGCTCAAGTACAACGACGTGGTGCGCAACATGTACGACGCGCTGTTCGAACTCAACGTCGAATGCGACTTCATCCCTTCCGACGCATCGGCCGAGCGGATCGCCGGATACGAGATGATCGTGACGCCGGCCCTCTACTGCGCTCCGCAGGAGACCATCGACAACCTGCGCACCTTCGTCGCCGACGGCGGCCACCTGGTGTCCACCATGCGCTCCTTCGTGAGCGATGACGAAGTGAGCGTCTGGGCCGACCGTGCGCCGCACAATCTGACCGACGTGTTCGGCATGACCTACAACCAGTTCACCAGGCCGAACGGCCACGTGTCCGTGGAATTCTCCGGCCCCCTCGCGGGCACGCCGTCCACCGACGCGCAGGCGCTCATCGAGCTGCTGGACGCCGGCGAAGACACCGAGGTACTCGCCGGATACGGCCACTACGCTTGGAAGGACTATGCGGCGGTCACCCGCCACGCCTTCGGCAAGGGCGACGCCGAATGGATCGCCACGCTGCTCGACGCGGATTCGATCCGTGAGGTGATGCGCGAAGCTGTCGACCATGCGGGTGTCGCCGGCTGCGGTGCCGCGCTCGCGGGCAAGGTCGCCGTGCGTCAGGGCGTCAATGCCAAGGGCGAGACGGTGACGTATCTGCTGAACTATTCCGCCGACGAGGTCACCGTCGCAAGCCCGGTGGCTGGCGACGTGGTGGTCGCGCCGGTGGTAATCGCCACCGATGGCACCGTTGACGGCGAGGCCACGTCAGGCGTCGCGCTCAAGGCGGGCGATGTGGTGAAGGTCGGCGATGAGCTGACGATCGGGCGGTGGAATCTCGCCGTGATTGCGGGCTGATCGATGGGCGGTCGGCTCAGGGAATGAGCAGGTCGACGAGCGCTTTCCATTCGTTGACGAAGTCGACGTTCCGGGCACCGTTGAGCCAGCGCAACTGTAGGCCTTCCATGGCGGAGAGCACCTGCAGTGCGGTGCGTTCCGGATCGTCGACCCCGTCGCGGGCCGCGGCCACCGCGTATTCCTTGAGCAGATTGTCCTCGCGCTGCTCGAAGTACTCGTGCACGGGATGGTCCTTGCTCAACGCCTCGCTTTCCAGCAGGGTGTAGAGGCGGACCATTTCCGGACGGCCGGCGTTCGTTTCCACGGTTCCCGTGGTGATGGCCTTGAGCCCCAGGTCGCAATGGTATGCGATGCCGTCGTCAAGGACTTCGCCGGTCACGCCTTCCACGCCGAGATGTTCGGCGATGGCGATCTGATTGGTCCGATCGGCGTATTTGAGGGTTTCCTCAAGCAGTTGTTCTTTGGATTTGAAGTAGTAAAGGAGGCCGGCTTCGGTGATGTTCTGGGCTTGCGCCACATCACGGATGGTGAAGCCCCAGAAACCGAATTGAGAGATGAACGAGATGGTGGTTTCGAGAATCGCCTTTCTGCGGTCCTCGGCGCTCATTCGTTTCTTGGGTCTGTTCTCGGTGCGGCGACGCATGCAATCTCCTTTATCTTGTGCTTACTAAGGTACAGGACGAAGTGGGGAAGTATGTGCAAAACCATTGGAACACGCCGAAAATGACAGAAAAATAGAAATGTAATATCATTTAACTAAGCAGCTACTAAGTAATAAAAAACAAGGCGGCTGTCCGATAATCAAACAGTGTGAATCGCCTTTATGAAAACCGGTGAGCGCGTCGGTGACGGACCGATTTGCGTTTTCAGGAAGGATGATTTACGCTATGGATATGTTAATTACCAAGTGGTAGTTAACGGAGGGGCGAGGCAGCCCCCTGACCTAAATCGAGATACACAACCACAAGCAAATTCACTACTGAAGCATGATTCAAAGGAGAGTTTCATGAGTGAGGCAATTGCAAGCACGGAAGAGCGTCTGGCCGCGTACAACGCCAACGTCGCCGCCGCGGAGAAGGATCCGCGTCTATCGCCTGAGACCGGCAAACCGCTGGACAAGGTGACCATGTTCCGCTTCGGAGCCGGCTTCATCGTCTTCGGCCTCCTGTGGATGTCCGGCCTCGGCATCGTCTCCGCAGTGCTGCTGCCGATGCACTACAAGACCATCCCGGGCGTCAATCCGGACGCTTTGGTGGGCGTCGTCAACGCCTTCACCGCCGTCGCGTCTCTGGTCGCCAACCTGATGTTCGGCAACTTCTCCGATCGTTCCCGTTCCAGGTTCGGCCGTCGTACCCCGTGGATCCTCTTCGGAGCCGTGCTCGGTGGCGTCATGCTGTTCCTGACCGGCACCACGCATAACGCCGTGCTGTTGACGATCTTCTACTGCGGCTGCATGTTCGGTCTCAACTGCATGATCGCTCCGCTGGTGGCCATCCTGTCCGACCGCGTGCCGTCCGGCATCCGCGGAACCATGTCCGCCTTCTACGGCGCCGGCTCCACCATCGGCGCTCCAATCGGCACCATGCTGGGCGCCCTGTTCATCGAAAACCTGGTTCCGGGCTTCGCCGTCGCCGGCGTGCTCATGTTCCTCGGCGGTGTCGTCGCCGTGATCATCCTGCCGAAGGAGCAGTCCGCCGACTTCCTGCCGAAGGACGAAGGCTCCTTCAAGGACATCCTCGTCTCCTTCCGCCCGCCGAAGTTCTCCACCGCCCATGACTTCTACAAGGCTTTCGCCGGCCGCTTCTGCATGCTCATCAGCTACCAGATGATCAACGTCTACCAGCTGTACATCATCCAGAACTACATCGGCCAGTCCGTCAAGGAATCCGCCGTCACCGTGTCCGTCGTGTCCATGATCATGATGGTCATGTCCCTGGTTGGTTCCTTCATCTCCGGCCCGGTGTCCGATTTCATCGGTCGCCGTAAGGTTCCGGTCGTCGTGGCCTCCGTGCTCTTCGCCGTCGGCATCGCCATGCCGTGGCTGATTCCGTCTTCGCTGGGCATGTACTTGTTCGCCGGCATCGCAGGTCTCGGCTACGCCGTCTACTCCGCCGTCGACCAGGCCCTGCTCGTGGACGTCCTGCCGAACAAGGAAGAAGCCGGCAAGGATCTGGGCATCCTGAACATGGCCACCACCCTCGGCCAGATGTGCGGTCCGGTCATCATGTCCACCATCGTCGTGGCACTGGGCTACAACTTCGCGTTCCCGGTCGCCATCGCATTGGCCATCATCGGCTGTATCTTCATCATGGCCATCAAGAAGGTCAAGTAAGATAGCTGCTCCAAACCGGGGAGATGGTCGTTTTCGTAGACTGTCTCCCTCCGCGGGGCCAAATCGCCCCGCATCCCATCCATACCAAACATCAACGCATATTCGAATTATCAACGACGATACCAAGGAGCATCATGACCACCTGGATTGCAACGACGCAAGACGACAAGCTTGCCGACCGAACCTCCGACATCGAATCCACCAACGCCACCACCGCGGCCGACCTGCAGCTCGACGGCAACGAATACCAAGCCCTGCGCGGCTTCGGCGGCTGCTTCAACGAACTCGGCTGGCTGCCGCTGCAGAACGTCAGCGAAGCCGAACGCGACCAGATCATCAAGGAACTGTTCAGCCCCGACGAGATGAACTTCACCTTCAACCGCGCCCCCGTCGGAGCCAACGATTTCGCCGACCACTGGTACAGCTACGACGAGGTCGACGGCGACTACGAGATGGAACATTTCTCCGTCGAACACGACGAACAGACCCTGATCCCGTACATCCACCGCGCGCAGGGATGGCAGCCGAACATGCAACTGTTCTCCAGCCCGTGGAGCCCGCCGACGTGGATGAAGCGCCCGAAGGCCTACAACTACGGCCGTCTCGTGCAGACCCCGGAGAACCTCAGAGCCTACGCCAAATACTTCGTCAAGTACATCCAGGCCTACGCCGAGCACGGCATCACTGTGAACCAGCTGCACGTGCAGAACGAGGTGTTCGCCGACCAGAAGTTCCCGAGCGCCCTGTGGGATTCCGAAGCGCTCAAGGTGTTCATCCGCGACTACCTCGGACCGGCGTTCGACGAGGCCGGACTCGACACCGACATCTGGCTGGGCACCCTCAACGGCCCGGAGGACATGGCTTGGACCGGCGGCGGCTATGGCATGACGCTCAACAACTACAACCGCTTCGTCGACAACATCCTCTTCGACGACGGCGCGCGCAAGTACATCAAGGGCATCGCCTACCAGTGGGCCGGCCAGAACTGCATCGCCCGCACGCACGAATCATGGCCGGAGATCGAGCTGATCCAGTCGGAGTCCGAATGCGGCACCGGCGACAACAGCTGGGAGTACGCGGAGTACATCTTCCATCTGATTAACCACTACTTCCGCAACGGCGCCACCGCATACACCTACTGGAACATGATTCTTGACGACCAGGATTCCACATGGGGCTGGTGGCAGAACTCCCTGTTCACCATCACCGCCGACACGCATGAGGTGC
This sequence comes from Bifidobacterium merycicum DSM 6492, assembly GCF_900129045.1. Lineage (GTDB taxonomy): Bacteria > Actinomycetota > Actinomycetes > Actinomycetales > Bifidobacteriaceae > Bifidobacterium > Bifidobacterium merycicum. The sequence continues at coordinate 1,045 of NZ_FQTX01000003.1, read as the reverse complement.
GCCGCAATCCGGAATACTACGTGATGCGCCACTTCTCGCATTTCGTCAGGCCCGGCGCGAAGGTGCTCGGCACCACTGGCCATTTCAACTCGATGGCCATCGCCTTCCGCAACCCGGACGGCACGGTGGTGGTCGTGGCGCAGAACGCCCTCGACGAGGAGCGCCCGTTCGAATTCGCCGATCCCGATGCCACCGAACGCGGCTTCAAGGTAACGCTTGCTCCGCGATCGTTCAACACCTTCGTGCTGGACTGAGCGGATTATGCCCGGGCTTGCCGCTCACGGGTGCGGTTTGCGGTTTGCCGTTTGTCGTTTGCGGTTTGCGGTTTGCGGTTTGCGTTTGCGGTACGGTACGGTACGGTACGGTGCAGGTGTGCCCGTAAAGATGTTTGCGAGTGTACCCGTGGGCTGCTCGTGAGCGTGTCCCTTGTCTGCCCGTGGGCGGTTGGATGTCCGTCGGATCGGATGTCCCCATTCATGGGCGCAGATTATTCGTGATCGACTGATCGGCGACTGTCTGCTTGCCTGTTCGGTTGGGTTGGCTTTTGTCTGCTTGCCAACCCAATTGGACGGGTAGTCGATTGATCGATCAACTGGCTGATCGGCCAGTCGGCCTGAACGCATGTTCGGGCCATGTGGATCAACCGCAGGATCTTTCCTTTTTCTTCCTGCTGGTTGTGTGGAGGACCGGAGTCCCGCGTATGCGGCGGCTCCGGTCCTCGTCTTGTCTTTTGCTTCAGTCTTGTCTTTTGCTTCAGTCTTGTCTTTTGCTTCAGTCTTGTCTTTTGCTTCAGTCTTGTCTTGTCCTGGAGCTCCAAGTCCCGCAGCGTTTCCCCATTTTCAGACAATTTTGCCCGGATTCTGTCCGATTTTGGGGATGAGAGTGGGGACGGGCGGGGCGGGAAGGGAATGGGACGGAGGCAAGAATGGAGTGGACTCTGCCGCTATACATCCCCATTTTCAGACAATTTTGCCCGGATTCCGTCCGATTTTGGGGATGGAGGCGGAAGGCGGGGTTGGGGTCTGCTGTTGTACATCCCCATTTT
>NZ_FQTX01000002.1 GCF_900129045.1 Bifidobacterium merycicum DSM 6492 | reverse complement strand
GCGACGATTATCGCGAGCTTGGCACAGTGGCATCCGAAAAACAATGGAAGAACATTAAGGGCGCTGATGAGACGCATTCGGCTGATAAGGCGCCTCACTGGTCCTGGACCTATACACCCTGGTATGTCGCTACCCAGGATGGCACAAGCGTCTACATCCGTGGACGCCATTACCAGGACGGCAAAGGTGCCCACCTTGTATGGACTGACACCATTCGCGTAACTAAGAGCAATAAAGGGCACCTCCTGGGCCATGTGCTCCCCGGTGACAACGCCCCCCTATACCCTAATTCGTTCAATCCTTATTATCGCAATGACAATCTCGATGCCGGTTTCACCGAGGTCAGTCAGATGACCTATGGCACTGATGTCAACGATTATTCTTCTTCTTCCGATATCACCAACATTTTCCCTTTCGGGTATTGGCCCGGTGACCCTGATACCGTCATGAGCCACTTCCGGTATTTTGCTGGCGATTACGGGTACCATGGATATAGTGTGGATGACGCTTACAAGGATGGCGTTGCCTTTTCCGAGTGCGGTGATGATTGCCCCGCGGCGTATCAGCCGACCGTCAAAGACCAGGACGTGACGACTATCACGACAGTGACCGACGACGACGGCACGCAACATACATCCGAATTGCCTGGCCAGAAGTCTTCGGATTCGTCCGGCCTGCTCCCCCGCCATGTCCAGGCCGGGCTGAAGGACGACGGCACGATCGGCGGCACGTTGTCCTTCAGCGCATCCACCGCCGGCGGTAAGTCCGATCTTGGTACCGCAAGCCTGGACGGCATCTACCCGAATATAGCCGGGAAAAGATTGGACTTGATCGATCTCAAGACCGGCAAAAGCTGCTTCAGCGAAGGCTATGCGTGCGCGAACTGGGTCAAAGAGACGCAGCAGATTGTCCCAGATCATCAGCTGACGGTCGATTTTAAGGGCACCACGAAGGAATATCCCGCACTGACCTATAAATGCAGCTATGATGTGCCGGGCAAGATCACAGAGGTTCCCCTAGGCGAGTGCATTGTATATGCACCGCAGTTCGAACAGGAGGCGCAAAAATCAGGCCAGACTACAGGTCGGCCTGATGGCAGCACCAGCACGAATACCACTGCCGAACCGGATACCGGCTATTCCTGGTCGGATTGCGTCAAGTCGGCTACATCCGAGACCGCTGCCGCATGGCTTTACTCCCCCGTCACCTGCGCCGCTCACCAGTTGTTCATCCCTGACGAAAAGATCATGACCACCACGGCGTCCAAGTTCCAAAGAGATACGTCGGACGGCATCTCGGCGCAATTCCGCGACTTGCAGACCAATTGGGGCGCTCTATTCCAGGACTTTTCGGATCATGGATGTCATGGTGTTTTTGTTTCTTTTAATTGGGCGGATATACCGATTTTGCAGGATGCCGAGGTGCTTAACGCTTGTCCTGGCTCAGATTTGGAGTTTTTGCCGGTATTGTCTAAGGCTGCTATAACCATCGCGCTTGCTGTCATGGCGTTCAGCATCTGCCGCAAGGCCGTGATGGCGATATTCGACTTCCATGTATCGTCGGACGGTGGTGATGCCTGATGATCACGCAGGCGGTCGTTTCCTGGGCGATGGAATTGTGGGCGTGGTTCCTCGGTCTCTTTGACGATGTGAAGATTCCTGATTTCGCCATGCATCCGCCGGCCGCGATAAAGACGATTACGCAGTGGCTCGACGGTTTCAGCGTCTGGTTTCCATGGGATGCCTTCAAGACCTTTATCATCGGCACCGTCGCCTTCGTCCTGACCTGCTTCCTGGTCAGAGCGGTACGCACGGCTATCGGTCATTTGCCATTCATCGGAGGTAACGGATGATTGCTTTTCCTGATTTTCTCGCATCCAAGCATCACGCTCATGCGGATCTTGCGGAGGGGATGGACGACGACGCGGACGGGAGCGTGCGCAAGGGCACGACGGTGCCCGAGCACGCTCCCGCCGCGACGCGGCAGCTCCCCCGCGAATCGGATTGCGGACGTTCGACGCGCAAACGCTGGCCGATCAGCGCCTACATCGGCAGTAATGGGAGCGGTAAGACCTTGTGCATGGTGCACGACACCCTGCCCAGCCTGTACGCCGGACGGAAGATCTACACGACGGTTCCCCTCACCTGGCCTGACGGCACCACGCCCGACACGGTGGAGATACTGCACGACTGGCAGCAGATACTCGATGCCGAGCACGCCGACATACTCCTGGATGAGGTCAGCAGCATCGCAAGCAGCCGTGAGACCGAAGCCCTCCCGCCGCAGATCGCCACCATGCTTCAGCAACTCCGCAAGCGCGACCTTGTTTTACGGTGGACTGCGCCCAGCTGGTCGCGTGCCGATCGTATCCTGCGGGAGACCACCAAGACCGTCACGATCTGCCATGGCTATTTCTCCAAGGCGATGCAGGACAGCGAATGGCGGCAGAATCGCCTTTTCCGTTTCGTGACTTACGACAGCATGGACTACACCGATCTGGAGATCAACCAGGCGCAGCGTAAGTTCGACGCATTGTCCGCGCACTGGTTCCTGCTGTCCAGGCATCTCGCGCCATGCTGCTATGACACACTGGCAAGCGTCTCGACCATCGGCACCGTCCTCATGAGCGGTCGTTGTGCCGTCTGCGGAGGCAGGCGCAGAGTGCCCGAATGTTCATGCCAGGATTACAAGCAGCTTTTCAAACGCTCGTAACCGATTGTGTATAACCAGTGGTACTTATACACAATAAATACAGCGAATTATGCGGATTGTGTATAACTCCCCCTACTTATACACAATCCGTAAGGTAGTACATAATGAATGTGTATAACTGGGGGTACTTATACACAATTAAGTACGACAAGCTGTGATTTTGGTATCTGAAGGGTGTATAATCGGTGTTGTAAGCATTGGAGGTAAATATGGATAAGACGGATCGCGCAAGAATACAGGTCACGCTCAGTCCCGCGCTGCTGGAGCGCATCGACGCGTATTGCTCGCGCATTGGCGTCACCCGCAGCGCCTGGATTCAGATCGTGCTGGCCGAGACGCTCGACAGGCGGGAAAGGGAGCTGGGCGATGCTCTTTGAGTTCGCATCCTTCTGCAATTTCTGCACATGCGTCCTGTTCTTGGTCGCATCGATTGCGTATTACGTGCAGAGATTCCGTGATGGCAGACGTATCTCCAGCGTCCTGCTGATTCCCTTCATGGTGCTTATCGCCATGATTCCCTTTGCTTATTTTGCCAACGATTCCATCGATTTCGGCGGCCTTGCGGCCGCATCTCTTATCGATGGCATTTGGTGGGGCTTTATCGCTGATTTCATGTACCGGCTCGATCGACGCGCCCTATTTCGCGCTGCTTTAATTATCACAGGCGTCTTTGCCGTGATGATGCTTGTCTACGTCTTCATTGATCTTGATATCGCTTCCGATTTGATTTCATGATCGCCATAGCCGCTATAATGACTGACAGTAAGAGAAATGCCCTTGGACTGCGCCAACAGTCCAAGGGCGGAAACCAATGATTTGTGAGGTTCAAATGGTCTCGAAGAAGAGTTTAGCACATGGCGGCGAAGCCGCCCTTGATAGCTTAACGGGAAGTGCCGCCGCTCCCCCGCGTCCTAATCGGCAGAATGCCGCGACGAAGCGGACTCAACTGCACAAGTTCCGCTCGCATCGCTGGTCGGCTCGCGAGACCAATCGGCGTATCCTTCGTGGCACTCGCTGCGCTTTCTGCGGCAAACCCACGAAAAAAGGCACAGGCGTAGGCTTGTATTATGACCCTGAGCACGGCTCTCGCTTCGGAGGTCTCGCCGCCTGTGGAAACGTCAACTGCTGCCCGGTCTGCAACTACAAGATCATGAGCCAGCGCCAGAACGAGATTAGCCAGGCATTGCACGCCTGCAAGGAAAATGGATACGGCGTCGTCTTCGGGACCCTGACGCTCCGCCATACCAAGGCTGACGATTTGGCATCGATTCGCAAGCAGCTCCTTGAGGTCTGGCGCAACCTCAACAAACAGCGCGCTTTTGTCAAGCTGATGGATGACTTCGGAGAATTCGGTTTCATCCGCGCTCAGGAGGTCACATACAGCAACGTCAACGGCTGGCATCCACATCTGCACGCCTTTTTCCTTTTTGAGCATGATCTGTCGGTGAAGCGGGTGAACGAGTTCGGTGCTCGGTTCGCTGCGCTGTGGCTTAAGACGGTGGAACGCCTTAACGCGAAGCGTGCTAAGGCCGGACTGGATGCCGACTATGCCGCTCCCCTGATCGACAGCATCGGTATGCCTTTGGCCAAGAATCAGATTTTTAAGCGTGTCAGTCTGAGCGATTCCGGGATTGATAAGTATGCCGCCTACTGCACGGTGCGCAAGTCCGTCGCTTTCCCTGGTGAGGATGTGATTAGTCGCATGTCGCACGAGATTGCCGATTCGGGCACCAAGGTCGGCAAGGTCAAAAAGCATGATGATGGCCGCAAGGTGCTGCACATGAATTATTGGGATATGCTCGAATTCCTGCGGCAAATCGGCTATACCGGCTCGAAAAAAAGTCCGATATTTTCTATTATGTCAGAAAAGGTAATTCGGACCACTCTTCCACCGGTTACGACGACCGGCATATGGAGTATGCTGTGGCTGAAATCAAAACCATATTCATCATGCAAAGGAACGCTTATGAACTGCTCCGTCGCCATCCAATTCCTTCCCATGAACGCACGTACCGATGAGGAAACATGCGCCATAGTCGACGAGGTGATCGCGTATATCAAATCGACCGGCGTCGATTATTTCGTCGGCCCGTTCGAAACAGCCATCGAAGGTGATTTCGATACCTGCATGGATATCGTCAGGAACTGTCAGCTGGTCGGCGCAAAAGCCGGTGCGACCCATGTGATGTCGTACGTCAAGATCAATTACCGCCCGGACGGTGAGGTGATGACCACCGAACACAAGGTAGGCAAATATCATCCCGAAGACCCGGAACTGCGCGGGCAGCACTGACTAGGGGACCGCTCCCCCGCGTTTTCGCTTCCATGCGTTCTCCGGAGGATGCTCCGGAAATACGATTGATGGGTGGCATGCGTTTCAAGTCGCATGCCACCCATCATGATGTGTTGGTGATGTGCCGGCGTATGGCCGAGCGATTGCCGCGGCTACTTCATGTAACGGTTCAGTCGCCTGTTCATCTCGGTCAACATGGCCCTACGGGACTGCAGATACAACAGCACGATCTGCAACGCGAGCAGCACGACGGCGATAACACCGCCGACCGGTATGGCGATGCCGTAGAAATCATGCATCCGCGCGTCATACAAATCGATGCCATATGAGGCGATCACCAGTGCCATGACGAAGCAAATCACCGCCACCAGATGTCCCGTGATCGCCGTCATCGACGGCGGCGAAACCTCCGGTTCGGTCGAATGGGACCGGTATTTGCTGGAAACCAGGGCGTAGGCGCATTCCCCGAAAGAGGTAAGCACGCCTATCCCCCACAATACGATTGGCAGAATATCCATATCACGCTGATTGGCGCTGCTGTTGCCGCGCCTCTAGGTTCTTGCGCATACGCGCTGCGGTCAAATCATCGATGGGCTGCGCCACCGCATTCTTCACTTGGTGATCCTTCAAATCCACATAGCTTTCATGATCCAGCGCTTCCCGGATCTGATGCCATAGCGAACCGACGGAAACGGCGAACACGGCGCGGCCACTGTTGAGAAGCTCCATCATCTGCTCGTTGGTGGTGCACTCGTACACCTGTTCCCCATCACACATGATGGTGATGTGTTCCAACTGAGATGACGTGTGAGCCACAAGGAAACCGATCGCCGTGGTCACGTTCTGCAGATTCACACCAGCGTCGAGCAGCTTCTTGGACGTGGCAAGAATCACCACGTCCTTGAAGGAGTACAGTCTACGGGACCCCGACCCATGCGACGGCGTAATCGACGGATCAACGATTTGCTTGCGCGCCCAGTAATCGAGCTGCCGGTATGTGATACCGGCGACTTTGGACGCGACGGTCCCCCGGTAGCCTCGCGTGGCATCCTCGTTGTCGGTGAGACTGAACAATTCGCCCTGAACGGCGTACTCGTTCAGATCATCTCGATCTTCAAGACGTACATGCAGGTGCAGTCTGCCGGATTGATCCATGATCGTCGCCTCCCATGCCGATGATGCCGGACTTGTCCTTCAGCCGAATACGGTTGAAGGACAAGTCTAGTCCCGTCGGCCGGAGGTCGGGTCACGCCACGACGGCGGATTTGGTGAAGAAGACGAGTCGGAATTTTCCGATCATGATCTCGTCGCCGTTCTTCAGCTGCGCGTGTTCGATGCGCTGACGGTTCACATAGGTACCGTTCAACGACCCGGCGTCAACGACGACGAACGCGCCGTTGACACGACGGAATACGGCGTGTGCGCGGGAAACGGTGGAATCATCCAGAAGAATATCGGAGCGCGGGTCACGGCCGACGGTCACTTCATCCTCGTCAAGCAGGTAGCGGGAACCGGACACCGCTCCCCTTGTGGAGATCAGCAACGCGGTGTCGTTGGACAGACGCGCGATGGTGTCGAGATCCTCCGCGGTAAGCGGTCGATCGCTGGTTGCGGTTGCGGTTACAGGAATGGTGATGGCAGGCATGCCGATGATGGTGGTTTCGCCTGCGCTTGGGATAGGTTCAGTCATAATCGCTATTCTACCGTCTTTGCGTATTTATTTGTTGAAGGCTCTCGGGTTGCGTTGATTTCCACATTATCCGACTGTTTTACGGTGACCCGTGCGCCGTACATCACCTTCAGTCGGGATCCGACGCCGCCCGCGATGTTCACGGCGTTCTGCAGATCGGCCGGATTGCCGATGGCGCGTACCGTGTACGGCGTGCCCAGCGGGATGCCGTCGCATTCCAGGCCACCGTCCTCGTCCGCCCAGATGGAGGTCGAGGTGACGACGCGTACGTCATTGATGGAAATGACTTCCGCCCCGGCGTTTCGCAACTCCTCGATCAGGGTGAACATCGTCGAGGCATCGATGTCCTTGTCGGCCCCCTTGCCGATGGTGACGATCACACCCTTGCCTTGGGCGGGAAGACTACCGGAGATGATGCCGCTGGTCTCCTTGTTCTGGTTGGCGATGCGCTGCGCCTGCTCACGCTGGTCGGCTGCGGCCTTCAGACTCGACAGCTGCTGCGAAAGCTGGTTCTTGCGCTGTTCAAGATTCTGCGCCTGCGTGCTGGTCTCGTTGATCAGACGCACCAGCTCGTCCTCGCTCATCGTCTCATAGGCGGACGGTCCGCTGTTGATCTGCGTCATATACCCGAATCCGAGCAGTGCGCACATCAGGGTGATGAGAATGGTGGACGAGGCTCGTACACGGAACCCCGCCGTACCGTCAAGGCGTTTCTTTCCCTTGCCGCGTTTACGGACCTGCGGGAAGGAACCCGTCGCCGTGTCGTCATTGCGGCGTTCGGTTTCGTTACGTGCTTTCAGATCGCTGACCGTGTTACGCGTGCCGCGCCGCTCGTTTCGCCTGCCTCGCCTTGCCATGCTTAACCTCGGAAGATGAAGCGTCGGATGGCGGACACGTTGGAGAAGATGCGGATGCCGAGCACGACGATGACGGCCGTCTGCAACTGCGAACCCACACCAAGCTGGTTGCCCAGGATCACGAGCAATGTGGCCGTGATCACGTTGGCGAAGAAGGAGATGATGAACACGCGATCGGAGAACCTACGCTCGAAATACGCACGCGCGGCTCCCAACAACGCATCCAGCGCGGCAACGACCATGATCGGCAGATACGGTTGTATGGCCACGGGAATATCAGGGCGAACGAACACCCCGACCACCACGCCGATGATCAATCCCAATACAGCTGCCATCTATTCGGCCTTCCTCGCGTAGTTGACGTCAGAAACCACTGCCGCTTTCAGTGTAATCTCTTTGGACTGTTGTACCTGCAAGCTTATTCCGGCTTTTGCATACATGGTGTACCATGAGCCGAGATTCTCCTGGCTTACGCTTTGCGCCAATTCATGCCTGTTGCCGATTGCCTTGATGCGATACGGGCTTTCCACCGCATTCAGTCCGATCAGAATCGTGCCGCCCGCCGTACGAATGGATGTCTGTGCCCCCAGCCGTTCATCGTTGATGCTGATGGCTTCGGCACCGGAACGCCACAGCGCCGATACCAGCTGCTGCAGATCGGAATCGGTGACCACGCGTAGACGGCTGCCGGCGTTTTCCCTCGGTGCGGCGCCGTTGTTCTCGTTCGTGGCGGCGATGGGATCGGCCACGGTGAGTATGATGCCCTCCCCCTTGACCGCCAACTGACCGCTGGCCATCTCATCCTTCAGCAATGTGCTGCCGGCTCCGGATTCGCTGACTTTCTTCGCCTGCTCGTCGACTTGCTTGCGCAGCGCGGAGACATCGTCGGAAAGGCCGTTGAGATTGTTCTGCGATTCCCTCAGCTCCTTCGCCAGACTGGTACGGACGGCCTTACGGGGATCGGAATGAAGCTGTTGCACGAAAATGCAGCCGAGGAATCCGACCGCGATGCACACCACGAAACAGACGATGCGCGCGGACCAGACGGCGAACGGCGAGACGTTATGCTTGCCGAGTTGGGAATCCTGAAACATCGGGTCGACGGGACGGTTGATCAGATCGTCGATAAGCCGCAACGAGTCGTCCATGCGAACTCGATGGCGTCGTTCCCGTTCCTGGGTGTAGATGTCCTCCGGGGCGGCATGCTGTGAGATAAGCCCCGCGAAGGAATGGGAGAATACCGCACGTCGACGTTTGACGTCATGCGATTCCTCCGAGGGATAGGAAGCTGGCATCGGCTCGACGCCGCTCATCGCCGGGATTCCCTCCAGGAGCGAAGCTCCTTACGGATGACGCCACTGCCCTGGCATAGGTAGATGAAGCCTGCGAGGCAGTAGAGAACGGTGCCCCAAATGCCGACCGCGAGGGCGAAAAGATGCAGCACATGTGCCGGCATGCCCGTCCCGATATCGGCCACGACAAGAGCCACGACGGAGAACATCAGCAACGCGGTGGCCGCCTTGCCGACGAAATGTACGGGTAACGGACCGTAGCCATATTGCGCGAGCCACAGAATCTCGATACCCATCACGACATCACGCGCGGCGACGACGATGACCATCCACCATGGGATGATGCCCGCCACGCCGAGCGCGAGAATCGTGCAGAGAATAAGCAGACGATCGGCGCAAGGATCGAGAATCTGCCCGAGCTTGCTCACCTGATTGAGTTTCCTCGCCAGTGTTCCGTCGAGGAAATCGGTGATGGCGGAAAAAGCGAACACAATCAGGGCCGGTATCATGCTGTGCCGTGAAATCAGCCAAGCCACCACGGGGATGGTGATGATACGCAACAGACTCAAGGCGTTCGGAATGGTGAAGATGACGTCACGGGCATCCGGACTATAGGTCGACTTATGAATGTGTTCGCTCATACTGCTCAAATTCAGATGCGGGAGGCCTGCAGTGCGGTGACGATGATGCCACGTGCACCGACTTCGTACAGTTTATCCATCAGATGGTTCACCTTGGCCTTCGGCACCATGACACGCACCGCACTCCACTGCTTATCGTGCAGCGGCGAAATGGTGGGACTTTCGAACCCAGGCGTAACAGCGACGGCTTCACCGACCTTGGAGACGGGAATGTCGTAATCCATCAGCACGTAACGCTGGGCGGTGAGCACGCCTTGCAGACGGCGGCTCAGAATGGTGAGGCGCTCGTCATGTTCGTCCAGGCGCGGGCTGCGGATCAGGCAGGCCTCGGAGTGCATGATGGGATTGGCGAAGATGCGCAGACCTGCGTTGCGCAGCGTGGTGCCGGTGGACACCACGTCGGCGATCAGATCGGCCACGCCGAGCTGCACGGACGATTCGACCGCACCGTCCAGATGGATAGTTTCGGCGTTGATGCCCTGTTCGACCAGATAATCATGGACGAGCTTGTCGAAGGAGGTTCCGACGCGCTTGCCGTCGATGTCCTTCAGCTCCTTGATGTCGGAATCGTTCGGCGCGGCGAAACGGAACGTCGAGGCTCCGAAGCCGAGGGACAGGTGCTCCACGGCTTCGGTGCCCGAGTTCTTCAGCAGATCCTCGCCTGTGATACCGACATCGATGGTTCCCCTGCCGACGTATACGGCGATGTCGAGCGGGCGCAGATAGAATAGTTCGACATCGTTGTCCGGATCCTCCACGACGAGCTGACGTGGATTGGAACGCAACCTATAGCCGGCTTCGGCCAGCATGTTCCAAGCGGGCTCGGACAGCATACCCTTGTTGGGAACGGCGATTCGCAGCATTACTTTCTTCCTCTTTAGTATTCGGCTTGAATGTTGGTCCTACCGGGATTCCCCGGCCATGCATCACAGATGCTTGTACACGTCTTCAAGCGTCAGACCGTGCTTGATCATCATGACCTGCACGTGGTAGAGCAGCTGGCTCATCTCTTCGGCGGTACGATCGGCGCCCTCGTATTCGGCGGCGATCCACGTCTCCGAGGCTTCCTCGACGATCTTCTTGCCGATGAAGTGGGTGCCCTTGTCGAGTTCATCGACGGTCAACGACCCCTCCGGACGGGTCTTTGCCTTTTCGGACAGTTCTGCGAACAACGATTCAAAAGTCTTCATGGTTTCCTTCAGTCCTTGTAGGCCGCTGCGGCCTTATCGCGAATGGAATCAATGGCTTCGGCCGGGTTTTCCGCACCGTAGACCGCGGAACCGGCGACCAGCACGTCGGCGCCCGCCTCGGCCACGATGTGTGCGGTCTTCGGGCTCACGCCGCCATCGACCTGGATCTTGGTCTTCAGACCGCGACGGGTGATCTCGTCACGCAGGCGACGCACCTTGCCCATCTGGTTGTCCAGGAACTTTTGACCTCCGAAACCGGGCTCGACGGTCATGATGAGGATCATGTCGAATTCGTCGAGGATGTCGAAGATCGGCTCGACGGGTTCGGCGGGGCGAACCGCGAAGCAGGCCTTGCAGCCCATGTCACGCAGCTGGCGGGCCAGACGCACCGGAGCATGGGTGGCACCCATGTGGAAGCTCACGGAGGCCGCGCCGAGCTTGGCGTATTCGGGAGCCCAACGATCCGGGTCCTCGATCATCAGATGCACATCCACCGGCAGGTCGGTAACCTCGCAGATGCGCTTGACGATCGGTTCGCCGAGGGTCAGGTTCGGGACGAAATGGTGGTCCATCACATCGACGTGGACCAGATCGGCGTTGGCGATGGCCTTCAGGTCACGTTCGAGATTGCAGAAGTCGGCGGACAGGATGCTAGGTGCGATTTCAATGCTCATAATCTCCTACCTTACTGTTGGCTAGGGTCATTTTGTGGATTTCTGGCTCATACGTTCAAGCTCGTCGTCGGTGACGGAACGAAGCTTTACCGTAAGTTCATCATACGTTTTCCCGTACTTCCTCAGCACGGCGAATAGCACGATGCCGCACAGGGCCGTCAGGATGGCGGTCCACGTGTTCGTGCGGATGCCGAGGATGACGGTCGAGTAGTTGATGCGGATCTCCTCGATCCAGCTACGGCCGCAGCCGTACCAGATCATATACATGGCGGCGAGTTGGCCGGCCTTGAGCTTATCCGCGAACCGGTTCCCCAGCCACACGATCAGCGCGGCGCCGATGAGGTTCCAGATCATTTCGTAGAGGAACGTGGGATGGAACAGGGTTCCGCTCGGACAGGCTACACCTTGATAGCAAACCTCGCTGTGGCCGATGGCGTCGCTGTTCTCGTTGAGCTTCAGCCCCCAAGGCAGTGTGGTCGGCTTGCCGTACAACTCCTGATTGAACCAGTTGCCCAACCTGCCAATGGCCTGGGCGACCAGAAGCCCAGGAGCCAGGCAATCGAGCAGCAACGCGAACGGGTAATGCTTATGCCTGCACCATAGGAAGGCGGCCAACGCTCCCACGCCGATGCCGCCGAAGATGGCCATGCCGCCTTCCCACACCTTCAGGATGCTCATGGGATCGCCTGTGGGAGGGAAATACATGGCCGGCGTGCTCAGACAGTGGTACAGGCGCGCTCCGACGAGACCGCACGGAACCGTCACCAATGTGAGGTCGAGCACCTGATCGAATGTTCCCCCGGCGCGTTTCCAACGGCGGGTAAGAATCCAGACCGCGAAACAGACGCCGATGAGGATGCACACGGCGTACATGCGGATGGTGAAGGGGCCGATCTGGAACTTGGAGAAACCCGGAGAAGGAATGGAGGCGAGCGTCGTCATGCGCGGGCCCCGTGGATGCCTTCTGCGAGTTCCTCGGTTTTGGCCGCGAGCAGGGACAACCCTTCGGCCGTGCCGCGGGCGGTTCTTCCGTCATCGTTGAGCAGGGTATGCACCAAGGCGGAACCGACGATCACACCATCGGCGTATGCGCCGACCTTCGCGCCCTGTTCCGCGGTGGAGACGCCGATGCCCACGCAGACGTTCTCGGCACCGGCCTTGCGGGTGCGTTCCACCAACGCCTGCGGGGAGGCGTCGATGGTGGAACGTTCGCCGGTGACACCCATGCGTGCCGCGGCGTAGACGAAGCCGCGCGTGTTCTTGGCGACGACTTCAAGCCGGGAATCGGCGGAGTCGGGAGAAACCAAGAATATGCGGTCGAGGCCGTGGCGGTCGGATGCCTCGATCCACTCCCCCGCCTCGTCAGGGATCAGATCGGGGGTAATCAGGCCGGCACCGCCGGCGTTTTCGAAATCGGTGGCGAAACGCTCAACGCCGTAATGGTAGATGAGATTCCAATAGCTCATGATGAGCGGGACACCGCCCGCGTTCGCCACGGCCTCCACCGCCTTGAACACGTTGGCGATCCTTTCGCCGTTATCCAACGCGATCTGGCTCGCCGCCTGGATGACGGGGCCATCCATAACCGGATCGGAATACGGCAGGCCGATTTCGACGGCGTCGACGCCATGTTCGACCATCGTCCGCAATGCCGTCAGGGAATCGTCGGGATTCGGAAAACCATACGGCAGGTATCCGATGAACGCCGGCTTGTTCTGCGCCTTGAACTCGGAGAACATGGCCTTGGTGCGGCTCGGCTTGTGGCTGATGCCCAGCGGCTGACCGGACGGGGTGGTTGCTTCGTTAGTCATAATAAGATCCTTCATTCCTCGCAAGTCGTCATCAGGCGATGGTATCGCCGTGAGCGCCGGTCACGTCAAGCGCCTTGGCCTGATCGTCGGTCAGATAGCCGAACCACTTGCCTGCGGTGGCCATATCCTTGTCGCCTCGGCCGGAGATGTTGATGATGATGACGGGATGTGTGTAACCCTTGGCCTTCAGATCCTCGCAAGCCTTATACGCGCCGGCGACGGCGTGGGAGCTTTCGATGGCGGGGATGATGCCTTCGCTGCGGCTCAGGTCACGGAAGGCGTTCATGGCCTCCTCATCGGTCGCCCAGGAATAGTTGACTCTTCCGATTTCCTTGAGCCATGCATGCTCGGGGCCGACCGAAGCATAGTCGAGGCCCGCGGAGATCGAATACGTGTCGAGGGTCTGGCCTTCGGACGTTTCCAGCAGGTAGCTCTTGGCTCCTTGGAACATGCCCAGCTGACCGGTGCCCGGCGCGAAACGGATGGCGTGCTTACCGGATTCCGGTCCGTTGCCGCCGGCCTCATAGCCGTACAGGTTCACACGCTCGTCGTCGAGGAAGGCGTTCATAATGCCGATGGCGTTGGAGCCGCCGCCCACGCATGCGCAAACCGCGTCCGGATGGTCGATGCCATACCAATCCTGAAGCTGCCGCTTGGCTTCCTCGCCGATGATCTTCTGGAAATCACGGACCATGGCGGGGAACGGGTGGGGGCCGGCGACGGTACCCAGCAGATAATGGGTGTCCTTGACGTTGGTGACCCAGTCGCGCAGTGCCTCGTTGATGGCATCCTTGAGGATTTTGTCGCCCAAGGTGACTTCCACCACCTCGGCGCCGAGCATACGCATGCGGGCCACGTTCAGGGCCTGACGCCTGGCGTCGATCTGCCCCATGTAGATACGGCATTTCAGGCCGAGCATCGCGCATACGGTGGCTGTCGCCACGCCATGCTGGCCGGCTCCGGTCTCCGCGATGACGCGGGTCTTGCCCATGCGCTTGACGAGCAATGCCTGACCGAGGGCGTTGTTGATCTTGTGCGCTCCGGTATGGTTGAGATCCTCACGCTTGAGGAATACGCGCGGCGCGATGCCGGTCTTCTCCTTGAGCAGTTCGGCGAAACGCGGCGCTTCGGTCAGCGGGCTTTCTCGACCCACATAGCGCTTCTGCAGCGTCATGAATTCCTTATGGAACTCCGGGTCCGCCTTGGCCTCGTCGTACACGCGTTCGAGCTCATCCAACGCGGTGATCAACGCCTCGGGCACATAACGGCCACCGAACTGGCCCCAGTACGGTCCCTGATGTTCGCTCAAAGGAGTGGATTCGCTGGTTTTCACCTGTGCACCTGCTTTCACTAGTCGTTGCACTGCAAGAATATGGTCGTCCGCCGTGGCGACGCCCTCGCCCACCAGCACCGCGTCGGCGCCGGCACGCCCGTAATCCTCGACCTCGACGGCTCCGAACACTCCCGATTCGGCGACCTTGATGACGTCGGCGGGCAGGTTGGAGGCGAGTTCGCGGTATTTGCTCACATCGACGCGAAGATTCTTGAGATTGCGCGCATTGATGCCGATCACCTTGGCTCCCGCGCCGATGGCACGCTGGATCTCCTCGCGCGTATGCGTTTCGACCAGAACGGTCATGCCCAGTTCATGGGCCAGATCGAGCAGATGCTTGAGCTTATCGTCGTCGAGCGCGGCGACGATAAGCAGAATGATATCCGCGCCGTGGGCACGCGCCTCACAAACCTGATAGTCGGTGACGATGAAATCCTTACGCAGTACGGGGATGTTCACCGCAGCCTTGACCTTGTCGAAGTCGTCGAGCGATCCGAGGAAACGTCGGCCTTCGGTGAGGCACGAGATGGCGCTTGCCCCGCCCGCCTCATATTCGCGGGCGAGGGCCGCCGGATCGGGGATATCACTCAAATGCCCTTTGGAGGGGGATGCACGTTTGATCTCGGCGATCACCGGGATGCCGTCGGCTTTCCTCAACCATCGAGTGGCGTCGAGTGGCGCTGCGGCTTGCGCCGCGTTCCTCTTGATCTGTTCGAGGCTGACCCGCGCTTCACGCGCCTTGGCATCCTCGACCGCTCCTGCCACCAACTCGTCCAGTACCGACATGTGGTCCCTTTCTCTTGTTACAAAAGGCGTCTTTGCAAGAGTAACGTCCCCTTGCCTACAGGGCTTTCAACTGGGCCGCAATCTGGACGGCCTCGACGCTTGCCGCGGCCTTGTTGCGGGTTTCCTGCCATTCGTTGCCCGGCACGGAGTCGAGCACGATGCCCGCACCGGCCTGCACGCTGGCCTCATGGTCACGCAGGAAGGCGGTGCGGATGGCGATGGCCATATCCATGTTCCCGGAGAAGTCGAAGTAGCCGACCGTACCGCCGTAGATACCGCGATCGGCCGGCTCAAGCTCGTCGATGATCTCGATGGCGCGAGGCTTGGGAGCACCGGAAAGCGTGCCGGCGGGGAACGCGGAAGTGAATACGTCGAAAGCGGTCATGCCATCGTTCAGCGTGCCCGTCACCGTGGAGCAGATGTGCATGATATGGCTGAACCGCTTGATGTCCATCAGCCTGACGACTTCGACGCTTTCCGGCTTGCAGACGCGGCTCAGGTCGTTGCGGGACAGGTCGACCAGCATGATGTGCTCGCTGCGCTCCTTGGGATCGGCGAGCAGCTCGTTGGCGAGCCACTCGTCCTCCTCCGGAGTGGTGCCACGCGGACGCGAACCCGCGATCGGGAAGGTCATGGCATGGCCGTCGTCGACCTTGATCAGGGTTTCCGGACTGGAGCCGACCACGTTGAAAACGCGTCCCTTGGTATCCGTCAGGGCGAAGAAGTACATGTACGGGCTCGGGTTCAGCGTGCGCAGTACACGGTACACGTCGAAGGGGTCGGCAGGCGAATCGATGTCGAGTCGCTGGGAGATGACCGTCTGGAACACATCGCCGTCGACGATGTGACGCTTCGTCTCCTCGACCGCCTTCTCATAATGCGACTTCTCGGTGCGGAAGCGCAATTCAGGCTGGGGGGTGGACGGGTCGAGCACGTTGATGCGCGCCTCCCCCGGCGTCGGCGTCGCGGCCTGGCGCTGCATGGTGTCGAGTCGTTCGATGGCGTTGTCATATGCCCAGTCGGCTCGCGTGGGTTTGTTATCGACGTTCACCGCGTTGGCGATCAGCCATACGGAACCGGACACGTGGTCGACCACCGCGATATCGGTGGCAAGGGCGAGCACCAGCTCGGGTTGGTCGGTTTCGTTCGGGGCCTTGCCGCGCAGGGTCGGCTCCCAATGACGGATCACATCCCATCCGACGGTGCCTACCAGGCCGGAGGTAAGATTCGGTAGGCCTTTGACCTTCGGTGAGTTCAGAATCTTCAACGTGGCATGCGCCACATCCAGCACATCGCCCTCGGTGGGGACACCCACCGGCACCTGGCCGAGCCAATCGGCCTGACCGCCATTGGAACGAAGCTGGGCGATGGAGTTCACTCCGATGAAGCTGTAACGACTCCATGTGCCGCCGAATTCCGCCGATTCGAGGATAAACGTGCCACTTCGCCCAGCGGCGAGACGCTCATAGAATCCGACCGGTGTCAGGGAATCGGCGAGCAGTCGACGCACGATGGGGATGATGCGGTACCCCTCATCGGCGAGTTCATGGAACTGCTCACGGGACGGCCAGGTCCCGCCCCAACGCAGATTCTCGACGCTGCACTCCTCCATCACTTCGCCTCCTCGGGCTTGAAACCTTCGACCACGGGCAGCGGGCCGCCTTCGTCGAAGCAGCTGCGCTTGCCGGTATGGCATGCGGCACCCACCTGATCGACCTCCACCAACAGCGCGTCGCCATCGCAGTCGAGGGACACGCCCTTGACGTACTGCGCATGCCCGGAAGTATCACCCTTACGCCAGTATTCCTGACGCGAACGGGACCAGAAGGTCACGCGGCCCGTGGTGAGGGTGCGTCGCAGCGCCTCGTCGTTCATGTAGCCGACCATCAGCACGTCACGGGTATCGTACTGCTGGACGACCGCGGCGACAAGGCCTTTGTCGTCGCGCTTCAGACGTGCTGCGATTGCGGGATCAAGTGTTGTGGAGTTATCGTACTGCATTCTTGTTTTGCTTCTTCGGATGGATTGGTTGGAAAATCAGGGAAATCAACGAACGGTGTAGCCGGCCTTGCGCAGTTCCGCCTTGACATCCGCGATCGTCATCCTACCGTAATGGAATACGGAGGCAGCGAGGACCGCATCGGCACCGGCCGCGACCGCCGGCGGGAAATCCTCGACCTTGCCTGCGCCGCCGGAGGCGATGATCGGGATCTTGACCTCGCGACGCACCGCTTTGATCATTTCGATGTCGAAGCCGGACTGGGTGCCATCCGCGTCCATGGAGTTGAGCAGGATCTCGCCGGCGCCAAGCTCCTCGGCGCGCTTCACCCACCATAGCGCGTCGATGCCGGTGGATTTGCGTCCGCCCATTGTGGTGACCTCGAAGCCGGACTGCGTATGCTGCTCGCCCTTCTCGCGGCGAGCGTCCACGGAGAGTACCAGCACCTGATTGCCGAAACGTTCGGCAACACGGCTGATCAACGTCGGATCATTGATGGCCGCGGTGTTGACGCCGACCTTGTCGGCGCCGCAGCGGAGCAGCGAATCCACATCCTCGGGAGTACGCACGCCACCGCCCACGGTCATCGGGATGAACACCTGTTCGGCGGTGCGGCTGACCACGTCGACCATGGTCTGACGATGCGAACTGGATGCGGTCACATCCAGGAAGGTCAGTTCGTCGGCGCCCTGACGGTAGTATTCCGCCGCCAGCTCGACCGGATCGCCGGCATCCTTGAGGTTTTCGAAATGGACGCCCTTCACCACACGTCCGGCATCAACATCCAGGCACGGAATGACTCGTACCGCCAGCGACATCTTTCACTCCCACTACTACGACGGGCCAATGATTCAGTTTTTCAGACTACCGACCTTGCGTTACAAGGTCCGACGCAAGTCCACATACTAGGAACCATATGCTAGGAACGCCGAACCTCGGCTATGGGGAAACATAGGCTATGATTCGTTAGCCAATATGGATGGCGGCCCAACGAAGCGTATCCGTCGGGCCGCCATCCATACGCGCGGAATCTGCGAATGGACGTCAGCGTTCCTTGGCGGCGAGCTGGCCGCAGGCACCGTCGATGTCCTGGCCGCGCGTGTCACGCAACGTGGCGGTGATGCCCGCGGAGTGCAGGATCTCAAGGAACCGGGCCTCGTCCTCCGGCTTGGATGCCGTCCACTTGGAACCTTCGATGGGATTGAGCGGGATGGGGTTGACATGGGCCCAATCGTCACCGTAATGGTTCAGTCTCTTGGCCAACAGTCTGGCATGTTCGGCCTGATCGTTGATGCCGCGCATCAACGCGTATTCGATGCTGACGCGGCGCTTGGAGGCAAGCCAGTAGTCGTGCGCGGCATCTAGTACGGCGGTGGTGTTGAAACGCTTGTTCATCGGCACAAGCTCGTCACGCAGCTCGTCGCTCGGTGCATGCAGCGAGACGGCAAGGCGCACCGGGAGTCCTTCGGCGGCAAGCTTCCTGATGCCGGACACCACGCCGACCGTGGACACGGTGATGTTGCGCGCGGAAATGCCGAAGCCCTCCGGGGGCAACGCCGAGATCTGACGGACCGCGGACAACACCGACCGGTAGTTGCCCATAGGCTCGCCCATACCCATGAAGACGATGTTGCTCAGACGGCCCGGGCCTCCCGCCACTTCGCCATCACGCATCATCTTGGCGGCCACGCGCACTTGTTCAAGGATCTCGCCGGCGGACATGTTACGGGTCAGGCCGAGTTGGCCGGTCGCACAGAACGGGCAACCCATGCCGCAGCCGACCTGCGAGGAGATGCATAGGGTGGTGCGCGTCGGGTAGCGCATCAGCACCGATTCGATCAGGGAACCGTCGAACAGTCTCCACAGGGTCTTGATGGTGGTGCCGTTATCCGCCACCTGACGGGTGACTTCGGTGATGAGACGCGGGAAGAACGCCGCCGCGGCCTCTTCTCGTTTGGCCGCGGGGAAATCGGTGAACTCCGCGGCGTTCACGTCGAAATGACCATAGTAATGATTGGCGAGCTGCTTGACTCGGAATTTCGGCAGTCCGAGATCGGTTGCCTTGGCGATGCGCTCCTCATCGGTCATATCGGCGAAATGGACCGGAGGCTTGCCACGCTTGGCGTGATCCTTGGAGAGCACGTCGCGGAACGCGCCTTCGGTGCCGCCTTCGGTGATGCCGGTTTCGGGGATTTCAGGGGATGTCATGGGTTTTCGCTTCGTTCGTGGTATTCGGAATTGTTGACGTCATAACGCGAGAGTGCCCGTACAGGTATGCACAGACACTCTCGCGGATTCACCGTGGAAAGGCCATCACAGGCCCGTAACCCACAGCAGGATGCAGGTGAACGGGGCCGCCATCAGGATCGAATCGACGCGATCCATCACGCCGCCATGTCCCTTCAGCAGATGCCCCATGTCCTTGATGCCGAGATCACGTTTGATCATGGAAGCGCACAGATCGCCGAACGTGCCGACGACGCCGACCAGGACACCCATCACGACGGGAACCCACCAGCGTGCCGCCCACACCTGCGGGCTGTACGTGCAGAACATCACCGCGAACGCGCCCACCATGGCGAACAGTACGGACCCGGCCAAACCTTCCCAGCTTTTCTTCGGGGAGATTCTGGGGGAAAGCTTGTGCTTGCCCAGCCATGCGCCGGCGAACAGGCCACCGGTGTCGGACAGGGCCGGCAGGAACACCAGCATGATGGCGTGCGCCACGGGATGCCCATGGAATGTCAGCGGCACGATGATGCAGGATGCCAGCACCGGGATGTACAGCACGGTGAGCACGGACACGGCCACATGGCTCAGACGGCTGTGATGCTGCTCTCCCCCGTCATGGTTGAAGGAGGATTCGAGTCGCGCGGTGGCCTCGGTATGCGAAAGTTTGTTAGCCACCGCAAGTGACAGCCTGTTGCCGAAGCTGAGCTTCGCCGTGGCGGAAAGCGCCACCAGCATGATGGAAGCCATCGCACACAGCGCCATGGCCACGACATGCAGGCGCGAATAATACGCGGCGAACAGCGTGACCGCCGAGCAGATCCAGAGCATGAACACGGGAATGTGCAGTCCGGCGGTCGCGAAATCGACGCGTAGCTCCCACAGCGCCAGAATCATGAACGCCACGACGAGCGCCACGAACAGGTCGACGCTTATCAGCAGGCATCCGAGGATAACCGCGATCAGCAGCACGGCCGTGGCGATGGCCTGCGGCATGTTGCGACCGGTCTTCTTGTTGATCTGGTCGAGGGTCACCTCGGCCTGATCATGGATTTGTTCATTGCGTTCCATATTCGGTTCTTGGGAAGTCCGAAGATCAGACCTCCATGATCTCCTTCTGCTTGGTCTCAAGCAGGGAATCGATCTCGTCGGTGACGGACTTGGTGACCTTGTCGAGATCCTTGAGCAGACGATCGCCGTCGTCCTCGCCCATCTCGCCGTCCTTGACGGACTTGTCGATGGTTTCCTTGGCCTTGCGGCGGATGTTGCGGACCGCGACCTTGCCGTCCTCCGCCTTGGTCTTGGCGAGCTTGACGTATTCCTTGCGACGTTCCTCGGTGAGTTCCGGCATGGTCAGGCGGATGACGTTGCCGTCACGGTTCGGGCTCACGCCGAGATCGGAGTTGCGGATGGCCTTCTCGACGGCGCCGGCCTGGGACGCGTCGAACGGGGTGACGGACAGAGTGCGCGGCTCGGGAACGCCGATGGAGGCGACGGCCTTGATGGGCGTGGGCGCACCGTAGTAGTCGACCATGATGCCGTTCAGCAGGGCCGGGTTCGCACGACCGGTGCGGATGCCGGCGAAGTTCTCCTTGGTGTTCTCGACGGTCTTGGCCATCTGTTCCTTGGCCTGTTCGATGACGATTGCCATTATTGCTCCTTATGTTTGTGGTTGTTGGCTGTCGTTCGATTGAGGGGTTCAGTCCGCCACACGCGATTCCGCGGTGGAGACCAAGGTGCCGATCTCCTCGCCGACGAGGGCGCGGGTCACGTTGCCTTCGCCTTCAAGGCCGAACACGCGGATGCGCTTCTTGTTGTCGCGGGCCATGGACAGCGCCGCCGCGTCCATGACGGCGAGATTGTCGACGAGAGCACGGTTGTAGCTCAGGGCTTCGAAACGCTTGGCGTTCTCGTCCTTGCGCGGATCGGCGGTGTACACGCCGTCCACGCCGTTCTTGCCCATCAGCACCTCATCGCAGTGGATTTCCAGCGAACGCTGGATGGAAACGGTATCGGTGGAGAAGTACGGCATGCCGGCGCCTGCGCCGAAAATCACCACGCGTCCCTTTTCGAGATGGCGGATGGCCTTCAAAGGAATGTACGGTTCCGCGACCTGCCCCATGGTGATGGCGGTCTGGACCCTGGTGGCCTGGCCTTCCTGCTCCAGGAAATCCTGAAGGGCGAGGCAGTTCATCACCGTGCCGAGCATGCCCATGTAGTCGCCGCGGGAACGGTCGATGCCGGCCTGCTGCAGTTCCGCGCCGCGGAAGAAATTACCGCCGCCGACCACGATTGCGACCTGCACGCCTTTGCCCACTGCGGGAACGATTTCCGAAGCGATGCGGCGCACCACGTGGGTGTCGATGCCGACCTTGCCGCCGCCGAATGCCTCGCCGGACAGCTTGAGCAGCACTCTACGGGGCTTGTCTCCTGCGTTTTCGCCAGTCATAATTATCTTTCCTTCGTTGTCACTCGGCCCGCGCCGCTGACGTGCGAGCCGCAAAACTACCGTTTCTCAGCATATCGAGTAACACCGACCGTCGCATTCTCAACGCGCGGGACACGCGGATTCCCCCGTGATCTAGAAGAACACCATGCCGCATTTCGCAACAATGTAGTTAATGACGCATATCACCGCGATCACGTAATACGTCCACGAATGGGCGCGTGTGACGGCGACGAATTCGCGGATGAACACCGTCGTAAGGCCAGTAATACCCCTAGGCGTGGCCTCCCACGCCGCCCGTCTTGAGCTTGAGATTATTATGCGCACATTCTCAACTTATGTGCACATTCTCAACTTATGTGCACATTCTCAACGCGCGGAATACCAGTCCGGTAAACGCCAGAAGATCGATGAGCACGGCGACTACGGCCCACACTAAGACGTTGCCGAAGTACAGCATGCATGTCGCGTCCAGGCAGATCAGGAACGGGAACGGGAACAGGCCATTGCGGAACTGCCTCGGCTCACGACAGAACGACCAGAAGAACAACAGGCCGAACAGTATCGTCGGCGAGTTGATCAGCAATGCGTCAAGAATTCTTACGTTCGCCTTCGATCCTCCCATTCAGTGGATGTTTAACAAGAACAGCAAAAGGGCGGCCCGCTACATGCGGACCGCCCTGAATATCACCTATCAGGCGAAAAACAGGAGGAATCAGGCCTCAGCGCCCTTGCCGACCTCGACACGGGCGAACGCGGTGGCGTTGCCGCCGACTTCCTTGAACAGATCACCCACGGTCTTGGACGGATCCTTGACGTAGGCCTGCTCCAGAAGCACGGTCTCCTTGTAGAAGGCGTTCAGACGGCCTTCGACGATCTTCGGGGCGATCTTCTCGATCACGGCTTCCGGCTTGCCCTTGCTCTTGAGCTCCTCGGTGGTCTTCTCGGTGGCCACGCGGGTCTCGGATGCCAGCACTTCGGCCGGAACGTCCTCACGGGTGAGCCACTGGGCGCCCATGGCGGAGATCTGCAGAGCGGCTTCGTGGGCGACAGCAGCACCGGCCTTGTCGGTGGCGATCATCGCGACGATGCTCGGCGGCATCTCGACGGACTTCTTGTGGGCATAGATCTCGACGTGCTCGCCGGAGATCTTGGCGAACTGGCCGACCTTGACATGCTCGCCGAACAGAGCCGCGGCTTCCTCGACGGCTTCCTTGACGGTGCCTTCCTCGGCCTTGGCTTCCAGCAGGGCTTCCGCGGAATCAGCGTCGGCCTCGACGGCGTAGCCCAGCACGGTGTTGCTGAAGTCGACGAACTTCGGGGTCTTGGCCACGAAGTCGGTCTCGGAGTTCAGCTCGACGGCGTAGCCGACTTCGCCATTGGCGCCTTCGACGACCTTGGAGGCGATGGTGCCTTCCTGGGCGGCGCGGCCTTCACGCTTGCCGGCTGCGGCGATGCCCTTGGCGCGGATGATTTCCTTGGCGCGAGCGACGTCGCCCTCAGCCTCGGTGAGGGCCTTCTTGACGTCCATCATGCCTGCGCCGGTGTCTTCGCGCACCTGCTTGATCAGAGCGGCGGTAATTGCTGCCATAGTGTTCGTTCTCCCTTATATGGAACTGGGTTTGACAGATGAAAAATGTGGAGCCCGCCGGGAGAGCAGTCGGAACCTCTCCCCCGGCGGTGCCGGATCACTCAGCCTTAGCGGCTTCGGCGGGAGCCTGGTTCTCCAGGAGCTCCTTCTCCCAAGCAGCCATCGGCTGCTCGGAGGTTTCGCCTTCGGCCTTGGTGGCCTTGCCGGAACGCTCGATCAGGCCCTCGGCGACGGCGTCGGCCATCAGGCTGGTCAGCAGTTCGATGCCGCGGATGGCGTCATCGTTGGCCGGAATCGGGTACTCGACGGCTTCCGGATCGGTGTTGGTGTCGACGATGGCGACGACCGGGATGCCCAGCTTGTGGGCTTCCTCGACGGCCAGGGCTTCCTTGTTGATGTCGACGACGAACATCGCGGACGGGGTGCGGTTCATGTTGCGGATACCGCCCAGCTGCTTGTTCAGCTTGTCTTTCTCGCGCTCGAGCAGCAGCAGTTCCTTCTTGGTCAGGCCGGAACCGTGCACGTCGGTGAAGTCGACCTCTTCGAGTTCCTTGAGGCGGGCGACGCGCTTGGAGACGGTCTGGAAGTTGGTCAGCATACCGCCGAGCCAACGCTCGGAGACGTACGGCATGTTCACGCGGGTAGCCTGAGCGGACACCGCTTCCTGAGCCTGCTTCTTGGTGCCGACGAAGAGCACGGTGCCATTGTGGGCGACCGTGGACTTGATGAAGTCGTAGGCGACGTCGATCATGTCGAGGGACTTGAACAGGTTGATGATGTGGATACCGTTGCGCTGGGTGAGGATGAACTGCTTCATCTTCGGGTTCCAACGACGGGTCTGGTGACCGAAGTGCAGGCCTGCCTTCAGCATTTCGCTCATAGTGATCTGAGCCATGGTATTGCTACCTCTTTCTTGTCGGTTCTTGCCTGGCCATGCGCACCCGCGTGCAGCTTCCCTTCCCTGATGGGATCGAAGCCGACCGACACGGGCCGTCGCGAGCATGACGCGAATTTGTTGTACGCCGGTTGACAATATTGGTTTGGTTCCGACCGCCGAGACTACGACCGTCGCCGGTTGGCGCACGAGCCCATATAATAGCACGTCGCCCCGCCAAATCGGCGGGGCGCGATGTCAGTGATGGTTGCGCATGTAGCGCATGGCTTCCCTGCGCTCTTCCTTCTCCAACCGGTCAAGATAGACATGGCCGTCGAGATGGTCGCATTCGTGCTGCAGCATGCGTCCGAACAATCCGTGGCCTTCCAGCACGATCTCCTTGCCGTCCAGGTCGATGCCGCGCACGCGAGCGTAATCGGCGCGACGGGTCTTGTACCACAGGCCGGGAACCGACAGGCAGCCCTCGTCGCCGTACTGTTCGCCGGACTTCTCCTCGATGACCGGGTTCAGGATGTATCCGATCTTGCCGTTGATGTTGTACGAGAACGCCCTCAGGTTCACGCCGATCTGGTTCGCGGACAATCCCGCACGACCCGGATCGTCGACGGTCTGGAGCAGATCGTCGACCAGACGACGGACCGCCGGGGTGATCTCCTTGATCTCATCGCACGGAGTGCGCAGAACGGGATCGGGAACGACTCTGATTTCACGAATGGCCACTTGCTTACTTCTCCTCACTCTTGATGTCGGTTCCGGCCTCGGTATTCTCCTGGCCGTCCTCCTGCTTGCGGATCTTCTCGGACACGCTAGCAATCGAATCCGACACGCTCACCTTGGCCTGCTCGTATGCCTGCCTGACCTTGGGACTCACATTGACGGAAACCTGCTTGACGGATTCGGTGGCTTGGTCGAGCAGGCGGACCGTGCCGGGAAGCGGCTTGGACGTACCCTTGGGCACGTACAATTCGCCGTCGATCACGTCGGCGAAGCGCCCGATCACCTTGGCACGAACCACCTTCATGCTCGGTGTGAGCGTTCCGGTCTCCTGACTGAACTGCTCGGTCAGGATGGCGAACTTGCGCACGGATTCGGCCCTGGACACGGTCGCATTGGCCTGATCGACGTACTGCTGGATGAAGGCGCGCACGGCATCGTTACGCACAATCTGCTCGATGGGCATGTCTGCGTCAAGCCCCTGGGAGGACAGCCACGAACGGGTCATGTCGGGTTCGAGCTCGATCAGAGCCGAGATGAACGGCTTGTTGTCGCCGATGACGACCGCATGGTCAACGATCGGGCAGGTGGCGATGGTCTCCTCCATCGGGGCGGGGCTGACGTTCTTGCCGCCCGCGGTGATGATGATGTCCTTCTTGCGGCCGGTGATGCGCACGAAGCCCGCATCGTCGATGGTTCCCAGATCGCCGGTGGCGATCCAACCATCCTCGGACTTCGTCTGTGCCGTCAGCTCCGGCTGTCGGTAGTACCCGATGAACACGTTCGGGCCGAACAATTCGATCTCATCATCGTCGGTCACGCGCACACCCATACCCGGGCCGGGCTTGCCGACGGATCCGACCTCGTTATCGTCCTGCCAGTTCACCAGCATGGGCGCTGCGGTTTCTGTCATACCGTAGCCCTGGATGAAGGTGATACCGTCCATGCCGTTGAAGAAATGCGCCAGATCGGGGTTGATCGGGGCGCCGCCGCAGGCGAGCCATGCGAGGTTCGGGCCAAGCGCGGAACGCACGGACTTGCCGACGGTCTGCATGTAGAAGGAATGACGGATGCGGGCGATGGGCGAATGCCCCTTGCCCTCCTGCTCCGCCTTGGACCAGTCGGCGAAATGCGTGTATGCGCGGGCGAAGATACGACCGGCGATGCCGTTGCCCGCCTTCTGGGAGGCTGCGTTGTACACCTTTTCGAACACGCGGGGCACGCCGAGCAGATATGTCGGCTTGAACGAGCGGAGATCGGCCAGAAGGTGCTTGGCGCTGGGAATATAGCCGACCACGCCGTGGCCGCCGATGCACACGTACTGGATGTATCGCGCGAAGCAGTGCGCCAGCGGCAGGAACAGCAGCAGACGATTCGGCTCATAGAGCATCTCATCGAGGATGATGTAGCCGTTCTTCACGATATGCGTGAAGTTGCGGTTGGACAGCATGGCGCCCTTCGGCTTGCCGGTCGAACCGGACGTATAGACGATGGTGGCCATGTCATCGGCCTTCACACGGGAAATGGCCTTGTCGAGTTCGGCGTCCGTGACTCCGGCGCCGAAATCGGCCACGGCGTCCAAGCCGTTCTCCTGGAAGTTGAACACGTAGCTCAACCCATTCGCCGTCTTGCGAGTCTGCTCCAACGTCAACGCATGGGCATTGTCGCCGGCGAAGGCGATCAGGGGCTTCGTGTCCTCGAGGATCGACGCCGCCTGGGCCGCGGAATCGGTCTCGTAGATCGGAACGCTCACAGCGCCGATGGCGGCGCAGGCGAAATCGACGATGCCCCATTCATAGCAGGTCGCCGAATAGATGGTGACCATCACGCCGGGCCGGGCTCCCAAAGCGATAAGGCCCTTGGCCACTTCACGCACGCGGGCGAGCATTTCGCCGGCGGTGGCGGAACGCCACGTGCGTCCATCATCATCCTGCCACTCGGCGATCTCATCATCGGGGGCATTCTGCGCACGATCCCGCAGCAGGGAGAAAATCGTGTCGCTGTCCTGGGTCTCATACGCAGGATCGGAAATATACTCTCGCAACATGGTTTCCACCATACGCCCGGCTATGCCCGTCACAACCGTTTGACGTCATATGCCGCATGCGATCCGCTCTCCCCCTGCGACACGGGCGCCGCGACGGCCACGGCATCTGCCTCCCCCTCCCGCATCCGTTCCGCCTGATGCCGCGTGAATCGGAAAAAGGCCGGACGTCCGGGCAACCACAGCCCCGGAACGTCCGGCCTTTCCGACACGGCTCCCCTATACAAGCTCGATCGCGATCCCCTTGCCTTCTCGTACGGCGACCTCACTGAGCACCACAGGAAACCGTCCTTTCTTCACTCAGCCTATGTCGGCGAACGTGCATACCCAACGGCATCCGACCCGTTCGAATCTAAGATTCGTCCAGTAGATTTCCCTGCCGAGGGAGAACTGCACACACGTCTCCAGACAACCCTCGTTGATGAGGGTGCCGGACTGCCAATGCAGCATGACCGGAGGGATCCGCAGCTTCGCCCTATAGGCCTGATCGCGCCGCATCTGCTCGCCGACGATGTACGCCAGACGTTGCAGACGCTCTATGACCGTGGCGCTCGCCGCTTTCCGCAGGATCTCCGTCGACATCTTGCCCCGGACGATGTCCGCCATGAGAATGGACATCCGGAACGACGAAACCGCCAGCGTGTGACACTGGCGGCCTTCGATACCGGTATGGGCAACATCGACGATACGGTACGCTACCGGCGCTGCTGCATAACTGACCGTGACATAGCCTTTGTAGACCGAAGGCTGATTGTCTTCTGGATTGAGGGGTGTGAAGAATTGGGCATCCGAGTCCAATGAAGTCACCTCTTCCTTTTTTCTTCGTTGAATGTGCCATCGTTTGCATGGCACATGTGCTAGGAAACCACAGAAAGACCCCCAAAGCAAATGCTTCGGGGGTCTTGTCAACAAAAGTTGCAGATTACATCATTCCACTGATGAAATCCGGGAACTCCTACTGCACGTCGTGCGGGGTGACCACCACGTTGCAGCGCTGGAAGTTCTTCACATCGACATAGCCGGTGGAAGCCATGGTGCGACGCAGCGCGCCGATGAAATTGGTGGTGCCGTCCGCCATGTGGCTCGGGCCGAACAGAATCTGCTCAAGCGGGGCGACGGTGCCGACGTTGGTGCGGTAGCCGCGCGGCAAGGTCTGATGACGGGCCTCGCTGCCCCAATGCATGCCCTTGCCCGGAGCCTCGGTGGCGCGGGCCAACGGAGCGCCCAGCATCACGGCGTCGGCGCCCATGGCGAGGGCCTTGACGAAGCTGCCCGAATCACCCATGCCGCCGTCGGCGATGACCTGCACGTAGCGGCCGCCCGACTCGTCCATGTAATCGCGGCGGGCCTCGGCCACATCGGCGATGGCCGTGGCCATCGGAGCCTGAACACCCAACGTGGTACGGGTGGCGGAAACCGCGCCGCCGCCGAAACCGACGAGCACGCCGGCAGCGCCGGTGCGCATCATGTGCAGGGCAGCGGTGTAGTTGGCGACGCCGCCGACGATCACCGGCACGTCGAGATCATAGATGAACTGCTTGAGGTTCAGCGCCTCATGCGTGGTGGAGACATGTTCGGCGGATACGACGGTGCCACGAATCACGAACAGGTCGACGCCCGCGTCGATCACCGTGGAATAGAATTCCTGCGTCAGCTGCGGGGAGAGCGCGCCGGCCACGGTGACGCCGGCCTCACGAATCTCGCGCAGACGCTTGGTGATGAGCTCGGCCTTAATCGGCTCGGCGTAGATCTCCTGAATGCGCTTGGTGGCGGTTTCCGCCGGAAGCTGCGCGATTTCGTCCAGCAGCGGAGTCGGATCGTCGTAACGGGTCCACAAGCCTTCCAGATCCAGTACGCCCAAAGCGCCCATCTTGCCCATGGCGATGGCCGTGGCGGGACTGGTGACCGAATCCATCGGGGCGCCGATCACCGGCACATCGAATTCATACGCATCGATCTGCCATCCAGTCGACACATCCTGCGGATCGCGAGTCCTGCGGGAGGGAATGATGGAGATGTCATCCAGCGAATAGGCCACGCGGGCCTTCTTACCCAAACCGATTTCAATTTCCTGAGACATGGTTTCTCAGCGTAGTGCGCGGATATGACAGCACCGCAGGCCGTCTCACATAGTCGAATCACGCCGTTCCCCGTTACATTGATGCGCTAAGACTTGGGTCATCCCATCAGCCAAACAGGAGGCACTATGGCCAAGATTAAGGTAGAAGGTACGATCGTCGAACTCGATGGCGACGAAATGACCCGTGTCATTTGGAAGGACATCAAGGATCGGCTGATCCTCCCCTATCTGGACGTGAATCTCGACTACTACGATCTGGGCATCGAGAACCGCGACGCCACCGATGATCAGGTCACCGTCGACGCCGCCGAGGCCATCAAGCGCGAGCATGTCGGCGTCAAGTGCGCGACCATCACCCCCGACGAGGCCCGCGTCAAGGAATTCGGACTGAAGAAGATGTGGAAGTCCCCCAACGGAACCATCCGCAACATCCTCGGCGGCACCATCTTCCGCGAGCCGATCGTCATGAGCAATGTCCCCCGTCTGGTCCCCGGCTGGACCAAGCCGATTGTCGTCGCCCGCCATGCGTTCGGCGACCAGTACAAGGCCACTGATTTCAAGGTTCCCGGTGCCGGCCGCCTCACCGTCACCTTCACCCCCGAAGATGGTTCCGAACCCATCCAGCACGTCGTGTACGACTACGGCGCCGATGGCGGCGTCGCCCAGGTGCAGTACAACGTCAACGATTCGATCCGCGGATTCGCGCGCGCCTGCTTCAACTATGGCCTGATGCGCGGATACCCGGTCTACCTGTCCACCAAGAACACCATCCTCAAGGCCTATGACGGCCAGTTCAAGGACATTTTCGCCGAGGTCTTCGAAGCCGAATACAAGGAGGAATTCGAAGCGGCCGGACTTACCTACGAGCACCGTCTGATCGACGACATGGTGGCCAGCTCGCTCAAGTGGCATGGCGGCTACATCTGGGCCTGCAAGAACTACGACGGCGACGTGCAGTCCGATTCCGTAGCCCAAGGCTTCGGTTCGCTCGGCCTGATGACCTCCGTGCTGATGACGCCGGACGGGCAGACCGTGGAGGCCGAGGCCGCACACGGAACCGTCACCCGCCATTACCGCCGTTGGCAGAAGGGCGAGAAGACCTCCACCAATCCGATTGCGTCCATCTTCGCGTGGACCGGCGGCCTCAAGCACCGCGCCGACCTCGACAACACCCCTGAGGTCAGGCATTTCGCCGAGACGCTGGAGAAGGTCATCGTCGACACTGTCGAAGGCGGTCAGATGACCAAGGATCTCGCCATGCTCATCGGTCCAGACCAGCCGTGGCTCGACACCGAAGGTTTCATGGACGCGCTCGACACCAATCTCGCCAAGGCGCTCGCCGAGTGATTGCGCTCCACACGCATATTGGCTAAAAATAATTAGCCCTAGGGAAGCGCCCTTCCCCAACATCTCAGGATGGATGGGAAGGGCGCTTTCGTTTGCATGTCGCCATCCTGACCGTCGCACGAACGGCTATGCGGCGAAACACAGCTTCATCAACTACAATCGGGCACGGCCCATTGTTTCGGAAAGATTGGAAATCCATGGTTCGCACGCCCCTTTTGGCACGGATGACCGCAGCCGTATCGAGCATCGCACTGCTGCTGACGCTGGCGGCATGTTCCACCCCGCAACCCTCCTCATCGGATTCCGGCGATGGGGTCAAACAGTCGGATGCCGGATCGGTGACGTTGTTCGCACCGTCCGACGGCATCACCATGTCGCAGAAAACACCACTGAACAAGTGGGCGAAGCTTGTCCCCCAGATCACCAGCGATCTTGAACACCAGGGCATGGCGAAGAAAAGCATCGACACCCATGTCGCCAACGGACTTGATGAGCAGAGCCAACAGCTGCAGGACTGGGTGGTGGAACATGTCACCAGCGTGAAGAACAAGGAGGAGATGAAGCGCGGCACGCTGATCGTCGCCCCCGCATCGCAGACCAACATCTCCTCCCGTCAATACGGGGATTACGTCTCCCAGACGGCAGTAGCCAAGGTTGCGCAAAGCAGTGAGCAGCAGGAGGCCGAGGGCCGCATGCGTTCCGCACTGCAGTTGGCGAAGAAGGCCGGTATGCATGTCGTACTCGTGTCGAACACCATCGAAGGATTCACCCCGGACGCCTTCGTCCGCTGCTCCACACCGGAACAGATCGGCGAGCTGCAAGCGAATATGCTGGTGAACAAGCTCGATCTGAACAAAGTAGGCAAAGGCAATCCCAAGGCCATCGAGGTGCTGCTCCCCTATACCAACGCCGAGGACGCTTCCGAAACCATCGAGAACACCGAAATCGACGATGCTTTCGCGAAAGAGGCGTTCAAGGGCGTGTGGAAGATTCTCAAACCCTACTACGAGCAGGGCAAACTATACAGCCCTTCCGGAACGCTGAGCAAAGAGTCCACCGACGAGGATTGGAAGGAAGTCGCGTTCGACCTCAATGAAAAAGACGGGGTCGCGAAGACCATGGAAAGTCGTATTCCCCTGTCCAAGAAGGATGGGGTATCGGTTCTGACCAAAATCGATGGCGTCATCGCGATGAACGATGCGGTGGCATCCAGCGTGGTCGACAAACTCGCAGACATGGGATATCAGGGTTCCTCGGCGGATATCAACCCGTCCATCACCATTCCGAGCATCGTGGGCAATATCGCCGGCCACAAGGATCTGCTGCGCAAAGCGGTTCCGGAACCCTCCAAATCTCCGGACAATGATGCCAAGGCGCAGGATGATACGTCGGATGATTCCTCGCCGTCCGCACAGAACAACCGCAATTCGCATTGGCCGGTCATCACCGGATACGGTAGCTACGCCGACACCATTCCCCAGGTGGTGAACGGTAAGCAGTGGATGACGGGGCTCGAGAACCGCAACGATCTGGCCATCGACATCGCGAAGGTATGCCTGCGGCTGAACAGCGGGCAGGGACTCGATGGGATGTCGTACGTCACGCAGCAGACGATCGCCGGGTCCAAGGTTCCCACCATTCAGGAGAATCTTGTGGCGGTCAGTGCCGGCAATCTGAAAAGCACGCTGATCGACCCCGGTTACATTTCCATGGCCGAAGCCGGTCTGTAAACGGTTACGGGCGAGCATGTGTTGGGCCCCGCCGCGGATTATCTCGCGGCGGGGCCCAACACATTAGAAAGCTAATACACGCTAGCTATTGGAATGTTGGAAACCGAGGCGTTCAAGCTGTTTGGCCGAACCGTCAGGAGGCGGTCCTGTGGACCGCCGACAGGTGAGGTGAGCGGCTTCGCCGCGAAGCGGATACTGAACAGCTTGAACCGACGAGCAGGACCACCGCTCTGAAAGCCAAGGATTCAGAAAACACTAAAAACCGAGGCGTTCAAGCTGTTTAGGATCCGACTGCCACCCCTTGGCCACCTTGACGTGCAGGTCGAGTCGCGCCTTGCAACCGACGATGCGGTTCACCGCGGTGCGCAGCTTCTTCTTGACTGCGGTGAGGTTCGAGGCGCCCTTGCCGATGATGATGGGCTTCTGCGAATCGCGTTCCACGTAGATGGAGACGTTCACTTGGGCTTTGCCTGCATAGGCGTCGCCGGTTTCGTTGTCTTCCGGATAGTCGATGGAATCGACGACCACTGCCAAGGAGTGCGGCAGCTCGTCGTTCAACTGTTCGAGGAATGCGCCGCGGATGAGTTCGGCGATGGTTTCCTCGGGGCGTTCCTCGCTGAGCTGTTCGGCCGGATACATCTGCGGGCCTTCCGGCGTGTGTTCGATGAGCACGTTGCGTACTTCATCGAGGTTGTCGTGCTTGAGGGCGCTGACGGGGACGATGTCGGAGAAGTCGGCGAATTCGTTGATTTCGATGAGTTTGGCGATGAGCTGTTCGCGGGAGAGTTCGTCGATTTTGGTGACGATGGCGATCAGCGGCACACGCCATTCGAAGGTGCCGTCTTCACGCTTGGTGGCGAAGTTCGTGCGCAGCCGGGACAGGATGCGACGGTCGCCGGGGCCGATTTCCTGGTCTCCCGGCAGCAGGAACGCGACAACGTCCACGTCGGACAGGGATTCGTCGACGATGTCGTTCAAACGCTGGCCCAGTAGCGTGCGGGGCCTGTGGATGCCGGGGGTGTCGACCAGCACCAACTGCGCGTGCTCCGTGGTGAGAACGCCGCGTATCGCCTTACGTGTGGTTTCCGGCCTGGAGGATGCGATGGCGATCTGCGTGCCGATCAGGGCGTTCACCAGTGTGGACTTGCCTACGTTCGGTCGTCCTACCACCGCCACGAAACCGGAACGGTATGGTTCGGAAGCCTGATTGGCATCGGTGATTGTATCGGTCATATCACTCCTTGTGATCGCGATGGTCGTTGTTCTCGTCGTTGTCGGCATTTTCCTGCGCTTTGCCATCTTCCTCGCGCCCCTCGACTCCATTGGGCTCGACTTCGATGGTCGATACCTTCTTACGCCTGCCTGCGGAATCGACCGCGGTGAGTCTGATGCCTCTGGTCACTGCGGAGGCTCCTACGATGGGCACGCGTCCGAGCAGTTTGGTGAGCAGTCCGTATACCGTGTCCACGTCGTCCTCGTCGATATCGATCTCGTACAATTCCTCGAGATCCGCGATGGGGGTTCGAGCGGGCAGGCTCCATTTGCGGTCGCCGATCTTCTTGGGCTCGGCGTGCTGTGTACGATCGTGCTCATCTTCCAGTTCGCCCACGATCTGTTCGATGGTGTCTTCGATGGTGACCATGCCGGCGATGCCGCCGTATTCGTCCACGACGATGGCCACGTGTTGGCGGGATCGCTGCATCTGGTGGAACAGGTCATCCACCGGCTTCGATTCGGGGACGAGCATGGGGTCGCGCACGATGGATGCTACGTCACGGCTCATCGCCGCGGGGTTGAAGGCGGTGGCGCGTACGGCGTCCTTGAGGTAGGCGATGCCCACGAGATCGTCCACGTCCTCGCCGATCACCGGCACACGGGAGAATCCGGAACGCGAGCAGAGTTTCAGCATGTCTTCGAGTGATGCGTCACATTCGATGGTGATCATATCGGTGCGCGGCACCATGATCTCCCTGGTGAGGGTTTCCGAAAGCATGAGCACGTTGCGCATCATTTCGGAGACTTCGGGATCGAATTCGTTTGATTCGACCATGCGGTCGATGGCGGCTCGTCCTTGTTCCAGCTGGATTTTCTCCAGTTCCTCGTCGTCGGACAGGTCGAGGTCGCGGCGTCGCCGCCCGTCTTGGCTGGTGCCCACGCGGGCGAATGGTGTGACGGCCACGGCGAAGTTGACCAGTCGCGCATGTTTGATCATGATGTCGGTCGGTTTGTTGACACCGGTTTCGCGCGGACGTACCAGGATGCTCACCACCGCCACGACGAAGGCGAACACCACGCCGACCAGCAGTTCGATCCACCAGGATGCGCCCCATGTTCCCGCGACGATCGCGACGAATACGCCGGACAACACGTTGCAGGTGATGCGGAAGAACGCGCACGACCCCGCTGTGGCATAACGGTTGGCGATGAACCGTTGCACCTGATGGATCCGCCTGATCTTTTTGGTCGTGGTGAACTGGTTGGTGTCCGGGTCGGTCTGCACTTCGAAGATGCGATTGTTGAGGTTGGCTCGCGTCACACGGCCGATGGCGCCTTCGGCCGCGGCCATGGATAGTGAAAGCCAGACCAGCAGCGCCACGACCGTCACCAGCGCCACGCTCAGTACGATCAATGTCATTGGCCCATTCATGTCGTTCCCTTTCCCGGGGCGCAGCCTCCCTCGGAGTTTCCTCTCAATGCGTCAGTTCGCGGTCGGAGCCGTGCTCGGCGTCCCATGCCGCCAGTTCATCGGTGCTTCCCGCTGGCAGACTGACGGGCGTTCCCAGATCCTGCCTCACCGCGATGAAGGTCAGCAGCAACTGCCGCTGCAGACCGAACATCTGCCGTTCCTGTTCGGCTCCCACATGGTCATAGCCGAGCAGGTGCAGGATGCCGTGGATCGCCAACAGCATCATCTCCTGCAATACGCCGTGCCCCGCTGCGGCTGCCTGCTGGGCCGCCACCCATGGGCAGATCACGATGTCGCCGAGTACGCCTTCCATGACGGTGGAGTCGTTGCCCGGGCGCAGTTCGTCCATGGGGAAGCTCATTACATCGGTCGGCCCTTCAAGGTTCATCCAATGCATATGCATCTGCGCGATGGGGTCGGGGTCCACGAACAGGATCGTCAGATCGGACTGCGTGCTGACGCGCATCTGATCCATAACCCACAATCCCAGATCCGAAAACACCTTCGGATCGATGGCCCATACTGTCTCATTGGAAACGTCAACGCTCATCGCTGCCCTCATCCTTGTTCTGGCGCACGTTCTCGTTCCGGCGTGCGCGTGCCGTTGCGCGGGACATCCGTCTATGGTCCCCGTCCAATCCGTCATGGCGGTTGTATGCGGCCACGATACGCCCGACGAGACGGTGGCGCACCACGTCCTCCGCCTGCAGATGCACGAAGGCGATGTCCTCGATACCGCCGAGGATACGTTCGATGGTGGCCAATCCGGAGCGGGGAACCGCAAGATCGACCTGCGTGATATCGCCGGTGATCACCATCTTGGTGTTGAATCCGAGTCTGGTGAGGAACATTTTCATCTGTTCCTCGGTGGTGTTCTGCGCCTCGTCGAGGATGACGAACGCGTCATTGAGTGTGCGGCCGCGCATGTAGGCGAGCGGCGCCACCTCGATGGTGCCGTCATCCATATAGTGTTTGAGCTGGTCGGCTCCCAGCATGTCGGACAACGCGTCGTACAGGGGGCGCAGATACGGATCGACCTTCTCGTTCAAGGTGCCGGGCAGGAAGCCCAGGCTCTCCCCCGCTTCGACGGCAGGTCTGGTGAGGATGATGTGCCGCACCTGCTTGTCCTGGAATGCGCGGACGGCTTTGGCGACCGCAAGATACGTCTTACCGGTGCCTGCGGGGCCGATGCCGAAGGTGATGGTGTGCGATTCGATTGCGGTGACGTATGCCGCCTGACCCGCGGTTTTCGCACGGACCGGGTTGCCGGTTGCGTAGGTGATGACGCCGGGTACGGATGGTTTGCGACGTTCCCGGTTCACCCGTGTTTCGGCGTCCTCCATGCGTTTGAGGTTCTCCACGGCTTTGCCGTGCCCAGGGTGCGTCGCCCGCGTGCGGTTGTCGAGTGCATCATCCTGCTCGATCATGCGTCGCACGGTTTCGGCGTCCATCGGCATGGTGTGGGCCGCGTCCACGATCACGTCGATGAGATGTTCCGCCTTGGAGGCATCCGATTCGGTCTGCTTGGACCGTGAGGTGATGATGACACGGTTGCCCCGTACTGTAAATTCCAGTTCGGGGAACGCCCGCTCCATTTCGCGGATGACTTCGTCGACCGGTCCGAGCACGGACACCGGGTCCAGTTCTGTTGGAATGGTGATGGTGCGCGTTGTTGTCGCCACTGGTTCCTTCCGTCTACTCGTCGAGCACTTCGCCGGTCAATACGTGCGCGTGCGCATGGAACACCGTCTGCCCCGCGTCGCGTCCGGTGTTGAACACCAGACGGTATTCGCCGTGGAATTCCTTGTCGGCGATGCTTTGCGCGACCTCGACGATGTGCGCGAGCTGCGCGGGATCGGTCCGGGCCAGTTCGCCCACGTTCGCGACGTGGTTCTTCGGCACGATCAGCACATGGACTTTGGCCTTGGGATTGATGTCCTTGAACGCGTAGGTGGTGTCGTCTTCGTACACCTTGATGCTCGGGATCTGCCCGGCGACGATCTTGCAGAACAGGCAATCTTCGGCTTCGCTCATCGTATGCTCCTTCAACACGGTTCTTGTCAGTCTTATGCTATTGCGCCGCCCAGACGCGTGGCCTTCCTCGCGCCAGCGCCATCATTCGTACCGGCCGAGCGATCTGCTGAGCAGCGACAGCGCCACCGGTCCGGCGGTCGACGCCCTCAGGATATTACGTCCCAATACCACGCTTTTCGCCCCGGCCTTGACGAACTCG
The DNA here is from genome assembly GCF_900129045.1 of Bifidobacterium merycicum DSM 6492. Classification (GTDB taxonomy): domain Bacteria; phylum Actinomycetota; class Actinomycetes; order Actinomycetales; family Bifidobacteriaceae; genus Bifidobacterium; species Bifidobacterium merycicum. Next base: position 564,040 of record NZ_FQTX01000002.1, on the reverse strand, counting down.
CCGACCTCGTCCTCGCTGATGCCGCCTTCCGGTCCGACCACCACATATACGGTTCGCGGCTTGCCGTCGCCAAGGCAGGCGTCGGATAGATGACCTACCCGTTCCTCGATGGATGCCCATGTGTCGGTGGCATCCTGATGCAGCACGATCACCATATCGCCATGCACGTTGGCGCGTAGGATCATGGAGACTATCTGCTTGCTGGACACGCATTCCGAAAGTTCCGGCGTCCATGCGCGTCGCGATTGCTCCGTCGCGGCCTGAAGCGTGGAAAGCCACTTGCGATCGGTCCTGCCCGTCTTCCATTTCGCGATGGAACGATCGGCCTGCCATGGCACTATGACGTCGGCGCCGATCTGCGTGGCGATATCGATGGCCTGCTCATCATGTCCGTTCTTGGTAAGGGCCTGTACAAGCGCCAGCCGAGTGACGGGGCGCTCCTCCCTCATGAAGCTTTCGACCTCGGCGATGCCGTTCTGCGCATCGTCAAGTACGACGTCGAGCCTCAGCCCCTTACCGTCGGAAAGCTGGAACCCGTCCCCTTCCTTCAGTCGCATGGCCTGCACGGCATGGCGCTTGACCTGCGGAGGCAGGGTGAGCTTCCATCCGGTGCTTGATTCGTCGGAGTTCACCGGCACGTTATCTCTATCGGGGTCAAACAGGAACAAAGCATTCGTCATACCCTCTAGGCTAGCAACAACGTTCCGCCCGTCGACACGCTCACGACACGCCGAGGTTGCACGGAGTCGATTCGGTGCTAAAGTATCACTCGTTGCCAAACAGCGACCTGCCCGGGTGGCGGAATGGTAGACGCGCTAGCTTGAGGTGCTAGTGGTTATTTTATACGACCGTACGGGTTCAAGTCCCGTCTCGGGCACAGTTAAAACCCCTTGGAAACAAGGGGTTTTGTTGTATCTCAAGGAGTTTTCGCGCATGCGCTTCATCAAGCTTGATTCCATCGATGACGAGCGGGTCGCCGCATACGTGAATCTCACCGAAATCCAATTGCGTAATCGCCTCGAACCCGCCAAGGGACTGTTCATCGCCGAATCCCCCAAGGTCATCGATCGTGCGCTTGCCGCTCACCGTGAGCCGCTATCGCTGCTGGTGGAGGAACCGTGGATCGAAGGTATGGCCGACATGTTCGCGCGCATCGACGCCGAATGGGGACCGGATATCCCCGTATATGTGGCATCGCCCGAACAGCTGAAACGCCTGACCGGCTATCGTCTGCACCGGGGCGCTTTGAGCGCCATGCGCCGCTGGCCGCTGCCTTCCGTTGAGGAGGTGTGCGCGGGGGCGCGTCGCGTCGCCGTGATGGAGAACATCGTCGACCCGACCAATGTTGGTGCGCTGATGCGTTCCGCCGCCGCACTGGATGTGGATGCCGTGTTGGTCACGCCATCGTGCGGCGATCCGCTGTACCGTCGCGCCGCCCGAGTATCGATGGGAACCGTTTTCCAAGTGCCGTGGACCCGCATCGACGGCGAGGACAAGCATTACTGGCCGTTCAAAGGCCTTGAGAAGCTGCGTTCGCTTGGCTTCACGACGGTGGCCATGGCGCTTGAGGATGATTCGATCAGTCTCGCCGAACTGACGCGACGGCTTAACTGCGACGTGAACGATCCACAGCATATCGAGAAGCTGGCGCTTATCTTCGGCACCGAAGGCGACGGCCTGAACCACCACACCATCGCACGCGCCGATCTGACCGTGAAGATCCCGATGTCGCATGACGTCGACAGCCTGAATGTCGCCGCTTCGAGCGCCGTCGCTTTTTATGCAACACGATGCCTTGATGACTAATTAATGAATTTCGCGGAAACCGCTAGACATGCGAGCGACGTTGCTTGCATATTGTGTTTTTTGTGCAATTATTGACGGTATGGAGCCAAGCGATGAAGCTGGCTACTGGCGACGTTGCCTGTTCAGCGTCACGATTGTCATGATGTCATGAGAGGAGCCACGTAACATGGCAAAGAACAAGCAGAAGATTCTGTCCATTGTATTGGCGGGCGGAGAAGGTACCCGTCTGATGCCATTGACCCGCGATCGCGCCAAGCCTGCGGTGCCGTTCGGCGGCGTGTTCCGTCTTATCGACTTCCCGCTGTCGAATCTGGTGAATTCCGACTATCGCCATATCGTGGTGCTCACCCAGTACAAGTCGCATTCGCTGGATCGTCATATCTCCCAGATGTGGCGCTTCTCCTCGCTGCTCGGCAACTACGTCTCCCCCGTTCCCGCACAGCAGCGTCTCGGCAAGCATTGGTATCTCGGATCCGCCGACGCCATCTATCAGACCATCAACATCATCGAGGATGTGCAGCCTGACATCGTGGTGATTGTCGGCGCCGACCATGTGTATCGTATGGATTTCGGCCAGATGGTCGAACAGCATATCGAATCCGGCGCGGAATTCACCGTGGCCGGTATCCGTCAGCCGATCGAGCAGTCGAACCAGTTCGGCGTGATCGACGTGGACCCCGAGCATCCGAACCAGATCAAATCGTTCCTGGAGAAGCCTGACACCTGCGCAGGCCTGCCTGATGACCCGAACATGTTCCTGGCCTCCATGGGCAACTACGTGGCCAATACCGACGCGCTGTTCGACGCGCTGGCCAAGGACGCCAAGAGCGAGGACACCAAGCACGATATGGGCGGCGACATCGCGCCCTACTTCGCCGCCCGCAACGAGGCCGGCGTCTACGACTTCAATTCGAACGTGATCCCCGGTTCCACGGACACCGATCATGCCTACTGGCGTGACGTGGGCACCCTGAAGCAGTTCTATGATGCGCACATGGATCTGATCGCCTACGTGCCCGAGTTCAACCTGTACAATCAGGCTTGGCCGATCTATACGAACTCCGGCACCCTGCCCCCGGCGAAGTTCATCCACGCAGGCCGCGATCGTCTGGGCCACGCCACCGATTCGATCGTCTCCCCCGGCGTCATCGTCTCCGGCGGCGAAGTGCATCATTCCGTGCTGTCGCCGAACGTGCACATCCACTCCTGGTCGCAGGTGGTCGACTCCATCCTGTTCGACGGCGTCGTCGTCAACCGCCGCGCCCGCGTGTATAAGGCGATTCTCGACAAGAACGTCGTCCTGACCGAGAATTCCACGGTCGGCATCGACACCGAGCATGACCTGGCCCGCGGCTTCACCGTCACGCCCGAAGGCATCACCGTCGTGCCGAAGGGAACCGTGGTGGACGACTGATCGTCCGCGGCCAACGTCCCGGAAGCATATGGTAAGGCCCCGGCATCTTTGAGATGCCGGGGCCTTACCATATGCCTGAACGTACCGAATACCATCACAACATCCGGTACGGCGGCTGACGGAATGTCAGTACTTGGGCAGGTTCTCGAAGTTGAAGCCGAGAGCCGCAAGCTGGTCGCGGCCTTCAGGGGTGATTTTGTCCATCGTCCAACGCGGCTGCCAAGTCCAATCGATACGGAATTCCTCGACCAGACCGGCCAACGTCGAAGCGCATTCGTCTTCGATGAGGTCGGTGAGCGGGCATGCCGGCGTGGTCAGCGTCATGGTGATGATGGCGCGGCCGAGTTCGTCGATTTCGATGCCGTATACCAAGCCGAGATCGATGACATCGATGCCGAGCTCCGGGTCGATGACCTGATGCAACGCCTCACGAACATCCGCTGCGGTGGCACGGCCAATATCGTCCACGAACTTCAGGGGAATGGCATTCTCACCATCGTCCTGGCAGCACTCCCCCTCCTGCCGACCGCATCCGCAACCGCCCTTGGGCTCGGTTTCGGCACCGGTTGCCGGGGTCTTTCCCTCGGCCCCTACGGTTTTGGCCAGAGCCGGGTTCATCATCACCCGACGTGCGGCATCCTCATCCTTGACCACGCCGTTCACGGCGTCGAAAATGGAAGCCTGCGGCTCGGGTACCAACGTATCACTCATCGTTCACTCCACAATCGTTGCAATGTTGCTGCAATAGCTGCTGAACACTCTACGCCATGACACGCGTCATGTCACGAGTTTTTCGCTGCCAACGCCTTGGCGAGGGCATCCTTCAGGCCTTCCCAGCCGAGCAGTGCGCATTTGATGCGCATCGGGTACTTCGAAGCCCCCTGGAACACGATGGCGTCCTCCAGTTTGTCCTCGTCGTTCTCGTCGTCAAGGCCCTTGCCACGCGATTCCATCAGACGGTGGAACAACTGTTCGAGATCCATGGCGTCATCGACGCTTTTGCCCTCGACCAGATCGACCATGATCGACAGGCTCGCCTGGGAGATGGAACAACCGTGACCATCCCACACCACATGCTCGATGGTGTGCGGTTCGGCATCGGAGACCTCGACATGCACCGTGGCCTCGTCACCGCAGGTGGGATTGAACTGATGCGATTCACCCGGAGTGCAGTATTCGTGCGATGCGCGGACCGTCATCTCGCCGGTTTTGGCTCCGGCATCCTCCCGCGCCAGATCGGCGGCGAAGCTCTCCTTGCCATGCGGATGTTTCGAAGCCTCCAGGATCACCTCCTGGTACATCTGTTCGAAGTCGTCTTCGCCCATGCCGAAATCAGACATATGATTCTCCTTTACTCGTCATGTGCCGGGGCTACACCTCGAAGAACGGACGCACCTTGGCCAGCGCTTCGAGCAACGCGTCGATGTCATCGATGGAGTTGTACACGCCGCAGGAGGCGCGGTTCGAAGCGTACAGGCCGAAATGACGATGCACCGGCTGGGCGCAATGATGACCGACCCTGATGGCGATGCCCTGGGCGTCGATGAACTGGCCGACATCATGCGGATGCACGCCTTCGACATCGAACGCGACGGTGCCGATGCGCTTGACGTTCTCGCGCGGACCGATGATACGGATGCCGTCGATGTCGCCCATCTTCAACAGTTCGTCGGTCAGCATGCGTTCATGCTCCTCCAGACGGTCCATGCCGATCGCCATCATCCACTCCGCGGCGACGCCCGCGGCGACGACCTGCGCGACCGGCTGGGTGCCGGCCTCGAAACGCGCCGGCGGCAGCATGTACTGGGCGGGCTGGTCCATCCATGCGAGTTCGACCATCGAGCCGCCGAAGCTCGCCGGCGGCAACGCCTCAAGCATCTCGCGCTTGCCGTACAGGAATCCCACGCCGGTCGGGCCGTACATCTTATGGGCGCTCCACGCCGCGAAATCGACGTCCAACGCATGGAAGTCGACCTTCAGATGCGGCACGGATTGGCATGCGTCGAGCACGAAGATGCCACCCATCTCATGCGTGCGCTTGATGATGGGGGCGATGTCAGTGATGGCGCCGGTCACATTGCCCACGTGCGTCACGGCGACGATCCTCGTGCGTTCGGTGATGACCTCGTCGAGGTTGTCGGTGCGCACACGTCCGTCATCCGTCAGATCCAGCCACTTGAACGTGGCTCCGGTACGCGCGGCGAGTTCCTGGAACGGCAGCAGCACCGAATGATGTTCCGCCTTGGACACCACGATCTCGTCACCGGGCTTCAGGGCGAATCTTCGGGCCGCTTCTCCCCCGCGTCCGAGCGACGCGTTGCCGAACGCCGTGGCAAGCAGGTTCAGTCCGGCCGTGGCGCCTGCGGTCACGACGATCTCCTCCTCGCCTTCCTCCGCGTTGGCGCCGACCAGCTTGGCCACCTTCGCGCGGGCGTCCTCGAACGCCGTGGTGCTGCGGGCAGCCAGTTCGTGGGCACCACGGTGCACACCAGCGTTGATGGTCCGGTAGAACTCGCTTTCCGCTTCGATGACGCGCTGCGGCTTCTGCGAAGTCGCAGCCGAATCGAGGTACACCAGAGGGTGACCGTGGATCTCCTGATCCAGAATCGGAAACTCGTTGCGAATAGCTGCAAAATCTACCATATACACCTCTTAGAGCTTGTTGTTCCCCGGGCGGAATCGGCCTTATGCCAGTGCGCTTTCGGAATCGGCGCCTTCCGGCAGGTACTGGTCGTAGCCGTTCTCCTCCAGCTCGTCCGCCAGTTCCGGACCACCGGTCTTGACGAAATGGCCGTCGGCGAACACGTGCACGATATCCGGCTTGATGTACTTGAGGATGCGGGTGTAGTGGGTGACCATGAGGATGCCGAACTTATTGGCTTCCTTGGCACGGTTCACGCCCTCGGAGACGATGCGCAGCGCGTCGACGTCAAGACCGGAGTCGGTCTCGTCGAGGATGGCGAACTTCGGCTTGAGCAGTTCCAGCTGCAGTACTTCGGCACGCTTCTTCTCGCCGCCGGAGAAGCCCTCGTTCACGGAACGGGTGGCGAACTTCGGATCCATCTTGAGACGCTTCATGGCCTCCGAAAGCTCCTTGGCCCACGTGCGGATGGCGGGCGCCTTGCCGTCGACCTCGGTCTTGGCAGTGCGCAGGAAGTTCGTCATCGAGACGCCCGGCACCTCGACCGGGTACTGCATGGCGAGGAACAGACCTGCCTTGGCACGCTCATCAGGGGTCATCTTCAGGATGTCCTCGCCGTCGAGCAGCACTTCGCCCTCGTCGACCACGTACTTGGGATGGCCGGCCAGCGTGTAGGCCAGAGTGGATTTGCCGGAGCCGTTGGGGCCCATGATGGCGTGGGTCTCGTCGGAGTTGACGGTGAGGTTCACGCCTTTGAGGATCGGCTTGATGCCGTCCTTGGTTTCGACGTGCGCGTACAGATTCTTGATTTCAAGCGTTGACATGGTTTCTTAATCCTTTACGTTTCACTGTTCCTCGAGCACTTGCGCCATGGCGTCGCTTTCGCCGCGCGCCAGACGCTTGTCGATGACGTCCATGAGATGATCGCAGATGGCCGGAATGCCGATTTCCTCGACGAGTTCGTTGAAGAAGCCGCGGACGACGAGCTTGCGTGCCTCGGTTTCGCTGATGCCGCGAGACTGCAGGTAGAACAGCTCCTCATCGTCGAAACGGCCAACCGAAGAGGCATGGCCCGCACCGATGATGTTGCCGTTCTCGATCTCGAGGTTCGGTTCGGAATCGGCGATGGCACCGGGCGTGAGCACCAGATTGCGGTTGAGCTCATACGAATCGGTGCCGGACGCGGTGGGTTCGATGAGCGCGTTGCCCACCCACGTGGAATGCGCTCCCTTACCGTCGAGGGCTCCCTTGTAGACCACGCGGCTCTTGCATTCGGGGTGGTTGTGCACCACCATCGTACGGTGTTCGATATGCTCTCCCGGATCGACGAAGTAGATGCCGAGCATGTTGAGGTCGCCCTGTTCGCCGCCGAAATCCTGATCCATGCGGATACGCACGACATCGCCGCCGAGCGTCACCACGGAGTGACGAAGCGAAGCGCCCTCGCCCACGTGGATGCGATGGTTGCCCACATGCTTCGAACCGGCGTTCCATTCCTGGATGAAGGTGGTGGACACGTTCGAATGCTTGCCGGTGACGATTTCCACACCCTCGGCGAGCCGGGCGTCGCCGTCATGTTCGACGACGACATCGGCGTGTGTATCATCGGCGGCCGCGATCACCAGATGGAACGCGTCGAGGTCCATGCCCGCACCGTGCACCTTGACGAGCACTGGCTGGTCGATTTCGCCCTTCAGCTCGAGCACGGTGGCGGTGGCGCCGGAGTTCCATTCCACGGCGGCGGCTCGATCCGACGGTTCGGACACCGTGCCGGACAATCCTTCACCGAGCTTGACTTGGCTCAAAGCAAGGCCTTCCGCAAGCGCGGATCCGTCGATCATACCGACTTCGATCCGGGTTTCGCTGGACGGGGTGAACACGTTGAAAAATTCGCTGATGCGTTCGACCGGCGTGTACCGCCAATCCTCCTGCTTGCGATTCGGTTCGGGGAACGCCCCGACCTCGAAGGAGCGTGGATTGCGGTCCGCCGAGGACGGCATCGCCGCGGGGTTCGCGTACGGATCGTTCGGATCCGCCACGGGGATAGTGATTTCCTTGGCTTCGGTCATGGCTCAGCCCACCGATCCTTCCATCTGCAGTTCCACAAGTCTGTTCAGCTCAAGCGCGTATTCCATCGGCAGCTCACGGCTGATCGGCTCGACGAAACCGCGCACGATCATGCCCATGGCCTCATCCTCGGAAAGACCACGGCTCATCAGGTAGAACAGCTGGTCTTCGGAGACCTTGGAAACCGTCGCCTCATGCGCCATGGACACGTCATCCTCGCGCACATCGACATGCGGATAGGTGTCGGAACGGCTGAACTCGTCCACCAGCAACGCATCGCACACGGTGGAATTCGACGAGCCTTCGGCGCCCTTGACGATTTTCACGAGCCCGCGGTATGCGGAACGCCCACCGCCGCGGGAGATCGACTTGGCGACGATGGTGGAGCTGGTGTGCGGGGCGAGATGGATCATCTTCGCGCCGGTATCCTGATACTGCCCCTTGCCGGCGAAACCGAGCGACATGGTGCTGGCCTTGGCGTACGGTTCCGCCAGAATGCAAGCCGGGTACTTCATGGTCGCCTTGGAGCCGATGTTGCCATCGACCCATTCCATGGTGCCGCCCTCACGCACGTAGGCGCGCTGGGTGACGAGGTTGTACACGTTGTTCGACCAGTTCTGCACGGTGGTGTAGCGCACGCGGGCATGCGGCTCGACGAAGATCTCGACCACGCCGGAATGCAGGGAATCCGTGGAGTAGATGGGGGCCGTGCAACCTTCGACGTAATGCACGTAGGAGCCTTCGTCCGCGATGATCAGGGTGCGTTCGAACTGGCCCATGTTCGGGGTGTTGATGCGGAAGTACGCCTGCAGCGGGATGTCTACGTGCACGCCCTTCGGGACGTAGACGAAGGACCCGCCGGACCACGCCGCGGTGTTCAGCGCGGAGAACTTGTTGTCGTCGCTGGGGATGCACTTGCCGAAGTACTTCTGCACGATCTCGGGGTATTCGCGCACCGCGGTATCGGTGTCGACGAAGATCACGCCCTGCTTCTTCAGATCCTCCTGGATCGAGTTGTAGATCACTTCGGATTCGTACTGTGCGGCGACGCCGGAGACCAGACGCTTCTTCTCCGCCTCGGGGATGCCGAGCTTGTCGTAGGTGGAACGGATCTCGTCAGGCAGCTCCTCCCATGTGGTCGCCTGCTTGTCGATCGGCTTGACGTAATACTTGAAATCGTCCGCGTCGAAGTCCTTGAGATCCACGCCCCACTGCGGCATCGGCTTGTTGATGAAGTCCCTGTACCCTTGCAGACGCTTCTCCAGCATCCATTCGGGTTCGCCTTTATCCGCGCTGATGGCGCGGACGACGTCCTCGTCGATGCCCTTCTTCGCCGCCTCGCCCGCGGCATCCGTATCATGCCAGCCGTAAGTGTAGTCGCCGAACTGGCTGATGATCTCGTCATCCTGCCTGATCTTATCCTCGTTGACGCGGGTGCGATCGGCCACGTATTGGCTCATCTCCACGTCAGCCGCGGCGTTTGGTGTTTGTGGTTCGCTCACCGGTTTGCCTCCGTCATTCACACAATGTCATAGTAGAACCTAACAGAACCGTCATGAAAAAGCTACAGCCCACACCAAATTTCGGTGTGGGCTGCAACACATTCCGGTTCGGGTGCCGTTTCACCGCCGTACGCGGTTCATCGGCGCACCGACGCTCAGTGCTCCTGCTGGTGGTCCAACGCGGCCTTCACCAGACCGGCGAACAGCGGGTGCGGCTTGGTCGGGCGGGACTTGAACTCCGGGTGGGCCTGAGTGGCCACGTAGAACGGATGCACCTCGCGCGGCAGCTCCACGAACTCGGTGAGCTCACCGTCCGGGCTCTGGCCGGAGATGCGCAGACCGGCTTCGCGCAGCTGGTCCTTGTACGCCACGTTCACCTCGTAACGGTGACGATGACGCTCGGTGACATGCGTGGTGCCGTACAGTTCGGCGACGATGGAGCCTTCCTCCAGCTCGGCCGGGTAGCTGCCCAGTCGCATGGTGTGGCCCATATCGCCCTTGCCGGCGACGATGTCCTTCTGCTCCTCCATGGTCGCGATGACCGGAGTCGCGCAATCGGGCTCGAACTCAGTGGAGTTGGCGTCCTCGAGGCCGAGGACGTGACGGGCGTATTCGATGACCATGGACTGCAGGCCGAGGCACAGGCCGAGGGCCGGCAGCTTGTTCTCACGGGCGAACTTCAGGGCGCCGATCTTGCCATCGATGCCGCGGATGCCGAAACCGCCGGGCACGACGATGCCGTCGACCTGATCGAGCGCGGCCGCCGCGCCCTCCTCGGTTTCGCACTTATCGGCGGCGACCCACTTGACATTCACCTTGGCGTAGTTGGCGAAACCGCCGGCCTTGATGGCCTCGGTGACGGACAGGTAGGCGTCCGGCAGGTCGATGTACTTGCCGACGATGGCGATGTTCACCTCGTGCTTCGGGTGGTGTACGCGCTCCAGCAGGTCCTCCCACTCGTCCCAATCGACATCGTGGAACGGCAGGCCGAGTTCGCGCACGACGTAGGCGTCAAGGCCTTCGTTGAAGAGGATCTTCGGCACATCGTAGATACTCGGGGCATCCACGCAGTTGACCACGCCTTCGGAATCCACGTCGCACATCAGGGAGATCTTGTCCTTGATGGACTGGTTCAGCGGACGGTCGGAACGCAGCACCAGCGCATCCGGGGAGATGCCGAGCTGGCGTAGCATCATGACGGAGTGTTGGGTGGGCTTGGTCTTGAGCTCGTGGGCGGCGGCGATGTACGGGACCAGGGAAACGTGCACGAACATGCAGTTCTCGGCACCCAGATCGCGGCGGACCTCACGTGCTGCTTCCAGGAACGGCTGGGATTCGATGTCGCCGACGGTGCCACCGATTTCGGTGATGATCACGTCGACGTCGTCGGACGCTTGCGCACGCATGCGGGACTTGATCTCGTTGGTGATGTGCGGGATGACCTGCACGCACTGGCCGAGGTATTCGCCGGCGCGTTCCTTGCGCAGCACCTCCTGGTAGATCTGACCGGTGGTGACGTTCGCCTTCTGGCTCAGGTACACGTCGAGGAAGCGCTCGTAGTGGCCGATGTCGAGATCGGTTTCGGCGCCATCCTCGGTGACGTAGACCTCACCATGCTGGAACGGGTTCATCGTGCCGGGATCGACGTTGATGTAGGGATCGAGTTTCTGCTGCAGGACCTTGATGCCGCGGGAACGCAGCAGACGTCCGAGGGAGGATGCGGTCAGGCCTTTACCGAGGGAGGAAACCACGCCGCCGGTGACGAAAATATGCTTGGTGACGTGCTCTTGAGGATTGCCATGTGTTCTTCTAACCATGGAACTCCAGCTTAACATTCACAGTTGACCCGGCGTGTTATGCGAATCGGGCCTATTGCCAGAGAGCATCCGTTGCGCTCCATTCAAGGCGAAAACACCGGAATGCCAACGAAAATCAGGAACCGGCCCCCCCATTCGGAAGGCCGGTTCCTGCGCGTTTATCGGAGTTGCTTATCGGTCATTGCGTTCAGAGGCGTTCCTCCTTTCCGCGAAGGCGGAACATCACACCGGCCGCTGCGGCGGCCAGCGCGAGCAACGCGATCACCAGCACGGAGGCGCCGGTGGCGGCGGTACCGGCGGCACCGGATGCCGTGGCGGCACCCTTCGTGCCCTTGTCGGCGGCCGGGACGACGGCACGCTTCTGCACGTGCACGGTGCGGGTGAACGTCGTGGTCTTGCCGCGGGAGTTGGTCACGGAGTAGACGAGCTTGTAATCGCCCACCTTGTTGACATCCACGCTGCCTTCAATCGTGATCTTGTCGGTCAGGTCGCCGTCGATGTCATCCGACGCGGTGACGCCGGCCTTCGGATCGAACTTGGAGCCAACGGTGATGGTCGTCGATTCGGTCACACCACTGATCACGGGGACGACGTCATCGGCGGAAGCGACCTTGAGCACGGTGGCGGACAGGGCGCCGGCCGAGTAGACGGAACCCTTGCGGACCGTGACGCTCTTGACGACGTCATCACCGTACACGGTACCGTCGGAGGCGAGCACTTCGTACTTGCCGGCAGCAACGCCGTCGATGGAGGCGGCCTTGCCGTTGGCGTTGAAGATCACCACGTAGGTGCCGCTGGAATCCTTCGCCTGGTAGGCCACGACGCCGTCCGCGGACTTGAGCATGGTCACGCTGGCGTTGATGTCGTCGTAGTTGGTCTGGCGGAGGGCGGCTATCTTGTTGCGCAGCTTGATCAGGCCCTTGACGTAGTCGACGGAGCCTGCGTACTGCGTGGTGCGATCCCAGTCGATGGCGTTCGTCGCGTCACCGGCGTTGTAGCTGTTGCCGTTGCCGCTCTTGGTGCGCAGGAACTCCTGGCCCAGCTGGATGGCGGGGATGCCTTCGGACAGGTAGACGACGGAGTCGGCGAGCTTGGCGCGGGCCTCGGTGGTCGCCTCATCATCCGTGGGCACGGATGCGCGGAGCTTGTCGTACAGGGTCATGTTGTCGTGGATCTCGGCGTAGTTCACTACCTGGCCGGCGTCCGCGTAATGATCCTGCGCGTTGCCATTCCAGCAGGTGGTGCTGGCGTCGGCATCGTACTGGCATCCGAGCACGTTGTGGGCGATGAGGCTCTCCTGATCGGCCTTGCCGGAGACGAAACCGGTGTCGGTGTCGGAGAACACGGAACCCTTCAGGCCGTCACGGATCGAATCGTTGAAGAACGCGATGCCGTTGTTCGTGCCATCCGAAGCGACCTGGTAGGCGTTCGGCTGGATGGTCATCTCGCTCTTGTCCATCGTGGTGTTCATATCCCAGCCTTCGCCGAGCACGATGATGGACGGATCGATCTTGTCGAGGGCCGCGCGGACTTCCTTCATCGTCTCGGTGTCAATCAGACCCATGAGGTCGAAGCGGAAGCCGTCGATGTTGTAGTTCTTCGCCCAGTACGTCACCGAATCGACGATGTACTTGCGCATCATCGCACGTTCGGAGGCGGTGTCGTTGCCGCAACCGGAGTTGTTGACCAGCGAACCGTTGTCGTCGTAGCGGAAGTAGTAGCCCGGCACGGTCTTGTTGAACGAATGGTTCGCGGCGTCATAGACGTGGTTGTACACCACATCCATGATGACGCGGATATCGTTGTCGTGCAGGCCCTTGACCATCTGCTTCATCTCGGTGACGCGGGAGGCGGGGTTGCTCGGATCGGAGGAGTACGAGCCTTCCGGCACGTTGTAGTTCTCCGGATCGTAGCCCCAGTTCTGTGCACCCTTGGCGTCGTAGCTCAGGTCGCCGGTCTCGTCGACGGAACCGTAGTCGTACATCGGCATGATCTGCACGTGGGTGACGCCCAGCTTCTTGAGGTAGTCGAGGCCGGAGGTCGCGCCCTTGGCGGTCTTGGTGCCGGATTCGACGACGCCCAGATACTTGCCGCGCTTGTCGGCGGAGACGCCGGAGCTCAGGCTGATCGAGAAGTCGCGGATGTTCATCTCGGCGATGGACGCATCGGTGGTCTTGGAGAAGGCGCCCATGCGCTTGCCCGCGTTGCCCATGTCCTTCTTGGACAGCACCACGGAACGTTCGCCGTTCGCAACCGCCGCGGTGGCGTACGGGTCGGCGGAGACGTTCACTGTGCCGTCGGCGAAGGTGAGCTGGTAGGCGTAGGCGGTGCCGCTGGCGAGGTCCTTCACCGAGGCGCTCCACACACCCCTGTCACCGCTCGTCATGTCGATGGTGCGGTCGACGTCGGCGTTCGGATCGTCGGACTTGTAGGTGATGAGCTTGACGTCGGTGGCGGTCGGAGCCCACAGCTTGAAGCCGGTCTTCGCCGCCGTGTAGGTGGCGCCGAGGTCGTCGCCGCTGTAGGCGTACTTCTTGTCGAAGGCGTCGGTGCGGACCACGGAGCCCGCGACGGCGTCCTGGGAGCCGAAGCCCTTGACCGCGACGGTGTACTTGCCGCGGACGTCAAGTTCCTTGTCGGTGGTGATGATCACCTTGGTGCCATCGGTCTTGATGCTCTTGACGGCAACAGTCTTGCCGTCGGCATCCTTGACGGTCACGTCATCCTTGATGTCGTCGGCGGAGACCTTCTTGGAGAGCTTGACCGTCAGCTGGTCGGTGTTGGAGATCTCGGCGGACTTCATGGAGGCGCCGAGGGCCGGACGTGAGGAGTACACCGTCGCGTCGCCGTTGAGCATCCACACTTCGGCGGTCACGGTGTTGCTGGCCTCGTCGAAGGTGAGCGCATCGGACGGGATCATGTGGTTGTTGTCATCGGGATCCTTGGCCTTCCACGCATCCTTGCCATAACGACGCAGCATGCCGATGTCGGAGGCACCCTCGTTGTTGTAGTAGGTGTAGTTGGTGAAGGAGTACTCCGCGACTTCACCCCAATCGTCATGGGAGGTGAAGGTGGCCGCCCCGCCGTTCCAGTTGGAGGACCAGGTCCAGATATCCCACTGCGGGACGGTGGTCGAGGTGTCCTCGGAGTTGAAGTACAGGCCGTCGTCGCGGTTGTAGTGGACCTTCACCTTGACGGTGGAGGCCGTGCACTTGTAGTCGGCCGGCGCGGCATCGAGCGTTTCGACGGTGGTCGATTCGCCCTGATCCGGGTACTTGGTGCCGTCGATCCACACCTCGGCGGTGCCGTCGGCACCCACCTTGGCGCTACGGTCGCCGCCGTACTTGTTCCAGTCGCTGGTGGTGATGATGAAACCGAAGTTCTCGAACTTGCCGTCGAAGGTCAGCGTGGCGACCTTGCCCCAGCAATCGGTGCCGGTGAAGGCGTGGTTCTCGGCGTTGATGTCCGTACCGCTGGTGTCCTTGCCCCACACGTACACGCCACGGTTGTCCGAGGCGCTGGCGGGCTTGTAGTGCACGACGAGCCGGGTCTGGCCGCTCACGGCTTCGGGGTTGCCCACGGTCGCGGACTGGTCGGCGACGCCCACGTGCGTGATACCGGCGTTGGCATGGTAGTTGCCGCCGTCCTTCGGGTTCTCCCACTGGTCGGTGTCGGCATCATGGAACACGAAGTCGATCTTCTTGCCCTTGGTGTCGATGGTGGCCTGGTAGTAGCCCTGGACGTCGAGCTTCATGTCGGCTTCCGGCTGGTTCCAGTCGTCGCCGAGGCCGTAGTGGACCTTCGGGGTCTTCCAGCTGGAATCGTTGGGCTTGTAGTAGATGGTGATGGTCTTGTCGTCGGGCAGGACCTCGTCATCCTCCTGGTTGAGCTCCGGGTCGGACGGATCGGTGGCGGTGGACGCGGCCGGGTGATCGGCCTTGGTGGCACCGGCATACAACGCGATGGCGGAACGTGCCGGAACCGTGGTCTCGACCTTGCCGTTCTTGACGGTCACGGTCTTGGAGCAGTCCATGGCGGCGTACACGTTGCAGTACTCGCCGTCGGCGAGGGAGGTGGTGTACGAGGCATCCTTGTCCTTCTTACCGTTGTTGATGGCGATGAAGCCCTTGCTGCCACGGGAGAAGGCGATGTTGTCGCCGCCGTCATCCTGCCAATCGGTGACCTTGGTGCCGTTGACGTAGTTGCGGAAGGCGATCATGCCGCGGGTGGAGGTCCAGCGCTGCTCGCAGTTCCAGTCGGAGCTGTTGGTGGCGCAGGCGGTGTCCATGTCGACGTCGGGCACGGAGGTCGCGGTTGCGCCGGGTGCGCCGTCGTCGTTGTTGTCCCACTTGTAATCGGAGAGCAGACGCGGGGTGCCGTAGTCATAGGCCAACATGAAGGCGTTGGCCAGCTGGTACTTGGCGCCATCCTTGTAGGTCAGCGCGCCCTCGTTGCGGGCGGTGTCCCAGTTGGTGACGAACACGTTGGCGTCCTCGGACGACAGGTCCTTGCTCAGACGGTCGCTCAGGCCCTTGAGGTTGGCGATCTTGTCCTTGAAGGTCTGGTTCATTTCGGACTTGAAGCCGAATTCGGTCACGGTGCCGTTCTGCACGTAGTTGCTCGGCTGGATGCCCGCCGCTTCGGAGGAGTTGCCGATGACTTCCTGGATCCAGTAGATGTCGCTGGCGTTCTTGCCGATCTTCTTGGCGAACTTCTCCTTGATCGCCTTCATGGAATCGGTGTGGATGTGCTTGACGGCGTCCATGCGGAATCCGCGCACTCCAGTGTTCCACAGCGAGACGAGATAGTCGGACTGGATGTCCTGTACCTTCTCGCTTTCGGAATCGAAGTCCCACATGGATCTCAGGCGGCACTCCTGAACTTCCTTCTGATTGGTGTAATCGGAGATGTTCTGCTTGCAGCTATGGAAATCGGAGGCGGTGATGCCTTCCGGATACTGCTTGGTGGCAAAGCCCGGGTAGGTTTCGGTGGAACCGTTGTAGTCACTGCCGGCCACGCCCTTCTGGTCCCCCGCGGCCACATCGAAGCCGGTGGTCTGGTTGAGCACCACATCGGCGATGATGCCCACGCCGGCCGTGGCGCACTGCTTGACCATGTTCTTAAATTCGGCTTCCGTGCCCAGTTTGGAATCGAGCTTGTAGCTCACGGGCTGGTAGCTGGTCCACCATTGGGTGCCCTGGATGGACTCCTGCGGAGGAGAGACCTCCACATAGGCGACACCTTCGGGACCATAGGTGTTGGTACATTCCTTGGCGATGGTGTTCCACGTCTGCTGGAATGCGATCACCTGAACGTCCTTCTTGCCGGAGGAGCTGGTCTCCTCGGCTTGAGCGACGTTAGGAACCGTAATCAGCGACGCGCACGACATCGCGGCGACGACACTCGCCGCCAGGATTCGTCTGAACGACCGTTGTGCGATCATGCTTCCCTTTCCTCGTCACCGAGATTCTTCCTCGCCGCACCATGCGACGCGGTTTGGTTGACAACGTGGGCACCGCAGCCTGCTCCGACCGTTGGCCGACGCTGGCCGCATTACTCATCTCTGGTCATGCACACGTTATCAATCAATGCTCTCTATGGTATTTCACATAACCTACAAAACCGAATTGGCGTTGCGTGTTGAACGGCATTGTTACGCACGCGGCGAACCATACGCATGGAACGCCCGGAAATACGGTGAGGGCCGTTACCGAAAACGGGGTTCACCCCCGCAGCCATTTGTCAAGGAGAACACGCTGGCCGGCGGAAGCATCGGTGCTCCCGCCGGCCAAGGACACTCAACGCCGCAACCGGGCTGCGATGGCCTGCAGGCATTCGCAGGTGCAAAGCGTGCAAAGCACCGTAAGGGGCAGGAAGTAGCGGTGTTGCATCCCTTCCACCGCACTGGCATCGGTCGGCGTGTACTGTAGCCAGAGCGCAACATACATCAACATCACGATGCCGAACGACATCACCGTCGTACCCCAGCAGAATGCCGACATGCTGCGTTCGAATGCGCGCAACACGCTTGCCGCGAGCACGGCGACCAGTACGGCCAGCATCAGAATCCAGCAGAGGCGGATCACCAGACTGTCGATCGGCCTGTCAAGATTCGACTTGGCCTGCACAATCGAAGCGAACACGGCCTTCAATGCCGAGAGTATCGTGTCCGGATCGGTGAGCAACGCTGTTTTGCGTGCGGTCATCTCCTCATAGGAAACCATCAGCGGCGTAGTGACGAACCATCCGGTCAGCTTCATCCAGACCATCAGCCATCCGATGGCAAGCGCATCGCCGATGGCGAGAATCCACATGTGCGGGTCACGGTGCAACGGGACATCCGGCGGAACTTCGTCCGCCATGGCACCGACTGCATCTCCGACGCCATCGGTCCGCGCCGCCGTGGACAGCCTGTGTTGCGCCCATGGAATCAGCAACGTAAGCAGGCATAACGGCCCGTAAATGAACTTGCACATCACCACGGCCACGCACACCGCCGCCAATGCCACGCAATACGCCGTGGACACTTTGCGCAGGAACGCCCTGAATACCATGCATGAGAGCAGGAAGACCATGGCTTGAGTGAATGAGTCGGCGGAAATGGCGAAGCTGTTATGCCGGAGCATCAACGGGCAGAGCATTACCAGGCCGCAGACTATGCGCCACTTGGGCAGCAGCATGACTGACACCGCGCCAAGAAACGTCGAAACGACCAGCATCAGCGCCTCCGCACAGTGATACGTGGCGAGCGGAGACAGACCGAAGGCTTTGCCGACGAGAAATCCTACGAGCTGCGGCGCATAGGCCACGGGCGAATTGACGGCGGCGTTGTTGCACGGCACGTCGGCGCCGTCGCGGCCATCGTAGACCAAGGTTTCCGGTTTGACGACGGCGGGATCGTAACCGTCATAATATTCCAACGAAAAATCAATCCACTCCTGGTCAACGTATCCGCCCACATTCCCAGTGGTGCTATGCAAATAACTTTGCGATTCGACCGGACGTGCCAATGTGTCGCCGTTGGTGATACCCACGATGCGATACACATGCGCCCAGATGTCCGGGATGTGCCCCGGTGCCGTATGTGCCATGAACCAGCCGCCCATCAGCAGTGTTCCCAAAGCCACGACCATCGGCATCAGACGGCGGGCGGTCGAACCGACCCCCCCCGGTAATTGGATTGACATTGTTTCTCCTTCTCCAGATCCCGTTGGACGCCCTCAGCCGCTCATCCATACGGCGGCTCCCGACGACGGGAGACAGGCGACCCTCATAGAGGGTATACATGCGACAATCCAAGGTTATCCACAGCCGGCAGGCCTTCGACCACATTGCCCGCTCGGGCTTGCGCTCATCATGCACCGGCGCCGCCACCTACCGTGCGCTCATGCGCAGAAAAAAGGAAAGCGAGCTGACCACTGTTTTCTGAGAGTTTTCGTACACTGAGCCGTTGTTAACGTACATATGCTCTCAACAGGGGTTGGAAAGGGAGAGCATATGTACGCAGGACACGAGCACACCCCGCCTGAATGGGGTTGCGGCCATGCCCGGCAGACCGCGCATCTACCCGACCAGGTGGGCGACGGCTTCGAGCGCAAGCTTGTACCCATAGAATCCCATGCCGGCAATGGTACCGGTGGCAACCGGCGAGATCACGGAACGCTTGCGGAACTCATCGCGCGCGGACGGATTGGAGATATGCACCTCCATCAGCGGCAGACCCTCGTCAATCACCATGTGGGCGGCATCCGCAAGACCATAGGAGTAGTGGGTGAACGCGGCAGGGTTCATCACGATGGGTGTCTTCTCGTCGGCCGCCTGATGCATCCAGCCGATCATCTCGGCCTCGTCGTCACTCTGACGAACCTCCACGTCAAGCCCGAGTTCCGCACCCCACTGCGTGCACAGCCTACGCAGGGTCTCAAGATCCTGCTTGCCGTACACATCAGGCTGGCGTACGCCCAGACGCCCCAGATTCGGACCGTTGACTACCACGACTTTGGTCATATTTCCATCCATTCCCTTGTTATCGCTGACTTCCTATCGCTGGATCCGGCGGAACGCCTCTTCGACGGCATCCGCGGGCGGGTCCTCAAGATGAATCGGATGCCCGATCCCGTCGAGTACGACGAAGCGAAGCGTGTTGCCACGCGCCTTCTTGTCCTTGTGCATCAACGCGAGCACGTCATCCCACGAGCCGTTGCTCCACGAGGTCGGCAGACCGAGGGAGCCGAGCAACGAACGATGGTAATCCACCAGATCCTGATCGATGTAGCCCAGCAGGTGCGACAGCTCCGCCGCATACACGCATCCGACGGCCACCGCGTTGCCATGGCGCCAGCGGAAATGCTCGAGTTTCTCGATGGCATGGGCGAGCGTATGGCCATAGTTCAGGAATTCACGCAGCCCCGCCTCCTTGAGATCGGCGGACACATGGTAGGCCTTCACGCCCACGGTACGTTCGATGAGCTCCGCAACCACATCCTTCAGGCCGGAATCCAGGAACGTCGCCCCGTCGAAGGCACGCAATTCATCAGCGTGATCCTCAAGGATCTGCAGGATCTCCGGATCCATGATGAAACCGGACTTGGCGACCTCGCCCAATCCTTCGATGAAGATGTCATTCGGCAACGTGACGAGGGTGCGCATGTCGGCGAGCACGCCGGCCGGCGTGTAGAACGAGCCGACCAGATTCTTGCCGGCCTCGGTGTTGATGCCGGTCTTACCGCCCGTGGATGCATCGACCATGGCCAGCAGGGACGTCGGGCAGTTCACGTAACGGATGCCGCGCATCCAAGTCGCGGCGATGAAACCGGCCAGATCGGTGGCCGCTCCCCCGCCAAGCCCGACGATCGCATCGGAACGGGTGAAACCCTCATCGCCCATACGACGCCACACACCGTTGGCCACGTCCACGGTCTTGCCGGCCTCGGCGTCCGGCACCACGATGTCGGACACCGTGTAACCAGCCTGACGCAGCAGGGTACGTGCATGATCGCTGTGCCGCTGCACCGGCTGGGTGTGGATCAGGGCCACACGCACCGGGCCATCCCCCAGCACTTCGGGCAGATGGTTCATCGCACCTTCGCCGATGCACACGTCATACGGCTCGATTCCCGCCCCGGTGACATGCACCATACGTTCGCGGATCATATCCATGACCTTTCTCGCCGCCATTTGCGGCGTCAGTCCTTGCGTGCGTACGCGCACGTTCGCGACCTTGCGGAACACGGGATCGCGTTCCGCATACAGTTTCCTCCAACGAGCGTCGGCATCACCGTTGAGCATCGGTCGCCCTCCGCCGCGATTGGCGCGTTCCATGGCTTCCTCGGGGTCGGCGTCCAGATATACGACGCGTCCGCCGCGGCTGATGTAATCGGCCAGCGCGTCCCTCGTGGACGGCGTCATGGGAGCGCCGCCGCCCAGTGAGAAGATGCCGTCGAAATCCTCCAGCATGTCGGCGATGAGGTCGGCCTCGACCTTGCGGAATTCCGGCTCGCCTTCACGCTCGAAGAATTCGGGGATGCTCATGCCCACTTCACGTTCGATGCACACATCGGCGTCCGCGAACGGCAGATTCATGATATGGGCGACTTCCTTACCCACACGGGTCTTGCCCGCCCCCATCATGCCGATGAGGACGGCCACCGGCATGGTCCTTTCGCCGCTCACCGCATGTGCTCCGGCCAGGAGGCGAGATAGGACTCGCAGTTGCGGCGCGTCTCCTCGACGCTGTCGCCGCCGAACTTCTCCAGCGCGTACTTGGCGATGGTCAGACGGACCATGGCCTCGGCCACAACGGCTGCGGCCGGCACGGCGGTGGAATCGGAACGCTGGTTGATGGCCTGCGCGGCCTCGCCGGTGAGCACGTCCACCGTGCGCAACGCCTTCGGAATGGAGGGAATCGGCTTCATCGCCGCGCGGATGACGATCGGCTGACCGTTCGACATGCCGCCTTCGATGCCGCCCGCACGATTGCTCACGCGCGCGATATGCCCGTCCTTCATGACCATCTCGTCGTGCGCTTCGGATCCGGGACGCTCAGCCTCAAGGAAGCCATCGCCGATTTCGACACCCTTGATGGCCTGCACGCCCATGACGGCGCTTGCCAGAGCCGCATCGAGACGACGGTCGGATTCCACGTAGGTGCCGATGCCCGCCGGAACACCGTAGGCGATGACCTCGATCACACCACCGAGGGTGTCGGAGTTCGCCTTGGCTTCATCGATGCGGGCGATCATACGCGCTTCGGCTCCCTTGTCGAGGGTGCGCACCGGAGAGGCGTCCAAAGCCTCAAGGTCGTCGGGGGTCGGGAGCGTCGCCGTGGTGCGGTCCTCGATGCCGACACCTCCGATGGACAGCACATGGGAGACGGTGCGGATGCCGAAGGCCTGCTCCAGGAAATCAGCGGCGATGGCACCGAGCGCCACACGGGACGCGGTCTCACGTGCGGAGGAACGCTCCAGCACCGGACGCGCATCGTCGAAAGCGTATTTGCGCATACCGGTCAGATCGGCGTGACCGGGACGCGGACGGCTGAGCGCGGCGTTGCGGCCTTCGCGCGGCAGCTCATGGTCGAGCGGGTCGGCGCTCATGACCTCGGTCCACTTGGGCCATTCGGTGTTGGCGATCTCGACGGCGATCGGGGTGCCGAGCGTGCGTCCGTGACGAACACCGGTGAGCAGACGTACCTTGTCCTGCTCGAACTTCATGCGTGCGCCACGGCCATAACCGAGACGACGCCGGGCAAGGGCATCCACCACGTCGCCGCTCGTGACCTCGACGCCGGAGGGCAATCCCTCGATCATCGCCACCAGCGCCTCGCCATGCGATTCACCTGCCGTCTGCCAACGCAACATACGTTTCCCTTTCACTCGCAAATAACTGGGTTAATGTTAAGGCATGCCATACCTGTTCTACCTGCCGAGTTTGCTATGTGGGCTTGCGATCGGCGTCAAGGACGTGCGCGGACGACGCGTGCGCCCCTCCTGGATAGTCGTCGGATCGCTGGCGCAACTCGTCTCCGACGTCATCGCCGCGACGATCGCCAATTCGTTCTTCCTGATTCTGCAATCGGTGTTGTTCACCGCATTGTGCGCCGGAGTGTTGGCCTTGCTTTCAGCCGTGAGGGCGGGCGGCGTGAACGCCGTGGACGCATTGGCGATGATCCCTCTCGGGCTCGCCGTGGGAACGCTTGGGCTGCGGGCCATACTCGTGTGGTGGCTCGCCATAGGAGTGTTTGGACTACCGTTCATCTGGTGCTGGAACCGTTTCGCCGCTGGCGGCGCAAACGGCGGAAACGGCGGAGGTATGGGCCGGAGATTCGACAGACGCGGCGGCATGCCGTTCATCCCGGTCATCGTCGCCGCGGCCATCATCGCGGTCGTCGTGGGGACGATGCTTTGACGGCGTGCAGGGAGATGTTCCCGGATTCGTCACGCCTCTTCCCCGCATGTCGTCAACATGTTGCCGCACCCAATTCCACGCGCGCAAATGCATGAAGGCGGTGCCCCCCCCGGTTGAGGGGCACCGCCTTCATGGTGAGGCAACCGATCAGTTGGCGTTCTTGTTGTTCGCCTTGTACTTCTGCACCAGCTTGTCGAATTCGTCGGCGTTATCCGTGAATTCGGTCGTGCCGGAGCTCAGATCCGTGGTGACGAAGTACAGCCAATTGCCTTGCGGCGGATCGAGCGCCGCCTGAATGGCCGAATCGCCGGGATTCGAAATCGGCGTGGGGGGAAGCCCCTTCTGGATGCGGGTGTTGAACTTGTTCGAGGAGTCGTCCAGCATCTTCTGGGTGATCTGGGAGGACTTGACGTTGTTGCCGTATGCCACGGTGGAATCCATGCCGAGAGTCATGTCCTTGGCGAGACGGTTCAGGATCACGCGGACCACCTTGCCGTAATCGTCCTTCTGATTCACTTCGGCTTCGGCGATGGACGCCATGTTGAGGATCTTCTCGCGTTCGGAACCGGTGGGGGCCCCAAGCGAATCAAGCTTCGCGATGCGACGATCGACCATCATCTTGAGGATCTCCTTCGCGGAGGTCTTCGACTTGATGTCGTACTGCCCCGGTTCAAGCCAGCCTTCGAACTTGTCGTTCGCCTCGGAGGGCAGGATGCCGGAACCGTCGCCGTCCACGATGGATTGGAAATCGGATTCGGCGATGCCACTCATCTCGGCCGCACCCTTGATGACGTCGGAGACGCGTTCGCCGGCCTTCACATCGAAGAAGCCCTTCGCGTTGCTCGTATCCGAAAGGATCTTCATGGCATCGGCGTTGCTCATGTGCTTCTTCAGCTCGAAGGTTCCGGGGTACAGGTTGACGTTGTTGGCGCCGACCACGTTCGCGAACGCCTCGGCGGACTTCACGACCCCCGCCTTGACAAGCTTCCTGCCGATGGTCAGGGCGTCTTCACCGGATTCCACGGTGAACGACACCTGCCCGGTTCCCGGCCCCTCGTAATCCTCCGTCAGACGCGCATTCACCTCATTCTGCGCACGGACGGCGCTGATATGCCGTACGCCGAAATACACGCCCGATCCCACGAGACCCAAAACGACGATGACGATTACGGCGATCAGCCAACGCTTACGCTGCCTGTTCTTACGGCGCTTGCGCATTTCGCGGCGGGACTTCGGCGGTTTCGGTGGTTCCACGACGGGAGCCGCCGAATTGCCCGTCACCCACTGCGTGTTCTCCTCGAAGTAATCGTTGAAATTATCTGCCATTACTTCTCCTGTGTTACTTCCTCTTATCCAATGCGGCTTGCAAAATCACAACAGCGGACTGTTGGTCAACTACGGGTCTGTGCCCTCTCTCTGCAATATTCGCCTGTCTGAGCTGACGGTGTGCGCTCACCGTCGTCAGCCGTTCATCCATCAATTCTATCTCAGGCACCCGTTCCAAAGCGGTTTCGCCGGTCTCCATGTATGCACCGATCCGCTTGGCGAGATTATTCGCCCACCGACGGGCCTTCTTCGCGCTTTTGCCCTCTTCCCCACTGAGCAACAACGGTAATCCGACGATGACGTGATCGACGTCCTCGTCCTCGATCGTGTAGATCACATCCTCGATGGCGCGGAATGAATCGCCATGCACCTGGATGTTGCCGATCGGATGCGCAAAGGTGAGCTCCGGGTCGGACAAAGCCAGTCCGACCCGAGCGTCACCTAAATCAATACCCAACCAGGTCATGCCTGTGGGTTCAGCCCTTCACAGCCTGGGCTTCGAGCGCCTTGAGCGCCTCGTCGATCTTCGAGGCGTCGGTGCCGCCGCCCTGGGCGAAGTCCGGCTTGCCGCCGCCACCGCCGCCGAGCATCTTGGACGCGCCACGGACCAGATCGCCGGCCTTGATGCCGAGATCACGCGCAGCCGCGTTGGTGGCGACCGCCACCATGGTCTTGTCGTCGGCGCTCACACCGGCCAGGGCGACCACCACGGGCGCATCCTCGCCGAGACGTGCACGCACGTCCAGAACGATCTTGCGCAGCGCATCGAAGGAACCGAAGTGGCCGACGTTCCTGACAGCGACCTTCACGGATGCCGCGGAGTTTCTGGTGTCCTCCACCAGCTGCGGCACCATGGCCGCCAGCTGATCCTCGTACATGGCGGCGAGACGGCGATCGGATTCCTTCAGCTTGGCGAGCAGCGTGTTCACGCGCTCGGCGAGCTCGTCCGGACGGGCGTTGAGCTTGTCGCTCAGCTGCGAAACCAGCGCATGCTCGCGGGCGTTGTACTCGTACGCACCAGCGCCCACGACGGCGTCGACACGGCGCACGCCGGAGCCGACGGAAGCCTCGGACATGATGTTGATCGCACCGATCTTGCCGACATGGTCGACGTGGGTGCCACCGCACAGCTCACGGCTCCACCCGTCCTCGCCGATGGAGACCACACGCACGATATCGCCGTACTTCTCGCCGAACAGGTGCATGGCACCCAAGGCGATGGCGTCATCGAACTTCATTTCCTTGGTGGTGACGGCGAGATTGTCGCGCAGACGATCATTGACGCGTGCCTCCACGGCGCTCATCACCTGCTTTGACGGTGCGCTGGACCACTGGAAGTCGAAGCGCAGACGGTTCGGGGCGTCCTCGGAGCCACGCTGGGTGGCCTGCGGGCCGAGCTCCTCGCGCAGCGCCTTGTGCACCATGTGCGTGGCGGTGTGGGAGCGGGCGATCGCGCCACGACGGTTCAGGTCGATGTTGGCGTTCACCTGGGTTCCGACCACCAAGGTACCTTCGGTCAGACGGCACTGGTGGACGATGAGATCCTTGATCGGCTTCTGCACATCGTCGACCTCAAGCACCGCCCCGTCGTCGGACAGGATCTCACCCTGATCGGCGAGCTGTCCACCGGCCTCCGCGTAGAACGGGGTACGGTCGAGGATGACCTCGATGTTGGCCGGGCCGGTGACGGCGGGGACGGAACCCTTGCCCTCCTGCATGATGCCGAGCACGGTGGCGCGGGCGGAGAAGTCGGTGTAGCCCAGGAAGTCGATCGGCTTGACGAGCGTCTTCTTGAAATCGTCGTACACGGACAGATCCACGTTGTGGCGCTTCTTGAGGGCGTCGGCACGGGCACGGCTCTTCTGCTCGGCCATGAGCTCGCGGAACTTGGCCTCATCGACCTTCACGCCCTGCTCCTCAGCCATTTCGAGCGTGAGCTCGATCGGGAAGCCGTAGGTGTCGTGTAGCTTGAAGGCGTCGGCGCCGGAAACGACATCCTTACCGGATTCCTTGGCCTTGTTGACGGCCATGTCGAAGATCTCGGTGCCGGATTCGAGGGTGCGCAGGAAAGTGTCCTCCTCGCCGTACGCGGCCTCGCTCACGTCGTGGAAGGTCTTGTTGAGCTCCGGGTAGGAGGCTTCCATGGCGGCCTTGGACGTCGGGAACAGGGTCGGCATGACGGCTTCCTGGACACCGAGGGCACGCATGGCCTTGACGGTACGACGCAGGAGGCGACGCA
The DNA here is from genome assembly GCF_900129045.1 of Bifidobacterium merycicum DSM 6492. GTDB lineage: Bacteria > Actinomycetota > Actinomycetes > Actinomycetales > Bifidobacteriaceae > Bifidobacterium > Bifidobacterium merycicum. The sequence continues at coordinate 537,822 of NZ_FQTX01000002.1, read as the reverse complement.
GGACGTAGCCGCGGCCGGTGTTGCTCGGGCGCACGCCGTCGGACATGATCATCAGGGCGGAGCGCACGTGATCGGCCACGACGCGGAACTTGACGTCAAGGGCCTCGTTCTCGCCGTACTTGTGACCGGACAGGCGCTCGGCGGCCTCGATGACCGGGTAGACCTCATCGGTCTCGTAGATGTTGTTCTTGCCTTGCATCAGGTAGGCGAGACGTTCCAAACCGGCACCGGTATCGATGTTCTTGTTCTCCAGTTCGCCCACGATATGCAGGTCGGTCTTGGACTTGACGTTGTCGACCTCGTAGTTTTCGAACACGAGATCCCAGATCTCGATGTATCGGTTCTCGTCGGCGATCGGGCCGCCTTCAACGCCGAACTCGGGGCCGCGGTCCACATAGATCTCGGAGCACGGACCGCCAGGGCCGGGGCCACCGGTGGTCCAGAAGTTGTCTTCCATACCCATGATCTGGATATGCTCGGGGTCGACGCCCTCGTTCTTCCACATCGAGCGCGCTTCCTCATCGTCGGTGAAGGTGGTCATCCACAGCTTCTCCGGGTCGAAGCCGTAACCGCCCTTGTCCTGCGGGGTGGTCAGCAGCTCGTACGCATAGTGGATGGCCTCCTCCTTGAAGTAATCGCCGAAGGAGAAGTTGCCAAGCATCTGGAAGAAGGTGCCGTGACGGGTGGTCTTGCCGACCTCGTCGATATCCAGGGTGCGCACGCACTTCTGGTTCGAGGCCATACGCGGATGCGGGGCTGTCTGCTCACCCATCAGATAGGGGATGAACGGGACCATGCCTGCGATGGTGAACAGCGTGGTCGGGTTCGGTGAGATCAGCGATGCCGAGGGAACGACCAGATGGTCATGCGCGGCAAAATAGTCGAGATAGCGCTTCGCTATTTCTGAGGTTCGCATTGGCGAATGGACTCCTTGTGATTGGTGCGAGGGCGCACTTGCGCCCCCTGTTTGGACTTATGAGAAAAAGTATGGATTGAATCAGCGCAGGCGGTCGGCGTACTGCTTGTTGAGCTCGGCTTCGCGGCTTTTACGCGTCTCGTTGAACTCCTGGAGCATGCCCTGCAGCGTGCGCAGGCCCACGTTGTCGATATCAGGGCCGAACAGGGCCTGCCGCGCCGGTGCCGGCGTGTTGGCCTTCACGTAGGCCTGCGCCTTCATCACGGTGTATACGCCGCAGCAGAAACCGACGGACATCCAGAACAATCGCTTGAACATCACTCCCCCTTGGCCGCGGTTCCGCCCTGCTTGTTGAGGAAGGAACGGACAGTGGACTTGGCTGCATAGACGGCGGAGGCCGCCTTGATGACCGGCTTGCCGAGGAAGGAGCCGTACAGGTCGACCAGTGCGCCGACATTGGTGGCGGTGGTCGAAGCGGCGGCGGAAATGCGGTTGGCATCCTCCAACGACTTGTTGACCTGACGTACCGTGGTGACGCCCTCATCAAGCGCCGGAATGGCATGGTCGCCGGATTCCTTGACCGTGATCGCGATCTGGTCGAACAGCTTGCCCAGACGGATCAGAGGGTAGATCATGAATCCCGCCAGCACGGCGAACGCAATCGCGGCGATCAGGCCCGCGATCTCTCCAACACCCATAGTGCGCCTCCTGTGTAATCAGTTACCCGCACAAGAGTAGCACTACGTGCCGCTTTGTCGAAGACGCCGTCCCGCCACGAATGTCCGACACGGTGCCTGACATAGGCAGGCTAACTGTCATTTGCCATACGATACGATGGTCAACGCCTCATCGAAGGGCTTGGTCGTGTCGAAGTCGATATCGGTGATGGATCCGTTGGCGGGGCGTTCGCTCAGATCGAGATCGTTGCCACCGAAACGATGGCCGAGGCTCAGCAGCGTATTGCCGTGGCTGATCTGCAGCACATCGTCGCCGTCCTTCAACGCGGCGTTGGATGCGATCAACGTGAACGCGCCCTCGACACGCCGCCAGTATTCGGCATCGGATTCGGCGTCGTGGAACGGGTCGGCGTCCTTCAGCCAGTCGCGCGTGGCGGCGAGACCGTACTTATCGACGATTTCGTTATAGGTCTTCACGCCGTGCGGGCCGCCCGCGGCATACCATGCCTGACTCATATCGATGCCTTCGAAATACCCGTAGAACTGTTCGCGGAAATGCATGTCGCAAATCAACTCGGGACGAGGATTCCCGTTGTGTTCGTTGATGTCGAGAATGCGTTCGGCGGTTGTCATGGCGCGTGTGGTGTCGGAACAGTAGGCCGCGGCGAAGACCATGCCGGAGAGCCGCTCCCCCGCCTTGTCGGCGTCTGCCAGGCCGGATTCGGTCAGCGGGGAGTTCGACCACCCCTGCAGTTTGTTGTAACGGTTATAAAACGTCTGCCCATGACGGACGAGATGCAAGTGGATAATCATGTCACCTATGCTACCCACACCGGCGTATGGCGCCGCCGGACGCCCCACAGACCGTCTTTGGCTCCCCGAAAACGCGGAAACCCCGCGTCCCAAGACGGGAGCGGGGTTCGAACGGTATGTCCTTGACTGTAATGAATACAGAAGTGGGCCCGGATCAGCGGGCGTAGAATTCGACCACGTACTGGATGTTGACCTGCACCGGCACCTCTTCGGCTTCCGGCTTGCGGGTCAGGGTGGCCTTCAGGGAGGCCAGGTTCACGTCGAGGTAGCCCGGGACCGGCGGCAGAACGTCGCGGTGGACGCCTTCGGCGGCGGCCTGGAACGGCTCCATGGTCTGGCTCTTGGCCTTGACCTGAATGGTCTGGCCAGGCTTGACGCGGTAGGACGGGCGGTTCACGATGTTGCCGTCAACGAGGATGTGACGGTGCACCACGAACTGGCGGGCCTGAGCGGTGGTACGGGCGAAACCAGCGCGCAGCACCAGGTTGTCGAGGCGGACCTCGAGATCCTGCAGCATGGCGTTACCGGTCTGGCCGGAGGTCTTGGTGCCCTTCTCGTACACTGCACGGAGCTGCTTCTCGGACAGGCCGTACTGTGCGCGCAGACGCTGCTTCTCGCGCAGACGCACCGCGTAATCGGACTCGGTGCGGCGACGGGTGCGGCCGTGCTCACCGGGAGCGTACGGACGCTTTTCGAAGATGCGCTGAGCCTTGGGGGTCAGAGCAATGCCGAGGGCGCGGGAAAGACGCACCTGACGGCGAGAACGCTGAACGTTCGTCATGGTAATTAATCCTTCTGTCGTTATTTGAACGGAACGCCGAGTCGAAGACATCGGCGTTGAGCCAGGCCTCTCCAACGCTTCGTCGTGCGAACACGAGCGGTTCCAAGGAACCGTCGACCCGTTGATGGGCTAAGACTCCAGATGGCATCCGCTTGCGGCAGACACCAATCGACCAGCATACACTCAGGGGCGGGACAGCACGCCGGCGTCCATGCGAAGCGCGTAGTCGGCGTAGCCGAGCGCCTCGGAATCATGGGTGACCATGAGGACCGCGGTCCCCTCGTCGGCCAGACCGCGCAGCAGATTCATGACGACCTCCGTGCTTTCCTGGTCGAGATCACCCGTGGGCTCGTCGGCGATGAGCAGCCGCGGCCCGTTCATCAACGCCCGCGCGATCGACACGCGCCGCATTTCACCACCGGAAAGTTCCTTGGGATAGCTGCCGGCGAGGTCGGCGACGCCGAGACGTTCAAGCAGCGCCATGGCACGTTCGTTGAGCGGGTCGGGGGTGATGGCGTCTTCGGGCATGGCATCGGACGCTTCTCCCCCGGATACGTCACTTTGCGCGGCCGGCCCGGCCGCGCCTGCGGCATCGTCGAATAATGTGGCGGGCAGCACCACATTGTCGAGTACGGTGAGGTTGGACAGCAACGTTTGGCTTTGCATGACGAAGCCGATGGTTTGGTTGCGCAATCGCGACAACGTACGGTCGTCCATCCTGCCGACGATCTCGCCATCCACGCGCACGGTGCCGGATGTCGGCTCGATCAGACCTGCGATCATGGAGATCAGCGTGCTCTTGCCGTTACCGGACCTGCCGACGATGGCGACGAAATCACCTTCGTCCATGACCAGATCGACATGGCTGACCGCGTCGAAATCCTTGCCTCGACGGCGGAAACGCCTGGTCAGATCGTCGACGACCAACAGATGCTTTCGTTCCGTCTGTTCCACACCCATGTCATTGTCCTTCCCGAAGGGTCACGTACGCTTCCGGCCTGGCGAGTTTGCACATCGCCAGCATGGACGCTCCCATGCAAACGACCACCGTGCACAGCACCGAAACCGCAATCATGCCGATGACCGCCAAGGGGCCGGCCTGCAGATACGGCAGTTGCAGCTGCCTGCCGATCAGGCTGCTGAAGGGGAATACGAACAGCGACGCCAACGCCACGCCGGTGACGCCTCCGGCAAGCGAGACGATGAGAGCCTCCCGCGCGATCACGCCGCGCAGCATGCCGCGCGTCGCCCCCATGATGCGCAGCGACGCGAACTCGCGTTTCCGCTCGTTCACCGACGAGAAGAACACCACAAGCAGCACGATGACGCCCATGACCCACAACACCGCCACGAATATCGCGGTATAGCCCACCAGGGAACCGAGCGAGGCCTTGGCGGAGGATGTGATGCCACCCGGATAGACGAAGCCAAGACTCTTATAGGAGGGATCGAGTTTGGTGATCGATTCGGCCACGGTATGAGGATCATAACCGTCGGCGACCTTGATGAGCACGGCGGAGACGGCCTTCTTCTCATACTGTTCGGGCATGACCCGATGGGATACCTGGGCGGAGGCCTCGACCATGCTGGGAATGGTGGCGCGGTTGATGAACACGGAATTGTCAAGACTGGTTCCGGTGCTGGCAAGCTGGGCAACCACGGGCCATGTGCGGCCGTACAGTTCGATGGTGCCGTCGGACGACACGTTCACGCCGGCTCCCGCCACGATTTGGCCGTCCTTCACCTCACCGTCGAATTGCGACGACAACCACGGCTGGATCACGAAATCGGTGGACGGATCATAGCCGATGATCTGCAGTTTCGAAGCGCAGCACGCGGCCGCCAACGATGAGATGTACACCTGTTCGGTGAATTGCGCAACACCATCGGCCTTGGCTACCGCCGAAGCGGCCTCCTCGGTGAAATAGAACGTGCCGGGCGAGCCGTTGGCCAATAGGGCTTCGGCCTGCTGTGCACTGTTCTGCGGTACGACCATGAGGTCGGCGCCCAGACGCTCCTCCATGCTGCGCATGCCGTTGCCGAGGTTGATGCTCAGCAACGAACCACCGAACAACGCCACGCTGAGCAGCATGACGACGATGATCAACGCCACGGTGCGCAGCGGTTTTCTCCGAAGATTCTCTGCGGGAAGGGAACGGAGCGTGATATGCGAGTTCACTGGCGCACCGTCTTCGGACGCGATTCGACCCATGCCGCAGCCGCCGCGCAGATGATGGTGAGCGTGCCGAGCACGGTGAGCGTGGGGAGCATGACCATACGGCAGTGCATCATCTGCCCCTTGCATACGCCGATCAGCAGATTCGGCACGGCGATCAGCAGCAACGCGTCGGCTGCGATGGCGATGTTGATGCCGACGCGCATGGGGCGAGCCACGAAGAACGATACGATGCCGAGCACGAGAATGACCACGCCGATGCCTGTGGCCGCCTGCTGGGAGTAATGGCATGCGCCGAACGTGGCATGTCCCATGCATGCGTGGGCGAAGGTCTGCGGGACGATGGCGATCAACGCGCCGAGGATGACGGATGGAAGCGAAGCGAACACGGTATTCTTCATTGTTTTTTCTCTCTGGGATCATCAATCGGTTTTCAACCGGTTTCGAATTCACGGGTACGACCCGATGACGGTTCCCCATTATGCGCAGCGGCTGCGCGGAAAACAAGACTTGACTTTTACCAACCGTTACGGTATCGGACGCTCCAGCATGGGACGCGTATGCCGCCGCATTCCCAACGCCGGAGCGCCCGGGGCCTCCTCAGTCGCGCGCGCCGGCCTGTTCCCCGGCCCTGATCATGGCGTACTGGGATTCGTACAGACGGTAGTATGCGCCTTTCGCTGCGAGCAAATCCTCGTGGTTGCCGTGTTCGACGATCCGGCCGTGATCGATGTAGCAGATTTCGTCCGCATTCTCGATGGTGGAGAGACGGTGCGCGATGATGAAGCTCGTACGCCCCTTGAGCAGATGGTTCAGTCCGGCCTGCAACGCCTCCTCAGTGCGGGTGTCGATATTCGACGTGGCCTCGTCGAGGATGAGGATGCGCGGATCGGCGAGCAGCACGCGGGCGAAGGCGATGAGCTGGCGCTGACCGGCGGACAGGGTCGAGCCGCGTTCCTCCACCACGGTGTCGTAGCCGTCAGGCAGCCCCATGATGAAATTATGCGCATGCACGGCCTTGGCCGCGGCCACGATCTCCTCATCGGTGGCGTCGAGTCTGCCGTAGCGGATGTTCTCGCGCACGTTGCCGGAGAAGATGAAGGTGTCTTGTAGCATGACGCCCATCTGGCGGCGCAGGCTCGCAAGCGTCACGTCGCGCACGTCATGCCCGTCGATCGTCACCGACCCTTCGGAAACGTCGTAGAAGCGCGAGAGCAGACTGACGATCGTGGTCTTCCCTGCGCCCGTCGGACCGACCAACGCGATCGTCCTGCCGGGTTCGACGTGCAAATCGACCAGATTGAGGATGTTGCGCCCCTCCGGCTCGTAGCGGAACACCACATCGTTGAAATCGACGCGTCCCTCGATCTGCGGCAAGTCCACGGCATTCGGGGCGTCGGTAATCTCGGGTCTGACGTCGAGCGTTTCGAAGATGCGTTCGAGGTAGGCGGAGCAGGTGATGAGCTGATTGTAGAAGTTGCCGATGCTGATGACCGGGTTCCAGAAATTGTTCGCGTAACCGACGAAGGCGATGAGCACGCCGGTGCTCACGCTCACCGCGCCGAATCCGGTGACGCCCACGAAGTAGATCAGGGTGATGGTCATCACGGAGATGGTCTGGATGCCGGGCCACATCAGCGTCTGGATGTGCACCGCCCGCATCCATGCGGTACGCACGTCGTCCTGCTGCTTCTGGAAGGTCCTGAACTGCGAGGCCTCCTGCGCGAAGGTCTGCGTGGTCTTCACGCCGGCAATCGACTCGTGGATGTACGCGTTGAGATTGCTCTGCTTGTTGGAGAGCACCTGATACGCGCGGCGCTGGAAATGCTGGAGCGTCAGCACCCAGGCGATGAGCAGCGGGAACAGCGTGAGGCTGAACAGGGCGAGCTTCCAATCGATCACGAACATCACGATGAGGGTGATGAGGAACGTGAACACGTCGGAGATCACGTTGACCAGACCCGAGCTCAGGGTGTCCGACAGCGTGTTCACATAGTTCACCACGCGGATGAGGATCTTGCCATGCGGACGTGAATCGAAATAGCTGAACGGCAACGTCTGGATGTGTGTGAAGAGGTCGCGCCGCATGTCCTTGAGCATGAGCTGGCCGACCTCGGTGATGGCTACGGTTCGATAGCGCAAGCCGAGCTCGTAGATCACGATGAGCACCGCCATCACGGCGACCAGCCTGCCGAGCAGTCCCAGATCGCCGTTCGGAATGGCGCTGTCGATCATGATTTTGGTCAGATAGGGCGCCACCACGGCGATGCAGCCCATCATCACGACCACGCACAGGATGCGCACGATCTTGGCCGTATACGGTTTGAGATAGATGCCGATGCGCAGGATGTCGTGGATATCGATCCGTTCCTCAAGTTCCTCGTCGTCACGGAACGTGTTGCGTTGTGCCATGATCGTCCCTCCTTACTTCTCGAATCCCTGCGGCGCACCGGCCTGCTGGCCGAGCTGCCTGCGATAGATCTCCCAGTAACGGCCGTGCGCCGCCACCAGTTCCTCGTGCGTGCCGCGTTCCACGACGCGCCCGTGTTCGAGTACGAGGATGAGATCGGAATCCTTGACCGAGGAGATGCGATGCGCGATCGTGACAATGGTTCTGCGCCCCTCCATCTCGCTCAGATGCCGTTGGATCTGCGCTTCGGTTTCCATGTCGACGGCACTGGTGGTGTCGTCCATGATGAGGATCGACGGATCGTCCGCCAACGCGCGGGCCAGGCTCAATCGCTGTTTCTGCCCGCCGGACAGGCCGACGCCGCGCTCACCGACGATGGTGTCATAGCCGTCCGGCATGCTCCGGATGAATTCATCCGCCCCGGCGATGGCGGCCATGCGACGCAGATAACGCTCGTCATGCTCGCGTTGTTCGCCGGCGCCGAAACCGATATTGCCGACGATGGTGTCGGAGAAGAGGAACGTGTCCTGCGCGACGATGCACACCTGGGAACGCAGCGTGGCAAGCGGCCAGTCGCGTGCGTCGATGCCGTCGATGAGCACCCGTCCGGAGGTCGGATCGTAGAAGCGGGAGATGAGACTGACGAGCGTGGATTTGCCGGAGCCCGTCTCCCCCAGGATGCCGAGCTTCGCGCCCGGTTCGATATGGAAGTCGACATCGTCGAGAATCGGCGTCGATGGATCGTCGGGGAACGCGAAGCCGACATGTTCGAAATCGATGCCGCCGACGATGCGGCTCGGCCGCGACTCCCCGCCGTCGCCGCGCCCCGCGGCCGCGTTCCTGACGCGTTCGGCAGCGTCCGGACGTTCTTTGATGCGCGATTCTGCGGTGAGTAGTTTGCGGATCTTGATGCAGGATGCGTTGAACCGCTGCCAGTCGTTGGTCAGCCATCCCGACTGGCGGATCGGGCCGTCGAGCATCCACAGATACGAGTTGAAGGCCACCAGGTCGCCAAGCGTCATATAGCCTTTGATGACGAGCAGACCGCCCAGCCCGAGGGTGATGAGCTGCAGGGAGAATCCGAGACCGTCCAGCCACGGCATGTACGTGCGGCTGTTGCGGGCGAGATCCATGTTGCGCTTCATGTAATCGTCGTTGCGTTCGTCGAATTTCTCGGTTTCGTACGGTTCGCGCACGAAGGCCTTGACGACGCGGTTGCCTTCGATGTTCTCCTCGACCATCGAGTTCATCGAGGCGAGCGAGTTGCGCACGGCGAAGAACAACGGACGCGCATGCGAGGACAGCCCCTGCGTGAGGACGAAGATGAACGGCGTGACGCAGGCGAGGGCGAGGGCGAGGCGCCAGTCGATGGCGAACATCACGCCGAGGGCGCCGACGAACATGACCACGCAGTCCAACGCCTGATAGCTCACCCAGCTCAACGCGTGGCGTATGGCGTCGGTGTCGGATGTCATACGGCTCATGATGTCGCCCGTACGCGTGTGGTTGAAGTAGGTGAAGTCGAGTTCGTGCAGCTTCTCGTACTCGTCGCTGACAAGCCGGTAGATCGTGTTCTGCCCGAATCGTTCCATCCACATCTGGTATCCGTACCGGGAACCGACACGCACGATGGTCAGGATGATCATCAACGCGCACAACCGACCCAGCTCATCCACATGCCCCTGCATGATGACACGGTCGACGATCAGGCCGGACAGCAGCGGAATGGTGAGCGCCATGGTGTTGTTGACGCAGAACAGCATGATCGAACCGATGATTTTCGGCAAGTCCGGCTTGCAATACGGCAGCACCCAGCGCAGGTTGCCCGCCTTGGTGTTTCTGTTCGGGTCGACGTACATGGAACCCGCTCTCCTTCTTCTCTCTACGGGATTCGTCCACTTATGATGATCCCCGCCCATATCGGCTGGACGGGGACGAGCGAACGATGGGACGACGCCGTTTGAGGCTTCCCGTTTACAGTTTTTCGATCGGCGCGACGCGGAGCATGAGCCGTTTGACGCCATCCGTGCCGAAATCGACGGTGATCACGGAATTACGCCCCTTATCCTGCACTTCCACAACCTTGCCCAGACCGTACTGATCGTGGGTGATATGGTCGCCGACCGCGAAATCGGCGATGTTCAGCCCGTTGTCCTTGTGCAATGCCGAGGCCGGGGCGCTCTTCGGCGAGACATGGCGCGTGCTGACCTTGCCGGAACGGTTCGAGCTCGAAGCCGAGCCCGAGCCGTGGCGACCGTACGAACCGTACCTTGACGAGGAACCGTACCCGGAACCCGAACCGTATGAGGAACCGCGGGACGACGAACCGGAGCGCGGCGCCGCCGAACCCCAGCCGCCCGATGCCGAACCGGAACGCCCGGAGCCGTACGAGGAGCCGGAACCGTACGATCCGCCCCCGAACACGGGACCAGAAAGGAAATCATCCTCTTCCCAGCCGCCGAACTCGTCATCGCCGCCCCACCCGGCGCGCATGCGTTCCGAGCCGGCTTCGCGCCGCTTCCAGTCGATGAGTTCGTCCGGAATCTCATCGAGGAACTGGCTGGGCAACATATCGTTAGCCTGACCCCATTGCGCCCTGACCGCCGCGCGTGTGACGTACAGGCGGCGCTTGGCGCGGGTGATGCCCACGTACGCCAGACGGCGTTCCTCCGCGAGTTCCGACGTGTCCTCCAAAGACCTCGAATGCGGGAACGTGCCCTGTTCGAGACCGGTGAGGAACACGACCGGATATTCCAGGCCCTTGGCGGTGTGCAAAGTCATCATCGTCACCTTGCCCGAATCCTCGTTCTCGTCGGGCAGCTGGTCGGAATCCGCGACCAGGGCGGTGGTTTCCAGAAAACCGCCCAACGTGGCATCGGGGGTCTTCTGCTCGTATTCGGCGGCTGTGGATTGCAGCTGGGAGAGGTTCTCCACACGGGACTGATCCTGCGGGTCGACCGACTTCTGGAGTTCCTCCAGCAGCCCGGACTTGCTGAGCACTTCGGCGACGATCTCGCTTGGCTTATTGATGTTAGCCCTCGCGAAGGCGGACAACGATGCCATGAGATCGCGGAACGCCGCCAATCCCTTGGCCGTACGCGTGGGCATGCCTTCGATCTGCTCCATGTGCATCAACGCGTCGAAGAAGCTGCTCCCCCGCTCACGCGCGTATTCCAGCACGATCGCTTCGGCACGCGCACCGAGACCACGCTTGGGCACGTTGAGGATGCGTCGCAGGTTCACATCATCGGCCGGGTTGAGGATGGCCTGCAGATACGCCAACGCATCCTTGACCTCACGACGTTCGTAGAACTTCGTGCCGCCGATGAGCTGGTACGGCAGTCCCGCGTTGATCAACGCCTCCTCCAACGAACGCGACTGCGCGTTGGCGCGGTACATGATCGCCATATCCGAATACGCGATGCCCTCCTCGGCATGCAGGCGTGCGATTTCGGACGCGACCCACACCGCCTCCTGCTGCGCGTTGTCGGCGGCATAGCCGACGATCGGCTCGCCTTTGCCGACCGCGGTCCACAGCTTCTTCGGCTTGCGACCCTCGTTATGCGCGATCACCGCGTTCGCCGCGTCGAGGATGGTCTGCGTGGAGCGGTAGTTCTGTTCGAGCAGAATCGTCTTGGCATCCGGGAAATCCTGTTCGAAATCCTGGATGTTACGGATGTCCGCGCCACGGAAAGCGTAAATCGACTGGTCGGAATCGCCCACCACGGTGATCCAGGCCGGCCCTTGACGGCCCGCGGCGACGGCGGTCGGCTGTGGCGCCTCCGAGGAATCCACTCCTCCCAGTTCGCGGACCAGCACATACTGGGCGTGGTTGGTGTCCTGATACTCGTCCACCAGAATGTAACGGAACTTGTGATGGTAGTACTCGGCCACATCGGGATGGTCGCGCAGCAGTTCCACGGTGCGAACGATCAGGTCGTCGAAATCGACGGCGTTCGCCATGGCGAGACGGTGCTCGTATTCAGCGTAGATAATGGCATACAGTTCTTCGACATTGTCGAACTTGCTGATTCTGTAGTTTCTGCTTCCCGGTTTGAAATCCGGAGCATACGCGGCCAGCTGCACCCTCCACCCGATAAGCTGGTTCTTGTAGTCGGAGATACGTCCGAGGATCGAACGCGGCGTATACCGCTTGACATCCACGTTGAACTCGGTGGCGATGATCTTGACCAAGCGCTCCGAATCGGCGGAATCATAGATGGAGAAACCGGATTTCAGACCAAGCGCCTTGCCATCGCGGCGCAGAATGCGCACGCAGGCGGAATGGAACGTGGACACCCACATGCGCTGCGCAACCGGACCGATCAGCGCGGTAAGACGCTCGCGCATCTCGGCGGCAGCCTTATTGGTGAAGGTGATGGCGAGAATCTGGCTTGGCCAGGCGCCGAACTGGCTAAGAATCCAAGCGATGCGGCGTGTAAGCACACGCGTCTTGCCCGATCCTGCGCCGGCGCCGATCAGCAGTGCGGCACCACGGTACTGCACCGCTTCGGACTGTTGCTTGTTGAGATCGCCTACGAGTTCGTCGGCGGTACGTGCGATCAGCTCCGGTTCCTGTTCCACTCCCGATTCCTCTCCATCCCACTCGGTTACGTCGTTATGCGCATTCCTTACTACCACATCACACGGTCATGGCGAGGCGATTGGTCATTCCAAAAGCGTAAGCTGTGGCAGCTACTGGGCGTCTTTCGACGCATACACACTACCCGGGATAGAAATGAGGCATCAATGCAGGAACTCGAAGAGCGCATTCAGAGCGAGGGAACAGTCAAGGAAGGCGACGTGCTCAAGGTGGACGCGTTTCTTAACCACCAATGCGATGTGCGCCTGTTCGACCGTATGGGAGCGGCATGGGCCGAGCATTTCGCAGGCAAGAAGATCGACAAGATCCTGACCATCGAGGCTTCCGGCATCGGCATCGCCTGCGTCGCCGCCCAGCATTTCGGCAATGTGCCGGTGGTGTTCGCCAAGAAGGCGCAGTCCATCAACCTTGACGGCGACCAGTACGTCACCTCCGTCTATTCCTTCACTAAGCAGAAGGAGTTCCCCGTCATTGTGTCGAAAAAGTATTTGAACGCCGGCGAGCACGTGCTGCTCATCGATGATTTTCTGGCGAACGGCAAGGCGCTGCACGGTCTGATCGGCCTGTGCCGTGAGGCAGGCGCGAGCGTGACCGGCATCGGCATCGCCGTGGAGAAGGGATTCCAGGGTGGCGGCGACGCGCTGCGTGCCGAAGGCTACGATGTCGATTCACTCGCCATCGTCGATGCCATGGATCCCGCAACCGGTGAGATCACATTCCGTCACTGACGTACCGGCATCGCCAAAACCACCGGCGTGCTGGCCGGTGATGCGGCGAACACAGTTTTCCCATAAGCCATAAGTCAAAAAAGAGAGGAAACAATGGCTGAGAAGAAAGAGAAAAGCGGCATTTCCATGGAGGCGTTGACCTCCTTGGATGCCCCGGTGTCGTTCTGGAAGGGAATTCCGTTCGGCCTGCAGCATGTGATGGCGATGTTCGTGGCGAACCTCGCCCCGATCTTCATCGTCACGTCCGCGGCGAAGATGGATTCCGCGCAGTCGGCGGCGGTCATCCAGGCGGGCCTGCTGGTCGCCGGCCTCGGCACCTGCCTGCAGCTGTACGGCGCGTGGCGCATCGGTTCGCGACTGCCCATGGTGACCGGCATCTCCTTCACCTACGTCGCCGCCGCCTGCGCCATTTGCTCCTCCAAGGGTTACGGCGCGGTCGTCGGAGCCGTCCTCGTCGGCGGCCTGCTGGAACTCGTGCTCGGCCTGACCGCCAAGTATTGGCGTCGTTTCGTGCCGCCGATCGTCTCCGCGATCGTCGTCACCTCGATCGGTTTCTCCCTGCTCACCGTCGGCGCCACCAGCTTCGGAGGCGGCAGCGGCGCCAAGGACTTCGGCTCCTGGCAGAACCTCACGCTCGGTCTGATCTCGCTGGTCGCCTGTCTGGCGTTCCAGCTGCTGATGAAAGGCACCGCCAAGCAGCTGTCCGTGCTGTTCGGTCTGGTGGTCGGCTATGTGGTCGCCATTTGCATGGGCAAGGTCGATTTCTCCGGATTCCAGCATCTGGCCATTCTTTCCCTGCCGCAGTTCATGCCGTTCAAGCCGGTGTTCGACCCCGGTTCCATCATCTCGCTGGCGCTGCTGTACGTGGTGTCCTCCGTCGAGGTGCTGGGCGACACCGCGGCGTTGACCAAGGTGGGTCTGAACCGTCTGCCCACCGAGCGTGAAACCGCCGGTGCCATCGCCGGCGACGGCCTGATCTCCTCCGTGTCCGGCCTGTTCGGCTGCCTGCCGCTGACCAGCTTCGCGCAGAACATCGGTCTGGTCGCCATGACCAAAGTGGTCAACCGCAAGGTGATTCTTTCCGGCGGTCTGATCCTGATCATCGCGAGCTTCGTGCCGGCCATCGCCGAAGTGTTCAACTCGCTGCCGCAGGCCGTGCTCGGCGGTTGCACGATCATGATGTTCGGCAACATCATCCTTTCGGGCTTCCAGATGATCTCCGAAGCCGGGTACACGCAGCGCAACATCACCATCGCGGCCCTGTCGCTGACCATCGGCATCGGCTTCACCCAGGTGAGCGACATCTTCGTGAACTTCCCCGACCTGTTCAAGTCGATCTTCGCGTCGAACTGCATCGCCGTGGCCTTCGTGGTCGCCGTGATCCTGAACGCGGTGCTGCCCGGCGAAGAGCACTTCCTGAGCGCTCCGGCCGAGAAGCAGAACGACGAGGCCTGATCTCGTTCCATACGAAAAAAGGTGATCCGCTCAGCGGCGGGTCACCTTTTTTCGTATTATCGAACGTCTATTCGCCACGTTCGGAACGCAGACGGCTGAATCCCAATCCCAGGCAGACGAACGCGACGCCGAACAGCAGCACCAATCCGGTGTCGTACGCCCAACCCGCCACGTCGACGGAGGATGCCGTACCGACACCGAGCGCCTTGTCGATGGACACGCAGTACCACCAGCCCGGCAGCAGCTTGCCGATCGTGATCATCGCCTGCGGCATGAGCGACACGGAGAATGCCATGCCGGAGGTGAACATGATGGCGAGGCCTACCACATTGGCCACACCGTTCACCGCGTTCTCGCTCATGCCAAAGGCGGAGAGCAGATACCCGAAGCATGCGGATACGAGGATCACCGAGAACACCGCCATCGCCACCATGGCGTAACCGCCCGCCGATATCACTCTCAGATCCATGCCGCACGCCGCCATCAGACAGCAGATCACCAGCATGTACAACGCCCACACCGCCATCGAGAACGTCACGCATAGCAGTATCTGCTGCAATCCGATACGCCTGGGCGATGTCGCGGTGACATCCAGCCTACGGCGGCGTTCCGCACCACCGAACGCGGACAGTACGACGGCGATGATCACGGTGACGGCAGTGAAGGCCAGATAGGCGACCAGTTTCACGGTGAACGCGAAACCGGTGAGTCCGGGCACGACGCCCTTCCCTTCATCGCCTTTCACCACGGCGACCTTGTTCTCCCCCGACGCGGCGGCCGCGCGCTTGTCTTCAACCGTGCGCTTCGCGGCCTTGGCCATGCCGGAACCATCGAACGTTTTCGCGGCGGTCATGGATATGCGCATATTGCTCAGGAAGGAATCGATTTCCATCCGTCCCATGGTGCCGGCACCGGACGAGTAGCTGGTGACCGTTCCGATTTTCGGTACCGCGGTTCCCTGCTCGCACGCCTTGATGAAATCGGAGGCGTACCCTTCCGGCACGATAGCGATGAGATCGACATGGTCGGTGGCGACGGCGTTCTGCAGAACGGTGGGACGGTCCTGCAAGTCGATCACCGTGTTCGACACGGCGAAATACCCACGCAACGATGAGGCCAGTTCATGCCCCGCCTCGGTATCGTCACGGTTCACCACGGCAACCGATGCCTTGGCTTCGGAGAAGATGCCATCATCGCTTTGATGCACGCTGTTGTTCACCACCGCGGCGCTCATCATCACCATCATCGCGTACAGCCAGACGATGTAGATGGCCAGATACAGCTTATGCGCGAATACGATGCGCCAGCCGGCTTTAAAGGTAGTCATAGCGTTGCCTCCTGAGGAGCAGGGCCGCGATGGCGAGGGATGCCGCACCGAACGCGGTGAGGATGCCGACCGCTTGGAAGAACGGACGGTAGCTGTCGAAGTACATGAGGTCGTAGAACAGGTTCGTCACCTGCTTGGCGGGGTTCAGCACGCTCAGTACCGGCATGTTCCGGTCGATGAAATCGGAAAGGTCCATGGCGAAGACGCCGTACAAGCCGGCGAACAACGACAGGAAGCATGACAGCGCGATGGAGATGCCCGTTTTGGTTCCGGCATCGAGTTTGGGGATCGCGCCGAGGAACAGACCGAGTCCGCTGGACATGAAGGCCGCCACCGCTATGCCGAGCACCGCCATCGCCTCACGCCCGCCCATGCCGATATGGCATACGTACCGGATGTACAGCAGGAGCACGAACAGGCTGGCGAACGAGCATATCCAGCTGACGAGGAACACGGACGCGACCTGCTTCCATTTGGGCAGCGGACTGATGGACTGCCTGACGCCGAGCGCCGACAGGTTAGCCTGCGTGGCGGTGATGCTGTTGATGGCGAACGACATGGCCATGAGGCTTACCATGCCGAACAGCGCATAGAAGTATCGCGCCGTCGCATCAGGCTTGAAATGAGTCAGGGTCGTCTCGCGCGTGTAATCATCGTAGGCGCCGAGTTCAGAGAGCGTCGACGGGTCGGTGAGTGACTGCGGATTCGTGGCGAGGATGCGCCTGATGGTGGTGTCGGTGGCGTTGTAGCGTGCGATGAGGTTGCGCAGCACGGTCAGCGTGATCTGCGTCGAGCTGGTTCCCATGGATGGGTCGGCCTTGCCTGCCGTCCGCTTACTGATGGACAGGTGGAGTTTGCCGTCGGCGGTCGCGTTGATGGTGCCGTCCACGGTGCCCTTCCGCATAAGCTTCACGGCTTCGTTTGCGCTCGCGGCGTCACGTGTGGTGATGAGGCCCTTGCCGCCACCGTTTTCGCCATCGCCGCCGTTGCCATCGGTCAGTCCGGCGATGCCGTCGACGAAGAGATGCGCTCCCGCCGCCTTGCTCCATGCGTCGTCCTTCACGACGGCGACGTTCAGGGAGCCGAGTTCGTAGGATTCGGCGATATGACCGAACATCGCATTGAACAAGGTCGCGAGGATCAACGGGAAGGCGAACAGCCAGAACAACGCCGCTTTGGCTCGTATGTTCGTTTTGAGGCAGATCAGGAAACTGTTCCACATGGCGGTCTCCTTCAGTCGCGCAAGGCGGTTCCGGTCAGTTCCAGGAACACGTCGTTGAGCGTGGGCGGACGCGAGGTGAGATGGCCGATGCTCACGTTCTCGGCTTTGAGAACATCGAGCACGTCGAGCAGATTATGCGCGCCGCGCCTGCAGCGGATGGACAGTTCACGCCCGTCGTAGACGGCTTCGATGACGAATCCGAGATTCCTGATATGGTCGAGCACCTGCTCCGCGCTCCTGCCATGTTCGCCCAGATCGAGCGTTTCCACGGTGATGCGTTCGCCCAGCTCGATCATGCCTTTGAGCTCCTCGCTGGTGCCGAGCGCGAGATGCCTGCCATGGTCCATGATGAGGACGCGGTCGCAGATCTGCTCCACTTCCTCCATGTAATGGCTGGTGTATACGACGGTCGCACCCTCCCTGTTAAGCCGCTGGATGCCTTCGAGGATGGCGTTGCGGCTTTGGGGGTCGACGGCGACCGTGGGCTCGTCGAAGAAGATGAGCTCGGGTCGATGGGCGATGCCGCATGCGATGTTGAGCCTGCGCAGGAGACCTCCGGAAAGCTTTTTGGGGCGGAATGTGCGGAATTCCTCCAATCCGACGAACTCGATGGCTTCGTCGACCAGTTTCCTCCTGCGTTTGCGGTCGGGCACGTACAGCGAGCAGAAATAGTCGATGTTCTCGGCCACGGTGAGTTCGTCGAATACGGCGACGTTCTGCGGGACAATGCCGATACGGCGTTTCAGGTCGTAGCTGGTGGGTGTCAGCGGCTCGCCGAATACGCTGATGGAGCCTTCGCTGTAGGTAAGCAGGGCGAGGATACAGTTGATCGCGGTGGTTTTGCCTGAACCGTTGGGGCCGAGCAGGCCGAAGATCTCCCCCTCGTGCACGTCGAGGTCGAAATAGTCGAGGGCGAGTGTATCGCCATACCGTTTGATCAGGTGTTCCACGCGCACCGCGCTGTTGACGCTCATGTGGGTTCCTTTCTCGTGTGTTTCCATTCTTGCAGGCGTATGGCGTGCGACACCGGTGAACATGGTCACGGGAACGCCCGGCATGGTGACATTTGTCACGGGCGCGGGTGAAGTAGACTCGGCCCTGTGAAGGAAATCGTGGAGCAGCTGATGGTCACGGCCATGGCCGTGGCGCTGGCGGCGGCGTGCTGCGGCGGAGTACCGGCCGCCATCGTCACCGGACTGCTGCTGGCCGTATGCTGCGCCGGTTTGACGCAATGGTTGGCGTCGTCCAGCAGCGAGCTGACATGGCTGCCCTCGGTCTGCTGCGCTCTTATGGTGGCGGCGTTCCCCTCCCTGCTGGTCGCGCTGCCCGGAACGGCGTATACCTGCGCACGTACTTCACGCCATGATTCATCCCATGACGAATCCGACACGCATGGCACGCGGCTCCCCGCTTCGTCGCGGATTCGCACCATGATCGCCTTGTGCGCCACGCTGGCATGGCTGCCGGCATGTGTTCGTCTGATTGCGATGGCTGCGGCTGGCATGCCGCTCGGCATGGGTGTTTCCCCATCTCGGGAGGCACCGCTGGCCTATATGGCGTGCCTGTTCAGCGTCATCGCCTTCCTGCTCGGTCATACGAGACGTGAACTTGCGCACGCCTCACGCTCCTCGCGCCACGCGCGGGATGCACGTCGCGCCATGGCACGGGACATGGCGGCCCGTCTGACATCCTCCGCCGAGGAGCGTGATATCGCCACGCGCATGGCGACGTTGGATGAGCGCACCCGCATCGCACGCGACATCCATGACAATGTGGGGCATCTGCTCACCCGCGCCATCATGCAGACCGAAGCGTCGAAGATCGTGTCGCAGGCACGCGGCGACATGGAAGCGGTCCGATCGCTGGAGGAGATCGGCGGCACCCTGCATGAGACGATGACGATGATGCGCCAGTCCGTGCATGATCTGGCCGATGAGGGGACCGACTTCCCGTCCATGGTCGAGGAGGCGGCCCGATGTTCGTCCGCTTTGGACGTGCGGGTCACGAACGATGTCACGGCTGTACCGGCACCTGTGGCACGTTGCTGCGTCGCATTGATCCGTGAGGCGTTGGCGAATACGGTGCATCACGGCACCGCCAGCCACGCCGAAGTGGTGTTGCGGGATTTCCCCGCGTTCTGGCAGATCGCGGTGCAGGATGACGGCGGCAGGCCGAGAACAACCGGATCCGCCGATCCTGAAATTTCGCGAGGTATGGGGCTTGCGGATATCGAGGCCCGGGTGCGGGCGTTGGGCGGCACATGCACATACGGACCGAACGGACCGGGTTGGCGCGTATTCGCTTCCATTCCCAAGCGTGATTCAGCGCCGTCCGAAGTCTGACCGGGCGGGGCGCAAGGCTAGAATCTGCGTATGGGAGGACCATATGATGAAAGTCGCGATTGCCGATGACGATCCCATCGTCTGCTCGTCGTTGAGGACGATATTGTGCGCCACGGGTACGGCCGATGTGCCGTGGACCGCCACCGATGGCGATGAAGCCTACGCGCATTACACGTCGGGGCCTGCGCAACGGCCGGATGTGATGCTCATCGATATTCAGATGCCCGGCACGGATGGTATCGAAACCGCACGCCGTATTCTGGATTTCGACAAAGCCGCGCGCATCCTCTTCCTCACCACGTTCGCCGATCGACACTACATTTCGCAGGCCATGGCGCTTGGCGCACGCGGCTATCTCGTCAAACAGGACGTCGCCTCGGTATGCCCGGCGGTGCAGGCGGTGATGGCGGGCCAGATCGTGCTGGGCGCCGACGTGCTGGACAAGCTGACCTCCCCCGCACCTGCGCGAGGCGAGGCGGCGAACGGACGTCATGTGGATGCCGGACTGGCGCGGGCGCTCGATTCGTTAAGCGACAGGGAATGTGATATCGCCGCACTGGTCGCGCAGGGATTGGACAACCGTCAGATCGCCGCGCGACTGTTCCTAAGCGAGGGGACGGTACGCAACCGCATCAGCGATATCCTCGACAAGCTCGCCCTCGGCAATCGCACGCAGCTGGCCATCGTCTGGCTGAATTCCGGCAGGTGATGGCCGCCCCACGCCGGCCGTGTTCAACAGCAGCAGCTGGTGTTGGGATGATGCTTGTCGTATTCCTCGCGAGCGCGCAGGAACTCCGTTTCACTCAGGGGCTTCTCCCCCGGATGCTCCTGTGCGAAATGCTCCAGATAGTGGTCGTATCTCGCTTCGCCGCTGATTTCGCGCATGTACCAGACGATGCCACGCCATGCGGCGCGGATCCTGCCGGCGATCGCACCGGCCAATCCCTTTGCCATTGTCGTCTCCTTAATGAAAATCGTCGGTCCGAACGTACGACCGTTCGGACCGACGATGACCAATCGTTGCGATGCGCTATCAGGCGGTGGCCTGAGCGCCCTGCTGGCGCAGCTCCTGCAGCTTGGCGCTGTATTCGCGCTGCACCTTCTTCTCCAGCTTGGTGGCGATCAGGCTGGTCGGGGCGAACCATTCGGATTCCATGAACGGTTCCTCGCTGGTGATTTCCACGCCGAACTTGCCGCGGGCGAGGATCCTCACGACCTCGACCACGCCGACGATCACGAACACGCCCATCATGATGAGGAAGAACACGGAGAGGAAACCGTCAAGGTACGCGTTGGACAGCGCGGCCTTGGCGTTGGTCAGGGCCTCGCCGCTCAGCGTGCCGCTGGCGATCTGCGTCTTGTAGTTCGCGGCGACGGTGAAGTAGCTCAACGGTCCGAAGATCTTCTGGAAGTCCGCGGTGAAGGTCACGGCCACATCCCACACGAGCGGGACGATCGGAATCCACAGGTACTTCTTGTAACCGAGCTTGGCGACGCACACGGTCACGAGCACGAAGCAGGCCGCGGCGAGTAGCTGGTTGGAAATGCCGAAGATCGGGACCATGGCGTTGATGCCGCCGTTCGTGTCGGCCACGCCCATCCACAGCATGGAACCCCACAGGGCCACGGCGATCAGCGTGGTGATCACGTTGCCGACCTTCCAGGTCGGATCCGCGAACTTTTCGAGCTTGCGGACGTTGCCAAGCAGTTCGCCGATCTGGTAGCGGGCCACGCGGGTGCCGTTGTCGACGGTGGTGAGGATGAACAGGGCTTCGAACATGATGGCGAAGTGGTACCAGAAGGCCATGGCGTTGTGCCCGCCGAGGAAGGACTTCAGGAAGCTCGCCATGCCCATGGCGAAGGTGGTCGCACCGCCCGTGCGGGAGACGATGGTCTTCTCGCCGATGTCGGAGGCCGCCTTCTCCAGAGCCGCGGAGCCTTCGTAGGTCTTGGCATTGCCGTTCTCATCGACGGAATCCCAGGTGACCTGCATCTGCTCGCCCTTGATGTTGCTGACCTTCATGGAGTTCACGGCCTTCACCGCGGCGTCGGCCTGCTCCTTCGGGGTGGAGGTGGCGGACACGGTCACGCCGGAGGCCTTGCTGATCTGCAGGGCGGACATGTTGGTGGAGAAATACACGCCTTGGGAGACGGTGATCGCGGCGATCAAGGCGATGATGGCGGTGAAGGATTCGACCAGCATGGAGCCGTAGCCGATCATGCGGATCTGGTTCTCCTTCTCCAAAGCCTTCGGGGTCAGGCCGGAGCTCACCGCGCCGTGGAAGCCGGAGAGGGCGCCGCAGGCGATGGTGATGAACAGGAACGGGAACAGGTTGCCGGAGAAGGTCGGGCCGTTGGACAGGCCTGCGAGTTCAGTGAGTGCAGGCACCTTGACCATCGGGTTGGCGACGATGATGCCGACGACGAGCAGCAGCAGGGTGCCGATCTTCATCAGGGTGGACAGGTAGTCGCGCGGGGTGACGAGCAGCCAGTGCGGCAGTGCTGCGGCGGCGAAGGAGTAGATCACCAGCGCGATGACGAGCTGCTTGCCGGTCAGGGTGAAGATCGGGGCGAGCGTCGGGGAATCGGCGATGTAGCCGCCGGCGACGATGTCGATGACGAGCAGCACGAAGCCGAGGATGGTGGTTTCGATCACGCGGCCGGGGCGCAGGAAGCGCTGATAGCAGCCCATGATCAGGGCGATCGGGATGGTCATGCCGATGGAGAACACGGCCCACGGCGAGGATGCCATAGCCTTGACGGCGACCAGGGCGAGGAACGCCATGGCGATGGCGGTCATGACCACGAGGAATACGGACAGGATGGTGCCGCCGAACTTGCCCATCTCATCGGTGGCCATCTGGCCGAAGGAGCGGCCGCGACGCTTGGCGGAGATCCACAGCATGAGCATGTCCTGCACGGCGCCGGCGAAGATCACGCCGAGGATGATCCACATGGTGGAGGGCAGGTAGCCCATCTGCGCGGCCAGAATCGGGCCGACGAGCGGACCTGCGCCGGAGATGCCGGCGAAATGCTGGCCGAACAGCACACGGCGATCGGTGCGTTCGAAGTTGGCGCCGTCGTGCACGCGTTCGGCCGGAGTGGCGTTCGCGTCATTGGTGCGCATGATCTTGATCTGAATGTAGTACGCGTAGAAACGGTAGGCGATTGCGTAGGAGCACAGGGCCACCACGATGAACCAGATGGCGGAGATCTCCTCGCCGCGCGATACGGCCAGCACGGACCAGCCGATGGCGCATACGATCGCCACGACGGCCCAGATGACGGCCTTCGGCCAGGTCCATACCATCTTCGGCTTCACGCCGACCGGCAGGCCTTTCGAATTGCGGATGACGCGTTCCGCCTCGGTGGGCGTGTAATCGTCCTTGAACTCCAGCTTGCCGGGCGCAGGCACACGAGCCCCGGCAGCGCTAGCTGCACTTGTCATTGTCTTCTCTCTCAGTTGCAGGTTATTGCTTGTAGCCAAGACCCTCGTTGGACCTTTCCATGGCTATGGAACATAGCGTAAGCCTGACAATCGCATCACCGCGTTACTTCTCACGATATGGGACACGCGCGGCGCCGGTGAGACGCTCAGACCTAGAACACCACCTGCACGAGCAGCATGTAGACCGCGGTACCGCCGGCGATTGAGAGCAGCATGTTGCGTTTCCATACGTGCAGGGCGACGATGACCGTGATGGCCACCGCTTCGGGGATGCCGTGGGTGCCGGAGAACGGCGTCACGTTTTTGAGCGAGTACACCACAAGCAGTCCGCCCATGGCGTAGGGCAGCACCTTGCCCAGGTATTCGACGACGCGCGGCGGGCGTTCCGATTCGGGGAATACGATGAAGGGCAGAAATCGTGTGATGACGGTGCCGAGCACGGCCATGAGGATGGTCACGACGCCTTGCCAGGTTTCCATGGTCATCGTTCGCTCTCCTTCCCTTCAGCGGTCAACGCGTCCACACCCGCATCCGCGCCTGCTCCTGCATCCGTCCCATCCTCCGGTTTGAGATCATCCAGATACCGCCGCAACGCAAGGAACAGCACGAGCATGATGACCAGCGAGGGAACCATGAACCCGTCGGGGCCGAACAACGTCAGGCAGATCACCGGGATCACAATGCCCAGCAGGGCCGCCATATGGCTTTTGCGCTCCGAACTCATCCACTGGTCGAGGAACACCACCACGAACAATCCGGTGAGGATGAATTCAAGTCCGTTGGTGTTCAAAGAGGAGAGCCGCTCCCCCAGCAGGCCGCCGAGCGTCGCGCCGAGCACCCAGTAGAACTGGTTGAGCAGGGTGACGAAGCAGTAGAACCAGCCATGGTCCACGCCCTGCGGGATCTTCGCGCCGGAGTTCACCGCGAAGGTCTCGTCACACAGGCCGTAGATGAGATAGAACTTCTTCACTCCCATGTTCCGGTATTTGCCGAGCATGGAGATGCCGTAGAAGATGTGCCGGGCGCCGATCATGATCGCCAGCAGGAACGCCGCGATGGGATTGAAGGCAGAGAGCAGCAGGTTGACGGTGACGAACTCCATGGAGCCGGTGAAGATGAACGCGCTCATGCACATGGGCCATACGAAGGAAAAGCCTTTGGTGCCCATGAGCACGCCGTATGACAGTGCGAGGAAGAGGAAGCTGACGCATACCGGCAGGCTTTTCGGCACCGCTGCGCGTAGTGCCTTGGAAAGCGTCTCCCTGTTCACCCGCATGCCGGTCCGTCTCCTCTCATCTCCGCCGGCACCCCGTGCGCCGGTATCCGAAATATCATAACCGCGAGCGCGTGGGGAAACGTCTGTGGTGCCATTGATTGCGTCTATATGGTGTTCGTTGTGGTTGTGGGTCCGCGAGCGCGTAGGTGTGGGTGTTGTGGTGTGTGATGTTTACAATGGCCGGTGTAGTTTTGGCTGTTTTGGTTAGGAGTGTCTGTTGAGGACGTTGGTTTTGGTGTTTCATCCGCATTTGGATCGGTCTCGGGTGAATCGTGCGCTTATGGATGTGGCTGCTGGTGTTGATGGTGTGACGGTGGTTGATGAGTATGCGCAGTATCCGGATTTTGTGGTTGATGCGGAGCGTGAGCAGGAGCTGATCGAAACGCATGACCGTATTGTGCTGCAGTTCCCGTTCTACTGGTACAGCTCCCCTGCGTTGCTCAAGCAGTGGGAGGATGCCGTGCTGAAGGCCGGTTGGGCGTATGCCGGCGGTCGTGCGTTGGAGGGTAAGGAGTTCATGGTGGCGGTGTCCACCGGCTCTCCGGCCGAATCGTATACGCGCGAGGGGTCCCATGTGCGCACCATGGAGGAGCTGCTGTCGCCATTCGAGACCACGTTCCGTCATACGCATGCCACATATTTGAAGCCGTTCCTTATCCAGGGTGTGGCCACTGCCACCGACGAGCAGATTGATGCCGCCGTGGCCAAGTATCCGGCGGCGCTTACCGCCTGACCGATCCGGCCGTCCGCCTCGGCCATCTCGGCTATACCGGCGTTGCCGTTGTAGCTGGAAGCAATGGGGAGTCATGTTCGTTTGGAAGGAACATGACTCCCCATTTGACTTCAAGTACTTGAAGTTTCTATTTTATGCAACGGAACATATGAAGGAGCACATGTTGAACAGTATCCAAGACACCACTGATACCACTGACACCGATGGCATGACCGAGATCCGGCAAGCGTTTCTCACCGGCGAGCGCGCCGAGTTCTTTGCGCGGAAGCGTCGGTATGTCGATACTGTTTTCGCCGATGGCGAGTCGCCGTTGAAGCATGCGTGTGATATCGAGCTGGTGGAGAGTTCGTTCAAGTGGAAGTATCCGTTGTGGTATTGCCGGAATGTGGTGGCGCGTGATTGCACGTGGTTCGAGATGGGGCGTGCCGGCGTATGGTATACGGATCATATTGTGGTTGAGGATTCGACGATCGAGGCGCCGAAGAATTTCCGCCGCTGTCATGATGTGGTGTTGCGTAATGTGGATTTTCCCAATGCCGAGGAGACGTTGTGGTCGTGCAGTGGTGTGCGTTTGGAGAATGTGAGCGCGCATGGCGATTATCTGGCGATGAACTGCGCGGATGTGAAGGCCGATAATCTGCGTCTGGTGGGTAATTATCCGTTCGATGGCGCGCATGACGTGGAGATCTCTCACTCCCGTCTGATTTCGAAGGATTGCTTCTGGAACTGTGAGAACGTGACGGTGCGTGACTCGTTCATTTCGGGCGAGTACTTGGCGTGGAATTCGCGCAACGTGACGTTCGAGAACTGCACGATCGAGAGTCTGCAGGGATTGTGTTATGTGGATAATCTGGTGTTGCGCGACTGCCGTCTGGTCAATACGACGCTGGCGTTCGAGTATTCCACGGTGGATGCGGATGTGCGTGGCACGATCGACAGCGTGCTCAATCCGAGTGCAGGCATGATTCGGGCCGATGCGATCGGCGAGTTGACGCTTGACCCGGAGAGGGTCGATCCGTCGGCGACGACGATCGTGACCGCGGCAACGGCATGGAATGCTTCGCAGCAGTAGGATTACCGTCATGACCTATGATTTCGATATTCCTGTTGACCGTTCCGGCACCTACTCGCTCAAATGGGAGGAGGCGGGAGATGCGCTGCCCATGTGGGTGGCGGATATGGATTTCCAGACCGCGCCGGAGATCCGCAAGGCGCTGCGCCGGCGCGTCGAGCATGGTGTGTTCGGCTATTCGATCGTGCCATCCGAGTGGAACCGGGCGTATGCGGACTGGTGGGGCAGGCGGCATGGCCTCGCCGTTGATCCGCAATGGCTGGTGTTCTGCACCGGTGTGGTGCCGGCGATCTCCAGCATGGTCAGGAAACTCACCACGCCGAACGAGAACGTGCTCATCCAGACGCCGGTCTACAACATCTTCTTCAATTCGATTCTCAACAACGGCTGTCGGGTGCTCGAATCCCCGCTTGTCTACGACGGCGAGGGCCATTATGCGATTGATTGGACCGATCTTGAGGCGAAGCTCGCCGACCCGCAGACCACGTTGATGATCCTATGCAACCCGCACAATCCAATCGACCGCATCTGGGATCGCGAGACCCTGGAGCGTATCGGAGAGCTGTGCTGGGAGCATCATGTGACGGTGATCAGCGACGAGATCCACTGCGACCTGACCGACCCGGGTTTCGCATACGTGCCGTTCGCCTCGGTGAGCGAGCATTGCGCGATGAACTCGGTGACCTGCATGGCACCGACCAAGACCTTCAACATCGCGGGGCTCAACTCCGCGGCCGTGATGATTCCGAATCCGGTGTTGCGACACAAAGTATGGCGGGCACTGAACACCGACGAGGTGGCCGAGCCGAACGCGTTCGTCATGAGTGCCACACTGGCCGCGTTCACCGAAGGCGAACCATGGTTGGACGAACTGCGCGCCTATCTGGCCGGCAACAAGACGGTCGCACGCTCGATGTTCGACGAATACAACGCCTCCGTGCCGGCCGGCCGACGCATCATCATGGTCGAAGGCCACGCCACCTACCTGCTGTGGGTCGACTGCTCGGCCATCACGCATGATACCGACGCGTTGTGCGACTATCTGAACCATGAGTGCAAGGTAATGTTCTCGCAAGGCTCCAAATACGGTGGCAACGGCCATGACTTCGTGCGTATCAACGTGGCCTGCCCCCGCGCACGCATGGTCGAAGGGCTCACACGCTTCCTCGAAGGGCTGAACACGTACCACGCCTAGCGGGCAAGCCACGGCAGCGGCCTATTCGCCGGGTTCGCTCGCCACTTCGCGCACACAGTCGAGGAACACCCGGGCCGGCGGGGTGAGTCGCCCGACCGCATTACGCCATCGATCCCCTGCTCCCGGCCCGACGCCTCTACACTGGAAGCAACGGCACTCATCGACGGCGAGGTTGATATGGCATACGCACTCATCACCGGGGCATCCAGCGGCATCGGCCGCGAACTGGCGTCACTGTTCGCGGCAAACGGCTACGACATAGTGATCACGGCGCGGAACCAAGAACGCCTCAACACCGTACAAACCGCATTGAAACAGCAATACCAGGTGCGGGTCGTGGTATTCGCCGCCGATCTGAGCGAACCGGACGCACCGCAAAGGCTGCATGACTTCACCACGTCGCATGGAATCTCCATCGAATATCTGGTCAACAACGCCGGCTTCGCGGATTGGACCGGATATCTCGATGCCGATTGGAGCCGCCAACAGGAAATGATGCGGCTCAACATGGAGGCGCTCGCCGAACTCACCTACCGCTATGGCCGCGACATGCGCCGCGCCGGGCACGGCAGAATCCTCAACATATCATCGGTCGCCTCGATGATGGCCGGCCCCTACATGGCGGTCTACTTCGCCTCGAAGGCGTTCGTGCGCTCGCTGTCGGAAGCCGTAGCCTACGAGCTACGCAATACGGGTGTGACGGTGACCTGCGTATGCCCCGGGCCGACCACCACCGGTTTCGCCAAGGCCGCCAACATGCACGGACGCAACTTCTTCACCATGACCAGGCCGGCCAGCGCACGCCAGTTGGCGGCATACGCCTACCGCAGGATGATGCGCGGCACCACACTCGCCTACCATGGCCCACTCACCAGGGCGGGCGCACTTGCGGAACGACTGCTCCCTCGAGCCGCCATCCGCCGGCTCGCCGCGTTCATGAACGGCGGCGAGCCGAATAGCCGATCCGTCAGCGCAACACCTCAAGCACATCCTGAACGATCTGCTCAGGATTGAGACGGTAACGCGCATACAGCGTCTCCGTGGGCTCACGGTCGGTGAGTTCCTTATGCGCGCCATAGGTGAGCACCTTCATATCGGAGGAGCCGTAGTAGGCGGCGATGCGCTCGCCGAAGCCGCCGACCAGCGAACCGTCCTCCAAAGTCACGATCACGCTGTGGCCGTCCTTGAGCGCTTCAAGCATGGCCCCATCAAGAT
The DNA here is from genome assembly GCF_900129045.1 of Bifidobacterium merycicum DSM 6492. Lineage (GTDB taxonomy): Bacteria > Actinomycetota > Actinomycetes > Actinomycetales > Bifidobacteriaceae > Bifidobacterium > Bifidobacterium merycicum. Next base: position 509,433 of record NZ_FQTX01000002.1, on the reverse strand, counting down.
CGGAGTAGACGCGCGGATCGAGGCCCGCCAGCATGGTCGATGGACCAGTCGAGCATGGCGAAGTACTCCTCCTTGATGGCCGGCGCAAGACCGGTCAGACCGGGAATGGTGTTCGTCATGGCGATGGGGAAATAGCTGGCGTGCGTATTGTCGCCGGGGCCGATGGCGTCGCCGAATCCAGCGGTGATGATGGCGGCCGCATTGCCTTGCAGGACGAGATCCTGCTGCAACTGGTCATAGGCACGCTGCAGGAACGTGGAGGCCACCTCGTACACCGGCTTGCCCCCGGCCTTGGCGATACCCGAGATCTCGGCCACCGCATGCTGTTCGGCGATGCCGGCATCGACGAACTGGCCGTCCGCCACATATCGGTAATCGAGTCCGAAGGCGCGGAACAGGTTGTGCTCGGATGCGCCGTTGGTGGCGCGCAGTTCGGCGAGCCCCTTGTAGATGCCGCCGTGGTTCGGAGCGATGGACATCTCGTTGTCGTTGACGATGATGATGAGGTTGGTGTTCATCTCGCCCGCGTTGTCGAGGCCTTCGAGCGCTTCGCCTTCGCTGAGCGAGCCGTCGCCGATGAAGGCGATGACGTTCTCCGTGCGCCCGCACAGGTCACGCCCCTGGCCATGCCCACCGCCATGGAGATGAACTTGAGTCCATATCGTTCCAATCAGCCTAGGCGACCAGTGGACTATACAGACTGCGAGGCTGTTCGCTTTTCCCACGGAATCGTTACGTTCTCGCCGGAAAACACGACAACGTATGCGACATGCGGATTATCGCAGCATCGGGTGCGGTCATGGGGCTAGTATGTGTCGCATGACTCAAACCGTTTCAACCGCATTCGACACGGACTCGTGGTCGAACCCGCTGCGCGACCCTCGCGATCTGCGTCTGCCGCGCATCGCAGGCCCATGCAGCATCGTGATCTTCGGCGTGACCGGCGATCTGTCCCGCAAGAAGCTGCTTCCCGCAATCTATGATCTGGCCAACCGCGGCCTGCTGCCGCCGAGCTTCGGTCTGACGGGGTTCGCACGCCGTGACTGGACCGAAGACCATTTCAAGGATTTCGTCAAGGAGAACGTGCAGGCGCACTGCCGCACGCCGTTCAAGGAATCGACCTGGAAGCAGCTTGCCTCGGGCATCCGCTTCGTGCAGGGCACCTTCGACGACCCGCAGGCATTCGAACGCCTGTCCGACACCGTGGCCGAGCTTGACCGCGACCGCGGTACGCGCGGCAATCACGCGTTCTACATGTCCGTGCCGCCGCGCGCCTTCCCGCAGGTCTCCCGTCAGCTGGCCGACTGCGGCCTAGCGAAATCCTCACAGGGCGCATGGCGCCGTGTCATCATCGAAAAGCCGTTCGGCCACGACCTGGCCAGCGCCAAGGAGCTCGATCGCGTGGTCTCCGAAGTGTTCGACCCGTCGAGCGTGTTCCGCATCGACCATTATTTGGGCAAGGAGACCGTGCAGAACATCCTGGCGTTGCGTTTCGCCAATGCCATGTACGAGCCGATCTGGAACAACAACTACGTCGACCATGTGCAGATCACGCATGCCGAGGACATCGGCGTGTCGGGACGTGCCGGCTACTACGACGGCATCGGCGCCGCGCGAGACATCATCCAGAACCATCTGCTGCAGCTCATGGCATTGACCGCCATGGAGGAGCCCGTCTCCTTCTCCGCCGCCGACCTGACCGCCGAGAAGACCAAGGTGCTTTCCGCCGTCCGCCTGCCCAAGGATCTGGCTGCGCACACCGCGCGAGGCCAGTACGCCGCCGGCTGGCAGGGTTCGCACGAGGTGGTCGGCTATCTGGACGAGAAGGGCATCGACCCCGAGTCCACCACCGAGACCTATGCCGCGATTCGCCTGGACGTCGACACCCGCCGCTGGGCCGGCGTGCCGTTCTATCTGCGTACCGGCAAACGCCTGGGCAAGCGCGTCACGGAAATCGCCGTGGTGTTCAAACGCGCCCCGCACCTGCCGTTCGAGTCGACCGCCACCAAGGAGCTCGGCAAGAACGCGATCGTGATCCGCGTGCAGCCGGATGAGGGTGTGACCATGAGGTTCGGCGCGAAGGTGCCGGGCGGCACGTCGATGGAGGTTCGTGACGTGTCGATGGACTTCGGTTATGGCCGTTCGTTCACCGAATCCTCCCCGGAGGCTTATGAGCGTCTGATCCTCGACGTGCTGTTGGGCGATCCGCCGCTGTTCCCCACCACCGAGGAGGTCAATCTTTCGTGGAGGATCCTCGATCCGATCGAGGAGTTCTGGTCGACGCTCGGCCAGCCGCAACCGTACCGTTCCGGCACGTGGGGCCCCGAGGAGGCCGTTGAAATGCTCGCCCGCGATGGACATCGTTGGAGGATGCCGTGATCATTACCATGCGCAATACCGAGACCCGTGAGATCTCGGCGAAGATCGACGAACTGCATGAGGAGCGTGGCGAGGCCGCGCTCGGACGTGTGCTCACCCTGCTCATCTCCACCAATGAGGAGGCGCTCGAACGTGATTTGGAGGTCGCCAACAACGCGAGCCGCGAGCATCCCTGCCGTGTGATCGCCGTGGCCCCCAGCAGTCGCAGGGCCGTTCCCTCGGAGGATGGCGAGGAGCGTTCCACTTTCCTTGACGCACAGATCCGTTTCGGTTCGGATGCCGGCGCCGGTGAGATCATCGTGCTGCGTCCGCGCGGCGGTCTCGTGCGTCACGCCGACACTTTGGTGATTCCGCTGCTCGTGCCCGATACGCCCGTGGTGGCGTGGTGGCCGAACGAGGCACCCGCGAACCTGTCGAAGGATCTGTTGGGTTCCATGGCCAGCAGTCGCATCACCGACGCGATGCACTCCTCGAATCCGCAGCGCACGATGGACGATCTGCGTCGCAACCGTTCCGTGAAGGACGTGGACATGTCGTGGACGCGTCTGACCATATGGCGCGCGATGATCGCCTCGATGCTCGACCAGCCGCCGTATCTGCCGGTGAGCAATGTGCGCGTGACCGGCGAGAAGGATTACCTGCCGTTGACCCTGTTGGCCGCATGGCTGCGATTGAGGCTCAACGTGCCCGTGATGATCGAGGATGATCCGAACGCCACCGCCGTGACCGGCGTGTATCTGACGCGCGGTGACGGCGTGCTGAGCCTGGAACGCCCCTCCACGGATGACGGGTTCGCCGTGATCAGCGTGCCCGGCCAGTCCCCGCAGACCATCAGCGTGCCGGCGCGAACGCTTGAGGAATGCCTCAGCGAGGAGCTCGGACGCCTCTACCCCGATGAGATCTACAGCGAGGTCGTCTCGCAAGGCTTGGAGCTCGTCAAGCCCAAACGGTAGTCGGCGTGCCAAAGCCGATACCGCTTGTATCAAGAACGCCTATCAAAGGAACAAACGTGACAGAACGCAAGACCATCGTCTATCCGAACCCGCAGGTGCTGGCCGAGGCCGTGGCCGCACGCACGCTGCTGACCATCATCGACCTGCTGGCCGAACCGGGGCGGACCCGCGTGGATATCGCCGTGACGGGCGGCACCGACGGCAACCGCGTATTCGCCGCGGCGAATGCCAGTCCGTTGAACGATGCCGTGGACTGGAGCCGCGTGCACGTGTGGTGGGGCGACGAACGCTTCGTGGCGGCCGATGACGACGACCGCAATGCGAAGCAGGCTCGCGAAGCCTGGTACGGTGCGCTTGTGGAAGATGGACGCATGCCTGCCGGGAACGTCCATGCGATGCCTGCCGACACCCGTAGCGCTACCGAGATTGCGGCGGCCTCCCCTGAACAGACCGATGCGGTGCTGGCCGAGGCCGCCGCCGAATACCAGCGTGAGCTGACTGCGCAGCTGGGAGAAAATCCGGCATTGGATATCGCGATGTTCGGCATGGGACCGGACGCGCATTTCGCATCCTTGTTCCCCGACCATGGCGAATCCGAGATCGCCGACCCCCACGTACTGGTGGCGGGCGTGCGCGATTCGCCGAAGCCGCCGCCGCTGCGACTGACGCTGACCGTGCCAATGATTGCCCGTTCGAAGCACACGTGGGTGTTCACCTCCGAAGAGCGCAAGGCGGGCGCGGTCAAGGCCGCCTTCGCCCAGCGGAACAACCCGCACGCCCCAAGCTCCTACGCCGACGGCGAGGAACTGCTTTGGCTCATCGACAGTGGCGCCGCCTCCGAACTGTGATTTCATAGGAACGGCATGGGTGAGGTTGCTTTCGCGACATGAATCGTGAAAGCAACCTCTCTTTTTATCTCATGTCGGAAGGCATGTCTGGTTCCGTAGGTGGTTTGGGGCTTCCGTAGGTGGTTTGGGGCTTCCGTAGGTGGTTATCTCAAGTATCAAGGCCATGAAAAGGCTGGTTTCCGGCCTTTTCCGCAGCGAGTATCCAAGGCCAACCACCTACGGAACGCAAAAACCTCCTACGGAATCCCGTGCTGCCGCCCATTCCTCCGACTGGCGAAAACTACTCAGACAACTTCAAAATCCCGATCCGTCAAAGACAAGGAGCTCCTCCATCCCATCAGCAACGGCGCCATAGCAGGGACAAGAACACCCCTACCTGAAGATCTCAGTGACAGCCTCCATGCAGATGCGCTACCGCCGCTTCGTGATATTCCCGATAAAGACGCCCAGCGCATCGGCGTATTTGCGGAACAGCGGCAGAGACACATCCTGTTCCTCCACGGTCAATGCTCCAAACGCCTCCCCCTCGGCCTCGGCCAACGGCTTCATGATGCCGTCGACGAGTTCCCTGCCGGAAACGGTCAGATAGATGTGCTTGTTCTTTTTGTTCCCGTCCTCGCGCGTTCTGGATGAGGGATGCGTAGCCGGAATCGGCACACATGAGCAACTGATGGCCATTGCTCGGGCGATTCTGGCGAATCCGACCATTCTGATTTTGGACGAGGCCACTTCCAGTGGAGACACCCGCACCGAATTGGAGATACAGAAGGCCATGGAGACGCTGATGCGGGGCCGGACCAGCGTCATCATCGCGCATCGCCTCTCCACCATTCGGAACGCGGACCGCATCCTTGTAATGAACCACGGAACCATTATCGAGCAGGGCAGCCATGACGAGCCGATCGCAAAACACGGCTTCTATGCCGACCTGTACAACAGCCAATTCGAGGCAACGGCACGCTAGCAATGCATCATGGCACGCTGTTCCCCGAACACCGACGAGACAGAATAAGGGGCTTTGCAACACCAGATTGCAAAGCCCCTTATTCTACCGTTTTTTACTACGGGTTCAGGCCTTTGTTCAGGCCTCGATCTCCTCGCGGCCCGGCTCGGCCCACAGGGTGTGGAACGCGCCCGGCTGATCCACACGCTGGTAGGTGTGGGCGCCGAAATAGTCGCGCTGGCCCTGGATGAGGGCGGCGGGCAGACGCGGGGAACGCAGACCGTCGAAGTACGAGAGCGACGAAGCGAACGCCGGGGTCGGCAGGCCGTTAAGCGCTGCCTGGGCCACCACGTTGCGCCAGGAGGATTCGGCGGTTTCGATGGCGTTCTTGAAGTACGGGGCGAACAGCAGCGACACGTTGGCCTCACCGGATTCGAACGCTTCGGAGATGCGGTTAAGGAACTTCGCGCGGATGATGCAGCCGCCACGCCAGATGCGTGCCACGGCGGCCAGGTCGATATCCCAGCCGTATTCCTTGGCGGCGGTGGTGATCTCGTTGAAGCCCTGGGCATAGGCGACGATCTTGGAGGCGTAGAGGGCCTGGCGGATGTCTTCGATGAAGGCCTTCTTCTCCTCGCTGTTCAGGTTCAGTTCGCCGTTCGGGCCGGCGAAGCCCTGCTTGGCGGCTTCCTCACGCAGATCCGCCTCGGAGGACAGGCCACGGGCGAACACGGCTTCGGCGATGCCGGTGACCGGTACGGCCAGGGACAGCGCGGTCTGCACGGTCCAGGTGCCGGTGCCCTTCATGCCGGCATGGTCCACAATCAGGTCGACCAGCGGCTTGCCGGTCTTCTTGTCGACCTGGTGCAGCACTTCGGCAGTGATCTCGATGAGGTAGGAGTCAAGTTCGGTCTTGTTCCACTGCTCGAACACGTCGCCGATCTCGGCCGGGGTCATGCCCAGGCCGCGGCGCATAAGATCGTAGCTTTCTGCAATGAGCTGCATGTCGGAGTATTCGATGCCGTTGTGCACCATCTTGACGAAGTGACCGGCACCATTCAAGCCGATGTGGGCGACGCACGGCTCGCCTTCGGCCTTGGCCGCGATGGATTCGAAGATCGGCTTCAGCGTCTTCCAGGATTCCTCGGAACCGCCCGGCATCATGGACGGCCCGAGCAGGGCGCCCTCCTCGCCGCCGGAGACGCCGCAGCCCACGAAATGCAGGCCACGTGCGCTGATTTCCTTCTCACGGCGGATGGTGTCGGGGAAGTAGGCGTTGCCGGCATCGACGATGATGTCGCCCGGCTCCATCAGGTCGGCGAGCGCGTTGATCATGGCGTCGGTGGGTTCGCCTGCCTTGACCATGATGATGGCGGTGCGCGGCTTGACGAGGCTGTCTACGAATTCCTCAAGGGTTTTGGCCGGGTAGAATTCGCCTTCGGTGCCGTGCTCGTTCATGAGCTTTTCGGTGCGGGCGTAGGTGCGGTTGAATACGGCGACCTTGTTGCCGTGGTGTGCGAGATTGCGTGCGAGGCTGCCGCCCATTGCGGCCAGGCCGACGACGCCGACGTTTGCTTCAGCTGACATGCGTTACCTTCCATTGAGAAGAGGCTTGGATCAAACGCTGTATAGTCTATAACCCTGCTTGCCCAGCGTTGCCGTGCGTCTCGCTTTCAGCGTTCGACGAGTTCGATGTGTGGGCCATTGACAAGTACGGCCTGATCGTCGCGGATGGGCACCATGTGGTCGTCGCTGTTGCTGTGGCGCATGATTTCGGCCGCGGATTCGCCGAGGGCTGGGCCGTCGATGTGGGGCACGATGTTGAAGTCCACGAGTCCCAGGCCCGCGTAGTTGCTGTCGAGGTAGGGGGCGGGGTCTTCGCTGTCCATGCGTTTGATGTATTCGATGTTGGGCCCGGCCACCACGGCTCCGGCTGATTCGCCGATGTAGGTTTTGCCTTCCCGCACGGCTTGTGCGATGAGCTCATCGGCCGATGAGTAGCGCAGGGATTGGAGAAGATAGAAGGTGTTGCCGCCGGTTACGTAGATCATGCTGCTGGAGGCGATGGTAGTTTTGATGTCGTGGTAGGAGGCGACGGCCACGTCGATCTCCTGCACGTTGAGGCCGAGGGCGCGTAGCTTCCATTTGGCCATGCGGTTGAAGAAGCCGGTGAAGTCCTTCATGCTTGCAGTGGGGATGAAGGTGACTGTTCTGCCTTTGAGATCAGGTTCGATGCGTTCGAGCTTGTGGCTGACCGGCGCGAATGCGGATACCAGCATCAGCTTGCTCATGATCCCCTCCCCCCTTGTGGTTTCTTTGTGTTTCTGCGGTTTCGCCACAGCGGTTTGCGCATAACCGCGTGATTTGTCTGAACGTTTTCACGGTAGCGGCTTCCCCTTACAGAACACTGGGCGTATGGCTCTGGGCGGAATCGGAAGCAGGAATGGCAAGGCACAGCACACCGGGGAGCGCTGTGCCTAAACGAAGCTTTTCCTCTTCCGATATCACGCCGCAGGTTCCAACGCATTGGCATTCAATCGGTCGATGCAGGCTTTCAGAGCCATCAAGTCATCACCATTGTCGAACAATTGGAAGAGCGGCTTGGGCTTGTCAAACGGGGGCTTGACAAGATCTTCCATCTTCAGATAACCGTTTTGTTCAACATAAGCGATGATTTTCTCCATCAGCGCGCTTTGCGAGGAGCTGAGAGCATGCCTATTGATGAACGAGGCGAAGGCATCCATTGTTGCTTGGTGATCGAGCTTGACGATCCGCCGTATGGCCAAACCAAGCGGAACATCATACTCCTTCTGATATTCCTCCTTCGAGCCGAGTTTGTGGGTCATGATGTCCTCAAGCTCGGAGTAGTCCTCTTTGGTAAGAGGTTTGTTGTAATGGAGCTTCTGAATCACCTCATCGTCACGATGCTCGTTGACGTACCGGTTGAGCTTCTGCTTATAGCTTTCGTAGTGCTCGGTGGTGTCAAATTCCTGTCCTTCCATGCGGGTGAGCACCGGATCTTTCAGATCGGTGATGATGGTCTTGCGCGTGTTCGCGTCGACGATGAATCGTATGAGGCCACGAAGCGTAATGCGGATTCTTTCCAGCTCTTCAAGCGAGGCATTCTCCAGATAGTCCGGTTCATCGCTGATTCGCCTAATCATGCTTTCCTGCGCCTTGACCTGAGGGATGGTCATACGCTCCTTGAGCTGCGAGGCGGTGGCATGAATCTTCGATGTATATTTCGCGGTGTTCTGCCCCATCATCGAGGCAATCATAAGCCCATACATCAGCACGTCAAAACGCAACGCATATTCATCTTCGCCTTCATAATGAGCCAAAGGCGCAAGCTCGCCCGTCAAATCATGAACGGCGATTTCGTTAATGTAGTCGAAAGCCTTGATGTTCCGATACTTTTCAACGAATTCGCGCCTCAATCGAACGGATGTCTTGTTCGCATCAAGCGATGCTATCTGGTCGTGAACATCCTGAACGAGTTCCTTACGCCAGCCCAAGAGCTTTTCCTCGGAAGTGAATTCGCTCGCCTGCAACGCATGGATCAGTTCCACTTTCCGACCGAAAATCTGTTCGCTTAACGAGGCAACTGGCTTCTCTTCAATGCTTTTTGTCTGCTCACGGAAGAATTCGAAGTTGCCGCAGTAGTCGAAGATGCAGAAGCGTCGCTTGTCGGTGTATTCCCCATCAATGCCGTCCACGCAGTCGAGGCCTTCGCATAGGCGGGTGCCACGGCCGATCATCTGCCAGAACTTGATACGGGAGCGAACCTTCTTGAAGAAGACGAGATTCATGACTTCCGGCACATCCACACCGGTATCCATCATGTCCACAGAGACGGTGATGACGGGTAACGGCTTACGCTTGAAATCCTGGATAATGGCACGCGAATAGTCTTCGCTATGCACCACTACTTTGGCGAAACCGTTCTTGGCAAGGTTGGGGTAAAGGGCACCGAACCGTTCCACGATGAAATGGGCGTGCTTCTGATTCTGCGCGAAGATGATAGTCTTGCCGATCTGCTCACCGCCTTTGGTACGAATGCCGTGTTCCATGAGGTCCTGCAGAACAATGTCTACGGTGTTGGCGTTCATGACGAATTTGTTTAATGCCGCCGCATCGATATGATCCGGCACCGCGATGCCGTCCTCTCCATCATCTTCGCCGAAATCCTCCTCGTATCGTTCCTTGTCTTCTTCAGTCAAGTCATCATAGGTGATGCCTTCATTGGTGAACTTGGTGGTGGCTTCGATGTTGTAGAACGGCACGAGGTAATGATCCCGTTCCACTGCGGTCTTGTACTCGTAGAGGTAGGTCGGCACTCCATGCTCGACCTGGAAGAAGTCGTAGGTGTTGCGACTCACCTCGTTGCGAGGCGTTGCCGTCAAACCGACAATCAGTGCGTCGAAATGGTTGAAGATGTCCTTGTACTTCTTGAAGATGGAACGATGCGCTTCGTCCACGATGATGAGGTCGAAATGCCCCGGAGAAAATACAAGCTTGCCTTCATCGGATTTCTCCACGTCGATCGCGCCGATCATCGTCTGGTACGTGGAGAACACTACCCGGGCATCGGTATCATGCTTGTTCTCACAAAGATTGCACAGCGACCATTCCGGATAGTATTCGCCATAAGCGCTTTTCGCCTGTCTGACCAGTTCAACGCGGTCGGCGAGGAACAACACGTTCTTCACAAGGTGGGAGCGCATAAGCACATCCGTCAGCGCAGCGGAGACACGGGTCTTGCCGGTTCCCGTGGCCATGACCAGCAGTCCACGGCGCTTACCCTGATTAAGGGCTTCGCAGAATGCCCGGATCGCTTCGACCTGATAGTAGCGTCCGGCAACCGCCAGATTCACCTGAACCGTCAACGGGTCCAAGGCCTGCTTACGACGGTTCATCAGCCTCTGCAGATCATCCTGCGAGAATACACCTCCGACAGGGCGATACGGCCCGTTCTCGTCATCCACGAAATACGTGGTGTACCCATTGCTGAGGAAAATCAGCGGACGGTACCCGAATTCACGTTCCAGACAGGCGGCGTACTGGCGGGATTGTTCAAGTCCCTTCTTCGGATCGTAGGCGGTCCTCTTGGCTTCGATGATGGCCAGCGGCTTACCGTCTCTGCCTTTGAGGTAGTAGTCGATATAACCGATCTGTCCTTCGTTGCCTTCCATGCCGAGGACTTTGCGCTCTTTGACAACTTCCGTTTCGGAGTCGACATTCCAGCCGGCTACGCGCAGGTCAAAGTCGATAAATTGCTGACGCGTCTCATATTCACTCAGGTCCAGCTCACTGTCCGGCATGGGCGGTCGCTTGGTTTTCTCTACAGACAGTGCTTCGCGGGCTTGCTCAAGCTGCTGCTTGAGCTCGTCAATCTGCCTGTCTTTCTCATCAAGCTCGCTAGCAAGCTCTTTTCGAGCCACTTCCTCCTTGGCCTTGACCTCCTTCTGTGAAAGGGCCTGCTGAATGCGCGGTACCTGTTGGATGTCAAAAGAACGCTTCTTGTACTGCTTACCGTAGGTGTAGTCGATCCACTGGATGAACTGGAACAGCAGCTTCAAGTCAAACATCGCATCGCTGGCGCTGATGCGTATCTTGCTGTGAATGGTGTTGTTACCGTTCTTGACGATGTATTGGAACGATTTCAGCATCTGCTCGCTGCCTATGGCCCGCTGGAATGTAGGCTCATGCAGCAATGATTGGAGGTTCCCCCTGTATGGAAATGTGATGGAGGAATCCACCGCGAACACCCATTTCACCGCGAGCTCCAATGCTTTGCGTGCGGCCATGGCACACAGTGTTGGCGAAATGGAGAAACTATGCTCTGCTTCTACGCACGGAACAGCGAACATCTTGTAATCATCCTGATCAAGCAGGAATGCAAAATTGCTCATGACAGACCCCTTCGTTCATTCACAGAGCGAAATACTTTTGCGTAAGGCTATCGTACAACTCTTGCAGCTCGAATAACGCGCATTCCGTCACTTCTCTTACGCTGTGCAGAGCCTCATTGGGAATACGACCAGAATTATTATGCACACTACAGCTTATTGCATAGTTTTTCACATTTATTGTCCCAGTGAACGTTCCAGCAAATCGCGATTTGTCTACCTGCGCAGCAAAATCAGCGAATTGTTGCTGCAGCTCCGCCGAGGGTAAGAAAACATCAATCCGGCTGAATTTTGCCATCGAAATGTTTTGCATTGAACCGCTCGTTCCGGTTGACGCCTTGGATATTTCAGCCCGAACTCTCTCTGTCGACAATAAGTATTTGAGAAATAGAGAATTGACCCCCTCAGCAGGATCAAGACGCCACAGCTTATCAGGGAGGAATAATTGTTCATAGTCATCATCAACAATTGCAGTAGCTCCAACCATCTCACTCGTATTTGCTCGACTAAAAAGTAAATCTCCTTTTCGCGGGTGAATCATTTTTATATTCGAGACATCATCAACCACTTTATATTCATTTGGCTTAAAGAACCCTTTCGTAACAGCACTGATCTTTAGTACTGCAAACTCACCCGGCAATATTGACCTCTGCTTGCCACTTACATTAGTGCCTGACACTATTCCTGAAAACAACTGCCCCATTTGACGAGCTTGAAATAGTTTGTCATTCCCAAACATTTCGACAAACCGGGATTTGACGAGAGAATCAAGCTCATGAAGAACATCCTTCGCTTTTTGAAGCTGTTCATCGATGAAATCAAGTTTTGCTGCTATATCTTCCTGTTCCTCAAGTGAGGGCAAAAAGATAACGGACCGTCCAAGTGTCCTTTTGTTCAGTGTCTTCCCCATAACAGCAGCATTCGTCCCCGCAGCCCAATCTTTTGAGCGGCATTGATGGTACATAAAACTGGTGTCAACCGGATACAAGCCTTTATTGATAAAAGCCATAATGGCTTCGTTTGTGTACACAGGCTCTGTCGTTATCGATGTCTTGCCAAGGGATAATTTAAAGCTCATCAACACCGTATTCGCCGGAGTCAGTTTAATGCCAGATTCTTTTACTGCAAAATCATTAATCCGTTCTTTCGTCTTGCCAACATACTTACCGAAGGAACCCAAATCTGCTATAGAGACCCAGTCATGATTGCCATCGCGCCAGTACAAGGGATTCTTCCGCGACGGAGTCTTTCCCATCTGCAAATCAAATACATCGGGAATACGTACTCTATGTCCGTCAAATTGGTGTTTGCTGGGTGTCATGATATGAATTTGCGATGGGAACGCTTGACGTTGCTTTGATCCACCTGCGCATAGCAAAGAGTCGTGTCGATTTTACTGTGTCCGAGCAGCACCTGCACCTGTTCAATTGGCATTCCTTTATCAATAGCCTTCGTCGCAAGCGTTCGCCTGAATTTATGCGGATGCACATGCTTGACGCCTGAGACCTTGCCAAGCTTGCGAAGCCTAGCCTCCACACCGCTGATCTCCAATCGATTAAATGGACGTTGCAGGGAAACGAACAAGGCGGGCTCGTCATCCATTCGCTGTTCAAGGTATACGAGCAGATGAGTTTTCGCACGGGCATCGAAGTAGACTCGTCGTTCCTTGTCCCCTTTGCCGTGGACCACACATTCGCGTGCATCGAAGTCGATATCACGACGATTCAGCTGCACCAGCTCGCCTACCCTGATGCCCGTAGATGTCAATAAATCAATCATTGCAAGGTCACGCGTCTCCTTGCAGGAGTCACGGAGTTGTTCAAGCGATTCGTCCGAATACACGGGTTTCAACGTTCTCGAAGTCCTGATTTTCTTGATTCTACGTACAGGGCTTTTGTAAATGTAGTCTTCCTCTTCAAGCCAGGAGAAGCAACTGGAGATGACGCGGCGGATGTTGTCGATTGTTGTCTTGCCTACGCGGCCATCACGCGAATATCGTGTGAGATAGTCGCGAATATCGTCGGTGGTGATGTCGTGAGCCGGCTTGGAGATTTCCGTAGCAAAACGGGACAATGTGGTCGCATAGTAACGCAACGACCGTTCTGAACAACCTTCGAGCTTCTTCGCGGCAAGAAACAAGTCTATGCATTCGGTCATTGTTTCGGGACCGCGTGGATTCCCACCTTTCTCAGTTAGACAGGCCACAAGCACCGTATGAAGTTCCGAAGCCTGCTCATCATTCAGCATAGGGGCCATAAGACGGTCAATTCGTTCGATTGTCTGTTGCATGAGAAAAGGCACCTCCTTGTTGGTTTCCCTACAAAAAAGGTGCCGTAAGCCATCGAGAACCTTGCAATATCAGGGTTTAACGAACTCTAATCTCCGAAATACTCCTGAGCGAGGCTATCGTAAAGCATTTGCAGTTTTTCGATCTGTTGCTGGGCGACAAATCGCGATTTATCGACCTGCGCAACGAAATTCAAATACTCCTTTTGCCGCGAGATAGGCGGTACGGGCAATTTCAATTTCTTAATCATTCCAAGGTTTAGAACATTCATTGTTTGTCCATGTGCTCTGCCAAGCAGCGAACTGCGAACGGACTCCAGAGAAAACGCAATAGCGAAATACTCTGGAAAAATCTTTCTTTTATCAAAAATAATTTTGACAAGTCGCGGATTGATGATTCCAGGCTGACAGTCCTCTGAAAGAATCAGAACTTTTCCCACCGTGCCCACTAGGCTAATTAAGACATCGCCCGGCATTACTTTACAACTATTAAGCTGCTCATATTTCGCCTTATCAATGTAATAGTTCCCCAAAAATTGATCGCCAGAGATGACTTGCTCTTGTCCATAGACCTTATACCCAGATTCAGCATAGACTTCTTTTTTCAAAGCCGAACCAAATGGGCCTGCTTTCATTGAGTTTTTAATTGGCGCGGCAAGTTCTTCTACCGAAGAAACAGACATTCTTAATGGGTTGCGTATTGGATCTCCGAACATTTCGACAAACCGGGATTTGACGAGAGCATCAAGGTCCATAAGATGCGATTCTGCTATCGTCACTTGATTCGAAATCATTTCGAGGTTCCGAACAATACTCCTTTGAATTTCTATCGAGGGTAACGTGACCTGCATATTACGCAAAATGGTCAGATTGATGTTGTTCTGTGCAGCGCCCCTGCCCGATGATTTCGATATCGATTCTCGGGATTTTAAATAATGGTATAAAAAATCGCGATCAAGTGAATCATCTTTAATTTTGAGACCAGCAATTGCTTGATTCGTTGTCGCAGGAATCTTCAAGATGCTCACAGCACCAATCGAAGCGAATATTGAATATAGCAGGGTTCCAGGCTCAAGCATTTTCACAGAAGAGTTGTTAAATCCAGCGTCTGTTATGCGCTCTTCAGTTGATGAAACATACTTTTCGGACATGTCTCCAATCTTCACCCAAGGTATGGTTCCATCTTTCCAGTATTCAGCAACGGAACGTTTGGGAGTTCCACCGGAGCATATCTCGCACAGCTCTCCGAGCTTCACTTTCTTTCCGACAAATTGGGGTTTGTCAGTCATTCTGGGCACCTCCGAGCATTTTGTGCAGTTCCGCGAGGCTTTCCGTCATCTTCCTGTTCAAATCATCAAGATCGGCGAGGATTTCCTCAGTCGGTGGATATTCAATACGTTCGTACTTTGTTTCCGCGTACTTGTTGAAGCTGAAATCGTAATCGTTTTCCACAATTTCGCTCTTCGGCACCAGAAAGCTCTTATCAGTACGGGCGCGCTGTTCTTCCGTGTCGAGGTTTCCCCATCGCTCGAGAATGTCGGGAATGTCGTTGTGCTTCTCGTCCGAATCGCGCTTGTCGTCGAGCGTGTATCCGTCGCCCTCCATGTTGTAGAGCCAAACCTTGTCCGTGCCGCCTGCGTCCGTCTTCGTGAACACGAGAATAGCGGTGCTTACGCCTGAATACGGCTTGAACACTCCTGACGGCATGTAGATAATCGCTTCGAGCCTCTGGTTGTCCACCAGTTCGGCGCGCAACTGCCGGTAGGCCTTCGAGTTGGAGTGAAACAGCACGCCGTTCGGCACGATGCACACGCAACGGCCACCAAGCTTGAGCATGCGCAGGAACAATGCGACGAACAACAGCTCCGTCTGCTTAGTTTCCACAACCGCCTTCAGCGAATCATCGATGTCCTCAACATCCACGCTGCCGGTAAACGGCGGATTGGCAAGAATCAAATCAAACTTGTCTCTGATGGTGTTCAAGCGGGAAAGGCTATCCTGATTACGAATGTCAGGGTGGTCAATGGCATGCAGCAACAGATTCATGGCCGAAATGCGAACCATGGTCTGATCCGTATCAAAGCCGGTGAACTGTTCGCCGGAGAACATGCTCCATTCGTCCTCGGTCATCTTCTTCTCATAGTTCGCGCGAATGGACTCCGCTGCGGAAATAAGAAAGCCGGCAGTTCCACAGGCCGGATCTATAAAGACGCTGTCTTTGATACAAATGATAAAGTCAGCATCCGGCACATACGTGCCCAAAACATAAAGAAATCAAGGGCTTTCGCGGTCCCACCGGTCATTCCGGCAGAGCTGTGAAGGCCCTTGATGCTTTATGCAATTGTCATTGTGCATGTGCGGTACCGGAGAAACTTACCCTCCTGCACACCGCCGACCGGCAAATAATTAAAATGTGGTCGAATAATTAAAAGGTGCTGGAATAATTAAACTGTGCGGGGAATCGTTAAAAGGTGTCATGTGGAGCCTGCTTCTCACCCCTCTTCATCGTAGTCGTCCGATGTAAGAAGTACCGCTGGAGTGTATTCACATCCCGGCACCATCTGTTTGATAATGGCAAAGCACTCTTTGAAATCATCTCCCGGAAGGATGAAATCCCTTGTGGCCTTGGTTTTATCCGCGTATGTGACTGTGAATGAGGTAACACCGAGATCTGTTACAAACGGTTCCTCTTCCCAGTTAAGGATAACCTCAACCGCAGCCGCCGCCTCTCTAAACAGCTTTTGAAAGATCGGGCTGGAGGTTTTATATGTCCATTTCCTCGGCATATTGATTTCACTTTCCACCACTGGCGTATATTCATATCTGATGGAATCACAGTCGATAGTCACTTTGTCGCTAAAGGCCTCGTCCACCGGACCGTACCCGGAACCGCCTTTAATCACGATCCTGAAAATGTCTGCCATGCTGCACCTCAATTCTTCTGTACGCCCATTTTCTCGAATAAAACATAATAGTATTTATCGTGTTATGCCTGTGAGATGGGCTCTGATGTAAAGCAGTCTTTCCATGCAGTTTCCAGAAAATCCTTCAGTAGGACGCGATATAACTTTTCCTTCTCTGGATGCAACACAAAAATGTAGCTTCGCTGCGTTCCACGATGATATGTGATACCCAGCATTACCGCATCAGGACAAGACTCCTGCATAATGCGCTTTGCCTTTTCCCACTGGGTCTCTGTCCGTCGTCCCTTGTGGCAATAGTAAAATACGTCCTGTCCCCGGTTATAGTAGCTATATACCTCCGATGCATAGACGAACTTCTGCGCATCTTTCCGTGCCGTGGGACTGCCTTCTCTCAATCCATTGTCCGGGTCCATGAATACGAGTTCTGGTCCGTAGCATCCCGCAAGTGCCTGCTGATGCCATCGTTCCCGTGCCAGTCGCTTGTCAGTCACCGACAATGTCGAGTCAGAAAGCTGTGGCTGAACGATACTATCAAAGTAAATCGTGCCGGGGATCATTTCTCGCTCTGCAAAGCGACCGACATTTTTCTCTTTATGAATACTCATTTCCCGAAGTACATCAAACAGTTCCGGATCATATTTACGATCCCTGTCATTAGTAAGATAGCCTCGTATGTGCCCATCATTCGATTGATCGTCAGGCGTCAGATACCAATTGACCGCAATTGTCACACCACGCTTTGCAATAAAGCGCAGTAGTCCGTATTTTCCATAATCGCCAACATCCCCAAAGTATTGATTTTTCATGCCTCAGCTATCCTTTATTCCCATCTTTTCGATCAGGTCATGGAGACTTTTATCGTGCTGGGCCTGCGATATGGCACCGCGTTCCAAAAACATATCGAGCGTTTTCTTCTGCCGGAGGAAAAGTTGTCGGTTCTTCTCCTCGTAGCTTAGGAAGGACCATTCGGTGTTCTCCGTATTGTTCTGTTTCATGACATAGGCTCCAAATAGTTCACAGTCTTCCCAGTTGCGGTCGCATACTCGATCTCGGACCGGGTGCTGGACCCGATATAGCCACCAACGTTGATCACGAAAATCTCATCCGCCATATCAATTTTCCGTTTGTGCATGTCATCCAGCATTTCCTTGGTGCCCTCGGTCCAGACCTCATCATCGCCAGAGTGGCCGAAGAGTCCCACGCTGATCACGATGTTGCCCTCCAGCGTCAGTCGTTTCTGTTCCTCCATGAATGCGTCCTTGAACCGGGTACTGCCACAAAGTGTAATGACCTTATACTTGCCGACCATAATCACTCCTCGCTATTCTGCGGATGGATTACCCATACAGGAAGATCATCCTTGGCGATCTCGTTTAACTCGTCGTCTGTGATGTCTACTTTTTCAGCCAGTCTATTCGCCTGATTTGAAAGTGCCAATTCAAATAGATTTCTCATTTCACGTCCATTTGCAAAGTTCTCTGATTTATGTTGGACGAGCCAGTGCAAGTACTCCTTGACACAATACTCTGCTTCAATGCTGAGTTTCATATTGAAGGGCTTACAGAAGGCATTAAAGATACACAACAGTTCTTCTTCCGAATAGTCCTCAAACATAATGTTCTTATTGAAACGGGATTTGAGGCCTGGATTTGATCCCAAAAACTGCTCCATCGGTTCCGGGTATCCGGCCACGATGACAACAAAGTTCTCCCTATTATCCTCCATTGCTTTCAGTATGGTATCGATAGCTTCTTGTCCAAAGTCCGATCCGCCTTTTGCCAAAGTGTAGGCTTCATCAATAAACAAGATGCCGCCCATCGCCTCATCGATTTTTTCTTTTGTTTTAAGTGCTGTTTGACCCACGTATCCGGCTACCAGGCCTGCCCGGTCAACCTCCACCAGCTGTCCTTTTTCGAGAACACCGAGCTGTTTATAAATCTTAGAGAGCAGCCTTGCAACCGTAGTTTTTCCTGTTCCGGGATTTCCCAGAAAAACCAGATGCTTTGAAATGCTGGCTGTTTCCAATCCACGAGAGTCACGAATCTTCTTTATCTTTATCATGTTGATAAGGGTCGTGACTTCCTGCTTTACTCCTGCAAGTCCGATCAGGGCATTCAGCTTTTCCAACAGTTCCTCTAAAGTTTCTTCCGGTACATCTTCCTGTACGGATTCCGCTGGCTCTTCACTTTTCTTGCCTTCCTCCAGCTCCATCCCTTGGGAGGGCTTGTTCTGTGATGCCACACCAGCTGAAGCCTTGGCTCTATCGTTGGACCGGTCCTCATCTTGGCAAGGAAGAGCATCTTGTAATGACCGGATATAGTCTATATATTTCTTGGAATCAACTTCTTTTTTGTCAAATCTGCTGAGCAGATAGGACTTGCCCAGTTCAGAAATGAAGGACACAAACAGACCGGCTGTTTGCACAGTATTCGTATTTCGAACAGAGCGATCAAACTCATTTAACGCAATAAATGCTCTGGGCAAGCCGCCTTCCTTGATGCAATTCAATTCAGATGAGGGGAAGGCTCCACCCTGGTACACCTCGTTGAAATAGCTATATCTTTCTTCTGTTCCAGATTTTGAGATCAGGCATATAAAGGCATAGATATCCTCCGCAAGAAGTCTTTTCAGGGATAATCCATTCTTCTGTTTTTGCCGGAGAGAATCTACTCGCTCGCACGCTTTTGTGAGCTTCTCAAAAGCATTCTTGACGGAAACATCCATAACCGTTCACCTCATGCCATAGCTGCCTGTTGCATTGCATTCTGATAAGCTGCCCTGATGGTTTCATCATCCAAATCGCCACCAGCTTCTCTGAATGCTGATTCAATGGAATCAGCCACTTCCTGTGCACTCATTTCTTTAAACTGCCTGAAAAGCTCAATGTCTCCTATAGCAATAATCAAGGCCTGATTATCTTCTATTTCGCCTCTCAGCTCAGCCACCTGATCCAGTAAACTGATGTAGTAGATATCGACACCCAGTGTTGATAGCTTTGTTTCGAACGTCCCATAATCCTGCAGCTTTTCAATAAACCACTCGGATGATAAAGTGT
The DNA here is from genome assembly GCF_900129045.1 of Bifidobacterium merycicum DSM 6492. Classification (GTDB taxonomy): domain Bacteria; phylum Actinomycetota; class Actinomycetes; order Actinomycetales; family Bifidobacteriaceae; genus Bifidobacterium; species Bifidobacterium merycicum. Next base: position 490,136 of record NZ_FQTX01000002.1, on the reverse strand, counting down.
CGTATACACTCATCCATTTATCATGGGCCAGATGCCATGCGTCTTTTTCGCCCAGTGCCTGACGATTGTTGAAGTAATACAGCTCGTCAAAACTACGCAGGGATACAGTAAACATAGCAAGCATAGAGAAGATCGAAAAGATCAATGCACTACGGTCCCCTGAGATATCCTTTTGAAAAGAACTGATCAGAAGCATCAGGACATTGTACTCGCGATCAACAAGTTCACGCATTTTCCCTTCGGAATAAGGCTGCTGTTTACGCTGGCTGTCCAGCATATCCGTATGCTCTGCAAGGACCTTATTGAACTCATAATCATTCTGTATGTCTTGAGTCTGCTTTATTGTCTTCTGAAGCTGGTAGAGCTGCTGATTGATTTCTGAACTCATCGCATCCAGTTTCGCGTACATAATCGCAAAACCAGCGCAGGTAGCACACAGATTCAGGCCATTTAAAAGTATGCCAATCTGCTGCAACTTCGCCACGTTTCCCAGAAGATTCAGATTTCGTTCGTTCAGCAGCGTATTTTTATTGAGTGCATGAATAACTTTTTGAGCAAGCTCTTTTTCCTGCGTTTCCGGAAGATTGTTGATCATGACCTTCTGAAAGGCTTTGAACCGCTTGTTCTGATTCCTGACCGCAATTTCCATAACGCCTTTTTCATTCAGAAATGCTTTCAGTTGCTCCAAAGTCTCAATAACTACCGTATTACTCATGATCAGTTTCTCCTTCTACTTTTCCGTTGATGATCGAGCAGAGGATCAGAATAGATAATATCAATGTGCACACGTCACCGCTGTATAGCTCCTTCGTGTCAAACCGTTTCTTTTTTGAAGGAGGAAACACGACCGAGACTTCCTCTCTTTTCATGGCATCAATGATACTTGCTGGAATAAGGCAATCTGCAGCGTAGTCAAAATTTGTAATTGGTTTTCCTTCGCTGTTATTCGCCGCAGTGTAAAGGCACATCATGATCCGAGAATAATCAACCAGCTGGGTCATAGAAGGCTTTTTTAATCCTTTGGTAGCAATAGCCTTTTCGTAATACTTCCTTGACCGAGGAACAACGATCGGTGTCGTATCGCCCTTCTTTGCCTGTGGAGTTTTGGCAATGCGTGGCCCCACAATGGAATCAATATCATTCATGTAGGTTTCGATATGCTTATCGAACGTCTTACCTGTTTTGATTTCAAGCGTGCCAAAGTAATCACAAACCTTCTCGGCGAGAATATCTATAGTGACATCCTCATGGTTTATGATGGAGAAAGATATGTATACTCCGAGCAACAACTGTTTGAGTTCTTCATATACTGGTTGGCTCAAATTGCAGATTGTCGCTTCTACAAATTCTTTATATGTCATTGCCTGCCTCCATAAGTTAATCTCTCGATCAAGACCTAATCCAAGCTCCTGTAGTAATCCCTGATGTACTGTGCCATCATCGTCCGGCGAGTATCCAAGAACAGCGCGTAGTCGAAGATATCCATCTCCATGAACTCCACCGGAATGCAGTTCTCGGCCAGATTCGCTTCGAGGTCTTCCATCGTGGTGATGCTGCCATAGAAGTTGCCCTCTCCGGCGACCTGCTTTCTCATGTTCGCCATATACTCGCAGGGAGCATCGTCCTTGATCTTGATGTTGATCTCGGACTGCGTGTACACATAGTTCGCGATCTGGTTGTAATCCTTCCGGTTGTTGACGCCGTTCTTCTGCAGGTACTTCTTCGGAAAGATGTGATGGATATCTCCACGCTGTTCAATCAGGGACTGAACGTCAATCTGACTGGACAGGAACCCGCGTGCACCTCTCTTGACCTGAGCCATGAGGAAGGTCAGGAAGTACGGGCTGCTGGAGACAGAGGTATCAAGCCGCTGTACCAGAACGGTATCCCAGAAGGCATCTGACAGCTCACCGGCTTCAGTATTCTTCAGGAACTGCACAGGGTTTTGTTCCGTGAAACGCTTGATATCATAGTCGATGGCGGATTCTGCGGAACCGGAATAGCGGCCCGTCAGGATGGAAAGCACGATCCATTTCCGGACCAGTGTTTCAATCACAGCGGATTCAACCTTCATGTCCTTCAGTGACAGATACAGAATGTAGCCGAAGTTCAGCACGTTCTGGGAGCGCACCAATGAAGAATCGATGATGCCGGTCGAGCGGACGATCATCAGATACCGTTTGAAGTTGGTCTCGCTGACAAAGGCCTCAACGCCCTCCCGCAGCTGTTGGAAGGAGTCCTGCGCGATGCTTTCCAGATTCTCTCTGGTTTCAAAATTACGTCCGGAGAGCAGGCTGACCAGATCGGCAATCTTGCCTCTCTTGAATTTATGGGTGAAGGAAACGCGGAGCACGTCGGCATAGTTTGGAACGTAGATGTCTTCCTGCTCCTGCACGATCCATTTGATCTTATTCAGGGCATCTGACTTGGCAAAGTCAGCGTCATTGCTGATAATCTGCTCGTAGTCTGAAGGCCTCTGCATGAAGTGGCAGAAGTAGTCGATCATCTTTCGGATCTCGTTGCCACCGTATTTATCGTCGGAGGAGATTTTGGACATGGCGAAATCCGCCTGTGACAGCACAACGCCCTGAGAGTTGATGCGGATGAAAATATCCGTAACCTCATCAATGGTCAGTGCCTGCGACAGCTCAGTTACGCCGAGGTTGATGCCTTTGATGGACATCAGCTTCATAAGCGTCTTGTTGATCTCAGGCTGTTGCCCGTCAAGACCGTTGATCTGGCAGTAGTTGTTCACGAACTCCCACGCATTAAAGCTGACGTCAAAGACCTGCGCAATATCCGGAATCCACTTCACGTCCTTCTCAATGGCCGGATTGCAGACCTCAAAGACCTCATCGATGGGATTGAAGGCTATGGTGATCCGCTTCTTTTTATAAGTTGAATCCACCACCTGCTGGCCAACGACCGCAGCCTGAATCGCTGTAATGCGCTGCTGACCATCAATCAGAATCTTCTTGCCAGATGAAATCTTCCCGTCCTTCAGTCGGACGTCCGGATTCTTCCAGACAATGATGTATCCGACCGGGAATCCCTTGTAGAGGGAGTCCATCAGGTCACGGACCTTCGATCCGTCCCATACGAAAGGCCTCTGAATCTCCGGGATGGCTATCTCGCCAGCCTTTATGGAGCTGATAATATTCTCAACGGATGTGCTGTTTACATCAAACTGCGCCATGCCTGCTGTCCCCCTTTACTCGACTCCCAGCGCTTTAAATACTGCATCTTCCGCGCTGTTGTAGAAGATGAGGTTGAAGCAGCCGATTAGCTCTGCAGGTACTGTGCCGAGGTCTGCCGCCGACGTGATCGGCAGGAGTACCTTCTTGGCTCCGCTGTCCAAGCACACCTGCAGCGCATTGGCCAGCTCCTCGACCTTGATCATCGTGCCGCTTATGCTGATTTCACCCAGCACGGCGAGGCTGCTCAGTGTTGGCTTGTTCAGAGCGATAGAGCACAGTGCAATCAGTGTTGGAAGCGCCAGTTTTCCGGTCATCCCGATGCCCTGCAAGTCCTGATAGTTGATGATGTAGTCCTTCGTGGTCGTGCTGATGGACCCGCTGATCCGGTTTCCGTTGGCCTTAAGGAAGTTAAAGGCGGTATTGGAGGATTCACGGGCATCCCGGTCCGTCCCGATGCCGGTCCGCTCTAATTTTCCGTTACCGGGCAGCATCTGGCTCTCCAGCCGGAAGACACCGATCATGCCGGATTTGCCGTGGCCAATGGTATATACCTGACCAGGATTGCAGAGCCCCTCCGGAATCAGCTTGCCACCGCCTTGCTCGGGAACGGAAACAAAATGCTCCTCAAAGCTCTCGTTATCTATGTAGGAGAAGTTGACGTCGTAGAATTCCATGCCGCCCAATTTCTTGAGCTGCTCTTTGACACGACGGCGCATCTCCAGTGCCAGTTTCAGGATTTCTTCCAGCTGATCCTTGGTGTACTCACCGTCCGGATACAGCAGTTTGATGAGGCCGCCAACCATCTTCCTGACAGCGATGGTATCGCGCTGATTCAGGTTCTTACCAAGATGATAGAAGTGGTCCAGCGCATCGCCATACTGCTCCTTCCGCAGCTCCCGGATAAACTCGGCGAGGTAGTCTGTGATGAAGCCGTAGTCATCGGTGAAATGCTCCGGACGGAACTTCGGAATCTCCCAGCCGGGGATATAGCAATGCATGCGGTCGAGGAACGCCGTATCGGTTCCCATCTCCGGAGGGAACGGATCAAAGAGGCTGCTGGTCTTCAGGAGAACGTCCACGCTCTGATTGATGTTGCCAACAAACACCATCGAAGCGCTGGCGGCCTTTTCTTCCTTGCCACGGGCAAAGGAACCGGATGCCATGTAGTCCTTCATAATCTGGATGCCGTCTTTGTCTTTGAAATTGATCCCGGCCACCTCGTCGAAGGCGACGCAGTCCCACAAGCCGACGAGGCCGACCTGTTTCCGAGCCATGTTGTAGAACAGATTCGCTACAGTCGTCTGGCCACCGGAAACGAGGATGCTGTTGGGAGAGATTTCTTTGAACAGGTGGCTTTTGCCGGTGCTTCTCGGCCCAAGCTCACACAGATTGAAGTTATTCTCTACCAGCGGCACCATACGGAGAAGCAACAGCCATTTTTCACGCTCTGTCAGGGTGTCTGGCTCCATGCCGATGGAGCGGAGCAGGACATCCATCCACTCTTCCTTGGTGAATGACTTCCGGCCTTCCTTCAGTTCGTTGATATCTACGTGGGGCATCTGGATTGGCGTGAGTTTACGGATTTGGATCGGATTCCCGTTCTTCTTATCTTCTTCGATGTACTCGTAATCCAGCTGAACGATGCACCAAATACCGCCGCAGAGCAGCCGGTCAAATTTCTCCGGATATTCGTCGGAGATCGGAACGGCCTTCAGACCCAAGTTGGAGAACTCTGCCTCGTACACATCCCGCTTGATGTTCAGGCTCACCGTGATCTTGTCGATGACGGTATAGCTGCCACGGGAGCGGAGCATGGAGAGGATCTTCTGGGCCTCATCCGGGCGGACGAAATTATCGGCGAGAATCCTTTTGACGTTCTCGACGCCTTTTTCGATGACTTCTTCGTCATCGGAGCTGCAATACTGCCCCAGTAGGAACTCAAGTACATAGACGGGTACATTGGCCCCTTCCTTGATCTTCTTTGTGAGGTCTTTCCGGACAATCTTTCCGTCGAAGCACTGACGGAGCTTGCCCTTGATGATTTCACGGGTATCCATCGTACCCTCTATGAACTGATCCATGATGTTCCTCCTTAACCGAAGAAGTCGAATTCATCCACCGCAAATGCGATATCGATCTGGAATTCTTCGCGCTGCACTTGCAGGCCGTTCTCATCAGCGATGACAAGATAGTAGGTCTCGGTATTACTGTATTTCAGCGATTTCAGATTGAAGCTGCAGCGGAAGGTACGATCCTGCCCGTTGTCGCTGGTCTTGTCAGCGATGATCTTCTGGACATCGCTGATCGCCTTTCCAGCGCTGTCCGTGAAGTACAGCTGGTAGGTCGCCGCTTCTCGGTTCCCACCAACAGGCTCCTTCTGATAGAAGTTCAGGGAGAAGATCATATTGCTGATCTTCCGGTTGGCAGAGAGCAGGCTGATCTCCACAGGCTTCGTGTCGTACTTGCTCCTGTTCCTCTTGTATTCTTTACTCTGGTTCCGCAGGAAGTGGTACTCGATCAACGGCACAACCATCTCCTGCAGGCTGATGCCACCGTGAACGAAGTTCAGGCCGCCGCCCTTCATCTTGATCCGGATCGTCTCGCGTGGAGCCCACCCATCATAGTGCGGATTGTCTCCAGCAATGAACTTCACCGGGAGCAGGAAGTTAGAGTGATAGCTGTTGTGCATGATCGCATAACGCCTGCCAACCTCTATCCGCTGATCGTCCTGCGATTCGAGGTTTACCTTGTCATCCTCCTTCAGCGGGCTGTAGGTGTACAGGAACCCGTGATCGGAGGTGATGATGATATTCGCGCCGCCCCACTCATTGGCGATGATACGGACCATGTTCTTGATCTCCTCAATCGCCGTGTCGCAGGCGGTAAAGATGGAGCTCTCCAGATGACCGGCCTCATCAATGGTGTCGTGGTAGATGTAGACCACGTTCATGCCCTTTATGAGCGCCTGCCGGTCAGCTCGCTTCATGCCGATGATGTCTTTATACTTAAGCGCAACACTGGCTGAGTCTGCTGCCTTCAGGAGCTTGTCCCGATTATTCGCTTCGGTGGACTGGCCGTCTGCCAGCACCACCAGCCGCTCAGAGCTGTCAGCGCCCTTGATCTCCGTATGGATGTGCTTGTGCGGAAGCAGCGCCGCCATGCCAAACTTCGTGATCGTCGGGAAGACTGCCTGCATGGACTTCAGGTCCACCTTGGCCTGCGTCTCCCGCTGCAGCTGCTCTGCAAGGGAGGCTGCCACTTCATAGCGCAGGGCATCGGAAACAATCACATACACCTTGCTATCGGAAGCTGCCACCTTCTGGCGATAGAAATCCGCCTGCTGCGGCACTTCCAGAACCCGGCCATACTCGCGCAGATTGTCCGCGCAGGCATCTGACCAGTTGGTTCCCAGCTGACCGAGGAACCACGTGGTATAGAGCCCTTCAACCTTCTCCATCACATGGGTGAAGAGGTCGGACAGCTCCTCGTGGTAGTTTTTCAGGCTCTCGGAATAGGTCTTATGAAACTCCCGGTAGTAGGTGTCCATGATGTAGTATTCCGTTGTGTATTCCTTCCACACCTTCACAGGCTCCACGGTATGGAACCCAGAAGAATGCTCTTTGAAGAAGGCCTGCATCTTCGCTACCTGCAGGATGCCTTCATAGTAGTTCTTTACGTCTTCATACCAGACGCAGGTCCGGCGCTTCTCCACGGTCTGGGTGATCGTGTCCACGTCGATAATATGATCGCTGATCTCAGTCATCAGCTTCACGAGGATGACCTCATTGACGCACGGGAAGGTCTCCGTATCCACGAGATCGGCCACCTGCAGTTTCATGAACCGCTGCGGGAGTTTCAGCTCGTTCTCCACATGCTCCGCGATGGCACAGATATCACCGGCGTCCTCACTGTGCATCCAGTCGGACACGAAGTCATAGCAATACGCCTGATGCGCGGAGGAGATGAACATCTGGAGTCCAGCAAGGAACTCCTGACGCATCGTTCGAGTGGAGGCCGTCATCAGCAGGTGCGTGGCAAGTTGAGCAAGGTCGGAATCCATGTCCTGGTATCCGGTGCCCTGCGCCACCATGCGCCAGAAAGCCTCGTCGATACCGTAGCTTACAAATTCCTGATATACCGCATTGCTGTCCTTTGAGAGACCGGCTTTCAGTACCGCCTTGATGATCGTGTTCGGCTTGGCGTCTTTCAACCCTGCCAGCGCCGCCATGATGGCCATCTGCAGCTGAGCAGGCGTGGCCGGAGTGACCGGCTGAGCGGACACCTTGCTTCGACGAGCCTGCGCGTTGAAGAACTTCCGGTACTGCTTGAAGCCACGACGGAGCGCAGGCGTCTGCGGGATGCCCATCTCGTCCATCCACATGGAAACCAGATCGGCGCGGAACTCCTCGCCGTACAGCTCCACGTCCAACAGCCAGTTATCCTCGTCGGACTCATAGGCGAAAGGCCGATACACCAGATAATTGCTGGTAGGATCGTCCACTGCCAGCAGCCTCTTCACATAGAAGTTGTTGGAGCCAGTGAGCGCGATGATCTTGGCCCCGCTCAACGTGATTTCATCCAGCTTGTCCAAAAACTCCGCATCCTCGTCTATCCAGACAACAACCCGGCGTTTATAGAACTCTGGCAACGGTGCCGCGAATCTTCGATTCAAGTCCTGTATGATTTTTTCCGAATCCATAATCGGCACCTACCTTTACTTGATCTTTGCCAGCACATCCTTAAAGATTTCGTAGTTGTGTTTCACACCATCATCCAAGTCGATCTTGATCATCTGGTCGGCAAGGTGATGAATTTTTCCTTCGTAAACCCGGATCTCCTCGGCCTGCGCCTGCAACGTGGCCAGCTGCTTGGACAGCTTCACGCGCTCGGAAGTGGACGCGCCATTGATGCGCTGCTCCAGATCGGCGATGGCCGTGCGATAGCGGGACTGCTGCTCATGGACATAGTCAGTGCGAATGCGAGCAATGGTGTCGGGCTGATACCGGTGCATGTAGATAAGGCACTTAAAGCCGTTCTTCTTACCACTGTCGAAAAGCCAGTAGATCGGTCGCTTCTGGTATACCTTCAAGTGATCCGCATAGAAGTCGTTGATAAAGTAGCCGCGAATGACCTCGCGGGAAGAACCGTTCCCGCCAAGAGCATCGGCAATAAAACGAAGATTCTCTTCAAGAGTCTCCTTGCCATAGACTGTCTCTACAAATTTGACAAAGCGACCTACTATATCGTCTTCAAAATATTCATCATCACAAATAGGGATGATGGCATCTCTATCCGGATGGAAGGTCGTATACTTGGTTTCATCCCATTTACCACCAGCGTAAATCAATCCCATTGAATCCAGCGAGTATCTACCAAACATACAACCAACAGAGTATGAAATGAAAGAGCGAATATCCCGCTGTAAATCCGATAGCGATACGGATACACTTTCCTTATCAACTTCTGGTTTTATTTCTCCGGCTAAATGATACTGCTCGATAAAGAGCCTGTTGATTTCGGTTTCATTAAACCAAAGCTGCTGAAAACGATTATCGCATTCTTTCTCCCACTCTTGAAAAGCCTCTTTAATATGATGGCAGTTATACTTGATAAGCGGATGAATCTGGAAATCCCATGATGTTTCAAATGCATTCCAGTCATCCTTCGAGAGAGCAATGTTTTCTTCGACAATTCTGGAAAGTGTCTCTTGCATCTGAATACTGTCATACCCAAGAAGAGGTAATTCTTCGACAACACCGCAAGTCATGTTAAGCGTTCCTCCTCTTATCTGCAGAAGAACCTTATATATGCTCGTATTCAATGCAGCCAAAAGAGGAAATGGGTTATCCCCAAATAATGTAGGAGCAGCATCATTGAATCCAAAGCCTTCACCTCTATATCTAAAAGAAGTAGCACCTGATCCTATTTTTCCCCATGAAATCCCGGGCAAGAACAGATACTGGGTGTTCTGTGGTCTTGAGCGTAGTTTCCCTTTATCATCGCGATAGTCTTTAATCCGACGTCCATCATCTTCCCAATCCATTACATATGTTGAGCCAAGATACCATTTTCTGTAGCCACCCGCTTTATCAGTTAGAATCCACCGCTTGTCCCGACCGACTTTATCCGTTGACACTTCCCATGTCTGCTTTAGAAACACATCGTCCTTTCGAGTACCAACGCCTTCCTTGGCTGAAAAGGCACTGCCAATCAACGGATGAGAATATAAGTTAGCAAAGGAATCGCTAACCCAATATGCTGTAATTGGTGTGCTTGGTATTCTTTCAAAGCCTCGTTGATTCGCTTCATAATAATACCCACAATCCTTATCGTTTTGTGCCGCAAGTACTTTCTGATCTTGCACCTCCATTCCTCCCGGAAAATCAGAAAGATTGAAATACAAGCCCTTACAGGAACCGACCTCAGAATTTTGAAGCACGAATGTGCATATCGGAACCGTCGCTTCTTCAAACGCGGAGTATTCCAACTGGATAAGTGTTGTAATCGTTTTGTTCTGAACTACAAACTCTCTTAGAGACTTGTATGATTTAATTGACATCCAAACAAATGGTGTCATAAATCCACAATACCCTTCTTTCTTGCAAAAGCCGAAATTTCGGAACATGAACACGCTGAACAGGTCATCTCCGTATGCCTTATAATTCAGATTTATATAATCCTTGAGTTTTGCATCATACTTATTAAGATAGGGCGGGTTTGTTGCGACAACCGGATACTTCTTCCTCAGGATTTCCACAGGGCAAATCATAGTATGGAAATCTCCAAGCAAATAGGAATTTACCTTTATGAATACTATTGTCTGTACTTTTCAATCCACTCAATAGCAAAGTCCACTAACTCACGCTGCCTCATAATTTTCAATTCTGTTTCACCAAGTGTTGCTGTATTAACAGTATGTAGTGCTTCAAAAGCGATTCCTATATCCTTAAAATCTTCACCATCTACAAATAACGTTTCATATGCTTTCCAGACTCGCTTCCCGTTTTCCATGACTGCACTGTGTTCAACACAGGTATGCTTTCCTCGATACTCAGCACGAACATCTGCCAAATGAATAGAGGTGTTTTTGTCATAGTCCACTCCAATCAACAGTATCTTTCCGTCAAGATCATAAAGCTTTCCAATTGGAGATGTGTCCCCAAAAATATCAGAAAGATCATGATTTTTCGTGAGATATTCAGCATTCCTCCCCCACGCAGCAAAAGATCTGGACGGATGATCGCTCCTCACCGCTCCGGGCCATGAGCGAAACATTTCTGCAACAGCCCCCATCGTATTGGTAGGAGTAATCGCCTTATTATAAGCAGGCCAATTCTCTCTGATTCTATCCCAGTCAGTTTTATCAGCATCCCAATGAACACCAGTTTCAGGGTCAAGATTTTTCCATGACTGCGTTGGCATCATGATGGTTCCTTCTTCTCCAACGGTCTCAATCAGAGCTTCTATGACAACTTGTGCACCGCCGCATACATACCCAATCTTTCCAAGAGAAGTATGTACGATCACAGAATCTCCTCTTTCAAGGCCAATGGTCCTTAAAGCATCTGCTATTTCTGACTTAACTACTGTTTTCATATTGCCCCCATCACCAAAGTATACAATTCAGAATATTATCCCTAAAGATACCGATTTATCGACGTATCAAAACGCCTTTCATATACTGCGTTTCATTATGCGTTTTATATACTTCCATCTTTTCCTCTTCCGTACAGCCAATCAGTATCTTGATCTCGGAGTCTCGCTTCATCAAATCGACAATGCACATGATGGCATCGACTGTTTTCTTTCCGCTTCCGACCCATACGTCAATTCCTGCTCCATCCATAGAGGAAGTGCCTCTCAGGTAACCATAGTCGAGCCGATATATGAAATCTGGAAACCTTGGATGGATAGATCCCTTCGGTCTGTCGACGACAATTTCGGAAGTCTTCACCAGCTCATCCAATGCATCCCAAAATTCCTCATTATAATCATTCACCTTTTTCCCCTCCGTCAAGCTCCTGATTTCCGCTTCACATTATACAGACCGAATGTGTCCAAATCTACCGCAGCGACGGGGTAATATGAAAACTTACCCCCCTCGTGTCCAACTTACCCTGCTGCCTGTGCAACTTACCCTGCTCATAAAAAACTTACCCTGCTTGGAGATAAGCCGCCGACGAATAATTAAATTGTATCAATCTCGGTGTTTTTATATCGCAAATACGCTGCCCGGGTTTTGGATCGGCTAATGCCACCATCATGTTTCTGATGTGCTGTGGAGTACGGAACTGGCCGTTGGCGCCGGCAGTATTAAGCTTACTCAGCATGTATTCGTACAAGTCGCCGAGATCATCGGACTCGTTCACATAATTCGAGAGCAGATCATCAATTCCGGAGACCGCCTTCTCCAAGGTCTTGGGCTTGGTGAACCCGAAGGAAGCATCCTCCATGCTCTCTGCAAAGGCATTGTCTGAGTGCATGGTTTTGATGAACGGGAACGCCTTTTGGCTGACTACTTCGAACATCTGCTCGGCTGGAAGATCCTTGAAATGGCTCCAACGAATAGACTGGCCTTCCTCAGTTTGCGGAAACACACGCTTCCCCGCTGCAACGCCCATCATCTCCATCTGCTCGATTTCCAGTTCCTTGTCATCAAGGGATTCCATGAACATGAGATATGTCAGTTGCATGATGACTTCAATGGGGTTGGTGATACCACCCTCCCACATGCGCTGCCAGATGTCATCGACCTTGTTCTTTACGGCTCCGGTAATCACGGCTCCCCTTCCTTTTGCATCTACTCATCGTATTCTACCGGCCTAAGCCGCCCAAACGCCCAAGTATCATCCGATGCTTTACATTCATCAGTCACAATTCAAAGCCAACTGGCAAAAACAACATAACCCTAATACCGATTGCATACTGAAAATGCCGGTTAATCCATTCATTGCAGGCAATAGAGTTAAAATTTGAAGAAGAAGGAAAGGATTCGCTACGTGGTAAATCAGAGCACAGTGCAGCTTGAATCAGGCAACGAAGAAAATACAGATGGTATGGAAGAAAAAGATTTTTCTGATGTTATCTATCTCTTTCAACAAGTCGACAAAAGCGCACAACGCCCATTCCCCTACGCCTTCACCCGAAAACGTTTCCGACTATGGGTCTCCATGGGATTGATGATCTTATTAGGCTTATTTGTGTCAATATACACAGCCTTCTTCATTCGAACAATAATATCGAACAATCACCGTGAAGTACCAACACTTCTAGAAATCGCACTTAATTCTTTTCCCAAGGATACCGATTCATTTGCCTTGCTAGTTGCACTTCTTGCCTTTCAAGCTACAGTAGCTTTGGCTATTGTATTTGAATCAGGAAAAGAGCGAATAAACGGATCTTTAGAGATTTTATCTAATTTGTCATTGTTTACAAGTTTTTTTACGGCTTTTATTATTGGCTTTGCCGCACCTAATGGCATCTATCAAATTCACACATTTATAGAGGCTTTAAAAGACTCTACACTTGACTTACCGTATATTCAATATACTTATCTCTTCTTTTCATTAGCAATTCTTTGGGCGTCTATTGAACTCCTTAGAGTAAGCAACATCAAGACGGCTGACATCGATCGAAAAAATAATGAATGGAAAGATAAACTCAAAGACTGGCAGGAAAAATACTATGAACTCGATTCTCAACTGTCGGAACCAGAAAGCAAAGACGATAAAACACAAACATTAATAGAAAGATGGGAGACTAAACGAGTTACATTTTGGGCTACAGTCATCGAATTTGTCTATTACTTAGTTCTTGTTATTAGTATTAATTTTTCTATAAACAGTAGCCCGCATTTTTTTATAAACAGTAGCCCGCATTTTTTTATCAAAATAATTCTTTGTGCTTTGATTATATTTTGCGTATTATTATTATTTTTTTCAATTTTCACTCCGTTAATAACTCAATCAGATGTAATTCGAGCACTAGCACATAAACCAATTAGTATTGACTCAATAATATTATTTAGTATATTATTTATTTATCATCTTTCACTGCTGATCATATTATTACACACATATAGGCTCAACTGGATCAGCCTTGTTTTATTTACATTACACGTGATATGTTTATGGAATTTACTTACAACAACTCATAGCCATTTTTTTCAAAAGAGTTTTTCAATAAGTCGCACGTACTTGTTGAACAAAGATCTGAAACAAATGCGAAAAGAAATAGAATATAGAAGAAGAAGAGAAGAAGAAGAAGAAAAGGAAAGAGAACAGGAGTCAAGAGAACAGGAGTCGTATATTTTACAAGAGGATATGAGAAAATTGCAGAAACAACTTACTAATATTACCAATCTCTTGCAAACGCAAAATGTAATCAATCAAAACCTATCCATGCTAATTGAGCAACAGCAAAAGCCGAAAGGATGTCTTACCAAGATTATAAACAATATCCGCAAGCAGTAATCGTTTTCCGGCTATTCAACATGGCGGCTACAAGGATTGTCAGATATGACCTGACAATCCTTGTAGCATTTCACCCAGCCTTATATATATCATAAATTTCCTGCACACCCTGGCAGAAATAACTTTGTACATACTGAATCTATCATGTGGTTCACATAGCTCACGATATAAACCTGCCACCATCAAATGCAATCACAACAATTATCAATTTGTATATGATCAAAAAACAACTAGCAAATTCTCATTCTCGCTCTTGCGCTGAAGGAGCTTGATCCTTCCTGACCAAGGAAGTATAACAACACAGCGCCCCTCTTATTCGGCACACTATGCCGTGTTTTTCATACAAGAGAATTAGAACAGCCAAGCAAAGAAACGATATGAACAATTCACCCGCCCCTGACTATTTCGACTCCAATGATCCGAATCTGAATCCGGACAACGCATCTTGCCTGGAAGGTACTCTGGATTCCCGCGCACTGTGGCCGGAAGGCGCCGAAGGGCTTATCCAGCCGACCGGCGACGTGCCCACTATGGAAGATTTGAGCGACCCATATTATTTCGATAAGCTACGCGAGAAGGTAAACCAACTCGGGTTGAAACCTAATGATGGGCATGATCTGGAAGACACTCTGGGAGGGCTTTAGATCGAATCTACAAACAGGCCAGCCCAACATCATCATCGCACACAGGCGTCCCTGTCGATTGTGCCCCGACGTAGCCACAATCGACAGGGACGGTGGGCCTGGGCAGTTCCGCAGCCCTCTCGTCATTTTTCTAGTGAACCTACAGGACGCATTCTTTGAATGGAGAGTCAGCGCTCGGTCATCTTCTCCAAATCCAGTTTGAAAATGCCGCTTTCAGGGTTGTAGCTGCCCACTGTCGCCTTGATATGGACGTTATGTCCCTCGCGAACATAGAGCGGCAATCCAACCGATCCATCATGGAAATCGCTCCACATGACCCCCTCGAATCTGAAGCTTGGGCCGCTGACGCTTTCCGTGCTGTAGTCCCCGCCATAGACCAGCATGTAGTCCAGAAGATAGCGGGGATGCTTTTCATTGGGAACGGTGCCGGCGATATTGCCGTCGAACTCGATGGTGCGCCCCTTGTATTTCTCCGCGAATGCGGCGACCGACGGGTCAAACGGATCCTTCACCGCAAGCAGGGAGGCGAATTCCTGGTTGTTGGCGACCGTGATGACGCCATTGTCATTGGCTGGCTGTTGCGGTTCCTGCTTCTTCTCTTTCGGTTTAGGCGTTTCCTTCTTCTGAACGGTCAATGTGACCTCGCCGTCCGTTGCGGACTGTCTGGCCTCAACAACGGTCCACTCCTCGCCCTTCTCCAAGGACGTCTTCACCGTCGAGGACTGATCAGTGCCGTCGCCGCCCTCGAACAGGAACCCATAGGTCAGGCCCTTCTCCTCGAGTTCCTTCACCACATCTTTCACGGAATCGCCCTTCAGGGAATCCGTATCAATCGTCTCGAACGAAGGCGTGGACGACTCATACGTGCTTTCGTCCTCCGAATCGGACACGCTTGAATACGATGGACTTGCCGGAGTCTCATCCTCCTTGGAATCCTTCGACGGCTGAAACGCACAGTAGACGAAACCCATAAGCAGTATGAGCGCGATGATGCACCCTATGAGGACGGGGCGGTTTCTCTCATCCGCAAACAATGCCCTGACATTGCCTGCCATGGCATTGGCACCGGTTTTGGCGTGGCTTGGCCTTTCGTTCTTCCTCTTCTCTTCGGAAGGCCGATGCAATGCAGCCGGCACTGCCGCATCGGGGATGCCATTCCTCTGTCCCTTTGAAACGGCATCCGCCGCGATGGGCTGATCCGACTCGTCGCCGGCTTCTCCCCCATCAGCCGTTTCGCTCGACACCGCCATATCGGGCAGCGGCATCGTCGGTATCGGTTCCGCTGCGGAATCGTTCCCAGCATCCGGCAGCACAGCCGTAGAATCCTGCTCTCCGGCGGCTGTTTCCATAGTTCTGGTCGAATCACCGTTTTCAGGCACAGTTCTGGGTTCGCCATACCGGTTCGCATCGGCGGTGGCATCAGAGCCCACATAGCCCGGCTCGTTGTAGCCGGCATCCAAGTCGGCCTGCGAGATCAACGGGACACCATACGGAGGTTCATTCTCGTCTGGGTAAAGTTGATGACGCCGTTCCTCGGCCTCCTGTTCCCGCTGCGCTCTTCGATCCTCGTATGCCGTTCGCATTTCTCCGACGGAACTCCCTACAGTATGGGCCGCGCTCTGTACGTGATCAGTCAGCTTCTTCACCGTCTTATTGGATTGGATTCCACTCCATGCACGGTCCGACTGCTCGCGCATCACAGCGATTTTCCCCTCGAGACTGTCTTCGGCGGCAATGCGGCCCGCTTCATCCTTGGCCTTGGCAAACGCCTTCTGCGCCTTGGCCCTACCTAATCTGAGCTTTCCCTCCAAATCATTGTCCTTGGCGAATTTCTCAGCGTCACTCCAGGCTTTCGAGAGAAAACCATTGGAAGCCGCCGCTAATCCAGCAGAAGCGGAATCCGAGAGACTCCCCTCGGCAGGTCGTCTTGCTGGCTGAGCAGGCGCACCCGGAATCCCCAGCGAATCAGCAACCCCGGTGCGCTTTCCGTTCGAACGGCTTCTCAGCGTTTGGGCTATCCGATCAAGCACCAGATCCACGTCACCTGCGTTATATCCGCTCTTGTATGTGGTGGAGAATATATGATGTTCCACATCGTCGGCGGATAATCCGGATCTGCCACGTAACGCCTCGACGCATTCCCCCAGGAATGCATTCACTTCATCCGCCGCGTACCCCTCCTTGAAATGTACTACCGGAAATTCGATGGATTGGAGTTCTTCCACAGTGATCGGTCTGACTGCATAACCCATTTTCGACGTCCTTGTCTTCTCTGAAATAATGCCACCATGCTACCATCAAGCGAAAGGAGACAATCCAACCAACACAATCACCGATTCCCATTTTTAATTTCAATATCAGTCTCTAATCCTCAGTCATCCTTATTGTCACAGCGCCGCCCCATCCCACACGCCCCAACGAGTAAGCTGGAACCCATGCAGTATGTGTTTGCGGCCTCCGGCATGACATGCGAAGTCCCGGGGACCGATTCGTCCAGAACAATATTCAAGGGTCTGTGCTTCGCCATCGAACGCGGCGAGATCGTCGATCTGGTCGGCCCGTCCGGCTCGGGCAAGAGCAGTCTGCTCACCGCGTTCGCCCAGCTGAACCCGCACGCCCATGGTTCCATGGAGCTTGAAGGGCGCCCGGCAAGCGAGTTCACGCCGCAGCAGTGGCGCAGCCAGGTGGCGTACCTGCCGCAGAAGGCGCTGCTCACCGGTTCCACCGTGGACGAGGCGATTCGCCTGCCGTGGACCTTGCGTATCCGCAACACCACGGGCACCAGCCGCCCCTCGCGCCTGAGCCGACTGTTTTCCCGCCAGTCCCCTGCCGCCCAAGCGAAGGCGCTGCTCCCCAGTGAACGCATTCGCGCAACGCTTGACAGCATCGGCTGTGAGGACATCGACTTGGATCGGGCCCCGCATGACCTGTCGGGCGGTCAGGCGGCACGCGTGAGTCTTGCGCGCACGCTACTCACCGAGCCGAAGGTTCTGCTGGCCGACGAGGTGGACGCCGGGCTTGACGATGAGAATGCCGAGAAGGTCGCCGCCATCATGGCGCAATATGCGGATCGCGGCATGTCTATCGTCCGCATCAGGCATCGCCCGCCGGACGGGCGCGCCTCGCGGATTGTCGCACTGGACGGCGGCGCGCTTACCGAAACATACACGAACAGCCAGAAGATCAGCCAGAGCAACAATCGGGAAGACGGCCAGGAGGCACGGGCATGAGCGGCAACTACTATTCCATCGACATCTGGGGGCTGCTCGTCGCACTTGCCATGGTGGCCGTGGCGGCCGGCATTTCCAGCCTGATGCGCATGGGCATCGGACGCACGCTGCTGTGGTCGGCCTGCCGTGCGCTGCTGCAATTGTGCGCGATGGGCTTCATCATGGCCTTCGTCATCCGTTCAGGCAACCCGTGGTTCGTACTGCTGCTCATCGCATTCATGCTGATCGCGGCGGTGCAGATCACGCTTTCACGCGCCAAAGGCGTGCCGAAAGGGTTGGCCGGCCCGGTATTGCTGAGCCTGGTGCTCACCATGCTCATCATGATGTCTCTGGTCACCGAACTGGTGATTCGACCGCACCCCTGGTATGCACCGCAGCTGGTGGTGCCGCTGACCGGCATGCTGTTGGGCAACACTGTCTCCGCTTTGGCCGTTGGGCTGAGCCGTTTCTTCGAAAGCATGCGCGAGCGCCGCGATGAGGTCGATACGCTGCTGGCTTTGGGTGCGACGGCGTGGGAGGCGGCTCGGCCGAGCGTCGTTTCGTCGATTCGTCTGGGTCTGATGCCGACCACTGCGTCGCTGGCTTCGGCGGGCATCGTCACGGTGCCGGGCATGATGGCCGGCCAGATCATTGCTGGCGGCGATCCGATCAATGCTGCGAAATACCAGTTCATGATGCTGGCTGCGATTGCGGCGCTCACCCTGCTGGCCGATAGCGTCATCATGGTGCTGGCGTATCGGAAGTGCTTCACCGTACTCGACCAGTACCAGCCGGTTCCGGCGTGATGGCTATAATATATGCACGTCAATCGTTTTATGCGATATGCGTCGCATTCTAAAGAGCAAAGGAGCCTGCTATGACAACAGCCACTGGCAAGCGCATCGCCATCATCACCGGAAGCGCCCTGGGGTTGGGCTATGAGCTGGCGCGCCAGCTTATCGAACGCGGCTGGCTCGTGGCCGGCATCGACTTCAACGCCGAACGTCAGAACGAGCTCGCCGAACGCTTCGGCGCGGACAGCTACCATGCGTTCGTCGGCGATGTTTCCGACGAGCGTTTCGTGAACGAGTCCATCGCCCAGATCGCGGCCCTCGGCCATATCGACCTACTCATCAACAATGCCGGCCAGCCTTCGTTCAAAGTGCCGACCGGCTACGTGGCGGCCGACGTGGACAAGTGCCTGAAGGGGCTCAAGGGCATGATCCTGTGGAGCGTGGCCACGTTGAAGGTCTGCGATGAGCGGAATCTCAAAATCGCCAATGTGATGAGCACCGCCGCCACGCGCGGCAACGCCAACGAATCCGTGTACTGCGCGACCAAGTGGGGCGAAAAGGGCTACACGCAGAGTCTCAAGGCGGCCTACAAGGGCACGAGCGTGAAGGTGGTGGGCGTCTACCCCGGTGGCATCGACACCGACTTCTACCGCGACAGCCACGATTACGTGTCGCTCGACAAGCAGCATTCCTTCATGAACCCGGCCGAGCTTGCCGAAGTGATTCTGTTCAACCTCGTCAATGAGGCGAATCTCACCGTCTCCGACATCCTCATCGAACGCAACTACCGGTAACGCGGCAGTGCGTTCTTGAACCGGCAAGGCACAGTGAACCAGTCTGCGCGGCTCCCGCTACTTTGTGCGGGAGCCGCGCGTCTTCGACGCCGTCAACTGGTAGCTCATGTCAAGCAGCATCGCGATCATGCCATCCGCCACACTGCCGTCCAGCGCAACGGTGATCCAGGTGTCCTTGCTCATGTGATATGCGGGGAAGCAACCAGGCTCCTCACGCAGCGAGCCAATCAGAAACGGATCGCATTTGACATTGAGCACGGCCAGCGGCTCTGCGCCTTGCAATCCCAGCCTGTTCCTTGGAACATCCATGATGAGAGCGAACCATTTCCGGTTATCGCCATGACGGAACACCGCATGAGTCGGATACCTGGCCCACGGGTAATCGGCGTCCACACCGAAGTTCTCCACAATGAACGACTCCAATTCGCCGCGATTCACAGCTCCCCCCCCCATCATCAAGGCACCAAAACTGAATCATGATATCGCAATGCGGATATGGTCAGCTTGCGGAATCCGAAAACCCTATCAAAAGGATGACGCGCCTAATAACATATAGGCGTTCTTTCCATGATTCGAGGAAAGAACGCCTATCTATTGTGCAGTCACGCTATGGCTGCACGCCAAGCATTGCCGATACTACAGCACGTCCGGATCGTCCTTGGCGATGGTGCCGGTCGCCTTGCCGATGGCCTTGAGGCCGTGGTAGGCGACGAGCACCACGATCGTGCCGATGGCGATGCCGTTGAACGAAATGCCGTTGACGGTGAACGCGAACTGGCCGATGGCGATGATCATGGTGATGGCGGCCACCATGATGTTGACCGGCTTGTCGAAGTTGACCTTGTTCTCGACCCAGATGCGGATGCCGATCATGCCGATCATGCCGTAAAGCAAAGTGGTCACGCCGCCGAGCACGCCGGCGGGGATGGTGTTGATGATTGCGCCGAACTTCGGGCACAGCGACAGGATCAGGGCGAAGCCCGCGGCGCACCAGTAGGCCGCGGTGGAGTACACCTTGGTGGCCGCCATCACGCCGATGTTCTCGCCGTACGTGGTGGTGCCGGAGCCGCCGCCGAAGCCGGCGATGGTGGTGCCGAGGCCGTCGGCGAACAGAGCGGTGCCGATCTGGTCGTCATAATCACGGCCGGTCATCTGGGAGACGGACTTGACATGGCCGACGTTCTCGGCGACGAGCACGAGCACGACGGGAACGAACATCGGCAGGATGGAGAAGTCGACCTGCGGGGTGTGGAAGTGAGGCAGACCGATCCACGCGGCCTTGCCGATGGCGGAGAAATCGACCTGGCCGCGGCAGCATGCGTAGGCATAGCCGATGATCACACCAAGAAGAATGTTCAAACGCCCCATCAGACCCTTGAACAGCACAGCCACCAGCAGCACGGCCACCAAGGTGACGATGGCGGTGTCGGGCGCGACCTTGAAGTTGTTCCACACGCTTGGAGCGAGGTTGAAGCCGATGATGGCCACAATGGCGCCGTTGACGACCGGTGGCATGATGATGTCAATCCACTTGGCACCCGCATAGTGCACGACAATGCCGATCAGAGCCAGCAGCAGGCCGGTGACCATGATGCCGAAGGACGCGACGGCGATGCCCTTATGCGCGGTGGTGACCGCAGTGATCGGGGCGATGAAGCCGAACGACGAACCCAGGTAGCTCGGCAGCACATTCCTGTTGATCAACAGGAACAGCGCCGTGGACATGGCGGTGAAGAACAGCGTGGTGGACGGGTCGAAGCCTGTCAGGATCGGCACCAGGAAGGTGGCACCGAACATGGCGATCACATGCTGTGCACCGATTTCGGCGGTACGCGGCCAAGTCAGGCGCTCATCGGGTTCTACGACCTCGCCCGGCAGCAGCGTCTTGCCGTCGCCATGCAGGTTCCATTGGAAAATATTACTCATCTTTTCTCTCAATCGGGGATCAGGGCGCGGCTCTTGCCGTCCGCGCACTGAGCGTCCATTGTAATCAAGGCATTGTCAGAGCATTATTTTCCGGGTGTGCAACCCCCTAATCCCGCGAGTCGTACCGCGATATCACAGGTGCGGGTCGACGGCGTGCACCACATCCACCAGGTCGCCGTTGGAAAGCAACGGACGCTTGAATTCACGCCACGGCTCCACCTGCATCTCCCACTTGCCAGCCTGCTCGTTGAACACCGGGCGAGCCGTCTGCTCCCAGCGGAAACGCTTGCATGTACGGCCGGTCTGCGGATCCCTGCGCGAATAGTGCAGGCACGTGCAGTTGGTGATCCGCCAGTCGGGCGAATCGGCGCGATGCATGAACTCCTCGTCGGACAGATCCTCCAACGTGAGCATCAGCGCAAGCATCAGATCGCCATGACTGACCATGACCACCGACTCCGCATCGGACTTACGGTTCAGCGAAGTGAGCAGGTTATGCACGCGGTTCTCCGCCACATCGGCGATGGACTCACCGGCCGGCGGGCACCAGTACAACGGGTCGGTGTTCTTGAACAGCCAGTTGCGCTTGTAGCTGGTGCGGAACTCCTCTTTGGTGATGGTGCTGATCTCACCCCACGAACGTTCGCGCAGCACGCGCGTCTCCTCCCACTTCGCCTTCGGCAAAGCCATGGTGGCAGCCGTCTCGCGCGTACGCACGTAAGGCGAGACGAGATAACGGTCGAACAGCTGCTGCTGCGCTACCAGCCAACGGCCGATGCAGTCGGCCTGCTTGCGTCCCGTGGCCGTAAGCCTCCACGACCGGTCCGGCACCGTCACGTTGTCTTGCGTATACAGCGAGTTATCGCCCTGCTCGCCGGCGCTGATAATCACATTCGCCTCGGACTCGCCATGGCGGATCACATACAGATCTAGTGGCATTCCCATATTCGATCGTTCCTTACCTCATACTTCGTGTTCGTCGTTGAATACCTTCTACCGTAGCCGATGATGCACGCAGACGACGGCATTGTTGCGCCCGAAGCGAAGAATTCGCAGGCACGACACGCCACGTTCACCCACGCCACCCGCCAATCGGCCTATTCCTACCTATTCCGGCCAGATGCCGGCCTGCGCGTATTTCCTGCGGTACTCCCCCGGTGTCATGCCGCTGTGCTTCTTGAACACCTTGGTGAAATGGCTTTGGGAACGATAGGCCAGAATACGCGCGATCTCAGCGAACCCGTATTCCGAGTACTTGAGCATGTTCTCCGCGGCCTCCATGCGCTTGTCGGTAACGTATTGCGAGATGGTCGTGCCGGTTTCGCGGGCGAACAGTTCGGAAAGGTACGTAGGGTTCAAGTGCACATGCTCGGCGAGGATGGGCACGGTGATCTTCTCATGCAGATGGTAATGGATGTAATCCATGCATTCGTTGACGGCCTTGGAATGCGTCTCCAGCTTCTGCATGTCGGCCATGGCCCAGGTGAAGAAGGTCATCATGTCGGTGTGCAATCGGCGCACATCGTCGGGCGTCTTGCATTGTTCCAAATCCTGGATGTACAGGTCGGAGGCGTTGTAGGCATCCTCCTCGTCCATGCCGCCTTCGATGGCGAAGCGTGTGGCCAGCGTGATCGTGGTGACGAACCGGTATTTCACATTGAGCAGCGGATCATCCGACAGGTGGCCATACAGTCCAGAATCCCACAGTCTGGTGCTTTCGTTGATCGCGTTGATGTCGCCGGAACGCATCATGTCGTATTGCTTCATCTCTTCGACATAGCGGTGATGACGCACCCTGTCTTCACGCGACAGAAAGTCAAGATACCCGAGTTTTGCCTCATTAACGACTGCCATATGCCAGACCTCCATCGTTGCGGTTTCGTCGGCATAACACGATGATTATACGCAGCCGGCCACGTCGTTTCGCCCAAAGCGAGTCGACGTGGCCGGCAGTCTCACGGCATGCTACCAAGCAAGGCGGCGAACCCGCCAAGAATCACCGCGAAGATCAGCACGATAGCCAGCAACGTGAGCAGCATCTGCACGATCATGGCAAGAATCCAGCCCCAGTGGGGGTCGCGCTTGGCGGTGGAATTGCCCTGCGCCACCACGACGGGCTGCCACATGGAGAACAGGCCCAGGCCGAGCATCTGCAGCGGCATCTACGGCAAAACCTTCAACGGGTTCCTGACCGTTCTGCGGCGCGACGGCAGAACTTGGCATCCTCAGGATTGCCGAACCGGCAATGTGCACATTGCTTCATATTGCCGGGAGAGCGAACAACCTGCGCTTTCGGCTTATAACCGTTAGCCATATGAGCAATATGGCTCGGTTTTTGCACCTTGCAAGAAGCTGTAGACGGAGAAATTCTAAAAAATCCAGCACAGACTAAGGCGAAGATGATGCTGGTCAGTATGGCAACTGTTCCGAGCTGATATTCTCTCCACATTAATGGCTACTATGCTGTTCCCACGTGTCTAGGTCAAATCCTCCCTCAAGAATAAAGTTCCTCAGCAATTTGGTGGCGAGAAGATTTGCAGTGAATTGTGAGACCGGACTATCCGGCTTATCGAAAAATGCCTTCGCCAGAGACTTGTTAACCGAAGCTTTCAATCGATCAAACCGGCCGAACTCGTTCAGGCTGTTTTCCGTAAGATCAAGCCGCATCATCTCTCTGAGCAGATTGCTGTCAACACCAAGCTTCTCTGTGATTTTCTCTACTTGGCTATTCTGAGCACTGTCAGCGTAATACGTGATGTAGTCGCGCAGCGTCTTGCCTTCCTCCAACTCGATTTCGCCACGTTCCACATCATGCATGAACAGTTCGGCGTACCGTTGTTCCTCTTGGCTGAGCGAAGCGAACGACTTATGCAATTCCTCCTCAGCTGATGCCAACAGGTCTGGATCTCCTCCACCAAGCGCCTTGAGCCATTTGGTGAAGTTAGCGTTCATGTAATCCGTATCAATCAATCCCGTGTCGATTTCGGTGATATGCCCATCAAGATCGTATGGAGCCTCAGGACCCTCACTATGGCCTTCGCCATCTCCAGCAAACAACTCCTTGTATCGCTGAACGAGAATCAGATATGTGCGTTCATCGAGTTCCGGCCGCACAACCTCCACCGAACCATCGTCATGGGTGACGGAGTATTCCCGCTGCTGCCATGTAAATCCTTGTACTTTGGCGGCTTCAAGAAAATCATTGAGTTCCGAGAACAGCTTCGCGAACTTCCGGCATGCTTCCACGGACTCCGGCAGCTTCATGAAATCCTCTACACCTCCGGTGCGGAACACGGAGGCGATTTCTTCGAAACGCGCATCCATCAGCCGCACGTTTTCCGGTAGTTTCTGCACGAACAGATCAAGCGGCTTATCTCCGGAATACAGTTTCACCGCTGCTTCGATATACCCTTTCATGGTATGCGGCTTACGGTAGTAGCGTATCGTTCCGAAGGGCTTATCAGGGCCGAACAGTCTGTTCGTACGGCTGAACGCCTGAATGATGTTCTCGTAATCGATGATTTTGTCGAGATACAGCGTGTTGACCCACTTGGAGTCGAAGCCCGTCAGCATCTGGTCGACCACGATCAGCAGATCCAGCCGTTCCTCGCGATGCTGATCGACCGTCAGATATGGCCGCTTGTGGGAAAGCCGCGCCGTGATGTCCTTCTTCATCTTCGGCCATGTGGGGATGATGAAATCCTTGCCGAACAGTTCGTTGTAATCGCCGATGATCTCCTGAAGCGCGTCCCCTTTGAGAATCGCGCCGTTGGAGTTATCGACATTGGGGTCGAACAGCGCGGTCACATGCATTTGCGGCGCATGCTCCTTGAACAAGCGATAATAGCTGATCGCCTCGGGAATGGAACTCGTGGCCAGCATCGCATGGAATTTGTTGCCCCTGCTCAGCAATGGGAATTGGTCGAGGATATCCTCCACAACCTTGCCCTCATGCGGGGTGCCCTGCGCGTACTGTGCCGAAGTCAGGTAATCCTCAATGCCCTTGATGCGTTCTCCGGCCTGCGTTTCCATAGGTCCCATCGGCATTTGATTCGGATCCATGTAATGGTAGAACACTTCGGCTTTCGCCGGATCCGCTTGGGCTTCCTCAATCGTCGACGCCTTCGCCTTCTCCAAGGCGACCACCTGGCGAACGTCCCTGTCTCGGTACGTCAGCACCATGTACGGGTCGAAGCCGAGCACATTGCCGTCACGGATGCCGTCGGCGATGCTGTACCGGTGGAGGCAATCGCCGAACACCATTGATGTGGTCGAGCCCTTCTTACGGTTCTCCTCATGGATTGGAGTACCTGTGAAACCGAAATACAGTGCGTTCGGGAAGGAACGGCGAATATCCTGCAGCATCTCGCCGAATGTGGAACGATGACATTCGTCGATGATGAACACGATGCGTTTGCCGGCGAGCTTCTTCACTTCCTCTTCGGTGATATGCCCCTCGCCTGCTTTGATGTTGCTCATTTTCTGAATAGACGTGACGATAAGCGTGTCCTTCGGGTCGATGCTTGCCAGCTTCGCCTTGAGCACATCCGTGTTTTCCGTACCCTGCACGTCATCGGCATCATCCGCGAACGACCGGTATTCCAGCAACGACTGCGTACCCAACTCGATACGGTCCATAAGGAAGACCACTTTGTCGGCATCTTTCGAGCCGGCAATGAGCTGCGCCGCTTTGAAACTGGTCATGGTTTTGCCCGAGCCGGTGGTATGCCACACATAGCCGCCTGGGCGTCCCGGAGTACCGCTTGGCACCGGCTCATCCCATTTGCAGGTGCGTACACGATCGGAAATGGCGTTCACCGCTTGGTATTGGTAGCTGCGCAGCACTTTGAGGCATCCGTCCGCGGAATCTGCAACCGTGTAGAAACCGATGAGCTGATGAGCCATGGGAATGGACAACAGGTCCGACGCGAACCGTTTCCACTCGTCCTGCCCAACGTGTTTGTTCGCCGCTATGGGCTCATTGTTGAAGTCAGCCCAGTGGAAGAAGTAGTTGCTGTTGAAGTCGCCTTCGCCAGGATTGGCGAAGTACACGGCATCGTCCGGATTCATGGCCACGAAGACCTGCACGAGTCTGAACAGTCCGGTGAACACGCCTTCATGCGCGTATTTGGCGATTTGATTGGTGGCCTGGCTTATGGGGATGCCGCTTTTCTTCAGTTCGATATGGATGACCGGCATGCCGTTGATAAGCAGGCAAACGTCTCCCCTGCGATCGTTCAGCATCTTGTTTTTCGCCGGATACATCGGCTGTCTTGCGATTTGGTACCGGCTTTGCCCGGCGGCGATTTCCTGGCGATCATAGATCTTCAGGCTGATTTCCTTGCCGAAATGTGCCGGATCTGCTGGATTATCACGTTTAATGGATACGGTCTTGCCGTTAATGAAGGAGTTCAGCGCCAATGGCGTGCGCAATGTTTCGATCTGTTCGAGGATCTGCGCCATCTCACCTTTGGTAAGACGCTGCCCATTCAATCGATCGATGCCTTTGTTGTTGTCGAACAGGATGTTGGCCCAATTGCCGATAAGGTCCTGTTCGGTTGGGTATTCCAGCACGCCATCGGTCCATCCATGGCGCTTCAGCACCGCGACCAGATCGTCTTCGAAATCCGATTCTTTACTGTAGAACATGTTTCATCTCCCCGAATGCACCGTCACCTTCTGAGCCCAATCTTACGAGCGCAACCCCTAACATCCAAGAAGCAACACCACAATACTTACGCTGATGAAGGGTGATGAGATGGTCGAGTTGCTTGAACATAGACCCTATTGCAGTCTGCTCATCCTTTGAAGGAAAGGCGAATTCTCCGGCCGCCAGACCTTTTCCAGATATCTCTAGGAAGGTTGATCCAGAAGCTTTCTGTTCAGCGAAATTCTTGATTCGATCGGTCATGGAGTAGATGAAATACACATCGGTATCATCGTTCACGACTAAAGACTGGAAGCCTTGGTTTGTACATGCTGACCTGCGAAGAATCGCTGTATTGCCAATGCCCGCGCGACTTGTGAAGAGAATTGTTTTACCAGCTGGAAGCAATGTTGCCGAGCAGCTATCGTAACCAGCCTGGGTTATCCTTCGGACACTTCTGTCGGCGTACACCTGCTCACCTAATTCGGCGGGTGAATACCAGTCTATATCGCCATCCCAGTACGCATCGTTATTGGTGCTCGGCGTGCCGCCGCCCACAATAGTGGCGACATCTCCCAGCTTACGCTGTTCCCAAGGGTCAGTGAAACCGGCAAAACGAATCTCCGGATATAGCGAACCCCCTTTAGGGAACATCTTGTCGAGCATGGATTTTTTCAGCACGCAGAGCTTGTCATACTTACGCTGATGAAGGGTGATGAGCGAGTCCAGACGGTCGAAGAACAACGCAATTAATTCTTGTTCCTCTAGAACTGGGCACTGGATAGGCATTTCGAAAAAAGTCGAATCTGAAATAGAAAAACGATCAGACCTCGCACCAGAATTACCCTCAAGAAACATGAATTGATGCCATCTATTTGTCTTGAAATAATGCTCCAGATATAACTTGTTTATCATGTCATCCACTGAAAAAACAGTATAAAGAGGCGACATAACACCGTTTCTGCCAAGTCTATTCCGATTAATGGGGCCGCATGGAGCTATGGCCGAGATTCTGGGATTATATACGAAATCATCTGGATACACTACGGAATAATTCCCAATATTCGCATCGTTTGTGATGTCATGATCAAAGTAGTCTAATTGGCTTACAATACCGTGCTCAGCGGAATTGGTGAACGTCTCCTTAATCCCGTTTGTATTCTTTTCAATTCGCTTAGATGCTACTTTCCCCAGCTTACGCTGTTCCCAAGCGGGGGCAATTAAAACCAGGAAAACAGCCGTATTACCGTCAATCTATACGGCTGAGCTTCCTTCTTGTGAGCATTAGAGCGTATCCGAGCAGGTTCCGACCGCGCCATTGGCTCGGATTGAACCTGGCTGGGTCATGCATCGACAGGCCGATGCCCCAGATGCGGTCTTTGACGGCGCATTCCGCCAGCAGCGCGATGCCGGTTGCCTCAAGCCGTGCCCCAAGTTCGGCGTTCTGGCTGAATTTGGCAAGCAATCCTTCATAAACTTCGATTTGGCGAACGCCGTTCCACACGTGATCGTCATAACCGGCCACCAGTCGACCAAGGCGTTTAATCTCAGCCACGTCATCGGTTTCGAGGATTCGCGCGGCTGTTTCAGCGTCATTGAAACAGCAGGCCTTGCGATGCATCATGTACTGCTCCATCGAGGAGAATTCAATGCCGTTCATAACGAAATGCGACGGATACCAGTTGCTCAGGTACCCGTTCTCCTCATCGGGATTATGGAAGCAGATGATGCCTGTCATTCTTCGCCGACTTTCCGCACCGCAAGTTCCAGATCGAGATCATGCAGCCCGAAATAGGCTTTCTTCAGGAAGTCCAAGGGCACCCTGGTGATCACTTCAGCACTGGGAATACCGTAGAACCATTGGTAGTAGGCATAGAACTCACCGATCCAATCGGGCATGAACCCTTTAAGCGCCTTGCCGTCCTTCAACTGGTAGTGCTCGGTCTCGGTGAAATACTTCCACAGCTCGTCCGCATCCATCGTATTGACGTAGGCTTTGGCTTCATCAATGCTTTTGCGTGTTTTGCTCGTCATATACGTGGCGATGAAATCCTCCGTGCTCTTGTTAGGGAACGACTGCGCCACGTAGTCGAAAAGCTTGCCCTGGCTTTCCACCACATCATCCCGGTAGACCTCTGGATATGCCCGCATTGTCACCACCCCCCTAGAGCAACGTGCTAAACACGTTGGTCACCGTATTGGCATCGGAATCGATGAGATCACGCATGTTCTGCCGCGCCTCAACATCCCTCTGATTGTATTTGTCGTTGAATTCGCCGTAGCTCACGGAAAGCAAGCCCTCATTGACTTCGCGCAGTTGCCCGTATGCCTTTTCGGTCTTGACACAATACTGAATTCCCAGTCCGCCAAGCGACAGCAGTTCCTCCAAGATATCGACGTCCACATTGTCTCGGACGAATTCCTTAGCGATGTAGAAGTACGAGGCGTTCGCACGCCAACCTTTGATGATGTCATAACCGCTGGTATCGATGCCGTATTGAGCGATGAATTTTGCAGCAAGCACGCGATAACGCTTGGAATCGGCGGCATCACGATGCTTCATCAGCTCGGCCAGCCAGGCAAGCACGCTATGTTCCTGAAAATCCAGGATGCGCAACCCATTCGTGTCCAGTTCGTACTGGTGGACCCAGCCATTGGACTCATCCGGCCTGCACACGGCCCATTCCTTGGCGAGCTCGACACTTTTAGTCAGATAAAAACCACGACCGTAGTCATGCTTGTCGTTACCCAAACCGTACTCGGGGGTCACGGATTTGCATGGGGAACCGTGAAATAACGTGATCGTTGCCATGAACACCCCTATACGAACATCTTGTCAAGCATGGATTTCTTAATATTCCGCAGTAATTCGAGCTTACGCTGATGAAGGGTGATGAGCGAGTCGAGATCAGCGAAGTATTTCGCTATCAATCGCCGTTCGCCGGAGGATGGCAGCAAGATTCGGAAACTCTTAACTTTGTCGGCATTGAGATTCGCCTGAGTGCCCGTCGAAATCAAGGGGTTCCACTCGTTGTCCGTGTCTGCTTTTTCCAATCTTGTATATATAAAATCTCGAAGCGTTTCATCTTCAAAGACCATGTTATAGAAAGCTTGGCTTGTTGCGAGACTAACCCTATTAATTCCTGCTTTTCCCACGCTTGCGTACATTGCGAGACAGATGCTTCCTGCAGGAATAATCCATGCCGCACTATTTTCTAGACCTTTTTCGGTAATACTTTTCGCAGTGGTCGTAATATCACGATTCTTGATATCCGAAATCCCAAGAAAGGGGATGTCTCCTCCATAATACGAAGCATTCGTGGCGGATGGAGTGCCGCCGGAACCGCCAATCACGAACAGTTCACCCAGCTTACGCTGTTCCCAAGGGTCAGTGAAACCAGAGAAACGAATCTGCGGAACCAACGCTTTTCCATGCTGTTCGGCCATATCATTCACCCCCGAGCAGTGCTTTGAGCTCTTCCAAGCCCGCCATATCACGAACATTGCCGGTCAAATCGCCAAGCATTCCGGCCAATTCCTTCTCCGCTTCATCGATTTGACCGCATACATCGGCATATGTGGTGGCGTACTTGTTCTTCAACGCGTTCACTTTGCCAATGAGCTCGTCGATCACGGCATTCGGCAATGCTTCCAACTGCTTCTGCAATGGCGTAATCCACTTGGCTTCCAGCAATTGCCTGGCTTCCTCGTCGGTCAACGCCTTAATCGTGTTGCAGGTCTTCTCCTCCAACGCGTTTCGCTTGGTCTTGATACCAGATTTCAGCTTCTTCGTCTCATCGAATAGCTTCTGAGCCTGCACCAAGCCACGCTCGAAGTCGGAAGCCGGATTCTTGCCGATCGCCTTGACCGCTTTCTTCAGCTCGGTAGCAACGAAGGCATCACCGTCCTGATTGATCGCATCACTGTTCTGCTTGTCATCCTCATCGAAACCCTCCAAAATGGTTTCAATCTCGGAATCGATGTCCTGCACACGGCGTTCGTCCGTCTCGATTGCAGTCAAATCATCGTGCAGCAGCTCGCGCTGAACCAGGTCGAACGGCAGAACGCGGCCAATCCAGCCATCCTGCACTTCCACATCCTTGCCGGCCTTCTTCTTGACGACCATATTCGGGTCCACGGCTCTTACCGCATCGAAGCCCTCGGACCCCAACACTTCCAGATCAATGGAAATGCCGTTCCATGCGTCATCAAGCTTCTGATAGGCGTCATATGGGTCAACCAGTGGGGTTCCGGCAATCATCGCATCCAGTTCCTTGCCAATGGCCGTTTCCTGCCCGAGCGCATCCACCTGTTCGGGATGCTCCACCAAGCGGGAGCGCAAATCGACAGGCAATCCGGAAATGGCCTGACCATACGAGGCGATGAACGCCTGTACGTCGGCATTGTTGCGCACCACAGTGGCGATGTCGTCATGGTCGCAGGCGTAGCAGGCACCATTATCACGGAACAGCTCGGCCTTCAGACTCGGCCAGGCGTTCCAATATTCCTCAAGCTGCTCGACCTCACTCTTCGGAACGCCACCGAACATCGAAGCGTACACATCCCACGTCTCCGCATCCTCGGATGAATCAACATAACGGGGAATGTTGAGGTTGTAATCATTGGCGCGAATCTCATCGATGGACACCAGACGGCTGAACTTGGGTACCGTGCGATTGCTCGACACCACATCGACAATGCGTTTGATATCAGAAGCCTGTAGCTTGTTGTTCTTGCCGTCCTTGATGAAATGTTTGGACGCATCAACGATGAGCACCCTGTCATCATCGCGTTTTTTGCGCAACACCATCACGATGGTGGGGATACCTGTACCAAAGAAAATATTCGCAGGTAGACCAATAATCGCCTGAATATGACGGTTCTCGATCAGATTCTTACGAATCTGACCTTCCTCGCCGCCGCGGAACAGCACACCATGCGGCAGAACAATGGTCATAATGCCATCGGCACGCAGATGGTACAGGTCATGCAGCAGGAAGGCGTAGTCCGCCTTGGACTTCGGAGCTATGCCATAACTGAAGCGCGGATCGATCTCCTTATCAGTGGGATCCCAATTCTGCGAGTAGGGCGGATTGGAAACCACCGCATCCACGAACAACGGATTGTAGGTCTCCTCCTTGTTCTCCAACGTGTCGAACCACGGCCAGTCGTCCTCCAAGGTGTCGCCGTTGCGGGCAACGATGTTATCGGGAAGAATGCCACGCATTACCAGATTCATACGCGTGAGGTTATAGGTGTTCTCCTTAAGCTCCTGCGCATAATACATGATGGAATCCGGATTGCCGTTGCGCCGAGCCACCGCCTGGCCGATATGAATCAGCAAGGAACCGGAGCCGGATGTCGGATCGTAGATCTTGATCTGCTCGCGCCCCTGCAAATGCCATGCGACAATTTCGCTCATCAGCTGAGAGACTTCGGAAGGCGTGTAGAACTCGCCGGCCTTCTTGCCCGCATTGGCGGCGAAATTGCTGATGAGGTACTCGTAGATGAAACCAAGCACGTCATAATCCTGACGACCATCCATCGGAATGTCTTTAATGAGGTAAATCAAATCTCGCGCGGCCTTGGACTGGCTTCTCGCGTCGGTACCGAGCTTGGAAAGCCCAGTCTGCAACGTGTCGAAAATACCATCGAACACTTTCCTATGCGCAGGATTGATATTGCGGGAGAACGCCGAAAGCGCATCACGCACATTGGAAATCTCGAAATCGTTGCCCTGCTTGACCCATGTGGAAAACAGGTTGTCATAGGCGATGAAGTAGCCGCACTCACCCTGCACGAATTCCACAATGTCCGGATTATCCTCCGTGAGCTGCGGAAGGTCATCCTCAGTGAAGTCGCTGGCTTTCAAGCGCATCAGCTCGGTTTCGGAAAGGAACTTGTAGAAGATGAAGCCAAGAATGTAATCCTTATATTCGTTCGCCTCGATCTTGGAACGCATCTTATTGGCGGATTCCCAAATCTTCGAAGCGAGCTGCTGCTTGTTCATCTATCCCTCCTCATTGCGGCACCGGAAAAGCTCGGTTCCACGAGCGACTGCACATCTTTCACAAGAATACCGCACCCCCGCTTGGGAACAGCGTAAGCTGGGTGAACTGTCTACTGAATTCAAAAGCGGCGAATTCATCTGCGCTGACAATGTGTCGGAGTCTGGTTCTTATCCAGTCTACGGCGGCAATGGTTTAAGAGGCTATACGACAACTTTCAACCATGAAGGTCTTTATACGCTTATTGGACGCCAAGGCGCACTGTGCGGGAATGTCAATATTGCAGATGGAAAGTCATATTTCACCGAGCATGCTGTTGCTGTAAAAGCAAATCATCTTAATGATACGACGTTCCTCTATTACTTGTTTGGCACGCTTGATTTGGGCCAATATTCAGGGCAATCGGCACAACCAGGACTTGCTGTAAGCAACCTTGTCGAAGTTGAAGCAATGGTGCCAGATAAAGCGGAACAAAAGAAAATCAGCCGCGTATTTAAAACTGTGGACTCGCTCATCACCCTTCATCAGCGTAAGTATGACAAGCTCTGCGTGCTGAAAAAATCCATGCTCGACAAGATGTTCCCTAAAGGGGGTTCCCTGTATCCGGAGATTCGTTTCGCTGGTTTCACTGACCCTTGGGAACAGCGTAAGTTGGGAGACTGCGGGTCTGCTTATGGTGGGCTGTCTGGCAAGACGAAGGAAGACCTTGGTCGCGGTACCGCTAAGTTTGTTCCGTATACAAACGTTTTCGATAATCCAATCACTGACAGCAATCGACTTGAATCCATCGAAAAAGACTCGAAGCAAAACGAAGTTAGGTATGGCGATGCATTGTTTACCGTATCTTCCGAGACGCCAGGGGAAGTTGGCATGTCATCAGTTTGGCTTTCTGACCAGCCAAATGTTTACCTGAACAGTTTTTGCTTTGGTTACCGGCAAGACGGCAGCTTTGATTCGCGATACCTCGCCTATATGCTTAGATCCCAAAACGTACGAAGTGATTTGACTTTGCTGGCCCAGGGAATATCGCGATTCAACATCTCTAAAAACAAGGTTATGGAACTGAAAGTTCCTTATCCGAGGTTGAAAGAGCAAGCTCAGCTTGGCTCATTCTTCGACCATCTGGACTCGCTCATCACCCTTCATCAGCGTGAGTATGATGGCTGCGCTTATCCCCTATTTTTCTTGAGAAAGGTGCATGCCATGCAGGAAACCATCACTTCCGAATCGCTGTTCTGCGACTACTACACCCAATGGGTGAAAACGTACAAGGAAGGCGCCATCCGGGACGTGACCATGGGCAAATACCGACTTGCACAATCCTGGCTCGGAAAGCTTATTCCCGAGCTGAAGCTTGCTGATATGGATCGGACCGCTTATCAACGGCTTATCAACGGATACGCGCAGCATCATGAGCGCCAGACCACCATGGATTTCCACCATCAGATCAAAGGCGCCATCCTCGATGCCGTTGATGAAGGGCTCATTCCCCGTGATCCGACGCGCAAGGTCATCATCAAAGGCAAGCAGCCACGTATCAAGAAAATGAAGTATCTCAACCAATTTGAGCTGCACGCTATGCTCGCCGATCTTGATCTTGGCGCTGAGGCAAGTTGGGATTGGCTCATCCTCCTCATCGCGAAAACCGGACTCCGATTCTCCGAAGCGCTTGGGCTCACGCCCGATGACTTCGATTTCGCCCATCAAACGCTTTCCGTCAGCAAAACATGGGATTACAAGAACGGCGGCGGATTCGTGCCCACGAAAAACGAATCATCCGTGCGCAAGGTGCAGCTTGACTGGCAGCTCATCATGCAGCTTTCCGGGTTGCTTAAGAACCTTCCACATGACAAACCCATTTTTGTACATGGCAAGGTCTACAACTCAACAGCTAACGATGTGCTCGCCAGACATTGCAAAAACGTGGATGTGCCAGTCATTTCCATCCACGGATTGCGGCATACGCACGCATCACTGTTGCTGTTCGCCGGCGTATCGATTGCTAGTGTGTCACGCCGTCTCGGCCATGCCAGTATGACCACAACACAGGAAACCTATCTGCATGTCATTCGTGAATTAGAAAACAAGGACGTGGATATTGTCATGCGAGCGCTGTCAACACTTATCTAACAAAGCTGTAATGATCCGAAATCAGTCAAATCATTCATAACAGCATTTAGCATCTTCTGCGTTCCAGGTTTTCGTAGGGGGTTTTGCGCTTCCGTAGGTGGTTGCCCTCAGAACCGGCTTTGGAAATGGCTTGATATCAAGCCATTTCCAAACGGGTTATCGGCTCTCACCACCTACGGAAGCCAAAAACCACCTACGGAATGCGCCGGGCAGCGGAAAAACATGCACAGGCATGCACAAGCGCTGCCCCAGTCGAAGAAATTCTAGAAATAGGTGTTCCAGCCGAGCTTGACGGCGAGGATGATGCCGGTGAGCACGGCGGCCGCACGCATGATGTTTTCAGGGATATGCCGGGTGACCGGAGGCGCGATGGAACTGCCGATGATGCAGCCCAGGCACATGGCGATGGCGAACGGCCAGTAGACGGAGCCTCGGATGATGAACATGATTGCGGCGGAGATGTTCGCGCCGAATCCCACCACGGTTTTCAGCGCGTTGATCTGATGGAACGGGCCGATCTTGCCCAGGTCGAGAATCGCAAGCGCCAATGTTCCGGCTGCTGCACCGAAGTAACCAGAGTAGATGCCGACGAAGCTCACGCCGACCCACAGCCACCAGGGGTCGTTGCGCAGGCTGCCGCTGGCGGTTCTGCTGGCGATCTGCTCTGCGCGCTTGCCTTGGTGCGATTGCGGCAACGCCTGTGCGACGGCGTCGCGTGCGGCGGCTTTCTTGCGCGGGTTGAGCGCAATGAGCAACGCGCTGAACAGGATGAGCGGCGGGACTGCGCATTCGAACACTTTTGCCGGCAGCTCCAAGAGCAGCAGCCCGCCGATGATGCCACCGACCAGGCCGATGCAGGCGTAGATGATCACGCGCTTGTGCTGGCCGGCGAGTTCCTTTCTGGCGGAGAGCAGTCCACCGATGCCGGTGCCGCACACGCCCACGGTGTTCGTGGTGTTGGACAGCACCGGTGGGATGCCGAACGCCAGCAATGCCGGGTAGGAGATCAGCGACGAGGCTCCGACGGCGTATCCGACGAATCCCGCGCCGATTCCGGAGATAAGCACCAACAGCAAGGTGACGACGGACACGCCTGCGACCATGATCACTTCCCTCGATCCCGGAGCCGATATGACAACGGGAGCCAAGCTTAACGGCTTGACTCCCGGAATGTCGGACTTGTTCAGAACGTGGTTGCATCGCCACGCCCGAACGTCACAATTCAGCGTCCGCGCTTGGCGATCAGCGATTCGGTTCAATATGCGGCGAGCGGAATCAGCGCCCACTGCAGCGCGAGCCCCGGCAGGCCTGCGGCCAAATCACTCGTCCAAGTGGCGGCGATGGCGTTGGTCGAGCCGAAGGCGAATACGGCGATCGCCGTGGCCACGGTCAGCCGGTACGAGCGTGAACCGATGCCGAGCTCTTCGGCGTATTCGAACGTGTGCTCGCCGTGGCGTGAGGCGATGCGTTCGGTGACGGACGCGCCGTCGGGGGCGATATGGATGAGATCCACGCACGCCTGGTCGAGCGCCACCGGGTCGAGCGAAGACAGCACGCCGATGTCGTGCATGTCCGGCTCGGACGGGTTGGGGAGGCAATCACAGTCCACGGACAGGCGGTTCATGACGTTCAGATACATCATCTTGCCGCGCATGTGGTTGATCACCGCCTCGTCGGCTTCGGCCATCGATTCGAGGAAATCATCCTGCTCCGCGGTCACCCAATGGTCGCTCGCCACGCCGGCGGAATGCATACACCGTGTCTGGCCTGTGATTCGAAACAAAATGCTGAAGCGTTCGCCCTGCTACTGTGGGCAAAGCCATAGCCGTCGCATGCCCGACGGGGATCATCGAGAAGAGAGGCACCCATGCCAGAGATCATCACCATGGCGCTGTTCTGCGCGGCGCTTATCGGCTGCATCGCGACCGGCATCTCCATTATTCCGGCGCTGGTCGCCGGCCTGGCCATCTTCCTTGTTCATGGGCGGCTGACCGGGCACACATGGGGCGCGATGATTCGCAAGGGCCTTGCCACTATGCGCGCGGCCAGCATCGTGGTGGTCACCTTCGTGCTGATCGGCCTGTTGACCACTCTGTGGCGCGCCGCGGGAACCGTACCGTTCATTGTGGCGAACACGACATCGCTGATCCGCCCGCATGCGGTGATTCTGCTGACGTTCCTGCTCAACTGCCTCATGTCGCTGCTGACGGGTTCCTCGTTCGCCTCGGCTGCGACGATGGGTGTGATCACCATGACCTTGGGCACGTCGATGCAGGTCTCCCCCATGCTGCTTGGCGGCGCGATCCTGTCCGGCATCTATTTCGGAGACCGGTGCTCGCCCGTGTCCACCAGCGCCCAGCTGGTCAAAACGCTGACGCATACGAACATCTTCGAGAACATCCGACTCATGGTTCGCACCGCCGCCGTCCCCTTCGCGCTGACCTGCGCGGCGTATGCCGCCTTGGCGCTATGCACGCATCCTTCGGCGGGATCGTTGGATGTGCGCGGATTGTTCGGCAAGACGTTCTGCCTGCATTGGACGACGGTTCTGCCTGCGGTGGTGCTGGTGGTGCTGGCCGTCGCGCGCGTGGACGTGCGCATCACCATGTGTGCCAGTATTCTTACCGCATTGCCGGTGTGCGTTCTCGTGCAGCATATGGATGTGAAGGCGCTGGCACGTGCGCTGGTGTTCGGTTTCCACTGCGCGGACGAGCGGGTGGCGCCGCTTATCGATGGCGGTGGCATCGTCTCCATGGTCAAGGTGATGCTTATCGTGTGCATCTCCTCGTCGTATTCCGGCATCTTCCAGGAGACCGGTCTGTTGGATGGCGCGCACCGTATCGTTTCCGCGTTGGCGCGGCGTTGCAGCGCATTCGGCGCGACGCTGGCGACGTCGTTGGTCGCCAGCGCGGTCGCCTGCAATCAGACGCTGTCGATTATGCTGACCAGTCAGTTGTGCGCGAATGTCGAATCCGACCGGCAGCGCCGGGCCATCGATCTTGAGGACACCGCCGTAGTGGTGGCGCCGCTTATCCCCTGGTCGATTGCGGGCGCGGTGCCGCTTGCCTCGGTGGGTGCGCCGGAGGCGAGCCTGTTGTTCGCCTGTTTGCTGTATCTGCTGCCATTATGCCGGCTCGTCCGCGCCCTGTTGGAGCGCAGGCGCGGCGGCAAGACAGACGCTGCACAAGCCATGCCCGACGGTGAATAACATGGTGCCTTCCGCTTCCGATGGCGGAAGGCACCATGTATCGAAGTGCCCGTATGGGCAGCTGATGCCAAACGTTAGAAGAACAGCATGGCCATGCCGGCGGCGAAGCACATCAGCAGAATCGATGTGAGGAAGCTGGCGAGGAACGCCTTACGCCCCTTTTGCGCGATGGCAGCAAAATTCACGGTGATGCCGAGCGCGGCCATGGCCATGCCCAGCACGACGTAGGCGATGTCCACCAGCCGAGGAGTGACGGACGCGATAAAGGGCACGAAGGTGCCGATGATGGACGCGCCGATGAAGCCGAGCATGAACCAGGGGAAGGAAACCGTGCGTTTGCCGGAGGCCGGCACGGCGGAATGATGCCTGTCCCACCAGATGGAGATGACGATGGCCGCGAACACGAGCATGAGTACGCGGGAGAGCTTCATGATGGTGGCGATGTCGACGGCGCCGAACGCGGCGCCTGCGGCCACGGCATGCGCGATCTCATGCAGGGACGCCCCCGCGGTGATGCCCAGCTGCGTGGCGGAAAGCCCCGTCAAGGGGCCGAGCACGATTTCCGCAAGCGCGAATATGGTGCCCATGATGGCGATGATGGCCACGGCCATGACCTCGTTGTCCGCTTTTTCGCTTTCCTGTTCCGGCGGGACTTTGATCGAGCCGGACAATCCCATGACGGCAGCGGCGCCGCAGATGCCGGTGCCGCCCGACACGAGGATGGCGAGCTGCGGGTCGACACCGAGCCTGCGGGCGATGGCATAGCACACGACGATGGTAAGCGTCACCACGGCCACGGCAATCGGCAGGCATTTGATGCCTTGGGTGAACAGCACCTGCAGGTTGAGTTTGAATCCGAGCAGGATGATGCCCAACCGCAATAGTTTGTTGGAGATGAGCCCGGCCGCGTCCTTGACCCCGGCCTTGCGGTCGGCCGAGTCGCCGACATACCAGCTTCGGACCGGGAACTGTGCCGCCATGCCGATCAGCAGGGCGATGATCAGGGCGCCGAACAGGCTGAGTACCGGAAGCTGTTTGAGCCAGGAGGCTACGCAGGAGGCGACCAGGGTCAGTACGCCGATGAACGCCATGTCTCTGGTGGCAATGCGTTGATACCACTTCTTGCAAAATTCTCTCATAGAAAGTCCAGTGTTCCGTCGCTGCAGGACAAACCGTAAGCGCCATGTCGCCCGCGGGCACGCTATTGTTGATGGAAGAACAACGAACGTACGATCCCGGGGGTGGGAGTGAACGCGAGCAAGATGAATCGAAAGCCCAGCATGGGGGACGTGGCCGAGGCCGTAGGTGTTTCCAAGACCACAATCTCACGGTATCTGCATGGCGAGTACGCCTACATGTCGTCGGAGACCAAAGCGAAGATAGAGCAGGTGATCCGCGAGCTCGGATACCGACCGAACAGGATGGCGCAGGGGCTTAAGGCCACCGTAAGCCACATGGTCGGCGTGAGCATCGCCGATGTGGGCAACCCGTTCAGCTCGCTGCTCATCAAAGGCATGCAGGAGGAATGCCGGGCCCGCGACGTTCAGCTTCTTGTATGCGACGCCAACAATCGCCCCGAGCTGGAATGCGCCAACATCGAATCGCTGCTGGACGCACAGGTCGACGGTCTGATCGTCAACACCGTAGGCAACAACGACGCGTGGCTTGCGGACTTCCATGGCAGGAAGAACCGCAAGCCCGTGGTCATGCTCGACCGCATCATGACTCCCCCGACGTATGACAGTGTGTCCAGCGATAATGCCGGAGCCGTGCGTTCGATGCTCGACCATCTCGCATCCCGTGGGTTCGACCATGTGGCGTTCGTCACCAGGCCGGGCGATGGCATCAGCACGCGTACCACGCGCCGTATCGCATTCGAGGAGTATGTAGGCGCCCACAGCATAGACGGCGATGTGCTGGTGTACGATTCCGACGCGCATGACCTGGCGGATCGCATCAAGGAACTGTTGGACGCACATGGCGCCGAGAAGGTCTGCCTGTTCGCCAACAACGAGGAGAGCATGCGCGATGTGCTCGAGGCGACCTCCGCGCAGACGCGCGAGCGCATCGGCATCTGCGCGTTCGCCGACGAGCAGTGGGCCAAGTACAGCGGGTTCGGCATCACCTGCCTCGATCAAAATCCGGTGCTTATGGGGCGCACCGCCGCGCGGAAGCTGTTCTCTCGCGTCTACGACGGTGCGAAGAACCCATGTTCGGTGGATGAGATTCCCACACGCCTATGTGTGTTCGCATCAACCCAGATCTGATATTCATAGGACAAAATCCCTGAAACCGCTTTAGACACGCCGTAGTTAACCGGTACACATATTGTAGTGTACCCTTGTTGTTAACCGATAAACGTAACCGGTAAACTAAATCGGTCAACATAACGACCGAGTACACTGAAACAACAACCATCACGGCTCAAGGAGGAGCATCATGATCATCTGGGTCATGGGCCTGCTGCTGATCGCCTCTTTCATCTGCTTCGTTATCTACGCGATGAAGGGCGGCAATCTCACCATCGGATTCTTCATCCTCACCATCGTCTGGACGCTGGTCTACTTCCTCGGCGTCCCGTTCGGCATAGGCAAACCTTTCAACGTCATCGAAGAGACCTTCGCCCAGCCGGCGCTCACCTACGGATCGACCATCATCCAGATCATCTGCGGCGCATGGTTCGGCCGTGTGCTCGTTGACACCGGCATCGCCGCCTCCATCTCCTACCGCACCGCCAAGGTCGGCGAGAAAAGCCCGGTGCTGGCCACCATCTGCACGGCCCTGGTCACCTGCCTCATCTTCACCAGCGCCTACGGCGTCGGCTCCGCCATCGCCATCGGCGTGATCCTCTTCCCCATCCTCGGCCGCCTCGGTGTACCCAAGCGCGTCGCAGTGCCGGTGTTCACGCTTTCCATCGGCGCCGCCATGTGGATCAACAGCGTGCTGTTCGTGCAGTTCGCGGCCTTCTACCAGGATTACAAGTCCCCCGACGGTCAGGTCATCGAATGGGGCGGCCACTATCTGCGCTTCGGCATCGCCGCGATGATCGTACAGATGATCGGCGTGATCGTCTTCATCCTCATCAACGCCAAGGCCATCAAGAACGGCAAGCCGTACGAAGTGGGCGACCCGGACGAACGCAACGTCGAAATCCCCCAGGTGCCCATCTGGACCTACCTGCGGCCGGTCGTACCGGTCGCGCTGAGCATCATCTTCCAATGGGATGCCGTGCCGGCACTGTTCTTGGCCTCCATCATCGCCTTCCTCGGCACCGGCCACATGAAGACCTACAAGGGATTCGTCAACATCCTCAACTCCACGGCAAAAACCGCCATCGGCGACATCGGCAGCCTCATCATCATGCTGCTCGTGCTGCGTTTCTTCCAGCACGCCGCCGTCACCGTGATGGCCGACTTCGGCCCGGCGCTGACCTCCGTGGTGCCCAACAACGAGATGATCCTCGCCATTGCAGTGTGCATCCTCGCCCCGCTGGCACTGTTCCGCGGCCCGCTCGAGCTCTATGGCGCAGGATCCGCAGTCATCAGCATCCTGATGGGCATGGGCGTGTTCAACGCCTGGTTCCTGTTCGCACTGCTCGTGGTACCGTCCATGACCTGCATCTCCAGCTGCGTGACCCAGTCGTGGAACATGTGGGCCGTCGAATACAACGAGCTCGAGCCGAAGACGTTCCTCAAGAACGGCGTGCCGGTCTACTGGCTGTGCACCTTCCCCATCATGGGACTCGCCTCCCTGCTGCTGTTCTAGAAACGTTCCAAACACCATGCCGGCCGGCCGGTCTCCTGCCCCGGCCTGCCGGCACCCCTACATCGCAATGCATCACGCAGGCAAACGCCACCCGTAACAACACCACTTGCAAAGGACCGAACATGACCACCATCGGCATCAACACCCTCGTATACATGGACGCGCTGCGCAACGGCACACCGCAATCCGAACTGCTCGCCACCATCGCCGCGCACGGCATCACCCTCGCGGAAGTACGCCGGGAGTACATCGCAGACAACGCCGAATACGACGCCATCGCCAACGCCGCCGCACAACAGCACATGACGCTGTTCTACTCAGTACCCGAATCGATCACCGTCAACGGCGAGCCCAACCCACAGTTCGAGCAATACCTCGGCGAAGCGGCGCGCATGGGCGCACGCAACGTGAAATTCAACCAAGGCGACATCAAGGACGTGGACGCCACCGTGCTGCAGCGCATCGACAACCAAGCCGCCGCACGCAACCTGACCTTGAGCATCGAAAACGACCAGACGCCGCAAAACGGCACCTTCGCCTGCACCCAGGCATCGCTGGACCACATTACGGCGAACGGATCCACCATCGGATACACCTTCGACCTGGGCAACTGGTACTGGCGCGACGAAAACGCACAGCAGGCGTTCAACCGACTCGTGGACTACATCACCGTGTTCCACCTGAAGAACGTCAACGGCTCACAAGACAAAAGCCAGCTCGCCACCACCATGCTTCAGGACGGTGTCATCGACTGGCAACCCATGCTCGACCGACTGTCCGCCAGCATCCCCGTCTTCCTCGAATTCCCCATCCCGGCCGAACAGGTCGCCGAACAAGTCGACATCGTACGCCACGCCATCGCACACTCCTAAAACACCATCAACCACAACAACCAACCGACCGCAACCCTAAGGAACACCAATGTCAGAAGTCATGACCATCGGCGAACCGATGGTGAACCTCATCGCCGATTCCAACGAAACCTATCTCGAAGCCCGCACCCTGCCCAGGCAGATGGCCGGCGCCGAATTCAACGTGGCCATCGGAGTCAGCCGCCAAGGCCACACCGTCAGCTATGTGACCACGCTCGGCAAGGACTGGCAAGGTGACCTCATCCTCGAATACATGAACGGCATCGGCATCGACACCACGAACATCCGCCGCATGACCGGAGCCGCAACAGGCTACCAGCTCAAAGTACGCTCCAGCGACGGCGAGCCAAAAGTCATCTACTTCCGCTCAGGCTCCGCAGCCTCCCAGACCACGCCCGACATCGTAGACACCATCGACTTCGACGGCGTGAAAATCCTGCACGTCACCGGCATCTTCTCCGCGCTCGCCCCCAACACGTACGACACGGTAAGCAACCTGGTGGACGCGGCACGATCGCATGGCGTCACCGTGTTGTTCGACCCGAATCCGCGCCCGACCCTCTGGCCGGGCAAGGAAGCCATGATCGCCGCGACCAACAAGCTGGCGGCCAAATCCGACGTGTTCATGCCCGGACTTGAGGAGGGACGCCTGTTCTCCGGAGCCGTCGATCCGCACGATATCGCAAAGTTCTATCTCGACATGGGAGTCGGCAAGGTCATCATCAAGCTCGGCGATGAAGGCTCGGCGCTGTTCGAGCTGGACGGCAACAGTTCCGTGCAGAAGACCGTGGTCCCCAGCTTCACGGTCAACGTGGTCGATACCGTAGGCGCCGGCGACGGCTTCGCCTCCGGTGTCATCACGGCATTGCTTGAGGGACTCGACACCAGGCATCTGCTCGAACGCGCCAACGCGGTGGGAGCCATCCAGGTCACCAGCGTCTCCGATTCGGAAGGTCTGCCGACCGCCGAGGAGCTTCGCGATTTCATCGCTTCCACACCGCGCAAGGAACTCTCCCTGTAGAGTCTGCGGCGACCGCGCCTAACAAGCCAATCAATCAGCAGAAAGGATCATCATGAAACTGCAAGTCGCCATCGACCGCGTGCCAGTGGAACAGGCGGTACGCATCATACAGGCGATCGACGGCCAGGCCGACATCATCGAAATCGGCACGTCCCTGACCAAGGAGTTCGGGCTTCGCGCCCTCCGTCCTGTTCTTGAAGCGGCAGGCAACACCTCGGTGCTTGCCGATATCAAAACCTGCGACGAAGGCGCCTACGAGTTCGATCTGGGATTCGATCTGGGATTCGACTACCTGACGGTCATGGGATCGGCCTCGATGGGCACGCTGGAGACATGCGCCAAGTCCACCGAAACACACGGCAGGGTAATGATGATCGACCTGCTGGAATGCGACGAGCAGCGCATCGAACGCATCAGCGGCTTCCAGAACGCGATATACTGCCTGCACACCTCCGTGGATTCCGGTGCCACGGCCGATCCGGTCGCGCAGGTGCGCGCATTCAAGGCGCGATTCCCGCAGATTCGCCATATAGCGATCGCAGGGGGTATCAAGCAGCATCAGCTCGCAGCTCTGGCGCAGGAGAACATCGACATCGTCATCATGGGTTCGGCCATCACCAAGGCCGACGACATCACAGCAGCATGCCAGGCATGCAGGAAGGAAATGCAATGAGCACCAACGAACGCATCCTCGACCAGATCGTCGAAGAAGTACAGGGCGTC
The DNA here is from genome assembly GCF_900129045.1 of Bifidobacterium merycicum DSM 6492. Classification (GTDB taxonomy): domain Bacteria; phylum Actinomycetota; class Actinomycetes; order Actinomycetales; family Bifidobacteriaceae; genus Bifidobacterium; species Bifidobacterium merycicum. The sequence goes on along the minus strand of NZ_FQTX01000002.1, from coordinate 445,726 downwards.
ATCGCCAAAATGGACGAGCACGACCTCGAACAGGCCATGCCGCTGATCACCAAGAACAGCCGCGTCTACGCGGCCGGCGAAGGGCGGTCCGGGTTCCAGGCGCGCAGCTTCGCCATGCGCATGATGCACATCGGCTACACGAGCTACATGATGGGTGAAACCATCTGCCCGTCCATGCATGAGGGCGACGTGCTGTTGGCCATCTCCGGCTCCGGCAAGACCCGACGAACCGTGGAGGACGCCGAAGCCGCCAAAAAGCTCGGTGTGAAGGTCATTGCGGTGACCTCAAAGCCCGACTCTCCCCTAGCCGATGCCGCCGACGCCGTGATTGTGGTGCCGGGACGAGTAAAGGGCGAGACGGGCGGATCCATCCAGCTGTTGAGCTCGCTGTTCGACCAGTCCGTGCACATCGCATTGGACGCCCTGTGTCTGATGCTCTCCCGCCGCGACAACGTGTCGGATGCCGACGCGAACGCCAACCACGCCAACGTGGAGTGAGCCTCCCGTGAGCAGCACACGCATAACGAACCCGATGGGTGGTATGGCCGGTCATACGCCATGCCACCCATCTGCTATATCGACGGACGTAAGATTCGACATCAAAGGAACACTATGAGCAACGATTCCACCACCCCTTCCGCCGCGCCATTGCCGATCCGCACCGCTCATGACGGGCTTGCGCTTCCCGCCATGGGATTCGGCACCTACCAGGTACGCGGATTCGCCGGTGCGCAGGCCATCGCCTCGGCCCTGGAGAACGGTTACCGACTGCTCGACACCGCAGTGAACTATGAGAACGAGGGCACGGTCGGCAAAGCGATTCGCATGGCATCGGTGCCGCGTGACGACATCATCGTCACCTCGAAGCTGCCCGGACGCTTCCACCAATACGACAAGGCCCGCATCTGCATCGAGGAAAGCCTGTGCCGGCTCGGACTCGATTATCTCGACCTGTATCTGATCCACTGGCCCAACCCGTCCCAAGGCCTCTACGTCGAGGCATGGCAGGCTCTTGTCGACGCACAGCGTGACAGATTGATCAGGCATATCGGCGTCAGCAACTTCCTGCCCGGTCACATCGATATGCTGATTCGTGCCACCGCAGTGACCCCCAGCGTCAACCAGATCGAGCTGCACCCCTACTTCCAGCAGACCGAACAGCGCCGATACGACGCCGCACATGGCATCATCTCCCAAGCTTGGAGTCCGCTGGGCCGTGCCAATCAGATGCTGCAGGACGAGACGATCCAGCGCATAGCGCACAAGCATGGCGTGACCGAAGTGCAGACCGTGCTCCGCTGGCATCTGCAGATCGGAGATGTATCGATCCCGAAATCGCTGCACGCGCAACGTCAACGCGAGAACCTGAGCATCACCGGATTCGAACTGGACGAACAGGACATGCACGACATCGCGCTGATGGACAATCCCGAAGGCCGGTGCAAAGCGCTGGACCCGCACTGGCACGAGGAAATGTAGACCCAAGCCAATACCCGTTGAGGCCCGTTCCACAACCGTGAGCACATACTGCACACACGGTTTGCGGAACGGGCCTCAACGCATTTTTCGGCGACCCCGCAGCCGAGCCGCCACCTTACCGCCGTGGCACCGAATCAGCGGTGCGAATTACGGAACGGCGTGCGCTTCGACTTATTGTGCTTGCGGAAGCCCTGCGCGGAACGACGATTGTCGCCGCCGTTGCGCTTCTTATCACTACGGCGCGGCTGCTCGTAACGCGGCTGATCACGACGATTATCGTCATAACGCTGCCGTTCGCCGCCACGCTTGCCCTTCTTGCGCGACGATTGATCGTCGTACTTCGCCTTCTTGGCGTTCATGCGGCGATCATAACGCTTGGCGTCCTCACCACGCAGGTCCTCGACCACGCGGATCGGCTTCTTATGCACACGCTTGCCGCCCTTACGCGGTTCCTCGACAACACGCCCGACCGCATCATAACGACCATTGCGATCGAAGGACTCCCCTCGGCCGCCACGATCCCTACGATCGGCACGCCCCTTGCGGTCATCACGATCCTGATAGCCGCCGCGGCCCCTGCGATCGTTACGGCCATCGCGATCCTGCCAATCGTAACGGTCACGCTTAGTGCGCTTATGATGCTTGCCCTTCTTGCCGAAACCGCGATCATCCGACCATTCGTCATAACCGCCACGCGCACCATACTCGTCGTAGCCGTCGTAATCCCTGTAATCGGACTCATCGAAACGGTCGAAACGCCCGGTCTGCTCCTGCCTCTTCCTGCGCTTCGGAGCGTCGGAACGCCTGCCGCCGGCAGTCTCAGTCTCGCCGCCACGCTTATTGCGCCCCTTGCCCTTCTTCGGCAACGGCTTGGTCTTCTTCTTCAGCGGGGAAAGCTCCCAGCCGTCGATCTTCTCCGCGCGCTCGCCCACCAGCTCCAGCACCTCCGGGGACTTGGCCGTCACGGCAACGGGCTTGACCTTGATACCGGCCTTACGCAGCATGAACCTGGTTTCGCGGCGCTGCTCAGGCAACACAAGCGTAACCACGTCGCCCTGGTTGCCGGCACGCGCGGTACGGCCGGAACGATGCAGGAACGCCTTCGGATCCTCCGGCGGCTCGACCTGCACCACAAGCTCCACGCCACTGACGTCGATGCCGCGTGCAGCCACGTCAGTGGCGGCAAGCACGTTCACCTCGCCGGTTTCAAAGGCCGCGAGATTGCGGTCGCGCTGGTTCTGGTTGAGGTTGCCGTGCAACTGGGCGCACGGGATGCCCTGCTTGGTCAGGCTCTGGGAAAGCTTCTTCGCCTGGAACTTGGTGCGGGTGAACAGGATGCGCTTGCCTGCGCCGGAAGCCAGGGTGCGTACGATCTCGGGCTTATCGCCCTTGGTGATCTCGAACACGTGATGCGTCATCTCATCGACCGGGCTGGTCGCGTCGTCAACGCTGTGCACCTTCGGATCATGCAGGAAGCGTTCCACTACCTTGTCGACGCCATGATCGAGCGTCGCGGAGAACAGCATATGCTGCGCATCGGCCGGAATCTGGCCAAGCAGACGCTCCACGCCGGGCAGGAAGCCCATGTCGGCCATCTCATCGGCCTCATCGAGTACCACACATTCGACGCTGCTCAGCGTAAGCGCGTTCTGACGCAGCAGATCCTCCAAACGGCCCGGGCAGCCGACCACGATTTGCGCACCGGCCTTGAGCTCGGCGATCTGACGGGAATACTTCACACCGCCATACACGGTGGTGGTAGTCATGCCATACGCCTGCGCAAGCGGCAACAGCACCTCGTCGATCTGCTTGGCGAGCTCACGGGTGGGGGCAAGCACCAGAGCGCGAGGACGCGGCAGATTGGTCGCAGCCTTGCCCCCTGCACTGCCGCGGCGATCGGCCTCACGCTCGATGGCGGCGACATCATGCTCGCTGACACCCAGACGTGCCACCAGCGGAATGGAGAAAGCAAGCGTTTTGCCGGAACCCGTGCGTCCACGGCCAAGAATGTCGCGACCCGCAAGAGAGTCGGGAAGAGTGTCCGCCTGGATGGGGAAAGCGGTACGCTTGCCGTCGCTGGCGAGTACATGCGCCAAAGCGCCCGGCACGCCAAGCTCGGTGAAAGTAGGTGCGGCATCGTTCACGATGCTCTGCTCGGAATATTCGGAAGAATTATCGATATTGGGCACAGTGGCCTTTCGTTCAGGTATTGCGCCGTTTGCGCAAACTACCCTACCGTACCCCATGGCGTCCACTTTCGGCACGCTGACGTATGTCGTACCAATAATCCAGTAAACGCAGCCGGATGCGAGCGCCGTCCGGTTTTGGCCACGCCTATCACGTTCTTAGCGCGGCGGCATTCGGTTGGCATCCGTATCTGGTTACGCTCGTCGCCTGTTAGCGTAGGCATTCCCGTTCTTCATCCGTTTTCGGCTACGCTTATCGGAACCTACCGCAGCAACATCAAGATGACGTCCGTATTTGGCCGCGCTTATCGATTACCAACGTAGCCGAGCCATGGCATCATCGGCTTGCCGACGCGCAGACCGGGCGGCACGGCTGACGTCCGAACCAATGAAGTCATATACCGACTCATCGCACGCTACTTGGCTTTGCGCCGTGCCGGAAACTGCACTTCCGAAAGGAGTATCGCGCCGAAAATCACCGCGAACCCGCAGACGGACGGTACGGTGAGCCGTTCCCCGGTGAAGATCACGGCGACCACCATGGCGAAGATGCATTCGGTGCTCAAAATCACCGAGCCTTCAGTAGCCGGCAGATTCTGCACGGCGATGGTCTGGAAAATCTGCGCGATGATGGTCGAGCCAATCACCAGATAGGCAAGGCACAGCACCACATCCAAACGCAGCCACGAGGCCGAAGGCGAACCATCGAACAGTGCGGCGCCGGCACCGAAGAACACCGCGCACCAGGCGAATTCGGCCAGCATCAGCGCCACCGCATCGAATTTCCTGCCCATCATGCCCACGACCACCAGATTGATCGCATAGAACAACGCTCCGATGATCGTCAGCACATCGCCGGAACTCATGCCGATAAGATCCGACCCGCTTGTGCCGCTCAACGAGACCAGACCGATGCCGAACGCACACACGAACGCCGCGGCAATATGCTGCATGCTGGGGCGTTTACGCGTCAGCGCCCAGATGACGAACGGCACCATCACGCAATACGTGTCGGTGAAGAAGCTGTTACGCCCGGGCGACGTGGTCTCCAGCCCCTTGAGCTGCAGCAGAAATCCCATCCAGTAGGTCAGGGCGAGCACGAGACCAGGCACGATATAGCGCTTAAGTCCGATCTTGCGCAAGTGCGGCAGGAACACCAACGCCATGAGAATAACCGATGCGGCCATACGGAAGAACATCATCCACTGGGTCGTCATAACACCCTGCACATGTTTGAGCATGGTGTACCCCGAACCCCATACGGCGGCATTGACGAGCATCATCAGACGGGCGATGGTTCTGGATACGCTTATGCCCTCATGCGTGGAATCATCCCGGCTTCGCACGTCGCCGTCACCCTGCGTCTGCCGTAATGCCTCGCCCATCTGTTCCATTCCTTTCCTCGATCTGCTCCCGCGACGAATACTGTAGCCGCAGCGCACGCGTAACACGCGTATTCGCTTCGGCATGTTGTCTATCGGCATCGAGCATCGCTCGCACTGCCGTGTCGCGCAAACGACCTTGAAGGACGCCCACGGCTAACTATGCGTCGGCACGCGGCCGAAACGGGCACCCCGCACAAATCAGCGACGAAGGATCGGGCTGGCATGTCGTTTCCCCACACGTCGAGCGGGACGTAAGATCCGCCACCTGCAGCAGGCCGCGTTCCTGCGCGCGTGAAATGGCCATGACGATGAAATCGACCGGCAGGTGACGTCGATTGGCAACCTGCCGTATGGACAATCCGGCTTCCACGTCGCAGGCCACGTCCATGACGATATCCCCCGACGAACCGCCACTCCGCTGCGCCCCAGGCCGCTTGTCGGTATGCCGCCAGCCTCTCGCGCCCAGACCATGCCAGGGCATGTCACCACACCAATCGCAACAGTTGGAAGGCTACAACGGCCAGCACGTATGCCACCACAAGGCTCAGGCATACCGATTGCGCGGCCACTTTCGTGCCGTATTGCCGTCGCAGTTCCGCCACCGTCGCCAGACACGGCGTGTACGCGAGCGTGAACAACAGGAATGCTATGGCCGCGGCTTTGCCATGCCCATGCGAGGATTGTTCGAACGAGGCACGCAGTTTCTGGCCGAATGTCCCCTTGTCCGCATTCTGGCCGGATTCATCCGGTTCGTCCGCATGGTAGGACTGCGACATGGAGCCGATCACCACCTCCTTGGCCACGAATCCAGTGATCAGCGCGGCGGAAGCATGCCAGTCGTCGAATCCGGCAGGCGCGAACACGGGGGCGACGGCATCGGCGAGCACACCATATGCGGAATCGTGCACATCGTCCACCTTGGCGAAACCACCTGCATTCGCTGTTGCGGGAATGCCCTGCAACAGCCACAATGCCACAATCATCGAGATAATGATCACACTGGCGCCACGAATGAACTGCCACAAGCGAACCGCCACGGAACGCACCAGCTGCACGGCACGCGGGCACTGGTATGGAGGCAATGCCAGCATCAGCGGCTCCGGTTTGAGCCCGCGGAACATGGTGTGGCGGAGCAGCACGCCGACCAGCAGAATGATCACCACCGACGCGACGTACATGAGGAATACGACAAGGCCGGCCTGCTGCGGAAAGAACGCGTGGGCAAGTACCAGGAACACCGTCAGGCGTGCCGAGCAGGATGCGAACGGAATGAGCATGCCGGTCATCACACGCTGCCGTGAATCGGGCAGAGTGTGTGTGGCAGCCAATGCCGGCAGATTGCAGCCGAAACCGACGACGATGGGCAGGAACGCACGACCGTCCAATCCCAATGCGCGCATGGCACGATCCATGACGAACGCGGCGCGGGCGAGATAGCCTGAATCCTCCAGCATCGACAGCATCAGGAACATGATGCCCATCACCGGAATGAAGGTGAGCACGGTGATGATGCCGTCCAGCACACCGTCCACCAGCAACGAATACGCCCAGCCGCCGGCCGCGGACGGCCCGAACAAGCCGAACAGCCAATCGATGCCATCGGTGCACCATCCGCGCACCGTCACGTCGAACCAGTCCTGCATCGGACCTGCCAGCGTGGTGGTCGCCTGGAACACCGTGTACATGACCGCCAGAAACACCAGAATGCCAAACACCGGATGCAGCAGCACACGATCCACGCGATCGGACAGCGTAGGCTTGTCCGATGCCTTGAGATCAAGCTCTCGAAGCACACGCGCAGCCCAGTCGAATCGTACATCGGCGCGCGATTCGGTCCATTCGCGCATATCGATGACGTCACCTTCGGCAATCCGCAAGCCCTGCGGCAACGGGGTTCCGTCGAAGCCCCCGGCGATAGCACCCGCCAAATGATTCTGCCCTTCGCCGGTGCGCCCGTCGATGGCAATCACCGGCATGCCGTCGAGCAGCTGCGACAAACGCGCCGGTTCGATGCGGCAACCGCTACGCGTGGCAAGATCGTTCATGGTGAGGGCGACCACGGTGGGCAATCCGATCTCAGCCACCATCGACAGCAGGTATAGCGATCGCGACATGGCGGTGGCGTCCAGCACCATGACCACCAGATCGGGAACCGGCATGCCTGCGGCACCGGTCAGGGCATCGACCGCGACCTGTTCGTCCGGACTCATCGGGGAGAGCGAATAGGTGCCCGGCGTATCCACGAACAGCCAGTCTTCGGAGTCGTTCGCGCCGCCATGCCCTTCGTAGTGGTATTGGCCGCATGTGATGGAAACCGTTGTGCCCGGCGCGTTCATCGTGCGGGTCTTTGCGCCCAGCAGCGCATTGAACAATGAGGATTTGCCTACATTCGGATTGCCGACGAATACGACGCGTCTGAGCGAACCGTCCGCACGGGGATGATGGTTCGCCTGCCGTATGGAGGACAGGTTCACGGTGCAATCCGCCGCTTGCTCATCGAATCGTACCGCTGTGGAGGAATGGCCGTCGAACAGCGCCGCGAGTCCCCTACGATGTGCTCCGCAGCCTCCGTCGCATGTCTTGTTGACCCGCCCGGTATGGCCGGATCGTTCCGTGCAGCAGGATTGCCCTGCCGCGCGCGTGTTCCGCCCTGTCTCGTTGATTGTCTTTTCTGATTGGCAGTGGCACTTCTTGCTCATTGGTTGCAGGCTTTCCTATCCGTTGCTTCATCGTTTTCAAACGGCGCTTCCGCCCGGTTGGCCGGGTCTTGCATAGGGCGCACATGGATGGCGCGGGCGGTGTCCCTGTCCAGAGCGATGCGCTCGGAGCCGAAGGCGATGACGCGCCCTCCGAACATACCTTTCTGCGTGACCCTCAGCATTGCCCCGGGAGCCAATCCGATCTCGCACAGTCGGAAACGATGGCGTTCGTCCAGATCGACGCCGGCGATAATCACGGATACGCCACGCGGGCAATCGAGTAACGTCGGATCCAATGCACCGGCGTCACTCCTATCACCAATACTTTCGGTGCTTTCGGCATCATGCTCATGCAAAACAGTCATGGCCTTATCACTATCAGAAAAAATCATGCAATACACGTCTTTTGTAGTGGTCCCTATGGTAACGGAGCATCATCGGCAGCGTACTGTAAATGTCCTGATGCCTTCCTGATCGGCTGCCTTCGCAAGGGTACTCTAAAGGTACTCAAGCGATGGCAACAGCCGCCCGAGACGTGGCAGAAACCGCCATTCCGAGCGCATTCAAAAACGGCTCGTTTCCAACGGTCGGGAAGCTCAAAACCGTTGAAAACAAGCCGTTTCCAGATGGCGGAAACCGCTACTTGGAGACGTTGAACTTGAACTCTGCTACATTTCCATGTCTCAAGTGTTTTCAACGGTTTTGAGTCTTCCGTGCACTGTCGGGCACTCAAAAGGCACTCCGTTTTTATGGATATCATAACCGTCAAAACAGAAAAGCGCCCCTCTCCCGGCCGTGTCGGTCGGGAGAGGGGCGCATTGCATGTGTCAGGCAGTGAGCCTGGCCTTGATTTCGCTGACTCCGATCAGGGCGCCAAGGAGCACTCCGAGCGCGTCGATCGTGGCGACGATCTGGTCGATGTGCGGCAGGCCCCATGCGGGGCCGACCGCCTGTGCGAAGACCGCGATGGCCGGCAGGGCGATCAGCGCGAGCCATTTGAGCGCGTCGTAGACGCGGTCGGGCAGCAGGTAGCCGGATTGCGGCTCATTGGTTTCATCCATTCCTATCACCTCCCTCTAGGCCGGTCAGCGCAGATGCTGGCCGGGATAGATCGTGTACGGGGCGTGCAGGCCGTTGCGCTGGGCCGCCGCCTGCCAGCCGGTGCCGTAGATGCTCCACAGGCTCTCGCCCGAGCGCACCACATGACCTCCGGTTGCGGAGGCGATGGCGGTCGAGGAGCCGGCTGCCCGTCGGCATACGGTCTCGCCCGCGTAGATGAGGTCCGGATTGCCGCTGCGGTAGCCGGTCCACTGGCTCCAGGTGCCGCCGTTGCGGGCGGCGATGGAACCGAGCGTGTCTCCGGCGCGGACCGTCACGCACACGCCGCCGCAGTTCGCGCCGGTCGAGGCGGTTCCGCCGCCCAGACGCCGGTTGACGATGGCCATGACCGCCGCATAGTTGGATCCGAGCGCCTGGCGGCGTGCGGGATCGTTGCCGAAGTCGCCGCGGATGGTGCGCGTGGCCAGGGCGTCCAGGTCGACCTTCGGCGCGGTCGTGGGCTGTGGCGTCGGCCTGACGTTCGGCAGGCTCGCCGCGCCCTTGTCGTCGGGGTTCGCGTACTTGCGCCAAGCCGCGCGGTCGCCGCGGAACCTGTTCAGGTCGAGGCGCCCGGACCAGCCGCTGAGACTGCCGTTGGACGTGTACTGCCTCATCACCTCGCCGCGCGCGCCGAGGTTCCACGGTGCGGTCTGGTATCCGGTGACGAGGTTCGTGGCGTACTGTGCGATCCAGATGCCGCAGTTCAGCTCCGTCTCCATGCCCGCGACCTGCCAGTACCCGGAGTCCATCGTGTAGATGATCGGGTTAACGCCTGTCAGACGCTTGACCTCGCGCGCCCAGTGGCGCGGCCACTGCTTGTCGCCCCAGGCGGCGTTGTCCTGCGCCTCCCAGTCGAGGATCAGGACGCTTTTGTGCACGTATCCGCGCACGTTGTCGACGAAGAACCGGGCTTCGGTCTCGGGGTTGCCGCCGCGCGCGTAATGGTAGACGCCGGTCTCCTTGCCGCTGTTGATGGCTCCGGCGAGCTGACGGTTAGCGTCGGTGTTGACGCCGTTGGACAGGCATCCGCCGTACACGTCGCCGGACCCCCACGTGGTGCCGACGATGACGAAATCGGCCGGCACGCTCGCGGTGTTGATGCCGCACTGCCAGTTCGAGATGTCGTATCCGTCCATGTCGGCCATCGCCGCCGGGGCGAACGCCATGGAGACTGCGACGGCGAGCGCGGCCAGCGGCGTGCGGATCCTGCGCGGGATGCGCGCGTGTCTGTGTGCCGGCTTGCCTTTGTTGAGGATGTCCAAATTCCTCTCCTTCCCGCCCCGATTCGGGGCAATAGAAAAGGCCATCTCCGAAGAGATGGCCTTGCGGTTTTTTGGAAAATCGGCCACAGCGGTCTTGACCAGTCCGTCGAAGGCCGTCATCTCCGACCAGCGGAGCAGGTTCTTGCCGCTAGGCACGAGCAGTGCGCCGTCGCGTGTCAGGCCGATGCGCCGGCCGGCATGGCAGATTCCGGCGACCGGCAGGCCATTGACGCATACCCCCCCCCCCGAAGCGGATAATCGGTCATTATTGTCTCCTTAGATGATCTGCCGAACGCTGACGTCATCGATCCTGATCCACGTGTTCCCTGTGATGGTGACGGTCACCGCGGTCACGCCATCGGGCACGTCGAAATCGCATGTCCATTCATGCCAGGCGACGTCTTTCGGTACCGTCAGTCGCATGGTGGCGAGCGTGCTCGCATCGTCCGCCGTGACCGTGGCCATGCCGAAGCGTACGTTATCGACGGCGCCTTCGGCTCGCCATAAGGACAGTCTCAGGACGCTGCCCGGTTCCACCTCGACGCGCTGGCTGATGCCGGACAAGTCTTGCGAAACGAACCACCAGCGCCCCGAATGCGGCGCGTTGACGGACGATCTGTGATGGTCGACCACGTTGCCGTCTCTGCCGACCAGGGTCCATCCGGTGAGGTCGCCGGTCTCGAAACCCGGATTGACGATGAGGTTCCCTCCAAGCGCGGGCAGCAGGCGCGTGCCGGAATGCGAAAGGCCGATGCGTTGTCCCGCATGGCATGCGCCGCCCACCTGCCTTCCCATGATGCTGACGCCGCTCATGCCGCCTCCCTTGGCCACCAGTAGAAGTTAAGCGGGTCTGCGGCGCTTTTGGAGGCGGCGTCAGCCGCGTCCGTGCACTGGATCCATTTCGGGATTGCTGCGGCGCTGTCGGCGGCCTGCGTGGCGGACTTGGCCGACGCCGTCTCCGATGCCTTGGCGGCGGTCTCGCTGGCCTTGGCCTTATCGGCCGAGATGGCCGCATCATGCGCTTTGCCGGTGGCCGTGCTGGCGGAGGTATTGGCTGATTCGGCGGCCGTCTTCGCGCTGGCCGCGCTGGCACTGGCCGCGGTCTCGCTGTCTTTTGCCTTCGCCGCCGAATTGGATGCCGCCGTCGCCGACCATGCCGCCGCGCTCTCGGATGCCGATGCCGCCGACTTGGATTGTCCGGCGCTCTCGGCCGACTTCGCAGCCGCAGTCTCGGAAGCCCGCGCCTTGTCGGCGCTCACGCCAGCCGCATCCGCCTTGGCCTGAGCCGTCTGCATGGCCGTCTCCGCAGCCTGCCTCGCCGTTTCCGCTCTATCCTGAGCGGTAGCGGCGGCAGCGGCCTTGACGGTGGCGGTCTCCGCCGCCTGGGATGTCGTGGCCGCATCCTGCTTGACCTGTCCGGCGGTTTCGGTGAGCTGACCGGCAATGGTCTTCGCCTCGCCGATCAGACCATTGGCCGTGGTCTCGGCTTCGTGCGCAAGACTGGCGCTGGATGCCGCCGCCGTCTGCGATGCGAGTGCCTTCGCGGCCGCATCCGCCGCCTTCGCGCTCTCCTGCCCGGCCACGCCCTCGCTGGCCTTCGCCGCCTGCGCGGAGCTTTCCGCACGGGTCACTTTGTCGTCGATCGACTCGATCTGATCCAGAGCGGACTGGGCGGCTCGGGTCACGGTCTCCCACGCGGCCACGGTCTCCGAGGATTGGTCCAACGTCTTGGGATCCACGTCCGCCAGCCCTGAGTACTCCGCCGACTCCTTGTCGGGCACCTCCACGTAGCGGGTGGCGCCGGCAGCCACCAGCTCGCTCACACGCCACACCCATTGCGTGGTGCTCGGCATCACCTCCACGGTGGCCTCGCCTTTGTCGAGCTTGACCGTCTGCGCGACCGGCAGCCTGATCGCGTCACGCACCGTCACACGGCGCGTGGGCACGAGGCTCACGCTGCCGTCCAGACCGCGCCCCTCGGCGTCGGCCAGATGGAAATGGACAAGTGTCACGATTCCTCCTTCAGCGTTTCCGGCGCGATGTCGGCGCGCAATTCGTCCGGCAGGCGCGGCTTCGGATGATTCGCCAGGAAATCCGGCTCGATGATCTCGCAGAAGGTCTGCAGCCAATGAAAAAGCGAGCGAGTGTAGGCCGTCAGAGCGAAATATTTTCGCTGCTGCGATTCGAGGTGCTGGATCTGCTCTTCCAGAGATTCGACCTGCTCACGCAAAGGTTTGATGACGGAATCGGTGAGGATGTCGCAGGCTTGGGCGGCGATCTGCGCCGTGTCCTTGCGACATGATGAGACGGCGCCGATGATCGCGCCAACTCCCCCGCCGCCGACCAAGGCGACGAGCAGCGACGTCCAGAATTCCGTACTCGACAAGAGATCAAGCGGCGGCATCGGCTCCCCCATGGGTCAAGCCTCTTCGACTGCCGTTCCTGAACCGTCCGGTCGGGACCACATGAATCTTCTCGCCGGCCAAGTCCGCTATGCCGTCGGCGCTTGGATGGCCGAAATCGAATTTGATCTGAGTCAAAACATCCTCCTAAAAACAGGGATATGGAACAATGGGGGAACCCACACACCCGCGCGCCCCACGGCAACGCGACGATGTGCGGGGATTATCCGGCTGAATGCTATTTCACCGGCCAGCAGCCGCAGACGCGGAAATAGTATCCGCTGTTCATGCTGCCGCTGATCGTGACCTTGCCGTCAGAGTAGAAGGACAAGGATCCATGCTGCCCGTTCACGCCTTCCAGCAGTATCGCGGCTTCATCGGCCGGCAGGAAACCGGCGTCCATCGTCTCATGCACGGTCTGGCCGTTGGAATTGATGTTGGATGTGAAGGACGTGCTGCCAAAAGCGAACGCCATCATGCCGACCTTGGCGAGACGCACCTTCATGCCGTAGGGGCCACTCCAAATCTTCCGGTCAAGGGTCACGGAATCCAACAGCTTCGACATGGGAGGCAGCTGTTTGATGAGCATGACCGGCGTGCCGGGCGTGATCCCGCTGATCGGGATGCGGGCGATCGGGATCCACGCCGTGCCGGAGGCCGAGTGGATGCTGCCCGACGGGATGGTCGGGTCGGCGGCCGTTCCGGTGTTTGGCGTGCCTTTGAGCACGGCGATGGCAGCGGTCTCGATGTTCTGATTGTTCCGTGTGTATTTGAGGCAGACAAGGTCGTTGCGGTTCTGGCCGCTCACGCCGCTTTCGATGGTCGCGGTCTCGGCCTCGGTGACGCGCGCGTATCGTCCTTCGACCACGAGGTTGAGGACGGGGATCAGCGCGTGATTCGCATCCTGCATGGTCACCGTAGGGAAAGTGCCGTCGCTGCCCTGCAGCAGGTAGCTGCCGTTGCCGATGATGCCGGACTGCATGGCGCCCATGTCGCCGCTGGTGATGTGCGGTGTGCCGCCCTTGCCTGTGATGAGCGTGGTGGTCATGTCAGTCCTTTCCCTCGGTAAGCCATGCCGCCCAGACCGCATCCTGCGTGGCGGCAAATTTCTTGAATTCCTGCTGGCATGAGGTGCATGCCAGCGCCTCCTGTGTCACTCCGTCCGCGGTGGTGTGTGTGATCTGGTGCCAGTCGCTCGACGTGCGCGGATCTCCGTCGGTGAGGTATGCGCTGCCGTGGCAGCGGTCGCAGGTGTATTTGGTGATATTGGTGGTTTTTGCCATTGGTGGTCCTTTCAGGCGAGTCGTTGCCAGACGTGTCCTCCGATGATGGTGGGGATTTCCTTCCATGTGCCGCCCTGGTCGTTGGGGTCTCCGGCGACGCACCAGTAGAGCGAGCCGATTGGGTGTGCGGCGAGGAAGGATGCCGCTGTCGCGCTGGATTGTGCGGTGATGGTGCCGTCCTCGCCGATGGTGATGGTCTTGCCGTCGGGTTTGACGCCGCCGATGGCATCCGTTGCGGCCACGGGCAGAGTGTAGGCGTTCGCTCCGTCCTGGATGCCGTCGAGCTTCTGCTTGTCGGCGATGCTCATGAGGCCGTGGATCGTCGTGGTCGCGTCCCGGTCCTCGGCCAGCGCCTTCCATTCGTCCCAGCGGTTGAAGTTCCAGGTGCGGCGCCAGATCTTCCCGGTCTGCGGGTCGGTGAGGATCTGCGTGGTCCAGCCGATTGCGGTGCGTTGCACGATCAGGCCGAAGTGTCCGACGCCGCTGGGCTTGTGCGCGCAGGTGTTGCCGCCGCCCGCCCAGTAGGCGCCCCAGCCGGTTTTGAGCGTGTTGAGGTCGGTGCTGGAGAGGCTGGTGGGCGCGGGCAGCGTGTTCGGCGCGGAAAGGGTCACCGTGCTTCCGGCGCGGGTGGCGGTGACGCCTGTGCCGGCGGCGATGGTCTTCACCCGTTCCTGTGCCGTGTCGTTCGCTTGGGCTGCGAGCGTGTTCGCCGCATCCGCGGTGGTTTGCGCCTTGTCGGCCTTGCCGTCCGCCTGGGTGGCGAGGTCTCGTGCGCCGGCGATTTCGGCGGCGGCGTCGCTTGCGGCCTTGTTGGCTTCGGTGGCGGTTTTGCGGACCGTTTCGAGGTCGCTTGTGGTCACGTCGGCGCTGAACGTCCAGTTGGAGAGGGTGAGGCCGCTGCCGGCGTAGTAGGCGTGGCCGTCTCCGGAGCTTGATCCACCGCCGCCGGTCTCGCCGGTCGATTCCGTGGATGCGGTGGTCGCCTCGTAGGTGATGGTCGGCAGGCCGTCCGAGATCTTGACGATCTTCTTGGTGATTTCGGCGGTGACTTGCAGGCCGGTGGTGTTGTCGCGGCCGGTCACGGTGTCGCCCACGTCGAGGTCGATGCCGTCGGATTCCACATCCACGTCGATGCTGCCTGTATCTCGCAGCTCCTGGAGCTTTGTCTTGCCTTTGGTCTCGAGTTCGGTGGCTTCGGCGTTGCTGAGCTCGTAGATGCTTGTGCGCTCGTCCGCGCCTTTGATGGTCTGCGTGTGGCTGAGCGCGCCTTTCTGGTCGGCGTACCAGTGGACGACGATCCTGTCCTTGAGTTCGCCCTTGCCGAGGCAGATCAGGTGGTTGATCGGATGCGAGGCGAGGGTCGCGTCGAAGTCGATGAGGTCGGAGTCGATGAGGTCGCCGGCGGCCGTGATCGGCGGCGCGTCGACTGTCACGCCGTTCTGCGCTGCGGTGATGCGCAGCCGCAGTCCTGATGCGCGCAGCATCTTGGACAGGCCGCTCCACGCGTCGCAGTACCGGTCGAACTGCCAGCGTGCGGTTTTGGACGTGCCTTCCGTGACGGTGATGATGTCCTGCAGTCCGATACGGGAGATGATGGTGCGCAGGAGCGTGCCGATCGTGCCGCTCATGGTCAGGTAGTCCTTGCCCTTGTCCGGTTCGAGGATCTTCGAGGCGAGCAGGCCGTGCCAGTCGCGCCCGTGGTAGGTCAGCTCGCCTTCGCCTCCGGTGACGCTGGTCTTCACGTCGTCGACGATGCCGCCCCAACCTGTCCCGTCGACCCACCACCGGCATCCGGGCTGCAGACGTGCCGGGCATCGGAGGTCGAAGTCGTTCTCCCCCGACCCGTATGCCAGGTCAAGCGTCCACGAGGCGTATGAGCCGGTCGGGATGCCGGCCGCGTCGGTGACGATCAGGTCCATGGAGGTTCGCTCCTCTCCTCGATTGCCGTCAGGTCGAATTCGAATCCGCCGGCCCAGCTGATGCTGCTTGTGCCGGGCGGCAGCGGTTCGAAGACGTAGGTTCCGGCTCCTCGCCCGGCGCCTCGCACGGCTTTGCCGAAGAGGTTGGTGCGTAGGCCGGTGTCCGAGATCATCGTGACGGTTCTGCTATCGGAGGCCGCGTCAATCTCGAGGCGGCTTCCGGCCGGTATGGTCGCGTCGACCTCGTACCGGTTCGTGCCGATGATGATGTACGGGTTGACGCACGGGCCGAAGATCGTGAGCTTCACCGGCTGCGGCATGCCGGTCGCGTTGGTCACGGTGCCGAGGATGCTCATTCCGGCGTAGTCGTGCGGGTAGTCGTGCGGGTAGTCGAGGTCGCCGCCGGCCTTGTCGGTTCGCGGGTCGTGGTGTTCGGTGGTCCCGCGCCGCCACACGCCGTCTGCAAGCACGATGGTCAGCTGCGTCTCGACCATCGTGGGCGTGATGGTCTGCGGCTCGCTTTTCGGGATCCACGCCCTGGTCTCCCATTCGCCGTCGGCCACGAGGGTGCCTGGCGTGCCGGCGGACATGTCGGCGTCGGCGAGACGGCGCAGCAGGTCGAGCGTGGCCGGCGAATCATGGATCCTCACCGTGACGTTCGTTTCGCGTGTCTTGCGGGTGACGCCGGTCAGGCCGCGTGCGCCGATGCTGTAGTCCCAGACGCGGCCGCGCAGTCCGGCGAGCGTTTCGCCGTACAGAGGCCCTTCGAAGCCGATTCGCTCACCTGTGGCGGCGGAGGCGTATTCAAGCGATTGCACTTCTCACCTTCCTTGCGAAGTCGCGGTCCCCTATCGTCGGCGTGTACCTGGCGATGATCGATCCGAGGTCGTCGTGCAGCGATTCGACGGCCGCGATGAGTTCCCGCAGATCGCCGTCGCCGGCATTGGCGCCGGTGCCGGCCGTGACGTTCAGCCTGCCGGTCTTCGACCAGTCCGCGTCGGAGAGGCTCATCGTGGAGACGAGCGAATCCATGGAACGGCTGACCACATGCGCGGAATCGTCGATGCCCAATGCCATGCCACGTCCGATCATCACGCCGACCTCGTCACGGAACACACGCGACGGGGAATGGATGCCCAAAGCGTTCTTGGCCTTGTCCACCAAGCCCGACAACGCGTTGGTGATGCTGGAATACAACGAGCTGACCATTCCCGTGATGCCTTTGATCAATCCCTGGATGATGTTGCGTCCCGCGCTGACGAGCCAGCTTCCCGCGCCGGACACCGCGCTCCGGACGGTTCCGCCGATCCCGCTCACGACGCTCCCGACACGGCCAACCATGTTGCTTACGGTGCCGACGATGCCGCCCCAGACGCTCGACACAATGCTTCTGACGCCATTCCACAACGCGGCCCACACGCTTCGGATGGTCGAGCATGCGGCGGATACCACTCCGCTGACCATGCCGATGCCAGCGGAGACGACACCTTGGATGCCGCCCCACACTGCCGACACGATGCCCTGGATGGCCGACCACGCGGCGCTCCAGTTCCCGTTGACGACCGCGAGCGCCAGTTGGATGATGCCTTGGATGACGGCGAGTGCGGTGCTGATGATTGTGGTGACGATGGTCCATGCGCCTTGTACGACGGTGGATATGGTGTTCCATAGTCCGTTCCAGACCGTGCTGATGATTGTGACGGCGGTTTGGAAGATGGTTTGGATGATCTGCATTCCGGCTTGCAGGAGTGGCGTGATGATGGTGATGAATGTTTGGATGCCAGTGATGATCGCGGTGAGTGCGATCATGATGATGGGGCCGATCGTGTTCCAGACGTTTTGGAGGACGGTGGTGATGAGTGTCCATCCGGTTTGCCAGATTTGCTGGATTTGGCTCATGGTCTGGGTGATGAATGTTCCGATGGCTTGCAGTGCGGGTTGGCATGCTGTGCTGATCTGGTTCCAGATTCCCGTGAACCATGTGGTGAAGCTGTTCCAGAGTCGTTTGCCCGTTTCGGTTTGGGTGAAGAACCAGGTCAGTGCGGCCACGACCGCGGTGATGCCTGCGATGACGAGGACGAATGGATTCGCGGCGAGGAGTCCTGTGAACAGTCCCCATGTGGTTCGCGCCGCGGTGGCGACTGTTTTGAACGTTCCGACGGCTGTCTGCACGATGCCGAAGTTGCCTGCGGTGGCTTTCAATGCCGGGCCGATGCCGCCGAGGTCGGTGGCAAGGTTGACGAATCCTGAGATGCCTTTTGCCGCTGTGGTGATTCCAGTGGCGCTTCTGCTGATGCCGTCCAATGCGGCTGGCAATGCTTTGAAGCCGGCTGATACCGCGCCGATGCCTTTGCTGGCGAGGACGAACGCGGTGATTCCCTTGGCCAGCGGGATGATGCTGTCCGCGTGGGCCGACACGTAGTCAAGAAGACCTGACACGGCATGCAGGAGTGTTTTGAATCCGTCAGCGATTGCGGGCAATTGTCCTTTCGCCTGATTGTAGAGTTCGGAGAGCGGTTCGGAGATGACGTTCCAGACGGCTCCGGCAGCTCCCGACAGGGATGAGCCGAGTTCCTTCAGATCGTCCTTGAGGGAAGCGAGATAGGAGGCGAACTGCTGGACTGTCTGGCTTTTGCCGAGCTTGTCGAAGAAGGCGGTGACCGTGGGGATGGCCTGTTCCAATCCCTTCTGCAATCCCGCGCCGACCTGCTCCAGCGTCGGTTTCACGGCGGCGGTGAACGAGTCGATGAGCGGTATGGCCTGGTTGAACAGGCCTCGCAGGCCGTTGAGGACGGGCGTGGCCGCGGTTTCGCCGAGTCGGCTCAACGCGGCCTTCACGTTGGCCAGGGCTCCGGTGAACGTGGTGCCGGCGCTCTGGGCGGCGCCGCCGAGGCCCTCCTTCATAGCGTCGGCGAAGGTCTGGAAGTCGATCTTGCCGTCCGAGACCATGTCGGACACTTCGGCGCTGGTCTTGTTCAGGTGCTTGCCGAGCATCTGGAGGACCGGAATGCCGCTCGACATGAGCTGGAGCATGTCGTCGCCCTGGAGTTTTCCTCTGGCGGCGACCGATCCGAAGATCGTGCCGATGTCGGTCAGGCTGCGGCCGCTGATCTGCGCGGTGTCGGCGACGGTCTTGAGCACCTGGGTGAGCTCCCCGCCCTCCTTGACGCCGGAGGCCGACAGGCTGGCCGCGACGGTGGCGGCGTCGCCCAGGCCGAATGCGGTGCCCTTGACGGATGCGAGGGCGTCGTTCATGATCTCGGTGACGCTTGCGCTGTCGTGGCCGAGGCCTTTGAGCTTGGCCTTGGCGTTCTCGATGTTGAGCGCGCGGGTGAAGCCGCCTTTGGCCGCGAGGGCGGTGATGCCTCCTGCGATGGTGGCGATCGCGCCGGTGCCGACCTTGCCGATCTTGCCGAACGCGCCGCCGATCTTCGAGATGAGGGTGTTGGAGCCTTTCCTAGAGGCTTTGCTGACGGCGTCGCCGATGTCGCCTTCGATGCTTTTGCCGAATCCCTTGCCGGATGGTTCGACGTGGACGTATACGACGCCGATGTCCTGTGCTGCCATCGTGTTCCTTGCTGTGTGTCGGGATTCCGATGGCGGTCGGGATCAGAGGTCGTCGTTGATGTGGAAGTAGGCTTTGAGCCGTTCCCTGTCCTCGCGCTGCCGACGGGTGAGGCTGTGCGTCGGTGTCGGCTGGCGGAGCGGATCGTGCTCATGGTCGAACCATGGACGCTTCTTCCGTTCCGGTGCGGTAAGCCACATGGCCTGTTCGGCGGCGCTTGGCACGTAGACGGCGTTCTGCAACGCCATCCACGAGTGGCTCGTATGGTCTTTGAGGATCTCGCGGGTCAATGCCCATGCGAGTCCCCAGTCGGTTCGCGGGCGGGCTCCGGCGAGCCATTCCTGGAAGCGTACGGGCCTGTAGACCTGCCCGTACGCTCGGATCCAGTCGTAGGCTAACGCCGCGCGATTGTTGTTCCAGAGGTGGGCGAGGTAAACGCTTTTGGGTCCAGTCCGGATTCGTCGGCCCACGCCTTCACCGTGGCGGTGAGGTAGGCGATCGGACGTTCCGTCTTGCGTAGCACGTTCCAGAAGTTCGGCTTCATCGCCTGGAAGTACGCGAGGAACGCGGCCATGCACGCGCTGGTCTCCTCGTCGGAGAGCGTCGGCCTGCTCTTGACCAGGAGGATGGCCTGCACGAGTTCGATGGGCAGTTCCGCGTTGTTGAGGTTCGGCAGGTCGAGTTTCACTCCGGCGACCTCGAGGTGCACGTCGGGCTTGAGCTCCTCCGCGTCGGTCAGGTCCACGTCCACGACATGGTAGGTGTTGTCGCTCATGTTGGCTCCGTTCTGATGTTGGCGGTTGGTAAAAGGATCCCGTGCCGTCGACCGCCATCGGCGGCACGGGAAGAATCGATGGGCTACTTGGCGTCTTCGGTGACGAGGCCCCACGCGTGGAACTGCTCGCCCTTGTCTCCCTTGAGCATCTTGAACGTCATGCTGAAGTTCATGATCTCGCTGGACTTCAGGCTCACGTCGTCGCGGTCGCTCACCTTCGCGTTGGTGCCGTACAGGAGGAAGGGGCGGTCCTGCTGGTCGAGCGCGACCAGGACGAGAATCCATTCCTTCTTCAGGCCGGCTCCCTTGATGCTGATGCCGCCGTCGGATTCCACGTCCACGTCGAAGTAGGCGGACACCACGTCCTTGCGTCCCTCCATCGCGGCGAGCTGGAGCGTCCAGTAGCCCGGATCCGTGTCGGACAGGACGATGTCGCCGTTGTGCGCCTTGTAGTCGGTGCTGTCGCCCGGCTCCGGATGCAGTACGGCCCCGTCCTCGGTGCTGTATCCGATCGGCTTCTTGTTTTCCGGCGGCGTCCAGTTCACGCCGGTCGGGGCCGTGAACGTGCTGTCGCCCTTGGGGAACAGGAACAGCGCGTAGTTCTTGATCAGGCGCACGTTGCCGGAGTCGTTGCCGCTGGACACGTACCCGTAGTCGGCCGCCCCCTGCATGGCGACGGTGGTTTCTTCGTTGTTGTCGGACATTCATCCATACCTTTCGTTCTTGCCCGTGTGGCGGCACGTCTTGTTGTGTTTCAGTTGACGGAGACCTCGAGCAGGAGCACGCCGTACGCGCTCACCAGCCTCTTGTCCTCGTCGGTCATGCGTACCGGCCCGGATTCCAGGGAGGCGTCGATGAGCGGCGCGACGGTTCCGAGCCTGATGATCTCCCCCGCGATGTCGGCCCACAGGCGGGCGGCCTTGTCCCAGTCGCCCGTGTGGTCCTCTCTCATGCAGCGCACGCCCAGCCGCAGCCGCACGTATTGGGAGATGGGAGTGCTCATGCCCTGCATGGAGTCGGCCAATGTGGCTTCGGTGAAGGGCGGTTCGAGGTCGTTGCGTTCGATGGTGTCGAACGTCACGCCGGGGAACAACTCCAGCAGCCTGGGCAGGAGCAGCGGCTCCGTGCGCCGCGGGGTGACGGGGATGCTCATACGCGCATCCTCCCGAGCGTGTCCTCCAACGTGCCGTGCGCCCGCTCCACGGGTGCGGGACAGAGGATGGCCACGCCATTGCGGTTCGCGCCATCATGGTCGCGCACCATGCACCGACTGTCGGTGACGGCCTCGTGGGCCGCGTCGCGCATACGGTCCCGCAGGGTCTCGTTCTTCAATACCTGCTGGCTGAACGCCTTGCGGTTGAACACGAATCTGCATCGTTTGGCCATGGCCTATCCCTTCCGTTCGCCCACGGTGACCACGTCGCCGACGTACCGTCCGCGGAGGTTGTCCCACACCTGCGGCATGCCTTTGACCGGCAGCAGCCGGCCTCTGACCTTGATCAGGTCGGTGGCCCGGATGCCGGTCGGTCGGCTGCCGCGGATGTGGATCGTGTATTCGATGTTCCGTGGATTGGCGTTTTCCTCGGTCTGGTCGATGACGGAGACCGGCGCGACCATCGCCTGGAATGTGCCGATTCGGACTGGCTTGCCTTGGATGGGGTTGCCGTCCGTGTCGGCCGTGGGCTGGCCGCGCCACACTTCGATGGTTTCCACTAGGACACCTCCCCCGTGGCCATGTCGACGCTGAACGCGCGTTGGGCATTGATGCCGAGGATGCGTTTCTCGTCGTCGCGCAGCCACAGGTCACCGGTCGGCGCCCCAAAGCTGTACTGCTCGCTGAAGCTGCCGGTGGTCTGGTTCATCTGCGTGACGCCGCCGGGGATGTCGAGCGGGTCGGACTGCATGATCCTGCGGACGATGTCGCAGGTGACCTTCGTCAGCAGGCGTGGCCGTTCTTTTTGGAGACGTCGCCAGTTCGGGGAGCGTTCCTTGATGTAGTCGGTCACGTCCATGAGATGCGTGTCGGCCTTCTCGCGTTCCCCGTCGGTGAGCTTGTGCCACCTCCGTTCGAGGTCGTCGGAGGTGGCGAACATGTCGGGCTCGTCCGTCATGGTCACTCCTTATCCGGCAGTTTGATGAGTCCGCCTTCCGCGAGTCCCGTCACGAGGGTGTTGAACTGCGCGGCCAACGCATTGAAGGCCGTGACGAGCTTGTTGTACTCGTCCTTGGTCGGGTTTGCCGTCGTTGTCGTGGCCACGTTGCTGTTGGCGTTGCCGATCATCTCGTTGAAGGCGTGCTGTCCGGTTCCCGGGAAGGCGGTGCCGTCCTGGTTGACGAGCCGCACCTGTGCGTCCAATGGGCCGACGGTGTGCTTTTCATCGCCTGCGGGGTTGATCACGAGTGTCTGGATGGGGAAGCTCATCGTTCACCTCACTTGGTCTTGAGCACGGCGAACGCGTGCGGGTCGATGACGGCGAACGCGTACATCGCCTCGGTGCGGTATGCGATCTGGTTGTGGGCCTTCAGGTCCACGCCGGTCTGGTCCGGGTCGCCGTAGGCGATGATCTCGCTGGTCAGGTCGCGCACCATTCCCCATTTGATCAGCGAGAAGTCGCCCATGAACGCGAGCACCTTCGTCGGGGTCGTGGCCAGTCGCCCGTTGACGGTGCCGGAGGTCGCGGCTGTGATGCCGTCCAGGCTGCCGGCCTGCAGGTTCAGCGGGATCTCCGGGTAGAAGCGCATGCCGGTGGAGGGCACGCGCAGCTTGCGCAGACGGGACGCCCACGTCTTGGACAATGCCACGCCGTTGATGTCGTAGGAGTCGTTCAGCGCGTCGGCCAAGGCATCCACGTTGCTGATGTCGTCATCGCCGGCGGTCACCTGCATGGCGGACGTGCTCAACGACTCGAATCCGGAAAGCACGGCGCCGGTCTTTGGGTTAATCGCATGGTAGATCACGTAGTCGAGCGCACGACCCAAAGCGGCTGCCTGATCCGCCTGGATGCTGCGGATGATCTGCAGCTGGTTGTCCTCGTCCGCCCACTGGAGTTCGCTGGTGACGCGAGTGGTGGTCTGCACTTTGAAGCGCTTCGCCACGACGGAATCCACGGTCTGCTCGTAGCTGCTCTTGACGGCGCCCTCGGCCACCACCTCGGCTTCGCTCTTGCCGTTGAACACGAGGTAGTCGGCGTCGGAGAAGATCTGCGGCGTGCTGGGGCTCAGCGACGCGATGGTGCTGGTGTCCTTGGCCTTGTTCACGATTTCGGTGGCCACGCTCACGGGGAGCTTGATCTGGTCTGTTTTCATCGCCATGATGGCTTGTCCTTTCGGTCGGTCGGATTATTTGCCGAGGAGCTGGTGGATGTACGAGAGCTCTTCGGCGTCCTTGTTGCTGTTCTGATGCGATGGAGAGCCCGTCTGGTTCCTCACCTGTGGGGCTTTGGATGACGGGTTCAGCGCCTTGTGGAGGAGTTCCGCATGCGCTTCGAGCTCGTCCCTGGTGCTTCCTCGGAGCAGTTCGGCGGGGACGTCCTTGTCTTTGGCGACTTCGGACACCCATTCGGCGTGCTGTTTCTCTGCCGCGGCGTCGTCGATCTGCTTGCGCAATGCGGCGTTCGATTCCTTGAGCTTGTCGAGTTCGCTCTTGCCGGCGTTCTCCATCTCGTCGAGTTTCATGGCCTTGGTTTTGAGCTCGTCGTAGTCCTTGTACTTGCCGCGCTCCTTGGCCAGTCTTTTCTCCACGATCTGGTCGACCTGCTCCTGAGTGAACGATTTCGGCTCGGGCTCGGTGCCTTCGCCGGAACCGCCCTCGTCCACGCCACCGTCGATGAGACGGATACGGGTCGGGAATCGGAATCTATTGAACATGCTGTGCTCCTTCTTGCTGTTTCCCGTGGATTCGAGTTCGACCGCGCCACGGTGCGCTGTATGGTCCTCCCATGTGATACGGCGCATGGTCGCCGCCAACCGGACCGGCTGGTCGAGTGGTGGATGCGGGATTCGCACCCGCGTGGCAAAATGCGCCCGATTTACAGTCGGGTCCGTTCGTCTGCTCCGGCAATCCACCCTGATTTCAGGCATAAGAAAAGCCACCCATGTGGGTGGCTTGAAAAGAATTTCAGACTTGTGGGATGGGCACTTTTCTGGCGCCGGTCATGTAATGCCAGAATTCGTCCGTCCCTGGAACAAGACTGTGCAGAACGCCCGACGTCTTCTCGACCGCGATGCTCGGCGTGCCCGGCACAGGGTGTTCGCTGGTAGAAGAGGCGAAGTCAAGGCCGATGATCCATGCGTCGGGACTCTCCGCGGCGCCTATCGCTTTCATGCCGGGGTACTCGTCAAGGACGAGACTGATGGCATCATCTAATATCATCTAGCCCTCCTTGCAGTATTTCAGTACCAGTTCGGTAGGATCTGCGTCGTCTACCCTCATTATACGGGTCATGCCATGGTTGACGATTCCGAAATACCGGGATGCGTTCATCGACCCGGTTTGCGGGTCGATGAAGTGTATTCCGTCTTTCAGATTCTCCGCGACAAACACATGTCTTGTTCCGTCGAGCCATTCCACTTCGATGAACGCGCGGCTACCCTTGCCCCATTCCCACAAAAGCTTCGAAGCGCCGTCCAATCCCGTATCGGGGCCGCAAGACCTCCAATCGCCCTTGAACGCGTTTACCCATCGGTTTGTATCCGTATCTATGGCCGGAAGTCCCGTTCTCGGATCCATAGGTCTCGGCATCGCGGTGACGGCGTATCCTCGCCTGCGCATCTCGTACGCGACGACGCAGCGCTGGCAGTTGTTTTGGTATTCCGGCCCCTCGCCGAACATCGGATTCGTTCCCATGACCGCATCCCTCAGGTTCCTGCTACCCAGGAAGGTTCTGAACGGATGATCCGCGTCGAACTTCGGCGGGCGTCCGGGGGTCTTCTTCAAAGCCTCGGGAACGACCGAATCCGTACACACGCCGGGAGACCGCCTGTACGCCTTGAGGATGTCGCCATCGTATTCACGGTCGGCAAGCGCCTTCATCCGCTCGTATTCGGCCTTGTATGCGGCTTCGTCGTATCCGGTGAGGGCTTGTTTGCCCCAGTTGGGCATGGGTTGGCAGTGGCAGTCGGTGTGATAGGTGTTGCCTTTGCCGCCTGCCGCTTCCTCGCTGGTGTATGCGTAGCCGCGTGAGGCGAGCATGGCGCAGAACGCGCATGTTTTCGGTCCTTTTGGTACTCTTGCCCATTTTGGTTTCGTGGGGTCGAGTCGGATGTTCCGTCGTTCGGTGAGGCGTGCTCCGGTGCGGATCATGTCGGTGATGAATTGTTGTGCGTCGTCGATGTTCGAGAATGATGGCCATAGGTCGTCGATGGTCGCACCGGATCGTGCCTGGCCGGCCATGACCTGCGAGTAGGTCAGGCCGTTGTAGTCGGTATTGGAGAAGCCGCCTTGGACCTGCCAGAGCACGCGTTCTGGTTCCAGGTCGGCGCCGGGGTCGAAGTCGGGCATGGTGACGCCGGCGTATTCGGCCCATGCGGTGCGTACGGTCGTGTAGTAGTCGTCGGCGAGCCTGTTGGCCGCGGCCGTGTATTCGCGTACTGTTTCGCGTGCGTTCAATGGGTCGCGTTCCAGTACGGTTTCGATCTCATCGGCGGCCGCGTCGGTCAGGTTGGTGAGGTCGTCCTGATAGTCCTTCCATGCCTGGTCAAGCACCTGTTCCAGCGCTTTGCGGCGTTCCGGCGGCAGGTTCAGATTGTTCAGTTCCATCTGATGCCTCCTGCTGGCTGTTTTGCGCTGTTCGGATCTTGAGCTGGTCCACGACGTTCTGTGCGCGAGCCTTGCGCTGGTCGGCGCGTAGGCGGGTGATTTCCTCGCGGCTCAGGCCGAGGCGTTCGAGTCCGACGTCGGAGTCGGCGTAGCCGGTGACCTTGTCGGCGATTTTCGTGAACGCGTCGGCGCGCGCCGCGTCGGAGATCTCCCTTGTCGGTGCCCATACCGGGTGTACGTCGCGCATGGAGTCGGGTATCGCGTTCGCGCCTTCGCGCAGTGCCACGGCGATGCCCATGGCACGTTTGAGTTCGCGTCCGAAGGCCACGTTCTGCTTGTCGGCGATGCGGGTGAGCCGTCGTTCGGCGGATGCCATGGCCTCGGCGCTGGTCGGGTTGTCCAGGGTGATGCCCAGGTAGTCGACCGGCACGCGGGTCTGCGAGGCGACGAGCATGGCCATGGTCTTGAGCATGTCCGAATGGGGTGTCATGGACGCCTGCTGCACCTGCTGCAGTTGGGGGAGGTTGCCGTCCTCGTCGGCGCTGATGGCGTTGATCGCCTGGATGAGGCTTTTCCATGTGTTGCTGCTGAACGCGTCCTTGTTCGCTCCGATGAACCAGAGTTTGGGGACGGAGTAGAATTCGGCCGATGCCTCCATGCGGACCATGGTGCGGAATCCGGCGTCCACGAGGCTCATGAGCGAGCGGCTGATGCGGCTGTGGCCGAACGGGCGGTCCATCTGCCTGTCGTAGGCGAGCGCGACGACCGTCGGCTGGTCGAAGTTCGTTTCGATTTTCTCCGCGCGCCATGGCAGTGGGCGCCCTGAGCATTCGTAGACCTTGCCGGGGAGCCATACGTTGAACGAGCAGATCCGTCCGTCCTTGTCGTCCTCGGTGATGGTCAGCGCGGCGGCCAGGCGGTGGTTGCGCCTGTCCCAGATTCCCGCGGACCAGTCGGCGGAACGGGGGATCATGCTGATTCGTTCCGGATCCTCCGGGTCTGCGGCGATGGTCAGGAAGCTGCATGAGTGCTTGTATGAGGATACGATCAGTTCGGATGCGGTGACATCCAGCTGGTTGTCCTCGAACAGGTCGTTGATGCCCATCGTGTCGTCGCCGGAGATGCTGAATCCTTCCAGGTCGCTCAGGTCGCTCAACGATCGGACGGCGAGTTCGGGCCATCCGATCATCGCCTCGACCTTGTTCTTGATCTGGTCGGGGATGGAGATGCCGAAGTCCTTGAACCGTTCCTTGCAGTCGTAGTAGGCTCCGCGGATCAGGTTGCGCGGGTATTTCTCGCGCCAGACGCGCAGCAGCTCGTGGATGACGGGCATGTCCTCGTCGTCGACGCCGAGGATGGTGCCGACGTTGCCGCTAGCTGTGTCGAGGTAGCTGCTGCCGGTGAATTTCGGCGCTGTGCTGATTGTGGTGCCGTCGGCCATGTAGAACACCATCAGACCATCACCTCCTGTCGTCTTCCGGGGTGCCGTTTCGTGGTGAACGCGCCGTACAGGGCGAGTGTGGTGGATACGAGCGGCGTTATGTCGATATCCGAGCCGAGCTTGTTCCAGGCGATCGCGCCGGACTGCCCCAACGGCCGCGTGGTCGCGCCCTTGACGGCGGTGGCCAATTGCGGCTGGTATTCGTCCGGCGGGTGTTTGAGCGTGCCGGCCTTGAGCATGTCGAGTAACCGGCCGCATGCGCGGCCCATCTCCTGCATGTTCGTCACCGTGACCCTCACGTGCGCGGCCTTCAGGTCGGGCAGCAGGCTCATTGCCGGGGACTGCGCGTCGATGACCACGCTGGCGGTCTTCGGCCAGCGTTCGGCGAGCCAGTCAACGGCCCACATGGTTCCCGCCTGCCGCGCGTCCTTGATGTTCGCCATCTGGATGACGGCCGACCCGTCCTCGTACCGCGATGCGGCGCCGATGGTCAGCACGCTCCTGTCGGGCGGCATGTCGAGGCCGAAGCTCACCGTGCCGCCTTCGGGCACGTCGTCAACGGCTGCGGCCTTCCACAGGTCGGGGCTGATGGCGTACGCGGCGGCGGTCTCATCCCAGATGCCGAGCGCCTCACGGCGGAACGAATCCTCGGCGAGGAGATTGCGCATGCGCAGTATCGCCTGTTCGCTGGTGCGTTTCGGATACGACGGGTTCGCTTTCGCCCACGCGCTCCTGTCGTCCGGATCGCAGTCGCGGTCCGCGCCAAGCTCCACGTAGAGCATGTCGTCCGACTTGCCGGACAACGCGGTGGAACGTTTCTCCTCGAACGCCTCGCACTGGTCGCCCGGCTTCGGTGGATTGCCCATGAACACGATCAACGGATTCGGACTCGTGTTCACGATCGGAATCAGGTTGTCCAAAGCCTTGATGGTGAGGATCTGAGCCTCGTCGAACACCTCGATGTCTGCGGAGTGCAGGCCTCGACCGAAACCGTTCTCGCGGGCGCCGAACATGATGCGGCTGCCGTTGGTGAAACGGATCTCCTGCTGGCCGTTCGCTCGACGCACGTTCAGCACGTACCTGGACAGTTTCGGATTGCGTGTCAGGTCGCACATGTCGGCGAACGTCTCGTCGGAGGTGCGCGTGTGGTGCGCGGTCCAGATGGCCAATGTCCCGGCGCGTCCGGCGCACAGGATGAACATCGCGGTGCCGACCGTGAACGTCTTGCCGATCTGCCTGCAGCTGGACAGTACCGCCCCACCGGAGCCACAGGCGTATTTGCCGTCCGCGCGTTTGGCGAACAACAGGTAGAGGAAGCCCTTCTGCCACAGGTCGTAGTGGATTCCGGCCTTGGCCGCCGCGTTGTTGATCAGGTTGAAGTCGCTCGACGTGATGTCTTCCGGCTTCACGAGCCGTTGGGCGATCTCAGACAATCGACGCTCCGACATCCTCCGCCACCTCCGTCACATCATCATTCGCATCGAACAGGCTGCCGGATTCCTCGGCCATGCGCATCCGCTCGTCGAATTCGGCGAGCTTGCTGCTGATCGACGGCAACGCGTTGGCCGGCGTCGACGGGTCATGCAGAGCCTCGCGCAGTCTGCCGACGATTTCGCGGAGCGTGTCCTCATGGGAGCCGTCCATCATCCGTTCGAAACTCCGCCGGTCGAGGTCGGATTCCGGTTCCTGTTTCGTCCTGGTCTTGGTCTTTTTCGCGGCCGTCTGCGGTGGCCGGTTCTTTTTCCGACGATAATCCGCTTTCTGGCGGCAGGATTTGGAGCAGTAGCGTTGCGGCCGCCCGTGGCCGGAAGGCCGGAATTCCTTGCCGCAGAGTTCGCACTTCATCGGCGCTTCCCTCGCTTTCCGACCTTTCGTCGTTTCCCCTGTTTCCGACGTTTGTATTCCGGGAGGGATATCGGCACTGCACCCGAGGCGACCCCAAGGGGGTATGACCGGGTACCCTGCCCTGGTATCGGGTCAGATGCCGAACGTTTTGAACGGAATCGAGCTTGGTTTGATGTCCTGCTTGCCGGCCAGCAGCGCTCGTGCGTGTTCGTCGGTCTTGTCGCTCTTCATCCTGTTGCAGATGCGGTGCGTGAGCCTGCAGTTCGCAAAGCTGTACGGGTCGCCGCCTCGTGAGACCGGTATGAGCTCGTCCACTTCGGCGCTCATCGGATGCGGTGTCTTCAACGTCTTGTCGACGGGCTTGCCGCAGATGGCGCACACATCGTATGCGGCCAGCACCCTTGCCCTGATCTGCCTACGCCTGTGCCCGTTGCTGACCCGCTCGTTGCGGCGCTTGCTCATCGTGGCCTCCATGTGCAGATGCGGGATCCCGTGGCTTGCCGGCGTGCTTCGCTCCGTTTCGTCTGGACGGCGCCGGCGCTCCCGTGCATGCCGGTCCCGTATCTCGATGGGGCTCCCCGTCGTTCGACGATGTCCCTCCCCTTTGCGAAGACACCCCTCCCCGTATACGACAGGAGCCACGAACCGTGCTGGCCCGTGGCTCCCGATATGAAAAATCTAACTGTAGTGTGTTATACGTCCACAGCAGGCCGCTGTCAAGTTTCGTCCACAGCGTTGCGGTTCGACGCCCGCCAGATGTCCCACAGCCGGTAGACCGGCTTGCCTCCCTCCAAGCCGATGGGCCTGACTATCCCGCGCCGCTTCCACTCGCTGATGGTCTTGCGTCTGACCGTCACCCCGCATCTGCCGAGCAGGGCGGCGAGCTCGGCAGCGGTGCCGGTCGCGTCGCAGGCGACGAGCCTGAGCACCCGCGCCTCGGCCACGTCCCTCACCCGCTGCTCGCGCCCACACGCCTCGCAGACGATCCACCCGCCGTCGATGTCCGACTGCTCGGCCCACAGGTCGGCGTCGCATCCCAGGCACCGGCCGATCATGGTGCGGTCTGGCTCGGGTTCCAGGAACCGCGCCATGCGCCTGGCCGCCTGTTCCACGAGCGCCACGATGGCGGCCGCGTCGTCGCGTTCGAACAGATGTTCGATGTTGCACGGCTGGCCGATCGCCCAGGTCAGCGCCACGGTGTCCCTCTCCCGCGTCGGCAGTCCGAGCGCCCGCGCAATCGAGAGGATCAGCTCGTCGATGTCCTGGGCGAGCTGCCATGCGCCGAGGTTGATCGGCAGCGGCGCCACCGTGCGCACGCCGTGGCCGCTCGTGCGCGTGGTGATGCGGCACTGCTTGCGTGCGATGGCCAGCAGCGCCTCGTCGCCGTCGTGGATGGCGGCGAGCGCCTGTTCGAGTTTGCGCTGGTGTTGTGGGTTTGGTTGTGTGGTTTGACTGCTGGTGTTTTCGGACATTTGTTCGCCTTCCCGTTCCGCGCTATGATGGTTTTTGGGTGTGCCTCTGCTCGGTTTCGGGTGGGGGCTTTTTTATGCCTGTTGGTTGGTGATGATGGCGGCGATTTCGTCTCGTGGGATTTGTGGGATGAGTGGTGCGATTTCGTCGATGGTGTAGCCGGCGTGTGCCCAGTTGATGATGAGGTCTTTCATGGTTTGTTTCATTTGGTTTCCTTGTGGTTGTGGATGGCGGCGAGCGCCTGTTCGAGTGTTTCCTCGCTCATTGTTCCGGTTCCTTTCCGTGGGATGATTTATGGCCGGTCTCCCAGATTCTGTGCCAGGACAGCCAGATCATCCAGGCTGGCACTTCGGCCCAGATGGTCAGGTGCGGCGTGACGGCGTGGATCTTCCACCACCTGCCGCAGATGATGCAATGCTCTATACGCCGGTCGGCATCCTGGGATGGTCCGATGCCATTGCTGGCGCAGATGGCTGTGCCGAGAGCGTTCCGGCACAGATGCGGAGTCCGGTCTTTCATTCGTCGGCCTCCGATTGTGACAGGTGCCACTGTTCGAAAAGACGGTAGGCATCCAGCGAGTTGGCGTTCATATCGCGGTTCCTTTCAGTCGGCGGTGTTGATGAGTCGGATGATCTCGCGTGCGTGGTGGATGATCTGTTGGGCGGTGTGGATGGTGGTTTCGGTGTCGCCTTTGCGGGCGGCGGTGATTCCGGTGTTGGCGCTGGTCTGGCAGATCAGGCTGAACGTTCTGAGGGTCTCGCGTTTCTCACGTTCGGTCATCGTGTGGGCTCCTCGTCGCTTCAGCTGGCATGCGCCCAGTCGCATGTGATTCCGCTTTTGCCGTAGGTGCCGGCCGTGATGACGCAGTCGACCTGCCGTGTGTCGGATAATGTGACGGTGCAGATCCTGATGCCGCTTTGCGAGGCGGAGCATGTGGTGCCGGTGGCGGCGATGGCGTGCGCCGTGGTCGATGGTTTGGACGCGCTCCCGCAGCCCGCGAGCGCGGTGCAGAGGGCGAGTGTGGTGGCGGTGAGTGTGGCGCAGATGGTGTTTCTCATTGGTTGGTTTCCTTCTGGATGGTGTGTCGGTGTTCGTTGATGTCGCGTTGGATGCAGTCGGGTGCGCGGTGGCTGGTGGCGTGGTTGTCGGCCATTGGGTCGGGCTGGTTTATGAATCTGTGGTGCCATCGGATGGTGTTGAGGTCGTATCGGCGGTGGTCGAGCAGGTGTTCGATGCGATATCCGGCCGTGTGGGTGAAGGCGAGGTCGAATGCGGGGTTGCTGCCTGCGGGGATGAGGTGGAATCGTTGGGCGAGGCTTTCGATGGTCTCCTCGATGGCGTTGCGGGCGGCTTCGGGGCTGTTGGCCTGCGGGTCGGCGTCGATGATGTCGTGGAGGAGCCCGTTGTCGGTGTGCATGGTGAAGACGATGGGGTCCATGGCGGTGAGGTCGAGGTGGTGGGGGCGGATGATGCGGTGGCATGCGCCGTAGGTGGTTTCGGCGTGCGTGTCGGTGCATCGGATGGCGATTTCGAGGAGCTGGTCGTGTTCGGGGTCGAGGCCGGTGGTTTCGGTGTCGATCCAGAGGAGCGCTTCGGGTTTCATGCCGATGGTCATTGGTTTTCCTTTCGTGGGTTCGTGGGTTATGCGGGTTCCCAGGTGAGGTCCTGGAGTCGGCCGGTGTCTCCGTCGCGGATGGTTCGGGCGATCCTGTCGGGGTCGATGCCGTCGTTGAGGGCGCTGGCCACGGTGCAGGCGAGCGCGTCGCAGATGGCGTCGGGTTCGCTGCGGTGGAGGAGTTGGAGGGTGTGGCGGCATTTCCAGGTGTGTTGGTGGCTGTTGCCGGTGCCGGTGGTGTTGGTGTTGGTGATGCCGAGTTCGTGGCCTCTTCGGAGCCAGTTTCTGAATCTGGCGTCCCAGTCGGCGCTGAGGGTTCCCTGGTCGAGTGCCTGGTCGGTGAATTTGGCCGCTTCGGCCTCGCAGTCGAGGTTGAGTCTGGCGGCGAGCGCGCGGTGTTCGGGTGTGGGTTTCCAGTCGCCGATTTTTCTCGCGCGCGCGTTACTCTCTCTCGGTTCTATATAACTTTCTTCCTTATATAGGTTTGGGCGTAGTGATGTTGCGCCCCTTATTGCGCCCCTTACGGCTGTTTTTTGCGCCCCTAATTGCGCCCCTAGAGCGGCTTGAGGCGTAGTATGCTGCGCCTCGGATTCGTTGTTTTTTAGGGGCGCAGTTTTTGCGCCCCTGAAATCCTCCATGCTGAGGTTCCAGACGATTGGGCGGTGGCGGCCGTAGTGTTCGGTGAGCCGCTGGTCGCCCTTGACGATCAGGCCGGAGGCCTCCAGTTCGTGCAGGCCGTTCTGGATGGTGCGTCGGCTGTATCCGGTGAGGGCGCAGAGGCGCTTCTGGCTTGGGAACGCGCCTTCGCCCTTGGTGTCGGCGTGGTCGGCGAGGGTGAGCAGGATGCGCAGGAGCGCTCCCTTGACCATTTCGGCGGGGACTTCGTACATGGCCCATTCGAGCGCCTTCATGCTCATGATGCTTCTCCTTCGGTGATTTCGATGTCGATCCGGTACCAGCCGGGTTCCTCGCTGGGATCGCCCGGCCTGTAGTCGGGGCCGGTGATGTGGGTGCCGTCGTCGTCGGGCCAGATTCCCGCCTGGGTGAGCGCGTCGATGATGGCCTTGACCATTGGCGCCGCGTTTTCGGGGTCGAACCGCCCGTGGGTGAGCGGGTGGATGACGGCGATGACGCGCACGGGCCATCGTGTCGGCCTGTCGAGCGCCCCGCGGTTGACGGCGTCGCATGCGGCGAGGAGGGCGCGGCGTCTGACGGTTCTGGTGTGCAGGTGCTTCACGCGCCAGCCGCCGCGCCTGTTCTGGCTCCACCATTCGTTCCTGGGGATGCGGATGGAGATGGTCTGCGCGCTCATGACCGTTCGCCTCCGATCCATTGGGCGATGACCTGCGGATGGTCGCCGTCGCGCACGCCGGCGCGGTATGCGCCCTTGGGCCGCCATGTGCCGGTCCGACCCTCGTTGATGGCGCGTGCGAGCGCGAGGGAGCCTTTGCGGTTCAGGCCGTCGCAGATGACGGCGGGTCTGCCGGTGCTGCGGAGCGCGTCGGCGACCTTCTGCCAGCGTCCGATGCGCCTGTGGGCCGTGGTCGCGTCGTCGGGCCATTCGTCGAGCCATTGGATGTTGTTCTCGTCGGCGAGCGCCTGGAGCGTGTCTGCCGTGGGTGCGGGTTCGGCGGCTGGTTCGGGTTCCATGGGTGCCGTGGGTGCGGGTTCGGCGGTGACGTTGTGGACGATGGCGTAGGCTCTGGCGATGCTGATGTGCTGGTTGTGTTCGAGCAGGTCGGCGGTTTCGAGGTCGAGTTCGGTGTCGTCGTCGTGTGTGCGTTTCATCCAGTTGCGGACGCTTCTGCGTTCGCCTGGCGTGAGTTCGCCCCATTTGCGTTCGGACAGGGTTTCGAGTTCCTTGGTGCTGCGTCGTGGCATGGTGGTTTTCCTTTCCTTCGGTTTTGCGGGTTTGTTTCGATAGTCCGTGCGGTTCTGCGCCCGGCGCATCTGGGTGGCGAGCGCGGGGTCGTTGAGGATCGTGTCGTAGATTCCCCTCATCAGAATTCGGGTTCCTCCTCGCCTTGCGCGGCTCCGTAGACGGGGCCGTTGTCGGGTGTGCTCCATGGGTCCTCGCCGGTGGCGGTCGGGTTCGGGTTGCCGTATCCGGTGGCGCCGCCGGTGTATGCGCCCTGTTGCGCCTGTGTGTGGCTGGTGCGGCTTACCTGGGTGGTGGCGTAGCGGAGCGATGGGCCGATGTCGTCGATCTGCAGTTCGAGCACGGTGCGGTTGCTTCCGTCCTGCGCCTGGTAGCTGCGTTGCTGGAGTCGGCCTTGGGCGATGACGCGCATGCCTTTTGCGAGGGACTGTGCGCAATGCGTGGCGAGGTCGCGCCATGCGCTGCAGCGGAGGAAGAGGGGCTGGCCGTCCTCAAACTGGCCGGTCTGACGGTTATAGGTGCGCGGAGTCGAAGCAATGGTGAAGCTGCACACAGAAGCGCCGCTTGACGTGGTGCGCAGCTCGGGATCCGCGGTAAGATTGCCGACAATCGTGATGATGGTCTCCCCTGCCATGTCACTCGTCCTCCTTCTCTTCCATCTCCATGGCCTCGTCGTCGAGCATTTCGAGCTCGATGTCTATGCGGCCGCGGAGCCGGTTGACGGCTGCGAGCGCGGTGCATGCCTGGTCGGTGAGGTTGGTGTCGCGGGTTTTGGCGATGTCGGCGATCACGTTGACGGTGTTGTCGAGGATCCTTCGTCGGATGTCCCATGTGGCGGTCTCGATTTCGATGTCGTCCTTGGTCCTGGTCTGGTTGTCCATTGGTGTTCCTTTCTGCTGGTTGGCCTGTTCGTGGGGCGGCGCGGGTTCGAACCGCGTGCCCGTCTTTGCCGCGCCCAATGTGATGGTTGGAAGGAAGTCGCGCGATCTCGGCGGGCGGCCAGCCTTGCATCCGCCCCGGGTGCCCGCGCCCATGACGACAAGCGCGGGCATGTCTTAGAGGTTCGGCAGTTCGCGTTCGGCGATGTCGCCGAAGGTGACGGCGAGCAGCCCGCAGGCGAGCATGACCGTGATGTGGAGGATGCTGAGGGTGCCGTCCGCGGCGGCGGCGAGCGTCCATGCGAGTCCCCACAGGCTTGCGGTCGCGTTGGCGGCGGCGAGGATGGCGCAGGCGATGGTCTTCTGTGTGCGTTGCGCGGCGGTGAGCGGCCTGCGGTCGTCCTCGAGCCGGTGGTCGTGGTCGGTCATTTGTCTGCCTCCATTTCCTTGAGGGTGCGGGTGTATTCGCGGCGGATGCGCTGCACTTCGGTCTTGGTGAGGTTGACGTCGTATTGGCCGGTCGATGTGCGGAAGACCATTCGCGCCATCTTCCTGCCGTCCTGGGCGGTGAAGGTCTGCATCTCGAATCCGCCGTCGTCCATCCAGCTCATTTCGTCTCCTTCGGGTTGTCGATCAGGTAGAGCCGGTCGAGGAGCGCGTCCATTTCGGCGTCGAATGCTTTGATGGCGATGGGGTCGGTCTCCTGCCTGGCGATGAGTGCGGTGATGTCGGCGAGCGTCTGTTCGCGTTCCTCGAGCCAGTGTTTGATGGTGCTCATCGGTTCTCATTCCTCCATTGATCTGATCCAGCGTTCCATCGCTGTCTTGCTGACTTTTCTTCGTCCGGGTTTGCCTTCCCTGGTTGGCGCCCGGAAGCTGTCGAGGTCGCCGACGTCGATCGCGTGGCGCAGGCCGCGCGGGTCGAGGCTGTACACCTGTGCCGCTTGTTCCGGGCTCCATGCGAGCCGTTCGCCGAGCGGTACGCGGCTCGGGTCCTTGAATTCGGTTTGCGGGGCCATCACGCGCCTCCTTTGCGTGTGTGATGCCGGGCGGCGTTAGGAGAACCGCCCGGCCCCCTCCTAAAATCGGTGTCATCCCGCATTTGCGACGTGCGGGCCGAACAGTTAGGAGAAGAATCAATGGATGGATCCGTATTGGCCGCATGGGCTGGCGCCGCCGCCTCGCTGTTTGGCGCCGGATTGACAGTTTGGTGGCCATGGCATAACAGGCCGCAGGCGGATTGGACCCTGTTGACGCACTTGTCGGATCCGGGACGTCCAATCTCCGCAACGATTCCCGGGTTTTCCGGTTGGCTGAAATCTCGCGGCGAGGCCGAGCCGGATTCCGTCTGCTCCGTGTACAATTCCGGTGACGGCGACGCGTACAACGTCTCAATCGAGGGGATTGGATGCAAGGCGTATTTCCTGCTCCTGAGAACCATCGGCGACAACACCGAGTTCATGACGCCGAGCAGCATCGCGCAATTCAAAGCGGCCGACCGCGCGTATATCATCATGCACGCCGATGAGAAAGTCGATGTCATAGCAATCCGCCTCCATTGGACGAAGCAACCGACGCATTTGATGCGCCGCGTGTTCCGCTCCTATTCGATTCATGGGTCGCTCCCGGAACAGCCACGTCATCCGATACCGGAGACGAGACGGCATTTCCCGACTCTGACGAGATACCGGTTCGAGCATTCGAGACTGGGATTATGGTTATTTGCGCATCCCCGACTGCATCCGATTTCCCGGACTCTGGGTTCTTACCCAACGACAGGATCCAACCGATCGGATCAAGATCAATGAGGATCCGGATCAAAGCCAGGGAAAGACTGAACAGCCCGGCCGTGAGTGATATGCATGCCGGCAGCCATGTCCCAGCCATCACGCGCCCGCTTTCGTGTATTCGAGCTGGAGGGTGGCCTCGCTCATGCGTCGGGCGATCAGGCCGAGTCCCTTCCTGGTGATCTTCACTGTCGGCGCGAAGCTGAATGTGGTGCCGTCCCTGTGGGTGCCGTGGGTTTTCGGCGGGACCATGACGAGGTGGCCGGCGTCGATGCGGTTCTGGCGTGCGCTCCAGTGGCCGTTCTCGCGGAAGACCCACCCGTTGTGTTCGAGCCAGGAGAACAGTGTCTTGCGGCCGATGGGCCTGCCCAGGTTGCTGAGCAGTTTCGCGCTGTTGCCCACGGAGAGCACGTCGGGGATGTCGACGAAGTTGTCCCACATGGAGGCTTTCGGCTGGAGCTCGTCGATGCGCGACTGCTGGGCGGCGATCTTCCGCTTCTGCGCTTCCATGGTGCGCTGGCCGATCATCACGGCCTTCGCGAGGATGGTCATGTCATCATCGGTCTCGCTGGTGGGAATGTAGCCGCCGGTCTTGCGAATCTGCGGCAGCACCTCGTGAGTCACCCAGCGTTGGAACTCCTTCGCCTCCGGCTTCCGCGAGCGCATGATGAGCTTGTACAGGCCTGGCTCAGAGATAATGAGAGGCGCACGCCCTGGCTGATTCCAAACCTCCGAATTACGGAGGTTTGTGATTTCGTCATCATCAAGAGCTTCGCGGAGATGATTTGTGTCAATGCCGAGGATGTCGCACGCGTCCTTGGCGACGAACCAAGGCTCCCCCGCCTCATCGGTCAAGGTGCGCAATGCCGCTCCCTTGAAGTCGAACTTCTGGATTTCGTTGTTCATCAGATTCTCCTTAGAAACGTTTTCATGATTGAAAAGGGTGCAAAATGGCGTATATGCCTGGAATGATGTTCCTTTCGCGCGAGATGCCACCCTTTTTCGATTCCACTGAGATAGATCCATGCGTCATCGAATCGGTACGGCCCTGAGTTTGACGTGCAGGTGACCACATCGAAATAGCCGGCCTGCTTCACGTCATCGATCCAGTATTCGGATGGAAGCACATCAAGGCATGGTCCTCCATCCGCTTCGATGGCGCGGCATTTCCAGATGAGACGCTTGAAGTCGCCAGCGTTCCCCGGCTCTTTCGGAGTGCTCTTGTTCATCCCCGTGCAGCCGTTGCCGAAGTCGACACGTTCGAGCGGTTCACCGGGAATCCATTCGCGCACATCGGACCTGCGCATTTTCCTCAGCTTGCCGCTCATGCTTCACCTTTCAGAACCTGCGCGGACACGAGATTCACGAGGTTGAGCAGATCATGCGCATCACAGTGGAAGCTCAACCCGTACGATGCGCCGAGCTGAATGGTCAGCAGGAATCTGCCATCACCGAACGCCGGGGTGACCTTGAATCGCGGGTGCCAATCCTCGGAACCGCCCAGCAGCATGTCCTGCGGATGATCGAACACCGGCGATTCCTCGCGGGCGGCCAGCTCCTCGCGGACAACCTCCCTTATCGCGCCCAGCAATGCCGGTTGCCTCTTCTTGAACTCCTCAACTGAAACCGGAACAATGGTCTTGGTCGCCGGCCAAATCTTAATATCGTTGCTCATTTCGGATTCTCCTTTCGATTCATTCGTCGGTGAGCGCTGCTCACGGTTTGACCTGTTTGATGCCGTCGATTGGTTGCAGGAGTTTGATCATGAGCTGGTAGAGGCTCATGCCGAACATTCCGGCGGCTTTCTCGAGTTGCTCGGTATCGAATGCTCCTTTGCCTCGCAGTCGTTCGCTGACGGTTTTCTCGCTCATGCCGAGTTCCTTGGCGAGCGCGGCCTGTGTCTTGCGGTGCCGTGCGAGCTCGCCGCTGAGGTTTCGTGCGATGGTTTCCGTTTCGCTCATTGGTTGCCGCTCCTTTCTTGATTGCTCCGTTCCCTTGCGACACCTTTAATTTACCGACTTCGGTAATTATATGATTACCAAAGTCGGTAATCTTTACATTTTCTACCCATATTCGTAATATGGGCGTATGGCATACAAAGCAAAAAATGAAGTCACCGAAGACAGCCGCAAGATCATTGACATCTGCCGAGATTTGCTCTCGGCAAGCGGTATGGGTATTAAAGAATTCCTGTCTGCTAGCGGATTAGGAAACAACTACTGGTACATGCGTATGCGCTACGAGGCACCGTTGAACACGTCAGACGTGGAGCACATCGCCTCCACATTCGGACTCACCAGCCTCGACATCTACACCCGCGCCCTGGGCAGCGAGGCCGCCCGCGCCTACGCCGCCCGCGAGCGCGAGTTCCAGGTCACGGATGATCTGGTGGATCGCATCGCCGCGCACCCGGAGGACTTCGACGTGGCCGCAAGCAAGGATTTGAACAAGACACTCGAAGCGGAAACGCCAAGAGATTGAATTTTTAATGCAAATCAACCAAGGAAAGAAGGAAACCATGTACAGGAAGACAATCGCAACGGCCGTTGCCGGTCTGCTCATTCTCGGGCTTGGCGCATGCGGCAGCGCCAGTGACGCCAAAACCGCCGACGCCGGCAGCGCGAGCCAATCGCAGACGACGAAGAAGCCGGAAGAGAAGAAGCCGGTAGAACAGCCTGCGGATCTGACCGGCACGTGGAAGCAGACCAACTCCGGCAGCACGGATTCCTGGATGGAGGCCGAGATCACGGCCGACACGATCACCGTCCAGTGGGTCAGCGACAACGGCGATACGAAGAGCCTGTATTGGAAGGGCTCCTACAATGCGCCGGACAAGGCCGGCGACTGGAAGTGGACGAGCCAGGGAGACACCGCGGCGATGCAGGCGTCCCTGCTCGGCTCGCAGGACGCCACCAAGGACTTCACCTACACCAAGGCGGACGGCGTCAGCTGGGAGACCACCGCGATGGGCACCACCACAGTGGTGAAGACCGCCAAGCAGTGAACGGCAATCCGGCCAAAAACCATTGGAAACATTAGCAATAGACCATTTTGCCGACGTCAGGAAAATGGTTGGGAAAGGATGAATATGGACAAGGAAACCATTGCCCGATACGCCGCGTCCTTGGATACGCTCCTCAATAAGGATGAGAATGGCGTGGAATTCTGGCATGCAAGAGAACTGATGAAGTATATGGGCTATACGAAATGGGAGAACTTCGCAAAAGTAATACAGCGCGCCCAATCGGCATGCCAGAACGCCGGGCAGCCGGTCGAAGCGCATTTTCGCGATGCCAAACGGGACGTCGAGCTTGGCAGCGGCGCCATCCGTTCCATCGATGATGTGAAGCTGACCCGTTACGCCTGCTATCTGGTGGCCCAGAACGGCGATCCACGCAAAGAGGAGGTCGCGCTGCTGCAAAGCTATTTCGCCGTGCAGACACGTACCGCGGAGCTTCTGGAGCAGCGCATGGGCGAGATCCTGCGCATCGCGGGAAGGCACGCGTTGACCGCCGAGGAGAAGCAGCTCAGCTCGCTCGCATACAAGCGCGGGGTCGGAGAGAAGGACTTCGGCGTGATCCGTTCACGCGGCGATCAGGCGCTATTCGGCATGAGCACGACGGAAATGAAATTCAAGCTCGATGTGCCGAAGAACCGTCCGCTGGCCGATGTGCTCCATCCGATCGCCGTGACGGCGAAGCAGCTCGCCACGCAGATGACGAACTACGGGATCCAGGAACGGGACCTGCACGGGACGCCGGCGATCACACGGGAGCATGTGGACAACAACAAGGCCGTGCGAAAGAGCCTGTTCAGCCGTGGCATCGCGCCGGAGGACCTTCCGGCGATGGAGGACATCAAGAAGGTCGAGCGCAGGGCGAAGCGCGACGAGAAGCGCATCGAGGGAACCGGCTTCAGAAACGAGGATACCGAAACAGGTGAATGACCGCATCCTGACATCCTGGTCGGAAACATTGGGAGTCCGGATCGAGGAACGCCGGTTGTCCGGAGACAGGTGCGGGATCTACTACGATCCGCTCCGCCTCATCATCCTCGACGAACGGCTGGCCGGATTCCAACGCCGCTGCACCTTGTGCCACGAGCTCATACACGCCAGACACCACGACCCCGGCTGTGGCAGCCAATACGGAATCAAATGCGAGCGCCGTTGCCGCAGGGAGACCGCGTTGGCGTTGATCAGTCCGGTGGATTACGGCATGGCCGAGACGGTGTACGAGGGCAATATGTGGATGATGGCAGTGGAATTGGGGGTCACCATCCAGGTGCTGAACGACTACCGGCAGCTATTGTACGATTCCGGCGTGTGCGTGCAATGAAAAAGCCCCCGGTGCCCGCATATCCGCGAGCGCCGGGGTTCTATCTCTAGAAGAGAGGGCCCTGTTACGGCACAGGGAAAACCCGGTTCACAAGTCGCTCTTGCGGATCGGGGCAGTGAGATATCTGATTCAGATGAAACTTCGTCAGCCTATGACCGGCGTCGTAACCGGCTTGGGCACGCAGAACCGGAAGTCGACGGCATGATCCTCGTCCCCGTCCAGAGAGACATGCCAGGCATAGTCTCCAGGAGGAATGGGCATGCCGTTGCTGAAATCGACCACGTTCGTGCTCATCGCGCCGATGTAGTTCGTCTGCTCCAGTCCGACGGCGATGGGGTTCGCCGATATCGTGAGGACAACCGCGTATCTGACGGGCTGTGGGACCTGCCCGGGAAGTTCAAATATCCGCCCCGAACTGTCTCTCAGGGCGATCTCCAACGCAGTCTCCGCCGGACATGCGTCCGCCGGCACATGAATCTGGGTGACCAAGGAGAACCGGACGGTGAGCCCGGCGGGCGTGATGGGAAGTATGTTGCCGCCGACCCCGAGGATGTT
The DNA here is from genome assembly GCF_900129045.1 of Bifidobacterium merycicum DSM 6492. Lineage (GTDB taxonomy): Bacteria > Actinomycetota > Actinomycetes > Actinomycetales > Bifidobacteriaceae > Bifidobacterium > Bifidobacterium merycicum. Next base: position 404,109 of record NZ_FQTX01000002.1, on the reverse strand, counting down.
CGCCTTCACGCCGGTCGAATCCATCGCGGCATAGTCGGCGAGCATGACGTTGATGGTCGCGGATTCAGATATCGCGCTCATGTCACGCCACCTGCAGGCTTCGGGTTTGGTTCGCGTTGACGATGGATCCGATTCCGTCACCATTTCGCTTTACTTCGATACGGGATTCCGCCGGGCGAGGAAAGAACATGACGCTGCCTGGCATCAGGCTCGCCCCGTTCTCCATGCGCTCGTCCACGATATCGGGCCTATTGCCATCGAAGTAGAAGAGGATGTCCTCGAGGGCAAGCTTCCTCGTGTCGTCGAAGGTGTCCCCGACGGCGGAGAACCCCGGCATGTCCGGGGAGTCGGCCCACCATGCGCCCTCGTCACGGTGGTATACGATCTTCACTGATTTCACGTGTGCTCTCATTTGAGTATCTCCCGAATCTCGACCTCCGACAGTCCGACGTCCTTAGCGAGGATTTTCCTCACCAATCCCGGCGGAACCGTCTGCCCGTCATGGAAGGCGAACGTCAGATCGGGCCTGCCGTTCGCCTTGAGCCTCCTGTGCGATCCGACGCGTCTGTCCTCTATGTATCCGAGGTGTGCGAGGATGTGCAGCAAGTCGGAGGACTTCATCGATGGATAGTTCACTCCCATGCGACGTTATCCTCCCTTGCCGAGGCCATATGGCAATATGTCTTCCATCTTGAATATAGCCCGATGCACCGTCTGCGGTCAACACGTCCGTGCCGCCAAATCGTCATGAACCGCCAAACACGTGTAAGAAACGGCCAAGAAAGACACGACCGCTAATCCTAATCCACGACCTCGGCTTCCACAATTTCGTTGCCACCTAGGTCGGGTATGGCGGCGGCCATGAGGCGTCCGAGGGAGGCGGCGTCGCGGTGGGTGTAGCGCATGGTCATCTGCATGCTGGTGTGGCCCATGACGGCTATGCGCGCGTCGTCCGGCATGTTCGCCCGTGCGGCCATCGTGGCCATCCAGTGTCTGGCCGAGTGGATCTTGACCTGCGGGAGTCCGGCGGCCTTCAGCGCCTTGCACCATTGGTATCGTTCAGTGCTGGAGCAGACGGGGTTGCCGCGGGCGGATGTGAACACAAGCTCCCGGCTCCCGATGCCGTTGTCTCTAATCCACTTCCACAAGCGTTCCCATAGGCTGCCGCTGACCGGAACGAATCGTTCGGCGGCGGGCGTCTTCGGGGTGGTGAGCCACAGCGTGCCGCTGAGGTGGGTCGCTTCCAGCCAGTTGGGGATCTCGACCTCGCCCGGCCTTCCGTAGCGTTGGATCTGCTGGCGCACGTGGATGCCCGGCTGCCCGTCGCGCAGCTCCAGCTCGAACGGCATGATCGCGTACCGTTCACCCTCCCTCATACCGGTCTCGAACGCAACCTCGAACAGGAGCGCCCACATCTCGAGGTCCTCCTCCGCTGGACGCGCTCCGCGTCTGGCCAACGGCATGGAGGAGGCGGCCTCGATCATGCGCCTGGGCTGTTCCGGGCCGAGCACGTCCACCACGCGCCGCTCCACCCTCGGCGGCTTGACCTTCCGGCACGGGTCGACGGGGATAAGTTCCTCAAGCTCCGCCTGGTCGAGCACCATCTTGAGGCTGACGAAATGGTCCTTGAGTGTGCTTGGCGCGAGCCGCTCCCCCAGCACGCGCATGCAGTGGCGGATGTGCTCGGGCGTGAGGTCTTTGAGGCGCACGTGCCCGATCACATCGGTGCAGGCCTTGATTCTGCCGGCGCGGGTGCGGTAGGTGGTCGGCTTGACGCGGGTGCGATAGTCGGCCAGCCAGCGTTCCGCGTAGTCGGCCAGGTACGGGCTCATGCCTCCCGGCAGCAGGCCGGTGCGCTCCAACGCGGCCAACTTCGCCTCGAAGCGGGCCCTGGCCTCCGCCTTCGTACGTCCCCTCGCTTCGAGGATGCGCCGTTTGCCGGTGGCCGGGTCCTTCCCCAGATCCTTGCGGAAACGCCAGACGCCTTTCCCGTCCTTGAACACGCTGCCTGATCCGGGCGTTCTTTTTCTCGTGGCCATGGTTTCTCCCTTTCGTTGAGGGAGTGCCTTCGCATGCCGTTCCAGCAGCCCCCGCAAGAGCACTCTAAAAGCACTCAAGCGATGGCAACAGCCGCCCGAGACGTGGCAGAAACCGCCATTCCGAGCGCATTCAAAAACGGCTCGTTTCCAACGGTCGGGAAGCTCAAAACCGTTGAAAACAAGCCGTTTCCAGATGGCGGAAACCGCTACTTGGAGACGTTGAACTTGAACTCCACGATGTCGCCGTCCTGCATGACGTAGTCGCGGCCTTCCTGGCGGAGCTTGCCTTCCTCCTTGATGGTCACCATGGAACCATCGGCGGCCACGAAGTCGTCATAGGAGACGATGTCGGCCTTGATGAAGCCCTTTTCGAAGTCGGTGTGGATCACGCCGGCTGCCTGCGGGGCGGTGTAGCCCTTGTGGATCTGCCATGCGCGCACTTCCTTCTCACCAGCGGTGAGGAAGGTGGACAGGCCGAGCGTGTCATAGCCGACGCGTGCCAGCTGATCGAGGCCGGATTCCTCCAGACCGGCGTCGGCGAGCATTTCGCGGGCGTCGTCCTCGTCCAGCTCGGTCAGGTCGGCTTCGAACTGCGCGTTGAGGAAGATGGCCGGAGCCGGAGCGACGGTGGCGGACAGTTTGGTCTTGAGCTCGTCGTTCTGCAGCTCGGAGTCGTCCACGTTGAACACGTAGATGAACGGCTTGGCGCTCATCAGATGCAGGTCGTACACGGAGTCCTTGTCGAAACGGCCTTCACGGGCGGCCTTGTCGAGTGTCTCTCCGGCTTCGAGAATCTCCTTGGCCTGCTTGACGGCATCCATGTATGCCGGTTCGATCTTCTTGCCGCGCAAATCCTTTTCCAGCTTCGGCAGCGCGTTCTCGATGGTCTGCAAATCGGCGAGGATGAGCTCGGTGTTGATGGTGTCGATGTCGTCGGCCGGATCGACCTTGCCGTTGACGTGCACGATGTCGTCGTCTTCGAAGGCGCGCACGACCTCGCAGATCGCATCGGCCTCACGGATGTTGGCAAGGAACTTGTTGCCCAGGCCTTCGCCTTCGGAGGCGCCCTTGACGATGCCTGCAATGTCGACAAAGGTGACGGTGGCGGGCACGATCTTCTCGGTGTGGACGAGCTTGGCCAGCACGGGAAGACGCTTGTCCGGCAGCGGCACGACGCCGGTGTTCGGCTCGATGGTGGCGAACGGGTAGTTTTCCGCAAGCACGTTGTTGCGGGTCAGTGCATTGAACATGGTGGACTTGCCGACGTTCGGCAGTCCGACGATTCCGATAGTAAGAGACATGGTTCCCAACCATACAACCACCGGCCTATGAACCTGTTCGCACCGAGCCGCTGCCGTGTTGTGCCGGCAGGCCAATGATGGCCGTATCCGGCACCGCCCGATCTCGAGCCGGTTCCTTGTCGAATTCCCCTATCCGACCTGCAGAACGCGTCTCATGCCCGATCTGGCGAATGAACGGCACCGGATTCCTTGCTGAACACCGTCACTGTTCGATCGCGTCGACGGCCTTGATGATCGCGCCACGGAACGCGCTCTCCTCCAGCGAGGCGACACCTTTGATGGTGGTGCCGCCAGGCGAGCATACGGCATCCTTCATGGCACCCGGGTGTGTTTCCGTGGCGAGATATAGAGCACCCACACCTTCCACCATCTTCGCAGCCAAACGATATGCCGTGGCACGTTGCAAACCGTATTTCACACCGGCGTCGGCGAGCGCTTCGATGTACATGTCGGTGAAGGCGGGCGCACATCCGGCCACGCACATGGCAATGCCCATGTGTGCGGAGTCGACGCGTTCGATGAGGCTGATCGGCGCGAACAGCTGTTCGAATGTTTCGGTCTGCGTCTCGCTGAGCGTGTTGTCGGATTCGGTGACAAGCACGCCTTTGCCTACGGCCATTGGCGTGTTCGGGATGGTGCATTGGATGTGCACGGCGTCGAACTGTTCGCCGAATAGGTAACGGTATTTGTTGAGATCCCAGCCTGCTGCGATGGAGACGACGAATTTGCTGCTTTGGGCGAGCTTGGCGACGATGGGGCCGATTACGTCTTCGATCTGGTAGGGCTTGATGGCGATGACGACCACGTCGGCGGCGTCGGCTACTTCCGCAGCGGTGTGTACGGCTCGGATGCCGAATTTGGCGGCGTTGCGTTCGAGTTTGTCGTAGTGGGCGGCGCAGGCGACGATGTGTTCACCGTCCAGTACGCCGGCGTCCACCATGCCTTGTGCGATGGCCTGCGCCATGTTGCCGTATCCGATGAATCCGATGGTGTGGTTGTTCATGGGGTTTCCTTCCCTGCTTCCTGTTGCAGGAAGCAATGGCTCGTGTTGTGTCTGCCGGTTCGGCTGCCGGTTCGGCAGCGGGTTGTGTGCTTAAGGGGGTTAGAACAGTTCTTCCAGGTCGCCGCGGTTCAGCGCTTCCGTGTAGAGGTGTTTGAACACCGTGCTGCCGTGTAGTCCGTCGTGTTCGAATTCGTTGGTGGTCCAGTAGTGCGAGTTGCCCACGCGCGAGAGGGTGTCGAGTTGCAGCCCGGAGTCGACGTACATGTCGTCGAAGTATACGGCGGCCTGCAGTGGCACCTCGTTGCGTGCCAGCTGGTCCGCGTCGTAGATCGTGCCGAAATGCGTGCTTTCCATCAGCACGTCCATGGCCGGCTTGAAGGGGCGGAGTGCCGCCTCCTGTTCGAACATCCATGGGAACATCGCTTCGCCGGTGAAGTTGAGCGGACGCTCCCCCGCATCGAATTCCGGATGCTCGTCACGTACACGCTGCGCGGCCCAACGAATAGGCGTCTCCAGTTCGCCGTTGGCGTAGATGAACTCCTGTAGCGGCCAGTACAGCGGGCGGGAGGCGGTGGCGTCCATGACCTTGGCGAGGAATTCGTCGGAGAGCTCGGAATCGGCGGATGCGGAGCCGTCGTCGTCAAGGAAGGCGTCGTCAAGAATCCAGTGGACGCGTTCGAAGCTTGGTTTCATGCCGAAATCGGAGCCGAGCATCTGGAAGCGTTCGACGGTGAGCGGATCACCGTTGGGCAGGCTCACGGGTTCGGCGGCGAGCCTGTCGGCGATGATGGCCGCACGCTCGACGTCCTGTGGGTAGCGTTTGTAGAATTGCGCGGTTTTGCGGGCCATGCGCGGGAAGGTGTGGCGGTATACGTCGGTGGCGTCGGCGGGGACGTGCGGGATGCCGCCGGTGGTGAAGCCGGCGGTCACGCCGCCCGGGAACAGCGAAAGATACGTCAACGTCAGGAATCCGCCATAGCTTTGACCAAGCGTGACCCAACGTGCGCCCCCGAATTCGGTGCGACGCAGATGTTCGAAGTCGCGCACGATGGAGTCCGCGAGGAAATGCTTAAGATATGCGGCGCCTTGCGTGCCGTCCATACGGTTCATGATGTGGGTGTCGACGCGGGAGGAACGCCCGGTGCCGCGCTGATCCGGCAGCACCACACGGAAATGCTTGATGGCCTCTTCAATCCACCCGTCAGAACTTGGGCTGAGCGGACGCGGGCCGGAACCGCCAGGACCGCCCTGCAAAAACACGAGCAGCGGCAGATCATCATGCACATGTTCGGGAGCGGTGACCACACGGTAGAACAGGCTGATCGATTCGCCATCGAACCCATGACCGGGCTCATGACCGGTCCAATCCAATGGCACCTTGATGGAACGATCCTCAATATGCAATCCGGGCACGTAGTATTCGCTCAGCAATGTCATGCGTTCACCTTTCCCTTGGCTTCATCGGCATGTTCAATACGATTGGTAACGTCCATCTCACCCACATGCGGAAACAACCTTACCTCACAAAAGCGGCTTTATCTTACCGCTATTTCATTCCTACGCATGATGGCGTCACCGCACATCTGACGCTAGGGTTGAACGCATGTCGAATCTCAAGCAGCGTCTCTTGTCGTGGATGCACGGCCATGTTTTCGCAGGCGATCTCATCATCACGATTGTTGTGGGGTTTCTGTTGTTCGGCGTGACCGGCAGCGTCACCTACAATCCGGGATTGCTGTTCGATCTCAGCCCTTCCGCGCAAATGGCATGGGAGATGGTGATGCTTGTTCCGCTGCTGATTCGTCGATGGCGGCCGCAGACCGGCGCATTGCTCTGCGTGGCATTAACCTTGGCGCATCTCATATTCGGCCCATGCCTGCTGGGTGCCGACATTCTGGCATTGTTCATGCTGTATTCGGTGATCGTCTACGGCAATCCCAAAAACACGAAAGCCTTCATTGTTCTGGCGTTGGCCATCGGTCTTCTGGCTTCGGCGCTGATAGCATGGACCATGACCAATGGACCGCTGCTCACCGGAGGCAAAGTGCATACATGGAGCAGCTGGAATAGCTCAAATCCGAATGACACTATGGTCACGGAAGACATCATCGGTTCCATTTACACGGGAACATCCATGCCGAAAGTCGCCGGCATGGTAGCGCAATACATGCTGACACTAACGCCGATTGAAGTATGCATTATTTCTACCATTGTTATGTCGTTCTGGCATCGTGCGCGCATGGCAACCGTTCGCATGATGCGGGAACGCAATGAGGCAATCGCCGCGCGAGATCAGGATGAGCGTGATATCGCGGCGTTGGCGGAACGTGCACGTATCGCACGCGACATGCACGATGTGGTGGCACACACCTTGTCGATCATCATCGTGCAGTCTGATGGTGGCCGCTATGCGGGTACGCATGATCCTGCAGTAGCCCGAAACACCATGGAGACGATTCGGCATGAATCGGAACGCGCATTGCATGACATGCAACGTCTTCTGGGAGTGTTTGGGGGCTCACCGCACGCCGATTATAACGATATCGACAATCTTGTGGAACAAGCGCGAAACGTCTCCCCCGACATTCGAATACGACGGAGTCTCACCGGCACCGTCAGTCCTGAACAACTCGGCGGACCAGCTTCGGCGGCTTCCTATCATATGGTCCAGGAAGCGCTGACGAATATCCGCAAGTATGCGGGGCCGCATGTCGATGTGTATATCAAGGAATCATGGAACAACGGTTTGCTCACTTTGACCGTCACTGACAATGGTCGCGGAGCCGCGGCCAGTATCGACGGACATACTCCAGGCTATGGCCTGTTGGGCATGAGGGAACGTATCGAATCGGCCGGAGGCTCATTGCAGGCCGGCCCTCGACTTGGCGGAGGCTTCGAGGTCACGGCCATACTGCCCTACGGCGGCAAGGAACCAGCGATAGATGGAACCGGCAAACGGCATGTATCGGAACAGCAATCCGAATCACATGCAACTGCCACATCCAACAAGGCGGACCTATCAGACGTGGCAATCACACGCAACACAGCCGTCAGCATATCGGCACGAATACCAAATCAGCCATCGGAGCAAACGCAGGAAACCACACAATCGGCCGGTCGCAATCATCGTTCGAACGCTTTGCAACATCTGCGCATCACCGCGCCCAACCTGCATGATTTGCTCAAATCATTGAAACTGGAATCCGTGGAACTTGCAAATACATCCAATGCGCACAGTTCGAATTGGGTGGAACGTGTTTCCGCGTGGACGCAGCATCATTATGTGCTCATGGATACCGTTGGTGCCGTGGTAGCGGTCATGCTGCTGAATCTCATGTCGATTACGTTCTTTTTTGATAGTTCATCTCATGCGCAGCTCTCTCATACGATCGCCGTATGCTGCTTGCTGGCACTGGCTCTTCGCCGCAGGTTCCCCGAGACTTGCGCGCTTATTGTGTTCGTATTGTCGGTTACGCAATTGGTGTTTCTGGGATCGATTGAGGTCGGGCACATCGTAGCGTCGTTGTGCGCACTGTATTCAGCCGTATTGTATGGGCGTGAACACGCATGGCGTTGGACCGGTCTTGCCGCTGTCACCTGTTCAGCTCTGATGGGCTTGAAAATCGCAGCTGACCAACATGGATACACTACCCTGTTCGATGCCATCGCCGCTTCCGTGGGCTTGACAAAACCGGTTTCAGCCACGGCAAGTAGTGGTGCAGCGCTCTTTACCGGCATTATGTATACGGTTGCAGTGTTGATGCTGTGCGCCGGCATCATGGCGTGGGCGCGGTGGACGCGGTCCAGTGATTCCAACGCACTGGTGTTGCAGGCGCGAGAGGAAGCGCTGATGGCCGAGCAGGAGAAGCAACGCATTCTCGCGGCAAATATGGAACGCGACCGTATCAGTGCCAATATTCAGGCTGAGGTCACTGCCACATTGAACAGTGTAATCAATCAAGCCGTCGATGGCATTCGCATGTTGGATGATGCCGAGGCTCAAGGCAAGGAGCCGACCGCCGACGAGATTTCCTCGGCGTTCAAGGCAATCGGCGAGCAGGGGCGAGCCGCGCTCAAACGTATGCGCGAACTGCTTGGCATGCTGCGCGAAACCGGTTTCAGCGATAGCTCCCACGCCAACGGCTCGAATGAACTGCAATTGCGGCCGGTCGCATCGTTGGATGAACAGTTGCAGCACATGCCCCGATAACCAATTCAGGGTTTTTCAGGGAGATTTAAGGGTTTATTTCGCGCTGTGAGCGGAACATGCCGATAAGGTGGAGAGTATGAGTGAAGAACAGAAGATTCATGTGGTCATTGCCGATGACCAAGAATTGGTACGTACCGGTTTTGCCATGGTGATCGGCTCCCAACCCGATATGGCAGTCGCGGCACAGGCTCGCGATGGTGCGGAAGCCTTGGCGTTGGCGGAAACACTACATCCTGATGTGGTGTTGATGGATGTGCGTATGCCAGGCATGGATGGTATTGAAGCGACTCGGCAGATCAGCGCGTTGCAGCATCGGTTCGCTGCCGATGGCACGAAATCAGAAGTCGCCCGTACCAAGGTGATTATTTTGACGACATTCGATTTGGATGAATATGTGATGGCGGCGATCAATGCCGGAGCTTCGGGGTTCCTGCTGAAGGATACGGAACCGGAAACGTTGTTGAATTCGATTCGCACGGTTTTTCAAGGTAATGCGATTATCGCACCGTCCGCCACGAAACGCCTTATCGAGAAAATGATGGAAGGCGATTTCATGGCTGCGAATGTTGGTGCACATGGAAATTCCACTGCTTCTTCCACTTCTGATTCGACGTACACCGATCCGGAATTAGATGAACTGACCGATCGCGAGCGCGAAGTGCTTATTGAGATCGCGCATGGATTGTCGAATCAGGAGATTGCCGACAAGCTTTTCATCAGCCTGACGACGGTGAAAACGCATGTGGCGCATATTCTGTCGAAAATCAATGCGCGAGACCGCGTCCAAGCCGTCGTGTTCGCCTATGAAAACCATCTCGTATAAAACCTTCATAAAAAACGCATTCAGGCAACAAAAATGCTCCTTCTTCCGAAGGAGCATTTTATTTAGTGATCTAGGCTTCCGCGAGCGCCTCAACCGGCGGCACCTTGGCCGCGCTGCGGGCGGGCGCGACACTGGCCAGCAATGCTGCCACAGCCGCCACGGCAAGCACAATGCCGTTGATTCCCCATTCAAACGGGAACACCACGGTGCCGTACAGACTGAACACCACGTATGCGCCCAGCCAGCCGAACAATGTGCCAAGCAGAATGCCGGCAAGGCCGGATACCACGGAGATGAGCAGCGCTTCGATGGCGAGTGACGCCCGCAGCTGGCCGCGGGTCATGCCGATGGCTCGCAGGGTGGCCGATTCGCGGGTGCGTTCGATCACCGATAGGGACAGTGTGTTGGCCACGCCGATCAAGGCGACCAGTACCGCCACGGCGATCAGTCCCACCATAAGCATCATCATGGAGTCGATCATCTGCGCCCAGGTGATGCGTTCGGCGATCGGTCCGGTCACTGTCGCATCAGTGCTCTTTTCCAATGCGGCCTGCATGTCGTTGTAGATGCCGTCGACGGAAACTCCCGACTTGTCAGTATCTGCTTTGACCAGCAACACATGGGTGGCGGCATCAAGGTCACCATTGGTGAAATGACTTTCATCCACGAATCCGACAGCTTCATACTGTGCGGATACGCGACGGTAGTCAGCTTGGTTTGCTTGCAATGTCAGCGAACGCGTAGCGTCGCCGTCCTGGTTCCATTCGGTGGAGAAATCAGCCGTGCCATTGGCGAACTGCAGCTCCTTGCCGGTTTGCGCATTGTATGTTGGCATGAGAACGCTATCACTGTCGATGGAGGCGTTACCCAAGTTGGCACGCATGACCTGCTTGACCTGATCGATGTTCTTCACACCGACCAGCAATGCGGACGTAGGCCGGGTTCCATCCGCTTTCTCCAAGGTCACGGAAACCGCCGGCGCATACAACGTGTCGGACACGCCGTTGATGTCGGCTACATCCTTGGCCATTTGCTGGCTGATGTCATCGCCCATGGCCACGATGTCGACGCTATAACGGGTGGCGAGTGCACCATTCATAGTCCCTTTGGCGCTAGCGGCACCGGTTGCGATGGTGGAAACCAAGGTGACGCCGATGAGCAGAGCGGCACCGGTTGCTGCGATGCGTCGCGGATTCTTCTGAATGTTGGCGTGTGCAACTGTTGCGGAAGATCCTGTCAGTGAGGCCAACGCTCCAGCGCCCTTCATGAGGGTCGGCATCCAGAACACCGCGGTGACCACCATGCCGAGGAACACCAGTGCAGCGCCGGCGATGGCTATGAGCAGAATCATCGTGAATTGATCGCTGTTCGCTTCCTCGCCGCCATTGGTGGCTTGTACCTGCCAGATGGAAAATACTGCCATGGCGATACCGACCACCACCATCAGAATACCGATTATGGCTCGAGTGAGGCTGGAACGACGGTTGTCGGTCAGTTCAATCGGGCGCAATGCCTCCAATGGCGTCACCGCAGTAGCGGAACGTGCGGATCCCAAGGATGCGAGCACCGTCACCACAATACCGAAGAGAATAGGCACGACGACGGCCTGCCAAGAGAAATTGAATCGCATACCCTCTTGCATGATGTCACTGACGCACATGCCCCACATGAGCAGACTTCCCAGCACCACGCCAAGCACGGATGCGACGAAGCCAAGCACTGCCGCTTCGAACAGCACGGAACCATACAGCTGGCCTTTCTTCGCGCCGATAGTGCGCAGCAAGGCGAGTGTGCGACGGCGTTGCGCCACGAGCACTTGGAACGTGTTGGCAATCACCAGTGCCGCCACGAACATGGCAAGCACGCCGAAGCACATGAGGAATGTGGTGACGATGTTGGTTTGGTTGCCGGTTAAGGATTTGATGCTTTCGTCACTGATCTGCTGTCGCGGCATCAAATCGAAATGCTTTGGCAGCAACGCTTTCACACTGTTGATGGTTTTTGCGGATGCGCTGTTTCCATCCAAGGCAAGGTCGAGGTATACCGTTGTTGTTCCGGTGGTGTTGAAATCGCCTGTTCCCTGCATTGCGGCAAGCAGATTGTTGGATCCTACAATCGCACCACCATAGTACGAGTAGGCACCGTTTGGATCGGAGGTGAGTCCGACCACGCGCACGTTGTCCGCTTTGGCTTTGCCATCGGCGCCTACCTCATATCGGGAGGTCAGGCTTACAGTGTCGCCAATGCTGACGTTCAGCTGCTTCGCCATGTCTTCCGGCAGTGCGACTTCGTTGGAGTCCTTCGGCTGGTCCCCTTTCGTAATATTCACGGGGAGCATGTTCTTCTGTGCCGCGGTGGAGATGATCTCACCGCTGATGGTGCTGTCTCCCTTGGAAACGCTGACGCCGGTTTCCACCGAGGCGCGAACGCCGTCGACCCCTTCGATGCCGGCGATCTGGTCGAGATGGAAGTCGCCGACAGTGCTGGAGTACGCTTCGTTGAGTTCCTCATCGCTCAGGTCGGAGCTGTTGACGGTCACCGCATAGTTGGCGTTTCCGAACATGGCGGTCAGCCGCCGCGTCAGGGAGTCGTTCATGGCATTGCCGAACAGGAAGGTGCTGGCGATGAACGCTGTGCCGATCATGATGGCGATGCCTGCGGGTATGAGCATGCGCTTGGTTTTTCGCATGAGTTTCAAAGTGATGGACCACATGGTGGATTCTGTTCCCTTCTTCGAATGCTTCTACAGTGCGTTTAGTGGGAATGTCTCGCGGAAGCCACATTCATTGTGGCGGCTTCGCGTTCCTTCATCAGCAGTTCACTCATCTGGTCTGCTGTCGGCTTGTTCACGTCCGCCACGATCTGGCCGTCGGCGAACACGAGCGCACGGTCGGCGTAAGACGCGGCGACCGCATCATGCGTGACCATGATGATGGTTTGGCCAAGTTCGTTGACGGAACGTTTCAGGAAGCTCAGCACTTCGGCGCTTGATACGGAGTCAAGATTGCCGGTGGGCTCGTCTGCGAACACCAGTTTCGGTTTGGTGATCAATGCTCGTGCGATGGCCACACGCTGCTGTTGACCTCCCGATAGTTCGTTCGGACGATGATTGAGACGTTCCTTAAGGCCAAGCGTTTCCACCAGCAGACGCAACCACTGTCGGTCGGGTTTCGCTCCAGCCAAGGTCAATGGCATGAGAATGTTCTGTTCGGCGGTGAACATCGGCAGCAGGTTGAAGCTTTGGAAGATGAATCCGATGTCGCGGCGGCGCAGCAACGTAAGCTGGTTGTCGTTCATGCGCGTCAGATCGTCGCCATTGAATATGATGTGCCCGCCGGTTGCGGAATCCAGTCCTGCCAACGTGTGCATCAACGTGGATTTGCCGGAACCGGAAGGTCCCATAATCGCCGTGAATTTTCCTTTTTCAAAAGCGACGTTGACGCCACGCAACGCATGCACCGTGTTATTTCCGGAACCGTAGTCCTTCACAAGATCCACGGTTGCAATGGCCGTATTGGTAGCTTTGATGGTGTCCCCGATATCCATGCTGTCATTCCTTTCTTTGGATTACCTCCAAAATTACGGAAAAACAGCTGATTCAAATATCATGCGTTGGTCTGAATTATCATCTCATCCTTGAGAATGAGCAAAAATGAAACGTCTCATACCATTGATTTGTCAATCGTCGAGGAGTACACCATCCTGCGGAGGTTCGAGCCAGTACGACTCTTTTTCCACGCTGACGGTGGAAGCCCACCATGTCTGGTCCACGCCTGGCAGCGAACGGATGGACTCATCCACCACACGCCATAAGTCCTCGTCATCTCCGGCGATGATTTCGATGAGGTAGTCGGCGCCATTCAAACCGACCCCGCTCATTGCATATGTCACCTCGTCGATTGCTAACAACTGTTCGACGTCGAGGCGATACGGAGGCTTCACACCGATGCCGAGAAACGCTTGGCGGAGTCCACCTAAACGCATGGGGCTTACCGTGGCCATAATACGCATCACACCGGAATCCTCCAGTTTTTTGACGCGCCCACGAATCGCGGTGTGCGTCACACCAAGATGTTCCCCCAGCATGGCGTAGCTTGCCCTGCCGTCTTTCTGCAATTCGTTGAACGTGTGCACGAATCGCGCGTCCAACCGATGCACGGGAATATCGGTGCCGACGCTGGCCTCACGTTTGGTCATGAATCCAGTTTCGCCGCGTTCGGCCAGCAGACGGTTGACTACGCTGACATTATGGTCGTCAAGCACCAATCGACCGCAGGAGAACACTTGCAGACGGGTCAATCCGGGCAGTGCGCGCAAATCGTACTTCAGGAAATGGTCCATACCTTCGGCTGAATACACCACGGCTTCGGCGATGATGTCGGCATCGCCCAGCGCGCAGACCACATAGGTGACCTGAGGCATGGCTTTGAGCATGGCGAGCGCCTCGTTGCGATTGCCGTTGATGCGCAGTCCCACAAGTACCTGACTGTAATTTCCGAAACTCAACGGATTGCATACGGGCACAATGGTCATGATGCCCGCATCGGTGAGCCGTTTGTAGCTTTCCGTCGCCGCATATACGGAAATGCCGATTTTATCGGCAAGCGCCTGCATGGTCATGCGTCCGTTGCATTGCAGTGCCGATACCACCTTCAAATCACGTGCGGTGATTGTGGTATGCCCTTCATCCTGCGTCATCACACCCCCTATGACAGCCATGTCATCACCCACACGCTGCCTGCGGCGGCGATGGCAATCACGAGAATAATCCAGTCGACAATTCTCATCGTAAGGTTGACCCGATATGTGCGTTTCACACCTTTCCGATTCAGGTTGAGTCCGCGCGATTCCATGGCCCAGTCCACGCTTTGGCTCATTTTGTAGGCGCGAATCAATACGGCGATGATGATCGGCAGATACGATTTGAACCGGTCTACGAGACGTACGAATATGTTACGTTTTTTACCTGCCGCATTGACTTTGCCGCTCAGATCAAGCCCGCGCGCACGCTGCGCTTCGGACACGGATTGGAAGATGGAAAAGAACACGGGAATATACCGTAATGCGGTTGCCAAGGTAAGCCCGGCCTTGTAGGGCACACCAAGCGAGGTAAGGCCACGAACCAGTTTGGTCTGGCTGGTGGTGAACAGCGTGATGAAACATGCAAAGCCGAGCGCTGGAATGCGCAGACCCATCACCGCCGCCATGAGCAGGTTCTCCTGCGTGAGACGCAACCATCCCCACTGCCAGAGCACGTGCGTTCCACTCTGGTCGAAGACCGGCCAAAGCACCACGATGAATACGATGAGCACGGCGAGGATCTTCCACACCCATCCAATGCGTTCGGCGGGCACACGGTCGGTGGCGAGCATCACATGTTCGAGAATGAGGATGCCGAGGATGAACGCCCAGTTACGCCATACGAGGCAAAGGGCCAGCATGACGATGGAGATGAGGAATTTGACGCGCGGATCGGTGCGATGTAACCATCCGTCGCCTGGCACATACAGGCCGGCATCCATCAGCGTTCCTCCTTGTCGCATTCATCCTTGGCGATTTTCAACAATACGTGGGTCGCTGATACCGGACCGCGCGACTTGTGCGGTTGCCGCGCCTGTCGCGCGGGCGATTGTTGCGCTTCCTGCGATTTGTCGATCGGTCCATATTGCACGATATGACCGTCTTCCAATTCGAGCACGTGCGTGCAATACCGATATACGGCACGCATGTCATGGCTGATCATGATGACGGTGACGCCATGCCGGTTGAGTTTTCCCACGGTTCCAAGGAATCGTGATGCGAGACGATGGTCGAGACCCGCCGTAGGTTCGTCGAGGACGAGTATTGGCGTGCGCATGGCGATCACCGAAGACAATGCCACCGCACGTCGTTCGCCGTAGCCGAGCGTGGCCGGCGAAACGTCCTCATACCGGTGCAGGTCGAACAATGTCATCATTTCGTCGACACGTTTGAACACGGTGGCCGCGTCAAGTCCGAGCGCGGTCGGACCGAACGCGATCTCCTCTTTGGTGCTGGAGCAGAAAATCTGATGGTCGGGATTTTGGAATACTAATCCGACGTGCGCGGCCATTTCGCCCACGCTATGCTTCGACACGTCGAGCCAATCCACATTCACGATTCCTTGCGTGGGTTGAATCAGCCCGTTCAGATGCTTGGCAAGCGTGGTCTTGCCTGACCCGTTGCGCCCGATAAGCCCTACGAAGGCGCCCTGTTCGATATCCAGGCTGACGTCGTCCAGTGCGGGAGACGCATTGCCGCCCTGCCCATAGCGGTGCGTCACATGGTCCAGACTGATGATCGCATGCTTCGGCTTGACGTCGTTCCTTACCGGCAACGCCTTGATGACGGGAGACGGTCCGCCACTCACCCGCACGCCGGAGGATTCCAACAGTCGACGTTCCCGGGTAAGTAGGCTGGCGTCTCCATTGCGCACCACTTCACCGTTGACCATGAACAGCACCTGATCGGCCCAGTAGTCGATGTGTTCGGTATCCTGCTCGGCCATGATCACCGTCATGGAACGGGTCTGGCGAATGCGGTCGAGCACGTCGAACACTTCCTGCTTGCCTTCGGGGTCGAGGGCCGCGGTGGGTTCGTCAAGAATAAGCACATCGGGTTCCGCCGCGAGCGCGGCGGCGATGGCCACGCGCTGCATCTGGCCTCCCGACAGGCTGGTCGGTACACGTTTGCGGTATCCGGCCATGCCGACCAAGTCGAGCATGATGTCGATCTGCTTGTCGATGATGTTTGGGGCTACTCCGCGGTTTTCCAGCGGGAAAGCGATCTCATCCTCGACACTCGAGCAGAACAGCTGCGCTTCCGGATCCTGTTGCACGTAGCCGACGCGCTCCGACAGTGCCGAGACGGAGTGTCTGCTCGTATTCATGCCGTTGACTTCCACGACGCCACTCATGGTGCCGTCGGCCAGGTTCGGAATGATGCCGGCCAATGCCATGCATAGCGTGGATTTGCCCGCTCCGGTCGGTCCGATGATGCCGACGAAGGATCCGGACCGGATGTCGAAGCTGACGCGCTTGAGACTTTCCACCGGCTTGCCCCCGTCGGTCAGTGGCGCGTACTTCCACCCTAAGTCGCGAACCGTAATCATGACGCCCACCCCGTGCTTTCACGCATTTTTTCCGCAGACGGCAACCGCATTTCACAATAAAAACCCGTGGAATCGCCTTTCATCGGCAAATCCACGGGCCTGCCTTCACATGATATTAATGTATCACTCCCCCGCCTTAATACCGAGGTTGCCCAAACGTACCAGCGGCGGATAGGCCTGACGAACGGCGGTGAACAGCGCGAAGCCCACAATCAGACCCACCGCCATCTGGAAGGAGTTGCCCGCGATCTCGCCCAACGCCGGGCCAAATCCGGAAAGGATTCCGCCTGCGATGAAATAGCCGAACACCTTCCATACGCCTGCGATCACCGATCCGATGATGATGTTCGCTGGATTGAATTTCTTGACGAGCAGGCCCACGAGCACGGCCTGCAGGCCATCGATGACGAACGTGAAGATGGCCCACTGCGGATAACCGGAAATCAGATCGCTCAACGCCGGGCCAAGACCGCCGATAACGCCGCCCACCCATGGTCCGAACGCATACGCGCTGAAATAGATCATGGTGTCGGACAGGTTGAGGTAGCCACGGATCGGGGTCGGGATCTTCACGAGCATGGTCAGCACCGTGGTGACCGCGGTCATAATGGCGATCAGCGGAATGGCGTTGACCTGCAACGCCTTTTTGATATCGTTCTTGACTTCTTGGGCCATGATCTCTTCTCTCTTTACGTTATTCTCAATATCATCGGTAATGCTTGTATTTTTGAAAGAATCTAATGTTTTTTCTTTCAAAGAAAAGAATTGAGATATTGCTTTTCGCAACAACCGCAGATTCTATACCAGCTGTAATACATTGAGATGACATCGTTTGCAGATACGCCGAAACGGTCTGCGACACCACCCCTTCTTTTCGGTGTCGCAGACCGTCTCATTTGTTTAGGATGGCGCTATTCCGCCGATCCGATGCATTTCACTTGGCAAGACCAGATTCGCGCAGAGCCGCGAAACCACCCTTGAGATCGTCGAGGATGTCCTCGATGTTCTCGATGCCGATGGACAGGCGGATGGTGCCCTGGTGGATGCCCTGATCCTCCAGCTCCTCCAGGGTCTCCTGGGAGTGGGTGGTGGAGGCCGGGTGGATCACCAGGCTCTTGGCGTCGGCCACGTTGGCCAACAGGCTGAACAGGTGCAGGTTGTCGATGAATACGCGTGCCGCGTCCTTGCCGCCCTTGATGTCGAAGGTGAAGATGGAGCCGCCGCCATTCGGGAAGTACTTCTTGTACAGATCGTTGTCCTTGCGGCCTTCGATGGACGGATGGGAGATGGACTCGACCTCCGGCACGGTCTTCAGATAGTCGATGACCTTCAGCGCGTTCTCAACATGGCGTTCGACGCGCAGCGACAGGGTTTCGGTGCCCTGCAGCAGCAGGAACGCGGAGAACGGGGACAGCGTGGCACCGGTGTCGCGCAGCAGGATGGCGCGGACACGGGTCACGAACGCGGCGCCACCGAGGGCCTCGTAGAAGTTCAGGCCGTGGTAGGAGGGATCCGGCTCGGTCAGGGTCGGGAACTTGCCCGGCACCTCGGCCCAGTTGAAGCTGCCGCCTTCCACGATCACACCGCCGAGGGTGGTGCCGTGGCCGCCGATGAACTTGGTCGCGGATTCCACCACGATGTCAGCGCCGTGCTCCAGCGGACGGAACAGGTACGGGCTGGCGAAGGTGTTGTCGACGATCACCGGCAGATGATGCTTGTGGGCGATGGCGGTGATGGCCTCGAAGTCGGGCAGGTCGGCGTTCGGATTGCCGAAGGTCTCGAAGTAGACGAGCTTGGTGTTCTCCTGGATGGCGTCCTCGAACTCCTGCGGATTCTCGGCGGAGACGAAGGTGGTGTTCACGCCGTCGCGGGGCAGGGTGTGACGCAGCAGGTTGAAAGTGCCACCGTACACGTTCTTGGCGGCGACGATATGATCGCCGGACTGGGTGATGTTGCGCACCGCGTATTCGACGGCCGCGGCGCCGGATGCGACCGCGAGGCCTGCGGTGCCGCCTTCGAGGGCGGCGATGCGATCCTCGAACACGGCCTGGGTGGAGTTGGTCAGGCGGCCGTAGATGTTGCCCGGATCAGCCAGTCCGAAACGGGCCTCGGCGTGATCGAAGTTGTGGAAGACGTAGCTGGTGGTCTGGTAGATCGGCACGGCACGGGAATCGGTGGCCGGATCGGCCTGTTCCTGGCCGACGTGCAGCTGCAGGGTTTCGAAACGGTAGTTCTTGGTATCCGCCATGATGATGCTCCTCGTGGATTGTTGGGTGGTGGTTCTCATCGTGCTGCCCGACTATCCGTTCCCCCGTGGGGTTCGGTTGGCCGGCTGTTGGTAGTGACAATAAACCGGCGGACAAGGCCGGCGCAAGCTGAACGTTATCGCACTTGCCTATACCCCCTTATCAACCCTTGGAATCATTGGCTTCGGCAGGGCTTTCAACCATCGGGGAAACCGGTCGCAAAACGCGCGACACGCCGAAAAGCGCCATGCCGAAGAGTGGATCGCGGCGAGGCCGGGAACGCGCGGATCGCCCCATGGGGTGAAGCCGCGTGTGAAGTCAACGGGAATGTCTACAACCGGGAGACGAACGATCGATTGAAGATCATGAACGATTCGCAGTGAAAGAGGTTTCCCATGGATGATGCGATCCTGTTCGACCGTGACCCGCGTTATATCCCGCGCATGGCCGCGGTCCATGACATGTGCGGTTACGGCAAGTGCTCCCTGACGGCGGCCATTCCGATCCTGTCGGCGGCCGGCTGCGACGTATGCCCGGTGCCCACCGCCCTGTTCTCCGCGCATACGCGCTACGCCGTGTACACCTTCCACGATACGACCGATATTCTGGACGGCTATCTGGATGCCTGGCGCAAGGAGAATGTGGAGCTTGACGGCGTGTATTCCGGATTCCTCGGCTCGGCGCAACAGGTCGCGATCATCAAACGCCTGTACGCCGAATACCCGCATGCCCTGCGTCTGGTCGACCCGGTGATGGGCGACGGCGGCCACACCTATCCCACGTACACGCCGGAACTGTGCGAGGCCATGCGCACATTGGCGGACGGCGCGGACGTGCTTATGCCGAACCTGACCGAAGCTGCCATTCTGACCGGCCGTGAATACCCTGGGCAGGATCTCGACGATGCGCAGGTGGGCGAAATCGTCGACGCGCTGCTGGCTTTGGGCGCAAGGAACGTGGTGTTGAAGGGCATCGATCGCGGTGACGGCAAGATCCGCAATATCGTGGCCAGCGCCACGACCGGCGCGGCGGGCCGCCACGAGCTCGTGCACGACAAGCTGCCGTTCATGACGCACGGCACCGGCGATGCGTTCGCCTCGGCGTTGTGCGGCGCGGTGATGGCGGGCAGACCGTTGGCCGAATCCGCGCATATCGCCGGTGAATTCGTGCGCCATGCCATGGAACACACGCAATCCCAGCCGCATCATGAGGAGCGTGGCGTGAGCTTCGAGCTGGATTTGGATGAGATGACACGGCTGATGCGCCGCTAGCAGTTCCGATCATCGCCGCGTCGCCCCCCGATTTGCCTGCCGGACGATTGTGGATAGCCGTGATTTATCCACACGCTATCCACGACACGCCCGGCGACGGGGGTCCCGTCCACATCGCCCGTACGGCTGGCGCATCCGCGCCCGGCCACGGCACAGTGGACCCATGATCGATACAAGCACTGTTCAGCAATCCCGATTCGTCGGCGGGCGTTCCGACGAGCATTCCGGCGAACAGCCCGGCGAGACGATGGAGTCCATCGCCGCCCGCCTCTGCGGCAGGGAGGTGTCCAGCCGGCAGGTGGGTACACTCGGCGAATCCTATGCGGCCGCATGGTTGGAACGCCGCGGCTGGCGCATCCTGGACCGCAACTGGCATTGCCGGTATGGCGAACTCGACATCGTCGCGCTCAGCGCGGACGGCCAGATCGTGTTCGTCGAGGTGAAAACGCGGCGCGGCAGCCGATTCGGCACGCCGCAGGAGGCGGTCACCCCGTCCAAGCAGGCGAATCTGCGCCGTGCCGCCCTGCAATGGTTGGAGGAGTCGGGGCCTCGTTTGAGACGCAACGGCATGCGTTTCGACGTCGTCACCGTGACCGTGCATGACGGGCAGGTAGCGGTCCATTGCATTCCGGGGGCGTTCTGATGGCGATCGGCGGCACGTTATCCGTGGGGCTTGTCGGTCTGAAGGCGTTCACCGTCACGATGCAGGCGTTCATCAGCCCCGGTCTTCCCTATTTCTCCATCATCGGCCTGCCCGACACTTCCCTATCCGAAGCGCGTGAACGTGTGAAATCGGCATGTCAGGCGAGCGGTTTCCCCTGGCCGCAGACGCGCGTGACGGTGAACCTCTCCCCCGCGTCGATGCCGAAACGCGGCTCATCCTACGATCTGGCCATCGCCGCCGCGGTGTTATGCGCGGCGGGCACGATACCCCATGAAAGCCTGCTGTCCACGGTGGTGGTCGGTGAGGTGAATCTCGACGGCACGGTGCTGCCGGTGAACGGTTTGCTGCCGATCCTGCTGCACGCCCGCGAACAGGGCATCGAACGGGTGATCGTGCCGCAGGCGAATATGGATGAGGCCGGGCTGATCGACGGATTGGATACGCTTGGCGTGCGCCATGTGGGCGAACTGATCGAGATGATGGGCGGCGAAGCCAGCTACCGGTTGCCGGACGAACCGACCGGACAGGTCGCCACGACGGATGGCGCGCCTTCGATGGTGGTTCCCTCCGCGGGGGATATGAGCGAGGTGGTGGGGCAGGAATACGCGAAATGGGCGATGGAGGTCGCCGCCGCGGGCGGGCATCATCTGCTGATGACCGGCCCTCCGGGTTCCGGCAAGACAATGCTGGCCTCGCGCATGCCCGGCATCATGTGCCCACTGACGGAATCCGAACAGCTTGAGGTGGCTACGATCCGTTCGCTGTGCGGCACGCTGCCCGCATACGGCATCAGCGACGTACCGCCGTTCGAGGCGCCGCATCACACGTCCTCCACCCCGGCGCTGGTGGGCGGTGGCAGCGGCGTGGCCATGCCCGGCGCGATCACGAAGGCGCATCGCGGTGTGCTGTTCATGGATGAGGCTCCGGAATTCTCGGCACGTTCGCTGCAGACGTTGCGCGAACCGTTGGAATCCGGGTATGTGGCCGTGTCCCGTTCGAAGGGCACGGCCTACTATCCGGCTTCGTTCCAGCTGGTCATGGCGGCGAACCCCTGCCCGTGCGGCATGTCGTACGGCACCGGCGAGCGCTGCAGTTGCACGGAGCGGGAACAGCAACGGTATTTCGCCCGCCTGTCGGGGCCGATTCTCGACCGCATCGACATCCAGGTCGAGGTGCCTCCCGTCTCCCGCATCCTGCTTGACCGTGACATGCTCGAGCCACGTCCGTCCAGCGCCGATATCCGGGCGCGCGTCATCGAAGCGAGGAAGACCGCGCGGGAGCGGTTCTCCGGCATGGGTTGGACGTGCAATGCGCAGGCTTCGGGATCGTGGATGCGCGAGCATCTGTCGCGCAAGGCGCTCGAACCGGTCAATGAGGCGTTGGAGACGCAGCGTTTGAGCCTGCGCGGCGCGGATCGGGCGATGCGTTTGGCGTGGACGCTCGCCGATCTCAAGGGATTGTCCAGTCCGGGTCGCGACGAGGTGACTCAGGGCATCGCTCTGCGCACCCATGTGTGATGTTGTGGAGGAAACATGTGAAGGGAGTGAATCTCATGGCAGTAGGGCAACCCCATTATTCCCGCCCGCGGGAGGATGCGTTGGCCCGCGCGGTGCTGACGTTCTGCCTCGATGGTGCGGATGCGTTGATGTATGCGACGGTCAAGGGCGCGGGGAATGCTGCCGAGGCGTTGCGTCTGCTCATCGAGTCCCTTCCCGGTACGGCCGGGTGCGATGCCGCGATGCGCAAGCTGGAGGGGACGTTCCTTGTCGGATTGTCCCGTTGGGGGCGCAAACCGGATAATCGTGCGATCAAGGTGTTCCGGCGTTCCGTGGAGGGCTGGCATGCGCGGCTTGGCGTGTTGCCGTCGTTGGATTGGCATGGCTTGGAAGGCTGGTTCACCATGGATGGCTCGCAATGGTTGATCGGCCCGCAGGATGACGTATGGCCGGCCCAGTTGGCGGATTTGTCGACACATAAGGATTGGGCCGCTCCCCTGTGCCTGTGGGGTATGGGCGATGAGCGCGCGTTGACGAGCTGCGCGTCGCCGGTGGCGGTGGTCGGTTCCCGTGGCGTGACCGATTACGGGCGGCGTGTGGCCCGTGAGGTTGCCGCGCGGGCCGCGGCGGATGGGCATCTGATCGTTTCCGGAGGCGCGTTGGGTACGGATGCCGCGGCGCATTGGGGTGCGCTTGACGCACTCCGGCAGCGGGGGCTTGAAGCGGCGGGCAGGACCATCGCGGTGTTCGCGGGCGGACTCAACCATATCGGCCCCTCGTCGAACATACGTCTGTTCGAGGCGATGCGGGAGTATGGCGGTGCGTTGATCAGCGAGATGTGCCCGGATACCATTCCCGAGGCCCGTCGGTTCCTGTTGCGCAATCGCATCATCGCGGCGTTGGCGTCCACCGTCGTGGTGGCCCAGGCGCGTGTGCGGTCCGGCGCGTTGAACACCGCCGGCTGGGGTAATGATCTGAACCGTGTGGTTCTGGCGGCGCCCGGCGAGATCACCGCGCCGAATAACGCCGGTTGCAATCGTCTGATTTCGCGGGCCGAGGCGATCATCCTCACCAGCACGTCCGGCATCACCGAATTCTGTCACGCCCCGCACGAACCCATGTTCGCAGACGGCGACACGACGCGAGACATCACGCACGAGCCGAATGATGCGCATGATGTGAATGATGTGAATGATATGGGCGGCACGGCACTGTCGGCCTCGCAACGTGACCTGATCGGTGCGATCCGTTCCTGCAACCGCAGGCATCTGCATGCCACGCCAGACGCGCTGCTCGCCGCGCTCAACGCAGGTTCGCCCGCATCGGAACGCATCGGCATCGGCCAGGTGATGGCCGACATCGGCGCTTTGGAGGCTCGCGGCATGCTCCATTACGATGGGGTCGCCACACTGGCGTAGCGCATAACGCACAACGCGGAACCGTCAACGACCGACAGGCGCTACGCCAGCCAACGGCACTGATCCAAATCGACCCGCCACCCGCCATCGCCGGCATTGCCGCCCTCCTTGGGCGGCACGAACGTCACGCCCTCATCCTCCAACAGCGCACGCTGCGCGTCAGGACCGCCGAACGCGAACCCCGGAGCCAACGAACCGTCACGGAACACCACACGATGGCAGGGAATCACGTCCTGCTCCGGGTTGGCGTGCAACGCGTATCCCACCATCCTCGCGCAGCGCGGCGCCCCGACCAGCGCCGCGACCTGACCATAGGTGGCGACCCTGCCGCGCGGAATCCCACGCACCACCGCATACACGCGGTCATTGAACGATGCTTCGACCATGCCATCATTATGCGCCCGGAAACCCGGCGACGCGTCCGGTATCGAAACGTGTCCGCCCACGCTACACCCCAGCCGATTCAAGCCGGAAAACGCCCCGCAACCAATATGCGAGACAAGTCACCCCTTGTGTGACAATAACAAGTATGAGTCCGAAGCACTTGGAAGATATGTATGATGCGGTGATCGTCGGCGCCGGAGCGGCCGGCCTGTCCGCGGCATTGGGACTGCTCCGATCCGACGAGGTCAGAGAGATGAGGGAGAACGGCAGGGAGCCGAACATCCTCGTGATCTCGAAACTCCAATCCCTGCGCTCGCACACCGGCTCCGCCGAAGGCGGCATCGCCGCCGCGTTGGGCAACGTGGAGCACGACGACTGGCATTGGCATTACTACGACACCGTCAAGGGCGGCGACTGGCTGGTCGACCAGGATGCGGCCAAACTGCTCGCCGAGTATGCGCCCGAAACCGTCATCAATCTGGAACGTCAGGGCGTGGCCTTCTCCCGCACCCCGGACGGCCATATCGCGCAGCGTCGTTTCGGCGGCCATACCAGCGAGTTCGGCGGCCAGCCCGTCCGCCGCGCCGCCTACGCCGCCGACCGTATCGGCCATCAGATCCTGCACGCCCTGTGGCAGCAGTGCGTCGCCAACGGCGTGGAATTCGCCGAGGAATGGTATGTCACCAACTTGGTGCTCAGCGAAGACGGCACCCGCGCGGCCGGCGTCATCGCCTTCGACACCCACGCGGGCAAACTGCACGCCGTGAACGCACACAACGTGCTGTTCGCCACCGGCGGCGCAGGGCGTCTGTTCCATACCACCTCCAATTCCTGGGATCTCACCGGCGACGGCATGGCCCTGACCTTGGCGGCCGGCCTGCAACTTGAGGACTGCGAATTCGTGCAGTTCCACCCCACCGGTCTCGCCCACACCGGCATCCTATTGTCCGAAGCGTCCCGCGCCGAAGGCGGCGTGCTGCGCAACGCCGACGGCGAAGCCTTCATGGAGAAATACGCCCCCGGCCACGGCGATCTCGCGGCCCGCGATGTGGTGAGCCGTTCCATCATGGCCGAAATCGACGCCGGCCGCGGCGTCGCCGACCCGAAGGACCCGGACGGCCCCAAGGACTGCGTATGGCTCGACATGACGGGCATCAACCCCGAACACATGGAGCAAACACTCCCCCAGGTCGTCGAAACCATCCGCAAATACGCCGGCATCGATCCGACGCATGACTTCGTGCCAGTCAAACCCACCGCCCACTACACCATGGGCGGCATCCCCATCACCACCAGCGGCGAAGTGTACCGTTGGGAGGACGGCGAGCGCCATACCATCGAAGGTCTGTATGCGGCCGGCGAATGCTCCTGCGTATCCGTGCACGGCGCGAACCGACTCGGGGCGAATTCCCTGCTTGACGCATGCCTGTTCGGCGCCCGCGCAGGCAGGTCCCTCGCCTCCCGCATCGTCGAAACCGCGGCGAGCGGCGAAACCGACATCGTCGACGATGAGCAGGACGCGGCCATGAGCACCGCGCTGGATGCACGTCAGAACGAGCTTGATGCGCTGCTCGCGGGCGCGTCCGACAGCACCGATGACAACCCCTACCGTCTGATGGCCGAACTCGGGTCGACGATGGAACGCGCCGCCGCGGTGCGTTGCGACGCCGATTCCCTCGCCAAGGCCATCGCAACGATCGATGATGATCTCACCCCGCGTGCGCAGGCGCTCGCCGCGCACGACAAGGCGGCCACGTTCAATCAGGAGATCACCGCCATCTGGGAGGCGCAGCATCTGGTTGAGCTCGCCAAGACCATGCTCACGGCCTCCGACGCCCGTCATGAGTCCCGTGGTTCGTTGAAGCGCACCGATTTCCCCGATCGCGATGACGAGCATTTCCTCGCCCATTCCATGACGGACGCCGCGCATGAGGTCTCATGGCAGCCCGTCCACATCGTCGACATGCCTCCGAAGAAGCGTGAATACTGATGAGCATCATGACGATGATTTCCAGCCCTCGTAGCGGGCGACGCCTTATGGCACAATATCTTGCTGGATTCCACGAACAGGAGGCGCGCGCATGACGAACACCACGGTGACTTTGCGAGTGAACCGTTTCGCTCCACGTCCGGAGCGTAACCGCGATAGGGGCGGCAGCCCGTTCGCGCGCAAAAGCTCCCCCTTCGGTTCCTCCGCCGAGGCTCCGGCACGTCGTCGTCCACGCGGCAAGCAGTGGACGCAGGATTATGTGATCGAGGCCCGTCCGGAAGATACCGTCCTCGACTGTCTGCTGACCATCAAGCGCACCGTCGACCCGACGCTGGCGTTCCGCTATTCCTGCGGGCATGGCATGTGCGGCTCGGACGCAGTAGCCATCAACGGCACCCCCACGTTGCTGTGCACCGCCACGTTGAAGGATTGGGTCAAGCCGGAGCATACCGTCGTGCAGACGGATGATGAGGGATTCCGTCGCACCGATGACGTGAACGATGCGGATGATGCGGCTGGAGCCGATACCGCGAACGATGGCAGTCTCGGCGTCATCGAACTCGCCGCGCTCCCCGGTTTCCCCGTGCAGCGTGATCTCATCGCCGACATCGATCCGATGCTCGATCAGCTGAAGAAGCTCAAGCCCGCATTGGAGGCGGACGGCGTGCTGGCCACCACGAAGGACGGCAAGGTCGACGTGTTCGAATACCTGCAGAACCCCGAGCAGCTCGCACGGTACGAGCGTCTGACCAATTGCATCGCCTGCGGTGTATGCGAGGGTTCCTGCCCGGTGTTCGCCGGCGGCGACGCGTTCATCGGCCCTGCGGCGCTGATCTGGTCCAGCCGTTTCATCAACGATTCCCGCGACGTCAAGGCGGCCGAGCGTATGGATACCATCGACACCGCGGACGGTGTCGCCGCCTGCCAATCAGTGCGTGCCTGCTCGCGCCAGTGCCCGCGCGGCATCGATGTCGGCGAGGAGATGTGGCAGATCGTGGCCAAGGTCAGGGAACGCTGACGGGCGAGGCAAGCGGACGAGAAGGAGATGACTGTATGAATCACACCACTTACGAGAATCTGGCGAAGGTTTGGGATTACGTGGAGGAACATGCCACGGTCCGTCAGTCCGCCGAACTGGTCGAATTGCGGCATAAGGCGCAGGAGGCCGGTATGCCGCAGGGTTCCGCCACGCAGGCCGCTTTGCTGTCCACGCTGGTTCGTCTGACGAACGCGAAATCCGTCATAGCCATTGGCACCGGTTCTTTGGTGGAAACGTTGGAACTGGTGCGCGGCCTGGACGGTGAAGGTCAGCTGACCGCCGTGGACTCCTCCGCGGAGGGTATCGCCCTGATCCGCAAGTCCTTCGACCGCATTCAGGATGGCACCGGCACCACGCTGCGCGCGGTGAACGCCACCGCCGGCACATTCCTGCCTCGTTTGAACGCCAATGTGTACGATCTGATCGTCGTGGCCGGCGATGTCAGCAACTACGCATCGAGTTTCGAACAGGCGTCCAGACTGCTGCGTCCCCACGGCACGATCGTGTTCACGGATATGCTCGCGTTGGAGCATGATGACGCCAACGGCGGTGTGATCAATCCCGCCGACCGCTCCCCCAAGGCCACCGCCATGAGGGAACTGCTGGAAACCGTGGAATCCGATGAGCGTTTCGACACGGCGCTGACTTCCACTGGCACGGGTCTGCTTATCGCCGTCAAACGCTGAAACATCATCGCAGTAAACGGCACCGGCCATACCGGGGACCATATCGGGCAATAGGACGGGCGGAACATCTACGTAGGTGTTCCGCCCGTCCTATTGGTTCTGCAAGGAATGGGGTCGGGGAAGACTCGTGGGCAGAGGTTCGCTCACACGGGTCTTCCCCGAGCCCGTTCAGTCGTTCACCGGCTGTACAGGAGGTGTCATGTTCACGAAGCGATGCTGCCGGTGGCCACGCGAACCGCCTCGTTGGGATCGTCGGTGATGGTGACCAACTGCGAGTCGACGCCGCTGATCATGCCATTATCCTTCACCGGCCCGTTCAGCCAGTCGAACAGGCCACCCCAGTATTCGCTGCCGTACAGCACCACCGGTTTCCTATCCACCTTGTGCGTCTGCGTCAGGGTCAGCGTCTCGAACATCTC
This sequence comes from Bifidobacterium merycicum DSM 6492, assembly GCF_900129045.1. Lineage (GTDB taxonomy): Bacteria > Actinomycetota > Actinomycetes > Actinomycetales > Bifidobacteriaceae > Bifidobacterium > Bifidobacterium merycicum. The sequence goes on along the minus strand of NZ_FQTX01000002.1, from coordinate 375,991 downwards.
GTCCAGCATGCCGAACCCGCCCGGGCAGACGATGAAACCGGAGGAGTATTTGACGAACATGGTCTTGCGCACGAAGAAATACCTGAAGGTCATGCCGAGGTTCACGTAATCGTTGATGCCCTGTTCATGCGGCAGTTCGATGCCCAGTCCCACGGATGTGCCGCCGGCCAAGGCCGCTCCCCTGTTGCCGGCCTCCATGATGCCGGGGCCTCCACCGGTGATCACGGCGATGTTTTGTTCGGCGATGCGCCTGCCCATGCGTTCCGCCGCCTGATAATACGGGGAATCCTCCGGGGTACGAGCGGAACCGAAGATGGTCACGGCCGGACCGAGACTGGCGAGTGCATCGAATCCTTCCACGAATTCGGATTGGATGCGCAACACCCGCCATGGGTCCATGTGCAGCCAGTCGGACGGCTGTTCCGCTTGCAGCAGCGCCGCGGTGGAACTGTCTTTGGGGATGAGCTTGCCTCGGAGGATCTCTGGGCCGCGGCGGTAGGTACGGTCGAACGGTTTTCTGTTCATACGCTTGGATTACCTGTTGTCCTTCTTCGCTTGACGTTCCTGCCTGCTCGCCTTCATCTTGGCAAGCCATTCGGGGCTGAACGCCCTCACACTGACGCTCTGCGTGCCGTCTTCAAGCACGGTGCGCTCCTCGACCTCGGCCTCCTCGGCTTCGGTTTCCGCGGTGTTCTTCGCGGCATCCAACGCAGCGTACCGCTTCGACTGGCGGCTGAGCAGCACGCCGGAAATGGAGGCGGCGATCAGTGAGGCGAGCAGCACGCCGAAACGTGCTTCGGCGGACAGTTCGGGGTTCTTGTAGGCCAGGGATGCGATGAGGAACGATACGGTGAAGCCGATGCCGCAGGCGCAGGCCGCCGGGAACAGGTCACGCACACGCAGACCCTTCGGCATCTTCAGGCCGCCCACATGCGTGCTCAGCCAGGCGACGAGCATGATACCCACCGGCTTGCCGACCACCAGGGCGACGATGATGCCGACCACCACGGGCGAGACGACGAGTGCGAGGGTCAGGGATTCGAAGTGCACACCGGTGGCGAACAGGGCGAAGATCGGCAGCGCGACGAGTGCGGACAGCGGCTGCAGCTTGTCGTGGTAGCGTGCGGCGCGAGGCGTCTTCTCGCCGTAGATTTCACGCGAGGGGGTGAGCAGGCCGACCAGTACGCCGGCAAGTGTGGGGTGCACGCCGGCTTCGAACATCATCACCCAGGCGAGGATGCCCACGATGCCGGCCACGATCCAGGGGATGCGCTTGCGACGTACGAGGAAGGCCCATGCCGCGGCGCAGACGGCGATGCCGATGAACCAGTACCAGGCATTCAGGGAGGAGAAGAACAGGGCGATGAGCACGATGGCGAGCAGATCGTCCACGGTGGCGAGGGTCATGAGGAAGGCGCGGATCGATCCGGGCAGCGCCTTGGCGAAGAGGGCGAGCACGGCCAGCGAGAACGCGATATCCGTGGCGGTCGGCACCGCCCAGCCTTGGGCGATGGCCGAATAGGAATACACTTCGCCGGATGCGATGGTTTCAAGACCGGGGCTAGGAGGTGCGAAACGGGAGAACAGTGCCGTTACGGCGAGGAAAAGGACCGGCGGCACCATCATGCCGCCCACGGCGCACAGCATGGGGACCGCGGCGGCCTTGGGGTTGGCGAGCGAACCGGTGGTGAGTTCCTGCTTGAGGTCGAGGCCCACCATGAGGAAGAAGACCGTCAAGAGACCGTCCTGCGCCCAATGGCCGATTGGCAGGTCGATGTTCGTGCGGGGAATGGCCACATGCGTTTCCGCGATCGTTTCGAACAGGTGGGCGGTGGCCGGCAGGTTTGCCAGAATCAGGCCGACGAGCGCGAAACCAAGCATGATCAGGCCTGACAGTCGATCGGATGAGGCGACCCGCCGTACCCCCGTCCAGAATGTATTCGGTGTTCGCGCTTGTGTCTCGGCCATCGGCTCTCCTTTACCACCCTTGCCGCGATCGGCAGGGCTGCTTTGCATGTTCACCTAACACACTAGCGAAAGATTATGAACATTTTATGCCCTGAGCTTCACCGGTGAGACAGCCTTTATCATGTCCCGGCCCAGCCGGAGGCCGCACGCCATTACCCCCGATACGAAGAAACCCCGCTGCATGGCAACGGAGTTTGTATGTGGTGCGCGAGACAGGATTCGAACCTGCGACCTGCTGATCCGTAGTCAGCTGCTCTAATCCGCTGGGCTACTCGCGCAACGTCATCTTCTTTCACCACGTGATGACCCGTGGTAGTGCGCGAGACAGGATTCGAACCTGCGACCTGCTGATCCGTAGTCAGCTGCTCTAATCCGCTGGGCTACTCGCGCAACGTTGCTCTTTCAAACAACTCGATTTATATTACACACTTTGCTCGATAATGCAAATACGGCATGTCGCGCATGTCGGAAACGGCGTTTTGTGTTGGAAACGCACGGTTTTCGCACATATAGGCATGTCAGTGCGCCACACCCAGGCTTGGCATGGATTGGGTGTCCACGTTCTCCTCGTCGCGGATGATGCGCGGATTCCCTTCGCCCAGCACCGCATCGCCGTCCACGACCACCTCGATCACATGGTCAAGGCTTGGCAATTGGAACATCGTGTCCTGCAACGTGCGTTCGATGATGGAACGCAGGCCACGCGCACCGGTCCCCTGCCGGATCGCGGTGCGGGCGATCGCCGCTATCGCGTCGTCGGTGAAGGTGAGCGTCACGCCGTCCACCGCGAACAGCTTCATGTATTGCTTGATGAGCGCATTCGACGGTTGGGTGAGCACCGCCGCCAGATCATCCTCCTTGAGTTCCTGCAGCACGCTGATCACAGGAAGACGGCCGATGAATTCGGGCAGCAGGCCGAATTCCGCCAAATCGTCGGCGCACACCTGCTGCAGCAGTTCCTCATCGGGTACCTCATGATCATGCCATTTGGCTCCGAAACCGCTTTCGCGTGCGCCCAGACGGTTCTTGATGATGTCGGTCAGGCCCACGAACGCGCCACCGCAGATGAACAGGATGCCGCGCGTGTCAATCTGGATGGCCTCCTGTTCGCGGTGCTTGCGGGTGCCTTCGGCCGGAACGGACGCGATGGTGCCTTCAAGAATCTTGAGCAGCGCCTGCTGCACGCCTTCGCCGGATACGTCACGCGTGATGGATGTGTTCTCGCCGGATTTGCGCGCGATCTTGTCGATTTCGTCGATGTAGACGATGCCATGTTCGGCTTTGGAAACGTCGCCGTCCGCCGCTTGCATGAGCCGCTGCAGCACGGTTTCCACATCGTCGCCCACGTAGCCGGCTTCGGTGAGCGTGGTGGCGTCTGTGATGACGAACGGCACGTTCATAACCTTAGCGAGTGTCTGGGCGAGATAGGTTTTGCCCACACCGGTCGGTCCGAGCAGCAGAATGTTCGACTTGGCCACCTGCACGTCGCGCAACGGGTCGTTCCCGGAAGCGTTATGCTTGCCGCCCGTCTCGCCTACTTGGCTGGCGGCTTCGCGCATTTCCATGTTGACGCGCTTGTAATGGTTGTAGACGGCCACGGAAAGCGCCCGTTTGGCGGTTTGCTGGCCGATCACGTACCGGTCGAGGTAGGCGTTGATCTGCATGGGTTTGGGCAGGGTGAGCGCGTTGACTTCAACGTCCTTGATGCGCTCGTCGGAGATGATGCTCACGCATAGTTCGATGCATTCGTCGCAGATGGCCGCCCCCTGGCCGGTCACGAGCTTGCGTACCTGGTGCTCGGTTTTACCGCAGAACGTGCATTTCGGTACTTCGTCGTTGTAGCTCACCACACGTCCCATGCAGCCTCCTGTGAATCCTTCGGTCCCATAAAACACGATACCCCCGCCCTATCCGGAGCGGAGGCATCGTGTCGGCAACAGTTATGGCGACTACGGAATCATGTTTTCGCAGCCACCCTGAACATCACTGGCGGTGTTCGAGCACCTCGTCGACGATGCCGTAATCCTTCGCCTCCTGGGCGGTGAGGAAGGTATCGACTTCGATGTCCTTGCGGATGCGCTCGACAGGCTGGCCGGTATGCTTGGCCAGCGTATTCTCGAGCCATTCACGCATGCGCAGCATCTCGCGGGCCTGGATCTCGATTTCGGTGGCCTTGCCGAAACCCTGGTCGATGGCCGGCTGATGAATCAGCACGCGGGCATTCGGCAGCATCAGACGCTTGCCTTCGGCGCCTGCAGCCAGAAGAATGGCGGCGGCGGATGCGGCCTGGCCAAGGCACACAGTCTGCACGTCGGGCTTGATGTACTGCATGGTGTCGTAAATGGCCGTCATCGCGGTCATCGAGCCGCCCGGAGAGTTGATGTACATCATCACGTCACGGTTCGGGTCCTGGCTTTCCAGCACCAGCAGCTGCGCCATGATGTCGTCCGCGGACGTGTCGTCCACCTGCACGCCCAGGAAGATGATGCGGTCCTCGAACAGTCTTGAGTAGGCGTCCATGGTCTTCATGCCATACGGCGTCTTCTCGCTGAACTGCGGCATAACGTAACGGTTGGTCGGCCCCGCCAGTCGCTGGGCGCGGGCCATGAACTGTGCTTCTTCGCTAGCCATGTTCACTCTCCCCTCATGCTGTCGCGCGTGGTGATGATCTTATCCACGAAGCCGTATTCCAGTGCTTCCTGCGCGGTGAACCAGTGATCGTATTCGTTGTCGCGGTAGATCTCCTCGACGGTGTGACCGGTCTGTTCGGCGGTCAGCTCGCTCATGGTCTTCTTCATGTCCATGATGAGCTCGGCGTTGATGCGCACATCGGTGGTGGTGCCGCCGATGCCGCCGGACGGCTGGTGCATCAGCACGCGGGCGTGGGAGGTCAGATAGCGCTTGCCCCTGGTACCGGAGCTCAGCAGGAACTGACCCATCGAAGCGCACATGCCCAAGCCGACCGTCGCCACATCCGGCTCAATAAGCTGCATGGTGTCGTAGATGGCCATGCCGGCGGTGATCGAACCGCCCGGGGAATTGATGTACAGCCAGATGTCCTTCTTCGGATCCTCGGCGGCAAGCATTAGCATCTGTGCGCTGATGCGATTGGCCATTTCATCCTTGACTTCCTCGCCCATCCAGATGATGCGGTCCTTGAGGAGTCGATTGAAAATCGGATCGACCGGCCCGGAAGGCGCATCCTCACCAGCCATGACCGGAAGGGTTGCAAAAGTGTTGTTCACCATGCTCTCCATTCGAATTACATATCCTTCAACATTTCTCAGACTACCGCCCCGAAGCGACTGAACGGCGTATTTGCGCCTTTTTGCGCGCTTTTCAGCTTCCCGCGTACGTTTTTCGTGGTTTCCACGGCGTTTTCCAAGCGTTTCGCAGGCTCTCTCCGCACTTACGCCGTCGTTCCGCTGCCGTTCCGCTGTCATCCGCACGCCGATACCGGTAGAGTGGTCAGCGATGAGAACGCCATACTGCAAAGGAGTCGACATGACGGAACAAACCCCCACCAATACGATGAGCTTCATCGACCAGTTGGAACCGCTGGTGCAGATTCAGGAGGAAGCCACCGTTTCCCGCACGGTGATGAGCGTCGAAGGCGCTAACGTGGTGCTCTTCACGTTCGACAAAGGGCAGGAGCTGAGTGAGCACACCGCGGCGATGCCGGTGTTCGTGCAGGTGTTGAAGGGCAAGCTTGAGGTGACTGGCGGCGGCGAGACCGTCAAGCTCGTTCCTGGTGGCCTCGTGCATTTCACCACGCGTCTGCCGCATGCGATCCGTGCGCTTGAACCGAGCGTCATGATGCTCACCATGATGACCGGATCCAAGAGCTGAACCTGCCGTTTCCCGGCTTCATAGCCCCGCATAAGGAAACGCCCGTACGGCTTCCTCGCAGGAGAGCCGCACGGGCGTTCGTGTATGCGCAGGGTTACGCGGCAACTCCCCCGCGCACGGCCCTGCCGGACGCCAGCTTATCCAAAGCACCGGTTTTCGCGATCGCCCGGTACAGGAACCAGCTGAACACGCCGGCGATCACGATACCGCCAATCGTCTCGCAGATCATGTGCGTGATGCCGCGCGGGCTCAACGGGGAGACACCCGCATAGCGGAACAGCAGCAGGTATACGCCGTACTCTACCGCCGTGCATGCGCCGCCGGCGATGGCGAGCGGCAGGGTGAAGCTGCGGTACCGCGCCACGGCGAAAGGCAGTTCCGAACATACGCCTTGCAGGATTGCGGACACCATCACGAATCCCACCGCGTACTGGTTGCCGATGACCATTTCCGCGAAAGAGCCGACCAAGTTGACGTATACTGCGGCGCCGGGCTTGCGGATCATCAACACGCCGAGTACGCCGGAGGCGTACCAGACCGCGTGGAACAGGCTCGCCACGCCGGGAAGAATCGCGCTGAGCGTCGACGAGAGCACCGGATACAGGAAGTTGAATCCTTGGAAGACCACACCGCACGCCATGCCTACCGCCGCGCCGACCGCGATGTCGGCCGGGGTCCAGCGCAAGCGGCCATGCCCGAAGGTGCTGCGTGCCGGGCTGGTTGGGCCCGAGACGTTCCGTCTGTTCGATTCCTGCCGGTTTTGTTGATTTCGCTGCGGTGTTTGCATGGTCATGGAAAATCCTCGTCTCCGTTCGCGCCGCGCACAGTACATGATCGGATCGGGACGGCATGTCGCATGTTGCGGCGCCGGCCACCCGCGGGGCTTCTCCCCCTGTTCCGGGTGCTCCTTGACCTGCGCGGCACGGGCGGGAACACCGCCGACCACTATACGCGCCATCTGTCAGGCTGACGGCATATGGCCATATAATGTCGAGCATTCCAATTCGACAGTACGTTTCCATCAACAATATTGACGGGAAGAACATCTCATAGATGCTCTTCCTCATCAGCACGTGATTGTTCACGCCCATGAGACGATTGTTCCGAATCACTCGTACGCTTATGCCGTTTAAGCTCACGTACACGCTGCTTGAGCTCCCGTACGTGCTGCTCAAGCTGGACAATGCGAAGGGCCTGCGAAACGATGAGCGCGTCACGCGGATCGTCGATATCGGCATCGTAGTCATGGGACTTATGAAATGTGGCCTCACCATTCTTCCATCTGGCAATGGCGCGTTCGATACGTTTGTGTCCAATGATTTTGGGATCGAGCCCATTCTCACGGAAGATGGCGCTAGGACTATCCCCGCATCGTATCGACGCATAACCTCGCGACGGAATTCGTCCGTATAGTAGATACGTGTCGCAGTAACCGCGTCCACGGCCGGCAACGTCCGTAAATAACGCTGCGTCTGCTTGCTAAACGGTTTCGCCTTACCGGCCATAACGGCCTCCCCTCCAAAACATTTCGTTCGCATGACGCGCTCTGATGTCAAAAAACATCCGCCGGCGCCATCTCACGGCAATCACCGCCAAACCCAGGATGAATGTCCCTATACCAATCCACAGGCCGATGACTCGCGCATCATGTATATCGCTCGGTTTCGGTGCCACACCAGGCATCGGTACACGAATGCCGGATACGAGCAATCGTTGCGTATTCACGCCGTATGGCGTGCACGTGAGAAGCGTCACCCTATCCTCATCAGGCGTAACGCGAAGTTTGCTCGTATCTTCAGGATCGATCACCCAGATATGGTCCACCTGATAGGCAAGAGTCCTACCCATCACATCCAAATAGAAATAATCGCCTTTACGCATCTCATCAATACGCGTGAACATCAACGATTCCACCAAGCCGCGATGACCAGCGATCACGCTATGCGTACTGGGACCGCCGACAGGCAGGCTCGTGCCATACAAATGACCTGCACCCTTCATGAGGGATTGCTCATCGGTACCGTGATAGATAGGCAAGTCAATCGACAGCTGCAGAATGCGGATCGCTCCCATCACTCCGTCCCGAGCGTTCAGCAGGCTTTGATATTCCGTATCTTCCGAGACTTTGGAATCTGCTTTACCGCCACCGGCCCTGATGCGCCAGCCACAGTAGCGAACGGGTCGGTCGCTTCTCCCAGAATTGGTTGGCCGGAAGACGCAAGATGCCGATTGTATGCTTCTGCGGCTTTCAGCGCATCCTCCGCACGTGGATATGGCCATCCCGCGACCCGCTCTTCCAATGCGCTGTTTGCCGATGCCAAACGATAATCGGAAACCCGCTGCATCACATACGGATAGCCTGCAACGCATATCGCCGATAACGCCAGCAGCAGCACCAGGAAACGCATGGCGATGAGCTCCAGACGCAGTTTCCGGCGACGATAAACGAAATCAGTGACATCGGTGGCTTCCGAGAAGGACATGTCTCCAATGCGATGCCGCGATCGCACATCAAGCGTTACACGTTTCATTCGATGCTCGCATACGCACGAGCGGCACCCTTCGGACAATGATCCCCCATCTCCCCGGCCATAATTCAATTCCCCTTCCGTGAATACAAGGAAACTGGTGCCACGGCGATACACAACCCTGACACCAGTTTTCAAACCGTCGACAACGGCTTTCCCGTTACCTCTCCAGCTGATGCTTAACGGAACGCGACTTCACAAGCACCGTCATTGCTGCACCGACCAGCAGCACACCGATCACGGTGAATAATGCCGTGCCCGCGGCACCGGTAAGCGGCAACTGTGTAATGGACTTCACGTTCAGAACAGTTCCCGTCTTGGGATCAACCTGATGTTTGGCATCCTGAACAAGCTCGGCGATGCCGTCGTTCTTGACGGTGACGTTGAACGTGACCTCCAGGTTCTCGGCATACCCGGTAGGTGCCTTCGTCTCTTCGACCACGTATGTACCGGCTGCAAGGCCATTGGCGACCAATTTACCCTTCGTGCCATCAACAGTGGCGGTGACCAAGGTCTGCGTATTGCCGGTGGCGGTTTCCTGCGTGGCGGACAGCTTGTATGTGCCGCCGGCAGCGGTGAACCACAATGGCTCGCCAGTCTTATCACCATTGGCACCAGTCTTGTAGATCTTGAACTCGGCACCGTTCAAACCGGCCTTATCGTCGCCTACGCCGATCTTCTGGAAGCTGAACGAGCCGGTCTTCACCGTATTCGTATGCGTGGCATCGCCTTCGTGGTACGTGTTTTCAAGCACGCCGCCGGCAGCGGCGTTCACCTTGGCGGTGTATGTGAGCTCAAGCTTGTAATAGCCGTTCGCGGCGGCCACGGGATTATTGCCAAGAGCGGTCTCGATGGCATCCTTATCCAAGCTCACGGTGAAGAACTTAGTACCATCACCATCAAACGAAGAACTTTCATTAGTCAGTTCACCGCCGAAGACAGCGTTCACCTGACCTGCTTGCGTGCCGATCTGCGTACCGTTGACCTTGAAATCGGCCGTATTGCGGTTGACAGTCAGACCGGTGCCGGGAACATCCTTGAACGTCACGTTGTACGTGGTGTTGGCCTCATAGTAGTTGGTAGGCACATACGAAGTCAGCGTGTAACGGACTGAGTCACCCACGCCCACGGCCGTACCATTCTTATCGGACGTCTTATCGCCAGCAGGCTTGTCTTCCGATTTCGCGTTCACCTGGCCTGGCTCGGTGATGTTCTGCTGTCCCTCCTCATATGGAGACGCGATGGTCAGACCATCCGCGCCCGCAACGGTGGTGGCGACGATGGCCGTCGACCCCTTAACCGACTGGGCATTCTTCGTGTCCTTGACGGCATACCAGCCTTCCGGCATGGAAAGCGTCACATCGGAGCCCGAAGGAGTGCTGCCATTCACGGTATACTGCGCGTCTGCCGTAAGGTACCGATCCAGTTCATCAGCAAACTTACGCAAGGTATTCGCATCGAATGTGGCAACATAGGCCGCAGGATTCGTTGCCGAATAATCCGCGGCATCACCGGTACCGGAGACCACGCCGTACTCGGTGGGCAATGCGGTAACATTCTTGGCCGCGGCGGCAGCCAGATACACGGCTTTCTCCATACCCGTGACGGTATTCACGTCCACGAATGCGGTTTTCTTGCCATCTGCCTCCGTCGACTGTTTGTTGCTGAAAGTGGCGATTTGTGATAGGCCTTATAGGCGTGCCCCGACTGCGAGTTGTGAATCGTGATCGTTTGGTTACTGTCTGCGGCGGCAGCGCTCATGACGCCGAACGCCATACCGCCCAGCATTGTCGCCACAGCGGCAATGCTGGCGAAAAGTTTCCTCATTCTCATGGGAATCCTTCTTTCTCTATTGGTTGTTTGCTGTTTTCTGCAACCGCGGAGGCATGAAGCCGCTATAAGGCCTCCGTGGATCTCCGCGATCCACAATCTGAAACATTCAGTCGAGTCGTTTGCCACGCATCCACAAATTGGATACACCTACCAGAAGGAGGGCAAGACCTCCCAGACCCAAAGCCGTCGCCAACCAGTCACGTTCCGTCGACCCACCGGTCAGGGGGATCACCGATGTGGAGAGCTGGTGGTTGGTTATGGTGATGGTCGCCGACTGTCCGGCGGCACCGCCTGTGAATGTCGCGCCCGTGTTTCCATTGGCCGTAGCTCCACCGACCACGCTGATCTCATAGGTCGGTTTCCAGCCCAGCAAGGACTGTTCCTCAACGGTGTAGGTTTTGTCACCGGAGCCGACTGCTACGGATTTCGACCATGTCCAATTGTCTTCGGGCTTCGCATCGTCATTATCAGGTCCGGCAGGTGTTACTTTGCCTTGGGCGTATTGCACGCCGTCCTGCTTGACGTTCACAGTGACCGATTCCACACTGGGGTCGCTGATTGTCCTGCCTGAGCCATCGACCCAGTGCTTAACGACCGTGAGCGTACCTTTGGTCAGGGGAATAACCGGCTTGGCATAATTCGAACTCTTGCAGTTTCTCGTACCGTTGCCACCTGCGGTGGAGGTGACCACGCAATAGTTCACCGAAGCATCAGCATTGGTAGCAAAACCGGATTGACCGGAAGAGATGTCACCGGTGCCGGGATCGCCGACACTGCCGCTCGGATAGCCGGTCGAAGCGTAGTACTCATATGCCTTATCGTTCGGCTTGACATTGAAGGCGATACGGAACACATCATTTTTCGTGGCGGTCACCGCAGGGTTGAATGTCAACGCAACCTTCTTGCCGGCCTCATCGTATGATGCGGTCCAGCCGTCGTTGAGCTGCATATTGTTCTTGTAGACCCTGATATGTTGCGACAAATCTCCAGTCCACGCTGGATCAACCCATTCGGACAACGTGTCTTGGATGGATTGAATCGTGTAACTGCTGGAGCTGATGATGGTCTGCGCGATATCGTCGAATGCCTTAATCAGCTTCTCGGAATCGGAGCCGTCGAAATATGTGCCATGCGTATCCTTCGCAAGGTCATCCATCTTGCTGGCCTCGCTGGATGAACTGACGGAGAATAACATCACTCCAGACTCGCGCTTGTTGGCTTCGGCAGTCACGGCGTCATAGTTGTAACCGTAGCTATCGTTGTTTCCCTCGCCGTAGTGGCCTTCACTGCCGCCATCTGGATTGCAGGTCCACCAGTTGCAGCCAATCGGGTAGCTGGTCACACGGTACGTTGGATTGCCATCGAAGACAAACACGATATACTTCGCTACGCCTTCGCGTCCGCTGGCCGCAGCGTTGGCGTTTTTCAAAGCAGACTCCCAGTTGGTGCCACCGCTAGCTGTAATGCCATTCACCGTTGATGTGATGCTGCCTGCATCAGCGGTGAATGAACTGGCCGTCTCAGCGCTGGTCGCGAACTGCACGATGCTCATCTGCACCTGTTTGCCCGGTGCAAGCTTGCCGTTCTCATCGGTCAGTAGAGCATTCGCCAGATTCTTCACCGCCGTCTTCGCGATGGTCAGACGTTGCCCTTTCATACTTCCCGACTTGTCGAACACAACCACCACATCCGCGCCACGACCGATGGTGATGGAGGAGCTGGAATCGTTGCCCTTCACATCAAGGTTCAGCGTATAGGTGTCGTTCGTGCCGTTGACCTTCTCCACCCATTTGCGATGTTCGGGCGTACCCAAGCTGGCCATGGTACGAACCGCGACGGAATCCGTGGCGGTCACCGTATTCGTTAAACTGCCGGCAGCGGCCTGCGCGTCATTCACAATGAGCGATCCCGTACAGGTAACGGACTCGCCCGATTCCAACGGGTTCAGTGTCGAAGGGCACTGTACGTTCGCAATAAGGGGATCGGAAACCGTAACATTGTTCAGCTGCTCTTTGCCGCCATTGGCGACAGTGAACTTGTATGGTACCGTGTCGCCGCTTTTGAAGGCATACTCCGGCGTCCATGCCGGCACTTGGTCCTTGTCAACCTGCTTGGTGACGCTAATCGCGCTCACCGGAGTCACCGAATACGCGGTCAAACCCCGCACCAGATGCACCTGATGGTTACCACCGGTGGATGCGGAAAAACCGAACTTGATGGTGGTCGGCAACTGGTACTCCAACGGATACACCATCACCTGCCGCCCGCCAATCCACACGGTAACGGTCTGATATTTCTGATATTGTTGTCCTTCCTCAAGTGCTGAAATCTTGATACGCACCGTCTTGCCGTTCGTATCGTTCTCCTCGGCGGTGGCGGGACTCGTCGCCAGACCGGCATTCGGCTGAGTGCTCAGGCAACAATACCCATCAAGCCATTTACCGGAGGAGTCCATGGCACCAGCACCGCGCAAGGTCACGGAATCACTGTCGCCGCCCGACGCGGTCGGGCATGATTGCCCGCCGACCTCACGGTTGCCGGCATGCTCCTTGCTGAAATTGCCGAACATGTCAAGGCCGATACCCAAAACACCTTGGGCGATACCCTCCTCCTTGTCGTCACGACCATTGGAGATGTCATCATCTTTTGACGCATAGCCCAAGCCCGCACCTGCCGCGCCCGGCTTGGACAACGTGGCAGCGCCATCCGTCAGAAAGAAGCTCATGCCATCGGCGCCGGTATTGCCGTACTCGCCTTGGCTGGTTGTGTGATACTCGTATTCATCGAACGTGATATCCAAACCCTGACGGGAGGGAATGGCCTGATTGTATAGCACTGCACCGCTTCTGCCACGACTGTTGTCGGTCAACTGCAGATAGCCTTTGCCGTTCCCAACCCCCTGAACGGCAGAACTGTCCTGCGTGTTCGTGCAGGCATTCGCCCCTGCGGTAAGGCAGGCATCGCCAACCTTGATCCAGTTACCAGCATTGTCGAAATCCGTATTCTTGAATGATTCATCGATAAGCTGGGAACCGGTGTGATCTTCATTGGATACGGTTTCGGTCTGATTTGTCGTCCCCAAGCCATCATCAGCATTGGCGGCACCCGTCTCAATGCCACCAGCAACGATCATCGCCGCCCCAACGAAAGTCACGATTATGTTCTTCGCCCAATCAGCAATGGATAGGGGGGAGGTTGTTTTTCTCATGTCTGCCACACCCTTCTGGGACTCTGCAACAACGCATGAACGCAGAGCAGTTCTCTCATCTCAGTACAAGCACAGGTTTTCAACCTGTTTTCCTTGAGAATAAGAATCAGCTTGTCAAGAAAGGGGGCATAGGGGGAATGCCCTGCAACCGTAGGCAACTGTTGCAATCAATGGATTCAACCGCTGTACGGCTACGCACGACTCGCCGGGATGAATCAACCCCCTGCATAAAAGATCAGGGGGGTATTGAATCGTTGTTGAGAGACAACATCATGGGATGCACGTGCCGCAAAACCGTTATCCCGAAATTTACGGGCAGACTAGCACAGGATTAGAAAATATGAAGAAACCCCTTGCGCGACGCAAGAGGTTTCAACCTTTTCGTGGAGCTAAGGGGATTCGAACCCCTGACCCTCTCCATGCCATGGAGATGCGCTACCAGCTGCGCCATAGCCCCGTATTCATTTATCAGCTCTTTGCGAACCTCGTATACAATACGACGGAATGTCGAAGGACGCAAAACATGGCGTGTCGCACGTGAAAACAACAAGCAAATTTCGGCGGAATTCCAACGATTTCAGCCATACATGCCGGCGTGTCGCCACGATAAGCGAAACCCCATGTGTCTTCCAATGAAATACGGGAAGACACATGGGGCCATTGGTTCATTCAGCGCTCAACGTTCAGCGTTATGCGTCCTGCTCAGCGTTCGCGCCCCCATTCGTCCGTGTCGGCGATGGCGGGACCGTGATTGTAGTCCTTCAGACGCCATCGCAAACCGCCTTCAGTGGTGTCCATCGGCAGCAGCCTCACCCAATGCGCATTATCCATGGAAAGCATGCTGGCGAACGTCGGATCCACCTGGTTAAGGCCGAGCAGGGTCTGCAAGGTCTGGGAAATCCACGCACCATGGGAGAAGATGTACAAATCCGTGTCCTCCCCGGCACGCAACGCCCAGTCGTTGATCGCGGCGACGCCACGCGCACCCACGGCGCTTTTGGCTTCGGCACCGTACTTCATCTCGCCGTCCTTGTGATCGATCCACAGTTTGAAATCCTCAGGGTACGTTTCGGCCAGCTCGCTGACGGCATGGCCATCCCAATCGCCGAAGCTGCGCTCACGCACACGCGGGTCCGGATGCAGCTGCGCGTCGCCCAGCACGTCGGCGAACGCCTGCGCCGTGGCGCGAGCACGTCCGAGATCCGAACAGACGATCAGCTGATGATCGGTTTGCGGTCTTCTATCCACATACAGGTCCTTCAATGCGAGGGCGGTCTGTCTGACCTGCCATTCCCCCACGGCATCCAACGGAATATCCACCTGCCCTTGCAGGCGATGCGCCGCATTGTAGGAGGTGCGCCCGTGACGGACGAGGAAAATGGAACGTACATGATGTGGCATGGGAATCCTTCCTATCCCTAAGGTTCCCGGCCTTGCGCGGGTTTCGGGAACGAAAACGGCATCGCCCGGAACCGATTCGAAAGCCGGTTCCGGGCGATGGCATATCAAGCTTCGATGCTGTCGGCAGATTCGTCGGACTCGTCGGACGCAGCGGATGCGCTGGTTTCCGGGTGTTCGAGCTGCAGGTCGATCTGCGGGCAGTCGCGCCACAGTCTTTCCAGGTTGTAGAACTTGCGGGATTCCTCGTGCATCACGTGGATCACGTAATCGCCGTAGTCGAGCAGCACCCACTGGCCTTCCGTCAGACCCTCACGTTCGCGCGGCTGACGCTTGCCGCACTTCAGATACAGGTCGCGTTCGATCTCCTCGGCGACGGCGAGCACCTGACGTTCGTTGGAAGCGGTGGCGACCATCATGATGTCGGTGATGCCGAGCGGAACCGTCACGTCGAAGGCGACGATGTCGGCGGCCTTCATACGGTCCGCGGCCGCGGCCGCGATACGGATGTCGTCGATGGAGGTTTGCAATGCGGGCATGAATGTCCTTTCACAAGTGGTTATCGCAGCCGGAAGTCACCGGTCTGCCGTTGGTTTCGGTATGTATGTCACGTCGCCTCTGGGATGAGCGTCCTTCGGCGTTCGACGCGTGCAACAACATGCGACGCGTTCGTCGTGCGACGTTCAGCGTTCCCAGGCCGGCTTCCAGCCTTCGACGTTGTGCTGCGTGTTCTCGGAATACACCATGGAATCGCTCGGCACCTCATGGCGTACCACGGAGCCGGCGCCCGTGGTCACATTGTCGCCGACCGTGACCGGGGCGACGAACAGGTTGCCCGCGCCCACATGGCATCCGGCGCCGATCACGGTGCGGTTCTTGTGCACGCCATCGTAGTTGGCGGTGATGGTGCCGCCGCCGATGTTGGTGTGGTCGCCCAGTTCGGCATCGCCCACATAGCTCAGATGCGGCACCTTGGTGCCGTTGCCGATACGCGCCTTCTTCATTTCCACGAACGCGCCGGCCTTCGCGCCCTCGCCGAACTCGTTGCCCGGGCGCAGGTACGTCCATGGGCCGATGTTCGTACCGCGACCGATATGGGATTCCTGCACGCGGGAACGTTCCATCACGGCCTCCTCATCCACCACGGCGTCGATCAGCGTGGTATACGGGCCTACGACGGCGTTCTCGCCAATCACGGTATGACCTTGCAGGAAGCTACCCGGCAGGATCACGGCGTCGCGGCCGATGGTCACATCATCCTCGATCCACGTGGTCTGCGGGTCGAGAATGTCGACGCCTTCGCGCATCCAATACTCGCACACACGCAGGTTATGCGCCTTGGCCAGCGCGGCAAGCTGCACGCGATCGTTCACGCCTTCCACGCTCAGCGGATCCGGCGCGGCGAACGCACCCACGGCGCTTTCCTGCTTGGCGGTCTCCAACGCGTCGGTCAGATAGAACTCACCCTGCGCATTGTTGGAGTTGAGGCCCTTGATCGCCTTGGACAGCACCGCCGCATCGAACACGTACACGGAGGTGTTCACCTCATGCACGGCCAGTTCGCTGCTGTTGGCGTCCTTCTGTTCCACGATGCGCAGCACGTTGCCTTCGCTGTCGCGGATGATACGGCCGTAGCCGGTCGGATCGTCAAGCACGGTGGTGAGCACGGTGGCACCGTTGCCGCTGTTGTTGTGGAAGTCAAGCAACGCGCCGAGGGTTTCGGTATCAAGCAACGGCATGTCGGAAGCCGCGATAAGCACGGAACCGGTGAGCTCACCGTTCGCCGCGAGCTGTTCCATGGCGCACTGCACTGCACGCCCGGTGCCGGGCTTGTCGTCCTGTTCGACGACGGTGACGTGCTCATTGTAGGAACGTGCGGCTTCGGCCACTCGCTCGCCCTGGAAGCGCACGACCACGGCAAGGGTGCCGGGATTCAGCGCGGCGACGGAATCCATGACACGGTTCAGGAAGGTTTTCCCTGCAAAAGTGTGCAGCACCTTCGGCTTGGAGGACTTCATGCGGGTGCCTTCGCCTGCGGCGAGGATGATTGCGGCGGACAATGCCGAGGATGCCATAAAGGTGCGTTCCCTTCGTTGACGGATGATGCTGCGCGACGCCGCTGCGGCGCATGGCGTCTCGGCATCGGTTGTTTCGCACAACATCATAGACTGTCGCCCGGATGAGCGCGACGCCGGGAATCGGCGATCAACAGCCCACGCGCGTCATGCCGGATCCCGCAGCGCTCGAATATACGAGGACGGCCCTGCGACGCATGCCGCAGAGCCGTCTCATGATGGGCTCCCCCACCTGGACTCGAACCAAGACAAAGGGTTCCAAAGACCCGTGTGCTGCCATTACACCATGGGGGAACGGCGAGTGCGAAACCCGCCAAGTGTTTATTATGCCACACGTTTCACGTTCGACGTGTCGCGGCGGCGTTTTTTCTTCGATTATGGCCGTGATTCCGGCGCGATTCCCTGAGTGGATGCCTGATTTTCGGCCGTCCACTCAGGGAATGCATGCTAAGCGAAGAGGAATCCCTTGCCGTGATGCTCCGGGTAAGTGTCGAACAGTTCGGCGACGGAACCGTCCTCGAACACCGCGCGGATGGCGCTGGCCAGCAGCGGCGCGATGGAAAGCACGGTCAAACCATCCCAACGCTTCTCATCCGGAATCGGAACGGTGTCGGTGAGCACGACCTCACGGGCGCCGCAGTTCTTGAGACGCTCGACGGCAGGGCCGGAAAGCACGCCATGCGTGGCGACCACGGTCACGGATTTGGCTCCGGCGTTCTTCAGCACGTTGCATGCGCCAACAATGGTGCCGGCGGTGTCAATCAGGTCATCGACGAGCACGCAGTCCTTGCCGGCGACGTCACCGACCACACGATTGGAGACAGCCTGGTTCGGGCGGGTGATGTCACGGGTCTTGTGCACGAAGGCGAGCGGGCCACCACCAAGGCGCTGGGCCCACTGTTCGGCGACACGGATGCGGCCGGCGTCCGGGGAGACGACGGCGACATTGTCAAGCTGATCTTGGAAACGATCACGAATATAGTCGACGAGCACCGGCATGGCGATCAGATGGTCGACGGGGCCGTCGAAGAAGCCCTGGGACTGGGCGGCATGCAGGTCGACGGACATGATGCGGTCCGCGCCAGCGGTCTTGAGCAGATCGAAGACCAGACGGCAGGAGATGGGTTCGCGACCACGATGCTTCTTATCCTGACGGGAGTATCCGAGCAGCGGGCACACGGCGGTGATGGAACGGGCGGAAGCGCGCTTCAACGCGTCGATCATGATGAGCTGTTCCATGATCGCCTTGTTGATCGGCTGGTAATGGCTTTGCAGTACGAATACGTCGGCGCCACGAACGGATTCGGTATAACGCACATACATCTCACCGTTGGCGAAATCGTATGCGGTGGTTTCGAGTACATCGATGCCGAGTTGATCGGCGACATCCTGAGCAAGTTTCGGATGAACTCTTCCCGTTACGAGAATGAGGTTTTTATCTGGCTTCCCTTCAAGGATTGCGCTCACCATTATCTCCCAAAAGTGTGTTTAGTCATGGGCTTGTAAGCTCCCAGTGTAGCGACCAACACCGACCGCGAACACTCCCCGGCGACTATCCCCTTCCTCTCCCCCACGCCATGCTTTGCGATTACGGCGTGGCGGGTCGCACCGCCGACCTACGCCTAGCGGCATGTCAGTATGGTTGCCGCCCGGAAAGCCCCCGAACGTCAACCGGGCGGCACCCGAACAATATCGGATGCCGCCCGGCAATAAAACCCCGGCCGATCAGTGCCCTGCGGCGATCCATCCATCGATCGCCTGTTTGACCGCTTGTGCGTAGATATCGCTACCGATATTGGGGTGGATGCCGTCGCCGGACGACAACTGGCCGAGATGCTGGTTGGCCATCGCATCCCAATCCACCAGAACCGTATCCGCGGCATGGCTGACAGCGTAGGAGGCGAACATCTGATTGTTCACGCCGATCCATGCACGATCGCCGTGCGCATTGACCAAGACCAGTACGTGGCCGGGCCCGAGCTGCTGACGCAACTGGTCCAGTTGATCCACGGTGACGTAGCCATTGGTCGCCAAGCCGACCAGAACCCACTGCCTCAGAGTGTTGGATGCCGCATCGGCTTGCGCAAGCCCGGGGGCGACTGCCATGGAACGTGAAACCTCGGCGTTGATGTCGATTCCCGGGTACACGGCGGTAAGACCTCCGCTGCTGGCGAGCATCACCGAATCACCGATGGCGGTGATCTGATCGCCTGTGGGCGCGGTGTGCTTGGGTGCCGCCTTCGGCTTGGATGAGTTCTTCTGATCGGCGGGCTTGATCTGATTAGGCGGCGCGGGCTTGGCCGGGCCTCCGGCGTTCTGCTGGCCACGCTGCTGCTTGAGCTTACGGGATTGCTGTTCCAGTTGAATCTGCATCTGTGTCTTCTCCGGAGCCTCATTGATGGCACGGGCACAGCCGATTACGGCGAGGATGACGAGCACATCGACAAGTACCGCGCGTAGAATCTGCGCGGCTTTCTTCTCCTCCGGACTGACCGGATACGGGAAGATCGCGTAGGACACGGAATGCCGCGCGACAGTCTGTTCGAGCAGATACCACGAGATGGCGGAGAATGCCGCGGTCAATGCGAGGGTCAGGATGAGCGCCCAGCCGTTACGCGGATCACCTTTGCCGACCGTGGCCGTGACAACGATCCACAGCGGCCAATGCCACAGGTACACGCTGTAGGAGTGGCGTCCGAGAGCCGCCAGCGGTTTGAACAGCATGAGTTCACGCATCCAGGAGTTCGCGCTGATCGTGCCGGCGATGAGCAGGATGGAGCAGACGCTGGCGAGGATGATGCCACCGCGGAAGGCGAACGCATCCTGCCTGCCGCAGAAGCAGAGCACCGCCAGTACGATGAACGCGGCGAATCCAACAATCGGCGCGATGGCGTAGCCGATTCCGGACGGTGGCTGTGGAGGCTGCAAAGGCTTCGGCGGCTGCAATCCGGCGTTCTTCTGATTCGTTGCCGTTGCCGTCTGCGAGGCGGACAGGGGGCGCTGCTGGTTGTACTCATACGTACACACGCACCAGGCGAACGCGACACCCAACATGAGTCCCACGGAATGCGTGTCGGTACCGAAGTAGACGCGCGTCGGATCGCCGTCAGGCTGGTACAACACCCACATCAACGTGCCACTGAGCGCGGCGAGACCGAGCGGCACCGCCACCGAGAATCGCGTGCTTCGTATCCGACACATGATCCACACGATGAACGGCAGCAACACGTAGAACTGCAGCAATACACCAACGAACCATAGGTGCCGGAACAGTTGCGGGTTCATCTGGTCGAAGTAGCTTTGCCCACCGATGATCGCATGCCAGTTGTACCATCCGGTCAACGAACTGAGCACCTGACCCGAGACACCCACCAAAGCGTCCCGGTCAAAGACGTTCGCGAACGTCACCATGGATGCGACCATGAGCACGAGCGCCGGATACAGTCGGGATAAACGCCTCTGCGCATACCTGAAGTAGTTGATTTTGCCGTCACGGAACAGTTTGCGGAACATGCTCGTCGCCATAACGAAACCCGCCACGGTGAGGAACACGTCGACGCCGTAGAATCCACCGGGGAGATTGCCCTGTGCGCAATGGTATGCGACGATGGCAAGCAGTGCCAGACCTTTGATACCGTCCAGTCCGACGAACTTCCTCATCATGCGTGGACCCTTCTTCTTTCCATATACGAAACGAGATGGCGCGAACCGATTCGCCGCCGCTCGTATTCCGGAACGGAGATCATGCTCAGGTTCGTGATGAACAGAGCCAATCATACTGTCAGCACGACCTAACGACGCTCCAAATCCCCCCCTTCGTCGAAAACCTCCCCCATCGTTTCCGCCATTCGGACTTTCTGTCTTATGGAGCGTCGCCCGTTGGGCAGGAGGAAGCGAGTTCAGGCCAGGGATCGGCCGCGCAATGGGATCGGACCAGCCATGAAAACGGTGAAGGCCCCGACACATGACATGTCGGGACCTTCACCGTTTGGTCCGAATCATCCGGGTGATACATCGCTCAGGCGCATGCCACGCGACGTTTCACCGTAAGAGTCGACTCAGGCGACCTTGTAGCCGTAGTAGTCCTCGCCGGCTTCCGCGATGGCGGCGGACTTGCGGGCGATGGCGAGCTCCTCGTTGGTCGGGATGACGCAGATGGTGACCGCGGAATCCGGGGTGGAGATGATGCGCGGTTCCTTGGAACGGGTGGCGTTCTTCTCCTCGTCCAGCTTGACACCGAACGGAGCGAGCTTGTCGCACACCATCTTGCGGACGACGTCATCGTTCTCGCCGACGCCGGCGGTGAAGGTGATCACGTCCACGCCGCCCATCTGAGCGGTGTAGTTGCCAATGTAGCCGACGATGCGGTGCACGTAGACGTCGAGGGCCAGCTTGGCGTCCTCGTTGCCTTCGGCGACCAGACGATGCACTTCACGCAGATCGCCATAGCCGGTCATGCCCATCATGCCGGAACGCTTGTTGAACAGGGTGTCCAGTTCGTCGACGCTCATGTGGGCGTTGCGAATCAGGTGGAACACGACGGCCGGATCGATGTCGCCGGTACGGCCGCCCATCATGAGGCCTTCGAGCGGGGTCAGACCCATGGAGGTCTCGACCGGCTTGCCGGAGATTTCAGCGGAGGCGGAAGCGCCGTTGCCGATGTGCAGCACGATCTGCTTGAGGCCTTCGGCGGGCTTGCCGATGACGGACGGAACCACGGAGGAGATGAACTCGTGGGAGGTGCCGTGGGCGCCGTAGCGGCGGATGTGGTACTGGTCGGCGACTTCCTTGTTCAGCGCGTAGGTGCTGGAAGCCTTCGGCAGCTGGAAGAAGAAGGAGGAATCGAACACAAAGACCTGCGGAACGTCCGGCAGCAGAGCGCGCATGACTTCGGCACCTTTGGCCTCCGGGCCGTTGTGCAGCGGGGCGAGCACGGCGAGGTCCTTGACCTGGTTGATGGTCTTGTCGGTGACCAGAGCCGGCTGCGGGAAGATGGAACCGCCCTGGACCACGCGGTGGCCGACGGCGACGATGCCAGCGTCGGACAGCTTCGGGCCGAACTCGTCGAAGAAGCCGAGGACGCGCCTCAGACCCTGCTCGTGATCGTGGATCGGCTCTTCGAGCTCGTGCTTCTCACCGTTGTATTCGTGCTTGTAGTGGCCGTCGACGGGCTCGCCGATCTTTTCGACGAGACCGGAAGCGAGACCTTCACCGGATTCGAGATCGACCAGTTGGTACTTGATCGAGCTGGAACCGGAATTGATAACAAGGACGGTTTTTGCCATTGTGGGCATCCTCCAATTGTTGTACTGTTCCGCACACACGGATTTACCGTTGTCCAGATTACTCTTCACGTTCTACAAACCATTGCCGTGCGCCGCTTTGTGGATAGGCGCGTTCCGCGCATATCCGACTGGACGGCGCCCGGCAATCGGTCGTTCGCCGGTGGCTATCGGCTGTTCACCGTTCGGCCACGGTGAGTTATCTTTTGGCCATTGTTTGGCTACCGTTGGCTACCGCTTACTGTTGGGCTTCGACGGCGGTCAACGCCACGGTGTTGATGATGTCCTGAACCGTCGCGCCACGGGACAGGTCGTTCACCGGCTTGTTCAGGCCCTGCAGCACCGGTCCGATGGCAATCGCGCCGGAGGAACGCTGCACCGCCTTGTAGGCGATGTTGCCCGCGCACAGGTCGGGGAACACGAAGACGTTCACATGCCCGGCCACATCATTGCCCTTGGCCTTGGTCGCGGCGACCGTCGGCGACCAGGCGGCGTCGAACTGCACGGATCCGACAACCTGCAGGTCCGGTGCCTTGCTGCAGACCAGCGCGGTCGCTTCCTCGACCAGATCGACGTCCGGGCCTTTGCCGGAACCGAGCGTGGAGTACGACAGCATGCCGACCTTGGGCTCGATGCCGAACGCCGCCGCGGTTTCGGCGGACTGGATGGCGATGTCGGCCAGCTGTTCGGCGTTCGGATTGAGGTTGATGGCGCAATCGGCGAACACGGCGACGTGATCCTTGAAACACATGAGGAACGAGCCGGATACCAGCGATGCGCCGGGCTTGGTCTTAATGACCTGCAGCGCGGGGCGCACGGTGTTGGCGGTGGAGTTGACCGATCCGGATACCAAGCCGTCCGCCTTGCCGAGCACCACCAGCATGGTACCGAAATAGCTGGCGTCGGTGAGCTGCTTGCGGGCCTGTTCCTCGGTCATGCCCTTCTTGGCACGCAGCTCGCAGAGCTTGGCGACCATCGGCGTGAGCGCTTCCTCATCATCCATGGACTGGAAGGATGCCTTGCCGAGCGATTTCAGACCGAGTTCCTCGCCGCGTGCGAGAATCGCATCCTTGTCTCCCACGATGATCAGATCCACGATGTCACGTTCGAGCAGGTAGTCGGCGGCCTTGATGATGCGGTCTTCCGCGCCTTCGGGCAGCACGATGGTCTTCTTGTCGGCCTTGGCCTTGCCGAGCAGACCGTACTGGAATGCGTACGGGGTGACGGGGGCAGCGAACGGCGTATCGAGTGCGGCGAGCAGCTCGTCGGTGGGTACGTTCGCGCTGAAGGCTTCGACGGCCTTCTGCACGGCGCCTTCCTCCGCGAAGTCGACCTTGGGCAGCACCCAAGCGGGCAGATCGTATTCGGAGGCGAAGAATTCGTTCAACGCGGGGATCTGATCCTCGTCAGCGCCGGTGATGAATACGCCGAGCACGGTGCTGCCGCGCTGTTCGACGGATGCGGTGCAGGCTCGAATCGTCGCCAGCACCTGTTCGGGGGTGCGGTCGATAGTACAGACCGCGAGGAGCACGGGGCTTTTCAGATCGGCCGCGACATCGGCGTTGAAGCCGAATATTTCCGGATCATTGATGGCGCTGCGATCGGTACCGACGATCACCATGGCTTCCGGATCGATGACGGCGACGGTGGTCTCATATGCGGCGACGATGTCGGCGCGCGCGCCTTCCTTGTCGTTACGGGCGCGTTTGGGGCACACTCCCCTGGCCTGTTCGATGGTTTCTTCCGCGCTGGCGGCATCCAGCAGTACGGAGGTGAAGGTTTCCTTCCTGCATGCGGCCGGACGGAACACACCGGTTCTTTTGACGGACGCCAATGCCCTGACCACGCCAAGCGCCGCGACGTTGCGGCCGTTTGCTGCTTCCGGGCTGATGATGGTGACGGTAGTAAGACTCACGTTGTCTCCTAGGTACGTTGGTTCGGCGTCGCGTTGCCACGCCGCTGTAATCGTAACCAATTGTAATGCCGTTCAAGTAGACACCCTGTCATCCCCCGTAACTTCCGCATTTCCGAGGTGGGTCGTTCGCATGAACGCGCATGTGAACGCGGCAACGAAAAGGGCCTGAGGACGAATCCTCAGGCCCTTTCCTACTCGACACCGGTCATGCGACCGGAATCAAAGCAATCGCTAGGCTGCTAGGCTCACTCGTTATCGCCAGCGGTGGCGGCGGTAGCGGAGACGGCACCCTGCTTGTTGGTGTTCACGCCGGAGTAGACCCAGTCGGTGTAATCCGGGTGATCGTAGCCGTTGTCGACCGCGAACTGGAAGGCTTCGGTACGGAAGGCCTCGAGCTCGTTGATCTTGTCGGCGTACTTGTCGGCATCGATCATGCGCAGAGCTTCAGCAACGAGCTCGTAGCGATCGATGTTGTTGACGCGCACCATGTCGTACGGGGTGGTGGTGGAGCCCTGCTCCTCGTAGCCGTGGACGTTGAAGTTGTCGTGGTTCGGGCGATCGTAGATCAGACCACGCACGTCGCGAGCGTAGGAGTGGTAAGCGAACAGGACCGGCTTGTCCTCGGTGAACAGCTCAGCGAACTCCTCATCGGAGAGGGCCTCGTCGTTCTCCTTGGCGGACTGCAGCTTGACCAGATCCACAACGTTGACGACCTTGAACTTGATGCCCATGGCGTCCAGCTTGTCGGCAGCGGCCATGATTTCCTGAGTCGGAACATCACCGGTGGCGGCGAGCACGATCTGAGCCTCGTCGTTGGTCTTCGCGGTGGAAGCCCACTCCCACTCAGCAGCACCCTTCTCGAGCTCGGCGCGAGCTTCGTCCAGGGTCAGCCAGGTGGCAGCCGGCTGCTTGCCGGCGATGATGGCGTTGATCTTGTTGGTGGACTTGTAGCACTTCTCGGCGACGGCCAGCAGCATGTTGGAATCCACCGGGAAGTAGATGCCGATCACGTGGTCGTTGTTGAAGCACTTGTTCAGCAGGACGGAGGTGACACCCGGGTCCTGGTGGGAGAAGCCGTTGTGATCCTGACGCCACACGTGGGAGGACACAAGCAGGTTCATGGAGGAGATCGGCTTACGCCACGGGATCTCGCGGACGGTAGCTTCCAGCCACTTGGCGTGCTGGTTCAGCATGGAGTCGATCACGTGGACGAAGGACTCGTAGGAGCTCCAGATGCCGTGACGACCGGTCAGCAGGTAGCCCTCGAGGAAGCCTTCCATCTGGTGCTCGGACAGCTGCTCGGTGACCTGGCCGGTGACAGCCATGTGCTCATCGACCTGATCGGACAGGTAGCCGGCATCCCACTGCTTGTTGGTCACTTCGTAAGCGGCCTGCAGACGGTTGGAAGCGGTCTCGTCCGGTCCGAAGATGCGGAAGTCGTCCGGGTTGTTCTTGATGATGTCGCGGGTGTAGACGCCCAGGCGGCGGGTAGCTTCCAGCTGGCCCCAGCCGTGGCCGTACTCCTTGACTTCCTTGACTTCGTAGTCTTCCAGCTTCGGGAGCTTCAGATCCTTGCGGATCACACCACCGTTGGCGTTCGGGTTGGCGCCGATGCGCAGCTCGCCCTTCGGCATGAAGGCGGTGACGTCAGCCTTCACAGCACCGTTCTCGTCGAACAGCTCTTCCGGCTTGTAGGACTCGAGCCAGTTCTTGAGGACCTCGAAGTGGGCCTCGGTGTCGCGGGCGGAAGCCAGCGGCACCTGGTGGGAACGCCAGGAGCCTTCGGTCTTCTTGCCGTCGATGAACTTCGGGCAGGTCCAGCCCTTCGGGGTGCGGAAGATGATCATCGGGTAGAACGGACGATGCATGTCGTCGGTCTGAGCGGTGGCCTTGATCTCGCAGATCTCGTCGAAGATGGACTCGAAGAGCTCGGCGAAACGACGGTGGATGGACATGTGGTCCTCATCGTCGAAGCCAGCAACGAACTCGTAGGGCTCGTAACCCATGCCGTGGAAGAACTCGTGCAGCTCTTCGTCGGAGATGCGGGACAGGATGGTCGGGTTGGCGATCTTGTAGCCGTTGAGGTGCAGGATCGGCAGCACGATACCGTCGGTGCGCGGGTTGATGAGCTTGTTGGACTGCCAGCCGGTAGCCAGCGGGCCGGTCTCAGCTTCGCCGTCGCCGACGATGGCCGGGACGAAGAGGGACGGGTTGTTCATCACAGCGCCGTAAGCGTGGGACAGAGCGTAACCCAGCTCGCCACCCTCGTGGATGGAGCCCGGGGTTTCCGGAGCGTAGTGGGACGGGATGCCGCCCGGGTAGGAGAACTGGCGGAAGAACTTCTGCAGGCCAGCCTCATCCTTGGTGATCTTCGGGAAGGTCTCGGTGTAGGTGCCGTCCAGGTAGGACTGAGCGGTACCAGCCGGGCCGCCGTGGCCCGGTCCCATGATGATTACGGTGTTCTGCTGGTGATCAGCGATGAAGCGGTTGATGTGGCCGATGAGGAAGTTCAGGCCCGGGGTGGTGCCCCAGTGGCCCACGAGACGGTGCTTGACGTCCTCGCGGGTGAACGGCGCCTTCATCAGCGGGTTGCTGCGAAGGTAGATCTGGCCGATGGACAGGTAGTTAGCGGTACGCCAGTACTTGTCAACGCCTTCAAGGGCTTCCTCAGAAACGGGAGCGTCGAGCTTCTTCCAAGGGGTGCCAATAACAGGATTCGTCATGTATACTCCTGTAACTCCTGCACATGTTGTGCGATTGATTATTACATTCGGTCGTGCGCTTCCTTCAGGCCTTGCAGCCCTTGGGAAACTCACGCCCAATCGGTTTCATGGTACGAGCACTGTTTGACTTTTGGACAGTTTTTTGCGTGTGTGTTCGTAAAAGTTAAGAAAATGACATTTTTTGTTTCGTTTTACTGTGCGATTTGTGAAGCGAGCCAATCGAGGATTATTTCCTAAAAATGGCTAAATTCCAACGTTTTTAGAGAATCCAACAAAAACGGCACGTTCGTTTCGAACGTTTTCATAATCGGCGTGTTGCCTTGGATATGGGAGGAAATGTTGCCTTTTGGCAGAATACGTTTGCATTGCCCTCCCCGCACACCATCCAGCCACGTAGCGGAAACAAAACCGGGCAATCGACCCGTCCAACACACCCCACGAAGGCAGAATATCCTTCCACAGACCATTCGCCCACTATCCCCGCCGCTATCTCGCCTAATATATGGCAGATTTCGCTGATTGAATCCCACCAAGTGGCTTATATATGGCACGCATCCCTTGAAACCGCGGGTAAGGATGTTGAAATCCCAGCGATCATACCCGCAATATCTGCGAAAGAGTGCCATACATAAGCCACCTAGTATATTCAACTCCCCCGAATCTGCCATCCATAAGCAAAGTGGTGTCCTCTTCGTCGTCCACCCCCGGCTTCCGCGCAGCTTCACCGCCCCACACGTCGCACAACCGCAAATGTCTGCGAACGCGGCCATAATCAGAGGTACTGTTTTCCCGCATGCTGCACGCATACCTAATATATGTGCGTCCGCACCGGACCATGCCGTGCGCATCTCGCCATATATGAGTCATATATGAGGTATCGGCGACGTGAGGAAGACCTATCCGCGACCCAAGAATCAAGGGAGACAACCAATGGCAAAAGGCCCTGTGCTCGTAGTTGATTTCGGAGCCCAGTACGCACAGCTCATCGCCCGCCGCGTACGCGAGGCAAACGTCTATTCGGAGCTGGTACCGCATTCCATGCCGGCCGACGAGATGCTCGCCAAGGACCCGAAGGCCATCATCCTTTCCGGTGGCCCGGCTTCCGTGTTCGAACCCGACGCCCCCACCATCGATCCGAAGGTGTTCGATGCCGGCGTTCCGGTGCTTGGTATCTGCTACGGCTTCCAGGTGATGGCGCATGAGCTCGGCGGTGACGTCGACAAGGCAGCTCTGGGCGAGTACGGCAAGACCGATACCGTGATCGACCACGTCGAAGGCCTGCTCGACGGCTCCCCCGCCGAGCAGAACACGTGGATGAGCCATGGCGTCGCCGTGAAGAAGGCACCGGAAGGCTTCGAAGTGCTCGCGCACACCGAAGGCGCTCCCGTGGCCGCCATGCAGGATCCCTCCCGCAAGCTGTACGGCGTGCAGTGGCACCCTGAGGTCAAGCACACCCCGATGGGTCAGAAGCTCATCGAAACCTTCCTGCACGAGTGCGCCGGCCTTGATTCCGACTGGGACGCTTCGAGCATCATCGACGATCAGGTCGCGAAGATCCGCGAGCAGGTC
The DNA here is from genome assembly GCF_900129045.1 of Bifidobacterium merycicum DSM 6492. Taxonomy (GTDB): domain Bacteria; phylum Actinomycetota; class Actinomycetes; order Actinomycetales; family Bifidobacteriaceae; genus Bifidobacterium; species Bifidobacterium merycicum. The sequence continues at coordinate 347,643 of NZ_FQTX01000002.1, read as the reverse complement.
GGCGACGCGCAGGTGATTTGCGGCCTGTCCGGCGGCGTCGATTCCGCCGTGGCCGCCGCTCTGGTGCACAAGGCGATCGGCGATCAGCTGACCTGCGTGTTCGTGGACCACGGCCTGCTGCGCAAGGGCGAAGTCGAGCAGGTGAAGCACGACTTCGTCAAGGCGACCGGCATCAAGCTGATCGCCGTGGATGCCGCCGATGACTTCCTCACCGCGCTCAAGGGCGTGAGCGAGCCGGAGCGCAAGCGCAAGATCATCGGCGAGAAGTTCATCCGCACGTTCGAGAAGGCCCAACGTCAGGTGATCGAAGAGGCCGGCGCGCAGGGCAAGGAAGTCAAGTTCCTCGTGCAGGGCACCCTCTACCCGGATGTGGTGGAGTCCGGCGGTGGCGACGGCGCCGCGAACATCAAGTCGCACCACAATGTCGGCGGTCTGCCGAAGGACATCAAGTTCCAGCTGATCGAGCCGCTGCGCACCCTGTTCAAGGATGAGGTCCGCGCGATCGGCACCGAGCTTGGTCTGCCGGACGAAATCGTGTGGCGTCAGCCGTTCCCGGGCCCGGGTCTGGGCATCCGTATCATCGGCGAAATCACCAAGGAACGTCTGGATGTGCTGCGCGAGGCCGACGCCATCGCCCGCGAAGAGCTGTCGAAGGCCGGTCTGGACCGTGATATCTGGCAGTGCCCGGTGGTGCTGCTGGCCGACGTGCACTCCGTCGGCGTGCAGGGCGACGAGCGCACCTACGGTTCCCCGATTGTGCTGCGCCCCGTCTCCTCCGAGGACGCGATGACCGCCGACTGGTCCCGCGTGCCGTACGACGTGCTGGCCACGATCTCCACGCGCATCACCAACGAATGCCGCCAGATCAACCGCGTGGTGCTCGACTGCACCTCCAAGCCGCCGGCAACCATCGAGTGGGAGTGATTCAGCGTTTTTTCTGAGTTCCAGCATGTACTCACCCTGATTGGCATCGAGTAGCTCCGTTTGGACAAAATGCGCCGAAACCATAGGGAGTATTCGAGCCCCGAAGCGCCTGCTTCGGGGCTTTTCCATGGCTAAAACAAGCGATTTACCTGCAGTTTTTCATCAGGGAATACTCCCCATGCACGCCTTCTCCATGAACCGGTGCTAAAAGGTGACAAGAGGTGCTAATCCGTACCAAACGGTGAGAATGGCCCACTGGGAAAATACTCCCCAAATAAGCCGCACGACGTTTTTGCACGCAGTTGGAACTCACTTTGGAACTCACCCATGTCGAAAAGAAGGGAAAACAACGTTTCCGCAGGTAGTTAATGGGGAGTATTTTGGATGATTGAAGGCTTCTATTGGAACTCGGGAGGGCAAAACGCCAGGGATTTCCCGCACGACCGGGCTGACATAATACTCCCAAAAGGTGCAAAAACACGGGCTGCAAGCCGCTTCTTCTCGACTATGCGGTAAAGGAGGCCTTCCAAGCCGCGTACTCATCCGGGGTCACGGAGCCATCTTCCAGGCTGTCGCGCATGTGCTTCCAGGCCACGAGGGATTGGTGCATGACGGGGGCCTGCTCGGCGCTAGGGTCAATTCCAAGCCCCATCGAGGTCCCGTCGCCTTGAGGCACCAGCCCGAGCGTTTCTTCCATCCTGAATAGAACCTCGAGGGCCTCCCGGGCGCTCTCAACACGGATGTCCATAAGCGCTTCAGGAGCGACGCCGATCGACTCCGCCATGGCGGCAAGCTGTTCCTCACTGGGAGTACGAAGCCCGAGCTCGTAATTGCGGACCGCGGACTCAGTGAGCCCGATGGATGCCGCAAGTTCTTTCTGAGTAAGACCAGCGGACTTCCGCAGCGCCCTTATGCGATCCCCTACGCCCATGCCTTCCCTTCCCGAATCAGTGGCATCAGGAGCCATCAAACAACACGGCAAATCATACAACAGCACGAAATCGTGCGCAATGCATTGACAGCACACAAACGTGCTGTTATGGTTCGTAATGAAACAGCACGATATCGTGCGGTATCAGAGACAAGGAGAATGCATATGCACGAGTACAGACTCATCGGAGCGGAGGAAGTCGCCAGCAAGCTTGGCGTGTCCAAGGGTACTGCGTACCGCATCATCAGAGATCTCAACGCTGACATGGAGGCCGAGGGCAAGAAGACCATTCCGGGTAAGGTGGACGAGGGCAAGTTCATGCTGACCTACTTCGCGGACCTCCCAGATAGGGGCGCGGGCGATGAGCGTTAGGCGTGAGGAAAACGGTACTTGGACTGCGCAGGTCTGGTACAGGGACACCCGCAACCACAGGCGCCACACCATAAAGCGCGGCTTCAGGAGCGAGGCGGAAGCATGCGAGTGGGAGGCTTCGTTTTCGAAGGCCGACTCCGAGAACATGAGCATGACGTTCTCGCAATTCATGGATCTGTACGCCGAGGACATGAAGCCGCGCCTGCGCGAGACCACATGGAACACCAAGCAGCACATGATTGACAAGAAGATCATGCCCTTCTTCGGCGACATGAGCATGGACGAGATTACGACCATCGACGTCATACGCTGGCAGAACGAAATCATGTCCGAGAAGGGCCCAACGGGTAAGGGGTATTCGGAGACGTATCTCCGCTCTGTCAACAATCAGCTCAACGCCATATTCAACCACGCCGTAAGGTTCTACGGGCTTCCCAAGAGCCCCTGCGCGCGCGTAGAGAAGATGGGGTCCAAACAAGGTGACGAGATGAAGTTCTGGACCAAAGAGGAGTATCTCAAGTTCGCAGAGGCCATCATGGACAAGCCCGATTCGTTCACGGCGTTCGAGGTGCTCTACTGGTGCGGACTTCGCCTCGGAGAGATGCTGGCCCTTACGCCGTCGGACATCAACCTGGAGCGCTCAACGATTTCGGTGACGAAGTCCTATCAGCGCATTCACGGAAGAGACGCCATCACCGACCCGAAAACCAAGAAGTCGGTCAGGTTGGTCACGATGCCGAAGTTCCTCGCAGAGGAGCTTGCGGAGTATATGGCTTCGCTCGAAATCGGAGAACACGATCGGCTCTTCCCGTTCACCAAGATCCGCATGCACCACGAGATGGACCGAGGTTGCAAGGCCTCAGGAGTCAAGAGAATCCGCATCCATGACCTGCGGCACAGCCACGTGTCGCTGCTCATCGACATGGGGTTCTCCGCGGTAGCGATTGCGGACCGCGTCGGCCACGAGAGCGCCAACATCACATATCGATATGCGCACATGTTCCCCAACAAGCAGCGCGACATGGCAAATGCGCTCGATGCCAGAAGGAGGTCTGTCTGATGCCCTGCCCGAACGACCATCGCAAAAGGTTAATAACCATCGGATTCCGTGTGACGCCCGAGCAGAGCGCACGGATCAACGACCTCGTGGCGGCGAGCGGGATGACCAAACAGGACTACATCGTGAAGCGCCTTCAATGCGAGGAAATCGTCGTCACGCCGAGCAGCCGCGTCTACAAAGCCCTGCGCGACAGGATGGGCCTCGTCTACCGACGAGCTCTCACGCATCGTCGACGGAGGCTGCCCCGACGAGCGCGTCATTGCGCTTGCCGAGCTGCTATCGAAGGAGTTCGTCGGCTTCCGGACCAGCGAAGCGAGCCCTGTTCCCGCCGCCGAGGAGATGCTTCTCGACATGGCTCGCAGGTGACGAAAGGAGGATGCCGATGAAGCTGCTCAAAGCGCTGCTCAGGTTTGCCAGATGGCTCTTCAGGTCCGTATTCGCGTTCATGTGACGGCAACTAGGGGTATACCCGTCACAGCCGTCATAGTCGTCACATCCCAGTTGAGCCCTCTTTCCGCGAGACGGTGAACCCGCTTCCCACTGCCCTCCGAAGCCAGGCCCGTCCCTTGCAGGCCATGCGCTCCCCGAGCTTCGCCGAGAACCGCTCACGCGCGCAAGGGCGCGGAAAACTTTCCGTGGAGACAACCAAGCCGGATGCACGGAAACTCAGGGCCCTCCGGGTTTCCGCTTTCCTCCCTTGCGCCCTCCGCGAACCCCGGCGGCGTCGGAGCCACAGGGCCCGCAAGGGGCGGGTCCAAGGCTTAAGGAGGTCAATCATGGGAAACAGGGCCGTCATCACCACGCCGGAGCGCAAGATGGGTCTCTACCTGCACTGGAACGGAGGACGCGACACCGTTGAGCCGCTGCTACGCTACTGCGAGCTCAAGGGCTACCGGGACCCCGCCAAGGACGACTACGGCTGGGCGCGCATGTGCCAGGTCATGGGCAACTTCTTCGGAGGCACCAACTCCGTCGGCATCATGCCCTACAGCGACGACGAGCGCATGGACCCCGGCGACAACGGCATCTACGTCGTGGATGGCTGGAAGATCGTCGACCGCATCGGACTCTACGACGGGTTCGTCGAGCAGCAGGAGTACGACTTCGATCAGATGCTTCGCGACTTCGACCGCTCGATGCCCGTAGAGGAGCGCCTCGGAGAGTTCCTGGACTCCGTCGAGGTTCCGGTGAGCGAGCTTCGGATTGGCGACGAGGTCTGGATGTTCTCGCACTACGACGACTGGAAGGCGTATCCGGTCGTGGGCTTCGGCCAGCCCGAGTTCAACCGCATCTCGGTGTGGGTCGAGGGCGAAGACGGCAAGACCGAGGTCACCTACCCGGACCTGCCCTACGTCGCCTGGATGGACCACGGTGGGGACTTCTCCTGGAACTCCAACAACTACGTCCATGGACCGATGGCGAGGATAAAGCCGCGCGGATAGCCGCATCCGCATAACAGCCGCTCAGGCCGGCGTCCCGAACTGGGGCGCCGGTCTTTTCTTTCTCATGTCACGCATCCGTGCGCGAATGGTCACGTTCGAGTCACGACATGCTCGCACGATTACGTTCGAAAGGGGGTGATCACATGGAAACGAATCTGTACGACCGCGCCTACGACGCCCAGTGCATCGTGAAGGGTGTTCAGGACATCATCGTGGCCGGCGTATTCGACCTCGGCGACAGCCCCAACGCGGGCTTCGTCATCTTGAAGGCGCTCGATTTCGCGGACGAGTCGCTCCAAGAGGTGCTCTCGATCGCAGAGGGCAAACCCGACGGGCTTCGGAGCGAATCCATTTCGAGCGCCGAGGGCTCTGCGGGCGCGGTGCAGTAGCTCCGGTCAAGCCTTGGGGCGAGAACCCCAGCAACGCGATTGCAGCGTGGTGAGGAGGCGCGTTCTCCGAAAATGACATTCCCGCGGCGCCGCAGCCTCGGAAAGCGCAGCCTCATATGGCAGGAGGCCACAGCGCTTCGATGACCATGCGGACCTGATGCCTTTCGGAAAACCCCGGCGGCACTGGCCTCAGCAGAAAGCCAGTCGCGACAGTCGGGCGACGGAACATGAAGCCCGCATCGAACCACCGTGCTCGAAATCTCGCCATGATTGCACGCCCCGGACGACCTGCAGCACCCTCTGAGCCTCCAGAAGCCCTCCTGAGGGCCGCTTTCCCGCCCTGCGCTCTCCTTGGACGCTCACGTTCGCACCGAACCCCTCACGGCCGCAAGGGCCGCGAAAACTTTTTCCGGGGAATCCCAAGAAGGCGCCAGAAAAACTCGAGCCCTCCGGGTTTCGCTTCCTCCCTTGCAGCCTCCGGGAACCGGAGCGGACGAGGCGCCACAAGGTTCGCCACAGGGGCGGGCCGCAACACCAAAGGAGGTCAATCATGGAGGCAACGATTCAGAGGGCGAAGCAGGGCGTCAGGCGCTACCTGGAGCTCAAGGGCTACGAGATCCTCGAGGACGGCTGGTGCCACGGCAGGGACTCCGTCGACTTCATCGCCACCGACGAGGACGATGCGCTGGTCTTCATCGACTGCGAGGTCAGCGAGAACGCCGGCGAGGGCATCCCGGAGGAGGCTCCGGACCGCAAGGCCTTCGAGCGCATCGCCGCGGCTTACCTGGCCGAGGCTGACCTGAGCAACACCGAGGTCCGATACGACATCGTGGGCGTGCTCATCCTCGGAGAGAACCGAGCGCTCATCCGCCACCACATCAACGCGATCACGCCGCTGGGGTAGGACCTCGCCCCAAGGCTTGACGGCCCGGGGCCTGGCGGCCACGGGCAGCCCCTCGGCGCAAGGTATACCAAGATGCTAGCGCCGAGGGGCTTAGCATTTCGCCAAGTAGCTTTCTCTATGAGTTAGATTTGACGCAAAATTTCGATGCAGCCATCGATGTCGGATGCTCCCTCTAGAATAATCATAGTCGGCATGCCTGGCCCTATGCCCTGTACAGCACGCTTGTCTACGCAAATCCCATTCGGGTCGTTCAGCTCGTCGACGGTCTTGCGTACGCCGAGCACCAGGTGCCCGCTCTTCCTAGCCTGGATGCTGAGCGTCTGCTTCCTCTTGCCAACTCTGTAGCCAACATAGTACTTCTTCACGTATTCGGTCCACGAGGGGAACTCCTCGGCGATGCGGGCGCGAAGCGTCTCGAAGAGATCGTGTGCGGGACCCCCGTTCGCGAGCCAGGTGTGGTGCTCCTCGATAGTCCACTCCGTTCCATCTTTGCGCTTGGAGGGCGTGTACTTAGCCAGAGTTGCCTCATCCAGCTGCGGCCTCGGCCAAATCTTCAGAGCATCTGCCATGAGCTTGTCCGCCCGGCGTTCAATCGCCTCGACATTCCAAACGGGTTCGGAAGCGAATGCGCTGTTCAGGTAGAGCGGACTGCAGAGCAGGCCATCATCCTCTTTATGAAGCTTCTCCTCGTAGGGCTTGTTCGAGTACTCCTGATTGTATCCGGTGAGGGTCAGGTTTCCGAGCGAGTTGCAGTAGCGTTCGTGGAGCTGCTCCCAGTTGTCACCGAGCGCCTCCTGCCATTCGGGCACGCTGTCGATGGTCTGTGGAAGAACGTGTTCGACTTGATACGAGTAGCCCGAGATAGGCTCCTTCGGATGATGCCAGTTCTCGATTCTCTCGAGGTAGTAGACGCACTTGTCGCGAAAGCGGTTGTAGCAGTCGCGCGCCTTGAACTGCTCCTCGAAATACTCGTCCGTCGGGAAATATGCAGTCTTGTTCTCGTCTTGGAGTAGCAGGTTCGCCGTGATGTACTCCACGATGTCCTGCGATTCCAGCTGCTTCGCGAGGTTCGAGAAGTAGTGGTTGAGGCCAGTCGTGAGCCTTCCGCAGACGGAGCGCCTGAACAGGAACGATTCGAGCATTCTGATGAGCCCGATGTACTCGTCCTTTGTCAGGTTGTCGGCTTCGTACTGGGCGTAGAGCTCCATCAGCAGCAGGCGCGCAGCGTTGATGCCCAGCCTGTTGAAGCTTCGGAACGCGGCTGCCAGCTCGGGGTCCTTCTCGCGATCGAGGAAGATCTTCGTGTAGTGGTCGGCGCCATCCTTGAGGTCGACGAGCACCTCCTCGACCTTGAGCTGCGGGTTGCCACCAATGTAAAGCTTGAACTCGTCGTACACCTCGTCGAACTTCGGCTGTCTGTTGGGAATCTTGAGCCAAAGCCAGTTCCAGAAGAACTCGTTGATGACGCGCTCGTTGCCCATGCCAAACATCTGCTCCATGGGATGCCAGTAGGATTCGTACAGTCGCGTCTGCTCCTTGCTGGGAAGCGACATAAGCATGAAGTTGCGGATAAGGTCTATTGCGGTGAGCGGCTTTCCCTTGGAGTTCATCGACTCGAAGATGAGCTGCGCGTTATCACCTTCGCCGAGTTTCGTGTCGACGATGAGCAGCATCTTGAGTCCGACCCACAGCTGCTGGGCGTCGAAGCCCTTCTCGTGCATCTTGTCCTTGAAATACTGGTAGTTGTCCACGATGAGCTGAGAAGGCTGCTCAGGTTGCGCCACGTCACCTACGATGCTGAAAAGCGTCGTCTGGTCGTCCTGCGAGAGAACAAGCTTGTAGCGGGCATCGCCCTTTTGTTCGTCGTTGAACAGGTACATGCGGCGGATGCCGCCGATGGTCGTCTCTAGGAAATCGGCGCGCGACTCGTCTTCCTTCAGGTATTCGATGAATGCGGAGAGCAGTAGCGTGAGTGTCGTCATGCGCTGCTGGCCATCAATGAGGAGGTACCTGTTCACGCCGGTCAGGGTGCCTCCGGCCTCAGGGGCGTAGAGCATGGAGCCGATGAAATGCGTGTGCCCGAACTTGCCAGCGCGCATGATGTCGACCCAGAGCGTTTCGCAGTCCTTGGTCGTCCATGAGTAAAGGCGCTGGTATACGGGGATGACGAACTGGGCGTTTGCCGTACCCAGGAATGGGAGGAATTGTGCATCGTTTGCGTTCATCTGTCTTGCTCCATATCGTTCATTTGGCTTACGCCGCCCTGGCGTAGAAGTACTCGTATATCTCGGCCCGATATGCGGCTATCGACTCGTCCGGGTAACTCGCGGGCAGTAGGCGGTAGAGCTCGTTGCGTATGATGGTGTCCACCTCGGCCCTTGTCTCGGGCTTCTCGGTCCACCTCGTCATCTGCGCAAGCCGCTCCTGTATCTTGTCCACAAGCTCACGAGCCAGCTCCTTCACCTGCGCGATCTCATCCTTGGTGAGGGACTCCTTGTACAACATGTCGAACACGGCCAGCTGCCGCTCGTTGGTGAAGCCCTCGCGCACGAAGCGCTGCCATGGTTTGTCCTTTCGCTTGTTATTAGTCTACCTCTGCGTTGGTGAAGCCCTCGCGCACGAAGCGCTGCTCCTCCTCGGACAGGTCCTCCGAGAGCTTCATCAGCTTCTCGAAGGTCGCCTCGATGCTCGCTCAGTCCTGCTCCTGGTTGTACTCGTTGATGATCTTCTGGTAGCGCTCGTAGAAGTCGGCGCGGCGCGGGTTCTCTTTCAGGGCCTTCACCAGCCGATCCTCGATCACGTCGCGCAGCTCCCCGACGAGCAGGTTCTTCTGCTTGGCCTTCTCGAACTCACGGTGCAGCAGGTCGAAGTCGATGCGCGATATGTCAAACCGGCCCTCGCCCTTGTCATCGGCGACGCGAACGTCGATGTACTCGTCGATGATTTGCTGCAGCCTCACCATGATGTCGGTCGTGTCGGCGGTGTCGCGCCGCTTGGTCAGCAGCTTGTAGATGGCGTCTATGGCGTCGCGCCTCGCCCAGGCGCCGCCGTCCACGTCGCCCTTCTCCACGAACTTGAAGTACTTGAACAGCTCGCGGGCCATGATGCCGTAGCGCTTGCGCGTCTCGTCGCTGACGCTCACCGCGTCGGCCCCGTCCTTAACGAGCGCCAGCCGCTCGAACTCGCCGGCTGCCATGAGCGTCTTGAGGGAGAACCCGCAGTCGTTCAAGAATGTCTCGATGGCCACGAGCAGCTCGTATATGCGCGCAATGAGCTCGTCCTTGTCGAGCACCGGGTCGTCACCGCGGCCCTCGCCGGGGTCGCGCGTGTAGTCAGCGAGCGCCTGACGCAGGGCCTTCACCACGCCGATGTAGTCGACGATGAGGCCGTTGCTCTTGCCCTCCGCGACGCGGTTCGCGCGGGCTATGGCCTGCATCAGCGTGTGGGCCTTCATGGGCTTGTCGAAGTACATGGCGGCGAGCGGCTTCACGTCAAAGCCGGTGAGCCACATCGCGCACACGAATACCACGCGGAAGGGGTTGTCCGCGTCGCGGAACTCCTTGTCCAGCTCCCGCGTCGCCATCTTCTTGCGGTGCGGCGCGATGTCGATGCCCCACTTGGCGAAGGTGGCGATCTCGTTCTGCTCCTCGCTCACGACCAGGCACATCTCGGTCTCGCGCATCCAGTCGATCTTGCGCTGGCGCTCCTGCGCCTCCTGCTGGGTGTCGTGCTTGAGGGCGGCCTCCTGCGCGGCGATCTCCTCGGCCCAGTACTTCTGCACCAACCCGTGCATGCGGGCGGCCGTCACCTTGTCCACGCTGATGAACATCGCCTTGCCGCACTCCCAGATGCCCGAGTAGTGCCTCACGAAGTCCCGCGCAATCTTGTCCAGGCGCTTTTCTGAGGTTATCACGTGGTACTCGCGGGCAAGGTCGCGCTCCAGCTTCTCGCGCTGGTTCTCGTCGACGTCGGCGGCCTCCACGGCCTCGGCCAGCTCGTCGTTGATCTCGGGGTTGTCGATCTCCAGGAGGTCGCTTCGGTTCTCGTAGAACAGCGGCACCGTGGCGCCGTCCTCCACGGCGGTCGCGAAGTCGTAGACCGACACGTAGCCGCCGAAGGTGCGTTCGGTTATGTTGTCGTAGCTGAACAGCGGCGTCCCCGTGAAGCCCAGGCGCGACGCGGTGGGCAGCATGCGCACCATGTTCTGGGCGAGCGTGCCGTTGTTGGTTCGGTGCGCCTCGTCAGAGAGGATTACGATGTCGTGGTCCGGCACGATCGGCTCCGCGTGGGGGTCGTTGAACTTGTGGATGAGCGTGAAGACGAAGCTGGGGTTGCCCTCCAGGCGCGTGTGGAGGTTCTTGCCGCTCGTGGCGATGTACTGCTTGGCGTCGGTGCCGCCCAGAAGGCCGCACCCGGCGAACGTGCCGGCTATCTGCTTATTCAGCTCCTCGCGGTCCGTCACCACGACGAACGTGGGCGACCCCTCGAAGGCTCGGCGCACCTTCTGCGCGAAGAAAACCATCGAATAGCTCTTGCCCGAGCCCTGTGTGTGCCAAAACACGCCAAGCTTGCCGTTTCGAAGCTCGCGCTGACGATACGACTCGATCGCCTGGTTCACGCCGAGGTACTGGTGGTTGCGGGCAAGAATCTTGGCCGTCTTGGACCCGGAGTGGTCGAACAGGATGAAGTTCTCGAACAGGTCCATGAACGTCCGCTTGTTGCACATGCCCAAGAGCATCGTGTCCAGGTCGATCGCGCCCGGCTCGCCCTCGGCGAGGCGCTTCCACTCGTGGAAGAACTCGTACTTGCTGCCGAGCGTCCCGACCCTGGCCTCGAGCCCGTTCGAGAGCATAACGAACGCGTTGAAGTGGAAGAGCTGCGGGACGGTGTCCTGGTAGTCGGAGTAGTTGTCCTCATATGCGCGGCGCACGTCCTTGTCGTGACGCTTGAACTCGACGAAAAGCAGCGGTATGCCGTTGACGAAGCCCATCAGGTCGGGCCGCTTGTGGTAGACGCCGTCGGCGCTGTGCACCCACATCTCCTCGACGGCGGTGAAGCGGTTGTACTCCGGATGCTCGAAGTCGAAGACCTGCGCCTTCTCGGTGTAGGTGCTGCCGTCTTCGCGAGTCAGCTCCACAGGGATACCGTCGCGCAACATCCCGTACTTCTTCTCGTTGGTCTGCAAGGGCGAGTCGGTAGCGAGCGTCGCCAGAAGGGTATCGGCGGCCTCCTCGCACTGCTCCGAATCAAGCCAATCGTTCAACTCGGCGAGTGCATCGAGCAACTGGGGGCGCAGCACGACCTCACGGTAGCTCGTGCGCCCAAGCGTGCCGTACTGCCCAAGCACTTCTTCGTTCCAGGCGTAGACAAGATCCCAGCCAAGCGAGCGCAACCGATTTCCTGCCGGCTTCTGGACAGCCTCTTCCTCTGAATAGCGACTAGCCATCCTGAACCACCTCCGTCGAAGTGTTTGCGGTGCGCCGATAGCTGGGGTCGTTCGGAACCGCTTCGTTTATCCTGCACGGAGTTTCTAATGCGAGCTCGTACAAGCACGTGAGCGCGAGATAATACAGCTCCTTGTCTGACAGCTCGGGGTTGATGCGAACATGCTCCGTTAGAACGTCCTCCATCTCGAACAGCTTCCTGCGGCCCCAACGAGCATCGCTTGGCCCGTGCGCTCCGTCAAGATAATGGAGCTTTTCGAGTTGGTATCCGTATCCCCTCAAGTCTGGATGTCCGCTATGGCAATGCCAGAGATTTTCGAATAGAGTCCAACCCGACGCATCGTCCTCTAATCCGCCGTTCTCGGGACCGACGCGAGACATGTTCCGCAGGGAGTTCAACTCGAGACCGAGGGCGAAAAGCCAGGCGTTCTTGTATCTGTCGACCGCTGCCTTGTTCTTCTCGTCTGTCGGCTCGAAGGAGAGCAGGTCATCAGCCATATCGAATATGTAGTCGTTCGCATTGCCAAAACGCTCAATTTCCTCTTGCTTCAACCTGTCTATATAATCACTTAGGCTCTCTTCCGCGCCCTGCGCCTCTATAGGCCTCTCTCGGAACCGCGCTATCGTATCATCCTGGAACCGCACCAGGCCGTCTTTGACCTTTTCAAGTAATCCGTATCTATACTCGACGTAGTTGAAAACCTGATCGATGTGGATGTTCACGCTGTCGCCCCATGAGCTCGCCTCGTTTACGAACGCATTGGCATGGAGATCGCAGTTTCCGAAGGCCGGTCTGGTAAGAGAGTCGGTCCATGTGATATACGGGCAGGTGACGAGCTTTGACCCTTGATATCTCGGATGTCTGCTCGTGTCGGTCGGATGAACGACGCAGAGGGATCGTATGAACTCGAAATAGTCCTTGTCCGTTCCTTTACCGTCCGAGCCGGGCTCTTCGAACACCTCGCTCCTTGCATTTTCCTCATCGAGACTGACTGCGAAAATGCTGGCGAGCATGTTCACGCTGTCAATCACGACCGCTGCGTTATTCATGAACTCCATGAAGTCGAACGCATTCCCGTGGGCCATATGCCCGAGCTCCATGTCGTTTAGGTAGCCGACGGTGTCACGTATTCGATGCACGCATGAGCAAATGCAGTCCCAAGCATTAAGCCCCCTGTAGCGTTTCTCGGAGAACACCTGCTGCGCGGAAATGTGCTCCTGCTCATCCAAAGCTTCGTCAAAGCTGTCAACAATACCAGGATCAAGGCTGATTTTGAAAACCCGTTCTTGCATGACCTACACCTCTACCTCGCCTGACATGAGCTTGGGTAGTAGGCGATCTCGGGCTTCGGTTGCAGCTTTAATCGCGTCGTCACACCTCGCGATTTGCTTGTCGATAGGTCGACAAAGCAAGTCAAACCTCTCGGCGAGGTCGCTATCCGGTACAACGAATTTCTGGGCAAGCAAATCGCCCTTTGAAATCGATGCGAAGATCGATCCATTGCCAATCATGTCCTCTTTGAAGAACCGCTCTTTGAGCATGTAGTACAAGTAGCTCTGCAATCCTTGCCTATGGTTCATTGCGGCAAGGCCACGCCCAAGAACAATCTCGTTTTTCGTGTAGTTCAATCGCCCAACTGGCGCACGGACACTAAACAGGATGCTTCCCGCCTTGCCGATTCGCGTAACGGATGTGGTGTATGTTTCGTCTCGAACGAATCGCAGGCCATAACTGCTAACCCCTTGGTGAAACGGCAGCCCTTCGCCCGCGTCGTTATAGTATTCAGATTTAGGACTCTGCCCCATGACGACATCGGCGATTTCCGCCAAGCTTTTCTCAGCCCACCCGCTCGGCAAGCCCTCGGATATTTCAGTATTCTCGTGTCCAGGGAAGCGCAGGTCGACGAACCATTCCCTGTAGAGACGCTGGGCGGTCTCCTCGAGTAGCGAGATCTGCCTGCGGTTGTTCTCGATGAGGTTATCGTAGGCCATCAGGATGGATGCGATGCTTCGTTGGGCTCCAAGACTATCTGGAATGCAAAGGGGCACATCGCCCAGAATCGTCGTATTGAGGTTGGGCATTGTTGCGCCTATGGCATGATTACGCACCCATCCTACAACCACTGGATTTGAAAGCGCATAGTAGAGAAAGGTCTTATCCACAAGATTGGAGTCCGCCCTTAGTCGTAGACAGCCAGTACCGCATAGCCATCCTGCCTCGCTCTGGGTAACTCTGGAGCATCGTCCGACATCGCCTCGCCGCGCATAGACAACATCACCCGGCTCTAGCATATGCCTGCTGAGCCGCTGTACATGATCGTCGTTAACGCGTGCTATACGCTCCGTTGAGATGCCGCCATCGATGAGGTCAACGGGCATGACGACGGGTGTTCCTTCGTCCGAGTAGTCTGATTGGTGCAGCTGCGAGCCAAAAGGCCCGGTCTGAATACCACCGTCTATACAAATGTCGCCGAGCTTAACCGCGTTCCATTTCATAGCCCAAGCTCCTCGAAGTTGCGGGAGATGGTCGCCATGAGATCGTTGCTCTCGGCCTGCAGGCGCAGCAGTTCCTCGTGGATCTCGCCCATGCGCTCGTGAAAGTCGACGCCGTCATCCTCCTGGGGCGGCACGCCAACATGAGCGCCGGGCGTCAGGCTCCAGTTCTTCTCCTCGATATCCTGCAGCGTTGCGATCTTGCAGAGGCCAGGGACGTCGGCGTACTCGCCGGCTCCGAACCTGTCGGTCAGCCAAAGGGCCTCATCCACGACGGTCAGCGCGTCCTCGAGCTCGGCGATCTCCTCGTCGTAGGCGGCGCGCAGGCGCTTGCGCTCACGCTGCTTGGCGGCTTCCACGTCAGCCTTGGCCTTCGCCCTCCGCTTCTCGATGTATGCGGCCAGCGAGTCGCGGGCGCCGGCGAAGTCGTCCAGCATCGTCACGCCCGCCAGGACGGCTTTGGTGTCGCCGTCCGCGAGCTCGGCCATTTCACGAATCGCGGCGCTGTACTCGTCGAGCAGGGTGGCATACTTGTCCGCCTCGCCACGGTAGAGCCACACGATGGCGGACAGGTTCTTGAGCTGCCAGGGGCTCCACTCGTTGTGCGTCGTGTCGATGGCAGTGTGGTAGCTCTGCGCGTCGATGAAGAGAACCTTGTCGCGCAGCTCCTGCGGCTTGCCTTTGTCAAGGAACCACAGCGTGCACGGCAGGCTCTTGGTGTAGAAGAAGTTGTTGCCCACGTAGAGCATCGCGTCCACGTGGCCGCTCTTCACCAGCTTCTCGCGCAGCGCCCGGTCCTTACCGGAGCTGTCGGTCGCCGAGCTCGCCATGACGAAACCCGCGCGCCCGGTCGGGTTTAGGTAGCTGTAGAAGTAGTTGATCCACAGGTAGTTCGCGTTGCTGAACTCGCCGGCCTTGTTGATGCCGGAGATGCCCAGCGGCATCCTACCCGCGTTGATAGCGTCCTCGGACTTCACCTTGTCGACGTTGAAGGGCGGGTTAGCAGCGACGTAGTCGCAGGATCCGTCGAGGGAGTGAGCGTCATGGTAGAACGTGTTCGCTTCGTCGCCGGAGACGATGCGCCCGTTCATGCCATGCACAGCCATGTTCATCAGGCAGAGCTTGGCGTTGTACTCAACCTTCTCCTGGCCGTAGTAGGTCATGAGGTCTGCGGGGTTGCCGCCGTGCTCGCGCACGTAGTCGCTGGCTGATACGAACATGCCGCCCGAGCCACAAGCCGGGTCGAGCATCACGCCGCGCTCCGGCTCGATGACGTTCATGATCATGCGCACGAGCGACTTGGGCGTGAAGAACACGCCGTCGTCGGAGGCCACGGCGGGGGCGAACTTGCCGAGGAAGTACTCGTAGATGCGCCCGATGATGTCGTCGCCGTCCTCGTCGAGCGCCGGGTTGTTGAAGATGCGCAGCGTCTCCGCGAGGAGGTCGTCTCCGAGGTCGGTGTAGTTGCGCGGCAGCACCCCCGCGAGCTGCGGGTTCTGCTTCTCGATGGCGGCCATGGCATCGTCGACACGCTTGCCGAGGTTCTTCTCGCTCTCGGGCAGGTTCAGGAGGAAGTCGTAGCGAGCTTCCTCGGGAATGAACATTGCGCCGCGCTTCGTATAGTCGGCGGCCTCAATGGGGATCTGGCGCCCGGTAGACTGTGTGCGTGATTCCCTGATCTGGGCGTCGGCCATCTTGAAGCGGCCCCAAGCGTAGCGCAGGAAGATTAGCCCGAGCACGGGCATGCAATATTGCTGGCTCGTGAGCTTGGAGTTAGCGCGCAGGTTGTCCGCCGCCTCCCACAGTTCCTTTTCGAGTTTCTTGATGTCAGCCATACGCTCATTAGCCTCTCTTGCTCAACTCTTGAATCATGCACATACGCAGGAACGCGGAGAAGTTCATCCCACGAAGCTCCGCCTCTTCCTTGAAGGCGTCACGCAGATTCGCTGGGATGCGGATCGTTATCGCAGTCTGCCCGCCTCCGGCGAAGAACTCCTTGAGCTCCTGTTTGGAAGCGCCCTTCGCGATGAGGTCCGAGTAGCCCATTTCGCATCCTCCATGTGCTTGACGGTTGCAATACAAATCATTTTACTGCAACCGCGACCTGCGAAGGAACGCAAGGACACCCAAATCCGAGCAAACACCTCCAATTCTCATCTTATGACCCCGGTGTGAAACGGGTGTACACCATATGGGACTCTTGACGGGATTTTCTGGTTGCTAGCAAGCTGCCTATTCTGTGCGCACAAGGCGCCAGAATAGAGCTTGTGGCCGAAGGTCACCCATGCCCTGCGAGTTTCGCACGTCCCTCGGAAGTTATGAGGGCTTCCGAGGGCTTGCAGGGGCTTCGGCCTGCTCCGTCTCCGCCTGCGCTTCGCTCCGGTCGTAGACTACGCCATGCGGGGGATGCCCCGCGCCCCTGGGCCGTCGCGCATGCGACGGCTCGGAACTCCCACCACCTGGCGAAGGAGCAGGATGACGAAGAAGGAGCCGCGGCTGTTCGTACGCGTCACCGACGACGAGCATGAGGCCGCAATGACCCTTGCCGAAGAGCTCGGGCTCACCGTTTCCGAGCTTGTCCGCATCCTGCTCCGGTTGCCCCGCGGCTACTTCGATGGCAAGGAGACACGCCCCGTGCTCGTGGTCGACGCCGTTTCCGCCCGCAAGCTCGCCCGCGAGACCCGATGGTGGGGCTACCAGTACAACCAGATCGCGCACGCGCTGAACCGGATCGCCATGTACCTGCGCCGCGACATGTGCGACGCCGCCGACGCGCTCGAGCAGCTGCAGGTCGTCGAGGAGAAAGTCGATCGCGCCAACGCCGACATCGCAGTACTACGCGCCGAGGCTCAGCGCATGGCTGCCATGTTCAACGTGAAGAAGTGACGCCGTGCCCATCGTCAAGCCAATAAGCGGGCACACGGGCTGCGGCGGCGTGTTCCGCTACCTGACGAAGGACGGACGCGCGCTCGCGTTCGACTACCTCAACTTGCCGGCGCCGGCCCTCGAGCCCGCAGAGGAGCTTCCCGAGTACGCGCCCTACGACTGGGCCCGCGACATGGACGCGACCAGGAAGGATGCTGGTAACGACACACCGTGGAAGGGCAAGCCCGCACGGACCTACAAGCACTACGTCCTCTCTCCCGACCCGGGCGACCGCATCGATCTCGCCGACCTCAGGCGTCTCACGATGGCGTGGGTGCGCGAGAACTTCGCCGACTTCGAGGTCGCCGTCGTCTACCACGACGACAACGCCGGGCGCATCCCGCACGCGCACGTCGTCGTGAATAACACCAACGTGAGCAACCTGCGCCGGCTTCAGGACCCCGACCCGCGTGCCCTGAAGCGGTCGGCGCAGAGGTTCGCGAAGGAGATGGGGCTGTCGTACCTGAAGGACGCACCGAAAGGCACCGCGGCCCCGCCCCGCCGCACGCTGCAGAGGACCTACGTGAGGCGCGCGGAGGCGGAGCTTTCGCGTAGGGGCCTCTACTCGTGGGTCGCCGACATCCGCATGCGCATTGAGATCGCCCGCGCCGTGGCCCGCGACGAGGCCGACTTCCGGTCGCTGCTCTCCGAGATGGGCGTCGCAGTTGCGGACAACTCGCCCAGGGCGCAGAGGCGCGACTGGGTCTACTCGCTTGCCGACGCCCCCACGAGGCGCATATCCGGCGAGAGCCTCGGGCTCTCCTACGGACGGGACCGTCTGCTCGCGAGGTTCTCGTCCGGCGCGTTGGCGCTCGCGACGGATGGCGGCCGCGCCTTGGCCGCAGCTGCCGCGGAGGCCGTGAGGGTCGGCGGAATCGACGAGCTCCGCGACCTCGCCGAGGCCGTCTCGTTCGTCGACTCCCGGAGAATCAGGAGCATGGAGGAGCTGAGGCGCGCGGCGGAGGCCTCCCCCGCGATGGGGGAGAAGGTTTTGGCCGTTGCCGAGCGCACGGAAATGCTTCCCGAGCGAACGCAGGCGCCGCCGGCCAGGAGGCCCGCCGGCGCCAGGTCACAAGGGTCCAGATCGGGTCCCGCCGAAAGGCGCGGTGCCGAGCGGCAGAGGCAGAGGAGCGCGCCACCGCAGCAGCAGAGGCGCGACGAAAGGGGCCGCCCGGGCCCCAGGGAGGACCGATGAGATGATCATGAAGGCTTACTACCCGGGAGGGCTCATCGACGTTTTCGACACCGACCACTTCACCGAGGCGCTACCCCTGCGCGGCAACCTTCTCACAAACTACGCGCTCGACTGGTCCGCCGCGCTTGCAGGCGGCGGAATCTGGATGCGCGCCTACTGGCACGAGACCGCCGACGAGTACCGCAGCGTCGTTGACGACGCAGGCCTCCCCGTGGCCCGTCGGCGCGACGGATGGAGCTTCCTTCTGGCCGACGCAGGAGACGTCGCGATGCTCGAGCGGCTCACCCTCGACGGGGAGATCGTGCTTGAGAGGATCGACGGCGCCCTCGTCGACGCCTCGGTGCTCATGCGAGCCTACGACGCCGCCGACGATCTCGGCCCCAGGGCCGTCTCGGCGCACGCATACCTCGAGGCGTTGCTCGGTGACGGTGGTACCGGGGACCCCGAGGAGGAGATCTGCCGCAGGATGGGCATGACCGTCGAGACCTGGCGCGAAATCGAGGCCGCGCAGGCTGCGATCGCCGCATCCCGCATCCATGAAGGCGAGGAACTCGACGATTAACCGCGTTTCCGAGGTGTTCTGGGTCGACCCGAGTGCTAAACGGGCCTTAGAATCGATTACAGCGCCTCGTCTACCTGCGGTTTTGCAAAACCCGGCTTGGCGGGTTCAGAGAGGCGTTCCCGAACTATAATCAACAAATCGGGCAAGGTCGTAACGAAGGTGGGTGCGCGATGCGCGAGGACGAATACAAGAGGCTCATGGAGGAGCACGAGATGGCCTACTTCAGGGGCGACCTCGCGACGAGCTCGCCCGAGAGCTACACGCTCGAGGAGATGAAGGAGATCTCCGCCGCCATGGACGCGAGCACCGACAAGGTCGATGCTGCCATGCGCGCCGACTTCGAGTCGCTACCGCCCGAGGCAAAAGTGAAGATGCTCGACATGCTCGCCGAGTCCGGCGTGGAGTCTCGCGAGTGGTGGGAGAAGGTCCTCTGTGGATTCGAGGTTCCGGACGCGCCGCCAAGGATATGAATCAAAGTCTTACGGAATAATTAGTCCTCATAAATGAAGTTCACATGGCGGCAATGAGGGCATTTGATATATCCATCTGGATTATAGCCATTCTCCCATGGCGCTGTATATTCTCCGCCAGAAAGTGATTCGCCGCAATTCTCGCACGTCCGACTAGACCTGCTTCTGCTCCGATCGAACGGGCTTATCAGCTCGCCATCTTCTAAATAAAAACGTTCGCCGCAGCTGGTGCAGTTGAACCAGTATGTAGCATCGGGGGCATCTCCGACAACCATGCCTCCGCAGCTCGGACATCTCGGTATACCCATATGAGACTGGTATTCTTCCTCGCTATTGAAAACATTAGCATCGGTGACGTCGTTCAACTCACCGCATTCGGTGCATTCCCACGTCCCCCTAGAGGTCGTGAATCCGGGCTGCTCGTTCAGGACGGAATGGCAGCCGTCGCAGTACCACGTGACATTCGACTCTCCAAAAGACGATGCGATGCCGCTTAAAATGTCACCGAATAATCCCATGATCTCTACCTTCCGCTCAACATACTCATTGCATGTAAGTTTGGTGCTTCGATTATAAGTGGTTGAACCCCCGATTAAGTATTCGGGGGTTCTTTCCTCATCAGAAAAGAACCCCCGACTTAACCTGCCGTCTCCCTAACGTCTATCTCTGAAGCTCGTTCTCGTCATCGAAGTCGTCCGCTTCAACCCAGTTTCCCTTCCTGCGCATCAACGCGAGGATTGCGATGCCACATGCTGCGGCGGCAGCCAGGCATGCGAGCGGGATCCAGGGTACCGAGTCTCCCGTCTTGGGCAATCCGCCTTTAGGCGTCGGGTTCGAAGGCGTGACGGGTTCGTCGACCAGGCTCACGGTCTGTCCGACGTCGTCGATGTCGGCGTGGACCGCTACCTCGGCGCCGTCCTTGGAGACCGTCTCGAACGCCACGATGTCGTGGCCCTTGAGCGCGCTCCCGTCGAACGTGAAGCTCAGGCTCACGGAGCCGGACGCCTTGTCGGGGACGAACGAGGCTGTGGCTGTCACGTCCTTTCCGTCCGACTGTACGGGCTTGCCAGTCTGCTTGTCCATGAGCGTGCCGGTGACGGTGTACTCCTCCCCGGGGGTGAGGCCCTTGTAGGCGACCTCGTCGACGATGGTCACCTCTGCGTCCGCGACGGCCTCGTGGTCGCCGTCGTCGGCGTCGGTGGCCATGGTGCCGATGGAGGGCTCTTCGGGCTTCTGCGGCTCCTCGGGCTTGACCAGCTTGACAGTTTGGCCGCCGTCCTCGATGTCCATGTGCGAGGCGATCTCTGCGCCACCGGACTTAAGCGACTCGAATGCGACGACGTCGTGGCCCGCTAGGGCTCTGCCGTCGAACGAGAACGTCACCGCGGCCGACCCGTCGGCCTTTTCGGGCGTGAACGTCACGGTCGAGGTCACGTCCTTACCTCCGGACTGCACGGGCTCGCCGGTCTCCTTGTCTATGAGGCTGCCGGTGAGGGTGTAGGCCTTGCCGGGGGTGAGCCCCTTGTAGGCCACCACGTCGCGGATCTCGACCTTGGAGTCGGCCTCCGCCTCGTGGTCAAGGTCGTCGGCGTCGACCGCCGTGGTGCCGATTTCGGGCTTGGGGACGATGCTCACGGTCTGGCCCTCGTCCTCGATCTCCGCGTGCACGGCGACCTCGCGGCTCTCATGCGTGAGCGTCTCGAAGGCTACGACGTCGTGGCCGGCGAGCGCGGACGCGTCGAACGAGAAGGTGACGTCTACTGTGCCGTTGGCGTCCTTGGCGGTGAAGGTCGCGTTGGCGGTCACCTCTTTGCCGCCGTCCTTGACGGGCTCGCCCGTGGCCTTGTCCATGAGCGTGCCCGTGACGGTGTACTCACGTCCGGGCTCGAGGTTGCGGTACGCGACGGTGTCGACGATCTCGACCTTGCCGGCGTAGGCCTCGTGGTCGCCGTCTGCGGCGTCGGTCGCAGTCGTGCCGATGCGCGGGCCGGGCTGGTCGTCGACCGTGCCGAGGTCGACGTCGAACTTGGTCGTCGTGGAGTCGCGCGATACGTTGAAGCTGTCGCTCCAAAGGCCGTAGCCCTCGTTGGACTCGCAGCGCAGCTCCTCGATGGTGTACTCGCCGTACGGCAGCGCGCCGAACCGGTCGTCGGGCTCGGAGACCGAGCCGTCCTCGGCAAGGCCGAACCACACGCCGCAGGACTCGTCGACGTCGGAGGCCGTGATGGTTTCCTTGCCGATGAGCGAGTCGTTGGCGTTAGCGTCGCGGATGTGGCTGTTCCAGCCGGCGGAGGTGTTCAGCGCCCCGTTGCGGTCGGTCACTGCCACGTGCGCCTCGCCCGTGGTGACGTTGGTGATGAGGAACGGCACGTAGGCGAACTTGTGCGAGTCGTCGGCGCCCTTCTTCTGCAGGTGGACGTCGTTGCGCACGACGCGGTCGCGCCACGTGAGGTCCGCGCCGGATTTGTCGAAGGTCACGGTCTCGCCGTCGGTGCGGACCTCGAAGGTGCGGGCCTTCCCGTCGGTGAGCATGTATGAGTCGTTCGTGGCCGTCTCCATGATGGTGTAGGTGCCGTACGGGAGCGCGTCGGGTCCGGTCTGGGCCGTGTAGGCGCCGAGCTCCTCGTTCCAGGACGTGTAGATGGTCGCCGCGACCTCGCCCTTGCCAACGTACTCGCCGTCGACCATCACGCCGTGCCTGGAGGCGTTCGTGACCGTGAACTCGATGCCCTCGAGCGACGTCCCGAGGTAGCCCTGCGCGTCGAGCGCGGAGTGGCCCGCGCCGCCGATGGCCTCGGACTTGCCGAGCTCCCAGTCGTCCTTCTCGACCTGCACGCCGCCGCGGATCACCTCGTTCTCGATGCCGGAGTCCCGTGTGAGCTCCACCACCTGGCCGTCCTCGCGGATCTCGCAGGTGACGTCGACCTTGCCGCGCTCGGTGTAGCCCTCGGGCGACTTGGTCTCGACGACCCCGTAGGTGCCGTACGGCAGGGCCCGCTCGCCGGTCTTGGCGACGTAGGCGTCGAGCGCCTTGTCGTAGGAGGTGGTCATGCGAAGCACCTCGGCGCCGGGTTCGAAGTCCTCTTCAGTCTGGTGCTTCCCGTCCTTGTTGGCGTCGTACCAGATGAATCCCTCGGAGCGGTTAACGATCGCGAACTCCGCGCCCGCGAAGGTCGCGTCGCCCTGGGCGTAGTTGGCGTAGTCGCCGTCCCTGTGGTCGTACTCCTCTGAGTCGGCCTTGCCCACAGTGATGCCGCCACGGATGACGGTTTCCGCGAACTCGTCGGCCGGCTCGTAGTAGAAGACGGGGTCGTGGCCGGCCATGCCGGCGCTCACGGTCAGGGTGTGTTTCTCGGCGTCGGGAAGGTAGCCCTCGGGCGCCTCAAGCTCGCGCACGGTGACGTCGCCGAGCGGGATGCCCTCGAAGGTCACGGTGCCGTTGCTCGTCGTGCCCGTGACGGTCTTCGTGCCGCCGTCGTAGGCGTAGCTCGCCTCGTAGACCGCCCCGTCAAGCGTGGCGTCGCCCTGCGCCTCGCGGCGCCCCGTGCCGTCGTCGAACTTCGCGACGGTGAGGGTGACGGTCACGGGCTGCTCGGCCATCTCCGCCCCGGCGTCGGAGCCGGAGACCGTGACCGGGAAGGTGCGGCCGTCGAGCGCGTATCCGGCCGGCGCCTCGATCTCCCTCACGGTGTAGGAGCCGTTCGGGAGCTTGT
The DNA here is from genome assembly GCF_900129045.1 of Bifidobacterium merycicum DSM 6492. Taxonomy (GTDB): domain Bacteria; phylum Actinomycetota; class Actinomycetes; order Actinomycetales; family Bifidobacteriaceae; genus Bifidobacterium; species Bifidobacterium merycicum. Next base: position 324,819 of record NZ_FQTX01000002.1, on the reverse strand, counting down.
CGGATGTGGAGCCGTGGCCGTCCCCGTCGGTGGTGATGGTGGCCACCTGCGCGCCGTCGCGGTACACGCCGAAGACGGCCCCCGCGAGCGAGTACTGCGCGTTGCCGCCCGTGACCTTCACGTCTGCGGACGACTTGTCCATGGTCACGTAGCCGCCCTCGGTGAGGCCGCGGTAGACGACGAAGGAGCTGTAGACCTTGCCATGCCCGCCGTTGATGCCCCACATGTAGTCGAAGCGGCAGTTGCCGGTTCCGAAGCCCTCGTGCCAGGCGTGGTAGACCGTGGCGTCCTCGCCTGCGATTGCGGCGTGGACCGTCACGACCTGCGAGTTCAGGAAGATGATGATGTCGCCGGGCTTCACGGTGCCGTTGTCGAACGCCGAGTTGTAGTCTTCCGCCGAGTCGCCCGAGAACACCTGGTAGGGCTCGCAGTAGTTGTAGATCGAGCCCGTGCCCGAGTCGCCCCAGGTGCCGCCCGGCCAGTCGGTGCCGTAGATGTCGTGCATCACGAACGACACGAAGCCCGAGCAGTCCCAGCCGTCGGTCGAACGGCCGCCCCACACGTAGGGCACGCCCATGTACTGCTCGATCTGCGGCTTGGCCTCCTCCCAGGTGACCTGGGAGAGCGAGTCCGAGGCCGCGAATGCGCGCTGCGCCTGCAGCGCGGTCGCGGGGATGCACATGGATACCGCGAGCACGGCCGCCATGACGACCCTGAAGAGCTTGGAGGCGGAAGCCTCACGAGCCGCTGTCCTCATGGCCGCTCACCCCCTCGCCGCGTCGCGGGACAAAGGGCGCTCGGGGGCCTCCTTCGAGGCCACCTCGGACGCGTGCCGCGCCTGCTGCGCCCTGTCGGCGAGCCCCCGGTCGTCGCGCGAGTGCTCGGCGAGCCATGCGCGCCTCGACTCCGCTATCGCGTCCTTGATCTGCTGGGGCGTCACCACGATGGTGTCCCTCTGGCGGCGCCCGTCCTCGCCGATGACGGGGTTGCCCTCGGGGTCGAGGACCGATTTCTGGAGCCACACCTCCCGGTCCGCCAGGAGCGGTATGTCGCGCCAGTCCTCTCCCTTGAACCTCGACGGGTTCACGTACAGCGGGCTGAACTGGTAGCCGCTCACGTCCTTGCCGTCGATGACGGTGCCCCTGGGCAGCGTCGCCATGTTGAACGACTTTGCCTCGCCGGTCGCGGGGTCCGCGTACTCGATGCCCTCGCGCACGTAGAGCTTGTGCAGCGAGATGTAGACGTTCCTCTTCTCAGCCTTGTCGGCCATTTCCTCCTCCTTTCGGGTTGGCTTGTTACGGATGGGGCCGGCCGCCGTCGGCGGCCGGGACCCCTATGGGCCCCTCGCCATCGCAGGCCTCCTCTCCCTAGCCGCCCATGACGTCGCGCGCCCACGAGCCGCTCTTGACGAGCGAGATGATGAGCAGGATGCACATGGCCAGGTACTGCAGTGCGTAGCTGAGGCCCCCTACGACCGAGTCGACGACGGGCACGCCCACGGTGGCGGCGTTCAGGCCCCCGAGCACGATCGGGAAGCTCACGAGGAGCACGAGGATGATCACGCCCGCCAGGCACACGGCCGCGAAGTTCTTGAGGTAGCCCACGCCCATCTGGCGCGTCTCGTCGAGCGCCAGGAGCGATATCGGGATCGGCGCGAAGGCGGCCATGATGTAGATCTGCAGCGCACGCGCCCAGCTCACGACGAGCGCCACCACGTAGGCGACGATTACGACGACCCAGCTGATGAGCGCGATGACGAGCATCGCGAGCAGCGCCGCCACGTCGTCGTCGGTGGTGGCGATCGAGACCGTGGAGAGGTCGAGCTCGCCGCCCGTGCCGAACAGCCCCGCGGTGCGGGATATGGCGATCTTGGCTATGCCGTAGATGCCCTGCATGATCTCGAAGCTGTTCTGCACGAGGAAAAGGAACACCGCGAAGAAAACCAGCAGGAACACGACCTCCTTGACGCCGGGCATGCTGGCGTTTCCGTCCATGCGCTGGCTCACCTTGATGAGCTGCACGGTGAACACGAACGACAGCACGCCGCATCCGATGGGCAGGATCGCGTTCTGCCACACCGCGCGGACGACGTCGTACATCGTGACGGAGCCTGCGGACCCGAGCATCTGCGTGAAGTCGGCCGACAGGACGCCGTCAACGCCGATGCCGCGCAGCATGTCCACCTGGCTGTTGAAGATCCAGTTGCAGGTGTCCCGCAGCACGCCGCAGATCCACGCGTTGATGTCCTCGGCTATGCCCGCGAACGCGGGCTCCGGCAGCGCCAGCGCGGCCGTCAGGAGCACGACGGCCGCGGCGAAGCCGTACGCGAAGCGCCAGTCGGAGAGGGCCTGTCTTATCGCGCCCACGGCTAGCCCTCCACATTGAAGGTCGCGCCGTCGTAGGTGACGTTGAGGATCGTGCGGGCCGGGTCGTCGCAGGTGAAGGTCGCGCTCACGCGCCCTCCCTTGACGTCGACGAAGACCTCGCCGTCGAAGTCCGCCCGCGTCGCGGCGGGCACCTTCTTGCGGCAGTGGTCGGCGACGGCGCCCGCGAGCTCGTCGGTCCTGCCGTCGATGAGGGACGCGTAGGGCTCGGTGACGCCGGAGACCGCCACGGGGCCCGCCGAGGCCTTGCCCTCGACGTAGGCGTCGGCGTTGGCGAAGGCGTCGCTCGCGACGCGCAGCGACCCCTCGCGCCCCTCGAGCATGACGACGGCGTCGCCGGAGGCGCCGTCGCGCACGAAGGAGACGTCCAGGCTCGCCCAGTCGTCTCCCTCCGAGGAGCCCGTCACCTCGAACGCGGTCACGGTTGCCTGCCCGCCCCTGGTCTCGACGAAGCTGCCCTCGCGGAACTCAACGGACGCGGATGCGTCCGTCTCCGAGCGCCACGCGTGGCCGCGCAGCGCCCCCATGGCCTTCTCCCGGGCGCCCATGTCGGCCTCCTGGGACTGTTCCGCGGCGGGCTGCTCGGGCGCCGTGTCCGCCGACCTCGACACCGCGCATCTAACCGCGCTGCTCGCGACGAGCACGACCACGGCGCCGATCGCGGCGGCGAGCATCACCCTGTTCTTCCTGTCCATCTCGTATCTCCCTTCTCATCGGAACCGGACCGCGCAGGTGAAGTACGCGATGCCGCTCGACCTCTCGCAGACGGCCCCCGAGTGGGGCTCGTGTATGTACTCGTCTCCGCCGGCGTAGATGGCGACATGGCCCGGGCGCCAGAGGATGTCGCCGGGCCTCGCCTCGGACAGCGGCACGTGCGTGCCCGCCGCGGCCTGCGCGTCGGCCGTGCGCGGGATCGCGATGCCGGCCTGCGCGTAGCACCACTGCGTGAGCCCGGAGCAGTCCAGGCCCACGCCCGGCGTGGAGCCGCCCCAGACGTAGGGAACGCCGAGCTGGCTCGTGGCCGCGGCGACGACGGCGTTGCCGGAGGCGGTGCCGCTCTTCCAGTCCTCGACGCTCATGCCGTCGAAGCGCCGCAGGCCGTACGTGTCCATGACCGACTTCAGCGACTCGACGTAGCTCGAGCTCGTCGCGTAGCCGGCGTCCTTGAGGCCCTCGGCCATGAGGTCCGAGTCGTGCTCGGCGATCGCCCGCTGAATGAGCTCGTTTCCGGCGTATCGGTCGCTCTGCAGCAGCACGCGGGAGCGGAAGACGATGCAGTCCCTGTGGGACCTGAAGCTCGTGAAGTCGGCCATGATGGTCACGTACTCGCCGCCGTACTCCTCGCCGGTCGACCATGACGACTTGCCCGACACCTCGGGGCACGAGGCGAAGCTCGCCGCCCACTTGATGCCGAAGAGGTTGTTGTCCTGGGTGGCGAGCCCCGACAGGTGGTCTCCCTGCCCCGACTCGCAGATGATCTGCGCGAGCGTGCACCCGGCCGGGTGGCCGTACTGCTCCTGGCACTCGAGCGCCGCCTCGACCATGTCGGCGGTTATGTAGGGAGGAAGGCCCTCGACCGCCTGGGCCCTGGCCTCGTTGTCCCAGAAGCCGAACAGCGCGCTCACGAGCTGCGAGACGAGGATCGCGGCGAGCACGAAGAACAGGATCCCCGCGAGCGCGCCCGCAGCCGGCGCCGCCATCGACGACGCCGCGACGGCGAGCCTGGCCCGCACCCCCTTCTTCGCGACGGCGCCCGCTGCCTTCGCCTGCGCCTCCTGGGACGCGCGCGCCTTGAGCCACGTCCGCCTCGACTGCATGCGCGCCTTCGCGGCCGATGCCCTCCTTCGCTCGCGGTCGGCCTTGGCGGCCTTTCCCGCCTTGCCCGCGGACCACGCCTTGTCGGCGTGCTTCGCGGCGGAGGCCCGGGCGGCTTGTTGCTGATCAGCCACTGCTGCTTCCTTGGCGTCTGCCGCGTGCTCCGCCGCCCTGGCCGATGCCGGCCTCCTCGACGGCGGGTAGGCGACGCTCTCGTCCTCGTCGCCGTCGTCTGCCCCGTCGGCCGCCCTCGCGACCGATGCGGCGCCCGCATATGCCGCCCCGGTCGCCCTGTGCAATGCCGTCCTGGATTGCTCCTCTGAGGTCAAATCCAGCTTTGACTTCGACGCCTTTGCAGCGCCGACCTGCTGTTTCGATGGAGTTGCGGGCGACCTGCCGGCCGTTTTCGCCCCGAACCCGCGCCTTTCGGACGCGCGGACGATGCCCGCGGATACGGCGTCTGTCCTGCCCGTGCGCGCTGCCTCTCCCGCGTCCCTTGCCGCCGATGCGGCGTCGGACGCGAGCGTCGGCGCGTGGGTCTCGTATGCGACGTCCTTCGCAGGCATGGTCGGATCACGCCTTCGCGGAGATGACGATCGTCGTGCGCTTTCCGCGCGCCTCGCGCCTCATGGACGCGCCTGCGGACTCCAGGCCGCATGCAGCGACGTCCTTGGAGAGCTTCGAGGGGTTGGCGCCCGCCATGCCGAGGGCGTTGGCGAGCTCGGTCGCCGTGCCCCGCCAGGCGCCTCCGGACTCCCTCGCGAGCCGCGCGCAGCGCTCCGCGAGCGTTGCGTGGGCCGCCGGCCCCTTGCGCTCGCGCGCCCTCGCGGCGAACTCGGAGGCCTTCTTCATTGCGGCGATCTCCTCGGGCTTGGTGTTGAAGAGGTCGTAGAGCGCGCCCTTGGGGAAGTCGTCTTTTATGGGGATGCGCGCGCCGCCGGCGACGAGCAGGCCCTCGCCGGCGCGTATCGACTCGTCGATGTACCCGGCCTCCTGTGCGGAGAGGTCCAGCAGGTCGACCCATGCCTTGCGGTCGAGCGGGGACTGCTTGTGTAGCAGGATGAAGTCGGAGTTGAGCACCATGTTGCGGGCCTCCTCGTGCTCCAGCATGTAGACGCTGTTCTGCGTGATGCCGGTGCAGACGAGGTTGAACTTGCGGCCCTCCGCCCAGAACTTCGAGAAGTACGTGATTACCGCCGGGTGCCCGAACAGGCTCTGCACCTCGTCGATGTAGAGCCAGGTGGTCACGCCGCGCTCGAAGTTGTAGTACATGCGGTTGCGCACCGTCTCCAGGACGGCGACGATGCCGAAAGCCCGCATGTTCTCCGAGAGGTCCTTGAAGTCGACGTTGGTCACGCGCTTCTCGAAGGTGACGTTGGACTCGTGGTTGAAGAACGAGAGCGCCCCCTTCACGTAGCGCTCGTAGCGCAGCGCGATGTCGCGGGCCTCGCGCTCGGGCTGTTCCGAGAGGATGCGGTGGAAGTCGCCCAGAAGCGGCAGGCGCCCCTCGTCGGCGCACTCGGAGTACGCGAGCTCCACGCACCTGCTGATGATGGACTTGTCCGCCTCGGGAAGCCCCTGGCTGCCCTCCGCCATGGTGGCCGACGACAGCGCTAGGAACGCGTCGATCTTGAACGCCATCTGCGCCGCCGTCGACTGGTGCGCCACGTCGGAGAGGTCGAAGGGGTTCAGGTGCGTGCCGGAGTCGGGGGCGAACCGTATGCACTCGCCGCCGTTGCCCTCCACGACCGGCGCGTACTCGCCCGCGGGGTCGAGGATGATGACCTCGTCGTCGGGGTAAGCAAGGATCGTGTTCTCGATCTCGCGCTTCACGGAGAAGGACTTGCCCGAGCCCGGCTTGCCTGCCACGAACCCCATGGGGCTCGCGAGGCGCTTCCTGTTGCAGAGCACCAGGTTCGAGGACTGCTTGTTCTGGCCGTAGTAGCCGCCGCCCTCCTGGGCGAGCTCCTGGGTCGCGAAGGGCATCTGGATGGCGACCTGCGCGGTCGTCATCATGCGGCACACCTGCACGTGGTTGTGGCCGAGCGGCAGGATCGAGTTCATGCCCTCGCGCTGGCGGTAGTCGAGCGTGTCGCACTCGATGGAGTTGCGGCGGGCGGTCGACACGATCTGCATGACCTGGTCGTCGAGCTCCTCGCGCGTCGCCGCGTAGGTGAACACGAGTCCCGTGTAGACGAACAGGCGCTGGTTCTTGTTCTGCAGGTGGTCGAGCAGGTCCTCGGCCTCCTCCTTGGAATACTTGAGCTCGCTGGGCAGGATCTGGAAGTCGTAGCCCTTCTTCACGGCGCCCATCTGCTCGTCGATGATCTCCTTGTCCATCCACGCCAGGCGCTTCTTCACGTAGGCGACGGCCTTGGCCTTGTCCATGGCCTGCACGTGCAGCGTCACGTTGAGCGGTATGGGTAGGTCGATGATCTCGGCGAGGCAGCGGTCGGAAAGCTCGCTCCCGAACCGGTGCAGGGAGAGCACCTGGCACCAGACGCCCTCGCTCCTGTAGCAGGTGCCGGAGCCCTCCGGCTTGAAGTCGAGCGACATCGGGCACACGAGGTCCTTCGCGGTGAGGCCGCGTGTGGCGCCCACGGCGTCCCAGGAGAAGCTGAAGGGCTTCCCCGGCCTCAGCTGGCTGTGGATGGCGCGCAGCCTCTCCTCGCCGGAAAGCGGCCTCGCAGAGCTGCGGATCTTGTTCAGCGTCTGCACGGCGTCGGAGCGCATGCGGGCGAGCTTGGGCACGGCGGCGTCGACGTCGGGCGCGAGCGTGCTGAAGGTCAGGTAGCGCTCGCGCACGAGGTTGGAGACGCCCTCGCGCATCTTGTCGTTGAGGATGCGGTTGTATTCGCGGGCGTACTCCGCCGTCTCGGGCGCGCCCTCCTCGAAGAACTTCATGCGCCCGATCTCGGACGCCGGTATGGGGGTGTTGGTCACGGTGAGCTGCACGCAGGTCTCCGCGCCGAAGTAGTCGAACAGCTGGCACCACCCGCTGAAGATGGCCTGCTGGCTCTCCTCGCGCGCGGACTGGTAGCTGATGTCGTCGAAGGCGATGGTCTGGGAGAAGAGGCCCTCCTCGACCTGGCAGATGCCGTCCTTGTACATGAGGTCGAATCCGACGGCCGAGTAGACGTCGCGCGCCGCGCGCCTTTTGCGCCTCTGCGCGGCCGTCTGGTCCGTGAGCTGCTTCTCCTGCTCGCGGATGCGCCTCTCCACCGACCGCGGCCTGCGCCTCGCGGGCGCCTCCGCGTCGTCGGCCTTATTCTTCGCCTTCTTGCCTAGAGGGTTCAGCAATCTCGGCTCCCTTCCTCTTCGCGGCGCGCCTCGCGCGCCTGTCTGCCTTGGGTCTCTCGTCGGGGAGGACGGCCGCCATGAGTCCGCCCCCGGTCTCGTATGCGAGCACGCCGTCGGAGAGCGCGTGCGAGAGCCTCATGGGCACGTACTCCTCGGCCTTCAGCCCTTTCGGGCGCCAGAAGCCCATGAGCCAGAACGGCATGGACGCCGCCATGACGGGCAGCGTCGCGTCGGCCACCTCGACGCCGAGGCCGAGGTGGACCGCGGCGGCGGCGCCGACCGAGGCGGCGAGCCCCCCGGCCGTGCACGCGAGCGTGCGGGCCGAGAGCTTGCCGACGACCTTCTCCGTGTACTCGCCGATGTCCTTGTGGACGGTCACGCTGAGCATCTCGGGGCCCCTTACGCCGGGAGCCAGGAGGTGTCGAGCATGCCGAAGTAGACCGCCGCGGCGACGATGATCGCGCCGCCCGCGATGGTCGAGATGGCGCTCGCGATCTGCGCGCCGCCCTGCTGCTCGCGGATGGCCAGGCCCAGGCTCACGGCGCCCCACACGATGAGGAAGCCGCCCAGGAAGGTGACGCACCCCGACACGAGGCTGATGATGTTCTGAAGCATCCGGTTCCTTTCTCTCTATGCGTCCGAGGCGGCATCGTCGCCGCCGTCTCCACGTCCCTCGCGCATCTCTTCGAGGCGCGCGGCGAAGTCGTAGGGCTCCGCGAAGAGCGCGCCCGGATGCCCCGGGTACGCCTGCGGCCACATGGGGTGCGATGCGATGTCGTACTTCTTGTCTTTCAGGGGGTCCGTGCCGGTGATGAGGACGATGGCCTCGTCGCGCGGCAGCTTGGCGACCTCGGCGCCCTGCACCAGGTCGCGCTCGATGGTGTTCCAGTTGCGGGTGGACGAGGGCATGGCGCCGCGGCTCTCGTTCCAGGTGACGGTGCCCACGGTCTCCTTGCCGACCGTCTCGGAGATCTCCTTGACGGTCTCGGTGGACTTGCCTCCCAGGAAGAGCGTCGTGTCGCAGCAGTCGACGATGGTCGCGGCGTCGTCCTCGTAGCGGGCCTTGAGCTGCGAGAGCGACTGCAGGATCACCGACATGGAGATGTTGCGGCTGCGGATGACCGCCACCATGCGCTCGACGTCGGGGAGCTTGCCGATGTTGGCGAACTCGTCGAGCACGAGGTGGACCGGCGTCGGCAGCGAGCCCCCGTACTCCTTGAGCGCCCGCTCGCAGAGCATGTTCATGGTCTGCCAGAGCATGATGGCGAACAGGAACGAGTAGAGGCTGGAGGTGTCCGACATCACGGCGAAGACGGCGCGCCTGGCGCCGGGGTCGCCGAGCCGGTCGAGCGCCATCTCGTCGTAGGAGACGAGCTCGCGCACCTGCGGTATGGCGAAGGGCTCCATGCGCGTGTTGCACGACACGAGGATCGACTTCAGGGTCTTGCCGGCCGCGTCCTTGAACATCTTGTAGTGCAGCAGGCAGAAGTCGGAGTCGACGTCGACGGGGTCCGCCACGCGCACGCGCCTCACGCCCGCCCCGCTAGGGGAGAAGGACCCCCGCCTCGCCGGGTCGAAGCCCGCCTGTCCGCCTTCGTCGGACGCCACGAGCCGCACGCCGGTCTCGATCTCCTCGAATAGCAGGTCGAGCGGGCTCCTGTAGTCCTCGTCGGACTCCTTGGCCTTCGCGAGCGACAGCAGCGTCACCAGGCCCGAGAGCGACCGGTCCCGCGCCGGGCAGTGGTACACGAGGTAGCCGATGAGCGCCACGTAGAGCAGCCGCTCCGCGTTCTCCCAGAACGGGTCCTGCGCCTGCCTGCCCTCGCCTGTGGTGTTCTCGATGAGGCAGGTGACGAACTCGAGGATGTCGGCCTCGTCCTCTATGTAGGCGAGCGGGTTGTAGTGCATCGACGCCGAGAAGTCCACGGTGTTGAACGAGGCCACCTCGTAGCCGTTCGCCTCGAGCATCCGCCCCATCCTGGGCAGCGTCTCGCCTTTGGGGTCGGTGACGAGGTAGCTCGCGTTCATCTGCATGATGTTGGGCTCCACGTAGCCGCGGGTCTTGCCGGATCCGGAGCCGCCGACGACGAGCACGTTCCGGTTGCGCTCGTAGCGCCTGTCGTGGTCGGGCCTGCCCATGGCCATGCCGTAGTGCTCGGTGAGGATGATGTTGTTCCGGGGGTCCTTGAGGTCCATGAACCTGCGCCCCTCGCGGCGGGTGCCCCACCTGGCAGACCCGTGCTCCTCGCCGCTCCTCTCCGCGCGCCCGTGGCTTATCGCGTAGGCCCAGGCGACCCAGACCGCGCATGCGGCAACGAGCCCCGTGGCCAGCGCTGCGGGCTCTGAGGACAGGCCGTGCGAGGCGACGTATGCGGGCAGAGCCTCGGCGGCCGCCATGAGGTTCATGGCGGCGTTGCCGGGAAGCGACATGAGGCACGCGGCGTACGCGTCGGCCGCGGCGAACGCGGCGACGGACAGCACTGTTGCGGCGACGGTGCCGGATGGGCGGGCGCTCATCGGGTGCCGACCTCTCGGGCGACCTCGCCGATCTCGCGCTCGCGGGTTGCGGTGCGCTGCGCCTCGAGAGCCTCTGAGGCCTGCCTTGCCTGCCTGGCGCGCTCGTCGAGCGGGCGGTCATCTATGGGGTGCGGGGCATCGCGGCCGATTCTGTCTCCCAGCTCGTCGAAGGCGTCGGAAACCTGCCTGGCGTCCTCGATGCGGAAGAGCAGCTCGGTGCGGCCGGCCTCGGCGTCGTCGAGCCACACGGGCTCGATGCGGTGCGCACGGAGCGCCTCCTCGATCCGCGGCCTGGTTTCCTCCCAGTCGCCCGCGTCCTTGAACTCGGACATGTCGAGTCTGGCCCATGCGGGCGTGGGATCCTCGTCGCTTACTTCGATTGCGCTCGCTGCGGTTTCCGCCTGCTCCGACGCCTGCTCGCAGGCGCCCTTGAGTTCCCAGGCGCGACGCCTCAGGGCGCTCTCGCCCCATCTCTCCACGATGCGCGCGTTGGAGTCGAGCATCTTCTCGCCGGACTCGTCGCCGAAGTCGCTTGCCATGGCTGTGCCTCCCGGTCCCTAGCGCGCTTCGCCGGGCAGGGGCCTGGCCTCGCCGCCGCGGTCGGCGGCGGCGCGCGCGGACTCCGACCTGTCGGATAGCGGCCTGTACTGGAGGCGCCTGCACTGCTCGGGGGTCGCGTACCTCATGGATTCGACCAGCGCGTCGAAGCGGGCCGGGTCCTCCTCGGCGATGCGCGCGGCGGGCATCGACTCGAAGCCGTGCCATGTGTCGCCGTCGCGCTTGAGGGCGAGCCAGAGCTCTCCGGCGGACTGCTTCGCGAAAGCGACGTCGTCGAGCACGGCGCAGTCGCCGGTCTCGCAGCGGTCGTGCAGGAGCTTCTTCAGGCCCTTGGGCCCGACGGCCTCGTGGATCCTGCACACGTCGGCCTTCTCGGCGATCCACGGGTTCTCCCTGATTGCGCTAAAGAGCGTTTCCCTGGAACCGGGCAGCATCGCGCCTCCTTCGTGTCTAACGGATTGCGCGGGCCGCGACGGCCATCGTTTCGGGGTTCGTGTTTTCGCCTCCGGCGGCCCGCTGGGGCGTTTATACGCGCATCTAAGCGGTGCTTTCTTTCGGCGATGGCCGCTAAGCCCTCCTAAGCCCCAGGAAGCCGAATTACCCCTAGCCCCTGCGTCTTCGGTCCCTGTTGCCGAGGTCCACGACCTCGCACGTCTCGCGCAGGCGCGACGCAATGGCGGCGGCCGTCTCGCGCTCGCCGCCCCGGGCGAGCCGGCGTTCGATCTCGTCGATGCCGTACTGAGACGTGGCGATGGTGGGCAGCATCTCCTCGTAGCGGCGGTTCACCACCTGGAAGAGCGTGGTCATGGCCCAACTGTTGGCTCCCTCCTTGCCGAGGTCGTCGAGCACGAGCAGGTCGCACCTCCCGTATCGCCCCACGCCCTCGGCGCTCTTGGCGCCGGTGCCGTACGTGTCCTGGATCGAGTCGAGCATCTCCAGCGTCGTCGTGACCACGACCGAGTATCCCGAGTAGACGAGGGCGCGCGCGATGGCGCACGCCGCCGTGGTTTTGCCCGCGCCCACGCCGCCCCGGAAGTAGAGCCCGCGGCCCTGTATGTCGCCGAAGCGGCCGAGGTAGCTCACCGCCGCCGGTATCGAGGTCTGGGCGTTTCTGAAGCGCCTCTTGATGCCCGATGCGGCGATTCTGCGCGCCATCTCGGCCTCGGCCTCCTCGCGCTCACGGTGCTCGCGCTCGCGCTCCGCCTCGAGCTCGCCGTCGCACCCGCACGGCGCGTGCGAGACCCAGCGCACCTGCCCGAGCAGCACCGCGCCCAAAGGCTCGAGCTCCCTCCCGCAGAAATGGCAGGCGACGGGCTTCGGCTCCTCGAAGGATAGGCCTGCCGCGCGGGCCTCCGCGGGCGTCACGAGCCCGTCGCCGGCCTTTCCTTTCAGAACCATTTGTTATCCACCTTTCTTATTGGGTGACAACCCGTCACCGGTAGACCTGACGATCCGTCAGGGTTGAGGGCCGCTTCCCCCGACCGTTTGTCAGGGGAAGCGGATGCTTGGGGTGACGTTTCGTCGGGTGACGGCTCGTCAGGTGACGCGTCGTCATGGGGGTCTTCAGGGGGCGATGCGCCCGCGAGCACGTAGCGTCTGGTCTTCCGGCCTGTCCCCGTCTCGTGGGAGCCGGCCTCTCGGATGAGGCCTGCGGCCAGGAGCTCGTCTATGGCGCGCGTGACCGTCCTGGGAGTCGTGCCCAGGAATTCCGCGGTCGAGGCGCGCGACTCGTAGAACCCGCCGCCGTCGCGGCAGAACCCGTAGATGCGCGCATATACCAGCAGGGTCACGCCCGAGAGGCTTAGATCGCGCCACATGAAGCGGTGCGCTATTACGAACTCCTTGCCCCTGGCGTTCTCCTCATCGGCTGTCATCCTCGGGCCCCTTGGCCTTCGCCTTGTATGCCAGCACGGTGTTCTTCCAAACCCAGTCGGCAAGGTCCATCCTGTTGATGAACATGCCTCTCGTGAGGCCCGGGAGCAGCCTGAACGGCATCGGGTCGACCGGCCTGCTCGCGTACTCCCTTATACGGTCCTGGCTCGTGCCGAGCAGGGCCGCTACGTCTTGAACCGTGTAATAGTCCTTCATGGGAACTTGCGGCGTCGTGCGTTTGTTGTTCGTCATCGCCGTCTCACTCCTCTTCTTGCTCGCAGTTGGTACTTCCTGCGGGCTGTCGGAGGGGGCCTGCTCGGTTTCGGCGGCGGGACGTGGTTCTGCTGCGTTGAGCATGGCCATCCGCCTACCTTGCCCAGCTTTGACTTTGAAGGACCGCCTCTAGGGCGCGCGGGTCCACTCGCACGCAACGACCTATCTTGATGGCGGGGATTTGGCGGCGCTCTATCATCTTGTAGACGAGGGATCGGGAGACGTGGAGGCGCTCGGCGACCTCGGCCGCGTCAAGGAGCCTGGCCTCTCCCTCGGTGCCCTGTTCGCCTGCTTCTCCAGCATCTCCAATCGCCACCGTCTCGTAAATCTGGTGAACCAGGTTTTCATTATCTTCCGATTTGTCAAAACGTGTGTCCCGTGTTTGTCCCACCGAACGGGTCATCTCGAGAATTTCGTCAATCATTGCGCACCCCGCGAATCGCACCTCTTGGCACCGAAGCGCCTGCTTTCCCTGCATTGCCGCCGAGTCGACGGCGATGGGGATGCTTATATCGGTGGATTTGACGCGGTGCAACGTGTCGTCAGGACTTAAGCCCTGCTAAGCCCGTCTAAGCCTTTTTTGCTTTTGGGATCGCCTGCTACTGCGCTTCCGAAATCTTCCTCATGAAGCGCGAGCGCATCGTCCTGAAATTGAGCTCGGACATCGTCATTGCCTGTCTCTCGAGCCCACGCAGGAACTCCGGGAAATACCTATCGGCGATGTAGGCCGAGCAGTTCCGTGCGAAGAACGCGTGTATTGCGCTGTAGGGGATGACTTTGTAGGCGCCCTCAGGGTCGTATTGAGCAAAATCTATGCCACTGTAATCCGGCGCGAAAATGTAGAAGTGGGGCGACTTGCCCGCCTCGCGTGCGTATTCCTCCGCCTTAGACCGGTACTTGTCCAGCTGTGATTTCCCGTTTTCGTCGATCCCGTTGACACCGGAGCGGACCTTGTTCTCGATGACGATGACATGGGCCGCGCTTTCGATCCAAAGATCGATGTTGTGGTTCGTTTCGCGCACGATTTCGAAGTCGGGGTCCATTCCGCTTATACCGAGAAGATCGTCGGATTCTGCGAACTCTCTGAAGGAGGCGTGGCTGTAGTCGAAGTAGTGCGCCAAAAGGTTCGAGAACGCCAGCTCGTCATCTTCCTTGCCGATTATCTCAAGGAAAGTCGGTGCCATGGAGCTCTCGGCGCTGTCGGCGACGAGCTTTCCGGGCGCGGCTTGCTGCCAGAGCGACGCGTTGTCAACCATGCTGCGCAGTTGCCCATACGCCTTGGGGTCGTTGGATTGAGAGTAGTACGTACGCATTCCCTGGGGGATGATGACTTTCCTGGTAGAGTCGAGTTGCGTCAAACCCTCCCGAATGGAGATTTCGTTTTCGGGGTCGATGGTTATGAACACTCGCTTTTCTCCGGCGGGCACGAGCACCTGTTCGGCCTTGTATGTCACGTTGCCAGAGAATACGTCCTGGCCACCGTGATACGTATTGCCCCGGAAGATCTGGTCCAGCGTTGCCCCGCCGTAGGTAATCCTCTCGACGTCTCTGTCGGAGACAGTTGATAAGCCAAGACCTATAGCGATTACCTCGACGGTCTTTCTGGCCCGTACATTCCGGACGAAGATAACCGTGTCGACGTCGTGACCCTTCACTATCCCGCTTGGCGTGACATAGAGGTACCTGTCTCCATTGTCGTCTTCAAACAGATTGATAACCTCATGGCCGATGTTGCCACCTTCGCTCAAATACCTGCCAGCGAAGAGTTGGTTGATTAGTATTTCGCCTTCGGCCATTTTGCTCTCCAATGAACTGTCCTTGCTTTTCGACATTTTACCTTTGGACTTCGCAAGACGGGCACGTCAAGCAATCATGCGTTGCAATTAGCTTTGCGAGCGATCCTTGAAGTGTTGCTATTCATTGCACGCAATCGATTGGAACTCACCCGCTAGGGGAGAAGATGGCGTTTCCGCAGGTAAACCGCAATACTCCCCATGTCGAAAAACAATACTCCCCATATCAGCCGGAAGGGCCGAAAACCCGACTGGAACTCACTCCATCACGATGGAGCGGCAAAACCGCAGGTCAGGGGCAATACTCCCCATGTCGGGCAAAATACTCCCCATAAGTGAGTTCCAACTGGAACTCACCCGACTGAGTTCCAAGTGAGTTCCAACAACTAGGCTACAATGTAAATACTCACCATGCACGAGAAGCAACGAGTGAGACGAGACGATATGAAACAATACGAGAATGCAATTCCCGCAAGCGCGGGAATCATTGAGTGGGAATAATAGCGAAAAGCCCGGAAGCCTTGAAAAACACTGGGGTTTCTGAATTTGAAAATCTCTTCTGATAACAATTTGATAACAGAACTCTGAAGGAGCATCATTCTTCGTACCAAGTGGTTTTGGAGTAAAGAATGATTTCAAAAGGTGTTCGAAAGGTATCCATATTAAAAAGCAATCCCTTGCTGAGAGAAATCTCGGCAAGGGATTTTTTGCGTCTATAGAGTTTTACTTGGTGAACAGATCTGAAATCTCCTGAGAAGGAACCTTTGCCCGGCGGCTATAGGTGTCATACTTTGGATAGTTGTATCTCCACTGGTCGTACTCTTCCTTGGTGATCTCACCATTACGGTACTTCTCTTCCTGCTCATACCAGGCAGAAAGCATATCAAACATGGAAATGTATTCGAGACCTTTGTGTTTGTCGAGTCGGAGGCAAAGCTCTCCGTCAATCTGACCTACTTTAAGACCTCTCAGATCTTCCAGGGCAAACAATGTATGCATCAGGCCAATATTGGTGTCTATATCGGGAACTGCCAGCGCAGAGGGAGAAACATCCCAAGAGATGGGAGCAGCGCACCGGTTTTCCACTCATCATGATTCAGGGGGCAGCGCATAATGCAAATGACGATCAACCGGACAAAGTCAACGCAATTATTCGCGACTTTATAGAAACAATCCATATATAAACGGAGAGTTATTGGTTCATGGATTTTGTATTTATAAGAGCAGTCTCCAGCTAACACCGGAAGAAGTTGACAAACTGCAAGAGATGATAAATTTGAATTTGTAACTGCAAGATTCAAAACAATGTGTCATTTGGCGAATTCGCTGTTTGTGGGGAAGAGTTCTCACACCGGTAGGGATATATTGTTTACGGAGGTGAACAACATGGATCAGATTAAAACAGGAAAATTTATCGCTTATCTACGTAAACAGCACAACCTTACACAGGAGGCGTTGGGCGAAAAACTCGGTGTCACCAACAAGACTGTATCCCGCTGGGAAAACGCAAATTATATGCCTGACATTGAGATGCTCCAACTGCTGTCAAAAGAGCTGAACGTCAGCGTTAACGAGCTGCTGGCAGGCGAGTTCCTATCGGATGAAGAATTCAGGAAAAAGGCGGATGAAAATGTCATCGCTGTTTCCAAATCGAGCGCGTTTTCCCTCGAGGAAAGAAAAGCTTATTTCAAAAAGAAATGGCGCAAAGAACATACAGCGCTGTTTGTTTTGCTTGGGCTTCTTCTAATTGCAGCCGCTGTGCTGCCGTTCGTATTTGACAGGTCGTGGCTTGTCGGACTTGTCCCCCTGTTGGCACTTGTTGAATATGGCTATCAGAATAATCAGATGATGGCTTACGTAGAACACTGTCTTTACGCTTGATCTGTGCAATCAAATCATAAGAGTAACGATAAGGAGATGTGAGTTATGAAAACGAATGGCAAAACTTTTATCATATTGGGAATAACATTTATACTTTGTTCCGCGATCTGGTTCTTATGGGTCAGAAATATCGCCATGGGAATTGTGTGGCTGGCAATAGGAATACTGGAACTGTGTATAGCCGCAATTTTATATTGGAGAAGCAAGAAGAATCAGCAGTAAATTTGAATTTGCGTCTACAATGATAATAAACATATAAATCTTAACGACAAGGAGGAACAACAGTTATGGATAACAAAGAACTGGTAAGTCACTTTTTTGTGGAAGGATATATCAATCACAATTACGACTTTATCATGGAATGTATGGCGGAGGACTACATAGACCACAGTCCTGCCGGAGCAAGAAGTAATGCTGATGCCGTGGGCATCTTGAAAATTGTGGAGGGACAATTCTCTGACCTGAAAATTGAGGTGCTTGATGTATTTGGTGAGGAGGATATGGTTGCAACCAGAATTCTCTATCAGGGTATTCATGCCGGAACTTGTATGGGAATACCGGCTACCGGAAAGCATATTAGCTTTGAGGCATTGGAGAACTTTAGGGTTGTGGACGGCAAGATTGTTGAATCATGGGGCTATTGGCCAGATAAAGAAATTGAAGCGAAACTTCGATAAATTTCAGTTTAATCGCTCATCCGGATCAAATCGGATGTTGAGATTTACCCCTCTGGATGCTATAATACACCCAAGCCAATTGATATTATCCGCAGGGGACAATCCCGTGTTATCACGGCTGATAACATTTTGATAACAATAGCTGTGATACTCAGGATAATATGGATACCACAAATAATCAGAAGAACAGGAATACATATCTTCTAAACAAAACTGTTTAAGAAATGGGTCCTGTTGTAGAGTTCGAGTGATTGCCCTGTTGGCGAAGATGTCATAGCGTGTAACCAAACGCTGATGTTGAGGCCCCTGTGCGGTTCAGCAAACTGAACCGCACAGGGGCCTCAACGTATATGGAAGAGCGCTTCTCCCCTACCGCAGTCGCGCCAGCACGTCGCCGATGTCCGCGTTGATGCAGATGGACTGCCGCCGGATGTCGGCCGGGCAGTTCGCCTCGCCCAGGTTGCTGCAGGCGTAGACGGCGTCGGTGCTGCTCGCCGTCATCTGCCAGAACGGGTATTTGATGATGACGGGCGTATTGCCGCCCACACCCAGTTCCAGGAACAGCACCTTGCGCTCTGCGCGGACTCGTGTGCGCAGGAAATCATCGTATCGTTCCGCGGCCTTATGCCAGCCTTCGTCCTCCACGAACGTATCGTCGCAACGCAGGTTCATCGTCATGGGCCTGCCGCAGTACGGGCAGGATGGCACGAGTTCCGTCGGAATCCGCATATGTTCCTGCCGTTCGACCATGGCCCGCACAACCGCCTCATTGTCGAAGGTTTCCTGTCGGCATGGCACGCTGCATTGGAACAGGCTATAGTCGCCCTGCGTGTAGAACAGGCGTTCGCGGGCGAACCCAGCTTTCTGGAAGCAGTGGTCCACATTGGTCGTGATGACGAAATAGTCCTTGCCCGCCACGAGTTTCAGCAGATCGGCGTACACCGGTTTCGGCACGTCGTGGTAGCGGTTGACGGTTATGAATCGGCTCCAATACGCCCAGTATTCCTCCAGCGAGGCGAACGGGTAGAAGCCTCCCGAATACATGTCGCGAATGCCGTAGGTCGCGGCGAAATCGGAGAAGTACCGTTCGAATCGTTCGCCAGCATAGGTGAAGCCCGCCGCCGTGGACAGTCCCGATCCCGCACCGATGATCACGGCGTCGGCCTCATGCCACGCCGTTTTCAGCAGGTCAAGTCGTAGGGCGAAATCAGGGTCGTTCGACACTTCAAACCGATTCATCGACTCGTTCCGGCCGAATCCGTTGGTCAAACCAAGCCGATCAGCCCATCTGCCGATCAGCCCATCTGCCGGTCGGCTTGTCAGCCGGTTGGCCGGTCGGCTGATCGCTCGGTTCGGAGCAGCCGTTCGTAGATTTCGTAATCCGTATCCTTGAAAACATTGAACACCACTTTCCTCACGCTGGTTCGTTCTGCCGTGAATTCCTCAACGGTATGTATGGCGATTGCTGCCGCCCGCTCGTTGGGGAAATGGAATTCGCCGGTCGAGATGCAGCAGAACACCACGCTTTCCAACCCATGTTCCGCCGCCAGCCTCAGGCAGGAACGGTAGCAGGATGCCAACAGCCGATCGTGCTCGGCGGTCACGCGCCCGTCCACGATTGGTCCGATCGTGTGCAGCACGTATCGGCACGGCAGGTTGAACGCCGGCGAGATCTTCGCCTGCCCGGTCGGCTCCGGGTACCCTTGCCGTTCCATCAGTTCCGCGCACGCCAACCGCAGTTCCATGCCGGCATAGGTGTGGATCGCATTGTCGATGCACCGGTGGTTCGGCGCGTAACAGCCGGTCATGCCGCTGTTCGCCGCGTTGACGATGGCATCACACCTGAGTGTCGTGATGTCACCTTGCCAAAGGTAGAGTTCCGTCTGCGTCCCGGCACTCGGCACCGTCCGGATCGGTGTGAGATCGGCGATGTCGGTGATGCCTTTGACTGCGGTTTCCGCATGCAGATAGTCGTCTTGAATGCGCAGAAGACGTTCGTCGACGGGGTACGGCTCGCGCACGTTCATCAGGGCGCGCAGCAGTATGCGCTGCTGGTCCGGATCGTTCGGGATGCTGATGCCCGAAGCGTCATCAGCGGAATCATCGCCCATCCAGGACCGACGCTCGTCCAGCAGGCCTTGAAGCAGCAGTCGCCTGCGCTCATCCTGATTCATGCCGCACCTCTTTCTCCGTACCGGCGTTCCCACCGACTTTGGCTTCACCGTATCACCGTGGCCCCGGTTTGTAAGGACGGCACATTATTGTGCCTTGGTTACCGCGAGGGAACGATTGCGCCGTTGCAAGGTTCCATGGCATTCAGCGTTTCACATGTCGAGACCACTATGCGGACATCAGCGATACGGCGACACCCGTATGACGGTGCCCGCTGCTCCGTAGCCGTTCACAGCCGCGGAGTAGCGGGCACCGATCGCAATAAGCGAACCAGCCGAGCCAGCCGATGTATCAGATATATCAGCCCAGCATGCCGGTCCACATGCCCACGAAGTCGGGCAGCGTCTTGCGCGTGGTCTCCACGTCGCGCACGGTCACGCCGTCGATGCGCAGGCCGAGCATCGCCGCGAAGGTCGCCATACGATGATCCGCATACGTTTCCATTTCGGCACCGTGCAACGCGGCCTCCGCCACCGGTTCGATACGGATGCCGTCCGCCAGTTCGCAAGCCTTTCCCCCGACGCGCGTGATCTCGTTGACCAACGCTTCCAGACGGTTCGTCTCATGCCCGCGCAGATGCCCGATACCGATCATGTTGGTCGGTGCGTCCGCGAACACCAGAATCGCGGCCAGCGAAGGCGCAATCTCACCCGCGGCGGTCAGGTCGAAATCACCCAGACCATGAATCACGTCCCCACCGGTCACATTGCAGTAGCGCACACCGTTCTCCACGGAGAACGTCACCTTCGCACCCATGCGTTCCAAGTATCCGGGCAGCAGTCCGCCCGGCTGCGTGGTGGTTTCCGGCCAGTTCGGCACGCGCACGGTACCGCCCGCAATCAGCGCCGCACCCAAGAACGGGGCCGCGTTCGACAAATCGGGTTCCACGGTGATGTGTTCGGGCAGCTGCAGCGGGCGCGGCTCAACAGTCCACGTATGTGCATTCTCGTCGGCGGTGATGCTGCCACCGGCCGCGGTCACGTCGGCGACGGTCATGCGGATATGCGGCAGGCTCGGGGTCTTCCCGCCCACATGCGTGAGCGTCATGCCGCCCGGCAGACGGGAGGCGATCAGCAGCAGTCCGGAGATGAACTGGGAGGAGCCGGAGGAGTCGATGGTGACGCCACAGCGCTCTGTCACAAGTTCGGCGGGCGACGTGATAGTGAAGGGCAGTCCGCCGGTTTCGCCGTGGTATTCGACGGTCGCGCCGAGCTGTTCCAAGCCGTCGAGCACGGGCTTCATAGGACGCGCGTACGCCTGACGGTCGCCGTCGAACCGAACCGGACCGTCCGCGAACAACGCGAGGCCGGGGACGAAACGCATGACGGTGCCCGCCAGACCGCAGTAGACGCTGGTGTTGCCGGTGAACCGACCCGTCGCGGGCGGGGTGACGCGCACGGTGGTGGGAACATGAGGGTCGATGTCGCAGCTGACGCCAAGCGCCGTAAGCGCGTCCATCATGAGGTCGGTGTCGCGGGATCGCAGCAGACCCGTAAGGGTGATGGGAGTGCCGCCAAGTGCGGCGAGGATGAGGTAACGGTTCGACAGGGATTTGCTGCCGGGGATTTCGACGGTGGCGTCGAGCGGCTTGGCGGCCGTGGGCGCGGGCCAGACGGTGGCGGTGGTTTCGCTCATGGGTGTTTCCTCTGTCTGTTGTCGTAAATGTCGCGTGTTGCGCCGTGGCACGGTGTCAGGTGTTTCAGGCGTAAAGCGCCGCCCAGCATGCCACGGTTCGGCTGCGTTTCACCTTATTGCCTGCGTGCGATAAACGTCCGGTTTTTCTCACTACTCAAGAGCGCTGATCAGGTGAGCTCATGCCGTCCCATGCGTAGTCCAGATGCATGAATTCGGGCACCTTGTACCATTTCACCGGATAACCTGCACCGTGCGCGCAGAGTACGGAGTCCGTGGTGTGGTCGAGATCGGATTCGGGATTGTAGTTCGCTTGCTTGATAATGGTTTCGGCGTCATGGCAGGGACGGTATCCCGCGAATGTGCAGCCGAGATGGCCACGTCCGTGCGTGTAGGCGTTCACATCCATGGCGTAGTCGCGCATTTCGCTGACCGGCGCGGTACCGTTCAGTACGGCGTATTCGCCGTCGGCGTCGTTCTGCGGCGGGTCGAATTCGCCGCTCATGCGTTGGATGTCGCTCATGGCGCGTCCGAGCATGTCTTGCGGGACTTCCAGACGGAACCGATACCAAGGTTCCAGCAGACGGCAGTTGCCCATGCCTTGGATGCGGCATTGCGGTGTTTCGCCAATGTTATCGATGCTATCGGCATCGGCGCTGCCGATACTGTCGATGTCAGCGGTTTCGATGTCGTGATCGTCGCCGTCGCCCGCGAATCGTTGCGCGACATCGAACGCTCCTGTCTCATCTGGTACACCGGCACGTGCTTCCATGAGCCCTTGTCGGATCGCCCGGTAGGTTGCCTGTCTGAAATCACCGCCCTCCGTATGCTTCAGGTGTGCACGCCCGGTGAGCAGCGTGAGTCTGATATCGGTGATGGGTGAGCCGGTGAGCACGCCGAGGTGTTCGCGTTCCTGGAAATGCGAGAGGATGAGTCGTTGCCAGTTGCGGTCGAGGATGTCCTCACTGCAATCAGTCGCGTATTGCATACCACTGCCGGCCGGCAACGGTTCAAGCAGAACATGGGCTTCGGCATAGTGGCGCAACGGTTCGTAATGCCCCACGCCTTCGACCGGTTCCGTGATGGTTTCCTTGTACAGAATCGCGCCGGGGCCGAATTCAACGTCCAAACCGAACCGGTCATGCATCATCTGCTGGATGATCTCGAGTTGCACGGCTCCCATGAGCTGCAGGTGGATTTCCTGCAGGCGCGCATGCCATACGACGTGCAGCAGCGGGTCTTCGTCTTCCAGTTCACGCAAGGCGAGCAGGCATTTGTGGGTGTCATTGCCACCGGGCAGCAGCGTGTAGGTGAGGACGGGTTGCAGGATCGGGTTTTCTGCCGACTGTTCGAATCCCAAGCCTTCGCCGGGGAAGGTGCGGGTCAGGCCGGTCACCGCGCATACTGTTCCCGCGGGGACGGATCCGACCGTGGAGTATTTCGCGCCGGAATAGACTCTGATTTGGTCGGCCTTCTCGTTCCAGGCCAGTTCACCGCTGCCGCCGTTCAGCATTGTCTTCGCGTGCAGTTCCCCGCCGGTCACTTTCAACCATGTCAGGCGGTTGCCTTGGGCATCGTGGGAGATCTTGTAAATACGGGCACCGAATTCGTCGGCGTACTGCGGTTCCTGCGTGTATGTCGCGAAGCCGTGGATGAATTCGTCGATGCCTTCCATTTTGAGCGCGGATCCGAAAAAGCATGGGAACAGTTCACGCCGTTCAATCATGTTGCGGATGGTGGCGGTGTTCACGGTTCCCGTGTCGAGATATTCGTCCATGGCCTGTTCCGACTGCATGGCGATGCTTTCCATGGTGTCGGCGAGCGCGGGGTTGGTGAAGTCGATGCAGGCGTCGTGGAAGCGGTGTTGGAGTTGGTTGAGGATGGTGGTTGCGTTGGCGCCTGGTGCATCCATTTTGTTGACGAAGAGGATGGTTGGCACGTTGTAACGTGTGAGGAGTCGCCAGAGAGTTTCGGTGTGGCCTTGGATGCCGTCGGTGGCGGAGATGACGAAGACGGCGTAGTCGAGGGCGCGTATGGTGCGTTCGGTTTCGGCGGAGAAGTCGACGTGGCCTGGGGTGTCGAGGAGGGTGATGGTGGTGTCGTTGGTGTGGATGATGGCTGGTTCGGTGAAGATGGTGATGCCGCGGGCGCGTTCCATGGTGTTGGTGTCAAGGAAGGCGTCGCCATGGTCGACGCGGCCTGGTTTGCGCAGTTGTCCGGTTTTGTAGAGGAGGGCTTCGGAGAGTGTGGTTTTGCCTGCGTCGACGTGTGCGAGGATTCCGGTTACGATGCGCTTCATGGTGTTTACCCTACCAGTGTGTTTGTCGTGGGGGTTGGTGGTTTTCGTGGTGGGTGGTTGGTTTGGGCGTGGTGTTGTGGTGGTTTGTGTGGTGTGGGTTTGGGTGTCGTGCGTCGTGGTTGGGTCGGGTGCTCATGTACAATGGCTGATGTTGCTTTTTGCAACGGGCTGTAGCGCAGCTTGGTAGCGCGTCTGCT
Organism: Bifidobacterium merycicum DSM 6492; assembly: GCF_900129045.1. GTDB lineage: Bacteria > Actinomycetota > Actinomycetes > Actinomycetales > Bifidobacteriaceae > Bifidobacterium > Bifidobacterium merycicum. Next base: position 301,449 of record NZ_FQTX01000002.1, on the reverse strand, counting down.
TTGGGAGCAGAATGTCGCAGGTTCAAATCCTGTCAGCCCGACGAAAACCGTTGGGAACAAAGGCGTTTCGAACGGTTTGACCCGTTCCTGAAGTATTTTCCGGTACAAAACCGTACAAACACGGAGCAACCTCCCGCTAATTCCTGCCTCTTCCCTCTCCCTTCCGCAAGGTCAGTCCTCCAGCATGTGCTCGCGCAGCACCTCGGCTGCATCCACGCACACATCCATCACGTCGGCCAACAGCATGTTCGGTACGCGACAATCGATACCGATTACCACACCCGGATATGGTTCTCTCGTTGATTCCCCTAAATTCCAAGCCTTCCATCAGTTGTCAAAGAATCATGGACAACTTGTATGTTTTGTGCACAGACTCGCCCACATAGACGCTCGCATACCGGATGCTTCATTCACCGGCTTCAGTGTCCTCGTTCCTGAAGCCGGTCCCCTCGATACGTTTCTCGTCGCGCTTCGCCCTGCGCTCGACCTTCTTGATGTCTTCCATCGCCGGAAGGTCCTCCGGTGCGATGCCGCGGTCGATAAGACTCCTCCGCACCGCTTTGTTGTTGCTCACATGCTCATTGGTGATCGATGGAGCCCCATGCAAGTCACGTTCCTGGATTCCATAGTTCGTCATCTGTGTGGCAAGTTGCTTCGCGGTTACCGCGATCGGATGGAGTTTGTCGGCCAACGGACGCCCCTTCGGCACATCGAGTTTGAATTTCATCTCCGTCGTGCTTATACCGAACAGCGCCTGATCGCCACGCGAGCGAATCACACCGAAATCCTTCTCCCCGACTCCGCGCTTGTAAGCAAGCGAGCTGAGCTGTTTCTCCTCGGCGGTCAATGCGTGCCTGCCCGCGATGCGCAGAATCTCGCCCATGCGCTGTTCCAGAAGTTCTGCGGTGCGCGTCTGTACCGCGAAATAACTTTGCAACAGTGCGACCTCCTCCTTACGCGGGTCGCCGTTCTGAGCCACCAGATAGCAGGCATAACGGGTCAGCCTCACATCGTCGATGGAACGGATTCCGCCGTTGGCGATGGTTACACGGCCTCATAAGGTCTCTGGCGTACCAGAATTCAACACCGTTCGGATCCATATTCGACATGGAGTCGAGCTGTGACGACCGCTGTGCGATGGTTTCCTTGTCCATATTTCCTTCTTTCTCGCTGCGAACATTTTGCTGGCGTCAGCAAAATGTTCATTTCCTAGTGTTTCCAACGTTTTTGGGTTGTCGAAGATTCTTTGACGATTGCCGATTCGTGTTTTCATGTCGGGAATCCTGTTTTTCACATATTTCCCCCAGTTTCCGTGGTTTCCTCGCGACGGTTCCGTGTTTTCGTCCGTCACGCGGCGAGCTCCCGCGGCGCCCTCTCGGCGAGCTTCGAATACGGGATCACGCTCACCCCGCAGTTCGTGAACGCGTCGAGCGCGCCGTCCTGCAACGGGCCTTCCCTGTCATCGCCGATCACCACGAGCCTCGCCCCTGCACGCTCCTTGGCCTTGCGGGTGTCCTCCCATCCCCACATGATGTCCCTCACCGCGTTCTTGTCGAACTTGTTCGGCGCCTGGCAAAAGCGCGTCGGATGGTTTGCGCTACGCTGGAAGATGAAGTCGAAGTTGTGCTCGTATTTGGACACGCCGCGGATTCCAACGCTCGCAGTGTAGAACACGTTGCATTCGTCGAGCACGGCGGCCACGTCGTCGGCGAAGTACTCTGCCACCCTGTGCTGCACGGCCTCCATCATGGAGCCGACGCCGAGGAGCGCCTGCGCGTACCGGTTCATCGCGTCCGCGCAGCTCCCCTCGGACTCGAGCACGATCTGCCCGTTCCTGATGCCGGCGCCGTATTTGTGCGCGATGCGCTCCATGCGCTCACGCCTCGCATCCGTGAGTGTGACGCCGTTCTGGTGGAACGATTCGAGCGCGTACCCGTCATCGGTGAACATGATGCCGTGGCCGTCGGTCTTGGCGTAGAAGATCAGGCCGTCGTTGGAGCCGTCGAGCATCGGGAGCGTGATCTCCTTCCAATCTCCAAGGTCCTTGGCGGACGCCTCACGCTTGAGCCATTCACCGTACTCTTCGATGAGCTTGTCAGGCTTGATGCACTCGCTGTTCATATCAGGCTCTCCTGGAAGTTTGGTTTCTTAATCACGTTGAACTTGTCCAATGCGGCTTCCTGCCCTTCTTCGACATGTCCCCTCCTCCTATTTTTCCATCCGGCGTTCCGGCTTCGATGTCGGGGTGCAAGCGTCGTATCCGACGACAACGGCTTTGTCGGCGAATTCACTAGGTTGCCCTGTCGGAATCGGCACGACAACTACGCCCTTGCCCACTTCGCCATTATGCTAGAGGGAAATCGGAGCTGCGGTCGCGATAGGAAAAGAAATGGCAAAAGAAACGACAGAAGGAAAGAAGGCACGCATATCGTTTTCGGATGCCGCCCGTTTGGTTGATCGGGACGATCATGCTCCCTTTCTGTGCGGGCTTGGTGAGTAAGGGGATAACGAGCTGCGCATCGTCATCAACGGTTCGAGACTCGGCAACGTTGACGGCGACGCCGCTGCCCCGCATCCCTCGCCTTCGCATGGCGGCAATGCGGCGCTTGAGGGCATACTTCGGGATTGCAGGCCTATAGAGCCGGGCGACGGTCCGTGGATCGAGCTCGTATTCGAGGATTACATCATTTACCAGGTGCGCAACGAGTCCTACTGCGCTCCCGATCCGCCTGAGAGCCGCACCGGGAAGTATCTGGTTGTGTTCGAGAAGTCGGCTCTGCTCGATTATCTTTCGGTTTCGACCGATGCGCAGCAGTGGGATGATGGCGGGTTCTTCCCGTACCGGTGGAGGCATTACGGCGTACGCACGCAGAATCAGGTGATCGATATCGTGTCCCACGCCGATCCTCGGGTTTACCGGTACGATCCGCGTCCCGGCCGTGGCCCGTCGAACTGATAGCAGAAGAAACCGTTCGGTAACGGTGACTTATCGGTCCGAGGCGATGCGCGATTCGAGTTTGCGTACCTGTTCGCTCGTTTCTGGGCGAATCTGCGTTTGCGTGACCTGCAATGCGATGCGGTCCGCCTCGAGTGCGGCGATCTGCCTGGAGAACACGATGAACCATCCCAGATACACCATGCATGCTAAGGCTTCCACGTCAGTGAGCGTGACGTTGCCCATCAGCCAGTCGACGCCGAACGCGGCGCACACCATGAGCATCAGGTCGGAGATCACCATCACGGTGCGGATCAGGCGCGGCGCGAGCCATGGCAGCAGCAGGAACAGGATGAGCATGAGCACCGGCAGGCCGCGCGCGAATACGTTGTGCAGGATCGGGTGCGGCGTGTAACGAAACGCGCCTATGCCGACGAAGGCGATACCGGAAAGCGTGAGCATGACGCTGAGGATGCCGGTGCGCAACCGGTAATGCGGGATGAGGAACCCATGGTTCGGATCATCGGCTTTGCGGGGAGTTCTTCTGAATCGCTTGCCGGTATTCCTGCCGGAATCGCCGACGGACGTTTCGCTGGCATCTTCGTCTGCGCCCGCGCCTGCGCCCGTGCCGTTGCCGCGCAGGCGCGTGAGCCGTTCCGTGGTTACGAGTTCGGAGACCGCGAAGTAGCTGATAATGATGATGCACAGTCCGCCGAGCATGAGCGTGGAGTTGAACATGGTGGCGGCGAAAGTGGTGCGATCGCCCAGTTGCGAGAAGTTGTTGTGATACCAGTAGGGGTCATCGGTGGTCAGTCCGGCCACGCATACGCCGGAGATGATGAAGAACGGGAGCAGTGATGCCAGCGTCTTCGCGTTCATCATGCGCGCTTGCACGAAGGTCATATAGCCGACCACGCCGGAGACCGCGGCGCAAATGGCGGACATATAGCCTACGAAGATCTTCGGACCCATGACTTCGTTGATCACGCTAAACAATGCGAACGAGGTCAGGAACGTGGTGGCCGCGTACACCGCGGATAGCGCGAGGGATTCGATGAGCCTGCGCAGCATGACGAGCCAACCGTGCTTCAGGTTCATGGATCGCGACTGGCTCAGGTAGCCGATGAGGAAGGAGACGACGGCGCAGGCGGCGCCGATGCCGGAGCAGACGATGAAGCGGCGCAGCATGAGCTGCCAGATGGCGGGCGCGTATTCGAGGTAGACGTTCATGGAGATGGCACCCACGGCTGCGCAGATGATGAATGAGATCAAGCCGCCGGTTTCCGCACGTTGATGGCGTCCCTGAACCATGATGTTTCTCCCTCCGCCAACGCCATGCGCGTATCCCGGACCCGTGTTTCGGATTCGGTGCGGCGCCTTCCGCGAACGCATGCGCCGTCGCGCATGCTCGGGAACCACGCTTCTTCGATTCTACGTTCGGCGCGTACGTTTGCGATTCGATTGCCTGATTTTACCGCTGTGCGCGTATCAGCGTTCCCGCACGGCACGTTTGCGACGGCGTCTGCGCCATGCGGCGAATCCCAGCGTTCCCACCAGCACCGCCCCGCCGACGAGCGGGCAGGTGCTCACCCACCAGTCCGGTGAGGTCGGGATCGCCGCGGAATCCCCCACGCTTTCGCCTTCCGGCACATTCGCGGTGCGCTCCCCCGTCACCAGCAGACGGTGCGTGTTCACGCCATACGGCGTGCACGTCAGCAGCGTCACCAGATCCCGTCCCGGTTCAATCACCAGCTCATTCACTTCATCCGGTTCCACCACGCGGATATCCGTCACCTTGTATGTGATCGTCCGGTTCAGCACTTCGATGCGGAACAGGCCGCCCTTGCGCATTTCCCCGAGTCTTGTGAATAGCTCGCCCGAGGGAAGCCCCCTATGGCCGGTCAGCACGGCGTGCGTCCCCTTGCCACCGATTGGCAACGATGTCTGGCTCATGTGTCCCACGCCCTTGGCGAGCACGTCCTCCGAAGTGCCGTGGTAGATTGGTAGTTTCAGCGAGATTCTGCTGATGCTCAGGTATCCCATCACCCCGTCATGGTTCACGTTGAGCACGTTGGAATAGTTGGTGGGCAGCACGTACCCGCTGTCGCTCACGAACGGATCGTGCACCGGATCGCCGTTCAGGTCCTCGTTGTAGGTTCGCGCCGCACCCAGTTCCGCCTTGACCTTATCCGACGGCATGGTGGCCGTCTTCTTCTGGTATGAGTCGATGACCTCGGTGTGTTCCCTCGATGCGAGCAGGTCGGCGACGCTCGGGTATGCAAATATCGCGATGCCGCCGATGACGAGCAGTACGGCCAGGATGTTGGTCCACACACGGCCGGCCTTACCTCGTCCCTTAGCGCGATCCTTGTCGCGAGCCTTGCCGAGCTTGCCGCCGGTTCCGCCGCCGCGCTCGCCTGCGCGCTCGCCTGTACCTGTGTGCCCTGATTCGTTGTCTGCCATGATGGAAAGCCTCTGTTCGTTCCTTCACGGGCCCGGCGAATATCGCCGGACCGACATGCCGTCGAATGTAGAAAATCGGGTCGCATACGCTGCAGGTATGCGACCCGATCCACTCTGCTGAAATCATCCCCCGTTTTCCTGTGGGAGCGTCATCCGTTTCGCCGATGCCGGCGCCGCACTTCGTATGTCATGCTTTTCGCATGCCATGCCCGTGCGGCTTCGGCTTATGCGATGCGATTCACGCCTTCTTGCGGGAGGCGGCCAGCATCACGCCACCGGCGATCATCAGTACGCCCAACACGCTGAATACGATGGTGCCGATGCCACCGGTCTTCGGCAGCTTGCCGGTCTTGTTCTCCACGTCCTTGGCCACGTAGCCGATTTCGCTTTCGCCCTCGAGGTGGCCGGTGTAGTCCTTGGCCTCGTCCTGGATCGGGGTGAGGGTGACGTCGATCGGCGCGCCCAGCTTGTTGTAGCCGCCGGGAGCCTTGGTTTCCACCAGCTGGTAGGTCAGCTGGTTGCCGTCATCGTCGGCGCCCTTCAGACCGTACACGGTGAGCTTGCCGTTGGCATCCGTCACCAGGGTCTCGCTGCCGGTTTCGGTGTTCAGGGCCTTGCGGTACACGCCGGTGCTCACTTCCACGAACTTGGAGGTCTCGCCGTTGCGCTGCAGCTTGAACTCGGCGCCGGACAGCGGGGTCTTCGTGCCGGCGGCGATCTTGTTCACCTTGATGCCGAAGACATAGACCTTGGTATCGTCCGGTATGGTGGTGTAGTCGTTGCCGTTGTATGGGTTGTTGTTGTACTGCAGCTCGGCGTGGTTGACGATGGCGGTGCCGACCACGGCCTTCTCGTTCACGATGGCGGAGTAGCTCACGTGGATCTTGGAGTACGCGCGGATCTTGTCGTAGTCGAACTTGAGCAGGAAGGTGACGTCATGGTCGCCCATGTCCTTGGTGTTCAGGATCTTGACATACGCGTCCGTGCCGGTCAGGTCCACGGTGGAACCGTCGGCCTTGACACCTTCGACCGTGATGTCGTCGTTGAAGGTCAGCGCCTCATCCATCGCATCGGAGATCCAATACGACTTGCTGATGGCATTGGACGGGTAGGCGGGCACGTCGGTGCGCAGGTCGAACTTGACGTTCTCGCCGATGTATGCGGTGTCGGAACCTTGGTCGCGCTTGTCGAGACCGGTGTTGATCTCGCTGCTGGTGCGCTATTCGTTGATGGACTTATCCATGCTCGGCTTGGAACGCTTGGCGACGATGGTCGCGTTGTCCACGACCCACTGCTTGTCGACGTACTTCGGGAGCACGTTCGCGTCAACCGCACGATACACGTACAGACCGTTGGCGGTTGTGGACTCGTCGCTGTTGTTGGTGACCTCGACGTAGTAGCCGCCGATGGCAAGACCGTTGATGGTGACGCTGTTGCCCGTGTTCTTCGCGCTTCCGGCAACGGTGGCCAGCTTGCCGCTGGCGCCCAGCTTGTCGAAGAACTCGGCGATTTCGCCGGTGGTCTCGTTGTTGGCGATGCCGGAGGTGGTTTCGCCTTCGACATTCGGCAGACCTTCATATTCCCCGGTCACGGAGTTATCGGCTCCGATGTACTCGGGGAAGTTGCTCTTGACCCATCCAGTGATAGCGAAGTTCCAGGTGAACTCCGGGGTCTCCGGCTGATCGGTGTCGTAGTCATAGTTCACGTCGATGATCTTGTACGCCTTGGCGGTCACGTCAACGCTCTCACCGGAGTCGGCAAGGTTGCTGACGGTGATGCTGCCGGTGGAGGTTTCCTCCAAAGCGCTCGCGGCAGAGGTGATTCCGAGACCACCTACCGTTGCTGCGGTGACGATGGCTACTGCGGCGACGATGCCTTTTCTCAACTGTTCTACTGGCATGATGCCCTCCTTCGGACTTGTATTCGTGGTTATTGCACCCGGCGTTTCTCCCGCCGGCTTCTGTCGATGATGGTTGTTTGATGGTGGTTCGGTCGACGCGGGTCCGACCGGTGCACGAGCCGCACCGAGGCGGACCGGGCCCGCGTCGACTGGTGTATCGGCTTACACCGTGGCAGCCGGTTCCTGCGAGTCGCGCATCCTCCTGACTGTTATCACGGTTCCGGCAAGCACAAGCGTCGCACCTGCCAGAGTGAAGATCATCAGCCCTCGTCCGCCCGTCGACGGAACGGACGTAGCATGATAGTTCACCACGGAAAGGCCCTGCTCCTCACTGGTCTCGAATGCCGGCGGTTTGGCGCCGTCCGTGACCGCGGTAATGACGAGCTGTTCCTTTTCGGTTTTGCTCATATCAATGACGACGTTCCATTGGCCCTTGGGCTTGAGGCAACCGTCTGGGGTCTTGGTCTCGAGGAGACGGTAGTCGCCTTCCATGAGCCCGCCGAATTTCACCTTGCCGTCGCCACCGCTGGTCTGTATGTCGATGCGCTGCCACTTGCCGGGGCTGAGCCGGTCGAGTGGTGTGGCCTTGCAGGTCTCATCGCAGTCGCCGTCGTAGCGGTACAGCTGGAATTCGGCACCGGCGAGCGCGTCGCCGCTTTCGCCGTCTTTCTTGGTAAATTCGAAGTCGGTTGTCTTCTCGGTGTTGGTGAAGGTGGCGTCGCGGTCGGTTTGCGATCGTACTGCCACGACGGGCACGTTCTCCGGGTCGGTTTCGGCGCTGTAGGCGTGCAGTTTCTCTATTCCGTTCACGTAGACGCGCAAGGTCAGACCGTTGGTTATGCCGTATTGGTATTCCTCTTTTTCGGTGATACGCAAACGGATGCTGTAGGTCGTGGTGTCGTAGTCGTACCGCGGGTTGCCGGTGTTGACTTCGCTCATCTTATAGGTGTAGAGGACTCCCTCGGGGTTCTTTCTCGCTTGTTCGCTCAGGCTCTTCCACCAGTCGGCGGTGAAGGTGAGCGGCGACCATGTGGCGGTGCCGTCGGCTCCCACCTCGACGGTGGCCTGGCTGAACGTGGTGGCGCCCTTTGCCGCGGAGGCGGCGTCCGGTTCCAAGTTGAACTTGAATTCGCCGGCTTTCACCTGTTGCTTCTCGCCGTTCCTGAGCAGTTTCTTGGTGGCGTTGAACGTGACTTGGAGCGGTTTCACTTCGTCTCGTTGGACGTTCTGGTCGCCGTTTCCGTCGTTGGAGACGATGAAGTTGTTGAGGGTGTCGGCGCTGGTGGAATCGTGGTAGATGGCGACGGTGTTGACGTTGTAGTAGTCGGTGGTCTTGGTCATCTTCGAGTTGTCGATGATGTCGTTGACGTAGTCGCTTACCTTACCGAGGGCGTTGGCGTCGCTGCTTTTCAGCAGTGTTGTGCCGGTGCCGTCGGTGAGTGTGGATTCCTGTCGTTCCAGTTGATAGCCTTCGGGCAGCGTGGCGCCTTCGCTTGCGACGGCGGAGAAGGTCACCTGGTTGCCGCCGTTCTTCATGAACAGGTCGGCGCCGCCGTCGTAGTCGGAGGCGTTTCTGGTGGATTGCGCGCTTGCGGTGCTGCCATCCGTGCCTCTGAGAAGCATCGGATCGCCCGATCTGGCGTAATCGTATTGACTGCGATTTGCATTCGGGTTGGCTTGGCCTCTGGGCAGCGTCAGGCGTCTGGTGGAATGCACCCATTCGTCGCTGTCGGAGGCATCGGCCTTGATGGAATCGGCGGTAACGGTCTGCTGCGCGCCTTCACCGCCGGTCACCTGGGTGACGAGGTCGGCCGCCACGCGCACCTTGACGTGCACGTCGCTGTTGGACGGCGTGTAGCCTGCCGGGGCCTTGGTCTCTTCGAGCAGGTAGAGTCCACACCGTCCTTGGATCCGGGCACGCCACGCACGGTGAAGGTGCCTTCCCTGTTGGTGACGAGTCGCAGGGCCTTGGACTTGTCGGTGGTGGTGACCAATGCGCCATTGTCGTCGGTGTCGATCCAATAGGCATCATCACGGTGTGTGCCGGTGAGATACTTGCCGTCGGTGGTCTTCAACACGTATTCAGCGTTCTTCAGAACGACGGCGGGATTGCCGGAGCTGGTTTTCTTGAATTTGAAATCGCCCAGTACCTTGGTGGTGCCGCTCTGCTTGACCGTGCTCAGATAGTTCACCGATAGGTGATAGCCGTAGCTGAAGGAGTAAACATCGCGGTTATGCTGGCTATCGGCATTGATGACTATGTATTCATAACCTACTTGCCGGTACAATTGGCCGTCCGCCGCTTCGTTGCCTCCAGCGGTGGCGGTGAAGCCTATCTGGGTTTTGCTTCCCACGGTCAGCCCGTTGACGGTATTGTAGTTTTCCTTATCCTTGTCGGCAGACTCGTCGAAAATCGGCACCGTACACGCGTCCATGTCATTCGCCGAGCCGTTATCATTGCACAGCTTGTAGATGTCTCCGAGGAATTTCACTTTCTTGCCACCTTCGCCGTCACGCACATAGGTGACCGTTGCGTGATGGCACATATCCTGCGTGACGGAATAGGACTACGTCGGGTTTTTGGCAAATTGTAGGATCTCCCCTGCCTCTCCGGGAAAATGATGCTCGGGAAAATGTGAAGGTTGTTATACGTCAATTCCAAATCAGGAATGCTGGCCCCGGCATCGATGCCAGGGAAGGCGAACGTCTGTAAGCCTACACCTTCCCCTCTGGGGGTGTTCTTCGCGGTGATCGTTTCCAGATTGGTCAGGTGCTGGATGCCGTTAAGGAGCTTGATGCGGTCTTCCTTCTCATTGAACGTCCCCGCGGCTATCTTCTGTTTCCTCCATGCATCATAGGCACTGTACAGGTCCCACGTATTGTTGGCATTGTCATCGCCGGTCATCCAGGAGAGAATATCCAAGGTTGCACTGTCGGACAGATCCACACCCCTAAATTCCCTCTTGATTTCCTGATCGATCAGGAAGCGCAGCACCCGGTCATAGAAGATGTGGTTCATGTCATCATCCCAGCTGGGAGGCAGGATGACCTCGCCATTGACGGCATTGGCCTGGGCGGCCGTGGTGATGCGTGGGGCCAACATGATTTTCGTGTTATCGATGACTACCGTGCTGGCAGTTTTCATGTCATCGTTTTTCTTGTCCGCTTCACCGGCCTGCGTGCCGCTGGCCACCTCATTCGTCGCGGCGTTGACCGTTTCCCCGGTGGCGTTGTTCCGTTGGCTATCGGCGGTTCCGCCGTTCTCCTCGGATTTGCCTGCGACGGGCGTATCGCTTGCGCCGTCTTCCTTGATGGCGCCATTGTTTGTGCCGTTCGTGCTGATTACGGCGTTCACACCGCTCGTACCGTCGATGGGGCCGGAGCCTTGGGGCGTTGCCGCGACATTCCCCTCCCCCCTGTTGGATGGACACCTCCGAAACGGATTCGTCGTCGTATTGCGCGGTGCCCACGGTGCCGTTACCGACGGCATACGCGCAAGTGGGTGCGAGGAATCCCACGATCATGCCCAGCGTGATCACGACTCCCACGTAGGTTCTGAGGGACCTTCGTCGTACCGTTCCGGCCGTTCTCGGACCGTTTTCGGCTCTGCCGAAGCCCGTGTTCCTCAGCTTCGCCATGATCTCCTCCTTCCGTTGTGTGTCACCCGGGACGGCCGTGCCATCATGGTCGGAATCCGTTCCGGACGACTTCTTATTCGTAATGGGCATGCCGGCGGCCACCGGAGAACCGTGTCCTTGCAGGCTGCAATGCCTGTCTGGATAGTCTTCTCCCATGAATACCCGAATTGTGATGATTATGATGATTACGCTGATCCCGATTTTGTCCGGTGTCGGCAATCCCTTGTCCCTTGTATGGACGCTCCCAACGTAGCAAAAGACCGATGGCTCAAAGTCCGGCGATAATCCGGACGATACTGAACATCATGACATGGTTTATCTGTTTATCGAATCACTAAACCGACACGGGATATATACCGCGCGTCCCCACAGAGCAGAGGGGTGTGAACGTTTGCCGTCCGAAAGACGTCAAATCGCCTTTTATCACGACGTTCAGAGAGAACTGGACAAAACGTCAATCCCTACGCCCCCTTCACAGAATCTTCACATAAGCTGTCGTGAAATGAACACTTCAATGTATTATGTCAATAACCGGCATGCAAAACCGCGACAATTCAAGCCGGAGCAGCCCGCGCGCCATACCACGAAAGCATACGGATTCGCGTCGGCAAAGCGGCAGGACGCATCTAAAACCGTCAAGTTACGCCTATAGACGTTCACACAAACATACGCGCAAACATGCAAAAACATGCAAAAACGGCGTGTTGCCGGTCCGGGAGTGCTCCCGGACCGGCAACACGCCGATATCCAACCGGAGAAACGAAGATCAGAACAGGTGACGCTGCTCCGGCTTGTCCTCGCTCATGAGCAGCATGAAACTCCTGGACTGGGCGGTGATCGCGAACCCGGCCTCGTAGTTGAGCTCGGGGCCATCCGGGTTATGCGTGTCCACCACCAACTTCCACCGACTGCCGTAGCTTTCGTCCGGCAGCGTGAACTGGATGGGCTCGTAGTGGGCGTTGAAAATCAGGATGAAGTCGTTGTCGACCGTGGCGTTGCCGTAATAATCCATCTCGGGAATGTCGGCGCCGTTCAGGTACACCATCATCGAGAACGCATGCGTGTTCTGCCAGTCGTTCATATCCATGATGGAACCGGTATGGTCGAACCATTCGATCTGCGGGATCGCATCCGGATCGTCGCCGCTGGTACGCCCGGTGAAGAACCTACGGCGGTGCAGCACCGGATGTTCCAGACGCAAGTGGATCAGCTTCGACACGAACGCGAGCAGATCCTTGCGGTCGTCATCCAGATCCCAGTGCGTCCAGGAGATCTCGTTGTCCTGGCAGTAGGCGTTGTTGTTGCCCTGCTGGGTGCGCGCCACCTCGTCGCCGCCGCAGATCATCGGAATGCCCTGGCTGAACAGCAGCGTGGAGAACATGTTACGCATCTGACGTTGGCGAAGCTCGTTCACATCGCGGATGGTGGTCTCGCCTTCCACGCCGCAGTTCCACGACCGGTTGTTGCTTTCACCGTCGCGGTTGCCTTCACCGTTCGCATCATTGTGCTTCTCGTTGTAGCTCACCAGATCGTTAAGCGTGAAACCGTCGTGCGCGGTGATGAAATTCACCGACGCGACCGGTCGGCGGCCGTTCACCTCATACAGGTCGGAGCTGCCCATAAGGCGGGACGCGAACTCCGGCAGCGTGGACGGCTGCGAGCGCCAGAAGTCGCGTACGCAGTCGCGGTAGCGGCCGTTCCATTCGGACCAGCTGGAGGGGAATCCGCCGACCTGGTAGCCGCCGGAGCCGAGGTCCCATGGTTCGGCGATGAGTTTGACGCGGCTGATGACGGGATCTTGTTCGACGATGTCGAAGAAGGCGGAGAGTTTGTCGACTTCCTGGAACTGGCGTGCGAGGGTGGCTGCAAGGTCGAAGCGGAAGCCGTCGACGTGCATTTCGGTGACCCAGTAGCGCAGGCTGTCGGTGATGAGCTGCAGGGCGTGCGGGGAGCGCATGAGCAGCGAGTTGCCGGTGCCTGTGGTGTCGAAGTAGTGGTATGGGTCGTTGTCGACGAGACGGTAGTAGGCCTGGTTGTCGATGCCTTTGAAGCTTAGGGTGGGGCCCATGTGGTTGCCTTCGGCGGTGTGGTTGTAGACCACGTCGAGGATGACTTCCATGCCTGCGCGGTGGTAGGCCTTGACCATGGATTTGAACTCGTTGACCTGCTGGCCGCGTTCGCCCACGCTGGAGTAGGCGTTGTGTGGCGCGAAGAATCCGATGGTGTTGTATCCCCAGTAGTTGCTGAGGCCTTTCTGCTGGAGGAAGGAGTCGTTGACGAACTGGTGGATGGGCATGAGTTCGATGGCGGTGACGCCGAGCTTCTTGAGGTAGTCGATGACGGACGGGTATGCGAGGCCCGCGTAGGTGCCTCGGATGTCCGGGGGGACATCCTGGTTGAGGTTGGTCATGCCGCGTACGTGTGCCTCGTAGATGACCGAGTCGTGGTATGAGATGCCCGGGTGTTGGTCGCTGCCCCAGTCGAAGTAGGGGTTGACGACGACGGACTTCATGGTGTGCGCCGCGGAGTCCTGGGTGTTGATGGCGTTGATGTCTCCCGGGTTGGACATGTCGTAGGAGAACAGGCTCGGATCGTCGTCGATGTTGCCTTCGATGGCTTTGGCGTACGGGTCGAGCAGGAGCTTCGAGGGGTTGCAGCGTTGGCCTTGCGCGGGGTTGTATGGCCCGTAGACGCGGTAGCCGTAGCGTTGGCCCGGCTGCAGGCCGGGTATGTAGTTGTGCCAGACGTAGGAGTTCTGCTCCGTCATCTCGACGCGTGTTTCGTGGTCGTCTTCGTCGAACAGGCAGAGTTCGACTTTTTCGGCCACCTGGGAGAATAATGCGAAATTCACGCCGGCGCCATCGTAGCTTGCGCCGAGCGGATACATGGATCCCGGTCGTATATGCATGCTACACATTATCCCACGCGCCCTGCCCCTGTGCTTCGTTTTTGTGACTTCCGCCACAAGATGCCCCCATCTTGCCGCGTGTTTCCGGTGGGGTTGCGGGTTGGTTGGAGGGTGGTTGTGTGTGGTTGGAGGGGCGTGGGATCAGGCGTTTTCGCGGAGTCTGCGGATGTGTTCGTGTTGGATGGCGATGACGGAGTTGCTTGCGGTCACGTGCGTGGCGAGGAGTTCGTTCCAGCCGACCCATGCCGATTCCACGTGTTCATCCTGGTCGAAATGGCGTTCGACGCGGTTGAATCCGTCCAAGTGGATCACCATGATGTGGGCGAGTTCGTCGGTCATGCCTTCGGAGGAGTAGCAGTCGATGACGTGATCGATGCGTATGCGATCCGGCGCGATGGGTGTCACGCCGGTCTCCTCGCGCAGTTCGCGCAATGCAGCCTCGCGCGCGTCCTCGCCGTCGTCCATCAGCCCGGCAGGCAGTCCGTAGGCGAACGAATCGTTGCCGATACGGTATTCGCGTTCGATGAGGTAACGGTCCGTGAGCGTGTCGTGCACGAGCATCACCACGCATGGCGCGTGACGCAATACCTGACGGCGGATTCGGACGAGTTCGCCGCTCGTGGTGGTCAAGCCTACGACCGTGTCCTCCACGCGGAAGATCGCCCCGCGGTAGACTTCATGGCTTTCCAAGAGTTTCGCCGGAACGGACATGTCGATGCCGTCACCATGGGCGGCGAGCCGCGCGTCCACCGCGCTTCCCGTGGTGGTGGCGCCCTTCGCCTGCCCGTTTCTCTCCACGGTTGTGTCCGTAATCTCGCTCATGGTTTTCCCGTTCCTTCCTGCCGTGCCGTCCGGGTCACCGTTGTGCGGCGTCGGCCTTCGCTAATCGCCGATTGCTGATTGCCGATCAACAGCTGTTGGTTGCTTCGCTAGCCGCCGGTCACTCGGCTGTTACAGGACCGGTGGCGCTGGCGATGCCCGCGCTGTTGATGAGCCATGTCCATGGGTCCGTGGTGGTGCGGATCCAGTTCGTTTCCACCTCTTCGCCGGTGGTTGCGGCGAGGGCTGCGGGCACATCCTCGGTCGCGTAGTTGAACCACATGGATTCGATGGCCGCATGCGGAGTGTTGATGAAGCATGGGCGCACGTGCGGTTCGCCTTGGCCGGGCTCGCCGTGCCCGAGCTCGA
Organism: Bifidobacterium merycicum DSM 6492; assembly: GCF_900129045.1. Lineage (GTDB taxonomy): Bacteria > Actinomycetota > Actinomycetes > Actinomycetales > Bifidobacteriaceae > Bifidobacterium > Bifidobacterium merycicum. Next base: position 286,417 of record NZ_FQTX01000002.1, on the reverse strand, counting down.
TGCCTTCGGCGCGCATGGCGGCCTCGTAGCGGGCTTGTTCGATGGCGTCGGTGACAGGATGATGGCGCAGGTCGCTGGTCACGTACACGTCCGCGCCGGTGGCACGCACCTCGTCGAACAGGGAGTCGCCGGAACCGGGCAGTATCGCGACGGTGGAGACGAGGGTGTCCGGGTCGCCGCACATTTGGATGCCGAGCGCGGTGGCCATGCCATGCTCGTTGACTTCAGCATGGACACGGCGGGCGAACGCCCCCAAGGTCATGGGCTTGCTCAAGCGCCCCACGCGCCCCAAACCGACGGGGTGGGGCGCGGTCGGATCGTCGATGGGTGCAAGCGGCTTCTGGTCGATGAGGCCGAAGTAGTCGGCGGCGGCCTGGCCCACGCCACGCCACGCCGCGTCCGCGTTGGTGTGCCCCACCCATAGGGCGCAACCGGCGCGGTTGAGCTTGGTGACGAGATCGCCGCGGAAACCGAGACCGGAGACTTGGTGCACAGAGCGGAAGAAGAGCGGATGGTGGGTGATGAGCAGATCCGCGCCCCAAGCGATGGCCTGATCGATGATGGCGCTAGTCGGGTCGGCGGCGAAGGCGATGCGCGTGACCGGCTGGCGCAGGTCGCCCACGATGAGGCCCGGTTCATCCCAGTTTTCCGCGTATCGCAGCGGGTAGAGCGTTTCCAGTACGTCGACGACCTGCTTGAGCCTCATCATGTCCCTTTCCGCATGTTTTGTTTTCCCATGTGCCTTTCCAAGCTTGTTCCCGGGAAGGCACACGCGTTGTTTTCAGTTCATCAGTGGGCAGCGAGCTGCCAGTCCGCGCCTACACCCGTGGACACGTCCAACGGCACATCCAGATGCACGGCGTTTTCCATGGCGTCGCGCACCAGGGCAGTCACCTGTTCGGTCTCCCCCGGCGCGATCTCCACCACGAGTTCATCGTGGATCTGCAGGATGATGCGGCTGTTCATACCCGCATCCGCCAGCGCCTTGCTCGCCCGAATCATCGCGATCTTCATGATGTCCGCCGCACTGCCTTGGATCGGCGCATTCAACGCCGCGCGTTCGGCCGCGTCCCGGGCCGCACGGTTCGTGGACCGCAGGGCTGGGAAATAGCGCCTGCGCCCGAACATCGTTTCGGTGTAGCCAAGCTCACGCGCCCTGCTCACGCAGGATTCCAGGAAATCATGCACCTTGCCGAACGTGGCGAAATACTTCGCCTTGAGCGCATCCGCTTCGCTGGGGCGGATCTTGAGCTGCTGCGCGAGACCGTACGAGCTCAGACCGTAGGCCAAGCCGTAGCTCATCGCCTTCACGTGGCTGCGCTGGTCGGGCGTGATCTGATCGACCGGCACGCCGTGCACGAGGCTCGCCACGTACTTGTGGAAATCGACGCCGCTCTTGAACGCTTCGATCAGCGACTCGTCGCCGGACAGGTGCGCCATGATGCGCAGTTCGACCTGCGAGTAATCGCAACTCATCAGCGATTCGAATCCTTCACCCGGCACGAACGCGGATCGGATCTCACGCCCGGCGGCGTTACGGTTCGGAATGTTCTGCAGGTTCGGGTCCACGGAGCTCAGGCGTCCGGTCGCGGCCACGGTCTGTTCGAACGTGGTGTGGATGCGCTCGTCGGACGGATTGGTGGCGTCGATGAGCGTGGCGACGATCTGCTTGAGCTTATTCGTTTCACGGTGCTTGAGCAGTGCGCCGAGGAATCCGCTGGCGCGTTCATCGGACGCGTAGTTGAAGTAGAGCTTCTGCAGGGCGTCCGCGTTGGTGGTGTAGCCGCCGGTCTTCGTACGCTTGGTGGGTTTGAGGCCCATGTCTTCGAAGAGGAGCTTGCCCAACTGCTTGGGGCTTTGCAGGTTCACGTTCGTGCCCGCGAAATCCCATGCGATCTCCTGCGCCTGACGGGCTTCCGCGGCGAAGGTGTCGCGCATGGTGTCGAGACGATGCATGTCGACCTTCGCGCCTTGCGATTCCATGCCGTACAGCACACGGGATACGGGCAGTTCGAGGCTGCGCAGCAGGCCGAACTGTTCGCGCTGGTCGAGTTGCGGCGCGAGCGTCCTAGCGAGTTCGGCGATGATGCCCACATGCTGCAGCAGGGTCGAGGTCTGCGACTCCTCCCCCACCGTGTTGGTGTCGTCATCCAGATCGAGCAGCCCTTGGGTGGCTTCCTCCTTCTTCTCCTCCACGTGGAGGTCGAGGAAGTGGGCGGCGGCCTGTTCGAGCGTGTCCGCATGGAAGTCGGGCTGCACGAGGTAGCCGGCGAGCTTGGTGTCGAACAGGGGTTGCGGCAGGCTGATGCCGAGGGATGCGAACAGGTGCAGTTGTTCCTTGTACCCGTGCATGACCATGGCGCCTGCGTACTTGGCGAGGATGTCGTTCAGCGCGTCGCGTAATGCGGCGTCCGGCAGGGCGTTCCCGCGTATTTCGATGACGAGCACGGCATCACCATGCTGCAGGGTGATCGCGTTCGCTGTGACGCGGCCCGGCTTGGCGTTGCCGGATGCGTTGATGACCCATGAGTGTTCGACGTCACCGTTGCAGCGCAGCGCATGATCGATGGAGAATCGTCCGTCGGACTCATCGTTACCGGCATCGGTGAGCACGCCAGTCGGGTTCGGCAGGTGCTTGGCCACCCATGTGTTCAGGGTTTCGGCGTCCTGCGCGTGTTCCACGTCGGAGATCTCGATGCCTTTGCCGTTGCCGTTCTCGCCGACGCCCGTGCCGCCATTGGATTTCGGCGCCACTCCCCCGTTGAAGGTCTTGAGGACGCGGGATTTGGTGCGGGAACCGAACTCCAGCGAGGAGAACAGTTCGTTGAGCTTGTCCACGTCGATGCCGCCAAAGGTCAGATCATCGACGGAGACTCCCAGGTCGATGTCGCGCACCAGAGCGTTGACCTTGCGGTTGAGTTTCACCTGGTCGAGGTTCGCACGCAGCGCCTCGCCCTTCTTGCCGCCGATCTCCTCGGCGTGTTCGCAGATGCTTTCGAGCGAGCCATACTGGTTGATCCATTTGGCGGCGAATCCGTCGCCCACGCCCGGCACGCCGGGGATGTTGTCGGCGGTTTCGCCTCGCAGCGCGGCCAGATCTGGGTACTGCGCGGGTGTCACCTTGTATTTGGCGAGCACCTCCTCGGGCGTCATGTGCTTCAGGTCCTTGAAGTGATGCCCCGGGTACAGTACGGTGATCCAGTCGTCCACGAGCTGGAATGCGTCTCGGTCGCCGGACAGGACAAGCGTCTTGTATTTCGCCTGTTCGCCCATCGTGGCGAGCGTGCCGATCACGTCATCGCCTTCGAATCCCGGCTTTTCGATGTAGGTGACACCCAGCGCGTCGAGCATCTGTTGGATGATCGGCAGCTGGCTGAGCAGGTTCTCGGGGGCGGCGTCGCGCGTGCCCTTGTACTGCGGCAGCATGGTGTTGCGGAACGTGCCGCCTTTGACGTCGAATGCGACGGCGAGATGGTCGGGCTTCTCCGCGTCGATCACCTGGGCGAGCATGGTCGCGAAGCCCCAGACCGCGTTGGTGGCCTGACCGGAGGAGGTGGAGAAGTTTTCCACGGGAAGAGCGAAGAACGCGCGGAACGCCAGCGAATGGCCATCAACGACCAGCAGCGTTCCGCGCGTTTCGTCGGATACGGTATCAATCATAGGTTCGGTATCGGTTTGATTCTCAGTGATCGTCGCGTGCGGGCTTGGGATCGCTGTACTTCTCGATGATGGCCATGGCCAGATGCTTCTTCGGGATGCGCTGATCCATGGAGGTCTTCTGAATCCAACGGAACGCGCCCTGTTCGGAGAAGTCGGCCTTGTCCATCAGCAGACCCTTCGCACGGTCGATGAGCTTGCGCTCTTCCAGCGTTTCCTGAGCCTTCTGCAGATCGGCCTGCGCCTTGGCCAGCTCGTCTTCGGTGGCCTTGAGCTTGGCTTCGGAACGCTCCACGTTGTCGAGCAGGTCGTTGATTTCGGCGAAACGACCCATGGCGACTTCAAGAGCCGGAATAAGCTTGGATTCCTCGTACGGCTTGGTCACGTAAGCCATGGCGCCGGCGCCGGTGGACTTCTTGACCAGGTCGGGCTGGGAGAATGCGGTCAGCATGACCACGGGGGCGATGTTCTCGTCGCAGATGATGCCGGCTGCGGTGATGCCGTCCATGCGCGGCATCTTGACGTCCATGCAGACCACGTCAGGGCGCTTGCTGCGGGCGAGCTCAACGGCTTCCTCACCGTTGGCGGCCTCGCCAACGACCTCGTAGCCGTTGTCCTCAAGCATGCCGACCAGATCCATACGGTTCACGGACTCGTCTTCGGCGACCACGACGGTACGCTTGCGATTCTCATTCTCCTCGGGAGCCTCTTCGGCACGGGCGGCGGCCTGCAGCTCCTCGGCCGTCAGCACGGGTTCCATTCCCTCTTCGCTTGTGCTAGACACCATAAATCAACCTCGTTTCTTTGGACTCGAAAACGCTCCAAATGTAACTCTCAAGCCACCACAATAACACAATAAGCGGGCCAGCCAAGGGCTTTACGTCAAACCATTGATTCACATTATGAGACATCCCCGTGGGGCTCCCCTTTTCACCTACCTTGCCGCCCCTTTCCCCAGAATCAGACAAAACCCACCCCACCCCGTCCGAAAACGAGGACGCAGCCCCGACCGCTTTCCCAGAATCAGACAGAATCCAGCTAATTCTGTCTGAAAATGGGACGCGGCCCCGCACGCTTTTGTCCAGTTAGTTTGTCCGGTTAGATATGACATGCCCTTATACGGGCAGGCTAAGATTCCTTCAGACAGGAGAAGGGGTCAGACAAGCGGAAAGGAAGAGTGAGCCGCAATGGCGAAGAATCGGACAGCATTCTCGAGACCTGTGATCTTCACGGATTTCGACGGCGTACTCAACACGTTCCCCGACAGCAAGGTGCTGCGCCGCGGCGGAGTGAACAAGGTACTGTCATGGGCGAAACCCGACAGCCCGTACGCGAAGCTGTATGACCCGGCGAACGCATTCCACACGGACGGCAACGAGGTGGCGCACACGCCCGAAGGCTCGTGGCGCATCCACTGGTCGAGCGAGCTGTCCGATGCCATGTACCGGCTTGCGGCAGATGGCCTTGCGGAACTCTACTGGCTGTCCACCTGGCAGCCATACTGCGAGCAACAACTCGACCCGCTGCTCGGCTGGGATCCCCAGCTGGTGGAAGTCGTCACCTGGTACGATCCGATTACGAACGCGTGGCGCGGCACCGGCAAATGGCAGACGATTCTGCGCCATGCCAACATCGAAAACCGCATGGACAGGCCGGCTCCGCTCGTCTGGATCGACGATGACGAATGCACCGCGCAGCGGGCACGGCAACTGGAGGAGCTGCAACCGAAAGCGCCGATTCTCATGATCCGCCCGGATTACCGCATCGGCATCAGCCGCCGCCAGTGGAAGCTGATTGACACGTTCGTCCGTCAGCCGGAACAGTTCAGCGCCGTCACATTTGATATGGAACCCTCCTGCGCGACGCAGAACATCCATCACGGTTTCTGAAAGACGAAACCGGAGATGGGGCAACGGCGGAAAACAACATGCCGCTATTTTCCGCCCCAACCACTGTCTTTTTGTTCCCATACGGCATACGTAAGGCGAGCGATTGCGGGAATCCGTTCCTCCAATCGCCCGCCTTTCAGGTGTCGGAACCGGCAAGCGGCTCAGCGCAAACCGGCACACACCACCTCGGAACAGTACCGGTCACCAGTACGGATCGTCATCATCCTCGTCGGGGATGAGATCCTCCTCGTAGTACCATTCGCGCGACACGATCTTCAGGCCGTCCCGAAGCCCGTCGTCATCACCGGCCAAACCGTTGATGATCGCGCAGCCTTCCAGCTGGTCCTTGTCCTCGAACCAGACGGCGTTCTCCGCATCGAACTCCCAGGACGTGTCACGGCCGTCAAGGTCCGCGTCGAAGAAGTACGCACCGTCCTCATCGCGACGGATCGCGTACTCAATTCCTCCGGGCTGTGCGCCTTCACGATATGCCATTCCAATCCCCTTTCATGAGGTCGTTGTTCCTTACATCAGGTATTAACCGGACAATTCGCCGGCATCCTGTGTCATGCGTCCCGAACGGCATCAGTCGGCATTCCTTCAAAACGTTCTAAGACACGAATCATTTGTCCGGTTATACGAAGTAGAGGCCGATGAAGCCCGGCGGAAACCGGTAAAAACCGAAAGAGGCCAGCAAGGCAGGCGGGACGCATGTATGGGAGTGCGTCCACTGTTTGCAGAAAGGAACATGCGAATATGAACACCGCGGTCAATACGGAATCGTCCAGCAGCTATATCGTTTGGGTTGGCAACGCGACGATGCACGATGCCGTCGAACACGTCCAGGAGCAGATTGACAACATCGGTTTCCTTGCCGCCTGCTATGAGGTGATTCGCCCCGTCTGCATCCGTTACTGCGTATCATCGCGCCGCTATTTCAAGCGTTATATGCCTCTCTACAGTCAGCCGGACAATGAAAGGGAACGACCTGTGGCCGATCTCCAGCAATGCTGGGAGGCCGCAACCATGGACGAAATGCGCGAGAATCAGCCGATCAACATGCAAACCTTCTCCTACGAATTCGCGACGTTCGACGTTGGCAAGAATGGTCGATCTATTGAGAGCAGGGAACTGTCCAATTCCCATTGGGCCACCGCGCATTACGAGGAGCTTGTTGAAAACGGGCTCATCTCCGACGATAGGTATGACGAATACGACCCCATGCTTCTGCTGTTGCACGATCGGACGACGGGCAATGTTCTTCTGCTTCCCGACCAGTCCGCCATCATCATCAATCAGTGGAGCAGCGGTTGGGGCATGGAGACTTCGGTCGTGGATGGCATCTCGCTGTCTGAACTTATGGGACGTTATCCGAAGCTGTTCGATGACAGTCCGGTTGATGAATGCGACATGATGTCGGAGATTCTTGCGCTGGAAGAACAGCTGAACCGTATTTGCGGTTCCTTGTACGACAACAACCAGAAGAAGGAGCACAAATGACCTGTACCATTACCCGTTCGCCGCTGATTGAGCGCACCAAGTCCCAGGAGATGCCCCTCACCCGAATCACGTTCATGTTCGATGCTGTTGAAGGCGAAAGCGTCACCGGGACTTCCCTCCGATCGCTTTGCCCGATGATCATCATGATGACGAGGATCGCCAGTACGATTACTGGTATGGGGAGTGCGAGGGGAAGGCGGAATACCGCATCTCCTGGCTTGACTGCGACGACTTGAATGTGCATTACGAGAAGCAGCTTTGTGCACGCCACTACCTGCTGTACCTGCATTATGTGATCGACGCGATGGATGCCAACATCAATGTGCCCAATCCGGCAGAGGACTGGGACAAATACAAGCTGGCGTTGCGCTGTTACCTCGATCACGTCACGCATTTGGGTGCGTAGATCAGTGCCTCGATGTGGTCGATGGGACGTTCAGCGCTCATGCTCCCATTGGGCACGCGTGATACGACGGATCGCCTCGTCATGGTATTCGTCGATCAGTGGGAAATACACATGGTCACGCGTGCGCACGATTCGCAGACCGAGCTTGTCCATCACCCGCGAAGACTGCTTGTTGTTTACGTCGTGCGTACCCCAGATCGCTTCGAGCCCCAAATCCTCGAACCCGTACCGCATCAGCTCCCGGGCTGCTTCGGGAACCAATCCCCTACCCCAGTACGGTTCACCAATCCAGTAACCGATCTCCAACGCACCCCGGTTCTCCTCGGCGCTGGGTGCGATGATGCCGGACAACGGCTTGAGTCCGATGCTGCCTACCGGCTCGCCGGTCGCGGAAAGCACGACCGCATAGGTTTCATCGGTAGAGAGCACACCGCGAATGATCGCAGCACTATCCTCAACACTGCGATGCGCCGGCCAACCCGCCCTCGGACCGATATGTGGATTGGAAGCCAACGAGAACAAGACGCGTGTCTCATCGGCATCCCCGACCTTCCAGGGACGCAGGGTCAAACGTTCGGTAGTCAACACCTCAGTCATGCCCGACACCCTACCACGCGCTGGCGATGGCATCGCAAACAGACAAACAGTATTCAACGCTCGCGATGTTCACTGTAAGCATATTCACGCAATCCATGAAAACCACGTATGCGGTTTCGCACCTTTGAATATATGAAAACTAGTCAAAAGAACTGGAATTGTATAGTAATTAGCGTTCTGGTATCAGATTTCTATGCCCGTGTATGCACTATGACATGGAATCACAATCTGGCGGACGCACATGAATGGCGCGACCTCGTCTTTTACGGGATCTCATGGCGAAGATGCAACAAGCCGGTGAATCCAGGGGCGAACTCATCGCCCAGCAGAAAGCATTGATTCCCAAGTTGAAGCAGGAACTGGAAAACCAAGTCGACATAGTCTTCAGCTATATCACGGTCATCCTCGCCGCATTCGCGATATTGCTTCTGATCGACATACTCCGGGTGTACAGGAGGAAAGAGCTCCTTCCAGCCTATGAGAGGCTGGCATCAATCATGGAAGGCGAAAGCCGAACCACCAGCAAGGAGCCCTCGCATATCCGCAAAGCCCTTCTGAGCATCGGCCAAGGACTCAGTAGCCACCCCGTCATCTGCGGTGCCGTCATGATACTCAGCTACATATCCCTATGTTTTCTTCTCGATAATTTCAAAAGCATGGCTATCATTAGCGTTAAAACACAGCTGTCGCTGTTGTTAGCTAACGGATGACGCCTGATTGCGGACGCCTGATGTGACAAACGAATCATCGCGCCGCTTAACCGCCGCTTAACCGCCGTTCAACCGTCACCCGCGACTCAAGGAACAGCAAGGAGACGATCATGACCGGCATTAATCCGCCAACAACCCCAGCAACCCAATCCGCACCCGTTCCCGCTCCCGCGCGACTCGAAGCAGGCCAAGCGGCACCGGATTTCACACTCCCCTCCGACACCGGCGACACCGTCACACTTTCCGCATTGCATGGCAAGAACATCATCCTGTATTTCTACCCGGCGGCGATGACCCCCGGCTGCACCACCGAAGCATGCGACTTCCGTGACAATCTCGCACGCCTCTCCTCCCGCGGATTCACCGTGTTCGGCGTATCGAAGGACCGATTGGACAAGCTCGTCCGATTCCGCGAGCGCGATCATCTGACGTTCCCGCTGTTGTCGGATCCTGATCTGACCGCGCATCGTTTGTATGGTGCGTATGGTGAGAAGAAGTTGTATGGCAAGGTTCGTGAGGGTGTGATCCGTTCGACTTTCGTGATTGATGGTGAGGGTGTGATTCGTGTCGCCCGGTACAACGTGCGTGCGAAGGGGCATGTTGATTCGTTGCTGCGGGCGTTGGACAAGCTTGATGATCAGGAGTGGCTGCGGCGGTAGGTTTGAGTCCCTCTGTTTGGCGGAGAGTCAAGCCCACCGGCGCATGCAGTTGGTCATCTCAGTAATTCGTCATGGGTGTTGACGGATAGGAATTTCACGTGGTTGACAGCGTCTCGCGTGTAGTGCAGGCGATATTGTCCGTGCACCGTCACTCTGTAGATCACGTTGCCTTCCTCGTCCAAGCGGTCCGCGTCATCGCCGCCGCGCCCTTCGCGGAGTCGATGCTGTTGCAGGCCTTTTTGCGTCGCCTCATTGCCCATGAGGACGAACACCATTGTGCGTATCAGTGATGCGTGTGACATGTTGCCGTGTTCGCATTCGCGTAGCGAATCAAAGAAGTTCGGGCCATATGACCAGTCGTCCAGTGGTCGTTTGGCTCGCTCCGCTGTGGTGAATTGCAAAAGAGACTGAGCTCGTATCATCCAGTCGAGTTCTTCCTGCAAGGTGTCGAAGTGCCCTTCGAATGAGGTAATCGGGTTGGTATCGTCTAGCATTTTTGCTGCTCCTTTGCTTTGCTCTCTGAGTTTCTGGTTTTTGCCGTTGAGTCGCTTGTTTTCCTGTTCGAGTTTTTCGTTTCTTTGCTGGCTGTCTGCGAGCTGCTCGTATAGCGTGCGCATTGTTTCGTGCGCGGAGGCCAGTGTTGCCGTTGATTCGAGAAGGTCCTTGAACGGGACCGCTGTGAGCGTTTGTTTGGATCGCATGAACGGCATATATGCGAATGGATTGCTGCCGCCGGATTGTTTGTTTTCCTTTCCCTTGTGCGGGATGGTGGCAATAAGTTTGGGATTGATCCAAAGCCAGCTTGGACCGTCGGGCAGCAAGCTTGGCGGTTCCTCCACTACTTCGGTTTCGTTTTGGGATGGTAGCGCGCATAGCCATTCGTCGTCCGGAAGGATGTCACGCCGTTCACGCGAGATGATTTTTACCGCGATGGCCTGACCTTTGTGCAGCACGGGACGCAGGTCCGTATCTGGTGCGATGTGTGTTCCGGAAAGGAAATCGGCGCGTTGGATCGTCACTTCTACAGGCGGATTGTCTCCGATCCCCGGGTAGAGCATCAGTTTGAACATGTCGTCACATACGAAGGTGACCACGCCGGCAACTATTTTCCCGGACGTGTAGTGCCGCAACGCCTGTTGCGCTGCGACCCAATCGGCATCCAATATGAAACCATCGGGGCCATCAAGCCAGCCTCGCACATGCTGGCCCGCGCAGAGGATCCAGTCGCTCGGATACATGCGCCCTTCGCCCGGTTCCGGTTCGTATCCCGCGTTCACGAAGGCTTCGGCGACTTCACGTGTCAAGCCGGCCACGTTCACCTTACGGAATTTCATCTCGCCGGGAATCTGCACGTAGGGAACATCACCTTCGAGAATCATCTTCACATAAGCCTCGACCATATCTCCCGTCGCCTTCGTTGCCGAGGCATTCGTATGCGCGACCTGCTTCCAGAAGCCGCAGCTTCTTTCCTGCTTTTTCTTGGGAACCGCTGATGCGGAATCGGTTTTACCGCTGTCGGAGTCTTCGGTTCCGACACTTTCAGTGTTGGCAACGCCCCGATTCTTGCCAGAGTCTTCGTCGGTTTCGGATTCATCGAGCCCGTAACTGTCGTATTCACTCGACGACAGATCCTCATTGACCCTGTCAACGAGCTCTTCCACTGTCTGCTTGCTTTCCGCGACACCGCGGATTCTGCACAGTTTCGTTCCGGCACCATTAGCGTCCATGGCGTCGAACGGAATGAATCTGACCGCCCCATGGTACGCCCGAGCCCAATGAGGCAGCTTGTCGTAAAGCAGTCTGCTCGTAGCCTCATCCTTGATTTCGAAGATGATCGCCCCATCACCCACGGCCTCTGCCAGCGCTTCCACATCAATGAACGGTTTGGAATACCATGGAGACTTCGAGACCAGAATCACCGGAATGTCACGGTTCATGGAAAGAATGGACCCGACGCATTCGTCAACATGCGTTTCATCAATGAGATACCATTTCATGTCCTCGCGGACACGAACATCGGCGAGACTGGTCTCTTCCGAGGGAGACGAATCCTCCGCCGGTTCCGTTCGCGCGACGCGCGGGCGCTCGATGGCGTCAATACAATCGCTGATTTGACGCAGATATTCATCCTCAGTGAGCTGCGGTTGTATAAACGGGACGAGAGTGAAATCAGTGCACCAGGAATCGCCGGGCGGGAAGATGCGGGAGGCGCCGAGGTAGGGATTGACGGTGTCCAGCATTGTGCGGGATGTGGATTGCAGATGATTGGGTAGTTCGACGACGAGGGCGCGACCGTTGACTGCGGAACGAATATGCTTGATTGGGATCAGCGGTTGTCCGTTCTTGCGTTCGGAGACAAGTATGCAGATCCGGTCACGGGTCGAACGTCGTAGCCAGTTGACGAAATCTGACAACTCGAATGTGTCACGGATAATCATGCCATCTTCAGGTTCGTTCACGACCGCCCCCTTCTATCGGATGCGTTTAACATCATTGCGGTTGAATTTGATTATAGTGTGGTCGAGCAGGCGCCCGGCCGCACCTTCAGGATTATCTCGTGGTAACGGTCGCTTTCCGTGTTCTCAAGAACCGACCGCTGGTCATCAGGAGTTTCCATAAGAAAAAGGAAAAGCAACAATCAGCCGCTTTCCCCATCAAACCCGAGCCATTCGTTACTGTCGGCTACAGGACAAAGCCTCTTGATGAGGATACGCAATCACACATTCCAGTGTTTCGGCCGACTACTGGCCTACAACGCCCACTCACGTCCGTACGGGTTAAGGTACGGGGATGCGTTCACGATAGCTGACCCGGACTCTTCACAACCTTACCCGTTCGGCACGAAAACCGAGCATGGCAAAGACCGCCATCCGACTACGCCCCGCGCCGAGCAACGTTTCCTCCCGACTAATGCAACGGTAATGCAGCACCCAAAACGAAAAAGCCGCGGCGGGAAATACCCGGCCGCGGCTGTTCGTCGAATCGGTGCCCCCGGTGGGACTCGAACCCACACTGCGCAGATTTTGAGGCTGCTTCCTCTACCAATTGGGATACAGGGGCGTATCTGAACCTTGAGCAGTATACAACACAATCCGGATTAATTCCAACGCCGTGTTGCCAGCATCCGAGCCAGCATCCAATCCAATACCCGATTCAGCACCTCATCCGCCATCCCAATCACAGCTGCTCACCGCAGTCTCCCACAGTCACCCGCATTCCCTCACCAGCCACCCATCCCCCCATCCCATCGAGCCACCGCCCACAGCCATGCTCCCGCCCCGGCACCATACACCTCAGAACACAATCGCTGGATTGGGCACGAACTCAGTGAAATGCAGGTTCGGCTCGTTATCGATCAGCTGTATCAGCGCCGGGCTGAACGTGATATCCGCCACCGGCTTCAAATCATGGAGCCTGTAGACGAACAGCTTCGGAAGGTATGAGCCGATGCTTACCGCGTTGAAGAACAGGAACGCGTAGTCGCGCGTGGCCCGGAGATAGAAGTGGCCGTTGTTTTCCTTTTCGATGAGCGCCGGTTGTATTTGCTGCAGTATCGTTCCCGTCCGCGAATCGACGGCTCGCAATGTTCCCGTCCGCGAATCAACAACAAGCATCCGCCCGTCCTGATCAAGACAGTACGGATCATACTCAAATCCCATGATGCGTTCGCCGCCCAGTTCCGTACCATCCGGGTAACGAACGGGTATGGTCTGAATATCACCTGTTTTGACATCCCACCACTTTATGACGGCCCTGAAAGTGGACGTGGCGTTGAGCGGCGGCAATCCGCCGGGTTCGTCATCGGGCTCGTCGCCAGGCTCGTCATCGGGAATGAACGACTCGTCGGGGTCACTGATCAGACTCTCAAGCAGTAATATTCTTCCCGCCGCGCAAGGTACTCCGTTGGGCGCATCATGCACTTCGAAGCTGGGGTTCTCATTGTTGACGGACACGGTTTTCCGAACAGGCTTGTCTGGCGTGAGCGCGACGAGGCTCAGCCGAAAATCGTCGTCGAGAACCGGAGTTTCCCGCCTGATGCCGTACACTTGCCCGTCGCATGAGGCGATGGCGTGCATCCGATTCGTGTTGATGGTGGTCATATTCGTGAGGTCGGGGGTATACCATACGAGCTGCAGCTGGTTGTCCCGCTCTTGGATGGTCCTCTGCTCCGCGATGTCGATTTTCCGTACCTGATAGTTCATCGAAATCGCGATCGCCACATCCGTCAGATCGAAGTCGGAGAATTTCACGATGTTCGCGCGTTGCGTACAGGCGGACAACATAAGGAATTGCAGGACCAGCACGAGAACCGCGCATCGTGTGGCCATACCGTCGCAACGCCACGGCATACGTCGCATTCCGCGTGAGAAATGTCGCATGGCCGTCACGCTCCTTGCGAAATCTGAGTGTGGATATGGGTGCGGATATGGGTTATGCGGGAAGGAGTAGACCGTGCGTCGCTCAACGTCGAACGGCACCGATGATTTCAACATAAAACCGCCGGAGCATGCTGACAATGTTATAACAACGCGCCCGTCGCGTCTCCGGCGCTCCCGGCCAAGACTCCGGCTTTCGCCTACCGCGCATCACCGTCCGTCCGCAGCCGCTCCCCGCTGCACCCCGTCCGCGTCCCCACTGAAACAGAGCCGTTCACATTACTTCACAATGCCTGCAACCGTTTCACCCGTAGAATGGAAGTGTTCGCTCACGCAAGGAGGATCGTATGAGCAACAAGACACATCGGCGATTCGACCCGTGGCGCATCGCCCCGGTTCAGGAAATGTCACGCAAGGTGATTCTGCAGACACATTGTTTCAACATCGATCATGTGGCGTTCGACTCGTTGGCTGGCAAGCCTTTCGAACGCGATTTCATCCATGTGAAGCACGGCGACACGGTAGGGGTGCTCGCCATCACCAACGACGGCAGGATTCCGTTGGTCGAACAGTATCGTCTTTCCACCCATCGGTGGACGCTGGAGATTCCCGGCGGGCATGGCACGTCCCATACGGATCGCCCTATGGATATCGCCCGTCGGAAGTTGGAGGAGGAGGCCGGTTTCAAAGCCGGAAAGATCCAGCAGTTCTCGCGCATCATGGATATGCCCGGTTATTCCACCCAGTACACGTCGCTGTTCTATGCGACCGATCTCACTCCCACGCAGATCTCGGATTTCGGCCCTGAAACGCCGCGTCCGGGCTTGCGATTGGTGACGCCGGAGGAGGCGCATCAGCTGGTCGTCAATGGCACGATTCTCGATGCGAAGTCGCTGGTCGCGCTGCTGAGTCTGCATGATGGTCTGCTGGACCATCATGATTCGCCTGATTCCGACAACTGATTCCGACGCTTGATTTCCGGCATACGATTCAGTCGGAATCCGCAACGGCCGGCATGGCCTGCAGCATCGTCACCGTGCGATTCGTAACGGGCGGTGTGGAGACGCAAACACAGCGCAAACACAGCGCAAACGCAAAGCAATCGCATATGCATAACCGGAATGCAACGCATAATGCGGGTGCCCATCTCCCCTAACGAGAAGATGGGCACCCGCATTATGCGTTTGTGAGGCGTTATCGCATCACATCGTCACGGTTATTGCAACACCGCGACGTCATGCCGTATGGCACAATTCGCGTTCACTCCTGGCTGGCGCCGACGGTGTGCACGTAGATGCTGTCGGTGCTGCCCGGCTGGTGCTCGCCCTGAGCGGAGCTCAGCACGACGATCTTGTCGCCATCGGTGACCTTACCGGCTTCCTTCAGGATATTGTCGGTGAATTCCATCAGGTCACGGCGGGACTTGTCGTGGTAGTCCTCGTCGATCAGGAAGGATTCGGTGCCCCAGCTCAAAGCCAGCCAGTGGTAGGTGTGCTCGTTGTTGGTGATGCCGAAGATCGGGACGGACGGACGCTCACGGGAGACGCGGTGCACGGTGGAACCGGTCTGGGTGTAGGCGACGATGGCCTTGGCGTTCAGCTTGTAGGCCAGATTCACGGCGGCGGAGGAAACGGCGCCGGTGGAGGACATGTCCAGATCGCTCAGCTTCGGGATGCGGTCGAAGCCGTGCTCGGTGGCGTAGTTGGAGATGCGGGACATGGTGTTCACGGTGACTGCCGGGTACTTGCCGACGGCGGTCTCGTTGGAGGTCATGGTGGCGTCGGCGCCGTCGAGCACGGCGTTGGCGCAGTCGGAAGCCTCTGCACGGGTCGGGACCGGGGAGTTCACCATGGAGCCCAGGACCTCGGTGGCGACGATGACCGGCTTGGCATACTGGCGGGCCAGCTCGATGCAGCGCTTGGTAGCCAGCGGGACCTCTTCGAGCGGGCACTCGACGGCCATATCACCGCGAGCGACCATGATGCCGTCGAAGGCCTTCACGATCTCTTCGAGGTTCTCCAGAGCCTGCGGCTTCTCGATCTTGGCGACGACCGGGATGCGACGACCTTCCTCGTCCATGATCTCATGGGCGCGGTCGATGTCGGTGGCGAAACGCACGAAGGACATGGCGATGATGTCGGCGCCGGTGCGGATGGCCCAACGCAGATCCTCTTCGTCCTTCTCGGTCAGAGCCGGCAGGGACACGGCGACACCCGGCAGGTTGATGCCCTTGTGGCTGGACACGGGGCCTGCCACGATGACCTTGGTGTGCACGTTGTTGCCTTCGACCTTGGTGACTTCCAGACGGACCTTGCCGTCGTCGATCAGGATCGGATCACCGGCGTGGCAGTCGCCCGGCAGACCCTTGAAGGTGGTGGAGGTGATGTGCTCGTCGCCTTCGATGTCGTCGGTGGTGATGATGAATTCCTGGCCTTCGGTCAGCTGGACCTTGTCCTCGCCTTCGGCGTTCTTCTTGAACCAACCGCAACGGATCTTCGGACCCTGCAGGTCGACGAGGGCCGCAACGTTGCGGCCGGTAGCCTTGGAAGCCGCACGCAGGTTGTTGTACACCTTGAGGTGATCCTCCGGGGTGCCGTGGGAGCGGTTCAGACGAGCCACGTCCATGCCAGCTTCGACGAGGCTGGTGATACCTTCGAGGGTTTCGGTGGCGGGACCGATGGTATCTACGATCTTGGCTTTACGCATATGCCTTTTCCTTAACTACTGCGGTTATTGCAACGGACAAGGTGACAACCTTGTCTTCCTCGCGCAAGTTTACTCGCGTGTTTTGTGGCAAACACCGTTTTATCCAATTTTTATGTTAGCGCTAACAATTATATGCATATTCGCCGTCGATACGGCGTTTCCCAATTATTCCAACGATTCACCAAACACCGTACGCTACTTGCAGGCAACGGCTTCCCCGCGTCCAAAATCCACGGCAAACGAAGTCCATCGACTATTCATCCGCCATTCCGTCGCTATTCAATAGACATTTCCTTAACATTCGTCCAGTATTTATTTGACGTCCATCACTCCCCTCACCCATTTCGCCGAACGCATATTCCTCGACCTATTGATACGAATTACGCATGCATGCCCGTTTCGAATTCGTCACGGCATATCCGTCGATATCACCGTCGACATCGCCCGCAAAAAGCCGCGCATATAGCCTCACGCAACCGCGAATAACGTCCCACACATACGAAAAGGCGGGCCCGCCCACGCGGACCCGCCCGAAAAGCGCGAAAGCGAAAAACCTACGCTTCCTTGGCTCCCTTGACTTCCTTGGCTCCCTTGGAAGCCGCGTCAAGCTGCCTCATCTTCATCACGGACAGCAACGCCGCGCCTCCGATCGCCACAACGATCACGGCCAGCGACACCCACGTGGGAATCTCCGGCGCCCAGGCGACCGGCTGGCCACCGTTGATGAACGGCAACGAGTTCTCATGCAGCGCCTCCAGCACCAGCTTCACGCCGATAAAGCCCAGCACGACGGACAGGCCGGCAGGCAGATACACGAGCTTGTCGAGTAGCGCGCCGAGCAGGAAGTACAGCTGCTGCAAGCCGAGCAGCGCGAACACGTTGGAGGTGAACACGATGAACGGGTCCTTGGTCAGGCCGAAGATCGCGGGGATCGAATCGAAGGCGAACATGACATCGGTGGTGCCGATGGCGAGGAACACGATCATCATCGGGGTCCAGTAGCGCACGCCGTCACGCGTGGTGCGCAGCTTCTCCCCATCGTATTCGTCGCTGATGCGCACGACCTTGCGCAGCATGCGGATCACGCCGTTCTCCTTGTACTCGTCGTCATCGTCATCGCCCACGACGAGCTTGATGGCGGTGTAGATGAGGAACGCGCCGAAAATGAAGAACACCCAAGTGAAACGGCTGATCAGCGCCGAACCGATGAGGATGAACACGCCGCGGAAGATCAGCGCGAAGGTGATGCCCACGCTCAGCACGTACTTCTGAATCTGCTTGGGCACGGCGAAGTTCGACATGATGATGACGAACACGAACAGGTTATCGATGGACAGCGAATATTCGGTGAGCCAACCGGAATAGAATTCAATGGCAGGTTTGGAACCAGCGAACGCCCAGATCAGCCCTCCGAAAATCAGCGCCATGACGATGAAGAATGCGATATGCCGCACGCACTCCTTGGTGGAGGGGACGTGTGGTTTACGTCCGATAATGAAAAGATCGACCACGAAGAACAATGCGAGCACCACGAATGTGGCGATTTCAAAAGCAAGAGGGGTTTCAGCCATGCTCACCATGGTACGGGCTGGCGGTGACGGCACGCATCGCGCTCCGCAATCGGAGAAACATACTTGCATGCCGCCGCGCTTGCCCTATGCTCGCCGAGTCTGTGCCCAGCCCACGTTCTTCCACCCGCCCTATCCGAACCTTACTTATTGGCTTCCGTCATCTGGCGAAGCTCCTTCTTCAAGTCGCGGATCTCATCGCGAAGACGCGCTGCAAGCTCGAACTGCAACTGCTCGGCGGCAGTATGCATCTGTTCGGAAAGCTGGCGGATCAGCCCCGCCAAGTCCTGTGCGGGCAGGCCGGCCTTGAGAATCTCCTCATGGCGCTTGTTCGCCTCGTCCTCGTCCAGAACTGGCACGCCGAGATGCGTGTTGCCGGCCTTGCCCGCATTGCGGTAACCGCCTTCGAGCAACGTCTGCGTATCCACATCCTCCTTGGCGAGCATGTCGTTCACGTCGCTGATCTTCTTGATTAACGGCTTCGGGTCAATGCCATGCTCCTTGTTGTAGGCGATCTGGATCTCACGGCGTCGATTCGTCTCATCGATGGCCTCATGCATGGCTTCGGTGATGTTGTCCGCATACATGAGCACGGTGCCGTCCACGTTTCGCGCGGCACGGCCGATGGTCTGGATCAGTGACCGGTAGGAACGCAGGAATCCTTCCTTATCCGCGTCGAGGATCGCCACCAGCGAAACCTCCGGCAGATCAAGACCCTCACGCAGCAGGTTGATGCCGACGATCACGTCGATCTTGCCTTCGCGCAGCATACGCAGCAGCTCCACACGGCGCAGCGTATCCACATCCGAATGCAGGTATTCCACCTTGATGCCGCGTTCCAGCAGATAATCCGTCAGGTCCTCGGCCATCTTCTTGGTGAGCGTGGTGACCAGCGCACGCTCGTTGCGCTCCACACGCGCCTTGATCTCGCCCAGCAGATCGTCGACCTGCCCTTCGACGGGCCGCACTTCGATCTTCGGGTCGACCAGACCGGTCGGGCGGATGATCTGCTCGACCACCCCGTCGGAAAGCCCCATCTCATAGTCGCCCGGCGTGGCGGACAGGTACACGGTCTGCCCGACCCTCTGCAGGAATTCCGGCCATTTCAACGGCCTATTGTCCATCGCCGACGGCAAACGGAACCCATGTTCGACCAGCGTGCGCTTACGGGACGCGTCACCCTCGTACATCGCGCCGATCTGCGGCACGGTGACATGCGATTCGTCAATGACCAGCAGGAAATCGTCGGGGAAGAAGTCGAGCAGCGTATGCGGCGGCGTGCCCGGCGCACGGCCGTCGAAATGCCTCGAATAGTTCTCCACGCCCGAGCACACGCCTACCTGGGTCAGCATTTCCAGATCGTAGGTGGTCCTCATGGAAAGACGCTGGGCTTCCAGATCCTTGCCCTGCTTCTTCAACTCGGCCACGCGGTCATCGAGCTCGGCGCGGATGCTTTTCAGCGCACGGGCCATGCGTTCCGGCCCAGCCACGTAATGCGATGCCGGGAAGATATGCACTTCGCTCTCGTGGGCGATCACGTCGCCCGTCAACGGGTGCAATGTGGAAATACGGTCGATCTCGTCGCCGAAGAATTCGATGCGGATGGCCAGTTCCTCGTATACGGGGATGATTTCGACGGTGTCGCCGCGCACACGGAACGTACCGCGCGTGAACGCGATGTCGTTGCGCTTGTACTGCATGTCCACGAAGCGACGCAACAAATCGTCGCGCTCGATCTGGTCGCCTTCCCTCAGGAACAGCATGCGCCCCGCATACTCCTCTGGCGTACCCAAACCGTAAATGCAGCTGACGGTGGCCACGACCACGCAGTCACGCCTCGTGAGCAGGTTCGCGGTGGCCGCATGGCGCAGACGCTCCACATCGTCGTTGATGTTGGAATCCTTCTCGATATACGTATCAGTCTGCGGAATGTAGGCTTCCGGCTGGTAGTAGTCGTAGTAGCTGACGAAATAGCTCACCGCGTTGTCGGGCATGAGCTCGCGGAATTCGGCGCACAGCTGCGCGGCCAGGGTCTTGTTCGGTTCGATGATGAGCGTCGGGCGTTGCAGCCGTTCGATCAGCCACGCGGTGGTGGCGGTTTTGCCGGTGCCCGTGGCGCCCATGAGCACCACGTCGTTCTCGCCGTTCTCGATGCGGGTGGCGAGTTCCTCGATGGCCTTGGGCTGGTCGCCGCTCGGCTTGTACGGCGATTTGACCACAAACGGCTTATTCGTGCGTTCGATGTTGAATCCCATCATGACCCCTTTGCCGAACCGTTACGCGTTATTCCACTGAGCATATAGCCTATCAACCTGTTCGAACATTTGTTCCAATGGTTGCGACGAGTCGATGACGTCGCTTGCGATGGCGAGGCGCTGCGCTGCGCTGGATTGATGTCTGATGCGGTCGCATGCCTGGTCGCGCGTCATGCCACGCGTTTCGATCATGCGGGTGATGCGCGTCTCCTCGGGCGCTTCGACGGTGACGATATGGTCGAAACGGAACGGGATGGTGCCGATGACTTCGGCGAGCAGCGGGACGTCATGCACGATGACCGCATGCGGATGTTCGTCCGATTCCGCCTGTTCGAGACGTTCCGCCTCACGGTAGATGAGCGGGTGTTCGATGGCATCGAGTCGTTCGCGCGCACCCGGTTCGGCAGATGGACCAAACACGTGTTCGGCGAGCCACGCCCGGTTCAGGGTGCCGTCCGCGTTCAGGGCGGCTTCGCCGAACGTCTGGACGATCAAGGGCAGCGACGCTCCCCCGGGTGCGACCACGGCGCGGGCCAGTGCATCATAGTCGATCACACACGCGCCCAAGTCACGCAGACGCGCGGCGACCGTGCTTTTCCCCGCGGCGATGCCGCCGGTCAATCCGATTCTCATAGCGTTCACACAGGTATCGTACCGCGCCTCAAGCCTACGGAACATAACGCGCCGCGGGCTCACATCAAGCCGTTCCCCTGCTACGCAACACACCGCAGCACACGCCGCAAATGAACAACCAAACGCAACGAGGCCCGGCCGGATAACCGGTCGGGCCTCGTTCAGCTCAAAGCTGATGTTGCAACTTAATTGGCAGGTACAGCCTTAATGACTGCTGTCAGCTCACTCGCCGAGCAGCTTGTCGCGCAGGGCGGCGAGCTGATCGGAATCGGCGAGGGTGCCGTTGGAAGTGCTCTCGGAGGAGTAGTTGGACACCTCTTCGACCTTCTCTTCCTTGGCAGCCTGGCCGTCGGCAGCGGCGGATTCCTCCGCGTGCTCGAGTTCCTTGGCCACGAACTCCTTGTGCTCTTCCCACAGGTCGTGAGCAGCGGCATACTGGGATTCCCACTCTTCACGCTGCTTCTCGTAACCGGCGAGCCACTCGTTGGTGTTCGGGTCGAAGCCTTCGGGGTACTTGTAGTTGCCCTCCTCGTCGTACTCTGCCGGCATGCCGTACAGAGCCGGATCGAAGTCCTCGGAAGCCGGGTCAACGGAGTCGTTGGCCTGCTTGAGGGACAGGGAGATGCGACGACGATCGAGATCGACGTCGATCACCTTGACGAACACGGTCTCGCCCGGCTTGACCACGGTCTCCGGGTTCTCGACGTGACGGTTGGCGAGCTCGGAGATGTGCACCAGGCCCTCGATGCCGTCTTCGACGGAGATGAACACGCCGAACTGGACGATCTTGGTGACCTTGCCCTTGACGATCTGGCCGGGAACGTGGGTGCGAGCGAAGCGCTGCCACGGATCCTCCTGGGTCGCCTTCAGGGACAGGGAGATGCGCTCACGGTCGAGATCGACGTCGAGCACCTCGACGGTGACCTTGTCGCCGACCTTGACGACCTCAGACGGGTGATCGATGTGCTTCCAGGAAAGCTCGGAAACGTGGATCAGGCCGTCAACACCACCGAGATCGACGAACGCGCCGAAGTTGACGATGGAGGACACGACGCCTTCGCGGATCTGGCCCTTCTTGAGCTGGGAGAGGAAGGTCTCGCGAACTTCGGACTGGGTCTCTTCCAGGTACTGGCGACGGGACAGAACGACGTTGTTGCGGTTCTTGTCGAGCTCGAGGATCTTGGCTTCGATCTTCTGGCCGATGTACGGGGACAGGTCGCGCACGCGACGCATTTCGACCAGGGATGCCGGCAGGAAGCCACGCAGACCGATGTCGACGATCAGGCCGCCCTTGACAGCTTCGATAACAGTGCCCTCGACGACACCATCGGCTTCCTTGATCTTCTCGATATCGCCCCAAGCGCGCTCGTACTGTGCACGCTTCTTGGAAAGAATCAGACGGCCTTCCTTGTCTTCCTTGGTGACGACAAGGGCCTCGACGGTGTCGCCGACCTCGACGACCTCGTCCGGATCCACGTCCTTCTTGATGGAAAGTTCGCGGGAAGGAATCACACCTTCGGTCTTGTAGCCGATATCCAGGAGCACCTCGTCGTGATCGATCTTAACGACGGTACCTTCAACCAGATCACCATCGTCGAAGTTCTTGATGGTGGAATCGACTGCCTTGATGAAGTCCTCTTCGGTGCCGATGTCGTTGATGGCGACCTTGGCGACTTCGTTATTGTTCTGTGCCATATAAATAAATGGTTTCTTATAGTTGGTGGATATTACTCGATATTCAGTTTTGGCTGTACGCACGAACAGGTGCCATGCAGACATAATCCCGCGTGCACACACAGATATTCAGTCTACAGGCACCCAGCCCCAAAATTCTAGGCGTGTCGCACCTTTCATGCGCGTGCCGCAACCTGCCGTTCGGCGGCCTCCACGACATTGGCCAGCAGCATGGCTCGGGTCATCGGCCCCACGCCGCCCGGATTCGGCGTGTACGCGGCGCTTTTCTCGTAACAGGCCTTGTCAACATCGCCCTTGATACGGTAGCGGCCGGCTTCCTCATCGAACACGCGGCTCACACCCACGTCTACCAGAACGGCACCGTCCTTCACATCCTCCGGCTTGACGAATCCCGCAACGCCCATGGCCGCCACGATCACGTCCGCCCTGCGCATATGCTTATGCACGTCCTTAGTACCGGTGTGGCACAGAGTCACCGTGGCGTTCACACCACGGCTGGCGAGTAGCAGACCGATCGTACGCCCGACGGTGATGCCACGCCCAAGCACGCACACCTCCTTGCCGTCAAGATCGATGCCGTACGCCTTGAACAATTCGATGATGCCGCGCGGCGTGCACGGCAGCGGCGTGGACACGTCCCCACGCACATGCAGCACCAGTTCGCCCAGATTGTATGGGTGCATGCCATCCGCGTCCTTAGCCGGGTCGATCATGCCGATGATCGCGTTCGTATCGATCCCCTTCGGCAGTGGCATCTGCACGATGAACCCGGTGCATTCCGGATCATCGTTCAGTTCGCGCACGGCCTGCGCGATCTGGTCGAACGTCGCATCCTCCGGCAGTTCGCGTTTGATCGAACGGATGCCGACCTCCTCGCAATCGGAGTGCTTGCCGGCAACATATTTGACCGAACCGGGGTCGTTGCCCACCAGCAGCGTTCCAAGGCCCGGCGTGGCCCCCTGCCGCTTCAGGTTCGCCACACGCTCGCGCAAATCATCCTTAATCTGTGCGGACACTGCCTTGCCGTCGAGTTTCATGGACATGCGCCTTCCCTCTTCTGTCGTTTCCGCACCCGCGTTCGCGGGGCGCTACGATAGGATATCGTAGCGGCTGTTTCGACGTACGGCCACGAGAAAGGCGGAATGTGACCATGCAAACGAATCGCGCAATACGCAAGGGGGCCGCAATACTGCTCGCCTCCGCAGTGCTGCTGGCGAGCGCTGCATGTGGTTTCGGCAATCGGCGCACTACCACGGATCCTCAGCCTAAGGTGGTGGAGAAGACTGGTGTGATTACGGTGGTGTCGTCGATCAACCAGTGGGGGTCGTTGGCTGCGCAGATCGGCGGCGATGATGTGAGGGTGACGTCGGTTTTGGCGTCGACTGGTGTGGATGCGCATGATTTTGAGCCGAAGACATCGGATTTGCGGGCGTTGGGTAAGGCGGAGATCGTGGTGGCCAATGGCGCGGATTATGATTCGTGGGCTACGAAGTCGTTGTCTCGTAATGTGACGGTGGTTTCAGCTGGGCAGACCGTGGGAGCGACGAAAGGCGACGATCCGCATCTGTGGTTTTCGAAGGACGCCCGTTCGAGTATGGCGCAGGAGTTGACGGCGGCGTTTTCGAAGGCACGCCCTGCGAAGAAGGCTGCGTTCAAGAAGCGGTTGAAGCAGTGGCAGCAGCAGGAGAAGGCGTTGGATGAGACGATGCGGAAGTTCGCGGAGGGGCATGGGAAGGCTGCGTATGCGGCGACTGAGTCGGTTGCGTATTATCTGATGTCTGATATGGGGTTGAAGGATGTGACTCCTCAGGGGTATCTGCAGGCGGTGATGAACGGCGGCGAGGTCGCGCCGGGTGATTTGCAGGAGTTCCAGGAGTTGTTGGAGGGCAAGAAGGCTTCCATGTTAGTGAATAATCCGCAGGAGGCTTCGGATGCGACGAATATGTTGACGGGTACCGCGCGTAAGGCGGAGGTGCCGGTGGTGGATGTGAGTGAGCAGATGCCGAAGGAGTATGAGTCGTTGACTGACTGGATTTCGGCGTTGGTTGATGGTATTGCCACGGCGGTTGACCCGGAGTTCGGGTGTGCTGTGGAGGATGGCGACGGTTCGGACGGTTCGGAGTCTGACGCCGATTCGGATGGCGATTCGAAGAGCGACGATGCGAAGGATGCCGGCTCGGGTGACGCTTCGGGTAGCGCTTCGGATTCAAAGGACGCCGGTGATTCCGCCAAGAGCGGCAAGAGCAGGAAGTGCTCGGGTTCCGGCGATACCGGCGCGAGCGGCAACAACGAGGCCAATACGAAGAGCGACGGCACTACCGGCGACGGTAAGAACTAGCGCCGGCTGACGCTGGTCGAATGGGCGGCGGCCATTCCATGCGGGTTCGTGTGGAGCGGCCGCCGCCGTGTTGTTTGTGCATGTTGTTTGCGCGGAGCGGCACGGGGCGCATGGGGCGGCCGATTCGTTCTGACGGTGTTCGGCCGGCAGCCATGCGGTTAGGCGGTGATGGCGTGCCGGCGTTCGCTTCCCCGGAATGCCGCCGCCCGGTTCCGGTGGCGTTCCGGGGAAGCAAGCAATGCCTTTCGTTCCGGCTGTGCCCGCAGATGCCTTCGTCCGTAGAAGCCCACTTCCACAGATGTCTGTATCCCGCCCCGTGAAGAACCATCGTCACCACCCATATCTCACCACCCATATCCACTGTCGCCCCGCCAACTTCCGCTATCTCGCTTATATGTGGCAGATCTCGGCTTCCGGAATTCACTAGGTGGCTTATAGCTGGCATGTAATCCGGAAAACCGCAAGTATCCGCCTTGGAACCCCAGCGTTCATACTCGGGGTTTCGCGAATTGGACGCCATCTATAAGCCACCTAGCACATCAGCGCCCGTGAAATCTGCCACATATAAGCGAGATGGCCTCCAGTGAATCTCCGACAGCCCACCAGTCAAAACTTCCGCAGGGTTCGCCCGAACGTCCAGACGCCATCACGACTCACGTCATCCGGAATCCCTCACCTCCGCCCCCACCACCAACAAGAAGAAACCGTCACCGCCTTAAAGCCTTGGGTCCTTCCCCCTCCGCGCCCCACCACTCCCTTATTGAAAACGATTGTCAACATCGTTTGGGATAATCCAAGCATACGAATCTTCAGGAACGCCAATGCCAAGGAGCTGCAATCGTGTCAGACCAGACCGCCTATGCCATCGAACTGAACGACGCCGCGGTCAGACGCGGCGACCGCACGATCTGGCAGCATGGCACCTTCGCCATCCCCACCGGATCGGTGACCGCTATCGTCGGCACGAACGGCGCGGGCAAAACCACCATGATGAAAGTGGAACTCGGCCTGCTGCCCCTATCCCACGGCACCGTGACCGTCCTCGGCGTCCCGGCCGGACAGGCCAACAAGTCCATCGGCTACGTCCCGCAGAACTACGCGGCCGACATCGAATCGAACCTCACCGCCGAACAATCGGTGCTACTGGGGCTCACCGGCACCCGATTCGGCCTGCACCCCACCACCCGCGCCCAGCGCGCCAAAGCCTACCAGGCCATGGAATTCGTCGGCATCGCGGACAAGGCGAAATTCCGCCTGTCCGAACTCTCCGGAGGCCTGCGTCAGCGCGTGGCCATCGCCCAGGCCATCGCCTCCGATCCGAAACTGCTCATGCTCGACGAGCCGCTCGCCAACCTCGACCTTGCCTCGCAACGTTCCGTGGCACATCTGCTCAACCAGCTCAACCGCGAACTCGACATGACCATTCAAGTGGTCGCACACGACCTCAACATGCTGCTGCCTATCCTCACCGGCGCCGTCTACCTGCTCGACGGCCACCCGCACTACGCCGACATGCGCCAGGTCCTCGATTCCAAGCTGCTCACCCACCTGTACGGCACCAACGTGCAGGTGGTCACCACACCCCAAGGCGACATGTTCGTCACCCCCACCCCCGACGAACCGGACGACGGCACCCAGGACATGCACACCGCCGACGAGCTCGCACGCATGCACCGGCACACGCAGGCCAGCCACGATGGCGAGCGCGGAACGCGATAACCCGCGCAGACGCCGCGTGTAGTGTTCACGACGAAGCGAATCCGAACGCGGAACAGTCGGCGATACGACACGCGCAGCGTTTCCGACACGCGCGACATGCCCAACGCAACGTATGTGGACACCGCCGCACGCCACTCGTCCAACCGCCCATCCAACCACTCATCCAGTCACTCATTCAGCAAACCAAGGACTCCTCATGACCAACATCGATTTCAGCTTCGACCCGAACTGGATGGACACGCTCACCACCCCGTTCATGACGAACGCCTTCATCGCGGGCCTGTGCATCGCGCTCGCCGCCGGCGTGATGGGCTATTTCACCATCGTGCGCCATTCCACGTTCGCGGCGCACGCGCTGGCGCACATCGGTCTGCCCGGCGCGACGGGCGCGGTGCTGCTCGGGTTGCCCGTGTCCCTTGGCATGGGCGTGTTCGCGTTGGCCGGCGCTTTGGTGATCGGCGCGTTGGGCAAGCGTGTTTCGGAGCGTGAGATCGCCACGGGCACGGTGTTGGCGTTCGCCACCGGTCTGGGCTTGTTCTTCGCGCGACTGTCGTCGTCGGCCTCCTCGCAGATGCAGTCGATCCTGTTCGGTTCGATTCTGACGATCACCACCGGGCAGGTCATCGGTTTCGCTGTTTTCGACGTGCTGCTGGTCGCGGTGCTTGCCGTGATCTACCGTCCGCTGCTGTTCAGTTCCCTGGATGAGCAGGTGGCGCAGGCCAAGGGCGTGCCGAATGGTGTGATGAACGTGGCGTTCATGGCGATTATGGCCGGGGTGATCACGATTGCAGTGCCGGCCGTGGGCACGCTGCTCATCTTCGCGCTGGTGATCACGCCTGCCGCGACCGCGAATATCCTCACCGGCACGCCGTTCCGGTCGATGGTGGTGTCCGGACTGCTGTGTCTCGCCGCTATTTGGGGCGGGCTGGTGATCTCCGCGATGTTCCCCGCTCCTCCGAGTTTCATCATCGTCACCCTGTCCACACTGTTCTGGGCGATCGCCAAGGGCATCGAGGCCTGGCGCCGCCGCTAGGCGAACCCCCGACTGCCGACGAGCCGTGACATCACACGCCGCACGCCATCGAATCCGCGAACTCTGCTAAGGTGTGTCCCTTGTGCCGTTTCCCGATCAGGGCTTGATTCCGGGTGGGGCGGCGGATGAAACAGGAGTAACGGAACAGAGAAAGGACGGCGATGGCAGACGTCGAGAAGAACAGCAAGAACACCAAGAATGTGAACGGCGGGCAGGACGCTCAGGAGAAGAAGGCGAACCATCACGCGCTGGTGATCATCGTGGCCGTGGCGCTGGTGATCTGCCTGTGCGCAGGCGGCTGGTTCATGTGGAACAAGCAGCGTTTCGCCAATGCGAAGGCGCAGTGCGCGGAAACCTCCGACACGCTGCGCGTGGCCATGAACGAGTACAACAATCTCGTGAACAACGATGCGAACGACGCAAGCGACATCACCGCCGATCAGGTCAAGGACCCGAAGACCGTCAAGGCGCTGGCCAAGGAGCTTGAGGCGCAGGCGCCGGAATACATGGCGTGCGCCGCCGAAAGCATGAGGGAGTACAACGAGGTCACCGATAAGCTGAACGATCAGATCTCGTGGTACAAGAGCCACACCGCCTCGCTTGAGAAGGCCGTGAAGGCCGTGGAAGCCTCCCGCAAGTAAGGGAAGGAGGGCTGCCGCACAGGTTACGCGCGGGCGGCACGCACACGACCGGCAACACGAAAGGCCGTGGACGAATGAGAGCGATTCATTCGTCCACGGCCTTTCGTGTATCGGCTCCGCCAACGTATCGGCGGCACCGTTCAGGTCCTACCCTGGCTTCCTATTCGTCTTCCACCAGGGTGTCTCTTACCGGAGCGTCGTCCACCAGCGCGTTGGCGATGGCCGCGATGCCCTCGCCCCTGCCGGTGAAGCCCATGTGGTCGGTGGTGGTGGCGGTCACGGAAACCGGGCATCCCGCGATATCGGACAATACGGTTGCCGCTTCGGCGCGACGCGGGCCGATCTTCGGTCTGTTGCCGATGATCGCGACGGATGCCGAACACGGCACGAATCCGTGGGAACGCAGATAATCGATGGTGTCGCGCAGCATGTCGGCGCCATGCATGCCCGCGCCGCACGAATCCTTCCCCACACCGAACAGCGAACCGATATCGCCCAGACCGGACGCGGCAAGGAACGCGTCGATCAGCGCGTGCACCGCCACGTCACCGTCCGAATCGCCTTCGATGGCAACGCTCCCATCATCCCAACGCAATCCGGCGAGCCACAGCTCACGCGCCGTCGCCGGGCCATCACCATCGCAACCGCCGTCGCCGCTGTCAACGCTCACAAAACGATGGGCATCGAAGCCCTGGCCTATACGCATCCCCATATTCACCGCCTCCAATCCGACCGACGAATCCAATCGAGGAATCCGCCGGAAAACAAAAGAAGGAAGCGCCTTCGGCGACTTCCTTCCCTCTTCGCGCCACGTCCACGGCACCCTACGGCACCGTGGACGCGCGGCTCACTTCTTCTTCGACTTCTTCGAAGCCTCCACGCGGGCCAAAGTGTCCTTAGCGGCCTCCTCCGGCTCCTTGGTGTGGTGCTTCTCGTCGCCCGGCTGAGCGGGCTGGTAACCCAAATTCACGTCGAGCAGGCGCTGGGCCTCGTCCTCTTCGATCTTCTCACTCAGCGCGATCTCCGAGGTGAGGATGGAACGGGCCTTGGTGAGCATGCGCTTCTCGCCCGCGGACAGGCCGTGCTCGTCCACGTCGCGCTGCGCCAGATCACGCACCACTTCGGCGATGTTGTTCACGTCGCCGGTCGCGATCTTCTCGACGTTCAGCTTATAGCGTCGGGACCAGTTCATTTCCTTCTCGATGATCGGGGTGCGAAGGATCTCGAACACCTTGGCCACCTCGTTGGCGTCGACGATGTCACGCACGCCGACCTTCTTGGCATTATCCACCGGAACATTGATAACCAGACCGTCGGAGGAAAGCACCGACAGCTCCAGATATTCGCGGGTCACCCCTCGTACCGTCCGCTCGGTGATGGCCTCAACCCTTGCCGCGCCGTGACGCGGATAGACGACCATATCGCCGACCTTGTATCCCATGAAACCTCCGATTGAGCTTGAGCGGACACACAAAAAACCTGAACGAGTATGCCATAGCCGCTGGACTTGCGAAAAAGTTCGGAAAAATTGCACTACGACGCGCCAAATGTTCCATTTTCAAGCGTTCACGCCGTACACTAATGAACATGAGCACTAATACGAACATCAATGACGATATCGTTGCCGTCCCGGTTAACCAGGGCGACCTTGATCAGGTAAGCAACACTGCTTTCTACAACCCTCACGCCATTCTGGGCGGTCACCTCGCCGAAGGCGAGAATGCCAAGTACACCACGGTCCGCGTTTTGCGCCCGTTTGCGAAGACGGTCACCATCGTCACGCAGGCCGGCGAATACGCGGCAACGCACGAGTTCAACGGAGTTTTCGTCGCGGTCATCCCCTCCACCGTCAACGAGGACGGCGGGTATTCCGTGCCGGACTACCGTGTGAAGGTCGCGTACGACGGCGTTCCCGAAACCGTTCAGGACGATCCGTACCGTTATCTGCCGACCGTCGGCGAAATGGACATGTACCTGTTCGGCGAGGGCCGCCACGAACGTCTGTGGGATGCCTTGGGTGCGCATGTACGTGAATATGAGGATCCGATGGGCGGCGTGGACGGCACACCGGGCGAGAAGGTCACCGGCGTCTCCTTCGCCGTATGGGCGCCGAACGCGCACGCGGTGCGTGTGATCGGCAGCTTCAACGGCTGGAATGGCCGCTGCCACGCAATGCGCGCGCTCGGCTCCTCCGGCGTGTGGGAGCTGTTCGTCCCGGGCGCCAAGGCCGGCGACGTGTACAAATACCAGATCCTCAACGCCAATTGGGAGTGGATCGACAAGGCCGACCCCATGGAGCGTTCCCACGAGATTCCGCCGGCGACCGGATCGATCGTGGTGGATTCCAAGCATGAGTGGCATGACGAAGAGTGGATGGCCCGCCGCGCCGCCACCGATCCGCACAACGGCCCTGTCGCGATCTAC
The DNA here is from genome assembly GCF_900129045.1 of Bifidobacterium merycicum DSM 6492. GTDB lineage: Bacteria > Actinomycetota > Actinomycetes > Actinomycetales > Bifidobacteriaceae > Bifidobacterium > Bifidobacterium merycicum. The sequence continues at coordinate 255,611 of NZ_FQTX01000002.1, read as the reverse complement.
GAGCTCAACGCGCTGAGCTGGCGCAAGGACGTGAACAACTACCGCGAACTCGCCGACAAGCTCGTGCCCTACGTGCAGAAGATGGGCTTCACCCACGTCGAGTTCATGCCGCTGGCCGAATACCCGTTCACCGGCTCCTGGGGCTATCAGGTCACCGGCTATTACGCGGTCGATTCCCGACTGGGCGGTCCGGACGACTTCAAATACTTGGTCGAGAAGCTGCATGAAGCCGGCATCGGCGTCATCATGGACTGGGTCCCCGCGCACTTCCCGAAGGATGATTTCGCTCTCGGCCGATTCGACGGCACCCCGCTGTACGAGGATCCGGACCCGACCCGCGGCGAACACCCGGACTGGGGCACGTACATCTTCAACTTCGGCAGGCACGAGGTGCGCAACTTCCTCGTCGCCGACGCCGGCTTCTGGCTGGACGAATACCACATGGACGGCCTGCGCGTCGACGCCGTGAGCTCCATGCTCTACCTCGACTACAGCCGCAAGCCCGGCCAGTGGCATCCGAACATCTACGGCGGCCGTGAGAATCTGGAGGCCATCGACTTCCTCAAGGAAGCCAACGCCACCGCGTACAAGAACAACCCCGGCATCATGATGATCGCCGAGGAATCCACCGCCTACCCGGGCATCACCGCTCCGACCGACGCTGGCGGCGTGGGATTCGGCCTCAAGTGGAACATGGGCTGGATGCACGATACGCTCCAGTACCTGCATGAGACGCCGATCAACCGCAAGTGGCATCACGACGAGATCACCTTCTCCATGGTGTATGCCTACTCCGAGCGTTACGTGCTGCCGATCAGCCATGACGAGGTCGTGTACGGCAAGGGTTCGCTGTTCGGCAAGATGCCGGGCGACAACTGGCAGAAGTACGCCGGCGTGCGCGCCCTGTTCGCCTACCAGTGGGCACACCCGGGCAAGAAACTCACCTTCATGGGCAACGAGCTCGCGCAGTGGGGCGAATGGGATCACGACAACTCCATCGACTGGGATTGCCTGAACTGGCAGGAGCACATGGGCGTGCAGCGTCTCGTGGCCGACCTGAACAAGCTGTATAAGGAAACACCGGCCATCTGGAGCCAAGACTTCACCCCCGACGGTTTCCAATGGCTCACCAGCGACGACGCCGACCACAACACCCTGAGCTTCGTGCGCATCGGCACGAAGGGCGAGGAATGCGTCGTGGTGGTGAACTTCTCCGGCGAGGCATGGTCCGACTATCAGGTCGCACTCCCCCACGGCGGACGTTGGAAGGAAGTACTCACCACGGATTCCACCGTGTACGGCGGTTCCGGCATTTCGAACGGCACGTTCGAAGCGGACGCGGGCGAATACCATTCCCGCCCCGCTTCCGCACGAATCACCGTCCCTGCGCTCGCTGCGGTATTCTTGAAGCCGGAAAACTGATATATCCAGCTGAAAGGCAGCTAACGAAATGCTCAACTCAACAGCACAACAGCAGGCTCAGTCCCGCACCGTGCTGGTCGTCGAAGATGAACCGACGCTGGCCACAGCCATCGCCCAGCGCATCACCGCCGAAGGTTGGTCCGCACGCGTTGCCGGAGACGGGGCAAGCGCCGTTCAGGCGGCGGCTCAGCTGAGACCGGATTTGGTCATCATGGACATCATGCTGCCGGTAATGGACGGTCTTGAAGCCACGAAACGTATCGTGGCCGACCGCCCGGTACCGGTGCTCATCCTCACCGCACGCGACGATGAGGCGGACAAGGTGATCGGTCTGGGCGCCGGAGCCGATGATTACATGACCAAGCCGTTCTCCATGCGCGAACTGATCGCCCGTTGCAAGGCGCTGCTGCGCCGGGTGGACCGAGCAAAGGTCATCGCCAAGAATGCGGAAAACGAGAAGGTTCTCGACTTCGGCTCGCTGATCATCGATCCGGCACAGCGCACCGTCAGCCTTAACGGCAAGGATGTTCACCTGACGCCCACCGAATTCGACCTGCTGGCGACCCTCGCCCGAAAGCCGAAGTCCGTGCTCACCCGTGAGAAGCTCCTCGAAGAGGTGTGGGATTGGGTGGATGCCTCCGGCACCCGTACCGTAGACAGCCATGTCAAGGCGTTGCGACACAAACTCGGCCCTGACATGATTCGCACGGTGCATGGCGTAGGATATGCCTTTGAGCCGCCATCCGACGGCGAATAAGGCTTCTACCCAAGGTTGTTGATGAACGTCAAACAGCGTAAACCGCGCTTCCAGGGCGCACGTCGTACCGGCGTGCGCCCTATCTTGTTCCTTCGCTCCCTCAAAATGGAACTCAGTGCCCTGATCGTGATCGCCACGGCGATCGCGTTCCTGGTGTGCTGGATCCTGCTCAAGCTCGATCTGAGCTGGTGGATCGCCATGCCCCTTACACTGGTGGTGGCATTGAGCTTCACCTATACGTTCTCCCGCGGTCTGACCGCACGCCTACGTCAATTGCGTGACGTTGCCGAGGCCATGGCGAACGGCGACTACAGCGTGCGCGTGCCGATCGACGATTCCAGCCACGACGAGGTGGAGCAGTTGGCGCGGTCGTTCAACGAGATGGCCGCCGAACTGCAGCATGCGGACAAGATGCGCATGGACATGATCGCCAACGTGAGTCATGAGCTGCGCACACCTGTTTCCGCCCTGCAGGCACAGGTGGAGAACATGGCGGACGGTGTCACCGAGCCGACACCGGCGAATCTGGAAAGCATTCTCAACCAGACGCACCGGCTAAGCGATCTGATCGCGTTCCTGCTGGATCTGAGCCGCATGGAAGCCGGAGCCGCCAGCCTGGATATCGAAAGGTTCAACTTCGCCGAGTTTCTTGACGACACCATCGAACCGCTGGAGATCGCCGACGGTGGGCATGCGCATATCATCGAAATGAACGTTCCCGACGACATCATGATCGAAGGGGACCAGGATCGTCTGCGCCAGCTGTTCACCAATATCATCGGCAACGCGTTGAAGCACTCCCCCGACGGCACGAATGTGCTGGTGGAGGCGCATGAGGATATTCCGCATGGCACTGTGGTGACCAACGTGGTGAACTTCGGCTCGCAGATCTCACCGGATTCACGCTCCGATATCTTCCGCCGATTCGTCCGCGCCAAAACCGGCCCAGGCACGGAGTCCGGCGGTACTGGACTAGGCCTGTCCATCGCACGGTGGGCCGCACAATTGCATGGGGGCACCGTTCAGGTGGTGGACGATTCCCGAGGTGCCAATTTTGAGATAGTGCTGCCCAAATACCATATTGTGGGGTAACATATGCTCTTGGGAAGAGTAGTACGAGAAGGCAATTGAGGGCATCCGCAATCACATCACGTAATCATATCCTGTCACAAGTGCGTCTTCGGTAGGGACAACGGCGTCCCTACCTTCTTTTTATCCGTTATATTTTCTTGTTGTATTCGTGGCCAACCGTCGAAAACCGATTCCCGCCGTTTCCTTGTCGTGCCGCTTGTTCATCGTTTTCCGTCCCGGTCTTTTTTCGCTTATTTCCTACGTCCTGCAGCTGGCATGTTAACCGGCTAGAACCGAACTGCAACATGAGCATACGGTTAACGGCAACAAAAAAGGCCTCCCGAGGGAGACCTTTCATGCTATGGCGATTGCCACGTAGATTCCTCGACGCTGAATCGTGTCAAATCGACATCTCCCATAGCGTCGACCATCAACGGCAACGCATCATGAGACAGATCGTGCAACGCATCCACGGCGGTACGGATGGCGGCGACATTACCACCGTACTGCGGCATGCCGCTCATCATACGCCAGACGGGGTTGCTGGTATTGGCATAGGCGATGCCGACATGCCTATCAAGATTCCTGACCGTACTGTCAAGATTGGCGATAGACCACTCGTCAGTGAGATTCACGCCGCTCAGCGAAGACACGCTCTCGGCCGCCGTCTTGACCTCTTTAGCTACAACGGCCGCGGAAACCGCGAAATATACGCCCAGCAGGATGATGGCGGACAGGATAACCGCCATGATGAGCAGTACCGCTTCGCGGACACGACGCCGTATGCGATGCCTTCGATGACGAGCGCTCTCCCCTAATCCGGGGACATCATTTGATTCGTTCAACCCGCCGCGAGCAACGCCACCGGTACCGGTTTCCCGGTATCGCCAGACAGCTCTTCCATACTCAATTCTTCGATCTCTGCCACTCTTCGATCTCTGCCACGCCGCCACTGTACCAGCAAGGGTATCTTCTCTTTCTCTCAGGCATCACCAACCCATAGAGTGAAAGCCATGCATATACTGTTCGTCTGCACCGGCAATATCTCCCGCTCGCCCATGGCCGAGATTCTCGCCCCTCATATCTTCAACGAACCAAGCCTGGAATTCTCCTCCGCAGGTACACACGGGCTTCATGACTATGCCATCTCGTGGAAAGCCGAGCGTCTGCTGCAGCGCAACCATATCAGCCAGATGACCGTCGACGCGTTCCGTTCAAGACGGTTGACCGCCGCCATCGCCGCGGCGGTGGCCTGAATTCCTGCAAGCAGGCGTACGCCCAGTCACGCACGCTTCGCAACGCACAACGGCCAGCACTGTAACATTCGTTCAGGTATGACGAGTCCCCGCTCCAAAAGAAACGGGGACTCGATCAGTTTGGAATCACTTGTCACGACAAGTCGTCAGGCATATGGCGCGCATTCGTGCCATCACTTGCCACGCCTGTGCGAACGGCGGCGCTTCCTGTCTTTCTTGCTGTCTTCCTTGCCGTACTCGCCCTTGTAGTACGAACCGTAGTAGTAATAGTTGCCGTATCCACGGTTGCGCTTCTCGTCGGCAAGGTTGAACACGTAGCCGAGCAGTGGCACGTCGAGATCGCGAAGTTCGTTGACGGCGCCACGCAACGCGCTCTTATAGGTCGTTCCACGTGCGGAGATCATGACCACGCCGTTGCCCATCTGGCCGAATACGGCGGCATCGTTCGCCACGGACATGGGCGTGGTGTCGATGATCACATAGTCATACTGCTGCACGGCCTGATGCACCAGTTCGTGCATGATGCGGGAGTTGAGCAGCACGGAGGCGTTCTGAATACGCGGACCGGCGGGCATGATATGCAGGTTCGGCTTCCAGTAACGCTGCACCACGTCCTTGACGCTGGCCTGATTGCTCAGCACATGAGCAAGACCGACGCCACCTTCGAGACCAAGACGCTTGGCCACGGACGGGTGGCGCAGATCGGCGTCGATGAGCAGCACGGATGCGCCGTTCTCCGCGAGCGCGGCCGCAAGATTGCATGACACGGTGGTTTTGCCTTCGGACGGCATGGACGAGGTGATTACGATCAGGCGGCCCTTGTCGCCGTCTTTGGAGGTGACGAACGACAGGTTGGTGCGCATGCGGCGGAATTCCTCGGCGATGGGGCTGTCCGGCTTGGTAACGATAACCGGCTTGGTGACGTTAAGCACTTCGTCCTTGGGAATAATGCCGGCGATGCTGCCGTTGGGGTCGATGGACTGCAGGTCCATGAGGTCCTGCAGCTTGCGGGCCAGCAGGTCGCGTACAAGTGCCGCGAAGATGCCCAGTACGATGCCGGCGACAACAGCCACGGCGATGTTGAGCTTGGTGTTCGGCGAGCTTTGGGAGGTGGGTGTCTTGGCTTTCTGTACCACGGACAGTTTCACCATGGACTTCTTGCCGGAGGCGTACAGCTCGGAGGAGACCACTCTGGAAAGGGATTGCGACACTTCGTTCGCCAGCTGCGCGGACTGTTCCGGGCTGGTGGCTTCAACGGAGACGTTGAGCATGTAAGTGTCGGTGGGGTTGGTGGCGGTCACCATGGCGGCAAGATCGTCGGTGGTGATGGAGTTGTCGTTCAGTTCGTCGATCACCGGTTGGAGCACGGCCTCGGTTTTGACCAGATCCGGGTAGCTCTTGAGCTGGGTGGCGATGTAGGTGCCGGCTGTGCTCTGGCTGCTCACGCTGCTGTCGAGCGCGTCGGCGGTGGTGTTGTTGTAGCTGGCGAACAGCTGGGCCGTTGCCGTGTATTTCTTCTGCGCGGTCAGCGTGTATGCGGTTACGCCGACGACCACGAGAACGAACACCAGAATCGCTGTGAACATGTGCTTGCCGACGATGCGGATCAGATCCATCAGGGTCATGCCTTCGTCTGCATCCGATTCTGATCGTTCCGCGAGAACCACATTCTGCGGGTTTGCATCGATACGGTTCTCCGGGATAAGAATGCTGTTTTGTTGGGCTTTGTCTTCAGCCACGCTTCTCTCCTGTCTGACTGTCTCAATCATTCACAGTTTACGGACACGGGGGGATTATTTTCAGCAAAACCGGTTTTTGCATCAACACTTTCATAAGCGCTCACCGCAAGCGTTTACGCTTGTGTGTTCGGGGGTTCAGACGGTGAAGCGCAGGTATGCGCGGTCGTCGAAGGAGTCGAGCCCTGGTTCGAAGCCTTTGGTCGTGGGGAACGGCTGATGAGATGCGGGTCGCTGGCTTTGAGTTCCGCGAGCGCCCTTTCGGATTGATCAAGCGTGGGTTCGAGGAAGGGGTAGCCGTCGCTGGCGAGCACTATGTCGTCGCCGAGGGCGATCATGACGGTGAACACGGGGTGGTGCTGGCCGGAATATGGATGGCGATCGGCTATGTGGGCGCCGGTCTGTTGAACTGCATCACCATCATCGGCATTCCGTTCGGCATTCAATCATTCAAGATGGCCAAATTAGCGCTATGGCCGTTCGGCTCGCAAATCCGCAGCTTGTAAAATCACTTCAGATCACTTCACCCAGCATAGACGGCCATCGACTGCCGTCTTGCATATAAGTATCGAGGTGCTGTGGTCCGAACAGGCCGTGACCACTGCACCCTCAGCAACGAAACACGTCTCATTTCGCTTATGGCAGCTCCAGAGCGGCAAGGCTCAAAAAACTGAACAGTCGCATTACCTACCCAAATGATTGCTAATGTCAGCCGCCTTGTGGACAGGTTAAAGAATACTTGCGATAGCGGCTTCTCTAACTGTACGTTATCTAGAAGAAGACATCCGTACCCCGTCAAATACGGTTACTCGCGCAGCTTGCTTACCGCGAAGATAAACAATGGCAGCGCGGCGAACGCATAGTTCTCGCACTGGATATACAGGTACACGATCAGGACAAGCCAGCAGATAACAGTCTTGCTCCAAACACCATGCTCGGCAGCTGCAGTATCGAAGACACGCGTCATGGAAACTATGGAAGCGATGACCAGCAGAACCAGGCCGATCAATCCGTATTCGGCGATGATGCTGGTGTAGGCACACATCGTCCATACGGTGTCCGCATTCATGCCGGCCGCAAATCCTGTGGCCGCGCCGCCGTTCATGCCAAGACCATTTAGTAGCTGCTCGGCCTTGGATGCGCCAGCCCACACGGCGTTGATGATGTTGCCCGCGCCATAACCGGTAAGCAGGGTCCATGGATGGGTAAGCAGGCCGCAGAGCGGATCGAGACTTTGGTAGATTCTCGCAAAGAACGAACCGTCTCCCTGCGCGCCGTTCTCGGCTATGGAAGACAGTCTGGAATCGGCGAGCACACCCAGCAGACCAAGCAGGCATGCTCCGGCAAACTGCACCATGCCACGCAGTCGTTGCTTCCGATCATGCCACGTGTTGTGCACGATGATGGCGATCAGCAGCGCCACAACGGAGTCGATGACGATTCTGGTGCCGGCCTGCATCAGCATCGTGCCGATCGCGTAGACGACGATGAGGTCACGCAGCCGTTTGGCATAGATGCTGTCGCGACCTCGCATCAGCCACATGAAGGGCAGCAGTATGCCGAACAGGTGCATGCCGATATAGCTGGGTTCCGCGAACAGGAATTGCGGACGGCCGCCGCCCCACACCGAACTATCGGTGATGTACTGGCGGTACATGAGATGCGAGAAATAGTTGACAAGCGGCTCGAACCGCAGATGGATGGAGAACCATTGCACGACGCCCACGGCGAAGGAGCACCAGTAGGCCGCGATAAGCAGCCGGATCGGCATGTTCCAGGGGATGCGTTTGATATGGAAGGCGATGACAAGCGCGCCCAACGTGGCGAGCATGCCGAGGAGCCCGGTGAGGCTCATGAATGCGGCGTTGAAATGAATGCCGAAGCGCAGCCACCCGGGAATGGACAGGATGATGCAGGCGACCGGCAGCAGGAACATAGGCAGATACTTCACGGCTACGATATGCAGCTGCCGCCAGTTGCACAGGCAGTAGACGGCGAATAGCGCGGGACTGATCGGCGACCAGAACGGCGCGTACAGGCCGAGCGTGGTGCCGTCCACCGGGAGAAGCGCGATGCCCAGCAACAGCCAGATGACGTTCCGATCCTGCGTCGCCAGGAATCGCAGCATTGGGCGATAGGAAACGGCGCGCCCCGCCGATTGTCTGCCGCTCGCTTGCGCCTGTGCAGCGGCATCATCAATTGCGACACCAGCCTTGGCCTTGGCAGCCACTTCGCATTCACTATTGTTCGGTCGAATCACACGCGCCCCTTTCCGTAACCAACCCTACTCGACATTGCACTATATGCACCCATTGATTTCACCGAGCAACGGATGATATTGCCGCAACGATTCACGGCTTCAAATGTTCATTCGAACATTAACAGAACATGGAATATCATAAAAAGACAACACGCTTAATGTTATCTTTTTTCAACCGCCTGACAATTGCCATAAACCCAGCCATGACAACGATTCACAAAACCACAGTACACAAAAAGTTCATTTTCCAACCATTTCACCTTCTATATGCGTGGTAGCATCAATAGCGAACACAGCAAGCGTTCACCTCACACAACACAAACCAGTCATACATAATGTTCATTTGCGACTACAAACGAACATGCATAATGCACATTATGCGCGGCTCATAGAAAGGCATTATCCATGGCAAACGAGAAAACCGTCATCACCGTGAATCTCGACATGTTCGACAAGGACGCCGACGCCAAAACAGCCGAAGCCAACAAGGTGGCGAAAAACCTGGGCATCAGCGATGAAGCACTCGCCAAGGTAGAGAATTTCAAGCAGGAGCTCACCGATCATGACGCTTGGGATCTGCCGTTCATGGGCTATGTGAACGAGGACGGCTACGGATACGCCTACGTGCCGGACGCGGCCATCACCATGCATCCGTATTGGGACGCCCACAAGGAGTTCATGAATCTGCCGGATGACATGCAGACCGCATTCGCCATCCGCATGCTGTTCACCCACCGCCCCGTCGACCGCTACGGTGCCGACATGTTCCTGCATTACCACCGCGGATTCACCGTCAACTTCATTGGCGAAGGCGCCAACAAATACTGATCGCCTCAAGCACCGGTTGCTTCAGCTCAAGCCGGCAGCGGCAAGGGCGCCGTCTGCCGGCTTTCCGAACTCCCTGAAATCCCAAGCAACCCCGTAGCGCATTTGATTGGCGACACCTTGGATCCGCACTGTTTTTAATACTCAGCTGTGCTGACCACACGCGTTCCCTTGTTGTCGGAGCGACATGGTTATATGGCTCAATTCTCGTTTGCGCCGGTCGCCGATTCTGGCGACGGTGCTGGGCTATTGGCAATGAGCACATGCAAATTCGATCCCCTGTGCAGGGAGGCAGTTCCGCTGCCTATGCGTGCCAGGCTTCCCGATAGTCCCCGTCGATTGCCACGTTTGCGCTTGCAATGAATTTCCTGAATTCGTCGATGTGCGTCGCGTATCGGCGACGGAATTGTTGAGCCAGTCGCACTTTCTTATTATCCGAGAGTTCTTCAGATACGTTGTGCAGCGCATGTTCCATGTTTCGAGAGAAGAAATACATGGAGTACGGTATGCCGGTTCCTTGATATGTGATTATCCAAATAACAAAAACGAATATACAATGCATTCAGAAGCCCCTATTTGCGATTTATGCATCAAATGTAGAACCACACTAAAGCCCGAAGAAAGGAACAAAGTCTCTCAAGTCTTCATTAGAGCATTGTTTGATTTATCCGCATATGAGCAATACGCAATTCCATATAGATAGCTCTCAACAATAATTAAAAACAATAATGGCAATGATTCAGAAAACGCCAATCAGTAGGATGTGCCGGTGATTTCGATATGAAGAATCAGCGCGCGCAGGGTCAGCGATCGCACAGATTTTTGGATTATCGAGAAACGTTACGTGACACAGGGAGATAGATGGGAATGGAGGAATACTAGAAGTCAGTTTTAAGCGAGGACTTGATAAGACGTTATCCACGCCACCCTTGGATGGAAAATGTTTCAGTTACTCGAGCGCGCCAGCCCGACGTATTTGTCGACGCCGAGCCTGGCGCGGAGGTAATGGTAGCCGTTCGATACGACTCCGCCCCTCGGAACCGAACCCGCAAAGATCCGTTTATTCAATCTTCAAAAAGTCTGCGTTCCACTGTACGTATCGCTCGCAGAAGCAGTATTATCAGCTTTGGATGTCCATTTTTTAATCAAATCAACATCGTCGGAATCAGGACGCGAATACGGTTCATAATCAACTTTGATGAGTGAGGGAAGACCGAAAGCGCGACCAGTCAACACGGCTTCGCCTTTACCTAAAGTAGGAATTCGTGATTTGGAGAACGCGTCAAGAGTTGGCATCGTGTTCTCCATCATTTGCAAATCCTTGTCATTCACTAACTTATGAACGATATAGTTATGAATCTGAGACATAATTGTTGGAGAAATATCTGCTGGACGTTGAGACGCAATCGTAAGGAAGAAACCATACTTTCGGCCTTCTTTAATCATTGACTCAAAAGTCGACAGACGATAATCTTCCCAGATATCAGAATGAGATGATTTAAAAGAATTAAGAATATTATGCGCTTCATCTATTATTAGATGAAGCGAAACACTGTTCGAATCTTTCTTTTTCCGCTCATAGAACATCTTAGCAATTAACAATGCAAAGGTTTCTTTATATTCCGCATCAACGTTTTTTAAGTTGAAAACAGTGATGCCTTTTAGATAACACCCACTAGCTCCTTTTATTTCAGCATACTTTTCTATGGAATTGACGACTCTTTCCATTCTTCCTACGACAGGCCTCAACCAATCAAGTTGCATGCCCATATATTTCGCGTCATATATTTTCTGAAATTTTATAAAATTCAAAAAAGAAACACATGGATTAAAAGAACTCACGCATTTTGCTAAATCTCGCTTCACAGAATCAAGTTTCAAATTAGAATACTTACACCCATCAATAGAATCCCCCTTGTCAATATACTCTTCTTCGCCATCCTCCAATATATACATTAAATCATTTTTAAATGTTCTAACGGTATCAAGCACATTCATACAATCAATTTCACCATTAGATCCCTCTTGTAAAATACTTCTCGCCACATCACGCCATTCTTCGATAAGGTCAATGCTGCAAGACGTTAAACATTTCTTTAAGAGACCTATTTCCATCGAAGCATATTCACGGTTTTCTCGCCATTTTTTTAGAGAACGAGCCAAAAAAGGCACTTGTGTATTCTCAGTCGCTTTAGCCAAAACTTTCAATGTATTTATATCAAAAAATAAATTTTCATCAATTGGAAATTTTTTCTTTACTCCATCATAAAGTTGAATATGATGGTCTTTAAAAGCCGAACCGCTTCCGTATTCACCATTGAAATCGATGACAACAAAGCTACTTTTCTCCAATGCCGGTGAACCATACCTCGAATTAAATAACTCAAGATACAGCTTGTGCAGGGTGTTCGATTTTCCACTTCCAGTATTACCGAAAATGCCAATATGCGAAGCAAAGAAATCATTCACAGGAATCCTAATTGGCTGATTCTCCATAAGAGAGCGCCCTATGATTACCGATTCACATTCTTTAACACCGCGAGAAAAAATATCCGCGATATCTTCAGAAGATGCGGAAACAAGAACATTACCCACCATAGGGACGACAGCACCTGTTAAAGAAAAGTGTCCATCTTTGATCACACCCTGAGATCTGACTTTCACTATTCTCTGAATAGATTGTGCATGGAAGCGATTATCAAATTCTTTTGAATTAATGGTATTCAGCTGATCTCGCACTTTTTCCGATAGAACAGTCACAACAATGCGATTCCGCCCCTGCTTAAGAATCGCATATGCTCCAACCTTTATTCCGTTTATCTCCTCACCATCCATAAAGAAAGAAGTACCATTAGTTACGTTGTACATGCCAATAGTCGCCTCATCGGCATCAACTGACACAACAACCCCAAGTTCTTTTTCACTCTGCTCCACAATTTCCTCCACCATTACGCACAATTTAATTCGCCAGTAATTATTTTGTTTAAATTACTCAAATTTAAACGATTGAAATCTTCACCAGGGAAGACAAAATCTTTTGGACTTAAGAAGTATAAATTGTTCCTTAAACCACAATTAGTGAGATTTTTTCTAATTGTTTCAACGTCAGCATCTCTATATGCCACAACGACAACCATTAGCGCACGATTCTCCAACGCTCTTTTCAACGCCTTGGCAATATGCCCATCACCAAATGAAAAACCATGCACTATCAGTATCGAGCCATTCTCCCAACTCGCCGACATTTCATATTCAAAATAGCGCAGCATTTCATAATAGTGCTTTTTTAATGTTGTGTTCTCTGGTTCTTGACCATTAGGCGCCACCATTCCTTTTCCAGACACATCAATGTCCTCAACGACATTATTTTGAATCTGAATCGCATCAGCAGAGAGTTCGTTCCAATTTACAGATCCATGAATTTTAATAAGATTAATTGCTGGTAACTCATCTATATAGTTATCAAAACGACCTCTATAAGCAGTCATGGTATCAAAATTTGAGCTATCTAATAGTCTCTTAAAATATCCTCTGGCACCATCATTAAATACAAAAGGAACAGACCCTCCTTCTCCATAAATTTCATCAATTGCTTCTTCAATGAATAAATCATAATTTGTTGAAAAAATATTAATATTTTTATGCAATTCTCTCGAATTCACATTGTTTAATATGGAAAGAATATTATTCATAAAACATTTATATTCATTTGCAGTGCTTTGTATTTCATGAAATTTTGTTTCAACAAAGTCTTGCACAGCTTGTACACCACCTTGCCCACAAAAGTGATTATATTCTTTTTTAAGCGGTGAATTCCACCTGCTATCTTTAGATTCCACCCATTCAATAAATAAAGCAGGATCATGCGCTATTAAAGCCTTATTTCTTTGCACTACTTCTTCCAGCAAATCTTTAGGATCATAATCATTCATTAGAGGCATACCAGGAGCAGACGTACCCGAGCCGAAGAAGAAACTTGTTTTCTTTTCTGCGATCCAATCCGGAAGGTGCTTAATAATTTCTTTATTAGACATTGCCATTTCGCCGCTCCTTAAACCCATTCTTAACAATCAAGGCTAGCACTCCACAATAATGAATAATTATGGCCTTTCGCTGTTTGGTGTGGGTAAATCCGGTCAGGCGGTGACTGTTTTGAGGTCGAGTTTGCCGCAGGTCGGGTAGATCATGGTGGAGAAGTGGTCCATGTTCCTGAAGCCGCGGGCGCGGGCCTTGACGTGTTGGATGATGCTGTTGAGCCATTCGAGGATCGCGTTCGTGTATGGTCGGTCGAAGTTCGTCCCAGCACCGGCGGAACTGTCTGGCGAGGGCCTTCATCGGTTCCAACCGGGAACGCATCATCCACGAGCACAACGACTTGAACCCCGCCTCCGCCTCCATCCGGCTGGCGCTGTCGGCGTAGATGTCCTGCAGGGTCTCGCGCATCCCGCACGCCCGTGCGGTCTTCAACCGTTGTTTCGCCAGATTGCGCTTGACCTCCAGCTGCGGATCCGTCAGGCCCGCCTCGTTCCTGAGCCACACGTACTTCGTGTTCCTCAGCACCGGCCTGTCCCTGGCCTCGGCCTTCCTGACCTTGTCGACGGCCTCGTTGGCGTGCTTGATGACGTGGAACTTGTCGATGATCCTATGCACGTAGGGCAGGTGCTCGCGGATGCCCTTGTATTTCGTCAAATCGAGGTGGACGCTTTCAGCACTTAATCTGAACACCTTCGGCGTTCAAGTTGAACGCCGTCGACGGCTGGTCCCTTGTTTTGTTGTTTGTTTGGTTTATCTCATGAGGGAGTGTTTGTTCCGGTAGGATTCGCCGTGGAAGCGGAGGATCCTGCCGTGGTGGACGATGCGGTCGATGACCGCGGCGGCCATGTCCCCGTCGCCGAACACGTCGCCCCATCTGCCGGACTCGAGGTTCGAGGTGAAGATGATGCTGCGGGTCTCGTAGCTGTCCGCGATGACCTGGAACAGGAGGCGGGCCCCGTCGATGTCGATGGGCAGGTAGCCCAATTCGTCGATGATGACCAGCCCGGCCTTGCCTATCGACTTGAGCTCGGCGTCCAATCTGTTGTCGTCCTTGGCTTTCCTCAAGCGCATGACCAGGCTGGAGGCGGTGAAGAACCTCACGGGTATCATGCGTTGGCATGCGAGCATGCCGATCGCGATGGCCAGGTGGGTCTTGCCGCAGCCGACGTCGCCGTAGAGCACGAGGTCCTCGGCCCGGTCGACGAATTCCAGGCTTTCCAGCTGTTCGCGGCCCCAGTCGGCGGGGAACGAGGCCATGCCCCGGTCGTATCCCCCCAGGGTCTTGCTCTGGGGGAACCCGGCCTGTTTGAGCAGCCGCCGCCGTTTGGATTCGGCCCGGCTCGCGTTCTCCTTCTCGAACAGGTTGGCCAGGAAGCCGAGCTGGCCGGGCGTGGCGTCCTCCAGGGCCTTCTCGAGCACGCTGTGTGTCAACGGCAGGTTGCGGGCGAGGCCCATGACCTGTTCCGGCGTGGCCTTGCCAAGAACGCGGCCGCCGCGCTGCCGCGGTTTTTGCTGGCTCATTCGGCCTCCTTCATGCATTTGTCGTAACGCTTCAAATCCTGCCCGCCTTCGGTTCCCGCACCCTCGAGGATGCGTTTGGCACATGTGCCGATCGCCGCGCGGTCGACGGTCCGTCCCGCGTTGATGACGGTTTCCACCGCTTTGACCGTGGCGGCGAACCCGCAGTCGGCGGCAACGGCTCGGATGTCGTCGAGCAGATTGGAGCGCGTGCGTGCGTCCATGCGGTCGAGCAGGACTCGCACGGTTTCGGGGAAATCGTTCCTGATCGGGCTTTCGCCCCATATGCGGGGCTTTCGCGCGATGATCGCGAGCAGGCTCGCCGGATCCACCTGGGTTTTCGCCGAATGGCCCCAAATCCTCTCCAGCGTGGTGATCGTTTCGCCGTCGGGGCCCGCAGTTCGATCTCGAAGACGCGCACCCCGGCCTGCAGGCGCATGGAACGCCATTTCGGTCCGGCCAGATACCGGTTCGCGTCGATCGTGACAGCGCCGGTCTTGTCGGCCTTCACGCTCCTCCAGTCGCACGGGTCGAACCGCACGCCGGGCAATGGAAGCATGTGGTCCTTCTCCGCCTCGAACAGTTCGATCACCGGAACACCATGCCGGTAGTGATCCGATCCGGCGACGCGTTCGCACTCGTCAAGCCACACGCGCGTCAGCGTTTGGAAGCTCTCGGCCGACGGCATCGGCACCATCAGGTTGCGCCTGACGAAGCCGACGGCGTTCTCCACACTGCCCTTCCCGTGGCCGGAATACGGGTCGCGGAGCCGCGGCTCGAACCCGTAATGCGCGCAGAACAGGGAGAACAAGCGGGTCCGGGCGGCCGTGCCGTCCGGCCTGCGATGGCCCACGCCGGTGGCGTTGTCGAACACCACCACCCTAGGCGCCATGCCCATGCGCTCGAAGATCCACAGCAAACCCTGGCACACGCGCTCCGAGGTCTCGCCGGGAAGGGCGACCACCCAGCGCATGTTCGAATACGGGAACGACACCACCAGGAAATGCACCACGCGTTCGACTCCGGCGATCACGGCCCTGGCCTGGCCGAAATCGACCTGCGCGCTTCCCGGCGCCCACTCCAACTCGGCGAAGCCGTCCGACTCCATGCGATGCTCCCGCCGCCAGCGCTTGACCCAGCGCTGCACCGACGAATACGAGCCCGTGAACCCGCACTCCGCCACGAGCCGCTCGTACACGCGCGTCGCGGTGTGGCGCTGCTTGACGGGCATGCGCAGATCCGCGGCCGGCCAGCCATCCACGACGGCCGCGTACCCATCGTCGACCAGCGACCTGCCCGGTCGGGCGGCATTCGATGGCCTGGGCGAATAATCCCCATGGTTGGCGTACCTGACCACGGTCGTGCGCGATACGCCGAGTTTCCGCGATATCTCCCTGTGGCTCAAGCCCTGGCGGTCGAGCTGCCTGATACGCTGTCGGACACACACCGGTGTCGTCATTTCCTTTCCTCCCGGGAACCATCAGTTTGGTTGACAGGCACTCGGGAATCTACCAAGGAACCGGACGATGCCGGTGTTCTCATTCCACCGGCGCCATCACCGCCGACACCGTCCAAATTGAACGCTCAGGGTGTTCAGGAACAAGTGCCGACAGTGAACACCTTTATTCGATCACACACAACTCGTCCAGCCATGCGCGGACGGCGGCGCGCAGTTCGTCCAGCGATCCGAAAGAGCGGTCGCACATCACGCCGGCCAGCGCCATGGTCGCGTGCCATGCCGTGTTCTCCGCGGACGGCTTGTCCTTCGGCCTGCGCACGCGCCCCGGTATCACCGCGGCGGAATGATGCTCGGCCATGGAACGGTACGCGTCGTCGAGCACGACCTCGCCTTCGCGCGGATGGCTGACCACTCCGGTCCTGAGGCTGTCGCACGCCAGCCGCGGTGTGGAGCCTCCGAACCATTCGTGCATCGCGACGTGGCACCGCGGCCACGCGTTCTGGCCCATGTCGGGCGTCGGCTCCACGGACGCGTACCGGCCGATCGGCGGCACGCCGACGAACAGGTACGCCCTGGACCCGTCGCCCGTGACCGGGTCGACGATCCGTATGGTCTTGCCGGCCCGGTCGACCTCGATGGCCCGTCCGGCCCTGTGCTCGACCCCACTCGTCACACCGGTCCTCGCCGCATACGCGGCGTGCTGCTTGCGGAAACGGTCGCAACCCATGCGCGGTCTGCCGGCGCTGGCGCATTCATCGGCGTACTCGCCATGCAGGATGCGCAGCGTCACGCCGACGCGGGCGAGCTCGCGGTGAATCCCGGCCCAGTCGGGCTGTTCGTACACGCTTTCCCGTTCGCCCCTTGCCGGGGAACGGCATCGAATACACCTCGTCGTCAGGATTCGCGGCCACGTCCGGATAGGCGATTCCCGCGGCGGCCGGGGCGGACGGCACCTCGGCCACGCTCTGTCTCGCGATTCCCGGAGATCTGGCTATCGCCCTGCCGGACAGGTTCTGGTCGTTCAGGCGGGGTATCGCCTTGGCCTTGGTTTTCCTTGCCATGTTGGCAGCTTCCTTTCACCACACGTGCCTCGCATGGTGAAAGGAGCCTGACAAGCGGTGGCCTCGATACGCAATAACGATGGCATTGAACTGCAATAATCGTCAAAAAGTGCGATTGGCCTTCTCCTGCAATAACGATGGCCTCAAAACAAGCAATATTCAAAAACTGCGTTTTATCTATGAGACGGGGGCCGATTATGTCTCCGGGGGGTGTGAGAATCGTCTGTGCAGACAATAGCGGAATTGCCTTTTTATAGGGGGTGCTTATCACGTTTGTGTACGGGTATGCATACCATGATCAAAGGCTGTTCTGCCGGGGTGCTAGAGAGAGAAGGACGGGACTCGCATGCCGACCACAGGTCGATCGATTACAAAAAGAGCCGATAACGGCCGTTGTGTCGGCTTTGGCGGGCACGCCGTCTGCACTCCGCTTTCCGAGACCGTTACGGAGGTCCGTGGGATTTGAGCGAGTCGATCCGCATAGCAGTCGCAATGCACAAGCCGTACCGCACGCCCGGCGACCCGGCCTACCTGCCGCTCCACGTCGGGGCAGCTCTGCACCCGGACGTGCTACCCGACATTCAGGGAGACAACGAGGGCGATAACATCTCGCCCCTCAACGCAAGCTATTCTGAACTGACGGCCCTGTACTGGATGTGGAGGAACTGCGACGCCAACTACAAGGGCCTCGTCCACTACCGCAGGCTGTTTGCGTCCCCCAGTCTCGCGAACCGACTGCAAAAAGACCGGTTCGTTCGAATCGCATCCGGCAAGGAGATTAGGGAAGCGCTGAAAAAGACCGGCGTAGTCGTGCCCTGTAGGCGAAACTACTATATCGAGACGATGCGCTCGCACTATGCGCACACGCTCGATGGATCCCATCTGGACGTTATGAGGGGCATTCTCGCGTCGAAGGCTCTCGAATACGTTCCCATGTTCGACAAGTGCATGGCCTCTACTGGCGGCCACATGTTCAACATGTTCGTCATGCGCGCCGACTTATTCGACGCGTACTGCGCATGGCTCTTCCCGCTGATCGACGAATTGACTAAACGGATCGACGCCTCGGCATACACCCCATTCGAGAAACGTTATCCCGGTAGGGTCAGCGAGCTCCTGCTGGACGTGTGGCTCAAAACAAACGGACAGGGTGTCGTCGAATTGCCCCTTACCAGCCCGGAACCGACCGACTGGTGGGAAAAGGGCGCGGGATTTCTCATGGCCAAGTTCGCCGGCAGGAAATACGCGAAGAGTTTCTGACATGCAAAACACGAAACGCTCCGGCAGGAGCATGTCTTCCAAGAAGATCACGCGTCTAGCGCCTTTGGAACGTAACGTCGGCATCGCTCTTACCGCCTCCATAGTCCTGACGATGCAGACCATCTATGTGAAAATGGCTGGAGCTCCCATTGGCATACTGTTCAACGCCTGCATGCTGGGATTGGGATGCTTCCTCGTTTATCTGAAACGCAAAACGCACATACCGAAATCGTTGGTGCAAAAAATAAGCATTTTCGGCCTGTTGTTCACCAGCATTCCGGTTCTGCAGATTTTATTTCTACGTAAGGCGATTAACTTTTCGGCATTGCTTCTTATCGTGATTCTTTTCGTCGGGTTTTTCTCGGTGTGCTGCATTTGCGTCTACCATCTGGGAATCAAGAGAATATTAGACAACGTTGCCGACGTCATGTTCGTCATCACTTGCATTGGTCTCGTGCTGTATTCCACAGGACAAGTGCTGCACATCGTGAAGCCTTTGGGTAGAATAGTCTACTCTTGGGGTGGAGCACACGTTGCATCATCTTGGTTTTTCCTGCTGTTCAATCCGCAAGGTTCTCCTTATCACGCGTTCCGTAACGGCAGATACACAAGCATCTTCACCGAAGCGCCGATGTGCAGTTTCATGTTGTGCGCGACGCTCATCATTATGCTTTTCATCTCCGAACGGAAGGTAAGTTACCTGAAGATAGCGGTGATATCCGTCGCGATATATTGCACGGTGTCCACGACCGGCTACATCATCGTGTTGCTGGCTGCAGGAGCCTACGTGCTGACGAGCAAATCGATGAACGCCGTCTTCCGGTGGTTGTTCATCGTAGTGTGTGTTCCCATACTCGGCTACTTCGTCATCGACATGTACCAGACAAAGCAAACAGCCGATGTTGGAAGCATCGCCGACCGCAACGCGAATTTCAGTACGGGAATGTCTGATTTCCTGAATTCTCCTCTGTTCGGACAAGGATTCAAATCCGACGCTATTGGCGTTGCCGGGTTTAATACAAGTGTTTTCTCGAACGTGCTTCAGCAGGGCGGCATTCTCTTTTTCTTTTGGTATTTCATGCCGATTCTTCTGGCTGTTTTCATAATGCTCGGAAAACGTCAGACGAAATATCTTATTGCGACGGTGTTGTATTTGGCACTCATCTACGTGTCCGCCGTCACGTACACGGGATTCTCGATTTTGTTGGTGTCCATTTTCCTTGTCTACGCGGAAACGAATACGAAAGGCGGAACTGATGCGCAACGCGTCCACGGGTCGGGGACCCGTCAACATCGTGGTGCCGGTCTACAACGTCTCTGACCTGCTATCCCGATGCGTCGACTCACTGCTCGCACAGACATACGAGGATGTACGAATCGTCCTGGTCGACGACGGGTCCACAGACGACTGCCCCGCAATATGCGACCGATACGCAGAACAAGACCCGCGCGTCACCAGTCTCCACAGGACGAATGGCGGGCTCTCAGCTGCCCGTAACACGGGAATCGACCACGTGTTCTCAATCGAAGAACCCTCGCGCGGACGATACATAGCGTTCGTGGACTCCGACGACTGGGTCGAGCCCGGATACGTCGAGTCCATGCTCGAGACGCTGGAGGCGTCCGGCGCGGACGCGGCGCAGTGCGGCCATTTCGTCTCCTACACGCCGGACAACGAGGACGACAAGGACCCCGCCCACACGCGCACGACGCTCGACCGTGCGCAAGCAGTTGAGAGCCTGTGTCGCAACGGCCTGTGGGACGTGACCGCATGGAATAAGCTGTACCGGCTCGACCTGTTCAAGCAGATACGGTATCCGGAGGGACTCTTGTATGAGGACACCGCCACTACATACCTGATCACGCAGGAATGCGACAGGGTCGCGGCAGACATGACACCCCAATACCACTACGCGCAGCGCTACACGTCCATCGCGAACGGCACCACCTGGAAGGACAGCAAGCTGGACCTCGTGCTCGCCGGCGACCGGATGGCCGCATGGGTGTGCGAGCACTATCCCGACCTTAAAACGGCCGCAGCTGAGAAGCGGGCGTACGTGCGCCTCTCCACGCTTTCCCAGATGGTCAACACTGGTCATCATGACAAGGACCTCGCCCGAAGACTGCGCCGGGAGGTCCTCTCGGTTGCACCAACCGTGCTATGCGATCGCAGGGCGTCGAAGCGCGACAAGCTCGGTATTCTCGCCCTGCTTCCCGGCTTCTGGTGCTATCGCGCCATCTGGAGTCGCTACTACGAGGCCAAACGAAACAGGACTGTGGCCGGTCCGACCGGAACACCCGACACGACAGGAAAGGAACAATCATGACAACAGCGGCGGTGATCACGCTCCATCAAGTCGACAACTATGGCACACAGCTTCAGGCATACGCCACGCAAGAGAAGCTGAAGCAGTATTTCGACAACGTCGTTCTCATCGACTATCGACGTCCCGATACGTATGGTAAGGGCCTAGTCGACTCCTTCGCCAAGGGCAATCCGGTGAAGGCCCTGGCGTTCCTGCCAACCTACTTGCTATGGAAGAAAGTGTTCGACGGCTTCCGCAGCGAATATCTGAACCTCACGGAAAAGACGTATCTCAGCGAATCGGATTTCAAAAACTTCAACGATTTCGCTGACGTGTACGTTTCCGGCAGTGACCAAGTGTGGAATTCCGAATGGAACAAGGGAGTCATTCCATGCTTCTATCTGGACTTTGCCCCTGACGGAAAACCCAAGTACGCGTATGCGTCCAGCTTCGGCCGAAGCCATCTCGACGAGAACGAAGTCAACCAGTCGAAGAAGTACATTGATCGTTTCGACATGATCTCCGTACGAGAGCAGAGCGGCGTTGATATTCTGAACGATCAGTACGGATACCACAACGCTGTGCAAATCGTCGACCCCACGCTGGCGATGCCGGCATCGTTCTGGCGTTCCATCGCCACGAGACCGCGGGTTAAAGGCGACTACATCCTTATCTACAATCTGAACCGCAGCAAAGAGTTCGACGGGTATGCGGATGAACTGTCACGCAGAACAGGTCTGCCTATCTACCGATTCTGCACCCGCGTGGATCAAGTATTCCGGAACGGCAAAAGCCTCGTAGTACCTGAAATCCTCGATTTCGTTTCCCTTGTGGACAACGCGAAATACGTGCTGACTGACTCATTCCACGCGACCGCATTCTCCATGAACATGGGAACCGAGCCAATCTGCATCTACCCGGGCCAGTATTCCGGAAGGCTTTCCGAGTTCCTGAAGCTCGTGGACTCCGAGCAGTGCCATGTAGACGGATATGACGACTTCGACGTGATTAATCGGCATGTGGACTTCGCCAAGGTCGAACGAATACTCGACGCAGAGCGCACGAGGGTCGACGAATACCTCGCCAACATGCAGCAAGCAGTACTCGCAAACAAACAATGATTATTCATCACTCACACTTAATTGGAGGATTCAAATGAGTGAGAAGCTCAGGGCAGTGTTTCACGCGTGCGTCCCGCGTCCTATAGCGTCAGCAATACGAAATCTACGGCAAACGCTTCATCTTTACAAAGACTCCGTTCTTCAGGCACATCGATATAACCGAAACTACTCCCGTGTTGCCTCTACCGAGCTCACACAGTTGGAAACACGAATCATGTTCCTGAGCCATCAGATAGAAAAAGGACTCAGCCATGGCGATTTTCGATATGGCTTTGGACGCAAAGTGTTTCTCGCACTTCCAGCCATGCTCAAGAGCTTAGAGCTAGCCGACAGCAACTATGAGGAAAACACCGTATTTCAAGAGTCGATGTCAGCACTACATGAGTACATGGAACGTCATATTCGCGCGGGCAAGGATATCTCATGGCAAAAAAGTCTTTTCACCAAAGAGCAATGGAATCATATTAAGTCCGCAAATCCATCACGCGGGGGAAGCATCGTCATCCGACGGTCAACAAAAGCTAACAACTCGCTCCTACCTTACGCTCAACTTAATGAACACCGTCATTCGGTACGAGAGTTT
The DNA here is from genome assembly GCF_900129045.1 of Bifidobacterium merycicum DSM 6492. Lineage (GTDB taxonomy): Bacteria > Actinomycetota > Actinomycetes > Actinomycetales > Bifidobacteriaceae > Bifidobacterium > Bifidobacterium merycicum. The sequence continues at coordinate 232,941 of NZ_FQTX01000002.1, read as the reverse complement.
TCCGATGAGCCAGTAGATATTAATCTCATCAAGCAAGCCATTGACATGGCTATGAGGACACCGTCCGTCTGCAACAGACAACCAACTCGAGTTCATCTGATCCTAAACCCTGAAATCATCACTAAGGCTTTGGCTATCCAAGGAGGAGTGGGAGGATATGCGGAACCCCCTGCCCTTATTCTCATTACTTCCGACCTGCGATCGTTCATCACATCCTATGAACGGAATGAGGGGTTCACTGACGGCGGACTTTTTGGTATGTCCCTTCTTTTGTCGCTTGAATCCTTAGGACTTGCTTCCTGCCCTCTGAACACCATGTTCACGGCAAAAGCAGATAAGGATACCCGCAAACTTCTGAATCTCCCTGATAACGAAGTGCCAGTCATGTACATTGAGGTCGGCAACTTCCTTGAGGAAACTCGCACATGCGCATCTGTTCGTTATACAGGAAATCAAATCACGACAGTCATCAAATAGGAACTGCTGATTTCTTACGCACGAATCTAAAACATTAGCTAGATGAGTTAACCTAAAGACAATGAAGGCTACGAATAACAAATCATATTCGCGTATTTTTAAGAATGCGTTGTTCCTATACGCTCTCACGTTTTCGAACTATCTGATCGGACTGTTGCTCCTGCCGTACCTGTCACGCGTGCTCAGCGTGGAGAAGTTCGGCGTGATCGGATTCGCGACGTCGTTCTGCCTGGTGTTCCAGATGGTGGTGGAGTACGGTTTCCAGCTGTCAACCACCGCGACCATCTCCGTGCATCGCGACGACAAAGCAAAAATGTCCCGAACCATCTCGACGATGACGTACACCAAGCTGTTGCTGGCATGCGGCGCGTCGGCCGTGTTCCTGGCATGCGCGACGTTCGTGAACATGCTCCGCGGCCATTTCGTAATCATCCTGCTGTTCTTCGTGGACTCGATCGCCAAAGCACTGCTTCCGGACGCCTACTTCAGGGGCATCGAACGCATGAAGGACATCACCATCCGCGCGGTGTTCGCGAAATCCGGAATCCTGGTGGCGACGCTGTTGTTCGTGAAGAGCGACGACACTCTGATCACATATCCCGTCTCGATGATCGTATTCGATACCATCGCGCTCCTGTGGGCGTTCTCCCTGCTCAAACGCGACGGTTTGAAGGCGACCGGCACCACCATGAGGGAAATGCTGGAAGCGTTGAAAGACAGCTTCTGGTTCTTCATATCCCGCATATCCGTGAGCATCAACGGATCATTGGGATCCATCTTCCTCGGCATGCGCTACAGCCCCGAATCCGTGGAGATGGGCCTGTACTCCGGCGCGACCAGGTTGTCGTCCGCCGGAGAGCAGATGATTCCGCCGCTCGGCGACGCACTCTACCCGTCGATGGTCAACAAGAAGGACTACAGGCTGTTCTACCGCATAGTGTTGCGGGGCGGCATTCTCTGGTTCCTCGCGTGTGTGCTGGTGGAAGTGCTGGCAACGCCGTTGTGCGTGCTGATTCTCGGCGGACAGTACGCCAGCGCGGGCGGGTTCCTACGGATACTGATGGTCGGCGTGTTCTTCGGATATTTCAGTTTCATGTTTGGCTATCCAGCGCTCTCGCCGATCGGGAAGGCGACTTGGGCGAACGCGGCGATCATGGTCAGTACGATCGTGAATCTTACGGCCTGCGCGGTCCTGTGGCTGGCCGGGAACATCACACCGTTGACGGTGTGCGTGGTGTTCTCCAGCACCAATATCACGACCTTCATCGTGCGCTTCGTCGCGTTCATGAAATTTAGGAACTTAGCGGAACAGGAAGCGAAATGAGTGGTTCCAAACGAGTCGAGTGGATCGACGTAGCCAAGGGTGTCGGCATCGTACTGGTCAGTTTCGGACACATCAGGAACGGTGACGGCGAAAGCGTGTGGCTGCCCGCATTGGACGCGCCCATCGACGCGATATACCTGTTCCATATGCCCTTGTTCTTCCTACTGGGGGGGCTCACGTTCAGTAGGAGGGGGCGGGTTCATGGCGTTCCTGGCGCGCAAGGCCAAGACGTTGCTGGTGCCGTATTACGTGTTCTCCCTGTACTTCCTCGCGAAACCGTTTGCGATACTGCTCATACCAGCCATGCGCGCGGCCTTCCAGACGAGCCACGACTACGGTATTGCGCACCAGTTCCTCGACGTGCTCGTCATGGGCAACGGACTGTGGTTCCTCATGGCGTTCTTCGTGGGCGAATGCCTGATGTACGGGCTGACCAGCCTGACTGATGACGGGCGCGTGCTTGCCGCTATTGGAATGGCATTCGTCATCCTGTCGACATTCGTCTCGTCCCAGACCGGATGGCCTGCACTACCCTTCCAGATTGTGGCCGGAGTCAAGGCAGCTGGCTATATGTGCGTCGGATACGTGCTGAAGGAATGGCTCAAAGCCATTCCGCGCGGAAGAGCGGGCGTATCGTCAGCTTGCGCGGCCATAGTGTTCCTGACGTTGGCGGTACCGGTCGTGGCCGGAATCGTACCGGATGGTCCGGCGCTGCTGACCGCATCGGTCGCGGCGGCATTCCTTGGCACGTTCGCCGTCATCTGGCTGTGCATCGCGGTGTGGTCATGCCGGATGCTGGCCCATATCGGCCGCTACAGCCTCGTCTATTACGCGCTGAACGCATTGACACTCAACATCGTGAAGATCGGGCTTTTCCGCGTCATCGGCATTGACGTGGCGTCCACACCGTGGTTTTCACAGCTTCTCGCGGGCCTCGCAGCCACCGCCCTTACGCTCGTGCTGCTGACCCTCGCGAACCTTTTCATACAACGCTGGATGTGGTGGGCCATAGGCAAAAAACGCCCATAAACCCGGGTATGGGGCTGCGGACATTTTCTTGGAGTTAATCACGCAGCCAATTCATGGCTCAGCCGGTATTGCACCGGGCTCATCCAACCAAGCGATTGCTTGATGCGATCGTGGTCGTACCAGTGGATGCACTCGTCGATCAACGCGAGCACCTCCCCACAGGTGCGCTCCTCCCACCGCTCGGGATAGACGGACCCGGCCCTCATCCCGCTGGAGAAGCCCTCCGCGGCCGCCTTCTCCAGCATGGTGTCGGCGAGCTGCGCGCTGGGGCCGTATCCGGCTATGCAGGCGACTATCTTGCCATCGTGGCGGTCGATCACCGACGAGAGATACGCCTTGCCGTCCGCCGTCTTGATCTCGGTGATGTCTGTCAGTCGCTTCTCGTTGGGACGTTCGGCGGTGAAGTCCCAGGCAATCAGGTTCCCACGGGAGCGGGAGTCGTCTCGCCCCCGTGGGAATCGTACCTGCGACGTCCAGGAACATGCGCCATGAGCCCGTCCTCGGCCATGATCCGTCCGGTCACCTTCTCCGAGACACCGGTTCTGAGCTCGGCCTTGATCCCGCGGTACCCGTAACAACCCTTGGACGCGGCGAACGCATCGGCCACCTCCCGCATCAACGCGTTCTCCAACTCCAATTCCTCGACCCTGCGGCGCAGCGCCTCCACGTCACCGTCATCGCCAGGGGAGTCGTCACCCGCGGCCTCGACAGCGCCCCGCCGTCCTGCGCGTCGTTCCCGTTCCTGGGCGGCAACGCGGCCATGCCGCCCTCGCGATACGCCTTGACCCAATGAGCCACGGCGCCCACGCTCACGCCGAGCTGCCGGGAGGCTTGCTTCTGCCGCATGCCGCCCAATACCAGTTCGATCGCCTTCTGCCTGGTTTCCAGAGGGATGATGGGGCTCCTCATATGCCCAGCATAACGGGGATCCTTCGCCAGCCAGCGTTCCAGGCACTGCCTGGCCGGATAACCGAGATGTTCGACCACTTCGGCGGTCGTCATTGATGTCGTGAGATAGAGTTCCACCGCCCGCTTGCGTTCCTTGGGACTGAACACAACCAAATCCTTTCGTTCGGTCTCCAAGAAAATGTCCGCAGCCCCCACCCGAATCGGTTTTTGCGGATTGTGCCCGCCGGCTCCCTTATCTATGGGATGAGTATCGACATCGCTTATATTTCGTATTGCTTCCCTTGTACTTCTGGAGCTCCCCCAACACCAGAAAAAACTGCCATTGTTTAACGAAAACTTACTATTATACCTTGTCTTCTATCAGTATGCACCCTTATGAGTGATGACTGCACCGACTGTGCGGAAAAGCAGCACTATGTCTCCCAACACAGACCAGCTTTGCACGTAGCTGACATCCAAAGACTCCGACTCCTCCTTACTCAGGTTGGATCTGCCTGACACCTGCCATGGTCCAGTGATGCCGGGCTTGACCAGCATACGGGTAGCGTATGTTTGGTTGTATTGCGCCACTTCCTCGGGCAGCGGCGGGCGCGGGCCCACCACGCTCATGTCGCCCTTCAACACGTTCAAAAACTGCGGGAACTCGTCGATGGAGAACTTGCGGATAAACTTGCCCACCTTGGTGACTCGCGGATCGTCCTTCATCTTGAAAATGAAACGACCCTTCTGCCCAGTCTCCGCAGCCAGCTCAGCCTTCATCTTGTCGGCATTCACCACCATGGAACGGAACTTAATCATCTTGAACGGCTTGCCACGGCGGCCCACACGGGTCTGCGTATAGAAGATCGGCCCGCCATCGGTCACTTTGATGGCAATGGCCACCGGAACAGTGATGATGGCCGTACCCACCAATGCGAGCAGCGAGACCACAACGTCGAACACACGCTTCTGCAGCATCACAGCCGGCGAATACTGCGGCAGGCAGATGGTCATCACCGTAGCGCCATGAATCACACGCACATTCGTCTCATGGCCGCTCGCATCAGCGGCAGAGGTAACCAGCGCAATCTCCAGGTTCATGGATTCAAGACTCAACGCAAACGTATTGAAATTGTCGGAGAACCGCTGCAGCACATCCGTCACCATCACGGTTTGTGCGCCCATGGCCACAGCACGTTCGGCCAGATCGCCGCCATACGCCAGCACGGGAATCTCCTTACCACCAATCCGGCGAATCTCCTGCATAAACCCCTCGGGTGCGCTGGCAGCCTCAATATGCCCGGTCTGCGCATTCAAGCCAATCGGGCACACCGCCACCGTGCGGTAATTCAACTGCTGCTTCTGGCTCAGAAAACGCAACGCATGCTCAATGCCCTCGCACGAGCCAACAACCACCGTGGCATACGAGTAGGCGCCCTTCTCACGGCCGAACAGCACCAGGCGGCGAATCACAAACCGCTCAGCCATGGTGATCAGCAGCGCGCACACCATGATCAGCGCCGTGGAAAGCAGGGAAACATACGAGTTGAGAATAAAATCGACCGCGCACACCATAATGCCGGCGAGCACCGCGCCCTTGAACAGCAGCAGGTTCAGCTGGTAGCCGTCACCCATCACATGCCGGTGATACACGCCCACGCTGTGCATGCACAACGCCCAAATCAGCGCGCACACAACCACATACACGGCCAGGTTGATATGGAAATGGAAACGAGCGGAATACAACGCCGCCTCATTGCGCGCCATAAGCACAATCACCGAAGCGAGCACAAACGCGGCCATATCGCAAACAGTCAATGCCGCATTGACGAAGAGCCTCCAATACGCAACATTCACCAGCTGCTGCCATGATGTGTCTCTCAGTGCGGTGCTATTGGCTTGCGTCATGTCTTCTTTCTCCTGCCGGCTCTCCCCCCCCCCAAAGCGCATGGGGGGGCGACTTTCAATTTATCGAACGCTCAGTACATTACAAGCGTGCTTTCAGTAAATTTACCCATATTTTTTAGCTCAGCATATGCGCGTCTTGCTGCTACGCACGTTTTGCAGCGTTTCCATGTCATTTTCGATATGATTTTCTCCGCATTTCAACACATTTCCAACGAAAACACACACTTTTCATCAACAAATGTTGATGGTGCGGTGAGCGTTAACGGGGGGCAACGGGACCGCACGGCAGTTCGCCAAGCACCACACGCCTGCAGGCTTTGCACTTCGTTATGCGCTCAAACCCCGAGCAACCCGGCCACCAACAGTCAACGGTGGGAATAGTATGGCAAAGGCTTGTATGGGAAACAGCATGGGCAAAGCTAAGCATGCTTACATGGCGGCGGCCCGGCACCGAGCTCGGGATCAGATCGCAAAAGACGAAGCCACGCATGGACTGTAGGTAGATGGAGCAGGGTTATGAAGAAGAACAGAAGTTTGATTAGTCATTCCGCCAAGGAGCCGGGCAAGGAATCCGCCAAGGCCTCCACAGGTTCCACAGGCGCTTCGATGGCACGGGCACTGACCCGCGAGGAATCATACGTGAACGGCAAACTGACCCGCCCCGCATTGGTGTCCATCTCGATCCTGACGTTCATCACGTTCGTAGGCAACTTCACGCAGCTGCAGCTCAGCTCCGCACTGCCCACCATCGTGGCCGACTTCCACATTTCCGTAACCACCGGCCAATGGCTCACATCCGTGTTCCAGCTGGTCATGGGCGTGATGGTGCCGCTCACCGCGTTCCTGACGCGACGCTTCTCCACACGCCAGATCGTAATCTGCTCCATGGTGGTGTTCACACTCGGTTCGGCACTGGCCTGGCTTGGACCCACATTCGTACTGGTGCTGCTGGGCCGTTTGCTCGAAGCTGTGGGCACCGGCGTGATGTGGCCGGTACTGCAGATCACCGTGTTCTCCATCTACCCGCTGTCACGCCGTGGCGTGGCGATGGGCACCGTGGGCATGGCGATGAGCGTGGCTCCGGCGCTTGGCCCGACCATCGGCGGCTGGCAGACCGACATGACCGGCTGGCGCTCCATCTTCCTTACGCTCACGGTGATCGGCGTGGCCTCGGTGCTGCTGGCCGTATGCTTCCTGCATAATTTCGGCGAATCTGACCGCACGGCGCATGCGGACTTCTTCTCCGTGGTGCTGTCGATATTCGGCTTCGGAGGGCTGATGTTCGGCTTCACCAACATCGAGGCGTATCCGTTTACGAACCCGATGGTGTGGAGCGCAATGCTGATTGGAGTGCTGGGTATCATATGGTTTGTGGCCCGCCAGTTCATCGCACCATGTGAACCGGGTTCCAACGTGATGAAGCGGCTGGTCGCACGCTCCCCCAAGGTGGAAGTGCCGCTGCTCGACCTGCATGTGCTGCGCAACAAAAGCTTTACAGTGGGCACGATGACGGCAGCGTTGGCGTTCTTCGCGTTTAGCTCGATCATGGTGATCATTCCGCTCTACATTCAAAACGACCGCGGCTATTCGGCCATGATGAGCGGCCTGATCATGCTTCCAGGCGCGATCGGCCAGTGCATCGCACAGTTTGGTGGCGGGCGTGCGCTCGACCGTTTCGGTGCACGCCCCGTGGCATTGGTCGGCACCACGATTCTGCTGCTCGGCACACTCGGCATGAGCCTGATCGGGCCTCACACATGGATCTGGTGGGTGTCGATCTGCCAGTTCACACGCCAGATTGGCATGGGATTCGTGCTGATGCCGGTAACTACATGGTCATTGAACTGTCTCGCCTCACATGAGGTTGCCGCAGGATCGGCGGTAACGAACACGGTACGCCAGATCGCGGGTGCCATGGGTGCGCCGATTCTGGTGATCGTCATGGAATCAATCGCCGCGACACGTACCGCCGCGTTGGGTGGCGGGCATGCGGCTGCGATTGCGGGCAGTATTTTCGGCGTGCAGTCGGTGCTGCGCCTCAGCACGCTGATCGTGGCGGTGATGCTGGTGATCGTGTTCCTCGGTGTGCGCGGCGAGGGCGCCGGTTCGGCACGTGACCTGGCACGCAGGACCGTCGCCAAGCTGCACAAATGATGTGGCTTGGGACTGTAGCTGCTGCTACGCAGCGATAACTGTGACTGCGTGACAACAACTGTGACCAATGGGACATATTCTGTCACTCCAGTCACAGTTGCTGTCACTTTTACCTCGTGTTGTTGTCGCTGCAGTCGCAGTAAACGGATATACCCATGATGGGCCTGTAGCAGTGCAGGTTCATCGTCCATCGTTCACCGTTCAGCAGGCGGTGGGACGGCGGCGAGCGCCAATCCTCCCACCACGCTCCCCCGCGCCCCGCGTATCGCTTCGGCGCACCGGCGCATGGTTGTCCCTGTGGTCACAATGTCGTCCAGGATCAGCACCTTCTTGCCCGCTATAAGCCCCGGGTCGTTCACCTCCAACTGCCCGTCGAGTCGGGCTGCCCTGCCGAGTGCGCTGTGGGTTTCCACGGCTTTGCCCTGTATGTGCCGTGTTCGTAGCGCGTTCACGGCACAGGCTTCCACTCCGGCGGCTGCCAGTTCTGCGGCTGCGGCTTTCGCGAGCGGCCAGAGGTGTCTGCGCCCGCGTGTGCGCATGGATTTGGGTGATGATGGTGCGGGTACGACCAGTATTTGTGTTTGACTGCCTGTTTGGTGTTCCGTCTGTGGCATGGGCTGTGGCAGAGTCTGTGGCTTGGTCTGTAGTGTTTCGATGATGCCGCTGTCGGCTACCAGTTGCCGGCATACTTGGCTGAATGCCTTGTCACATTCCGTGTCGCCGTGGTCTTTCCATGAGAGGATTGCCCGGCGTACGTGGCCTTGGTAGGTGCCTGCCGCGTATATCATCGCGCAGGCCGGTTGTTGGATTGCCGCCGATGGTATGCCGTTCAGTGCGTTTGGCGCGGTGGCTGCGCCCGGCGTGCCGTCTGATGCGCCGCTTGGTGTGCCGTTGAGTGGCAAGACCGTATGTCTGCGGAATAGCGACTGGCAGTCGCTGCATAATATTTCGTCCGGCTTGTCGCAGCCTGCGCATCCTCTGGGCAGGATGAGCCCCAGCATGCCCCGCCAGAATGTTTGGGGCGCTGATTGAAGCGTGCCGTTCACGCAATACGCTCCAGCATCGCGTCGATGAACTTCACCGTGTCGTCTGGGTTGTTTACCGCAACTCCCATGGCGCCCGCCTGTACGGCCGGGTAGTCGTTGCCGTCCTCGTTCATGCGGTCGCCTACGAATATCATCCGTTCCACCGGGAAGTTGTTCAGTCTGGCGAGTTCGCGCACCGCGAATCCTTTGTCGATGCCCTGCTGCGAAACGTCGATACTGGTGTAGCCTCCGGCGTGCACTTTCAAATCCGGCAGGTCAGCGGCCACCGCTTCGGCCAGGCGGCGTTTCAACGAACCATCCGGGTCGAACGCCTGTTTCGCCTCCAACGGGGCCTGCTGGCCGAGCACCGACAATGTGATCTGCGATCCCCTGTTCTCGATGCGCTCACCCCATACATGGCCTGGCCACAGGCCCATTTCGCGGGCGCGGCGCTCCAGACTCGCCGAAGCTCGTGCGCACTGGTCCGCAGTCAGATCATGGCTGAACACGCGCGTCCATTCGCCGTTCAGCCAACGGTAGTAGCGGGTGCCGCTGGTGGGCATGAGATGCATGTTGCTCTTGCATGCCTGCGGGGCGAGCACGTCGATGATCTGGCTGACGACCAGCTCCCAACGCCCTCCGGTGATCACCGCCACGTCGATGTGGTTGGTGAGTTCGCTGAAACGCCCCGCCACACTGGGGAGCATGGGCTTGCGGGAGTTGGCGAGGGTGTTGTCAAGATCGAATCCGATGATGCGTGCGCTGCCGGCAAGGGCGTCGTAGTCCAAACGGTCCCATCGTTGGATCATGCTTGCTCTCCTTTGCCGTGCACGGTTGAATGTTCAGTATCCTACCCTAATGCCAGTGGCATGTCATACAGTGAAACCATGGTTGAAGCTCCATGGAATACTCGCGTTTACCGTAATCGCCACGGCAGAGGCACCCGCACTCCCATGTTCGGCGTGCGCCTGCCCAGGTACCGCACCCGTTCGGGCATGTTCGACGATCTGCTCGCGGCGCATATCCGCAGATTGAATAACGCATGGCCCGAACTGATCCGCCCGATCCAGTTCGCCGTGGAGGACGTACCGCCTTCCGACCCGGTGCCCTGGGAGTTGGAGCCCAATGTGATGTCGCGTCTGTTCCCCGCCGCGCATGGCATGCCGGCGCGCATTGTGCTCTACCGTATGCCGTTGCAGAGCAGGGCACGCAACCGGGACGACCTGCAATGGGCGATCCGCGACGAACTGGTGGTGCGTGTGGCCGAACTCTACGGGCGCAGACCGGAGGAGATCGACCCCGACTACCAGTGGTGAGCACGGCATTTCAGCCCTGAACGAAAACGCTGGCTCCGGCATTCAACGATGCCGGAGCCAGCGTTTCGATTACGCCTTCAGCCTTCCAGCGGCTAGCGCACCAGCAATAGGCTGTTGGTCGAGGTGATACGCGCCACGCGCACCCCAAGCTTGGTCGGCCCGACCGCGGACACGCCGGCGACCTTCTTGCCCGCCAAGGCGTCGGATCCAAGCCGCAGGCCCCAGGCAACCGTATCGTCTTTGCATGCCACCACGGCCGCCACGCCCTGCGTGTCCATGGTCATGGCGCTATTGGCCTTGATGGTTACCTGCTTACCCTGCCGCATCGAACCGTCATCGTTCATAAACGCCACGGTGGCGGTGGTTTCGGCATTGGAGGTGTTGGCCAAGGTGAGTGACAGATCGTAGCCGTCCGGCAGGGATATGACGGAACGCTTCTCGGGAGCCACGGCAGGCAACAGGGCGAAATCCTCCTGACCATCGCCGCCATTGGCCGTCACCTTGGCCTGAGCCAGGAACACGTCGTCGCTGTCCAGCTGGATGCCGCTCACGCCGGACGGCACGCTGCCCAAGTCGATGGCACTGACCTGCTGGCCTCTGATATCGAACGTGCCCAACGAGATGAGACCGTTGTCGCTCACCCACGAGGCTCGGACCGTGGCGTTCTTCCTGCCATACAGGTACAGGGTGGTCTTGTCGCCCTTCCTGACCGAAGGAATCAGATTCGACGTGCCCTCGGTGCCCAACGGCATGGCAAAATCGGATCCCTTAGGCGTCAAGCCGTCCATTACCAGCACGCGCACGCTCGCCGCGACCGCAGTGGATTCGCTGGTCACCTTCACATACAGTCCGTCCTGGCCGGGGGCCGCGGCGGACAGGTCCATGGTGGACTGCCCGTTGCCGCGCACGGTAACGTTGCCCGACGTGGCCAGGCTCATCTTGCCCACGTTCTTCGTGCCATATACCTCCACGCTTACCGTGGTGGGCTTGGACGACGGGTTCGCCAATACGAGCTGCTGGTTGGAACCCGTGCCGGTGGAGGGCAGCAGGAACGCCTGGCTGATGGCCGGCACCACGCAGGTCGCGGCAGAGATGCCGCGCAGATCGCCTTCCGAAGCCTGGGATGCCAGAATGCCCGCCTGGCCTGATTTGGCGTCGGCCTTCAACAGGTTCGCGTCGAACAGGCGCGGGTAGCCGTTGTCGTCGCGGTAGGTCATGCCGTTATCGCTGTCGGCGTTGGCCGGGCCTGACAGGTTGGCGGTTTGAGCGCCCGTGACTTCGAATGGGCTGACGGACGCGGCATGCACGGTGCCGAACGCGGCGAAACTGGCGGAAGACGAGATATTGCCTTCGGAGGCGCGGTAGTCGCTGTCGCCCCAATCGGTGGAATCCGGCAGCTGCATGCGTTCCCCGCAATACGATTCCAAACGTTCCTGCACCACACGATGCGAGGTTGCGGAACTGCCGTTCGCCGGGTCGACCAGCCACTGGGGCATATTCGCCACACCCATGAAGGCGAGCGCGCCCACCAGGATCAGCGAGGTGATGATGGCGGCGATGACGCGCAGCACGCGAGCGGCGGTTGAATTCGATGTCATGCTTCCTCCTGAGGCTGCTGGTCGCGTTTGCGTGGGAATGCGACAAGCACGTAGAGCAGGAATATCACGCACAGGGCCGCCAGCCACGCGATGCGCCACATGTTGTGCCGTGCCTCGTCCTGCCCGGCGGCGTTCACCGTCATGCCCTTGCCGTCAGCGGCGGTGAGGCGGTAGTAGGTGCCATTCTCGTTGGCGACGACGGTTTGCGTGCCGTCGGATGCGGCGAGATTGGTGGCGAGCTCTTCGCTGCCGATGCCGCCGGTCACTACGAATATGCCGCCGAAGCCGAGTTTGGCCAGCGAGGCCACTGCCGAGGAGTCGCTGTTCGACAGGAGTCTGGAGGCGAGTTCGCCGATGGTGCGATCGGTGTTGTCGTGCCCGCCGGATGCCACGGTTGCACGCCATGCGGGCGAACTGTCGATAAGGTCGCCGCGCGAGGTGCGCATGATGCTGTAGGAGACTTCGGTGCGTGAATCCGCGTATAGCGCGAGCACACGCTGATCGTGGTTGCTGTGCACGCTGTCTGTGGCGACCATGGGCATGCCGCTGCTGCTTACCGCTACCTGCCCTTTGCCGTTGCGTTCGAATGCGAAGCCGGACCATACCACGATGCTGGCCGCGAGTATGAGCACGAGTAGCATGCGGCCGACCGCCACGAGCCAATGCAGGCTGGATGCTGTCTTGCCGTTGCTCCCGCCCTCCTGCGCTTGTGTTTTGGTTGTTTTGGAGACGCGCAGGGCTTTGAACTTGCGTACCGCACCTCCGGCCATCAGACACACGCACGACATCAGGCCGAGCATGGCCAGTGTCAGGCCGGGAAGCACGGAGCCGGCAATCGCACCGGTCGTACCGAACGCGATGACCACATGGGCGGAAACCACGGCGAGGGCTCCACCGGTGAGCATCACGACCCACATCATGCGCGAAACACGCAATGCGAATGGCAGCATCAGCGAAACGATTGCGAGCGCCAGCGCCACGATGAGCGCGACGAGGATGCCCATGCTGTAGCCGCCGTCCATCAGGTCGTCGAGCGGATTGTAGATGTCGATGCCGAACGCGCGGTCCACCACTCCGGACAGGTTGAGCGAATCCGGTGAGCCGTTCACGTCGACGGAGGGGACGTTCATGTCGCCGAAGATCTGCCGCCATGCGCCGTGACGTGCGAGACGTGCGGCGTGCACCAGCGTGGGCGCGCACAGGAATGCGGCCGGGATGGGCATGAGCAGCAGCATGGCACGGTGGCGTGGAACGAACAGCAGGAACACGAGGAAAGTGACGATAAGCGGCAGTAGCAGTTGCGGTTCGGCGGCGACGACCGGCATGAAGCACAATGATGCGGCGGCCGCGGCTTGCACGGATGCGCGCGGACGTACCTGATCCTCGGTGTGGTAGAGACCGACCGCGCGGAACACGAACGCGAATGCGGCGGGCAGGAAGATCATCACGGTGAGCATCGGCAGGTTCGCCGTGGCGTACAGGCCCATGGCGAGGCCGAACGCGCACCACAGCAGGCCGCTGGCGATGCGCACGGTGTCGGAGCGGGTGAAGATGCCGGCCAACGCCCAGAACGAGAGGGCGCTCAGCGGGGCCGCGAGGAAGAACAGCAGACCGGTGGCTGCGGCGACGTTGCCCAAGGTGAACAGGGATGTCGCCAACAGCACCCACAGCCAGGGGGCGGGCGGCATGGAGACGCCGCCTCCGATGTTCCACACCCATTGCGTGCTGGCGGCTTCGGCGAGCTGGCCGAACGTGGCTCCGGTAGGCAGCAGTTGGTTGGAATACAACGATCCGCCGGAGAACAGCGCGCGCAGGACGGGCCAATATATTACGGCCACGGCCACGAATGCGACAGCCGCCATGGCGAGCGCTGCGGACCAACGTTTCACGGCCCTGATGCGCAAGTGCGAGCGGACGAGCGGACTGAGCAGGGTGACGTTGCGCTGCCCGTCCAAGGCGTTTCTGCGGTCATGCCATTGGGCAAGCTGGGTGCGCGTCGCGGTGATCATGTTCAGCTGCGCGTGCGGAACCTTCGACTGGCGGGCGACCATGGCGCGCGCTTGGATGCCGGAAGTGACGGAGGTCAGTGCATGCCATGGCATGCACAGTTCGCACCATGCCTCATACGGCTGCTTTTTCACCAGTCGGGCGAGCGTTTTGAAGAACGCGGCGAATAGGGAGAAGATCCAGATCAGCGGCCAGCGTAGGCGCGCAATGTCGGTGTATTGATAGCGCTGCTCCGCCACAAGCACGCTCATGGACGGCTTCACGGGGAGTTCTTCGTCCACTTCCTCGCCGTTGCGGGTGCGCACCCCCTCGTAGCGGGCGCGGCGATGCGCGATGCGAGCCTGCGGAACCACGAGCACGCGGCCTCCGCTGCGGCTGACGCGGCGGCAGAAGTCGATGGACTCGGCGTAGGTGGTGAACCATCCATTGATGCCGCCCATGCTGCGCAGGGTCATCAGCGGCAGCAATGCGCCGGCGAGGGAGACACTGAACACGTCGGCGCGGGAATCGTACTGTTCCTGATCCGGTTCGCCGTCCACTACGAGCGAGACGACGCCATGCTTGTTCGCGTATGCGCCGACATCATGGAGGTTCTCCCCCTCCCAGTCAAGCTGTTTGGCACCCAGCAGGGACGCGCCGGGGGTGTTGCGCTGCGCTTCGAGCAGCACTTCGAGGCAGTTGGCGTTCGCCGGGCGGGAATCGTCGTGCAGCAGCCACAAGCTTTTCACCTCATCGCCGAGACGCGCCTTGCCGATCGCACGCTGCACCGCGTCGCCGAAGGAGCGTGCGCCGCGCGTGTTCACGACCTGCACGCTGACGGTCTGTGCCTGGGGCACGTATTCCAACGGTTCCGACGATGTCGTCACCACGTCGAATGACGTTTCCACCGGGTGCATGGTCTGCCCGCTGCAGTCGGCAACCACGATGACACCTGGCAGCACGGTCTGTTCCAGGACCGCAGCCAGTGTATCGGGCAGGAATCGGATATCATCCTCGCAGGTGACCACCGCAGTCACCGTTTCGGACACGAACTGGCAGTGGGAATACGGACGTGCGGCCAGCGCGTCGGACAGTACCTGCCGTACGCCGCCGTCAAGAATCCGTTGAAGATCTTGTGTCAAATCTGCTCCTTGCGCATCTTCTTGTACTTGCGACGTTCACGTTCGCTCATGCCGCCCCAGATGCCGAATCGTTCATCGTGCTCGATGGCCCAGTTCAGGCATTGTTCACGCACCTCGCATTGTGCACACACGCGTTTCGCGTCACGGGTGGAACCGCCCTTCTCGGGGAAGAACGCTTCGGGATCGGTCTGCGAGCACAACGCCTTGTTCTGCCAGGTGACATCACCGTCCGGCAGGAACAGCCCCCACAGCCCGCCGGTTGGCTCCTCATCGGAATCGTTGGCGATGCCCCACATACGCGCATCCTCCTTGCCCGCCCTTTTGACCTTGTCAACAACAGATAGATTACACACTTCGGGCTTCGTTTTTGTCAAGTTCAAGACATGTCATTACCACATGTTCGCACGGGATGTGCTATATAAAGGAAGCTTTCCATGTTGCGCGCATTTTTCAAGAAGGTGTGAGGAAACAACGCTTGCAGACCCCTTTTCAACTCCATGCCGTACAATCAAAACGTTTTGCCCCATACAGGAAGGTTCGCAAGCGTGAACGAGCAACGATCCGGTGCCGACATTCCCAGCAAGTCCGATGTGCCCAACGTGGGCGGCTGGAGGGATAGAGCGCCGCATCACAGCATGGCATTCCGCATGCATCACCGAGTGCGCAATACCGTTATATATGTGCTGGTAGCGACGCTGGTCTTCGTGGGAACCGCGGCGGCCGCCACATTCTTGGATATCAACAGCACCATCGAAAACGGCGAGGTAAGGATCATCCCGCAGAAGGGGCAGAAGGAAGCCGAACTCGTCGATCCGAACGCAGGCAAGTCCATCGAGCTTCTGGTGCTCGGCCAAGACACCCGTGACGGCGCCGACAATGCGGCCATCGGCGGCGGCGGCGACACCAGCGAAGGCTCCCATCAAGCGGATACCACCATGGTGGTGCAGATCTCCGCAGACCGCAGCTACATCAATCTCGTCTCCATTCCGCGAGACTCCCTGGTCGACGCGCCGAGCTGCGAAACCAGCAAAGGCACGATGAGCGCCCAGTACAACGTGATGTTCAACTCGGTTTTCGCCAACGGCTACACCACCGGTGACGATCTGGCATCCGCGGCGAGCTGCACGGTGAACGCGGTCAACTCGCTGACCGGCCTGAACATCCAGAACTTCATCGTGGTGGACTTCAACGGTTTGAAGGATATGATCAACGCCATCGGCGGTGTGAAAATCTGCATCCCCTCCGACGTGAAGGACCCCTACACCGGACTCAATCTTGCGAAGGGCCTGCACCAGCTTGACGGCCTGAGCGCCACCCAGTACGCGCGAACCCGCTACAGCATGGGCGACGGCTCCGACGTACAGCGCACCACCCGCCAGCAGTACCTCATCAAGCAGCTGCTGCAGCAGGCACTCGACAAGAACATCTTCACCCATACGAGCGAGCTCTACCAGCTGGCGAAGTCCGCGCTCAAATCATTGAACATCTCGCATGGCCTCGCCGACACCGCCACGCTCGCAGGTCTGGCCATGAGCCTGAAGAACCTGAACGTGTCCCACGTGTATACGCGCACGCTCCCCGTGGTAACGGCGCCGAACGACCCCAACCGCGTGGTGTGGGATTCGAGCGCCGACCAGTTGTGGGCCAAGATGAGGGAAGGCAAACCGTTCATCGAGGAGACGCAGCAGAGCACCGACAACGGCAACCAGGATTCCTCGAACAACGACGCGAACCAGCAGGATTCCGCCGATCAGAACAACGCGCAACAGACCCCGCAGAACAACGCGCAACAGACCCCGCAGAACACGAAGGTCGCCGAAGGCGTGGAGAAGACCCCGGACGGCAGGTACATCGATACCGCCACTGGCGGTGTGATCGATACGGAAACCGGAGCCGTCCAGGACGCCAACACCGGTCAAGTCCTCGGCATTTCCGAGGCGTATCTCAACAATGTGGTGTGCCCGGTGCAATAGCGGAACGCGCCGGAATCAACGATCGCACAAGGCGACGCGGGGCGAGCCCGGCGTCGCCTTGTGCCGGAAATGAGGAAAAACCTCGTTTAGGCACCCGTTCATACGGCATTATGTGCAACAGTGGCATAGATTTTGGTATTGCTCAGGAGGCGACATGGCACAGGACAATGAGGGACAGCGTCCACAGGGCACTCCGCCCAGCTTCATTCCCGCAGGCTCACGTCGTCGCGGCACCGCCTCCGCCGCACCCGCATCCCCGGCATCCCCGGCAGCATCAGCTGCCTCATCAGCGGCACCCGCCGCACAGGCAGCTCCCGCATCCCCCTCCGTATCTCCTTCGATGGCCCCCTCGCCGGCATCCTTGCCGGCTTCCACCGCTTCCGCTTCCGACACCGCATCGCCGATCCCGCCAAGTTTCACCCCCCCGGTCCGTCGACGTACGGAACCCACCCGGGCCGCGTCCCCGGCGGCACGCTCCACCGCGAGCCACGCTGACCGGTTCCCCACGGGCTCCTCCCCCATCAGCCGTGGCACGTCCGTCCAGACCGCAAAACCGACGGCCCCATCCGTCCCCCCGGCATCGGACCGGGTTGCAAACCAGAATCCAAACGGAGCTGCAGCACCCATGAGTTTCGCTCCCTCATCGTCCCGATCGGCAAGAACCTCACGCGGCACCAACGGCACTTCCCCACGCGTGTCCCGTCCCGCGGCGCAGCCTGCGCCGTATCGCGGTTCGACACGTCCGCAAAGCGCCTCCCCCATGCCTCCAAGCAGACCGAACGGCCCGGCCTCCGCCGCCATGCCGCGCAGGCGCCGTGGCCCCAAGCGCATCATCACCCTTGCGGTGCTCGTGCTGCTGGGCGCACTGGCCCTCGCCGTGTTCGGCGGATGGAACTGGGTGAACGGCCGTCTGAACAAGGAGAACGACTGGCTAACCAGCAAATCCAACGGTCCGGCCACATCATGGCTTATCCTCGGCTCCGACGAACGTGACGGCACCGTGGGCGGCACCGCCGACGACACCCCCGGTTTCAGAACCGACACCATCCTCGTGCTCACCAAGCCGAAGTCCGGACCGAGCTCGCTCATCTCCATCCCGCGAGACTCCCTGGTGCAGGTCAACGGCCAGTATATGAAGATCAACGCCGCCGCGGAGCTTGGCAGCAACAAGTCCCTGGTGGAATCCGTCGAATCGATCACCGGACAGAAGATCAACCACATCGCCAAGATCAAATTCGGTGGCCTGCAAAGCGTAGTGAATGCCATCGGCGGCGTCAACCTGTGCTACGACCAGACGGTGAGCGACCCGTATTCCGGGCTCGACTGGCAGGCGGGCTGCCATACCGTCGACGGCGGTACCGCGCTGGCGTTCTCCCGTATGCGTTACGCGGACGCGAACGGCGATTTCGGTCGTGCGCAGCGCCAGCGTCAGGTGATCGGCGCGATCATGTCCAAGGCCATGTCCAAGGAAACACTGTCCAGCCCGGCGAAGGTGATGAAAGCCGCGGATGCGGCGCTTGCCGCGATCACCGTGGACAACAAGACCTCCCCCCTGACGTTGGCGCAGATGGCGTTCGCATTCAAGGCCGCCACCGGGGACGATGGCATCAGCGGCAGCGTGTACTGGACGGATCCGGGCTATATGGTCGACGGCATCGGTTCGTCGGTACTGCTCGACGATACGCGCAACACTGACCTGTTCAGCCAGCTGGCCGCCGGCACCCACGCCGCAGGCAAGGTGGGCACTCTGGCCGAAGGCTGACAGGATCACGTTTTTCGCTTCCCGATGCGCTCCCCGCAAACTGATTTCAGGGCGGCTCGTCTTCCAAGATGGTCGCCCTTATTGTCGTTGCCGATGTTCCTCCGATTTGTGTTCTCCTGATTTGTACTCCCCTGTTCTGCGCGTCTTGCGCCGTCCTGTGTACGGCCGCGCATGCGCGTTGCCACGCGTTCGAAATTGCGTATGAGCGAAAAGCGATGTTGGAGGAATCGTGAATGATCGGTGGAGTGTCGACCACATGCCCCGTACGGCTTGACCGCCGTTCGCGCTTCACCGCACACTGGGTGCATGCGACGACAAGGACGAACGGAACGACAGACGGGTCAGGCGGGGCCAACGCGGCGGACAGAACGTCTGACGATGCTGGTCATGGTGGCGCCGATGACGGGCCAGCTCATGCTGATCGCCATGATGGTGGCATTCCGGCAGTGGATGTTCGCCGCGATGATGGTTCCCTCGATGTTGGGATGCATGGCTTCGCTGGCGTTGGCGCGGTTGCAGCGTTCCGATGGCATGGACGGGAACACGGACGATCCCGAGGGTTTCCCCCGCCATGCCGTGCCGTCGGGAGGTTCGTCCGCCGCGGATTTTGGTGGCGCTGATGATGCGGCGGTGTTGCAACGTCTTGCGAGCGTGGATCTGGAAACGCTGCTGGAGTTGCGGCGTGAAACCGATCCCCTGCCGTGGCGGACCGTGGCCCGGCAATGGTTGTTGCCGTTTTCGATGAGTGTGCCGGTCGGTATGGCGCAGCATGATGCGGTGAGGCTTGATCTGAGCCGTCAGGGGCCGCATGCCTTGGTGGCCGGGACCACGGGCTCGGGCAAGTCCGTGCTGTTGCAAAGCTGGTGTCTGGCGATGGCGGTGCGTAATCCTCCCGACCGTCTCCAATTCGTGTTCCTTGATTTCAAGGGCGGGACGGCGTTCCGCCCGCTCGAACGGCTGCCGCATTGCGTAGGCAATGTGTGCGATCTTGATCTGCAGCATGCCGTCCGCGCCCTGCATGCGTTGGATGTCGAGCTGAAGCGCAGGGAGCGGCTGGTGGCCGAACGGCGGGCGCATGATGTCGCCGCGTTGCGTTCGGCCCCGCCCAGGCTGGTGGTCGTCGTCGATGAGTTCCATGCGTTGCGCGAACAGCTTCCCGATGTGGTGAACCGTATCGTGCGTATCGCCTCATTGGGCCGTTCGCTCGGCATGCATGTGATCGCGTGCACGCAGCATCCAGTCGGTCAGGTCTCTTCAGAGATGAAGGCGAATATGACGTTGGGATTGTGTCTGCGCGTGCGGGACGCCATGCAGTCGGTGGAGATTCTCGGTTCCGGCAGGGCCGCGGGGATTCCGCCGTCGTTGCCGGGCGTGGTGTATTGCAATGACGGCGAAGGCGTGGAGGCATGGCGTTGCGCCGCGGCGAGGGACATCACGCGCATGGTCGACGCGGTGGGGTTGGCCGCGCGATACCACGGAACCGTGCCACCGCCCGCCCTGTTCTCCGTTCCGCTGCCCCGCACAGTGGCGAGACTGCCGGCGCTTCCCGCTTCCAGCGACATTTCCCGCGGCATCCCCTTCGCCTTGGCCGATGACGGTGTGACGCTGCACACCGCCATACTGCCATTGGATCACGGCAACATCGGTGTCATCGGACCGCAAGGCCGGGGCAAGACCACGCTGCTTGGTCAGATCGCCGGCCAGATCGCCGGCCGGTTGTGCGACGATGCCTCCGACGCGGTTACGGTGCGTTGGACGCGGCGCGGCGCGATTGGATATGAGACGCATACGCTTTCCGGTTGGTGCGACGAGGACGCTGACATGGCCGATGCCGGCGCTGGCACCGGTTCCAATGGCGGTCCCGGTTCCAACGGTGATTCCGGTTCCAACAACGTCCACGGCTCCGGTTCCGCCCATGCCCACGCCGGCATGCCGCAGGCATCGCCGCGGCTCGTATGGCTGGTGGATGACGCTGATCCGCTGTTCGACCCGTTCTGCGCCGATCCGCTCGGAGTGCAATTGCGCGAGGCACTGGCCGATCACGGCACACTCGTCGTGTTCGCCGTGGAGTCCAGCCGCCATGTGCGCATCCCCGAGCAATGCGCGGTGCGCGTGGTGTTCCCCACCGCCGACAAGGCCACCGACCAGATGAACGGCATACCCGCCGCCCTATGGTTGTCATTCGACGCGGAAAGCCTGACTTTGCCGGGCCGAGCGGTGTTTATCGACCGTGCTCGGGTGGTGCCGGTACAATGCCCATTTGGAGACAGTTCGTGAAACTTCGCCAATCTCTTCGAGAAAAACTCTTGAAAAACTTGGTGGAACGTGCTTATCTGTTACAGGAAAGATTGTTTTGGACATTCCATTTGGGAGGAAATAATGAGCAGCGCTTTTGATTGGCGAGCCAAGGCCGCATGCCGCGACAAGGATCCCGAGTTGTTCTTCCCCGTCGGCAACACCGGCGCTGCGTATCAGCAAATCGAAGAGGCCAAGGCCGTGTGCCGCACCTGCAAGGTGATCGACGCCTGCCTGAAGTGCGCACTCGACACGAACCAGGATTACGGCGTGTGGGGTGGCCTGAGCGAGGACGAACGTCGTCAGCTCAAGCGTAAGGCGATGCGTCTGCGTCGTTCGCAGGCCATGCAAATGCAGATCTGATATCTGCATCATCTAAGACGTTCGGTTCTTGTTGATGCTCGCCGAACGAGAGGGGCGGAAAGCGTAAGCTTTCCGTCCCTTCTATTTGCCTGAACCGTACGGCGTGCGGGTCACAGCTGGGATTGGGCCGCGCGGAGCGTCATGTCCAGCACCACCCTGGTACCGCCCTCGCGGCGGGCCTGCCAGTGCACGCTGCCGCCGAAATCGTTGGTCACGAAGGTGTTGATGATCTGCGTGCCCAGACCGGAACCGGACGAACGCGCCATGCCGCCATGCGCCTCGGAGTCAAGGCCTACGCCGTCATCCTCCACCACGACGTTGAGGTTCGCGCCGGAACGCCCCACGGAAACCGTGATATGGCCGTCCGTACGCCCCTCGAAGCCATGCTCCACGCAGTTGGTGATCAGCTCGGTGAGCACCAGGGAGAGCGGCGTGGCGTCCTGCGCGGGCATCATGCCGAACTTGCCGAGGAAGCTGATGTCGATGTGCTGGTCGCGCATGGTGGCCAGGTCGACCGTCATCCTCAACAGCTTGGAGATCACCTTGTCGAAGTCGACGACCTCGTCGGCGGTCTGGCTCAGCCCCTCGTGCACCATGGCGATGGTCTGCACGCGGCGCTGCGCCTCCTTGAGCTCGTTCTTCACCTCTTCGGACTTGGTCTTGCGAGCCTGCAGACGCAGCAGCGCGGACACGGCCTGCAGGTTGTTCTTCACACGATGGTGAATCTCGGAGATCGTGGCGTCCTTGGTCTGCAACTCCTTCTCGCGGCGGCGCAGCTCGGTGACGTCGCGGCACAGCACGATCGCGCCCATGCGGCCGTTCTCGTCGTACAGCGGCAGGGAGCGCAGGGAGACGGCGGAATGGTTGGTGCAGATCTCCGAATCGACGGCGGCCTTGCCGCTGAGCACGAGCGGCAGCTGGTCGTCGACCGGGTCGTCGGTGTGCAGCAGGTTCACGCCGAGCTCGCTCAGATAGTGGCCCCGCATGGTGGCGAGCAGCCCGATCCTGCGGAAACAGCTGATGGCGTTCGGCGAGGCGTAGCGCACGATGCCGTCCACGGTGAGGATGATGAACCCGTCCGACATGCGGGCGATGTGGCGCTGGCTCATCACCGCGTCAGTGTACGGGAACTGCCCTCGCGGGATCATCTTGAACAGCTGCTTGCCGGAGTTGATGCTCTCGGTCTCATAGCGGCCGTTCGATTCGCGCGTGGTCATGTTCGTCTCGCGCACCACCAGGCCCAGCGTCTTGCCATGGGCGCGCACGGGCGCGTACACGGTGCAGACGTTGACCTTGCCGAAGTCGCGCATCACCGGGGATCGGTAGACGCCCTCGGATTCCATGGCCGCGTCGAGTTCCGCAGTCATATCCTCGGGCACGATCTTGCCGACGATGTCGTCGGCGCGCAGGGTCACCATGGTGGACGGACGGCACTGTTCGGCCACGACGTATTGTCCTTCGCCATTCTTGATGAGCAACAGCAGGTCCGCGAAACTGAGATCGGCGACCACCTGCCAGTCGGCTACCAAGTGGTGCATCCATTCACGATCTCTGTCATCGAAGTCCGGACGCGTTGCGAGTATTTGAGAGAAATCGGCCATGCGACCATAATACGCACGCCCCGCGCGTTGACACGGTGATATTGACGTCATGTCACTTGACTTTCCACTAACCTACGGTATCGTAGGTTACGGTTGCGTAACCAACCTGGGAGGATCGACCATGTCAGAACGCGAAGAGTCCGAAATCGAACGCAAGCAGGCCGCGGTGACGGACGCGCACGAACAGGCCATCAGATCGAAGGCCGACGGCGCACGCGCACGCGCACGCCTCAAAGCGGAGAAAATCCGTCTGAAGGCCGAGGCGAAAGCGGCGCATACCATCGCCAAGGGCGAAATCAAAGCCGCCAAAATCGAAGGCATCGAACTGCCCGAACTGGAAAAGAAAAACAAGAAGCCACGCAAGATCCGCTACGACGTGCACGGCAGACCGAAGCCCGCGATGCGCGGATGGATCCACGCCGTGGCCGCCCCGCTCTCCCTCGCGGCCGGCATCGTGCTCATCTGCCTGGCCAAGCAGCCCGGCCTCAAATGGGCCTGCGCCGTGTTCATGGTCAGCTCCCTCATCCTCTTCACCAATTCCGCGGCCTACCATCTGGGCGACTGGAACCCGAAGGTCACCGACATGCTGCGTCGCATCGACCATGTGAACATCTTCCTGCTCATCGCCGGCACCTACACGCCCGTGTCGTTCGCCCTGCAACCGTTCTGGCGCAACCTGGTCATCATCTCCATGTGGGTGTGCACCGCCATCGCCATCATCATCCACGGCGTCTGGATCAACGCGCCGCGCTGGCTGTACACCCTGGTGTATGTCATCTTCGGCATCTACGGGCTCGCCTACATGGCCCTGTTCTGGACCTCGCCCGTGGCGGGACCGGCGGTGACGATCCTCATCATCGCGGGCGGCGTCTGCTATATCACCGGAGCCATCGTCTACGCGCGGCGCAAGCCCGATCCATGGCCGCGCGTGTTCGGCTTCCACGAGATCTTCCACTGCGGCACCGTCGCCGGGTACGCGTGCCACATGGTCGCCATCTACATGGTGATCGTCAACATGTGGACCATGGTCCCCTGATCGACGCACATCGGAACCGCGACGGAACCACATACCCGTGCATATATGAGTGGAGGCGCCACCCCGTCAATGGGGTGGCGCCTCCACTCATATATCCCTTGAATCGCGGCCCGTAGCAGCCGTCTCATAACGGCCGGCAGGCGGCTTACGCGCGGATTCAGCTCAGCGGCTTGGAATCCTTGATGGTCACGGAGATCTCGCGGCCATTGGGGGCCTGATAGGTGACGGTGTCGCCGACCTTCGCGCCGTAGATCGCGGCGCCGATCGGGGACTCCGGGCTGATGATGGCCTGATCGGTGGCGATGGCGAGATCATGCGATCCCAGCACGAACACCTTCTCGCGGCCGTTCATGTCGAGCGTGACCAGGGAGCCGTCACCGACCTTGCCGGCGGGCGGCGCGGTGAGGATCTTGGCGTGACGCAGCTTGAACGTCAGCTCCTCGATACGGCCCTGATTGACGCGCTGGGCTTCGCGTGCGGCATGGTAGCCGCCGTTCTCGCTCAGATCGCCTTCGGCGCGCGCGGCGGAAACCTTGGCGATGATCTCGTCGCGGTACTCCCCCTCACGCCACTTCAGCTCCTCCTGCATCTTGTCGTAAGCCTCCTGCGTAAGCAGGAAAACCTGATCCTCTTGTATCATATCGACTCCTTCATTGTTCGCAGAAAGCGCCGGGACCCTAACACCCGACGCTTCCGACGTATATCAGTGATATCAGTGTTGAATGGTGATCAGCGCGTGGAAATGATATCGACCACGAACACCAGAGTGTCGCCGCCACCGATGCCGGCCTGCGGGACGCCACGGCTGCCATAGCCGTACTCCGGCGGGATGGAGACCACGAGACGGGAACCGACGTTGTGGCCCGGCACCGTCTGATCCCAGCCCTTGATGACCTGCCCCACGCCGATGCCGAAGCTGGCCGGCTGGTGTCGGTCGAAGCTGGAGTCGAACGGCTCCTCCTTACCCCACACCACGCCGTGATAGTTCACGGTGACGGTGTCGCCGCGACGCACCATCGGGCCATCGCCTTCGATGAGCTCCACGGCCTTCAGGCCCTTCGGGGCTTCCTCGGTGGGGAATTCAATCTTCGGACGGGCCCCGAACTCGCTGTTCACCTTGGGCATCTGATCTGCCATGTCACAAAACCTCCTGTTTGGGCAATGCGCTCTAGATTAGCACCATCGCACGCTTTTGGGCATCTTCGCGGCAAAACCGCCGCATTCCGAACACTTCGCGCAGGCGCGACGGCATAGGAAAGCGGCCGGGCACAGGTGCTCAGCCGCCGAAGCCTCTCGATATCCGCCTATATCCGCCGGTATTTGCCCGCGCCTGCCGGCATTTACCGGTACAGTGCGCCGAACATCATCACCATGGCGATCAGGCCGAACACCGCGAGTGCAATCTGCACGGCCAGCAGTCCGAAGGCGAGCGGCTTCCTCGTGCGCAGTTTGGGGGCGAGCACCTGCCCCAGCAGGAACGCCAGGAAGCCGAACACCGCGTAGTTCAATGCGACGGCCAGCACATCGCCGTTGGCCAGCACCACACCGTTGAGCGGCTGGCCGATGGAGTTCATCATCGAGGTCATCACCAGCAGGCCCCACACACCGTAGCCGATGAATCCGACGACGCCGTAGACCAGCGGCCTGAACCGTGCCTTCATGCGCAGGGTGAAGGATTCCGCGCACCATAGCAGCGCGAACCCGACCACGTACGTGAACACGACGGCGACTGCCAGCGTCACGCACATCCACGGCACCAAGGCGACGCCGCCGCCCAGCATCGACAGGTAGAAACCGGAGCAGGAGATGGCTCCGACCGCCAGCACCGTGCCGATGATGATGGCCTGCGTCGGCATGACCGGCAGTCCGTCGTTCGTGGTCTTCTCTACGTCGTTCGGGTTGGACGGCATATGCGCTCCTCACATCGTCTCATGCATGTCGTGGAGCACCTTACCTGCCGTATGTTTCGCTTGTTTTGCCATGCCATGCGCCATGCCCTGTTTCGCGCCGTGTTCCATGCCGTGTGAACGGGGATATGGGAAAGGCCCGCCGTCGCCAGCGGGCCTTTCCCGTGTTCGGTGCCTCCAGCGGGACTCGAACCCGCAAGCCGAAGCGACTGATTTTAAGTCAGCTGCGTATACCAATTTCGCCATGGAGGCATGCCGGCCGGGTCATCACGCCCCTCGTGCGAGGAGTGGCGCCGGTCGACGCTTCTTGTATGCTAGCACGCCGTTCAGGCGGCAAGCAGCCTACGGCCGTAATCCAGCACGAGACCATCGAGCAGACCATGCTCGCTGGCCACGAACGAGTCAATCGGCTCGCCGTGATCGGCTTCGGCGGCCGCGCTGACGCGCGACAGCACACGGTTCCACACCACGGCGCCGCCGCCCACCACGTCGATGCGGCCGGGGTGGATGGTCTTGTATTCGGCGCGTTCGGCGCGTGTCATGTTCAGGAACCGGTCGTCCACCTTGTAGGCCTCCTCCACGGGCAGACGGTAGCCGTCCACCAGGGAGTGGTCGTATTCCTTCAGTCCCATGGCCAGCGCGGTCATGGTGGTGACGGTGCCGGAGACGCCGATGAT
Source organism: Bifidobacterium merycicum DSM 6492 (assembly GCF_900129045.1). Classification (GTDB taxonomy): domain Bacteria; phylum Actinomycetota; class Actinomycetes; order Actinomycetales; family Bifidobacteriaceae; genus Bifidobacterium; species Bifidobacterium merycicum. Next base: position 206,480 of record NZ_FQTX01000002.1, on the reverse strand, counting down.
GGTGCGTGCACGGCCCGCGGGCACGGTGCGGAAAGCCTCGTCGATATGCTCGTCGATGTCCTTGTACGCCTCCTCGATCTGTTCGGCGGTGGGCGGGTCGTTCTTCAGATGGCGTTCGGTCATGCGCACGGATCCGATGTTCATGGAGTACGCCGCCTGCACCTGGGTGGCGGGCGCGTTCACGCCGTCGCCGCCGATGACGAGCTCGGTGGAGCCGCCGCCCAGATCGACCACCAGGTACGGGGGTTTCAGGTCGTTCCTGGGCACGACGCTGGTTGCGCCCAGGAAGCTCAGGTCGGCCTCCTCAGTACCGGGGATGACTTCGGGGCGCACACCGAGAATCTCCTCGATGCCGTCCTCGAACTCCTCACGGTTGGCGGCGTCGCGCGTGGCGGACGTGGCGACGAAGCGCAGGCCGTCGACGGGATGCTCCTTGAGGATGCCTGCGAATTCGCGTGCGGCGGCGTAGGCGCGTTCCAGCGCCTCATCCGCGAAGCGATGCGTCTTGTCGACATCCTGACCGAGGCGGATCACCTTCAACTGGCGTGGCACGATTTCCGTCATGCCGTTCTCGTCGACTCGCGCCACCTTGAGTCGGATGGAATTCGTTCCGCAGTCGATACCTGCCACGGTTACCGATTTCATCATCGTTTCTTATCCCTTCCCTTATCCCTATGCCGGTTCCTGTCGCCCCCCGACGTTCGTGCGGGGACTCGTCTCGTTTCGCTGTCGCTAGTCGCGGGTCTCGTCCGCGGACGGCCATGCCACGCTGCAACGGCAGACGGCGGGATCGAATTCGCTTTTGACGCGTTCGAGCACCATGTCGCCGATCGGGTTCACGCCGGGCCCCATCACCAGGGACTGCGCGATCAGGGCGTGCAGGCACTTGACGCGCACGGGCATGCCACCCGCCGATGTGCCCTCGATGTGTTCCTCGCTGTCGCCCAGACGCGTGGCGATGGCGTGGCGGAATTCGAGGTACAGCCTGTGCGCACGCTCGTACGCGGCCTTGACGTCATCATCCTCGGCGACCATCTCGCCGTAGTCGCGCATGGAGCCTTCGGCTTCGACATGCGACGCGGCCTTGACCGCCTCGGGGCTGGTCAGATAGCAGGTCGTGGGGAACGGCACTCCCCCGGGCAGCAACGGCCTGGTCACCACGGCGAGCGGACGGCCGCACACGCAGCGCGCGCCCACGGCCACCATGCCACGGGGGTACCTGCCCAACTGCTCCTGCACGATGGCGATGTCTCGTTCCGCAGGCTGCTGCGCGAGAAACTGCTCTGCCAATGCGTCGGGTTCGATCTGGCTCACTGTTGCCCTTCCTGTGTCGTTGTTCGTTCGTTGTGCGTTTGCTATGCGTTCGATGCGTTCCCACCGTCACGGCCGCCCATGCGTCATGCTGCGTGGCGGACGGTGAGGTTGCGCTACTTGTTGTCGGATTGGTCGGATTCCTTGAAGGCGTAGGACAGTTCGCTGTACCATGGCAGCTTCTGTTCCGTCGATTCCTTGCTCTTCGAGGATTCGGCGTCGGATTCCTTGCCCGTCACCGCCTCCGGGTTCATCACGTGCACGGACTGTTCGCCAGGGAACACGAAGCCGAGCCGTTCGCGTGCCTGGGCTGCGACGTAGGATTCGTCGTCCCAGCGGGCGATGTCGTTCTCGAGTTCCTGCTTCTGCGCGATGAGCGCCGCCTCCTGACGTTTCAGGTTGTTGAGGTGCGCGAGATCGTTCGCGTAGGCGTTGAAGGTGGATACCAGTTGGATGGCCGCGACCAGCACGATGAACAGGGAGACGAAGAAGGCGATCGGTCCGCCGGAGCGCGATGCCTTGCTCTTCTGAGCGTTGCCTTCGCCTTTCCCGGTCTTCACGGTTCTGCCGGTGGTCTTCGCGGCGCCACCGGACGCGCTGCGCTTCCGAATGCTCATGGCTTCCAACCTACCCGTCGCATTCGACTACACCGGGCGGCTTGCGGCCCGTGAACGCCCGCTATCCCATCCGCGAAAACCACGCCGGGACCCGTCGGCATCCGCGTCGCCGCACCCATTCCAAGCAATGCGAAAGGGTGGGACGTTCCTAGGAACATCCCACCCTCAAGCGAATGAATCAGATCACGCTAAGCGCGCGAATCGACTCACTTGGCGATGTACTTCTTGCAGGCCTTGAAAGCGCTGTAGCCGGCGTACTGAGCGGTGGAGCCGAGCTCCTCCTCGATCTCGAGCAGGCGGTTGTACTTGGCGATACGCTCGCCACGAGCCGGGGCACCGGTCTTGATCTGGCGGGTGTTCTTGGCGACAGCCAGGTCGGAGATGGTGGTGTCCGGGGTCTCGCCGGAACGGTGGGAAACCATGGAAGTGTAGCCGTTGGCGGTGGCCAGCTCGATGGCGTCCAGGGTCTCGGTGACGGTGCCGATCTGGTTCAGCTTGACCAGCAGGGAGTTGGCGGCACCCATCTCGATGGCCTTGGCCAGACGCTTCGGGTTGGTGACCAGGAGGTCATCGCCGACGAACTGCAGACGATCGCCGAGCTTGGCGGTGATGTCGGCCCAATCCTGCCAGCCTTCTTCCTGGAACGGATCCTCGATGGAGACGATCGGGTACTCGTTGATCAGGTTCTCGTAGAAGTCGAGCATGTAGCCGGCCTCGCGGTCGTCACCCTCGAAGTGGTACTTGCCGGTCTGCTTGTTGTAGAACTCGGAGGAAGCAACGTCCAGAGAGATGCCGATCTGCTTGCCCGGCTCGTAGCCAGCGGCGGAGATGGCGTCCATGATGTAGTTCAGGGAGTCCTTGTTGGACTTCATCTTCGGAGCGAAGCCGCCCTCGTCACCCAGACCGGTGGCCAGGCCTTCCTTCTTCAGGACGTTCTTCAGGGTGTGGTAGACCTCGACGCCGGCGCGCAGAGCCTCGGAGTAGGAGTCGAAGCCGTACGGGGAGATCATGTACTCCTGGATGTCGGTGGCGAAGTCAGCGTGGGCGCCACCGTTCATGATGTTCATGTTCGGGACCGGCAGGATGTGGCCGTTGGTGCCGCCGATGTAGCGGTACAGCGGCATGCCGGCGGACTCGGCGGAGGCGTACAGGGCGGCCAGGGAGACGCCGAGGATGGCGTTGGCGCCGAGACGGCCCTTGTTCGGGGTGCCGTCGAGCTCGATCATCAGATCGTCGAGAGCGCGCTGGTCGGCGGCATCCATGCCGATGACCTTCGGAGCGATCTCCTCGTTCACTGCCTTGACAGCGTCGAGCACGCCCTTGCCCTGGTAGACGGACTTGTCACCATCGCGGCGCTCCCAAGCCTCAGCCTCACCAGTGGAAGCACCGGACGGAACCAGACCCAGGCCCTGAGCACCGTCTTCGGTATCAAGCACGACCTCGACGGTCGGGTTGCCACGGGAATCAAGAATCTGACGCGCGTACACGCTTTCAATTGCTGCCACAACTACTCCTTTAAACGCTAGGTTGTGATGTCAATGCCAAGAATAATGGGATTGATGGACGAAACACGCCTTCACCGGAGGGCGTGTTAACGGCGCGGCTTGGGCGTCCACGCCAGGTCGTCGAGCAGCTGGTTGAGCCAGAGCATGATCTGGTCGCCGCTCATGGGCTGCGAGCCGAGCGAACCCGCGAACGGGGCGGGGACGATGAGCTGATGGGTGACCGGCCGGTACTGGAAGCCGCGGTAGATCCTCGACATGCGCATGCGCACCGATTCGGCGGGGTCGATGCGCCCGATGCGCACGCGGTTCGACTGGGCGAGGATCTCGCTGATGCCCATCATGCGCGCCTTGAACTTGAGGCGGGCCACGTCGAAGAGGGTGTCGAACTGTTCCGGCGGCTTGCCGTAGCGGTCGGCCAGCTCCTCGCGCAGCGCGGCCAGATCGTCCTCGGTGCGGGCGGCTGCGAGTTTGCGGTACGCCTCCAGACGCAGCTTGTCGGAATCGATGTAATCCACCGGGATCGATGCCTCGACCGGCAGGTCCACCGACACGGCCATCGGCTCGGCGGCCTTGTCCGGTTCCTTGTACGCTTCGACGGCCTCGGAGACCATGCGCACGTACAGGTCGAAGCCGACGCCCTCGATGTGGCCGGACTGCTGGTCGCCGAGCAGGTTGCCGGTGCCGCGCAGCTCGAGGTCCTTCATCGCCACGTCGAAGCCGGAGCCGAGCGCCGTGTTCTGCGCGATGGTGGCCAAACGGTCGTGCGACTGCTGGGTCATGGGCTTGGACGGGTCGTACAGGAAGTAGGCGTAGGCGCGTTCGCGGCCACGACCCACGCGGCCGCGCAGCTGGTGCAGCTGGCTTAAGCCGAACCGGTCGGCATGGTCGACGATCAGCGTGTTCGCGTTCGAGATATCAAGGCCAGTTTCGATGATCGTGGTGCACACCAGCACGTCGATGTCCCTGTGCCAGAAGTCGCGAATCACCTGGTCGAGCTGCTTCTCGCCCATCTTGCCATGCGCGATGCCGACGTGGCTTTCGGGCACGAGCTGGTGGATCTTGTCCGCCACGGCGGCGATGTCCTCCACGCGGTTGTGCACGTAGAACACCTGCCCGCCGCGCAGCAGTTCGCGCCGCACCGCGGCGGTGACCTGCGCGTCCTCGTACGCGCCCACGTAGGTGAGCACGGGCAGTCGGTCCTCCGGGGGCGTGGCCAGCGTGGACATCTCGCGGATGCCCGTGACCGCCATCTCCAGCGTGCGCGGGATGGGCGTGGCCGACAGGCTCAGCACGTCGACGTTCGTGCGCAGCGCCTTGAGCGTCTCCTTGTGTTCCACGCCGAAACGCTGCTCCTCGTCGATGATGACCAGGCCGAGATCTTTGAACTTGATCTTCGGGCTGAGCAGCTTGTGCGTGCCGATCACCACGTCCACGGTGCCTTCGGCGAGCCCTTCGGTGGTCTCCTTGATCTCCTTGGGCTTCTGGAAGCGGCTCATCGCGGCCACGTTGACGGGGAATCCCTCATAGCGTTCGGCGAACGTCTCGTAATGCTGCTGAACCAGCAGCGTGGTGGGCACGAGCACGGCGACCTGCTTGCCGTCCTGCACCGCCTTGAACGCGGCTCGCACGGCGATCTCGGTTTTGCCGAAGCCGACGTCGCCGCAGATCAGGCGGTCCATGGGCCGTGGCTTCTCCATGTCGGCCTTCACGTCGTCGATGGTGGTGAGCTGGTCGGCGGTCTCCTGGTACGGGAACGCGTCCTCAAGCTCCTTCTGCCACGGGGTGTCCGGGCTGAACGCGAAGCCGGGCGTGCGCTGGCGGGCCGAATACAGTTTCACCAGGTCGTCGGCGATCTCGCGCACATGCTTGCGCGCCTTGGCCTTGGTCGCGGCCCAGTCGGAGCCGCCGAGCTTGTTGAGCTTGGGGGTTTCGGCGCCGATGTACTTGCTCACCAGGTCGAGCTGGTCGGTGGGAATGAACAGTTTGTCCGGCGGGGCGCCGCGCTTGCTCGGCGCGTATTCGATGACCAGGTATTCGCGTGTGGACGCGTTCGCGCCGGTGCCGACGGTGCGCTGGCGCATCTCCACGAAACGGCCGATGCCGTGCTGCTCGTGCACCACGTAGTCGCCGGTCTTGAGCTCCATCAGGTCGATGGCCTTGCGGCGGCGTTTCGGGGTTTTGGCGCGTGCGGCGGCGCTGGTGCGACCGGTCAGGTCGCGTTCGGCGAGCAGCGCGACCTTCGCCTCCGTGTCGATGAAACCGTCGACGGCGGCGGAACGGATGGTGTCGAAGCTCGCGATACCCGTCTCATTGATGGCGCGTTTGAGCCTTGCGAGCGTGCCTTGCGCGGCTGCGGTGACGGTGACCGAGTAGCCTTCGTCGATCAATCCTTCGATGCCTGCCGCGGCCTTGCCTTCGTCACCGCGGTATTCGCCGGGCGCTTCGGCGGCGAGGCGCACGCGGCCCGTGCGGGAGGTGTCCACGTTGAAATCGGTCAGTTCGATGACGTCGTGGTCGGAATAGCCCAGTGAGCTCATGACCTCGTCGAAGTCGAGGAAACTGGCCTCGTCGAAGCTGATGGGAGCGCCGCCATGGCCGGATGCGGCCACATGCCAGCTGGCCGCGAGGAACTCGTTCGCGGTTTTCATCAGGTCGGCGGCGGCCCTGCGTAGCTTCTCCGGGTCGCTGAGCAGGATGACGGCGTGCGGGTCGATCATGCCGGCCACGGGTTCCATGTCGTCGACGAGCGCCGGCATGAGCGATTCCATGCCTTCGACGGGGATGGCGTTGGCGATGGATTCGAGCATGTCCTCCGCGTTGGGGATGGAGCCGATCAGGCTTCTCGCACGCGTGCGCACCGCGTCGGTGAGCTGCAGTTCGCGGCAGGGCGTGGCCCAAATGGTGTCGACGCCATCGCCGTACGTGCGCTGGTCGGAGGCGTGGAACTCCCTGATCTCGTCGATCTCGTCGCCGAAGAACTCGATGCGCACCGGGTGCGGATAGGTCGGCGGGAACACGTCGAGGATGCCGCCGCGCACCGCGAACTCGCCGCGGTTCATGACCAGTTCGACGCGCGTGTACGCGTTGCGCACCAATCGTTCCACGGCCTCGTCGAGCGCAAGCTCCTCGCCTTTGGCGAACACGAGCGGCTCCACTTCGCCGAGCCCGGCCACCACGGGCTGGATCAGCGAGCGCACGGGCATTACGAGGATGCGGATCGGGCCGAACATGGGGCTGCCGGGTTCGGGGTGCTTGAGTCTGCGGAATACGGCCATGCGGTTCGCGACGGTGTCGGCGCGGGGGCTGAGACGTTCGTGCGGCAGGGTCTCCCAAGCTTCGAGCTGGGCGATGTCGACGGAGTCGCCCGCGTACCAGGAGCGTAGCGCGTCGACGGTTTCCTCGGCTTCACGGCTGGAGGATACGACGTAGACGACTTGGCGGACGTTGCGGTTCGTGGCGATGGCGGATGCGAGCGCGGGTCGGATGCCTGCGGGTGCACCGACGATGAGCGAGACGTCGATGTCGTCGGATGCGGGTTCAGCTTCGCCGTTCGCGATCTTGGCGAAGGTTTCGTCGTCTCTGAGGCTTTCCAGCAGTCCGGCCAGGCTGGCATGCATCGGGTCGGCTGGCCTGCTTCCCGGCTGCGCGTGCGCGTCAGCGGCCATTGAACTTCTCCTGGGTTTTGGCGAGTCCGTGGAAGATGATCTCCTCGGCGGCGTCGGCGCCGTCGGCGAGGAAGTCGGGCAGTTGCTTGCGCTGGTCGGGGCCGAATCCGCCCAGAACCCAGTTCACGGTGTTGTCGTGCGCGTTGGCGCCGCGCTTGGCATGACCCACGCCCATGCGCACGCGGGAGTATTTCGGGGTGCCGAGCGAGCGGTCGATGGATTTGATGCCGTTGTGGCCTCCGGCGGAGCCGCCGGCTTTGACCTTGATGCGGCCGAAGTCGAGGTCCATGTCGTCGTGGATGACGATGACATGGTCGGGTTCGATCTGGTAGTAGGAGCAGATCGAGGCGACGGCGTTGCCCGATTCGTTCATGTAGGTGAGCGGCTTGGCGAGGAAGAACTTCTGGTTGCGCCCGTCGAGGTTCATCATGCCCTTGCCGAGCAGCGCGAGCCCCTTATGGTCGGAGAGGTTGACCGACCAGCGTTCGGCCAGCGCATCGGCCGTCATGAATCCCATGTTGTGACGGGTGCCTTCGTATTTGCCGCCGGGGTTGCCCAGACCTGCGATCAGCCAGAAATCGGACGCCATGTTCCCACCTTTGCCGTTGTCTTGTGTCTTGTCTTGTATGCGTGGTCTTCGTATGCGCGGCGGCGTGCCCGGCGTCTCGCCGGGTGTGCCGCGCCTTGCGCCGGGCGTGCATGGTGCCCATGCCGGCCGGCGTCTTTCCAAATGCCTTATTGTACCGCCGAGCGCGACGCGCCTACAGGTCGAGGTACCAGTAGCTCATGTCGCGCATGGTGCCGGTGGAGTCGGTGGCCGCGGCCGGCATCAGGCCGAACTGGGTGAATCCGAAGCGGCGCATCAGGGCGATGGATCCGGCGTTGTCGGCGAAGATGATGCCGCATGCCTTGCGCATGTGGCGTTGGCGCGCCTCGTCGAGCAGCGACGAGAGCGTGAACGTGCCCACTCCCCTGCCGCGCCATCCGGGTGCGATGTAGTAGGCCAGGTCGGTGACGCCGTCGTAGCCGGCCCTGTCGTAGAACACGGACAGTGCGCTGAAGCCGACGACCTCGCGGTTTCCGTCGTCGCCGTCCGCTTCGGTGACGAACACCGCGTACGGCTCCCGGTGGGATTCGAGCCATGCGCGCCGCTGTTCGACGGTGCGCGGTGTGGTGTCGGCGGATGATCCGCCTTCGATCACCGCCGCGTTGTAGATGTCGGTGAGCGCCTGGACGTCCGCCTCCGTGGCGGGTCTGTACGTGTATGCCATGCCGTTTCCTCGTTTCCTCTCGTTGGTTCCGTACGCCTTGTTCGGCCAGCCGATCCGTCTGCCCCGCCGTTCCGGCCCCGAACCGTCATCATTGTCGCGCATGTGGAAGGGCCGGGGCGGAAACGTCTCACCCTATCGGTGAAATCGCCCCGCCCCGGCCCTTGCTATCAGCCGTTCCCGGCTTGTAGGCCGCGCGTCACTTGCTCAGTTCGACGGCCTTGTTCAGCGCGTCCTGCAGCTTCTTCTGCGCGTCGCCGTATGCGGACCAGTCGCCGTTCTTCATGGCGGTCTGGCCGTCCTGCATGGCCTTGGACGCGTCGTTGAGCGCCTGCTGCAGTTCCGGACTGCGCTGCGCGCCCGACATCGAACCGGAATCCGACTTGCCGGACGTGCCGGTACCGCCGGACGAGTCCGTGGCGTCCTTGCCGGATGTGCCGGACGAGTCGGTCTTGGCCTGCGTGTTGCCCGAAGCGTGATCGGCGTCACCGGCGTTCGCGCCGGAATCGCCGCCGAACACCTGGTCGAGCGCCTCGTCCAGCGTGTCGGCGAACCCGACCTGATCGCCGAACGCGACGAGCACCTTCTTGAGCAGCGGGAACGACGTGGCGCCGGAGGATTTCACGTACACCGGCTGCACGTACACCAGACCGCCGCCCAGAGGCAGGGTCAACAGGTTGCCGCGCACCACGTTGGTGGAACCGGATTGCAGCAGGTTGAGCTCCTTGGAGACGTCGGCGTCGGCGTTGAAGTTGTTCTGCGCCTGGCCGGGGCCCGGCACGTTCGAATCCTTCGGCAGCTCCTGCAATCGTATGGTGCCGTAGTTCGGGCCGATCTTGCCCGCCGTCGAACCGGCGTCGGAATCCACCGACAGGAAGCCGGTGAGGATCTCACGCGTGGACGTGCCCGCGGGGATGTACGAGGAGGTCAGCGAGAACACCGGCTCCTTCGTGCCGCCCGTCTGCAGGGTCAGGTAGTAGGGCGGCTGCAGGATGTCCTCGGACTGTGCCTGCTTCGATTCGGTCGGGTCGACCGGCGTCTGCCAGAAATCCTCGCCCGAATAGTACTGGCTGGCGGAGGTCACATGATATTGGGCGAGCAGTTCGCGCTGCACCTTGAACAGGCTCTCCGGGTAGCGCAGGTGGCTCATCAGGTCGCCGGAGATCTCGGACAGCTGGTGGTACTGGCCGGGGAAGATCTTCTCCCACGCCTTGATCACCGGGTCCGTGTTGTCCCACACGTACAGGTCGACGGAACCGTCATACGCGTCGACGGTCGCCTTGACGGAGTTGCGGATGTAGTTCGCCTTCTGCGTGCCCAGTCCCTTGACCGTGCTGGAGGTCACGGTGGTGGAATCCTGGGTGGCGGAGCCGAGTTCGGCCATCTGCGAGTACGGGTAGGCGTCGGAGGTGGTGTAGCCGTCCACGATCCACTTGACGCGGCCATCCACCACGGCCGGGTACACGCGCCCGTCCAACGTGAGATAGGGCGCAACCTTGGCGACACGTTCGCGCGGCGAACGGTCGTAGAGGATCTGGGACTGGGAGGTCACGCGGTCGGAGAACAGGATCTGGTCGGAGCCGAAACGGATCGCGTACAGCAGCCTGGAGAACAGGTTGCCCACGGAGGGGCCGCCGTTGCCCTTGAACGTGGTGCTCGCGCCCTGGGAACCGGTCGGATAGTCGAACTCCCAGGAGTCGGTGCCTTCCGGGGCGCCGACGATGGAGTATTCACTCATGTTCGGCGAGAAGTAGATGCGCGGCTCATAATGTTCTGATTCGGTGAGCTTGCCCTGGGTGGGGATGCCGGATTCGAAGAAGCGCGGCTGGCCGTCCGACGTCACCTGGCTGCCGTAGGCCGCCACGACGCCGTAGCCGTGCGTGTACACGGTGTGGTCGTTCACCCAGTTGCGGTTGTCGTTGCCGTCGAGGTTGAGCTCGCGGGCCGCGATCACCGTGTCCTGGCTGGTGCCATCGATGTTGTATTTGTCGACGGTGAGCGAGTCGGCGAACGTGTAGTACTGCTTGGACTGCTGCAGCTGCTTGAAGGTCGGGGACACGACCTGCGGGTCGAGCAGTCGGATCTGCGCGGTGCTTTCGCTTTCCGAGCGCAATGCTCCCTGCTTGCCCGTGGTGGTGGCCTTGTACTGCTCGGTCTTGAGCTTGCCCAGGCCGTAGGCGGCGCGGGTGGCGTCGATGTTGCGCTGGATGTACGTGGATTCCATCTCCTGGGCGTTCGGGTTCACGCGGAAACGCTGCAGCAGGGCCGGCCATGCGATGGTCAGCACCATGGAGACGATGACGGTGACGGCGATGGCGATCAGCGGCGTGCGCCACGCCTTCAACGCGGTGGAGGCGCGCACGCCGATCGGGGCGCTGCCCTCAAGGGCGTGCGAGCGCATGAGCCATACGCCCAGCACCACGCCGAGCACGGCGATCAGCACGGCCATGATGAACGTGACGGGGATGGTGGCGTTGACGGTGGTGTAGGTCGCGCCGGTGATGCGCGAGCCTTCGGCGGTGAGGGTGGAGAACACGCCGAGCGCGATCTGCGCGGCCCAGCCGAACATGTTGAGCATCAGCCAGATGGCGATCTGCCTGCGGGCGCGTTTGGTGATGGCGAACAGACCGCGGCCGTTCACCGGCATGGTGATGCGGATGCCGCCCATCATCCCATGGGTCGCGACGGAGAACACCAGACCGACGAGCAGCAGGGTGGACAATGCGGAGGCCATGAGTTTCAGGCCGGGCAGGATGAACACGTAGAAGCCGTTGTCGATGCCGAACTGCGGGTCCTTGACGCCGAAGGGCTGGGCGTTGAACATGAGCAGGACCTGGGACCAGTCGAGGTTGAAGCGGGCGCCGAACACCACGCCGACCACGGCGGAGACCGCCACGGCCACGCGGCGGGCGTGCTTGGAGCTGACCGATTGCTTGATCTCGACCACATTGTCGTTCACGCGGATGCTGGAGCCGTCCGCCGCGGCGGGGCGGGCGCGGATCGCGAGCCATGCAGCGATAAAGCCCACGACGGCGGTCACCAGCGCGTACGCGGCCCACAGGCCGACCTTCACGCCGAGCTGCGTCCACACGACCGACTGGAAGCCGAGCTGGCCGTACCACATGAGGTCGGTGATGAACTGCGAGAGCCCGAAGAACAGGCCCACGATGATGGCGAGCGCGAGCATCACGCCGATGAGGATCTTCGTGCCGCGGCCGGTCGACTGCGACGGCTTGCGCGTGATGCGCGGCGCACCGGGCCTTCCGGCGCCGGGGCGGGGGGTGTTGGGACGGGGGGACGCGCCTGAGCCGGCGTCGTCGCCGTCCGTTTCGATGTTGACGACGATCGGGTCATCGTCGGGATTCTTGCGGCCACGGTTCGGATTGCGCGGATCGAAATCCGGATCGAACATGCCGAACATATCAAAGAAGGACATGCCACCAAGAGTACAGATAGGTGCCGAGTGCGACCGTTGTTCGCTGGGGACTGAATTTCCGCCGTGCGCGAAGCCGCCGACCTGGCAGGCCGCCCCTTCCCCGCCGTTCCCATGGCCATTCCCCTCACGGGTATCCTCCTCACGGGTATCCTCCTCATGGGTATCCTCCTCATGGGTATCCTCGAAGGAGAAGGAACGAAGGGCAGGAGCACCCATGACCATCATCTCCACCGCACGCAGCCGCAGGAGGGAGCGCATATTGCGCGCCGTCGCTGTCATCGCCGTCATCGCGATGATCGCCACGCTGGCAGGATTGGGAATGCTGTGGATGAGAATACGGGATACCAACGGTTCCGGAGGCATCCCCGCTTCGGGCACAAGATCCAGGACGACCACCCTTGCCGGAGACCTGTCCAAATCCTCGGCCCCGGCACCCGACATGACGCCCGCCAGCAGGGTGCGCCGCGCCGTCGCCGCGATGAGCATGGAGGAACGCGTCGGCCAGCTCGTCATGGCCTCGCTTTCCGCCGGCACGGACCCCTCCAGTCTTGAGGACGCGATCCGCAACCGGCATGTGGGATCGGTGCTCATCATCGGCAACTGGACCAACGGCACCGCGGGCGTGCGGCAGGCCACCGACGCGCTGCAATCGTATGCGCCCGCGAACAACAAGCTCCTCATGACCACCGATCAGGAAGGCGGCCAGGTGCAGCATCTCACGGGAGCCGGGTTCTCCACCATGCCCAGCGCCACCCAGCAGGGGGGGATGGGCGCCGACCAGCTGCGCCAATCCGCGGCCGTATGGGGTGGGCAACTCGCCCAGGCCGGCATCAACGTCGACCTCGCCCCCGTGGTCGACACCGTCACCGTGCCCCGCGCATCGAACGCCCCGATCGGCGCACTGGACCGTGACTTCGGCCTCGACGCGGCGGGCAACGCCTCGCACGCCACCGCCTTCATCCAAGGCATGCGCGACGCCGGCGTGCAAACCTCCATCAAACACTATCCCGGCCTCGGTTCCGTGACCGGCAACACCGACTTCACCGCGGACGGCATCCTCGACACCACCACCATGCTCGACGGCGACACCATCAACGCGTTCGGCACGGTCATCACCGACGCGCAACCGGGCATGGTGATGATGGCATTGGCCACCTATCAGGCCATCGACCCGAGCACCCCGGCCGCATTCTCCCCGACGATCATCGACGGCTACCTGCGGGCCAGGCAGGGCTATCAGGGCGTGGTGACGTCCGACTCGCTCTCCGCGGCGGCATTGGGCGGCTTCCAGCCAAGCGAATTGGGTGTGAGGCTGGTCGAGGCCGGCGGCGACCTCGCCTGCATCGGCGCACCCGACTACGTCATGCCGATCCTCGACGGGCTGAACGCCAAGGCCGCCTCCGACGAGGCGTTCGCGGCCAAGGTGACGCGCAGCGCGGAACGCGTCCTCACGCTCAAATACCAGATGGGCCTCGCCGGCTGAGCCGCACGGACGCACGCAATACACGCCGCACGGCACACGACCAGCCACGGAGAACAACGGAGAACACGCCCGCGCATCACACGAATGACGGCCGGCCGCCCCAACACGGGACGACCGGCCGTCAACGTCTCACAACCGAAAACCGCTACCCGCGGTACAGGCCATGCTTGCTGATGTACTGCACCACGCCATCCGGCACCAGATACCACACCGGCTCGCCGGCCTTCACGCGGCGACGCACATCCGTCGAACTGATCGCCAACGCCGGAATCTCCAACGTATCGACCTTGCCCTCCGGCAGCTTCACACCCTCGGGCGAGGAATACCCCGGCCGCGTGACCGCCACGAAATGCGCCAGATTCCACATGCGATCGGCATCCTTCCACTGCATGATCTCCGCCACCGCATCCGCGCCGGTGATGAAGAACAGTTCCGCATCCGGATGCTGCGCCCGCAGATCACGCAACGTATCAACCGTGTACGTGATGCCCGGACGGTCGATATCCACACGCGACACCGTGAACTTCGGATTCGATGCCGTGGCGATCACCGTCATCAGATACCGGTCCTCTGCGTTCGTCACATGCTTGTCCAGCTTGAACACCGGGCGGCCCGTCGGCACGAACACCACCTCGTCGAGGTCGTACACCCACGCCACCTCGGATGCGGCCACCAAATGCCCGTTATGAATCGGATCGAACGTGCCGCCCATGATGCCGATACGCGGGCGCACATGCCAATTGCCACGCGCGGAACGCCACGCATTGCCCGACGTGACCACGGAAACGGCGGGCTTGCCGGCGACCGGGCCATCCGACAGGTCGGCCATACGGCGCTCGTCAGGTGCCATCGTCATGCACGCTCCCCCTGCTGCGCCTCACGATCCTGATCGTCACGCTCGCGTTCGATCTCCTCGGCGGTCGGACTGCCGTCCTTCGGGTCGATCTTGCCCATGTCCTCATCCCATTCGTCCTGCACCACACGACGGATCTCCGCGAACGTGGGCAGCGGGAAGTCAGGCTGGTACAGGCGGCGTACCTCGGCCACATGCTCGGTGATGCGGATCAGCGTGTCGGTCATGTCATCCACGTCGCCCGCACGTTCGAACGCGGTGAACTTGGCGATGTACTCCTCCATGAGTTCCATGTGACGGCGCACCGTTTCGAACTGTTCGTCGTCCACGTCGACCACGCCCTCGCCGTCCTCCTCGGGCCAGCCGATGAGCACTGCGTCGGCGTATTCGAGCGAGGCCCGCTGCGGGGCGGTGGCGATGCCGTCCTCGATCTGCACCAGGAACACGTACCGGACGATGCTCAGGCGTTCCGACGCGATCTTCATGACGCACCGGGGGTTGTTGAAGTTCATGTCGGGGCGCAGCTCCTCGACCGGCGTGCTCATGCCGTCGTTCGGCAGGCCGGCCGCGACGCTGGGCTTCGCACCCATCTGCCCGCCGTCCTCACCGGCATCGGCACCGTTCCTCATGTTCGCTTCATTCGCTTCGCTCATGCGCGTACCTGTCCTTGTCCGTATCCGATCCATTTCGTGGTGGTCATTTCGGTCAATCCCATCGGTCCCCTCGCATGCATCTTCTGCGTGGAGATGCCGAGCTCGGCGCCGAAACCGAAGACGCCGCCGTCGGTGAAGCGCGTGGAGGCGTTCACCATCACCACCGCGGAGTCGACGCGTGCGGTGAACTCCTCGATGGCCGCGTAATCCTCGGAGATGATCGACTCGGTATGGCCCGTGGAATGCCTGTTGATGTGCCCGATCGCCTCGTCAAGTGAATCGACGACCTTGACGCCCATGGTCAAGGCGAGGTATTCGGTGTCCCAATCCTCATCGGTGGCGTGCACGAGCAGCTGCGGGTCGTGCCCGGGCATGGCGTCGATGATCGCGTAGGCGCGTTCGTCCGCATGTAATTCCACGCCGGCGTCCATCAGCGCCTTGGCGGCGAGCGGCAGGAACTCCCCGGCGACATCGCGGTGCACGATCAGCTTCTCGGCGGCGTTGCACACACCGATGCGCTGCGTCTTGGCGTTGATGATGATCGGGATGGCCTTGGCCGGGTCGCCCGCGCGATCCATGTAGATGTGCACGTTGCCCGCTCCCGTTTCGATGACCGGCACCTTCGAGTTGGCGACGACCGCCTGGATCAGGCCGCGACCGCCGCGGGGCACCAGCAGGTCGACGTGCCCACGCGCCTGCATCATGGCCGTCGCGCCGTCACGTCCGAAATCGTCGACGGACTGCACCAGCGCGCCATCGAACCCCTGCGCACGCAACGCCCCGCCGATCACGTCGAGCGTGGCGGCATTGGTGCGTTCGGCGGCATGACCGCCACGCAGCATGGCCGCATTGCCTGACTTCAGGCACAGGCTCGCCACATCCACCGTGACGTTCGGACGCGCCTCGTAGATCATGCCGATCACGCCGATCGGCACGCGCGTCTGCGTCAATCGCATGCCGTTGGGCAGCGAATAGCCGCGCACGATCTCACCGACCGGATCGGGCAGGGAGGCGACATGGCGTACGCCGTCGGCGGCGGCACGCACACGCTCCTCATCGAATTTCAGCCTGTCGAGCTTACCCTCGTCCATGCCGCCTTCGCGCGACCTGCGCATATCGACGGCGTTGGCTTCGGCGATGACGCCGGCATTGGCGTCAAGCGCGTCAGCGATGGCGAACAGCAGCGCGTTCTTCGTGTCGGTGGTGGCGCGGGCGAGAACGGACTGCGCCTTGGCCGCGGCGTCGGCACGGGCGCACACCCGTTCGAAAATCTCTTGGAATTCCATGCGCCCCAGCCTACCCCATACCGCCCGCAAAACCGAAGCCGCGTCAAAACCACGGGGTGACACACGGGGATGGATCCACGACCGAGGCCGGTGCTGATACGGACGGAACGCGGGGTACCCGCCGGCCGCTTGCGGGGCGCATCCACGAAACGGACCGCGGAAGCGCCCGCGACGAGTGCGGGAACACACGAAGGAACCTACACGGAAACACACGCAGGAACACGGCAGCCGCCGCCCCCACGGCGCCCCTATGGAAATGGACACCGCCCGCCCACTGCCTACGGTTGCCGGTAAACTAACGCCTGTTGAACCTCAACGTCAAAGATTCTTAACCGTAAGGATTATTGTGACCACGTTCCATTCCACGCGAAACACCACCGATTCACTCACCTCCAAGCAGGCCATTCGCCTCGGACTCGCCGACGACGGCGGTCTGTTCGTCTCCGACCAGCTCGGCGAAATCAAGGTCGCCATCGACAACCTCGCCGGCATGTCCTATCAGGCCATCGCCCAGCGCGTGCTCGGCGCACTGCTGCCCGACTTCACCGACAAGGAACTCGCGCAGTGCATCGCCGAAGCATACGGCGACCAGTGGCTCGACGAGAAGATCACCCCCGTCAAGCCGCTCGGCGACGACTTCGTCATGGAACTCTTCAACGGCCCGACCTCCGCATTCAAGGACGTCGCCCTCCAGATCCTCCCCCGCTTCATGGCCCGCACCACCCCCGCCGACGGCGACCCGGACGAGAAGATCATGATCGTCACCGCCACCTCCGGCGACACCGGCAAGGCCGCACTCGCCGGCTTCGCGGACGCGGCAGGCACCGGCATCACCGTCTTCTACCCGGAAGGCAAGGTCAGCCAGGTGCAGGAACTGCAGATGACCACCCAGGCCGGCTCCAACGTGAACGTGTGCGCGGTCAAGGGCAACTTCGACGACGCCCAGTCCGCTGTCAAGCGCATCTTCGGCGACAAGGAACTCGCCGAACGACTCGCCGGCGACGCGCACGTGGTGCTGTCCTCCGCGAACTCCATCAACGTGGGTCGTCTGGTGCCGCAGGTCGTCTACTACTTCTCCGCCTACGCGCAGTTGCTCGAAAAGCAGGTCATCAACGTGGGCGACGAAGTCGAATTCGTCGTGCCGACCGGCAACTTCGGCGACATCCTCGCCGGCTACTACGCCAAACTGCTCGGCCTGCCCGTCAAGCACCTGATCGTCGCCTCCGACAAGAACAACGTACTGTTCGACTTCCTGACCACCGGCACCTACAACCGCCAGCGCCCGTTCTTCCAGACCATCAGCCCGTCGATGGACATCCTCGTCTCCTCCAACCTGGAACGCATGCTGTACTACCTGTCCGACAAGGACGCGCGACTCATCTCCATGCTCATGAACGACCTCAAGCAGTGGGGCGCGTACGAGGTTCCGGGCAGCCTGCTCGCCAAGATCCGCCAGATCTTCGGCACCGGCTGGGCCGACGAGAACCAGGTGCGCGAGATGATCGCCGACTGCTGGAACAAGAACCATTACGTGATCGACCCGCACACCGCATGCGGCTACTTCGTCATGCAGCAGATGCCGCGCGACCCGCTGACCCCGCGCGTGCTGCTCGCCACCGCCAGCCCGTACAAGTTCCCGCGCGTGGTGAATGAGTCCCTGGGCCTCGACGCCACCGGCACCGACTTCGCATGCATGGACGTGCTCGCCGAGGCCACCGGCACCACCGCCCCAGCCGCCCTGCGTGGACTGGAGCACGCCGACGTGCGCTTCAGCAACGTGGTGGAGGTCGACGGCATGTCCGGCTTCGTGGAGAATGCGGCCAAGGCGCTGTGACCACACTTCCGTGACCGTACTTCCGGTCATTTCGACCGGCTTTCCGGCTTTCCGGCTTTCCGACGAGCGAACGGCGGAAAGCCGGAAACCCGCAGGTTCTACAAAACCTGCATCCCCAAAATCTGCAGAATCGAAGACCCCCGATCGCATCACACATGGCGCTCGCAGCCATGACGCGGCCGGGGGTCTTCCCGCTGTCCCGTCTTCCCGCTGTCCCGTCTTCCCGCTGTCCCGTCTTCCCGCTGTCCCGTCTTCCCGCTGTCCCGTCTTCCCGCTGTCCCGTCTTCCCGCTGTCCCGTCTTCCCGCTGTCCCGTCTTCCCGCTGTCCCGTCTTTCCGACCGGTTCGCCGACTGGTTTCCCGGCCGTCCTCCCTACCGTTTCGCTGACCGGTTCCCTACCGCTTCGTCTCCCGTTTCGCCGAGCGCGATACGCATCGCCGAAAATTCATCTCCCCGTAACATCACATGCGGTTTCGCCGTTTTCGTCCGCTACTATACGGAACGCGGAGGCGAAAGCAGTATGATGAAACCCTTGAACGGCACCATGACCGACGGCACCGACGAACGCGGAACACACATCGACATCGACGGCAACAGCAGCAGCACCAGCACACTTGGAAACGGCACCGGCAAAGCACCGAAGGACCGGCTCATCACCCGCGATGTGGCGCTGGTCATGCTGGCCACCTTCTTCTTCATGTCAAGCAACATGATCGTCACGCCGATCGTGGCGGGCTATGGGGAATCCCTCGGCGCCACCGGCATGATGATGGGCGCAATCGCCGGTGTGATGAGCTTCGTATCGCTGTTTTGCCGCCCCATCGCAGGCAACCTGTCGGATCTGGTGAGCAAGCGTCTGCTCGTGGCGACCGGCACGCTGCTGTACATCACGGCCGGCATCATGTACTGTCTCGCGAACTCCACCGGCATGCTCATCGCGGCGCGCGTGGTCAACGGTCTCGGATTCGCCTGCGGTTCGGTATGTCTGGCGACATGGGTGTCACTGCTGCTGCCGATCCGGCATATGGGCGCGGGCATGGGCCTGTACGGCATCGTGAACGCACTGGCCATCGCCGTCGGACCGGCGCTCGGCATCCGTCTGCACCAACTGATCGGCTACCATCTGACCTTCGTGTCGTCGCTGGCGATGAACATCTGCACGCTGATCGTCGTGTTGCTGGTGCGCAACGGCGGCAAACCGGCGCGGAAAAGCGCCCACGGCGACTCCGGCACGCATCGTCCGATCGGCAAGCACATGCGGCACCGTCTGCGCTTGCGGAATCTGGTGGAGCCGCGCGCGATTCCGCTTGTCATCGTGTTCATGATGTTCGCCATCCCCTACTACGCGAATCAGTCGTTCCTTGTCGATTACATCGGCGCGCGGCACCTCGCGGCGTCATCCGACCTGTTCTTTGTGTTCTACGCGGTGGCGCTGCTCATCATGCGACTCACACTCAAGGACCTGTTCGACAGCAAGGGATTCCGCTTCTGGCTGATCGTGGCCTCAATCGCGATGTTGGCATGCCTGGCGTTCCTCGGCGGCATGACGAACGACTGGTATCTGCTCGGCGCCGGCATCGGCATGGCGGGAAGCTACGGTCTGATGAGCTCGGTGACGCAGGCGCAGGCCGTGGTGATCGCGGGGCGCGAGCGCAGCGGACTGGCGAACAGCACCTACTATATGGGCATCGATTTGGGTATGGCGCTGGGACCGGTGCTGGCGGGCGTGTGCTACGGCCATCTGCCGATCGCATGGTTCTACCCCGTGTTCATGGTGGTGGTTCCGATCGCGTGGGTGATTTACCTGTGGTTCGCGCATATGATTCACGGGCGGCGGTAGGTTCTGCGGAATTTGCGGGTTCTGTTCTGCGGGTTCTGCGGAATTTGCGAAATCTGCGGAGTTTGCTGAGCGGACGGATGACGGCGCGACTCCGGATCGGTGGGTACCATCGTTCCCCATGACGAGGAAGAAGACACGAACATCAGGCAACCCAGCGAATCCGACCAATCTCAATCCGGTGGTGGCGGATTTACTTAGGAAACGTGGCGGCGCAAGCGGGTTCCCGCAGGTTCGCGGGCGCGTCGGATCGGCGATGCCGTTCAAGGCGACCGGCCACAAGGGCGGCATCAGCAGGCAGGGTTCCAAGCGCGGCTGACCGCGGGCGGGACGGAATGCCGGAATGACCAAAACCATAACGATGAGGAGCGCATCATGTTGATTCGACATGCCACGATGAATGATCTGACCGCCATTGCAACGGTCGAGGCCGCATGTTTCCCCGCCGCGGAAGCCGCGGGCGCCGACGCGCTGCGCAACCGTCTCGCGGTGTATCCGGACTGCTTCTGGCTGATGATCGATGATGGGCGGAACGGTGACGTCATTCCCGCCGATGCCGCTAATGCGACCGATGTAACCGATTGTGGTTCCGCCGATGCCGCCGACCGTACCCATGACGGGCGTCTGGTCGCGTTCATCAACGGATTCGTGACCGACTCCCCCGATCTGACAGACGCCATGTATGACGATGCCGGCCTGCATGAGCCGGACGGTGCGTGGCAGATGATCTTCGGCGTGGATACCGCGCCCGCATACCGGCATCACGGTTATGCGAGCACGCTGATGCGGCGCGTGATCGACGATGCGCGTGCCGCCGGACGTGCCGGACTGGTGTTGACCTGCAAGGATCGGCTCATCGGCTTCTACGCCCGCTTCGGATATCAGGATGAAGGCGTATCCGAGTCCACCCACGGCAATGTCGTCTGGCATCAGATGCGCCTATGCTTCTGACCCGACGTCTCTCCCGTTTCCTTCCCTAATGTTTCCTCCCCTCCTGGCTCAATCCCCTCCACCCATCCACGGAATCGGACAGAATAAGCCCAATTTTGCATGAAAGGGAACGAGGGCTTGCTTATTCCCCTAAATTCGCGGTGGAAATGGAAGTTCATGCATGCAGGCGGGACGAAAACCTCCGTGGAACCACCTATCCGGCTTATATATGGCAGATTTGAAGGGTTGATTTTTGCTAAGTGACTTATATATGGCACCCAAATCGCGATATACCAAGTACAAGCCATGGAATTGCAACGCTTGTACTTGGCATATCGCAGCAGACATGCCATATATAAGCCACTTAGTATTTCCCGACCCGGGAATCTGCCATATATAAGCGAGTTAGCACAAGTCAGCCGTTCAGACGCCTCCTTAAACCTGCTCCGGCCTCAGTCGGCTCCGTGCTAGCCTCTCCCGGCACCGATTAACAGGCGCCAACCTGCCAGCAGGCATGCCGAACTGCGATGGAAGGATGGTCAGGGATGATGCGGGGCGGGCATGTCGTGGATTTTGGCGGTAAGGCGATCGGCTTCGATTTTCCACACGGTCACGCTGCCCACCTGTCGATCGGTGAATTCGACATGATCCGCGCCGGCCTGATGCGCCATCAGCAGTTGCAGCCCATGCCGCGCCTCGGCCAGATCGGTCACGATACTCGCCGTGCCGTTGCCGATGACCGATTTGAATGCCTCGCTCCAATTGCACGGGGTGCGTCCCTCGACGACCGCGCAATCCGTTTCCATCTCGAATGCCACCGCGAGCGCGTTGCTTGCGGCGCGGATGGCATCGAGCTTGCGCCCGACCGGCGCGGAATGCAGGTACAGAGTCAGCGTGCCGTCGTTTTCGAATTTGTATCCGAAATTCATCGGCACGATGGTCAGGCCTTCGACGTCGACGTACGACACACGCACGATGCGGCATGCCGCGACGATGCCCGCGATGGCGCTGGCGTCCGTCACTTCCCTGTCGGCCCGGCGCATCCTGCGGCGTTCGCCCGCCACGGTCCGTTCATGGTTACGCCGGGTCGGCGTGTCCCGCATATCCGTCATATTGCGCTCCTTCAAGTCGGGCCGGACCGAAGCGGGACGGAACCAATCGAACCGGATCGAACTAATCGGGACGAACCGAATCACGCCAAACCACGCCGAACGACATCAAGCCGCATCAGGCCACATCAAGCCGCAAACCGCATCAAACAGAACGGCTTTCAGCGCCGGCCATCCCACTGGGGTTTCCAGGAATACTGCATATCGTAGGCGCTCGCCCAGAACATGTATTCGTTCTGCACGCCGTTGTAGAAGATCTCCTCAAGCTCGTTCAGGCGCTCCTCACCCAGGCCCTGCACCATGCGTTCGATGTGTTCGATCAGCCACACGGAGCTCTGCCAGAACTCCTCCGTCTTGTACATGTCGACCCAGCTCTGGTACGGGTTGGAGTCGAGCGTGTCGGCGAATTCCTTGGCGAGCCGCTGCCCATAATCCGCATACACCCATGCGCAGGGCAGCACCGCCACGAGGATGTCAAGCAGGTCGCCGCCGTATGCGATGGCGAGGATGTCGGAGGTGTAGGCGCGCGCGAACGCGGACTGGCGCACGTTGTTCATCTCCTCCTCGCTCACGCCGTAACCGGCCATGTACTTGCGGTGCACGGAGGACTCCACGTTGAAGATGGCGTTCTGCACATTGACCATGAAGCGCATGACTTCGGGATCATTGGTTTTGGTGAGCGCCAGCGCGTGCACTTTGGCGTAGTCGGCAAGGTAACGATAGTCCTGCAGCAGGTAGAAGGCGAAACGCTCCTGCTTGAGCGTGCCTTGGCCGAGTTCGCGCAGGAACGGCTGGTTGTAGCCGTCCTCCCAGACCATGTCGGCGGCGTCGCGCAGTCGGCGGGCGAACGGCGGAAGATTGTCGAGTCGGATGCCCTTGGCGGGGTCGAATGCGGGATCGAACGCGGAATCGGACGGATTGTCGATGATGTTGTCAGAAGCCATGGTCGCCATGGGCTTGCCTCCCTACGCTGGTATTAACCATCAGGTTCTAAGGGTCAGGCGTATGCCTTTCTCAACCCGTCCGCGAGCGCCGCGCGACGCACGTATGCGAAGCCGTGCAAGGTCGGACAGGTTCCCCTGCAATTACAGCGCCTCATTATGGCAATACGCACCGACCGACCAGCCGACCGTCAACCGACCGCCCCGCCTATGCCTCCGGCCACAGGCGCGGCGCGTCGTGGAAGTCGAACATCACGCCGTCCGCCAGAGCGCATATGGCGTCCCACTGCCCGTCCGAGGAGTCGTCGTGCATGGCCCACGCCCACATACCCACGGATTTCGCGGAGCGGATGCCTTCCAGAATGTCCTCGAACACCACGCATTCGCTCGTCTCGGCGCCGAGACGGGATGCCGCGAGCAGGTACACGTCCGGCTTGTCCTTGCCGACACCGTGCACGTCGTCCACCGAGACGATCGTGTTGAAGAAGTCGAAGATGCCCACGTGTTTCATGGCGGGTTCGCGCAGCGACGGCGTCAATGATGTCGCGATCGCGAGTTTCACGCCCGCATCGCGCAGGTATGTGAGGTATTCCACCGCGCCCGGTTTGGCTTCGACCATGGTCGCGTACGCTTCGTGCGCCATGTCGTCCCATTCGGCCATCACCGCTTCGGGCGTCTCGTCCAAGCCGAAACGGTCGATGGTGTATGCGGCGACCTGTTGGAACGGCATGGCGCTGATGGTGGGCACGTAGTCGTCGGGGACGTCGAACCCGCGTCTGGACAGGAAGTCCATGTCGATCTGGTCCCACACGCCCATGGAGTCGAGCAGGGTGCCGTCAAGGTCGAAGATGGCGGCCTTGGGCGACGTGGACGGGACGGACGGCGTGGACGGGGCGGACGGCGCGGACGCGTCGGCTCCGCCGGTTCCGGCGTGTGTGGGGGTGGGTTCGGCGGCTGCTAGTCGATTGATGCCGGTTTTGTTCATGATGACCTCGTTCGCTGATCGTGTTGTCGACTTCGTTCGGTTGTTCCGATTGGCCGGATGCCTGGACTGTTCGCGTGTTCACCGCGCCGGTGCGTTCGTGGGACGGGCGGGAGATAGGTCGGGCGGGAGATAGGTCGGGCGGGGCAGGTCGGGCGAGCCGGAACAGGGGACCGGCCAGCCACCCGTTGTTCCGCCCGCCTCCAGCGTGATTTCCCTACATCGCGGTTTCCCTCCAGCGCGGATTCCCTACAGCGTGGATTCCTCCAGCAGTTCCCGCGCGTGGTCGAGTGATGTCTCGGTCGCGCTGCCGGACAGCATGCGGGCGATTTCGCCGATGCGTGTCTCACCGGTCACTTCGGTGACGGTGGTTTCGACCATGCCGTCATCGGGGTTTTCGGCTTTGGCGACCACGAACTGCTTATCCGCCCAGGACGCGACCTGCGCCAGATGGGTCACGACGATCACCTGCGCGTCCTCGGCGAGCCTGGCCAGACGGCGCCCCAATTCCACGGCGGCCTTGCCGCCCACGCCGGCGTCGACCTCATCGAAGATGAACGTCATGCCGCCTGCGTTCCCGCGCTGTTCGGCCGCGACGAGCTCCAACGCGAGCATCAGTCGGCTCAGCTCGCCGCCGGACGCGCTTTTGCCCATCGGCAGTTCCGGCGAACCGGGGAACGGCGTGAACAGGAATTCGATATCGTCACCGCCATGCGGGCCGAGCGGCCCCGTGGGCCCATCGCCCTCATGTTCCGTCACGCGGATGCGCAGCGACGCGCCGCTCATCGCCAACGATTCCAGTTCCTCGCTGACATGCGTGCCCAACTGCCCGGCGGCCTGTTCACGCGCATCATGCAACGTTTCCGCGGCGGCGAGCGCCTCCCGGTACAGGCGTTCGCGTTCGGACTCCAGCTGCGCCACCTTTTCGGGCGAGGCGTCGAGATCCTCCACGTCGAATGCGGCCTTGTCGCGCCAGGCGATCACGTCGGACAGTTCCGGCCCCCACCGGCGCATGAGCTCGTTGAGGTCGTGGATGCGCCCGTTGATCCGGTCGAGGTCCTCCACGTCGCCTTCGCCGTCCAGTTCCTGGGCGAGGGCGAATACCACGTCGGTCAGGTCGGCCGCGATGGATTGCAGGCGTACCGCCTGCTCTTCGAACACTCCCCCGACGCGGATGCCTTGCAGCGCCTGCACCGCGCGGTTCACCAGGTCGACCGCGGAGACGGCGTCCGAATCCACGTTCACCTGTGAAGCGTCCAATGCGGTCAGGGCCGTTGAGACTCCTTGGGTGATCGCCGCGGCGTTCTCGATGCGGTCGCGCTTGTCCTTGAGTTCCTTGTCTTCGCCCGGCTGCGGGTCGATCTGGTTGATGCGTTCTATGGATTCGCGCAGATAGTCGGCCTGCTGGCATGCGGCGGCTTCCTGGGAGCGCAGTTTCGTCAGGCGCGCGTCCATCGCCGCCAGGGCTTCCCATGCGCGCTGGTAGGCGGCGAGCTGCTTGTCGTCACCGGCGGCCATGTCGAGGAATTCGCGTTGCCGTGCCGCTGATGCGATGCGCAGCTGATCGGTCTGGCCGTGCACGGTGATGAGTTCGCCCGCCACCGATGCCAGTACCGAACGGGGTACGGTTTTGCCGCCGAGTACGGCGCGGGATCGACCGGAGGCTGATACGACGCGCGAGAGGAACAATTCGCCGTCTTCTGGCGTGATGCCGGCGTCCTCGGCGTATCGCACGGCCTTGCTGGCCGCGTTGGAAGCGGTGGGTGCGGTAGGCACGGCGGGTGCGGTCGTGTCGCTATCGGTGTCACCGGCGGCGTCAGGAACGGCGAACACGCCCTGCGACCAGGCTTCGCCCGCGCCGGAGGAGACGCGCGAACCGGATGCCGTGCCGCCGGAGATGAGTCGGATGGCGGAGAGCAGCATGGATTTTCCGGCACCGGTTTCGCCGGTGATGGCGGTCAAGCCAGCCGCCGGGGTGATCTGCGCGGAATGGATCGGTCCGAGATTGCGTACGGAGAGTTCTTCCAGCATCAGCGGCCGCTCCCGTTGCCGTCAGGCGTCTCACGTCCGTCAGACGTCTCACGCCCACCAGATGTCTCATGTCCGTCAGACGCGTAATGCGCACCATGCGCGTTACGGTCCATACTGCATCCCGAACCCCCGCCGCGGGCCGCCTTGCCCCGGTTCGCCTGTTCGCGCCAGCCGACCACGGGAAGGTCGAATTTGCTGACCAGTCGGTTGGTGAACGGCACGCCGGAAAGACGCGCCAGCCGCAGCATGTCGCGCGACGCCCTGACTTCGATGCGGGTGCCCTTGGGCAGCGAGCGCTGCCTGCGCCCGTCACAGCAGATCCAACCGTCGGATACGGAGCTGTCCAGAATGTCGAGCGTGAACGTGGATTCGGCGCCGATGACCAGAGGTCGGGCGAACAGCGCGTGCGCGGCCAGCGGGGTCAGTTGCAGGGCCTTCACGTTCGGCCAGATGATGGGCCCGCCCGCGGAGAAGGCGTAGGCGGTCGACCCGGTGGGCGTGGATACGATCACGCCGTCCGCGCCGAAGGAGCTCATTTCCACGTCGTCCACGCGGATGGACAGTTCCACCATTTTGCCGCGGGTTTCGCGTTCCAGCGTGATGTCGTTGAGCGCCCAATCCTCGATCGGCTCGTTGGCGCCGGGCAGCCACACGTCCACGTGCGCGATCATGCGTTCGTCGATTGAATAGTCATGGTCCGCGACCCGTCGGATCGCCTCGCTCATCTGGAAGCTTTCGAATTCGGCGAGGAAGCCCACATGCCCGAGGTTCACGCCGAGGATCGGCACTTCGGTGCAGTGCACGAGTTCGGCCGCGCGCAGGATCGTGCCGTCGCCGCCGAGCACAACGACGATTTCGGTATTGTCCGAAACGCGCGGGGACGGCGTGCCGAATGCGGGCGGGTCGACGTTGTCGATGATGGTGACCTCGAATCCGGCCGACCTCAATTGTTCGACGGCCTCACTGACCACCGTGCCGCTTTGGCGCAACCTGCTATGCGTCACGACCACGGCGTTGCGTCTCGTCATACGATGCTCTCCATCCCCGTTTTTCGTACATGATCCGTGCGATTCGACGTATTCGGTCACACTATGCATTATCCTAATCGTTTGTTCGAACCGTCGCGTCTCATACCGCCATCGGGTGAACGGCTTGAGCCGACCACGGTCTAGAATGTCGTACGGCGGAAGATCATGTATTGCGCAATGTTAGGAGGGTTCCGTGGCACGTGACCTTGATGAACCCGTGGAGGCGAGCAGGCGTTTCAGGATCACGCTGAAAAAGCTTCGAAAGAAGGGCGTCAGAGGGAGCACGCCGGCCAAGCGCATTCGCCGCGTCAGCCTCACCGACCGTCTGTTCGGGCATCCGGGGCGCCTGTCGATGATGTATTTCGCAGTCCTCATCGTGATCGCGACCGTCCTGCTGCTGATGCCGTTCGCCACGCAGACCGGCGAGATCACCAGCTTTCCCGTCGCGTTCTTCACCGCGGTTTCGGCGCTGTCCACTTGCGGCATCCAAGTGGTCAACACGAGCTCCTACTGGTCGTTCTTCGGGCAGGTCGTCATCCTGTTCTCCATCCAGCTCGGCGGTCTTGGCGTCATGACCTTCGCCTCGATCGTGGCCTTGGGCATCAGCCGTCGCCTGAGGGTGTCGCAGCGTATGCTCACCGCCAACGAGCTCGGCACCAATAAGCTTTCCGAAGTCAAAAGCGTCATCACGGTGGTGTTGACCATCACGGCCATCACCGAGGCGCTCACGTTCACCCTGCTGCTGCCGGAGCTGCTGCGCGTCAACAAGAACGACGCCGGGCGCACGCTGTGGCAGGCGATCTTCTACGCCGTCTCCGCGTACAACAACACCGGTTTCACCCCTGACACGTCGGGCCTGCACGTGACCAACTGGGGCGTGGGCCTGCCGATTCTCGTCAGCGCGTTCATCGGCACGCTGGGCTTCCCCGTGGTGTTGAACGTGGTGCAATGCGCACGCCGCCGCCAAAGCCCCAAGCATTGGTCGCTGCATACCAAGCTCACGCTCATCACCACGGCGATCCTGGTGGGCACGTCGCTGGTGTGGTTCCTCATCGTCGAATGGAACAACACCGACCTGTTCCCCGTGGACGACCTGTCGATGAAGTTCCGCAGGGCCATGGTCGCGGCCGTGATGCCGCGCTCCGCCGGTTTCGACATCTCCTGGGTGCCGGGCGTGGGCAGCGAAAGCAAGTTCTTCATGAGCATCATCATGTTCATCGGCGCGGGTTCCTCGTCCACGGGCGGCGGCATCCGCGTGACCACGTTCGCGGTGATCATCCTGATCTGCGGCGCCGCGTTCACCGGACACCGTGACGTGACCGTGTTCCACAGGCGTATTCCGCGCAGGATCCAGATGACCGCCATTTCGGTCACCACATCCTGCCTGTCGCTGGTCGCGGTCGTGTCGATGGCGCTCATGTTCGTCACCGACTGCTCGCTGGGCGACGCGCTGTTCGAAACCTGCTCGGCGTTCAGTCTCGGCGGCTATTCGGTGGGCGTGGTCAGCGCCGGCAATCCGGCGTCGCAGTTCATTCTCGCGGCCACGATGATCATCGGCAGGCTCGGCCCCATGACCATCGCCTATTCCATCAGCCGTCCGATGGCGCCCGAGCCGATCCGTTACCCGCAGGAGAATGTCATCGTCGGCTGACGCGGTCCCGTACGGTCCGCGCCGCGAACGGCGTACACTGGGCATGCATTTCATTTTCCAAGGAGCACATATGGCACGTAAGAAGGGCACCAAGAGCGTACTGGTCGTGGGACTGGGACGATTCGGCAGTTCCGTGGCCTCCACGCTGAACGAGATGGAGCAGGATGTGCTCGCCGTCGATAAGGATCCGGAGATCGTGGCGCGTTGGTCATCGCAGATTCCGGTGGTGCAGGCGGATATGACGGATGTGATGGCGATTGAACGCATCGACGCCTCGCAGTTCGACACCGCCGTGGTGGCGATCGGCGACAGCATCGAGGCTTCGGTGATCGCCGCAGGCAACCTGTTGGATGCGGGCATCACCGATTTGTGGGCGAAGTCGGTGTCCATCCAGCATGCGCGTATTCTGCGCCGTATCGGCGCCCGCCATGTGATCAACGCGGAAAGCGACGCCGGCAAGCGCATCGGGCATCTGGTGTCCGGCAACTATTTGGATTACATCGAGATCGAGGGTATGCACACGGTGGTGAAGGTGCATACGCCGCAGCGTCTCGCCGGGCAGACGATCGCGGAGGCGGAGATCCACGACAAGTACGGCATCGTGGTGGTCGGCGTGAAGTCGCCGGGCCGTGAATTCCAGTATGGCGAGAACGACACGGTGATGCGTCGCAACGACGAGCTGATCATCGCCGGCAGGCAGAGCCAGATCGACAAGTTCCTGGCCGACTGACGGGCGCTCGCCCTCAAGCGTCGAAGCCGGTACGAAGACAGGAAAGGCCGGTCGGGCATGGTGTGTTCCATGCCCGACCGGCCTTTCCTGTCTTCGTATGGCGTGCGGTCGCCCGTCACGCCGGTACGCTCACTGGCCGGTGCATGCGTACAGCAGCCATTCGGCGTTGCCGTGCGTGCCTTCGATGGGTGAGGGCGCCGTGGCGATGACGTCGAATCCCTCACGCTTGGCGCATGCCACGACATCGTCCAAGGCTTTGCGGCGCAGTTCCTCGCTTGCCACGATGCCGTTCCTGCCGAGCCCGTCACGCCCGACCTCGAACTGCGGTTTGACGAGCAGCACCACTTGCGCACCCGGTGCGGCGATGCGTGCGATGACCGGAATCACGTAGGTCAGGGAGATGAACGACACGTCGGAGACGATCATGTGCGGCCTGTAGGGCAGGTCGTCCACGTACACGTCGCGGATGTTCACGCCGCTCATTTCGATGATGCGCGGATCGTCTGCGATGCGCGGATCCAGCTGTCCGTGGCCGACGTCCAGGGCGATGACCCGCTTCGCTCCCCTGCGCAGCAGCACGTCGCAGAATCCGCCGGTGGAGGCGCCGATGTCGAGGCATTCCAATCCTTCCGGCCCGGTGAGCCCCTGTTCGCGGAACGCGTCGAACGCGCCGACCAGCTTGTATGCCCCGCGCGACACGTAATCCTCGCCCTTGTCCACGCGGATGCGCGCATGGCCCAGCGACCCCACGGCATACGCCGGTTTGGTCACCGTCACGCCGTTCACCGTCACTTTGCCGGCTTTGATGAGTTTCTGCGCCTTGGTGCGCGTGCCCACCACGCCCGACTCCACCAGCAGCAGGTCCAGCCGGTCGGGCATGTCGACGAAGCCGTCGCCCACGCCGGTTGCCATGCCGGTTGCCATGCCGGTTGCCGCAGCGTCGAAGTCGAGGTCAAGGTCGTCGCCGTCGATGTATTCGCTCATATCGTCCTTATTCCGCGGATCGTTCCGACCGCATGAACCTATCGTGTCCGGTCGGAAAACACGCCGCCGCGCGAACCTTGCGTTCCGGTTCGCGCGGCGGCGTTTCTTCTCTCGTGCATGCGCCCGCATCCTATGGGTGGTTGCGGGCGCGTGGATGTCACAGTGTGAAGTCGGGCAGTTTCACCGTGCTCATGTCGGTGCCGTTGTCCGCCAGCTGCCAGGCGAGACAAATCGCCGCACGCAGCGCGTCGACGGAGGTCGGGTCGCCCACACGGATCTCGTTGTCCACCTTGTCGTAGGCGGCACGCAGGTTGCCGCACACCCAGCAGCCGTTGCCGATGCTGGTCGGTAGCGGCATCGCCTCGTTCAGTCCGCGCAGGTCCTTCGCCACGAAGGTGGGGCGCAGGTGCGCCGGGGCGAGCATGAGCTCGTGCGGGTTCGTCACGCCGGTCAGCACGGCGAGCGAATCGTAGCCGCCACGGTTGCCCGCCTCGATGTCGGTGTCGAGTCGATCGCCCACGGCGATGGACTCCTCCACGGACACCATGTCGTTACCTTCGGAGGCGTTGAGTTCGCGGGCCTCGTCGTACATGTACGATTCGGGCTTACCTGCGGAGGCGACCGGTTCGACGCCGGTGGCGGTGATGACCGCCTGGATCATGGAACCGCAGCCGGGCGCGATGCCCAGTTCGCGCGGGATGGTCAGGTCGCGGTTGGTCACGAAGTACGTGGCGCCCGCTTCGACGGCGAACGCGACGTTCGCCATCATCTGCCAGGTCATGTCGGGGTACCAGCCTTGGATGACGGAGGCCGGCTTGCTGGTCGGATCGTCGGTGACGACGAGTCCGGCACGCTCGACCTCCTCACGCAGATGCTCGGCGCCCAGCACCAGCACGCGCGATCCGGCGGGAACAGCCTTGGCGACCATGCGTGCGGCGACCACGGACGAGGTGATGACCTGCCACGGTTCGACCTTGAGGCCGAAGCCGATGAGCTGATCGGCCACGATGCGCTGGAATCGCGACGAATTATTCGTCGTGTATTCGATCATCATGCCGGATTGTTCGGCCTGCTGGATGGAATCGGCGGCATGGTCCACGGCGTTCTTGCCGCGGTAGACGACGCCGTCGAGGTCGAGCAGCGCCAGATGGTACTGCTCGGCCAGGGTGCGGTCTGTCCCCTTGAGAAAACGGGTCTTGCTCACTCTTCGGTCGGCTCCTCGTCGGATGCGGTTTCCTCGGCCTTTTCGGCTTCCTCGGATTCCTCGGATTCCTTGGTTTCCTCAGCCTCTTCGGCTTCCTCGGATGCAGCCTCGCCGGCCTCTTCGGATTCCTCAGCCTTATCAGCTTCCCCGGTTTCCGCGTTCTCGCCGGACTCTTCAGCCTCGCCGGATTCCTCAGCCTCACCGGCCTCTTCGGCTTCCTGGGCGGGCTCCTCGTCGGACTCCGCGCCATCCTTTGCCTCTTCGGCAGGCAGTTCGGTCTCGTCCTCCTCCGCTTCCGGTTCGGGGGCGAACTGTGCTTCGGACGGGTCGATGCCGAGCTTCTCCAGCACTTCCGTATCGTCGGTCAGACCCGCCAGATCGTGGTCGATCACCACGTCGTCGGATTCCTCGTCGATATCGAAATCGGCGTACTGGTCCTCCAGCTTCTCGATCACGCCATCCAGAGCCTCGGCCTTCTCGCTCTGGCCGGTTTCCTCCAGGAACAGCTGCTCGGCCTGCAGGGCACGCATGCGGTAACCGCCGCTCAGACCCTTGGAACGACCCAACGTATGCACGACGGCGATGGCCTTATCCCACTCCTCGATATCGCTCAGCGCACCGGCGTACACGAGGAACATCTCGGCCTTCGGCTCGCCGCGCAGCAGCTTGGCATCATCGCTCAACGCCAGTTCGATGGCCTTCTTCGGATTGCCCAGGCCACGCTCGCAATCGGCCATGAACGGCAGATAATCCGGGAAGCCGTTCATACGATACGCGGTGCGGAACTCACGCAGGGCCAGCTTGTAGTCGCCGGTACGGTAGGCGGCGAAAGCCAGCGTCTCACGCGCGAAATCGATGCGGGACGCCTGCTTGGCGGCCCACTTGGCATGCTCGATGGCAAGCTCGTGGTCATCCTCGATCAGCGTGTAGGCGGCGAGGATATGCAAACCGATGTTCTCCGCATGCTCCTTCGACAGGCCGCGCAGACGCTCCCTCTCATCACTGGAGAGCATGGACCATTCGAGACCCCTCGGCATCTTCGGCTCACCAGGGCGGCGATCCGTGTATGGATTCTGGGAGGGGAAGCTCATCGTGCCGTCGGAATTGCGGCGCGGACGGCTCATATACTCGGTACGCTTATGCTCGCGGTATTCGCGCTTCTCCTCGTCGTTGAACTGGCGATGACCCTCATGACGGTCATCACGGCGATCGCCACGACGATCATCATTGCGCTGATAACGCGGATTGCCACCATGCTCGCCATCGCGACGCGGTCCCTTGTTGCCGTAACCGCCCTTGCCGCCATTGCCATGGTAGCCGCCGCGACGCTCGCCGTCGCCACCCTTACGGAAGTCGCGATCCTTACGGAAACCGCCCTCCTTATGGAAGTCACGGTCCTTGCGGTACTCGCGGCGCTCGCCGTCACCGTCCCTGCGGAAGTCGCGATCCTTATGGAAGTCGCGATCCTTATGGAAATCACCGCGACGCTCGCCGTCCTTATGGAAGTCACGATCCTTGCGGAA
Organism: Bifidobacterium merycicum DSM 6492; assembly: GCF_900129045.1. Classification (GTDB taxonomy): domain Bacteria; phylum Actinomycetota; class Actinomycetes; order Actinomycetales; family Bifidobacteriaceae; genus Bifidobacterium; species Bifidobacterium merycicum. The sequence continues at coordinate 173,619 of NZ_FQTX01000002.1, read as the reverse complement.
GCCGCCCTTGCCGCCATTGCCACGGTAGCCGCCGCGACGCTCGCCGTCGCCACCCTTACGGAAGTCGCGATCCTTACGGAAACCGCCCTCCTTATGGAAGTCACGATCCTTGCGGTACTCGCGGCGCTCGCCGTCACCGTCCCTGCGGAAGTCGCGATCCTTACGGAAATCGCCGTCCTTGCGGAAGTCCTTATGGAAATCCTTGCGATAGCCGCCACGGCGCTCGCCGTCACCATCCCTACGGAAGTCGCGATCCTTATGGAAACCGGAACCGCCCTTGCCGTACGGCTTGCGGCCGCCGAAGCCGCCCTTGCCGCGCGGCTTGAATCCCTTGCCGCCGCGGTTGCCCGGACGACCGGAACCGCCATGCCCGTAGGACTTGCGGCCGCCGAAAGACTTGCCGGAATGTTCGTTACCTTCTGCCATATGCTTCCCTTAATCTCGTAATCTCAATCGGATATCTGTGCGACTTTTCGAAACCGTTCGCCGGTCAGTGGCGCTCGACCACGCCGAGGGCCTTCTTACCGCGACGGATCAGCGCGAAACGGCCACCAAGGAAATCATCCTCGGTCAGCGTCGCTTCCTCATCCTCCACGCGGGCGTTGTTCAGGTACACGCCGCCGGACTTGATGGCTCGACGGGCTTCGGAACCGGACTTGAACAGACCGGCGGACTGGGCCGCGTCGATCACGCGGGCACCGGCCTCGGCCTGCGGGAACACGTGCTCGCCGTTCTCGTCGGCGACCTTGAAACCTTCAAGCACGGATTCCAGCGTGCCTTCGTCGATGGCATGCAGATCGCCGCCGCGGCCGAACAGTGCGGTGGAGGCGTCGATGGCGGCCTGCGTGGCCTGCTCGCCATGCACGAAGCTGGTGACCTCCCAGGCGAGGGCCTTCTGCGCCTCGCGGGCGCCGGGGTTCGTCTTGCTTTCCTCGATCAGGCGCTCGATTTCGTCCTTCGGCAGGAAGGTGAACGCCTTCAGCAGGCTTTCCATCTCCGCGTCCGGACGGTTGATCCAGAACTGGTAGAACTTGTAGGGGCTCAGCATGGTGGCGTCAAGCCAGACCGCATTGCCTTCGGACTTGCCGAACTTCTTGCCTTGGGCGTCGGTGATGATCGGGCTGGTGAACACGTTCACGTCCACGCCGCGCACCTTGTGGATCAGGTCGAGGCCCGAAGTGAGGTTGCCCCACTGGTCGGAACCGCCGAGTTCCAGCGTGCAATGGTATTCGTCGAACAGGTGCAGGAAATCGTTGCCCTGCAGGACCTGATAGCTGAACTCGGTGAAGGAGATGCCCTCCTCGGAGTTCAGACGACGGGCCACGGTGTCCTTGGCGAGCATGGTGCCCAAGCGGAAGTTCTTGCCGACGTCACGCAGGAAGTCGATGACGCTCATCTGCGCGGTCCAGTCGTAGTTGGAGACGAAGCGGACCGGATTGTCACCCTCGGTGTCGAGGATGCCGCCGATCTGACGCTTCAGACGCTCGGCCCAGCCGGCCACGACGTCCTTCGGGTTCAGGGTGCGTTCGCCGGACTGGCGCGGATCGCCGATCAGACCGGTGGCGCCGCCGACCAGGGCGATCGGGTGATGCCCGGCAAGCTGCAGGTGACGCATGTTGATGAGCTGGACGAGGTTGCCGATGTGCAGGGAGGCTGCGGTCGGATCGAATCCGCAATAATAGGTGATCGGCTCGCCGTCCAGTGCCTGAGCAAGACGTTCACGATCGGTGGACTGGGATACCAGACCACGCCACTGAAGTTCCTCAAGCAGCGATGAAAAACCTGCTTCTCTGAAGTCAGTGATACGAGCCATTTGCGTTAATCTCCCTATCAAATTCTCGGGTTTCGAATGCGCATAGCGCAACACTCAGTCTCGCAGAACATCACGACAGCAACACGGCCGGATCGGGACCGGTTCACGCGGCGGGAGCCCGACGCCTCACCATATGGATGCCGCCGATGGACGGTACGAGGATCGGAGCGCGGAAAACCGCCGAAAGCGCCGGAAAAGCGCACGGATATAATGAGGCTGTTCGGGCACGGCTGTGCCCAATATATCGTTTCGCATTCAGAGAAGAGAACCATATGAATCGAAGATCCCTCAAGGCTCAGGCCAAAGTCACGTTGCAACGGCATTACTGGCTGATCGTCGCGCTCTGCCTGTTCGCGGCGTTCCTCGGCGCCGAATACGGTTCGACCCTGTGGGCCACCGACTACCAGACGCCGTCGGACACCGCCACCGCCACCAGTAGCGCCGCATCCGACCATCTGTCGACCGACGGCATCTCCGGAATCATCGATAAGCTCATCAACGGCGATGACGATGCCGCGAAACAGCAGGTGAAACAGTCCGAGAAGATCATCCGCGACAACGACAACAACGCCACGCTCGGCCGTTCGCGCGGCGTATTCGCCATGGTGCTGAACTCCTTCTCCACCGGCGGGGTCATCCTCTCCGTCACCGATGCCGCGAGCTCCATCATCCATTCGCGCGGTGCCGTGACCGTGCTGCTGGTGCTCGCCAGCCTCGCGTTCTACCTGTTCGTATGGCTGTTCATCCGCCAGACCTATCTGGTGGCGTCGCGGCGCATGGTGCTGGAATCGCGCGTCTACGAGCAGGTGCCCGTGCATCACATGCTGTTCCCGATCCGTACCAGGAAGTGGGCGCATATCGCATGGACGATGTTCGTGCAAAGCGTGTTCCTCACCCTGTGGTGGTGCACCATCATCGGCGGCATCATCAAATCCTTCTCCTATATGCTCGTGCCGTTCATCATGGCCGAGAACCCCTCCATCAAGGCATGCGATGCGATCACGCTGTCCCGCCGCATGATGAAGGGCCACAAGTGGGAGTGCTTCGTCGCCATGCTGAGCTTCCTCGGATGGGATCTCCTCTCCTTCATCACGTTCGGCCTCGTCGGCGTGCTCTACACGAACGGCTACAAGGCCGCGTTCTGGGCCGAGTACTACACCTACGTGCGCGGCTTCTCGAAGCAGGCCGGCATCGAAGGCGTCGAACAGCTGAACGACACGTTCCTGTTCGAAAAGGCCCCGTCCGAGCTGTTGGAAACCACGTACGCCGACGCACGCAAGGTCATCGGCGAAGTGGATGCCCAAGGCGAGACGGTCAGCAAGCCGAAGGGCTTCGCGGGGTGGCTGGCCGACTGGTTCGGCATCCGCATCATGCATTCCAAGACCGTCGCCGCATGGGAGGATTACCGTGCGAAGATGAGCGCCGTGAAGACCGGCAGGGTGCTGCTCGACGCGCGCATGTACCCGGTGCGCCTCTCCCCCATCCCGATGAAGGACAAGAACATCAATGTCGGCGGTCTCAATGCCGCACGCAGCTACTCCGTGCTGAATCTGGTGATGATGTTCTTCATCTTCTGCATCATCGGCTGGCTGTGGGAGGTCACCCTGTGCCTCATTGACGAAGGCATCTTCGTCAACCGCGGCACGCTGCATGGCCCGTGGCTGCCGATCTACGGCACCGGCGGCATCATCATCCTGATCCTGCTCAAGAAGCTGCGCGAGCATCCGGTCGCCGAGTTCGTCTCCGCGATCGTGCTGTGCGGCGCGCTGGAATACCTGTCGTCGTGGTATCTGGAAACCACGAAGGGCCAGCGTTGGTGGGATTACACCGGTTACTTCCTGAACCTCAACGGACGTATCTGCGCCGAAGGCCTGCTCGTGTTCGGCTTGGGCGGTTTGGCTATCGTGTACTTGGTCGCGCCGACCTTGAACCAGCTGCTCGACCGCATCAACCGCAAGGCGCTGTTCTGCGTGGCGCTGGTGCTGCTGGTCGCCTACATCGGCGATCAGGCCTATTCCAGCCAACATCCGAACTCCGGCCATGGCATCACCGATACCGGTTCGTCGTCGGTGCAGGTGAAGTCCTGAACGTTTGAGCCGTTTGAACCGCTCAAACGGATATGAAACGGCCCGGCGCATTCACTTTGGAATGTGCCGGGCCGTTTCGTATGCCTTTATTGTATTTGCCTATCCTCATGGGTTTGGCGTAGTCGCCATGCGCGTCATCCGTCGCCGCTCATTTGCTTCTGCGCAACAGTTCACGCACGGTTTCCATGATCTTGCTGTCCTTCACCGATTCGGTCGATCTCAAATCAGGGAACGCCTGGATCATGCGACGCTGCTGCCGGTTCAGCGTCTCCATCGCGCCGCTGCGCATGCTTGTGAGAATCTCCTGCGACGACGCCGACCATTCACGGATCTTCTGCAGCAGCACATCCTTGCCCCACTGCCACGATTCGCCGGCACGTTCCGCGGCGGCCTGAACCCGTTCGCTGTAATTCCGCAGGCTATCACTGAGATTCACCATGCCCTTGACCGTGACGATCGTATCCGTCACGATAAGCACCAGGCACGCCAAGCAAGCCACGTGCAGCGCATTCAATGGAATGAGCATGGTCCACTCATCCACCCACGGCTGCGCGAATTCGATGAGTCCGACGCCGGCCGCACCGAACACCACGGCCCCCAACAGGCTGACACGCCCCTGGATGTTGAACCGGTAATCGCTGTAATCCCACCACCTGGCGTGGAACAGCTTCTCCATCACCCACGATGTGACGTATTCAAGCACACTGGCACCCAGCGCGGAAATCAGGAAAATCAGGATCGGATGGCCTTTCAGGCCGCTCAACAGCAGGATGCCCAGCACCGCTCCGGCACCGTAGATGGGGCATACCGGACCGTTGAGGAAACCGCGGTTCACCCAATGCTTTTCGAGGATGGATACCAGAATCGATTCGTAGATCCAACCGACGCAGCTGTACAGCAGGAACCAGAGGAACAGGTGTTCGATGGCGATCATACGTGCACCTCCCCGGCGTTCTTGCGCAAGCTCGGTTTGTTGAAACGGTCGCGGGAGAACGTCTCCCGGGTCGCGCTGATCTTGTCCGCCATGGTGACCAGATACCCTTCGATGTATTTGGGCGGGACCGGGGTCATCGGGAACATGTGCTTGGCGATGCTGTCACGTTCGATGGCGTTGAGATGGAAGTCCCGCACCGCGTTACGCAGGGCGGCCCCACCATGGGTGAAGCCATGCAGTCGGTGCGTGCCATTATCCCAGTCGTGCCAGTCGTATAGGAAATAGTCGTGCAGCAGTGCGGCCCTGACCAGCGAATGCAGGTCGACGCGATGCCACAGGTGCAGACGGTCCGCCATCCACACCGCAAGGCACGCGACGCGCACGGAATGCGCGAACGTCGTCACCGCGCCATGCTGGTAGCAGCGTCTTTCGATATCCATATGGCTATGTTCGAAAACTTCACGACCATGCCTGTAGACCAACCGTTGGATTTGAACTCTCGTCAGCACCGTTCGTCTTCCTTCACGATTTCGGGACTTTGGGGTTGTACTGCGTTCGAGTGTATTGCAGGATTGTTCCGGACGCCCTCATTCGATGGAATGAACCGGTCGCATAACGCAAGGCCATGGGATTCAGCATCTCATCCTCGCGAAGGACCGTCGGGCACGCTCCCCTTGTACGCGCCCATAAGCCGACCTGCCGCGCGATAATGTTCGGGCGGCGGGTCGACCATGTTTTGCGGCCGGCCGCATGACTAGTCCGTAATGCCATGCGACCGGTCGAACATCAGCGTGCCAGCGTTTCCGGCGCCTTGTAGGCGGGGCCGTCGCTGGTGGAGTCGGCGAATACCTTGAGCTCCTCGGTTGCGCGCTTGGCGTCCGCGATCTGCTCACGCACGCGGCCGTACGACGTACCGCCCTTGCCGTTACGGGAGGCGACGGAGCCGTCGCTGGACAGCACTTCGCGCACCTTCGGCGCGGTTTCGGCGGGCAGGAACGCGGCGAACGTGGTGATGAAATCATCATCCGTGAGATCCCACAGCTCCACGCCGCGGCCTTCGGCGATCTTGACGCATGCGCCGGAAAGCTCGTGCGCGTGGCGGAACGGCACACCGTTCTTGACCAGCCATTCGGCGATATCGGTGGCCAGCGCGAAACCGGTGGGAGCTTCGGCGGCGAGGCGATCGGTATCGAAGCGCATGGTGGCGACCATGCCGGTGAAGGCCGGCAGCAGCACCTCAAGGGTGTCGACCTGATCGAACACGGCTTCCTTGTCTTCCTGCAGGTCACGCGCGTACGCGGTGGGCAGGCCCTTCAGCGTGGCCATGAGACCGGTGAGATCGCCGATGAGACGACCGGACTTGCCGCGCGCAAGCTCGGCGATATCCGGGTTCTTCTTCTGCGGCATGATGGAGGAACCGGTGGAATACGCGTCGTCAAGCTTGACGAAGGCGAATTCCTGCGTGTTCCAGATGATGATCTCCTCGGACAGGCGGGAGATGTCGACGCCGGTCATGGCGGCGATGAACGCGAATTCCGCGACGAGATCACGCGCTGCGGTGCCGTCGATGGAGTTGCTGGTCACGGTGCCGAAGCCGAGCTCGCGGGCGACGGCCTCCGGGTCGAGGCCCAGGGTGTTGCCGGCGAGTGCGCCGGAACCGTACGGGGATGCGTTGATGCGCTTATCCCAATCGATCAGACGCTGGATGTCGCGGATCAGCGGCCACACGTGGGCCATGAGCTGGTGCGCGAGCAGCACAGGCTGGGCGTGCTGCATGTGGGTACGGCCGGGCATGACGGCCTTGCCGGCCTTCACGCTCTGCTCGATCAGTGCGTTGATGAGGTCAATGAGCTGGCCTGCGATCACGCGGGAGTGGCGGCGCAGCCACATGCGGATGAGGCAGGCGATCTGATCGTTGCGGGAACGGCCTGCGCGCAGTTTGCCGCCGAGTTCGTCGCCGGCGATGTCGATGAGTCCGCGTTCAAGCGCGGTGGCCTCATCCTCGTCGTCTTCGATGGGGGCGAACGTGCCGTTGTCGACGGCACGCTGCAGTTCGTCGAGCGCCGCCTCCATGCGGTTGAGTTCGTCGTCGGTGAGCAGGCCGGCTCTGCCGAGGGCACGCGCGTGGGCGCGGGAGCCTGCGATGTCGTCGTCGGCGAGACGCCAGTCGAACTGGGTGGACTTGGAGAGTTTGGCCAGTGCGGCGGAAGGGCCGGAGGTGAAACGGCCGCCCCACAAGGCCAGATGTTCGTTGTTGCTTTCAGTCATGCCTTTTACCTTAACCTTGGAAGGGGAAAACGCCGGTTCTCGTCCCATCACGTAGTATGGCGCCCCGTGTGACGGGCCTCTTCGATGGCGTTCGCTGCCTTGTTTTGTGCGGAAGGCCCCGAACCACGTCCCGGTATGGGGATGGGCCACGGGGCCTTCATACGTGTGCGGCGATGAGCCGGTCACCCGATCCGGATGGATCGGATCATTCGACGGTGTTGTCCGGCACTTCGATGCCGTTGCCGAACTTGACGTCGCGGGCCGCGGCCACGCGGCTCGGCAGGCCGTAGATGTCGATGAAGCCGTTGGAGGACTTCTGGTCGAAGCTGTCGCCGGAATCGTAGGTGGCCAGGTTGTAGTCGTACAGGGAGCTGTCGGAACGACGGCCGGTGACGACCGCGCGACCGCCGTGCAGGGTCATGCGGATCTCGCCGTTGACGTACTTCTGGGTGTCTTCGATGAAGGCGTTCAGGGACTGGGTTGCGGGGCTGAACCACTGCGCATCGTAGACCAGCTCGGCCCAACGCTTGTCGATGTCGCGCTTGATGCGGTGCTGTTCGCGTTCGAGGCAGCAGTTCTCCAGCTCCTGATGGGCGGTGATGAGCGCCACGGCGCCCGGAGCCTCGTACAGTTCGCGGGACTTGATACCGACCAGACGATCCTCGATGAGGTCGATACGGCCGATGCCCTGTGCGCCGGCGCGGCGGTTCATCTCTTCGATGGCCTGCAGCGGGGTGACGTCACGGCCGTCGATCTTGACCGGAACACCCTGCTTGAATTCGATGACGACCTCATCCTCGACCGGCGGGAAGGCCGGATCGTCGGTGTAGGAGTAGCAGTCCTTGGTCGGGGCGTTCCACGGATCCTCAAGGAAGCCGGTTTCGATGGCGCGGCCCCACACGTTCTGGTCGATGGAGAACGGGCTCTTCTCGGTCTGCACGATCGGCAGCTGATGTTCCTTGGCGAACGCGATCTCGACATCGCGGGTCAGGGACAGGTCGCGGATCGGGCTGATGGCCTTCAGAGTCGGGTCGATGGAGGCGATGGACACCTCGAAACGGACCTGATCGTTGCCCTTGCCGGTGCAGCCGTGGGAGATGGTGTCGGCGCCGAACTGGTGGGCGGCACGCACGAGATGCTTGGAGATGAGCGGACGGGAGATGGCGGAAACCAGCGGGTACACGCCCTCGTACATCGCATTGGCCTTGAGGGCCTTCATGCAGTATTCGTTCGCGAACTCATCGCGGGCGTCGACGACATACGCTTCGACGGCGCCGCAGGCCAGTGCGCGTTCCTTGATGGTTTCGAGGCTTTCGCCACCTTGACCGACATCGAGGGACACCGCCACAACATCCTTACCGGTGCGTTCCTTCAGATACGAGATGGCGACGGAGGTATCCAAACCACCGGAGTACGCCAAGACGAGACGATTCTTATCTGCCATGATTGCCCTTTCTACGAACAAAGCTTATGCAAGTATATACAGAGCTACGTATATTTATGCACGGCGTGTCATATTTTCATTCCCCTCACCGTACAGGAACAACACGGCACACAACCAGCGGCATCCGCCAATCGGTACCGTTTCACAGCGGTCGCACGCACTCCCCCTCCGGCATGGCATCACATATGCGCGGCCATATGCAGAACCGGGCCGGTTTCGGAACGGAAAAACCATTGCGAAACCAGCCCGGTTCACATGCGACGCCATCCGACGACACAAGACGTCACAAGACGGCATCCGGCATCATTTGGAAGCCAACGACAGCAGCCAGTCGGCGCGTTCGGAGGCACTGTCATCATCGGCGCAGATCATCATGACCGTATCGTCGCCGGCGATGGTGCCCAACACCCCGTCGATATTCTGCTTATCCAACACGGACGCCACATACTGGGCGGCACCCGAAGGCGTGTGGACCACGATGAGATTCCTCGCCGTGGCCACGGACGTCACCAGCCCGTTAAGCGCACGGGACATCTGCTGCTGCACCTTGCCATCCAACGGACGGTCATCGCCCTCCGGATGCCCGACCGCATAAGCCATGGTGCCATCCTGCAGACGACGCTTGAACGCGTTCATCTCATCAAGATCACGGCTCAACGTCGCCTGCGTGACCTCGATACCCTCATCGGCCAACACCTTGGAAAGCTGCGCCTGCGAAGTGATGACACGGGTCAGCAGCGCCTGTTCGATGGCGCTCAACCGGGCGGCCCGGCTGGTCGGACGCTGCATCGGTGTGGGATCGCTCATGCCAGCAGGCTTTCGTCACCGCGAGCCTTGCCAGCCAGCCAGGTAAGCAGAGCCTTCTGCGCGTGCAGACGGTTGCCGGCCTCATCCCAAACCACGGACTGCGGGCCGTCGATGACCTCGGCGGTGACCTCCTTGCCGCGGTAAGCGGGCAGGCAGTGCTGGAAAATCGCATCATCCTTGGCCAACGCCATCAGATCCGCATTCACCTGATAATCCCAGAACGGCTTGGAACGCACAGCATACTCGGCTTCCTCACCCATGGAAACCCACGTGTCGGTGAACACGCAGTCGGCGTCCGCCACAGCCTCCTTCGGATCGGTGGTGACCAGCACGGAACCACCATTCTCAGCGGCGATGGCCTCGGCATCAGCCACGATCGCCGGATCAGGCAGATAACCGTACGGACCGGCCACACGCACATTCATACCAGCCACGGCACCGCCAAGCAGATACGAGTTCGACATGTTGTTGGCCGCATCACCCAAATAGGCGATGGTCTGGTTCTTCAGATTCTCCACACCACCACGATGCTCGGCGATGGTCTGGAAATCGGCGAGAATCTGGCACGGGTGGAACTCATCGGTCAGCGCGTTGACCACAGGATGCGAACTGTACTTCGCCATCTCCTCAACACTATCCTGACCAAACGTACGCCACACCACGCCATACGCCATACGGTCAAGCACACGCGCCGTATCGGCCACCGGCTCGCCACGGCCCAGCTGGGAACCGGACTTGTCGATCACCAGCGGATAGCCGCCAAGTTCGGCGACGCCAATGGAGAAGCTGGAACGGGTACGGGTGCTCGGCTTGTCGAAAATCACCGCGATACCCTGCGGGCCTTCGAACGGACGATGGTAGAAACGATCCTTATGGAACTTGATGGCCAGTTCCAGGACCTGCTTCTGCTCCTCGTGGTTCAGATCGTCATCGCGCAGCATATGGCGCAGTTCGGGGGTTGCCATGTTATCTCCTTACGTTATACGTTGTGTCGGGCGGTACGCGATGTCAACGGCGATGTCGCGCACCACCCATTCCGGCCGGACCCGGACAGTCCGACCTGACGATATCAATCAGTCGTCGGGCAGATCGACGGGAACATCCTTGAGAATGGCCAAAGCCTCCTCGACATCGGATTCGCTGACGATCAGCGGCGGGGCGAAACGCAGCGCATCGGCACGCACCGCGTTGACGATGAGACCGCGCTCCAAGCACCAGTTCATCACCGCATGAGCGCACGGATGGCTCAACTGCACCGCATCAAGCAGGCCGGCGCCACGCACAGATTCATACAGCGGATTACCGGTGGCCATAATGCCCTCACGCAGCTGCACGCCACGCGCCTCGACATTATCAAGCAGATGCTCGCCCTCAATGGTGGTCAACGTGGCCATGCCAGCCGCCGCACCCAGCGGATTACCGGCGAACGTGGAACCATGCGAACCGGGGGTGAACAGATCGGCGACCTTCGCGCCGAACGCGATCATGCCACCCATCGGGAAGCCACCCGCAACACCCTTGGCGAACGTGACCACATCCGGAGTGACACCGCCCGACAGCTCCTCACGCTGGAACGCGAACCAAGAACCGGTACGGCCAATACCCGTCTGCACCTCATCGATGATCAGCAAGGCATTGTTCTCGGTGCACAGTTCACGCGCAAGCTTGACGAACTCCGCGCCAACCGGACGCACCCCGGCCTCACCCTGGATCATCTCCATCATGACCGCGGCGACAGGACCCTTGCCATCCTTACCCGTGGCGGCGAACACGCTCCTCAACGCCTCGGCATCCCCGGCCTCCACGAATTCGACATTCGGCAGCAGCGGCTGGAACGGTTCGCGGATCGCGGGCTTCCACGTCACCGACAACGCACCCAGCGTACGACCATGGAAGCCGTTCACCAGCGCGACAATGCGGGCGGAACCATCAGCAGCCAATGTACGACCATGCAGTTTGGCGATCTTGATGGCAGCCTCATTACCCTCGGCACCGGAATTGCCGAAGTATACGCGGGAACCCTCCGGAGCGCCAGCCAATTCGATAAGCTTCGCAGCCAGCTCGATCTGCGGTTCGGACGCGAAATAGTTGCTCACATGGGCAACCTTCGCGGCCTGCTCGCCAACCGCCTTGACCCACGCCGGATGCGCGTAGCCAAGCGAATTGACGGCGATGCCCGCCAGAAAATCAAGATAACGGTTGCCGTCCACGTCCCACACGTGGGTGCCCTCGCCGTGATCCATCACACGCAACGGCGTGCCGAACACGTTCATATGCACCTGGGAGTACTCCCCCAGCCACTTGCCGTCGTTGGGGCCGAGCACATCCAAGCCCTCAGTGGTGTCAGCGTTCATAGGAACTCCTCATTTCGATGCCGTCCTCGGGCACGACCATCGTGCCGATACCCGCGGAAGTGAATATCTCGTTCAGGATGGAATGCGGTTTGCGTCCATCGATGATATGGGCCTTGGGCACGCCACCGTCGATGGCACGCACGCAAGCCTCCATCTTCGGTCTCATGCCGCTTTCCAAATCGGGAAGCATGTCGCGCAGCGTCTCCACGCCGATACGGCCGATCAGCGAACTGCGATCAGGCCAATCCGCATACAGGCCATCCACGTCGGTCAGAATGACCAGCTTGCTCGCACCCACGGCGGCGGCCAATGCGGCAGCCGCGGAATCGGCGTTCACATTCAGCACTTCCGTGGCATCGTCCTCATTCGGGGCGACGGAAGACACCACCGGAATACGGCCGGCACTCACCAGATCCTCCACGGCGGACGCATCCACGCTCACCACGTCACCCACCAGACCGATATCCGTAGGCTTGCCGTCGATGACGGGGTGACGCTGCATGGCGGAGAACAAGCCGCCATCCTCACCGGACAGGCCCACGGCGAACGGGCCGTGCGCGTTGATCAGGCCCACCAGTTCGCGCGAAACCTTACCGGTGAGGACCATGCGCACCACATCCATGGCGTCCGGCGTGGTCACACGCAAACCGCCCTTGAACTCGGACTTGATGCCCAACGCCTTGAGCATCTGGGAGATCTGCGGTCCGCCGCCGTGCACCACGATCGGGTGCAGGCCCACCTGACGCAGGAACACCATGTCCTCGGCGAAGCATGCCTTGAGATGCTCGTCGATCATGGCATTGCCACCGTATTTGATGACGATGCGCTGGCCCGCGAACTCCTCAAGCCACGGCAGCGCCTCGATAAGGACTTCCGCCTTCTGATCGGCGCGCAGATCCGTATGCACGTCGAAGTGGAATCCGGGTCCCTTTAATTCACTCATGTTCTTTCCTAGTTTCGTTTCATCGTTCAGCCGGTGATTGGCTAACCCTTGGACGGTCCGGTGGATGTTGTTCGACATCCTCCAGGTCGGTAGGCCGAGCTTTATGTCTCACAACACCCATCAGACCGCCGTTACCGGTGTACTACCGGAGCGTTGCCGCGGGGTGGGGCGAATCAGCTTTCGTAGTCGGCGTTGATGTGCACGTAGTCGTTGGTCAGGTCGTCGGTCCAGACGGTCGCCTCGGCACTGCCTGCATGCAGGTCGATGTCGATGTGCACCTCGCGCGGGGTCATGTCGACCTCGCTGCGCGGGCGACCGGCACCGCCGTTCTCGCAGATGCGCACGCCGTTGACGTCGACGGTCACGGCGGTGGAATCGTAGGGCGCGACCTCGGTGGGCACGGTGCCGAGGGAGGAGACGATGCGTCCCCAGTTCGGGTCGTTGCCGCTGATGGCGCACTTGAGCAGGTTCGACGCGGCGACCGCACGGCCGCATGCGAGTGCGGCCTCCTCGGTGGTGGCACCGGTGACGGTGATGCGGATATCATGGCTTGCGCCTTCACCGTCGCCCACGATCTGGCGGGCGAGCGAAGCGCAGGCTTCCTGCACGAGCTTGTTGAACTCGTCCTGATCGGGTTCGACACCCGAAGCGCCGGAGGCGAGCAGCAGCACCGTATCGTTGGTGGACATGCAGCCGTCCACGTCGATGCGGTTGAAGGAATGGTCGGTGGCCACGGCGAGGGCGGCCTGCATCTGGCCTGCGGACACCACGGCGTCGGTGGTGATCACGCACAGCATGGTGGCCAGCTGCGGGGCGATCATGCCGGAGCCCTTGACCATGCCGCCGATCTTCCAACCGGTGGAACCGTTCAATTCCACGGTCTTCGGCTTGGTGTCGGTGGTCATGATGGCGTGCGAGGCGTCGGCACCGGCTTCAGCGGTGCTGGCAAGAGCCTCATAAGCGTGCTTCGCGCCGGCGAGCACATTGTCGAGCGGCAGCAGTTCGCCGATCAGACCGGTAGAGCACACCGCGACGTCGGTGCTGTTGCAGCCGACGAGTTCGGCCACGGTTTCGGCGGTTTTCTTCGACTGCGCGAAGCCGGGTTCACCGGTGCAGGCGTTCGCGCCGCCGGAGTTCAGGATGACGGCCTTCAGTTCGCCATCCGCCACGATCTTGCGGGACCACTGCACGGGGGCCGCGCAGAAACGGTTCGAGGTGAACACGCCTGCGGCCGCGTTCAGCGGACCGTTGTTGACGACGAGGGCGAGATCCTTCTTGCCCTTCACGGAAGAGATTCCGGCTTCGACGCCTGCGGCGGAAAAGCCCTGTGCGAAAGTAATGCTCACGGTGCCACTCCAATCTTGGTGAGGCCTTGGTCCTCGGGCAGGCCCAGGGCGATGTTCAGGGATTGCACCGCTTGACCGGCGGTGCCTCGGTTCAAATTGTCGATTGCGGCGAACGCGATGATGCGGCCCGCATTGCGGTCGGTGACCACCTGCAGGTGCGCGGCATTCGAGCCGATGATATTGCCGGTGGAAGGCAGCGTGCCTTCCGGCAGCACAACCATGAAATCCTGGCCTTCATAGGCCTTCGTCCAAACCTCACGGATCTCGGCGTCGGTCATGGCCTTGGCCTTGTCGGTCATGGTCGCGCTGACCGTGGCGAGAATGCCGCGGGACATGGGCGCGAGCACCGGGGTAAAGCTCAGGGTGAAGTCCTTCGCATCCGCGGCGCTCTTGCCGGCGGCATGCGCGAAGTTCTGCAGGATTTCGGGAATATGGCGATGCGTACCGCCGACACCGTACGGCAATGCGGCCTGCAACGCTTCGGCGGCGAGCAGGTTGGTGCGTTTGAGGTTCTTGCCCGCGCCGGAATAGCCTACGACCAGATCGGCCACGACGCTCTTCGGCTCGATGAGCCCCTGGGCGATGCCAGGCTGCATGGCCAGCGTGGTGGCGGTGACGTTGCAGCCGGGGCCGGCGATGCGCTTGGTTTCCGGCAGGGCGCTCCTCTGACGCAGATAGTTACCGGATTCGTCCGTGCCGACGATCAGCTCGGGCATGCCGTAAGTCCAATGCTCGTAGAAGTCGCCGCCGTAGAAAGCATCCCAGGCGCTCTGCTCCTCAAGACGGTGGTCGGCGCCCAGGTCGACGACGACGGCCTCGGGATCGAGCTGCGAGGCGAGTTTGCCGGAAGCGCCGTGCGGCAGGGCGAGGATGATGACATCATGGCCGTTGAGCACTTCGGGAGTGGTGTCTTCCACAACCAGATCGGCCAGCTGCGGAATGTGCGGCATATGCTTCGCCATGGATTCGCCCACGGACGAATGACCGGCCACGCAGGTCACCTCGAAATTCGGATGGGCCGCGAGGATGCGCAATGCCTCACCGCCCGCATAACCCGTAGCACCGGCCACGGCAACCGTGTATTTCGCCATATTTATATCCTTTGACTAGGTAACTCCCCCTGAGCATACAGTGATATACAGACTAATGCATAATTATGCAATCCTCCGCGTTTCGCTTCGTGATCATTCGTCCGAAACGCCATCGTCCCGTCATCTGTGCAAGCACCTACGCCATGTCAATGCCGAACCAACATCGGCCGACAAAAAACGACGAAGGCGGGTTCCGCGATGGAAATATCACAGAACCCGCCGAATCGTTTCATGACCGCACGCAGTCATGCAAGTGCGTATCGAAGCTATGCGGAGATCGAACCGTCGCCCGAGCCGCCGCCGGTGCCGCCGCCGGAATACATGTTGAGCATCTGCGAATACAAATCGTTGATGTTGATGCCCTTGATCAGCAGGTAGGCCTGCAGCAGCGTGGTCAGCACGTTGATGATGATGGCTGCGATGGCGAGCCCACGGCCGCGCATATGCAGACGCTTGGTACGAGCCAGCGACAGGATGCCGATGACCGCGGGAAGCACCGGGATGGAGAACAGGATCGAGCAGACGAAGGCGACGATCGCGTACGAGTCCCAATGCCCGTAGAACGGGTTCTGTTGGGGGTCGTCGGGATTGAAATACTGGAGCATCGGCATGCCGTTGGGCTGCTGACCTTGCTGGGGCGCCTGTGCATATGGGTTGTACTGGTTGGGCTGTGCATATGGGTTGTACTGGTTGGGCTGACCATATGAATTGGGCTGCTGACCGTACGGGTTCTGCTGGCCGGGCTGCCCGTAGGGATTCTGCTGACCGTACGGATTGTACGGCTGCCCCTGCTGGCCCTGACCGGCGTACGGCTGCGCGCCCATGGGCTGGGCATTGCCCTGGTTGCCCTGTGCAGCGGCGTCGCCGGATTTCGGCTGTTCCGGTTCCGGCTTGCCGTACAGGTACGGATCGTACCCCGGGTATTGCCCGGACATGGCCCCGTACTGCGGCTGATTGGTCTGCCCGTACTCAGACTGCTTCTGATCATCCATACCTATGTACCTGCTTTTCGAGCGTGGCATCGTTCAACGCAATATCCAACGCAACGTTCGCAACGTCTCACGATACCCAATGGGGTGTGCACCTCACCGGCACACACCCCATATCATATCCATGCTCAGGCGCGCAGTTGCGCTCCCAGCTGAGCGGCGGCCTCGACGATGCGGGCTCGGATCGCCTCGCTGTCCTCAGCGCCCAGGGTCTTGCCCGGGGAGCGGAACACCACGGCGAATGCCAGCGACTTCTTGCCTTCGCCCACCTGATCGCCGGTGAACACGTCGAACAGTTCGATGGATTCGAGATCCTCGCCTGCCGCTTCGCGCACCACGTTCTCCAGCTTGGCGGCGCTCACGCTCTCATCCACGGTGAACGCGAGATCCTGCTTGACGGGCGGGAAGGTGGAAATCGGCTTGGCCTGCACCGGCTTGCCGTCGAGCGTGGCGAACAGGTCGGTCATGTTCAGCTCGAATGCGGCGGAATGGGCCGGGAAGCCGAGCGCCTCATTCACATGCGGGTGCAGTTCGCCCACCAAGCCGACGTGCTTGCCGTCGACATCCACGTAGGCGAAACGCCCCGGATGCCACTGTGCGGGCACCTCCTCGGCGGCCGGCTGATTCAGTTCGATAGCCGCGCCGATACGGTCGGCGATGCGGTGCACGGCCTCGACCGCGTCGGACCAGTCGACCGGACGCTTGCCGCCCATCCAACCGGTGTTCTCGGACAGACCGGTGAAGATGCCGGCGACATGGTCGGGCTGATCGGGCAGACCAGCGTCGAGCGCCTTGAGCTGCTCCTCGGTGGGCTTCACACCGCCGGGCAGGGCGGGGATGGCCGGAGCGTCGGGGTTCCACAGGTAGACGTGGCCGAGCTCGTACAGACTGACGTTCTCGATGCCGCGGCGGATGTTGCGCTGCACGGTGGCGGCCAGGGTGGGTAGCACTTCGCGGCGCAGGTACGGGCGGTCGCCGTACAGCGGGTTGGCGATTTCGACGCTGACGCGCTTGGTGGCCTCGGCATCGTAACCGAACACCTTGTAATCCTCATCACCGACGAACGGGTAGCTCAGCGCTTCAACCATGCCGTATTCGGCGAGCTCGTCGGCGATGCGACGGCGACGCAGCTGGTCGGCGGTCAAACCGACTTCGCCCTTCACCGGGGCTGCCGGCACGCGCACCGGAATCTCGTCATAGCCGACCAGTCGGGCCACTTCCTCGACCAGATCGCACGGCTCGTTGAGGTCCGGACGCCAGGTCGGCGCGTTCACGGAGAATTCGCCGTTGCCGCCACCGGCCACGGTGCAGCCGATATCGGTCAGGATCTTGGAAATGGTGTTCACGTCGGTGTTGAGACCGGCCACGCGAGCCACTTCGGAGGTCGGGAACTGGATGGAACGGCGATGCTTGGTGTTGTTCACATCGTTCGGAGTGTCGCTGGGCACGCCGCCGCCGTATTCGACCAGCAGGTCGGCGCACATCTGCGCGGCCGGGGGCTGCAGGGCGCAGTCGACGCCGCGTTCGAAGCGACGGGACGCTTCGGACGGGATCTTGTGGCGACGGGCGGAACGCGCGATCGACACCTGATCGAAGTGCGCGGCTTCCAGCAGCACGTTCTTGGTTTCGGCGGTCACTTCGCCGTACAGGCCACCCATCACGCCGGCGATGCCGAGAATACGGGAGGAACGCTCGCCGTTCGGGGAATCGGTGATGAGCAAATCCTCGGTGCTCAGCTCATGCTCCTTGCCGTCGAGCGTGACGAGCTTCTCGCCCTCGTTCGCACGGCGGACCACGATCGGCCCTTCAAGCTTGTCCAGATCGTAGGCGTGCATCGGCTGGCCCAAGTCCATCATCACATAGTTCGTCACGTCGACGGCCAGCGAAATGGAACGCATGCCGGAGCGGATGAGACGGCGGCGCATCCAGTTCGGGGTGCGGGCCGCGGGGTCGAAACCGCGCACGATGCGCGCGTAGTAGCGGTCGCAGCCGGGCACACCGTGGATCGGGTTGTTGTCGTCGATCTGCACTTCGATGTCGGGCTTGACGTCCGGCAGTGCGGAGGCGGGGGTCGGCACCTTCTTGTTCAGCGCGATCACCGGATCGGTGAACTTGGCGCCGGTGGAATGATGGTATTCGCGGGCCACGCCACGGTAGGACAGCGTGTAGCCGCGGTCCGGGGTGATGTTGATCTCCAGCAGCGGCTGGTCGAGATGCAGCAGGTGTATGGCGTCATCACCGGGCTTGAGGGCTTCGTATTCCTCTTCGGTGAAACCGTATTCGCGCAGCAGGATGATGCCGTTGTGGTTGTCGCCCAAGCCGAGCTCACGTTCGGAGGCGCACATGCCGTTGGAGATGTGACCGTAGGTCTTGCGCGGTTCGATCCTGAAATCACCGGGCAGCACGGCACCCGGCAGGGTGACGACGACCTTCTCGCCGGCGGCCATGTTCGGCGCGCCGCAGATGATGCCGCGCGGCACCTTATTGCCGTTCTCGTCGACCTCGTTGTATTCGTCGCCGACATCGACATGGCACCAATTGATGATCTTGCCGTTCTTCTGCGGTTCCGGCGTGGCATCCACCACGTAGCCGACCACGATCGGACCGGTGACCTGGCTGGAGTGGATCTCCTCCTCTTCCAGACCGACCTTCACCAGATCCTTGGCGAGCTGTTCGTACGTGAGATCCTCGGGGACCTCGACATGGCTTCTGAGCCAATCCATATCAACCATAGGCATGGGTAATCACTCCCCCATCACAAACTGTTCGGCGAAACGCACGTCACCTTCCACAAGGTCGTGCATATCGTTGATGTCGCTGCGCAGCAGCAGTGTACGTTCCATTCCGACACCGAAGGCGAAACCGGTGTATTCGTTCGGGTCGAGGCCGGCGGACTTGAGCACATTCGGGTTCACCATGCCGCAGCCGCCCCATTCGAGCCAGCCCGGGCCGCCCTTCTTGTCGGGGAACCACAGGTCAAGTTCGGCGCTCGGCTCGGTGAACGGGAAGTAGCTCGGGCGCAGGCGGGTCTTGGCTTCCGGGCCGAACATGGCCACGGCAAGCTTGTCGAGCACGCCCTTGAGATCGGCCATGGTCAGGCCCTTGTCCACCGCGAGAGCTTCGCACTGGTGGAACACCGGGGTGTGGGTGGCGTCGAGCTCGTCGGTGCGGAACACGCGGCCCGGGCTTGCGATGTACAGCGGCACGCCACGAGTGATCAGCGCACGGACCTGATCGGAGGAGGTCTGGGTGCGCACGACCATGTTGCTGCCGACGAAGCCGGCGGCATCCTTGGCCTGGTTGCCCTTCACGTAGAAGGTGTCCTGCATCTGGCGTGCGGGATGATCCGGGCCGAAGTTCAGGGCGTCGAAGTTGTACCATTCGCTTTCCACTTCGGGGCCCGCGGAAATCTGCCAACCCATGGCGATGAAGAAGTCCTCGACGTCCTCCATCAGCTTGGCGAGCGGGTGACGTGCACCCAGCGGCTTACGGTTGACGGGCAGCGTCATGTCCACGGTCTCGGCGGCGAGGGCGGCCGCTTCCTCAGCGGCCTTGAGTTCCTTTTCGCGGGGGCCGAACGCGCGGCCGAAGTCGGCGCGGAGTTTGCCGAGCAGCTGGCCGGCTTCCTTCTTCTGATCCTTGGGCAGCGATCCGATGGCCTTGCTGGCCTTGGTCATAGCCGACTCGGCACCGGCGTACTGCGTTTTGATGGCTTTCAATTCCTCCAAACTGGAGGCGTCTTGGATTTTGGCAATGCCTTCAGCGACTGCATCGCTTACCGCTTGGGCGTCAAACACCATACCCTCTGCCACGGTTTCCCTTTCTAATATCCCTTGGAACGATAGCGTTTCCAAGCACTTTACCGACACACATTCTTTCACGCATGCTCGACCGTATAAGCCCTCGGCTTCATTCCTTGGACAGCGCCAGTGCGGGCGCTCGCACGGGCGCTTGCGTCCGGAGCGTATAACGTTCTACTTGCGTGGTGGTTCCGATTGTCTAGCGCAGGAACGCGAGACTCATGAGAATGACCGCCGCGGAGGTGGCGAGGTTGAGTGATTCCGCTTTGCCGTAGAGCGGGATGGTCACGACGCGCTGGCATTGTTCGATGGTCTTGGCGTTAAGGCCGCGAGCCTCGTTGCCGAAGAGCACCGCGTAGCCTTCGCCGCGCCTGCCCTCCTCGCGCATCGCGTCGAGCACGTCGGGCAGTCGTTCCGGCTTGCGTTTGCGGGTGCCGTACACGTCGGCGGCCCACACGTCGAGTCCTTGCTGTCCCATCCAGTCGAAGAATTCGCGGGTGCCCATGGTGATGACGGGGATGTGGAACAGCGAGCCGGTCGTGGAGCGGATCACCTTGGGGTTGAGCATGTCGACGCAGTCATCGACGAATACCACCACGTCGCATCCGGCAGCGTCGGCGGCGCGGATCACGGTGCCCGCGTTGCCCGGGTCGCGTACCTGCCAGAATGCGGCGACGCGCATGCCTTTGGGGCGGCCGGCGGCGTTCTCCACTTTGGCGTCCATGCCGGCGCGGAGTTTGTCGGTGTCGCCGACGGCGATGATGCCTTGCGCGTCCGGGCTGATGTGGTCGATTACTTCGCGCGTGGCGGTGTGCACGTACAGGTCGGCGGAAGCGTCGATGGCACGCTGCGCGATGTCGGCGAGCACATCGGAGTCGATGCCCTCCTCATCACCGGCCACGTAAATGTCGGTGATGACGTCGGACGCGTAGCGTATGGCTTCGCGCACGGATTGGGGGCCTTCGACGAGGAATCTGCCGCTCTTGCGGCGGCCCTTGGTGCGGGTGAGGTCCGCGATTCTGCGGACTCGGTCGGATTTCGGATTGTCAAGCAGTTGAGCGTTGATTGGCATGCCCTCCACACTACCGCCCGAGCCGACATTCCCACGCCGCAGCCGCATGGTCGACGACGCCGAACCTTGCAGGAACCGTTCGACGCGAATCCAACCCGGTTGCCAAGAAACTCAATTACAGAGAACTCAATTGCCGAAGAAGGAGAAGGTACCGAACCGCCATGCCAGGCACAACGCGATGACCGGCAACGCCAAGCACACCACGAGGAACACTTTGTCACGGATGTGCACTTCGCTCACGCGGGCATGGCTGCGTGGCCCGGTGCCGCCGAATCCTCGCGCCTCCATGGCCGTGGCCAGCGTGGTGGAACGTCGAATGGACAATACCAGCAGGGCGAAGGTCTGCGGGAAGAACGCGCGAATCTTATTGTCATCGCCCAATCCGCGCGAACGCCGGGATGCCGTCAACGCGGTCCAGTCATCCTGCAACACGGAGAACAGGCGCATACCGGCCAAACCGCCGTAGACGAAACGGTCGGGCAGGTGCAGGATCTGGCTGAACGAGTCCGCCAAATCGGTCGCATCGATGCCGATCACGGAGACAATCGCGGGAATGCCGATGGCGAGAATACGCAACGCCGTCGCCAAAGCAAGTTCCGCGGAACGGTCGGTGACGTGCATCAATCCCCACTGCCACCACAGGTTGCCGCCCGACTTGCCGTACAACAGCACGGCCAACGCGGAGCATGGCGCACCGATGAACACCGGCCACGTCGATTTCACCGTCCGCCATGGCATGATGCCGATGGCCGTGAGAATGACGAATTCCATAACAAGCATACTTCCCGCGGACAGCCAGTCGAGGCTCAACAGCAGGGGCAGCGCCGCAAGAAAACCGCCAATCAGACGGTATGCCGGGTTGAGCGACGCCAGGAACGGAGAACGGCTGGATTGGCGTTCCCGCTCGTCGCGCGTGTTCACCTGGCTTACCGGGATCACGCCGTCACCGCAAGACGGCACGCCCCGCTCCCCATCATGCGCGGCATCATGCGCGATATCCCATTCCAATGCCGCGTTCTCGGGCAATAGTTCGACCACACGCGCACCCAATGCCGTGACCAGTTCCCTATCATGCGTGACGACGATGATGCTCACGCCGTCCGACCGCAGTCCTTGGATGAGCTCCACCATCTGCATCCAAGTACTGCGATCCTGCCCGAAGGTCGGTTCGTCGAGGATCAGCACGCGCGGGGCGGCGGCCAGCGCCGAAGCCACGGTGAGCCTGCGCTTCTCCCCGCCGGACAGCGTGTACGGGTTGGCGTTCGCATACCGCAACAGGTTGAAGCGCTCCAGCAGTCCGAGCGCATGTTCCCGCGCCTTCCGCTCGTCGGCACCGGTGCGCAGCGGGCCGAGCATCACTTCCTCAAGCACGCTGCCCTTGGCGAACTGGTGTTCGGGATTCTGGAACACGTAGGAGATGCGGGAGGCGAGTTCGGTGGATTTCCACGAACCGGGATGCGTGCCGCGAGCGCCTTCCGCCAGCGAGCGCGATGCTTCCACGTCGCCGTCTACTGGTTCGAGCAAGCCTGCCAGGGTGAGTGACAACGTGGATTTGCCTGCGCCGTTCGCGCCGACGATCGCGGTGATTTGGCCTTGTTTGAAAGCGATGTTGATGCCGGTCGCTACTGCCGTGCCGTTGCGTCCGATGGTGAGGTCATGGGTGCTCAATACCGGTTCACCGGTGCCTTCGCGGGCTGTGTAGTCGGGTTCGCTGTCGACGTGGATGGGTTTGATGCGGTATTCGTCGCGCATGTATCGTTCCGGTACCCAGATGCCAAGTTGCGCGAAGTCAAGGTTCGGATCGTTGAACACTTCGTCCGGGGTGCCGTCCGCGACGATGACGGTACGGCGTTCCGTGTTCTCGCCGTCGTTCTTATCATTGCCATCATTGGCATCGCTGCCATCGCCGCTGTTTTCCGCGCTGTTTTCCGCGCTGTTTTCCGCACTGTTTTCCGCACTGTTTTCCGCGGATCCCATCACGACCACACGGTCGATCAGGTCGATCCACGGTTCGGCGCGATGCTCCACCAACACCATGGTCGAATGGAATTCGTCAAGCACGTCACGCACCGCGCCCACCACTTGGGTGACGCCATTGGGGTCGAGGTTCGCGGTGGGTTCGTCCAGCAGCAGTACGCCCGGTCGCATCGCCAACGCGCCCGCCAAGGCGAGCCGTTGCATCTGCCCGCCACTCAAGTGGGTGATCGAACGGTGCAGTTGCAGGCCTTCCAAACCGACCGCGGCGAGCGCGTCGTTCACGCGCCGCCAGATTTCGTCACGTTCCACATTGAGGTTCTCCGGTCCGAAGGCGACATTGTCGCCGAGCCGTTGGAACACGGCTTGCGCGTCCGGATCCTGCAAGACGAGTCCCACACGTCCTCTCGCCTCATGCACGGGAACGCCGTCCACCAGTACGCGTCCTTCGGTGGCACCACCTTCGGCGTCGACCACGGCGATCGTGCCGTCTTCCGCGGTTTCCTCACCTTGCGCGAATTCGTCGGAGCCCAACAGACCGGCTCCGCCTTCGAGAATGGTGGATTTGCCGATGCCGGACGCACCCAAGAGCAGCACGCGCTGCCCGGCTTCGATATTGAGATTCAGGCCGCGCACGCTGAAATGTTTGCGTGACGCATGGCGGTAGCCCCAATGTTCGAAACGCAATGCGGCGTTTCGGAACGATGCGCTGTTGGGTGTTGTTGAAGATTCGGACACTGTGATGATCCTTGCTGCAGTCTTCGTGATGGTGGCGTTCGCCGTTTCCGGCATGGGTGTTCGGAACATATCGATACGGCCCGCATCGGTTCGTCGCGGACCGTTGCAGGCCGTACCGGCTGGTGTTGCGGGAGCGGCTAGTTCAGGCCGCGCACCTCACGACCGGAGGCGAACTTGTCGAGTGCGCCGGTTTTGGCGATGCCGACGTACAGGAACCACATGAGCAGACCGGCGACCAGCGTACCGGAAACAACGGTGGTGATGAGGTAGACGATGCCGTAGGAGCCTGCGATGTCGATGGCCTGCAGGTGGGTGAAGAAGCTGTAGGCCCAGCAGCCGACGCCGGACAATGCTCCGGAAAGCAGCATGGTGCCGATGTTCCACTTCCTGTAGGCGAAGATGATGAAGGCGATTTCGGCGGTCACGCCCTGCACGAGGGCGATGGCGAAGGTGTCGAGGCCGCCCCACTGGTTGCCGAGCAGCGCTTCGAGCACGCCGGCGACCACTTCGGCGTAGATGGCCGCGCCGGGCTTGCGTACGATAACCGCCGCGAGCGGTGCGGCGAACAGCCACAGGCCGTTGAACAGGCCGGCGAGACCGGGGATCACGGCTTCGAGCACGCCCCACGGGGCCGCGGTGACGATGGCGACCAGCCAGTAGATCAGGGCCGATGCGACGCCGATCACGGATGCGACGGCGATATCGATGACGCGCCATTTGAAATTGGGTTTGTTCATGGTTGTTGCAGACATGGCAAGTGCCTTTCTTCTCAGGTCGACGTAGCGCGTCGGCGGGGTTCAAGGCACGGGAAATAAGAGCGACAATATCCGTGCCCGGCATTGCCCGTGCACGTTCCATCGGTCGAGATCCTCTCGATCTCCTCTCAGCCGCCGTATGGGGGCGGCTCCCGTGTCGCTTCCACCATAAAGTCCCGCCATGACTATCGCAATACCGTGTCCACCTCGCCTATCACCTGTCACGTTTACCACCGCCGGCTATCGGCTTTTGAAGAATCGCAGCAGCTGGGATTCACGCACGCATATGCCGGCAAGGAACGTCGCGACGGTGACACCGGCGAAGGTCATGGCCGGCACCCGGCAGGCGGCGAGGAATATCTCCAGCCATCCGTCCACGGACATGCGCCAGCAGTACGCGCACAGCAATGCCACGCATGCCAGACTCGCCAAGCCCGACCAGATCAGCGTTTCGATGTGCATGCCGAGCATCTGCGCTCCCTTGGATTGGCCGATATGCAACGCTCCGGCGTATTCGAGCCGTCGACGGCGCACGGAGATCACACCGACGATCACACCGATGCCCAGAGCCACGTACGGCAGCCATGCGGACATGCGATGCCTGTAGTTGGATGCCGCATCATAGCGACTGTCGAAGGATTTGTTGACCTGCGCGACGGCCGTGTTGCCATCCGATGCGGTGACGATGGCCGTGGTTCGCAGCAGCTCGTCGGTTTGTTCGGTGAGCGGCCATTGCTTGGCCCAGCATTCGGTGAAGGTGCCCGATGATGCGGATACCGGCACGATCGCCGCATAGGCGAATCTGGAGTCACGCCCGTCGTTGGGCCAGGAGTACACGCCCGCGACGGTTATGTCACCATGGTTGGTTTGCATGACGCTGCCTTTGACGAGGCCGAAATCGCGGGACACGTCCGTGGAAACCCAGATGCCGGACGTGTCGACGGTACCGTTCGTCCCCGCCGGCGACGACGTCTGCGCCCCGGAGTCCCTGGAGTTTCCGGAGGATGCGGAGGATGCGGAGGATGCCGCGTTTTCGCCACCGGAGACGAGCAACGGTATGAATCCCGGCGTCACCTCGTATGCGGGCAGTTCCATGCCCGGCGTGGATGCCGCGGTGATGCTGTCCGTGGCCCGCGCCGCGCCGGACAGACTGGGACCGTTAGCGACTTGGGTGAGCGCATCGCAGGCCACGCCATCCACACCGGCTCCGACCAAGGCCTTGGTGTCCGCATCGGATGCGATGCGCGTGACGGCTTCCTGTTCAAGCTGCACGATGGATGTGGCTTCATACCCGCCCAGCAGCAGTCCGGTAATGAAAACGACGAGGAAGAACCATGCGGCGCGTGCGGTTCCCGCGCTGATGTTGCGCACGGCTTCGGAAACAATCGATTGCAGTCTCACTGTTCGCCCTCCTCGCCCACGGTCGGCGTGGAAACGGTAGGCTCATCCGTTCCGGAGGGAACAGCCTGAAGGTCCGCGCCGGAGTCCTGCGCGTCTTTTCGCTCTTCCCCGCTTGCGGCGGGCGCGTAATGCGCAAGATCGATGACCCGTCCGCACGCGTCCCTTGCACGCGGATCATGCGTAGCCACCACGACGATCATGCCCTGCCCGGCGAGATTGCCCAGCACTTCGCTGACCGAGTCAGCGGTTCGCGTGTCCAATTGGGCGGTCGGCTCATCCACCAGCAGCACGTCGGGGTGCGAGCACACCGCACGCGCAAGCATGAGCCGCTGCGCTTCGCCTCCGGACAGTTCGGAGAATCTACGGTCCACCGCATAGTCCAAATCGAACAATCCCATGACCTCCTTGGCTTCCGGGATCGCTTCGCGTCGGCTCATGCCATGGCAGAGCAGCGGAAAGACCACATGGTCGAGCGCGGTTCGTTCGGGCACGCCGTACGGGTTCTGGAACACCCATCCGATGCGGTGGATGCTTTCACGTTCCACTTGCCCGGCCCACGGTCTGACCCATCCCGCAAGAATGGACAGCAACGTGGATTTGCCGCATCCCGATGGACCACAAAGCGCGACGGTCTGCCCGGGGGCGATGGTGAAGTCAAGGTGTTCGAAAAGCACATCCGTTCCCGGGAAACGATGCGCCAACCCGATTGCCTTCAGGAGCATGTCGCGCCCGCGATCTTCGAGCCCACGGCCACCGAGGTGATGGAGGCGGCATCACCGGAACCAAGCTGCACAAGGCTTACGCCGAGCGACGAGCCCACGATGCTGACGGTGTGCGATGTTCCGTCCGGCGTCATGATGCAACCTTTGTTGCCGTTGATGCCGTAGACCGCTCCGGCCGGCACGCGCAGCGCGTTGATGGCTTGCGGCAGCGCGAGCGTGGCGCTGATACCCGCGGCGAGCGTCTCCTTGGTTTGGGACTGGTATTCCTCGGTCGCCGACACCTGTTTGAGATAGTCGGCATTGTCTATGGCGGTTTGCCCTGCAGGCAGGGTGGTCGGCTGCCCGTACACCGTGATGATGCGGTCCTAATCCGATGGCGTGGCGTTCTTGATGCTGAGTTTGACGAGCGCTCCCGGGATCTCACCGATCTGCGTACCTTGTGTGATGTTCGCGCCGGCTGTTGCCTGCCAGTCGCCGACGCTGATGTTTGGTTCGGGAATCCATAGGATGTCGGCGAGCTGCAGGGTGCCGTCGCTATCGGAACCGTTGTCCGCCATCAGTTGCTTCCACCCTTGCTGCGTGTTCCATGAATAGCGGTCGCTGTCCGGATCGGACAGGTATCCGAGTCGGTTGAGCTCGTTGTTGAACGCCCGGACGTCCTGACCGCGGTCCTCCACATGCAAGTCGCGGTAGAGCGGTATGGCGGTGTTGAGCGCGATGACGGCACGGTCGTTCACGCGTATGCACGCGCGTCCGGAAGCCAGTCCGCCGCTCGAATAGTCCGCGGTTACGGTGCCGTTGCTGTTGCCGAGCAATGCACGGCTGGTCGAAATGCTGGGGATGAGGGTGACGGTCTGCGATCCGCAGTATTGCTGCGTGGAGACTTTGGCTTCGGTGATTTCCCCTGAAGCGCCTAGTAATGCCGGCGGCCGGTCGGGTAGGAACACCGCGCACGCTCCCACGCTGACCGCCGCCGCCACGATGATGGACATTACGACCCATACCGCGACGTTGGCGTGCCGACGCCGTTTACCGGCATCTCCTCCCTTGACTCCTCGTTCACGACGGAACAACATTGCTCTCATCCCCCTCGATGATTTGCGTCGAATCTCATCCCATACTTGGCATCATGTTTGATGTGCAGGCCGCATCACCCCAGCGGTTTCCAATACGAGTCGGCATCCTGCGTATTGGCGACCCCGTACTGATAGAGCGTGAAGCATTCCTGCGCCTCCGCACTGGAGAAGAACGCCGGTGCCGAACCGCTGCTCCAATCTTTCGAGAACTGTTCCTTGGTGTACGAGGTCGGTGCGACCTTCTTTTGGATGAGACAGTTCACGAGCAACTGATCGCTATCGGTCGACAGCTCGGGATTGCTTTCCTGCGTGCGATACAGCTGGTCGGTGTTCGTGTTCTCCGAAATCGAGCAGAAGTTCAGATCGTTGACGAGCTTCTCGTCCTGCGTCTTGCTCATGCCCTCTTCGTTCATGCTGGGAACCGCATAGAATCCGCCGTATGCGGTCGGTTTGGGGTCGGTCCACCCACGGTTCATGATGCAAGAGCGGAAATTCATCCAGGACTGTTCATAATCGACGCGGGATACTTTCCCCTCATTGGCGATCGCACGGTCGATGATGTCCCGCTGCGCGTCGCTCATCGGAATCTGCGTGCTGTTGGATTACTTGCGGATGTCGTCGTCGCTTTTCAGCATCCACTCCGCGTATGCCTTCAACGATGACGCATAATGCTGCCGGTCGCTTCCTTCAGCCGACTGCGGTGTGGAGGCCGAGGAGGATGAAGAAGAGGAAGAAGCGCTGGAATCAGTCCCCTTGTTCTTCGCGGCCCCCGGAACGGAACATCCGGAAAGACAAACCCCAACACATACCGCAATCGCCACGGCGGAAAAAAATTTATGCCACATGTTTTTCATCACAACCTCCCCCATAGGGCCTGTTTGCGCCGCTGAGTCATCGTTGCGGCGGCGCAAACAGGCATCTACTCATATCTACTGATATGAGTATTCCACCCAATCTTCATGCGCAGCTTGGGTACCATTCGCGATGGTATGGCATTGTGTATATTTGGAGGCCGATTGGTATCGTACAATCGTTCGGTCTTGCACAGACCTGCAGTAATGGCTTCGCGAGAAAGAATAACCTGTTACATCAGACTTGGTGGGTGTAACATCCCAGCTAGCCTGATAATACCCTATGTTCGTGTTTCCCTTGCTGACAGGATATTGTATATACGCGTTAGCAGTAGCAGCCACCCCAGTGCACATTCCGAAAGCAGCAATAGCAGACACTATCGCTGTTATCATTCTTTTTCTCATATTAATCCCCTTTGATTAAAGATGAATTATTAATTACCCTTCGAGCTCAACCCCCCTAGAAATTCAGCTCAATTCCACTGTATATCAAACTGCTATATCATGTCATCTGACACGCCGCACATATCGCATTCTCCGCTGTCACATTTATAGCCGTCTGTACGGCATAAATAACAACAACCAGCAAACAACATGGCAAATGCTAGGGAAGGAATATACTGCCCGGCACTGGGGCATCCGAATCACTCTCAAAATCGCCGAAATCCATCGCCACAGTTTGCGCGCCAGTCACATGGGAATTGTTCGAATGCCGATTATCCACGGAACGAGGAACCTGCATCTCCAGTCCACCCGTTGGAAGTTCCGAATACACGCTGCACATCGTCCCAACGGCATAACAGGCAAATCCCAGAACCGCAATCACCATATACATGCTGGCAAGAATTAAACATCCGGCATTGATAAGATCCACGCCGTCAGAGTCCGGCGAGAATTGGTAATTGAATCGGTAGCGTGGCAGTGGCTCAAGCATGGCCGGTCGGACACACACCATCAACTGGGCATATTCCAGCATCACATACCCTATACTCTGTTAGATTCATCAGCGCTTGTTCATTGGCATCTGTCGGTACAGGAATATCCACCCCACCCGTTCCAAGTAGCTATATAACACGCATATAGTCGTACGACACAGCAGTAATGTCAGCCTCGGTAAGCATGGCAGGTGTTGCTTCATCATCGGTGACTGCATACGCCGGAATCGCGATACATCCCAGAATCATCATTGAGACCGCTGCGGAAATAAGGACTGCTGATCGTTTCATCATTGATTTCATGATTTTCTCACCCCGCAGCCAGTATTACCAGCGTCGGCTATGCGAGGCGTGCCCATTACAGAATCATCAGGGAGACCATCTCGGAAAAACGATTATGGAAGTGCGAACGAGGGCGGATCATGAACGGTAATGACGATGGCCGTGATCGCGGCGGCATATACCACTGCGGTCACGGCCATCATCGCAACGTTACGACCAATGTCACGACCAATGTCACGGCCAACACAGCCAACCTGTTGGCCGATGCGGGCTCACTTGGCGAGCTTGTTGAGCAGCAGCGCCTCGGTGATCACATTGTTCTTCAATCCCGGCAGGGAGATGGACTCGTTCGGGCTGTGCGCGTTGGCCTTCGGATCCTCCGGACCGGTGACCAGCACCTGCGCGTTGGGGAAGATGCGCTGCAGTTCGGGAATGAACGGGATCGAACCGCCCTCGCCCTTGTTGATGGGGGCCACGCCGAACGCCTCCTCCATCGCTTCCAGCGCATCCTTGGTGGCCACGGCATTCGGGTCCATGGCCCAGCCCATGCCGTTCTCACCATACTTCACGCTCACTTCGGCGCCGAACGGGGCGTGCTCCACCAGGAAGTCCGCCAGCGCCTTCTGTGCTTCTTCGGGGCGCTGGTTCGGCGCGGTGCGCAGGCTCAAACGGAACGTGGTTTCGGGGCTGATCACGTTGAATGAGCCTTCGACCGGATGCGCGTCGAAACCGATCACGGTCACTGAAGGCTTGGTCCACATGCGGGAGGCAAGCGAACCCGTGCCCGCAAGACGATAGCCGGACACCATGCCGGAATCCTCGCGCACGGTAGCCTCGTCCAGATCGCGCTGCAGGCCGCCGATCGGCTCCTCCGCCTTGACGCCCGGCACCACCAGATCGCCGTTCTCGTCGTACATGGAGGCGATTAGCATCGCGGCGAGCGTATTCGCGTCGAGAATCGGACCACCGTACTGGCCGGAATGCACCGGATGATCCAGCACCTTCACGGTCACGTCGATGTCGGTGTTGCCGCGCAGGGAGGTGGTCAGACTCGGAATGTCCGCGGACCAGTTGCCGGAATCGGCCACGATGATCACATCGGCGTCGAATTCGTCACGATGATCCTCGATGAACGGGATGAAGCTTGGCGAGCCCATCTCCTCCTCGCCTTCGATGAACACCTTGACGTTCACGCCGAGATCGTCGCCCAGTGCTTTCAACGCACCGGAGTGGATGGCGATGCCGCCGCCGTCGTCCGCTGCGCCGCGGCCGTAGAGACGACCGTCGATTTCGGTGCCGACGAACGGGTCGGTGTTCCACACGCTCGGATCCGGCACGGGCTGCACGTCATGATGCGCGTACAGCAGTATGGTCGGGGCTTCCGGGTCGACGATCCTGGATCCGATGACTTCCCATGCGCCGGGCGTGCCGTCGGGATTATGCGATTGCGCCACTTTGGCGTCCACGCCCACTTCGCGCATCTGTTCCGCCACGAACTGTGCGGAACGCTTCATATGCTCGGCGGTTATGCCGTGAGCGGAAATGGACTGCAATGCAATCTTGCGGTTGAGCACATCGACGATGCGCTGCCAATCCTCTTCGACGCGGGCGCGGATGACGCCCGTTTCAAGCTGTGCCATATATACCTCTTTTATTCTTGCTCGTTGCCGCCCGTCCGTCGCCGCGCACGGATGCGCCTGCGCCCGGACTCTGGCGAGCCGACTCGATAGCAATCGTATATTCCGCGCACGCCCACGCAAAACGCATCCCCGCACTGGCGTGACGGAAAGCCCGCAAAGCCTGATGTTCCAAGCATTCGCGCGGCATGCTGCGTCTAGGCGTCACCGTAATCTGCAAGCATGACATGGAACCCAAAGAAGAAGGATGAGGCCCAGAAGTCCGTCGATGACGCGGCCGAGCACGCCTCCTCCCAGAACAACGATAAAGGTCAGAGCGCCGGCAAGGGCCATCCGACCCCCAAACGCAAGGACGCTCAGGCGCAGAACCTGCGCCCGCTGGTGCCCGCCGACCGCAAGGCCAGCGCCAAGGCAGCCAAAGCCCGTATCCGCGCCCGTGAGGACGCCCAGTACGAGGCCATGAAGAACGGCGACATCAACAACATGCCGAAGTCGGAGCGACTGCCGTGGCGCGTGTATATCCGCGACTACGTCGACGCCCGTCTCAATATCGGCGAATTCTTCATCCCCATCGCCCTGATCATCATGATCGGCTCGATGGTGGCGAGCGCTTTCCTGCGTAACGCGTGGGCGTCCATCATTCCGATGATTCTGCTGTACGTGTATCTCGGCGCGGTGATCATCGATGTTGCGGTGATGTGGCACAAGCTGAAGAAGAAGCTGATCGACAAGTACGGTGAGGCTTCCGTGGCGAAGGGCACGCGTTCCGCGTCCTATGCGTGGAGCCGTGCGATTCAGATCCGCCGTTGGCGTCTGCCGAAGCCGCGTTACGACAAGCGTGGTCATTGGCCGGAGTGATCGGCTGATGGCTGGGATTGCGTGCGATTGTCTGATTGTGATGTTCCGATTAGTTACCGATTGATTGCCGATTGGCTGATCGACTGCTCGGCTGACGCGCGTTTCCCATGTTTCCCGCGTTTCCCTTGATTGTTGGACGCCCCGGGTGTTGTCGCCCGGGGCGTTCTCGCATATTCCGCCGCACATCCACCGCACTTCCGACGTACATCCGCTGACGCGCTAAGGTGGAGTTGACGTTCCGTACCCCAACCCATACCAATATCCAACCATGTCAACGAACGGACGGGCAGATCCCATGAACGAACAATTCGACATCGCCGTCATCGGTGCCGGCCCCGGCGGCTATTCCACCGCCCTACGCGCTTCCCAGCTCGGCCTGAACGTGGCGCTCATCGAACGCGACGCCACGCCGGGCGGCACCTGCCTCAACCGCGGTTGCATCCCCACCAAAACGCTGCTCGACATCACCGCCACCTTCGATGCCGTCCGCCACACCGCCGACGCAGGCATCAACGCGCGCATCGACTCCATCGACTTCAACGCCGTGCATGAACGGCGCACGCAAGTCGTCTCCACCATGGTCCACGGGCTATCGGCGCTGCTCGCCCAACGCGGCGTCACCGTCTTCCAAGCCGAAGCGAGCCTCGACCGCGATGCTTCCGTCGACCCGCAATGGCATACGGTTCGGCTCGCCGCCTCCCCCAACACCGCCGGCGTGCTCCGCCGCGATGCGAAGAACAGCACGCCGCAAGGCCCGGAGCTCACCATCGAAGCACGGCATGTGGTGCTCGCCACGGGTTCACGCCCGCGCCCGCTGCCCGGCACACCGTTCCATAACGCGATCATCGACTCGACGCAGGCGCTGGCCATCGACTTTCCCAAGTCGGCGGTGATCATCGGCGCGGGCGCGGTCGCCGTCGAATTCGCCTCCATCTGGAATTCCGCCGGATGCGATGTCACCCTCATCATCCGCAAGGACCGTGTGCTCTCCGCATGGGACCGTCGCGTCGGCGTCACGCTCACACGCGAACTGGCACGCAACGGCATCACCATCATCAAAAACGCCAGCATCACGCACGTCGAATCCGATTCCCCCGCCGAAGCGACCGTACGCTACCGCGTCAAAGGCTCCGACGAGGAAACCACACTGCACGCCGACACCGTTCTGGGCGCCATCGGCAGGGATGCCAACACGAACGCCACCTGGCTCAGCGACGCCGGGGTCGAACGCGACGAACAAGGTCTGATCATCACCGACGCCTACGGGCGCACGCACGCACGCGACATCTGGGCCGTGGGCGATATTGTCGCCGGGCATGCGCTCGCCCATCGCGCATTCGAACAGGGCATCACCGTGGCCGAACGCATCGCCGGACTCGACGTGGAACCCGTGGATGAGGATACGGTTCCGCAAGTCGTGTTCTCGCGTCCGCAGGCCGCGTGCGTGGGTCTGACCGGAGCGCAGGCGAAGGCGGACGAACGGTTCCTCAACGTCGCCGAAACCGCGTACCCGATGATGGGCAACGCCCGTATGCTGATGAGCGGCACGACCGGGGCGTTGAGCGTGGTCAGCGGCGAGCTGGCGACGAAACCGGGCGCGCGCGTGGTGTTGGGCGTGCACATGGTCAGCCCGGAAGCCACCGAACTGATCGCCGAAGCGGAACAGTTGGTCGGCAACCGTGTGCCGCTCAGCGAAGCCGCACGGCTCATCCACCCGCATCCGACGTTCTCCGAAGCGTTCGGCGAAGCCCTGTTGAAAGCGGACGGCAGGCCGTTGCACACGAGGTGAACGCTCCCGCAGCACCCCCGTTCCCCCGGTATTCCGTAATATTCCTTAATGCTGGTAGACTATTGGCCAGTATGCCAACAGCGACGAGAAGCAAGTGAGGGAGTCATGGCGAATAAGCCCGCGAAAAGAAGCATGATCAAGCAGATCATGCAGGTCTACAAGTTCACCTATGAAGAGGATAAGCAGCTGCCTTGGCTGATGGGCCTGGTGTTCGCCGCGCCGATCGTGCTGGCGATTGTGCTGGGTGTCGTGTTCAAGTGGATGTGGCTGACCTGGATCCTGATGATGATCGCCGCGATCCTGTTCGGCGTCCTGTTCGCCACCATGATGTTGACCCGCCGCGCCGACGCGGTCGGATTCCGCAAGATGGAAGGCCGCCCGGGCGCCGCCATCAGCATCCTGAGCAACATGAACAAGGCCGGCTTCAGCTTCCCGCAGGAACCGGTGTGGATCGATCCGCGCACCAAGGACGCCATCTGGCGCGGCACAGGCTACAACGGCATCTACCTGATTGGTGAAGGCAACGCCGAGCGTCTCAAGCATGCGATGGACCGTCAGGAGCACGCCATCAAGGGTGTGACCGCCGGTTCCTCCATCCCCGTGTACCGCATTTACATTGGTACCGGCAAGGGCCAGACCCAGCTGAAGGATCTGCGCAAGTACATCGTCAAGCTGAAGACCCTGCAGCCGAACACCACCACCAACAAGCTCATGAAGACGATTCACCCGCATCAGCGTTTCCTGCTCACCAAGACCGAGCTCACCACGCTGAACGATCGTCTGCGCACCCTGCAGGCCAAGACCGGCTACAGCATTCCGAAGGGCGTGGATCCGACCCATGCCCAGAAGATCAGCCGTCGAGCCATGCGCGGTCGCTGATCCGCAACGCAACCGTCATACGAATCCCGGCCAAGTGGCCGGGATTTTTTTGTATCCGCTCCCCTCCTTCGCGCTCCCACATAGCGCTCCCCCGAGTTTCCATCGCTCCCCGTTACGCAACCCGTCGCATCACCCTGTCATGCCGCCCTGTCATGCCGCCCGTCCACTGTGTGGACAGGCGGTTTTACCCATTTCCCCGAAATACCGGGCGCCACGCATCGCGGATTCCATCTCGAAACATTCTCGTAACCGAACATACGAGTCCGTGAAACGCACCCTCCTATGCTTGTCTCACGTAACTTCTGATTGTGAAAGGAGCGGTCCCGTGACCGACGAACTGAAAACCAAGGCTGATGCCGAGGCCCTTATCAATAAGGAAGGCGTGGAGTACGTCTCCGTCCGTTTCACCGACCTTATCGGTGTGCAGCAGCACTTCACCGTGCCGGCAAGCGAATTCCTGAAGGACGCCTTTACGGACGGCATGCCGTTCGACGGTTCTTCGGTGCAGGGCTTCCAGGCCATCAACGAGTCCGATATGAAGCTGGTTCCGGACGTGTCCACCGCCTTCATCGATCCGTTCCGCAAGCACAAGACCCTCGACGTGGCCTTCTCCATCGTGGATCCGCTCACCGATGAGCCCTACTCCCGCGATCCGCGTCAGGTTGCAGGCAAGGCCGAAGCCTACCTGAAGTCCACCGGCATCGCCGACACCGCCTCCTTCGCTCCGGAAGCCGAGTTCTTCATCTTCGACAAGGTTCGTTTCGAGAACTCCATGCAGCGTTCCTTCTACGAGGTGGACTCCATCGAGGCCCCGTGGAACTCCGGCATCGACACCGAAGACGACGGCACCCCGAACATCGGCTTCAAGAACCGCGTCAAGAAGGGCTACTTCCCCGTTCCGCCGATCGATCACACCCAGGATCTGCGCGACGACATGGTCGCCAACCTGCAGAAGGTCGGCCTGATTCTCGAGCGTTCCCACCATGAGGTGGCCGGCGCCGGTCAGCAGGAGATCAACTACCGCTTCAACTCCCTGCAGCATGCAGGCGACGACCTGATGAAGTACAAGTACGTTGTGCACGAGACCGCCGCTCTGGCAGGCAAGGCCGCGACCTTCATGCCGAAGCCGATCGCAGGCGACAACGGCACCGGCATGCACTGCCACCAGTCCCTGTGGAAGGACGGCAAGCCGCTGTTCTACGACGAGAAGGGCTACGCCGGCCTGTCCGACATCGCTCGCTGGTACATCGGCGGCCTGATCAAGCACTCCTCCTCCGTGCTGGCCTTCACCAACCCGTCCCTGAACTCCTATCACCGTCTGGTTCCGGGCTACGAAGCTCCGGTCAATCTGGTGTACTCCGCACGCAACCGTTCCGCCGCCATCCGTATTCCGCTGGCTGGCACCGCCCCGGCTGCCAAGCGTATCGAGTTCCGCGCCCCGGATCCGTCCTGCAACCCGTTCCTCGCCTTCTCCGCACAGCTGATGGCAGGCCTGGACGGCGTGCTGAACCATATCGAGCCTCCGGCACCGGTCGACAAGGATTTGTACGAGCTGCCGCCGGAAGAGCACGAGGGCATCAAGCAGGTGCCGAGCTCCCTGGCCGAGGCCATGGACGCCCTGGAAGAGGATCACGACTTCCTGACCGCCGGCGACGTGTTCACCGACGATCTGATCGAGACCTGGCTGGACCTCAAGCGCGGCGAGATCGACGAAGCCCGTCTGGCTCCGACCCCGCTCGAGTACGAGCTGTACTTCCACATCTGATAGCCACAGCGTTTCATATAGGAGAACCCCGCCGCTCTTTGGACTGGCGGGGTTCTCCCGTCTCTGCTCCCGGCTACGAAAACATTCGGACGCGTCTTGCAAGACTGCTTTGTGGCCGCCCTTCAGAATACCGGCGATGTTCCCTAACGGCCGCCCACATGGTTCCGTAGGTGGTTTTATGGTTCCGTAGGTGGTTGGCCACAATACGTGGATACGGCAATGGCTTATTTCACGCCATTGTTCGCGTGGGTTTCTTACCTGAACCACCTACGGAAGCGCATAACCACCTACGAAAGCACGCATATCCCCATCCACGCATATGTTCTCATACATACTTCAGCTTTTGCCTGGTTTTATAACACAACCATGCCAAATACCAAGAGCCAGAGCGGCAGTCAGTTGCTCACGCCGCTGAACGCCCAATGCCAGTAGCCGGTGCAATACGCCGTGATGAGTGCAATCGCCGGTACCGCAGCGCATATCAGGTAGAATCCCCAGTCAACCGCATGCAATCGCGATTCACGGGCTTGGCTGCGCGGCAGTTCGGAACCGAATCCACGCGCCTCCATCGCCGTGGCCAGCTTCGTGCCACGCCTGATCGACACCACCAGCAGATTGAATGCCTGGGAGAGCACGCGCTTAATCACATTGCCGTCGCCGAGTCCGCGCGAGCGACGGGACTGCCCCAGTGCACGCCAATCATCCTGCAACAGGGTGAACATGCGTAGGCCGGCCAAACCGCCATATACGAATTTCGACGGCAAATGGAGGATCTGCACGAGCCCGTCGGCCAAATCGGTCGGATCGAGACCAAGCGCCAGCATCACGCCCGGCACCGCAATCGCGGCGACACGCAGAAACGTCGCCAATGCCAAATACAGCGACCCTTGCGAGATCACCACGAATCCGCCTAGATTCGCCAACACCACACCCGAAGTCTTGCCATACAGAGCCACGGATACGAAGCTTCCCGCAGCGGCGATCCACACCGGCCAGGTCTTGCGCAACACCGTCCACGGCGCAATGCCGCCGATCCATAGCAGCAGCATTTCCAACCCGAACGCCACCGAAGCCGACATGATATCGAGCGTGAAGAACATGGGGATGCACAAGATCAGCGCGCCGATAAACCGACTGACCGGATTGATCTTCGCGATGAACCAGGACGGCGATGCGGGTCGGGCCACATCTACACGTTCCGTATGCGACACTACGCCGATGGTTTCAGTCATGCTGTTCCTCCTCGCTGACAACGATACGGCGTGCGTCCAATGCCTCGATCAATGCCTCATCGTGCGTGACCATAATCACCGCGGAACCGGCGTCACGCACGTCGGCGATCAAACGCACCATTTCCGTCCATGTGGTGAAATCCTGACCAAAGGTCGGTTCGTCCATCACCACGACCTTCGGCGCGGCGGCCATCATGGATGCGACCGACAGTCGCCTTTTTTCCCCACCTGACAGTGTGAACGGATTGGCCGGGCCGAATCGTTTGAGATTCATACGTTCCAGAATCTCGTCCGCGATCCGATATGCCTCCTCATCCGTTTTCCCCATGGATTTCGGTCCTACGGCAACCTCGTCGCGCACGCTGGCGGTAACGAACTGGTGTTCCGGCTCCTGAAACACCATGCCGACACGCCCCAGCAGATCACGGCTCTTCCAACTGCCCACATCATTGGCGCGATGCGGCGGCACCATACTCTCCGCCACGCGCACATGACCGGCAAGCGGTTCGAGCAGACCCGCCAAAGTAAGCGCAAGCGTGGATTTGCCCACACCGTTGCGCCCCGTCAATGCGGTGACCTCACCGGCATGGAATTCTAGATCGATATGTTTGCCAAGCGGGAACTCACGGCCGAAGCTCAGATCGTCGGTTCGCAGCACCACCTCGCCGGCAGACCGCTCCGGATGATACGGTGTGATGGCTCGCCCAGGCACCCATGCGCCGCCTTCGGCAAGCACATCGCCCAGGGTGCCGAACACCTCGCCCGGCGTGCCATCCGCAATCACGCCGCCGGTCAGCGAATCGCCGTCAGGCTTGCCCAGTACGATCACGCGGTCAACCGTGTCAAGCCACACATCGATATGATGCTCGACCACGATCAGCGTTTCCCCGGTGCGCTCGACCACATGCTTGACGGCATCATGGACTTCCTTCACGCCGTCGGGATCGAGATTCGCCGTCGGCTCGTCAAGGAGCAATAATCCGGGGTGCATGGCCAGCACACCGGCCAGGGCAAGACGCTGACGCTGACCACCGGAAAGCTTGCGTGTGGAATGGTCGAAGCGCATGTAGTCAAGTCCGACGATATCCAGTGATTCGCGGGCACGCTGCCAGATTTCGTCTTTGGGCACCCCCAGGTTTTCGCATCCGAACGCGACATCATCGCCCACACGTTCCAGAATCGTCTGCGCGTCCGGGTCCTGCAATACCAGGCCGGAGACTCCACGCACCTTACGTGCGTCCCTGCCACCAACCAGCAGCGTCCCCTCCTGCTCGCCGTCATCATCGCCGCCAAGCACGCCTGCCAGTCCAGCCATCAGCGTGGATTTGCCGGCACCAGAGGCGCCAAGCAGCAGCACACGCTCCCCCGGCCGGATGTCGAAGTCGACATGGCGTAGGGCGAAATCCTTACGTGAAGCGTGCCGCCACCCCCAGTTGCGCGCGGACACGCCTACCCCCATGGAACGTTCCCCGGCGCCGGCATACGCATCTGCGCTCATACGAGCATCCGCACCGGTATCGGCTCCGATTCCGGCATCATCACCAGAGGCAACGGTAACCATCGAAATCCCCCTCAACAAGCAATACGTCGTAATACGTAAACAATCAAACAAACACAACGGGTCCCACGCCGCACACCAGCGGCGTGGGACCCTGGCCGCTCAGACCAGCGTCTGGGCGCGACCGGACTCGAAACGATCGAGCACACCGGTCTGTGCGATGGCACGATGCAGCAGGTACATCACCACGCCGGCCAGCACAACACCGGAAACAATGGACGTGCACAGGTAAATGCTGGAACGCAGCACACCCCATGCCGGGTTCATAACCCAGTAGTAGATGCCGCAGCCCACGCCGGCCAGAGCGCCGGAAACCGCGGTGGTCAGCATATTCCACTTCTTATAGGCGAAAATCGCGAATCCGATTTCCGCGCCGATGCCCTGCATAATGCCCACGATCAGCGAACCGCCGACGCCCCACTGGTTGCCCATGGTCAGTTCCAGGGCGGCGGCGAGCGTTTCGGCGAACAGCGCGGCACCAGGCTTGCGCACGATGATGGCGGCAAGCGGGCCGGCAAACAGCCAGAACGCGTTCAGCAGGCCTTCGAAGCCCGG
Organism: Bifidobacterium merycicum DSM 6492; assembly: GCF_900129045.1. Taxonomy (GTDB): domain Bacteria; phylum Actinomycetota; class Actinomycetes; order Actinomycetales; family Bifidobacteriaceae; genus Bifidobacterium; species Bifidobacterium merycicum. Next base: position 133,664 of record NZ_FQTX01000002.1, on the reverse strand, counting down.
CGTCACAGCGCCAAAAATGGCCAGCGGAGCCGCGCAGACAATATCCCAGCCCCAGAAGATCACGCCGGATGCCACGGCGATGATGGCGGCCACCACGATATCGACCACACGCCAGGTGTTGCTGTGCTTGCGGACCGTGGAGGATTCGTTCTCCACGGCATCGATTGTTGGTTCAGTCATTACTGTGCCTTTCTCTCATTCAAGGCACGGGAAGAGAGACATCCGTGCGCCGGCATTGCCCGGTAAACGTTCATACGGTCGAAGCGTTCGCTTCCTCTCAGCCTCACGGCCCCCGTGTCATTGCCCGATAGTACGCAGCACGCTCGATTTCCTGTCTTCGCTTCCACGAGCATCGGCGGCTGGCGGCGCCGAACGCGGGATGCATGCTCCTTCAATCCCCGGAAATGCTCTAGGATGGCCTAGGAAGAGCGAAAGGAATGTTATGACCGCCGAAACGAATACCAATGACGCATCGGACATGCCGGTCTCCGACCAACCAGTTTCCAGCCAACCGTCACAGATGGGGCAGACGAACGGAGGAAACACCAAGCCTGCCCATGCTGGATCCGCCGTCAAAGCCGCACTCATCGCCAACATCGGCGTAGCCTGCGCGAAATTCGCCGCAGCCGCTTTCACCGGATCATCCTCCATGTTCTCCGAATCGGTGCATTCCGTGGCTGATTGCGCGAACGAGATCGTGCTCATGTTCGGCGACCGTGCCTCCGACCGCAAGTCCAAAGGCGACCATCCGTTCGGCATGCATCGTGCGAAATATCTTGCCAGCTTCATCGTCGCCACACTGTTGTTCTTCGTCGGTGGCGTGTTCGCCGTCAGTCAGGCGACGAAGAAACTCATCGGACTGCTCGACGGCTCCGTGGACCGCCAGGTCGATTCGCTCGAACTGCTCGCCGCGCTGGCCGTGGTCGTGATCTCCGCCTATCTTGAAGGCTACGGCCTGCACACGTCCATCAAGGAAGCACGCGAGCGCATGGATCGCGTAAAGGTCGAGGAGGATTCGCTGATCGGCTTCTGGCGCCGCACCAAATCGGCCGAGCTTGCGTCGGTGATGATGGAGGACACGCTTGCCTTGATCGGCCTGCTGTTCGCCGGTCTTGGCATCGGCTGCTCGATGCTGACCGGTGACGAACTGTACGATACGATCGGCGGTATGATGGTCGGCCTGGTGCTGGTGATCGGCTCGGCCGCGTTGGCGTTCAAGTCCGGTTCTCTGTTGCTCGGCGAGGATGTGGATCCGCGTACGCACAAGCTGCTTTCGCAGGCGGTGAACAATACGCCTGGCGTGGAACGGCTTATCAATATGCAGGCGATTCACATGAATGAGGATGCCGTGCTGCTGTGCTTGAAGGTGCAGACGTCCAAGTTGGACCGCGACTACGATGTGGAGACTGTCGACAAGATCGAGAAGAACATTCGCGCCGCATTGCCCTGGTATGAGTGGGAGATCTATGTAGAACCGGATATCTGGCGTGCGAACCATGTCTCCGCTGAGGAATAGCGGTTTTCCGTTTTCGTTTCGCATATCCGAGCAACGCCATTGATTCGGCCGTCTGCGTTTCCGGTGCATGTTCTACCTATGATGCGCGGTGGAAATGCGGGCGGCCGAACACGGTTCTGGCGTGGCACGGGGCCACCCGCTAAGGTGGTAGGCGCACACAGGAGGATCATGAACGACATTCACACCATCGAAGCGAATATTTTCGAACGACTAAGCCACGTCATCGACCCGGAATTGGGCCGTTCCGTCACCGACCTCGGCATGATCACATCAATCGAGGCCGTGCGGGCGGAACGCACCTGTGACGATGGCGGCGACGTCATCGACGTGACCGTCCACGTGGAACTCACCGTCAAGGATTGCCCCCTGAGCGAAACCATCACCAATCAGATCAACGGCGCGGTGCGCTCCTACACCGACCCCGACTCCCCCGGTGCCACGCTCGTGCCACACATCGAAGTCAGTTCCATGCCGCAGGACAAGCTGACCAGTCTCGTGCAGACGCTCAAGGCGGAGCGCAGGCAGAACCCGTTCAGCAAACCCGGCGTCAAAACGCGCATCTTCGCCATCGCATCCGGCAAAGGCGGCGTGGGCAAATCCTCCGTAACCGCCAATCTTGCCGCGACTTTCGCCGCGCTCGGCTACGATACGGCCGCCATCGACGCGGACATCTACGGTTTCTCGCTGCCTCGGCTGTTCGGCGTGCACACGCAACCCACGAATCTGAACGGCATGCTGATGCCGGTGACCGCATGGGGCGTGAAGCTTATTTCAATCGGCATGTTCGCGGGCGCGGACCGTGCGATCCTGTGGCGTGGCCCGCGATTGCAGCGCTCGTTGGAGCAGTTCCTTTCCGACGTGTGGTGGGGTGAACCGGATGTGCTGCTGCTCGATCTTGCGCCCGGCACCGGCGATATGGCGATTTCGGTGGCGCAGGCGCTGCCGAATGCCGAACTGGTGGTGGTGACCACGCCGCAGCCGTCCGCTTCAGATATCGCCGTGCGGTCCGGACTGGTGGCGCTGCAGGTGCCGATGAAGGTGCGCGGCGTGGTGGAGAACATGAGTTACTACGAGCACAAGGGTGAGAAACTGCGGATTTTCGGCGAGGGCGGCGGGCAGCGTGTGTCCGAGCAGTTGACCGCGGCATTGGGCCATGATGTGCCGCTGATGGCGCAGTTGCCGCTGATGCCCGAACTGCGCGAGACCGGTGAGGCTGGCCGGCCTGCGGTGCTGACGCCGGAGGGCGCGTTGGCCAGCACTCCTTTGGCGGACGAGTTCACTTCGCTGGCACGGCGGCTTATGGAATTGCACTGAGCCGTCCCCTTACCGCGTTTTGGGTGTCGATTCGGACGTTTCCGGGCTTGATTTCGTCCGAATTGACACTCATCTGCCTGATTTCGTCCGAATGGACTGCACTCTACGGGCTCACCATGGCCAACATCAATCTTCAATAGCTTCGACGTAGGGTGTAAGTTGCGTCAGCAATACCGCTGCGTCCCTAGTGGCGGATTCATACAAGGCGAACGGTTCGATCTCGTCATATTGGTGAACAATCACGTTACGCAGAGCGTGCAGTTCCCTCCATGGCAGTTCTGGCACCGCACTGCGAAACTCATCCGACAGTTTCTTTGCCGATTCCTGCACCTGCACCATATCCATGGCGACCGAGTTGAACCGCATATAATCCTCTTCCAATGCTTCCGCCGACGCCACTGCCGAGGCATCACGATGCGCACGTTCAAGGTGCTCGACAAGTCGGATAAGATTCGTTTCGTCCCGATACCTCTGATCCGCATGAATCCTCGCCATCACGCCACCTGCACCATGTCAGATTGGATATGCTCATAAAATCGACGACTGGCACGACTGTTCCGAGCGTTACGCTGTAATGCCGTAAGCGACATTAACGACACCTCACGTTGCAAGGCGCTTTCAAGTTCGTCCTTCACCGCAGCCAATTCCACCAAGCCAAGCCGTGTGCCCGGCCCGGCAACATACAGCAGATCCACGTCTGATTCCGCATCGGCATCGCCTCGGGCAAACGAACCATACAGATATACTTCCGCAAGCCCATGCTTCTTCGCGATCTCACCGACGATAATCCGTATTGTCGCAGTTTCCAGCGGGCTGGCATTTTCGGCAAGCGACTGCAACGCATCCGCATACCGCTGCAGAAAATCCTGCGTGGGGTTCCCATCACGTTCGGCCCTCGACAATGCGGACTGTGTAGTGCCTATCGCCTGTGCAATATCCTGTTGGCTCAATCCACGCTTCATACGTTCAGCCCTTAGATTCTCAATCATGCTCATATCCCATATATAGCACATACGCTATATTGTCGGCACTGCTGACGCCGTTACGCCACAATCACTTCCCACTTGGTGGTTCATTCGGTCGTTTCTGGGCCCGATTTCGTCCGAATGAACCACCAACTGCGCGATACCGTCCGAAGCGACCGCCTTCCATGAATGCGCAGCTGCGACCGCTGGTAACGCAACAGTGCGAGAATGCCGAGTATGAGAGTCGCCATCGCACAGTTTGCGGTCGATCGTGAACCGGATCGCAATATCGAGACCATCCGCACCTATGCCATGCAGGCCTCAGCCAACGGCGCACGCGTGCTGCTGCTACCTGAGGGCATCATCGCACGGGACGCAACCGACCCGTATTACCCGGCACATCACGCACAACCAATCGACGGACCGTTCGTCGCGGCACTGCGAGCGATCAGTGCGCAGACCGGCGTCACGCTGATGGGAACCGTGCACGTAATTGATCCGACAGCGCCCAAACCAAGCAACGTATTTCTTGTTATCGGCAATGGCGAGATCCGCCTCGCCTACCGTAAAATCCACCTGTACGACGCGTTCGGCGAGCGCGAATCCGACGTGATCGAGACGGGCAACGAGGTTCCGCCGCTTATCACCATCGACGGCTGGCGGTTCGGCGTGATGACCTGCTACGATCTGCGGTTCCCCGAACTGGCACGGGCGCATGCCATTGCCGGCGCGGACGTGTTGGTCGTCTCGGCAGCCTGGGCGCGTGGAGCGGACAAGGTGGACCATTGGACCACGCTATGCAAGGCACGTGCGTTGGAGAACACATGCTACTTGATGGCATGCAGCGAACACAGCGCGCATAACATCGGGCACAGCATGGCCGTTGACCCGATGGCGCATATGATGGCACAGTCAGAAAGCGACGACGTCGTGTTCGCGGATTTCGACCGGGATACGTTGGATAAGGCTCGACAGACGCTGCCGGTGCTGTGCAATAGGCGTTTTACAGCGCCGGTGCTGCAGGGCGCGACACGGACGACTGATTAGCCTGTCCCTACATTCGCCTGAAACAACCGACCGTGCAGCAGATGGGTGTCGATTCAGACGCTTTCCGCTGGTTGGGTGTCGATTCGGACGTTTTCGGGCCCGATTTCGTCCGAATGGACAGCCGAATAGAGAAAACAGCAGAGCAAAAAATCATCACAGCCAGCGTATTCAGTACTAATGCTGACGATATAACTTTGCGTACAACTTCCCCTCGGCCATTAAGCTCTCATGCGACCCATGTTCAACAATATGCCCATCATCCATCACATATATCTCATCAAACATGCGTATCGAGCTTAGCCTGTGCGCCACCACCACACACGCGTATGGCGCACGCATAAGGGCTCTCATTATCTTGTTTTCCGTAACATTATCCAGCGCACTGGTCGGCTCATCCATCACAAGGACTGTTGCACTGCGGATTGCGCAGCGGTCTCCTTATCAACCAGCTTTTTGGATTTCGCAGCATATATCGTCGAGACCATGAGAATAACAAAGCAAATCGCCAATGTCACCATTGTGAGCTGCGGTGAGTAGTTGATCATCATCACCAGATACACGGCAAGAAACACGAAGGACACCAGCGATCCAATCATTCCGGTAGCCAGCATTTGTTCAACGACAGCCACTAGATTCGCCCGGTAGATCATATCGCCACTTGTTCGGTTTACGAAAAAGGCAAACTCTCGTTCAAACACTCCCCGCATATATTTGCGGAATAGAAAGTTCCCAAACCCTATCCTTAATCGAGCGTTCGCCAATCCATTGAGCATGGAAATCAGGTAATACAGCGCAAAAGAAACAAGCATCATCGCGAACGCGGCCAGCAGAAACCCCTCGCTGGTGCACAGCTGCCGACGATTGACGATAAATCCCATTCCTGTTGGAGGAATCAATCCCAAGCTTTGTATTGCAAGCGACAATACTATGGCACTCAACACGAAAACCGGGGAAGAAACAAGGAAGTCCTTAATCACTCCCATGCAATTCGAGTCGCGCCATGCCCCGCGAATGGATCTTTTCTCTCCCGCACGCTCGGTAAGCACAGCCGCCGAGGAACAGTGCCTACGAAAATCCTCTTCTCGCACGGATGAACGCCCACTCGCCGGATCAATAATATAGAAACGGCCGAATGCGTAATGGCTCAAGACTATGAAGTGATGATGATTCCATAGCAGGATGGACGGCGAATCCAGTTTTTTGAATCCATCGATATTCCGTACTGCAACGGCCCTGTTCGTCACCCCGTAATCATTCAGAATGGTCACTATATTTTTGATGCTTAGCCCGCCACGAGGAACACCATACGCATTACGCAAATCCTCCAATCCGGAATCGCGCCCATACGCCTTGAGTATCATGGCACATGCAGCCAAGCCACATTCGCTGTGCTCCCCCTGTTCGACGAGAGGGATACGCAAATGCCCTGCCATACAAAGCCTCCTCTTAACTTACAAGCCAAAACCAACATGCTCATGTTCTTTGCCGAGCATCGCGGCCTTTGAGAATTCATCGAACGAGTTGAAATCGGAGAGCATCGCATCCAGGGCAATATGCTTGTGATCAAGCACGATAATACGATCAGAGACGTTCCAGCAATAATGCAGGTCATGGGTGATCGTAAGTATCGTACGGTTATCGGCACGCAGCCTTCCCATATACTCAATCAACAGATCACGTGTCAGCGGATCAATGGCATTCGTGGGTTCGTCGAGCATGATGACATGCGGGTCGAACATCATGCCGGCCACTATTCCCACTCGTTTGCGCAATCCTGAGCTTAGGTCAGAGACCTTTTTGTCCAGCTGGTCGTTCAATTCGAATGCCCGAACTAATGGATTCTTCTCCAAGGCTTCAAAAAGGTCTTATCGTCATCCTTTGGCTTGAATAGCATCTTGCGGAACTTGAAATTCTCTCGCACGGTCATCGTGTCGATAAGGCCGCCCTGTTCGGTCATTTGGAACACGTCTCTCATTGAGGGAACAAACGCTTTGTTAATGGCAGCGTACCCCGACCAGGGCCGCCGTAATCCAACTATGAGATCGAACAACGTGGTTTTCCCAACACCGTTATAGCCCAAAATAGCCAATGACTGTCCCTTGGGGACTGCAAAGGTGATATGTTCGAGCACCGCCTGCTTACGCTTGTACCCAAAGGTCAAGTCGTTTACTTTGATAATATCCGTTGTGTTCATGTGTATTCCTTTCAGTGCTCCACCTGTGGTAATGACGCAAAGTACTCCGCCAAGCTGTCACAATCGAACATGCGGTGCTTTTCCCAATACCGATATTCGGCGTTTTGTTCATCCCGGCGGATATACGACCGTTTATAAGAACGAAACAATTCCTCTTGATGACCATTAGGCATGGAAGCCTCGTGCGACGTAAGCGCAGCAAGAATATGCCGAGCCGCGCCCTGTGCCTCATTGTTTTCAAAAGGCATGCCATATGTGTTGTATGCAGTCGGATCTCGGACAATGCCCAGAGAATCCATGAGACGCTCCAGCATATCGCCAACTTTGAGATATCCGTTCGTGCTGGCGCTTACGAGGGGCATCCCCGGCTTGCCGCTCAGATAGAACAAATGAGACCAGTAGCATAATCTATCCATTACGATCTTCATGTCACCCGACACGTTATGCCCATATGTTGGCGAACCGAGAATCAGGTAATCGCAATGCTCAATCATTGTTTTCAATCTCCCCGAATCATCGATTCCAAGGAGCTCCTGCCGGTCAACGCCGGTCGAGAATTCCTGCGCTGTACCGTCAGAGGGAAGGATACGCAGATCTTTGAAAAGAAGGCGAATATCTTTTCAAAATCAGAATACCATGAAGAAAGATTGTCCTTGTTTCCCTTTAAAAACGACTCTCCATCAATGCATTTCGCATATTATTTCTTATCATAACCACGAAGCTCAAGCATGCTGGCAAAATCATAGGGGCGCAACGCGCAATTTCGCGACATCCATTGACTGATAACAGAATCGACAAACGAATCATCACCGGAAGCGCCATCGTCATCAATCAACGAATAACGTTCTTCGATGGTATCCGCATACATACTTTTTACAATATCCACAGCATATCCCCTTCAATGAATTACATTATTTACTCAGCATGAGAAGCGTCTTGCAGTATATTGTTTTTTCTCTTCTCGCGATAATCATATTTACGCATAGTGTCACCAAAACAGCAGCTATGCAGAATACATAAAACGGTATGAGAGCATATTGCAAAAGCATCAGCAAGGCCATTGCGCCACTCGATACCAGAAGTATCAGAAGTTGCAACAATGTCTGGGAATCTGCTTCGACAGAACAATTGATGGCACATACCATGATCACAGATAAAGCCAAGAAAGAAACAACAACAAAAGAAACCACATCAGCCATTGCCATGGAATAATCATGAAAACAATGTTTCAATACTCCAAAAATAAAATCAGCGGCATATATTGGCACTACAACCAAAAAAAGAAAACACATACCGCTCAACAAGATATCCATAAATACCATATCCCGCTCTATGAATCGAACTTATTATATCGCAAATATGATCTCCATAAACCAAAGACGACAACTTAAAAACAGAAATCGTCACCAACAACCCAGGCAAAACGAAAGAGAGAAACACGTCCATTACTGGCTGCAATGTACCATACATTGTGCTTTCCACTGCCAGTGTCACGCAAATTCCCAATATCTCGAGTGCGACAAATCCAAACTTTCTTGCCTTCAAGCAATCACGATACAGCAACGCAATCATACAATCACCAACACCATACAGCACTAGGCAAAAACAGATATCGTCTTCACATATTCGGTTTTATATGTGACAAACGTATATAGATAAGCCACAAAACCAACGCCAATCAATATGGCAGCACTCAGCCACACCGGAAACCCAAATAGGGGAACAAATGCCACACCTATACAAATCAATCCGCAAATGATTAGTCCCAAAAATACCACATTTCGATCAGTCCCATCCTTTAATCGAAAGACCAGCATATTGGCAACCGATAATTCCGTGAGCGATGTCATAAAGGCTATGCCTATTGTAGGCAATAGGTACATTACCTCAGACAGATAAAAAAGCTTCATATATATTCCGACAGCAATGTATACGAACGCGAACAACAGATTGGGAGGCAGGGCGAGCATTATTTTCTCCAGTAAATAATAATTCATGCCACGCCCCGATTGATGCAGGATCTTGATGATACCGACATGCTTATCTTCAACTAAAAGATTGGCATTTACATATATTGACTCGAAAAACATTGCACACAGTACACTCCCAACCATCGCTTGCTTCGCGGTTATAGTCATCACGTCGTCCCCTCCGGCCTCATACATCCCCCCAAGCCAGATTTCCATGATTATCGCCGTAAGAGCAACTATTGGCCAGACACTCGCATACTTCGGTTTCTTATACAACTGCAAATCCCTGTACAGCAGCGCTTTCATGCACACCCCCATAGAAAGGGTGTTGCGGCATATCAATGCCGCGACACCCAAGTCTCACCAGTCGTCGGTTAATGCTTCTTGCACGTTCCGGAAACATGGAAATACGATGCAACAGACATCGCAACGGAAACAGTGACGTCAACAGAAACCGCAATGGACAGTGACTGCGGGGCCGCATCGTTGCTGCCACGCCCGGTCAGCAAGGCCATATCCTCAGGCGAGAGATCCGAAAAATCATCCCCCACAATGGAATCGACATCAATACCCTTATTGCTCATAGCAGAGTCTCCTCCGACGAACACACCATTAGGTGGCTTCCGGAGCGGAAGCGCCGCCAGTATAAGCTCCCCACAACAGAAACCGCCCGCCCATGTATTCCAGAGGAATACACGAACTATGTATCGTGACTGGTCTTTATATCATTGTTGCTGTCGTCAATATCAAGAACGGAGCTGTGCCATGCCTCTACAACATACAATCAATACCGTACTTGCAGTCACGCTATCCATTTGCCTGGTTTGCGCAACAATCGAGCAACCGCTATCCGCCGATTCCGGGAATATCGGACTCAATGTGGCCTGTTCATTCATGCCATGGCTGTGCCATCATTAGCATCTCACGAGCTTAGGATTCCGACTCGCTAACCAGCGGAACGCATACCGTCAGATGCCATTGTCTGCTCTTCTTCCAGCATTGCATCTTCCCACCCAGCAGCTCTATTTGTTTGTTGTGCAGTCGGATCCCCTGCCATGAGGAATATGCCAATCGTTCACTGGATGAATCTCATTGGATTGCGCGATAAGCAATCTACCGTTGCCTATCGTGATAACGACCTTGTATGTTCCGTTTGGATTACCGTGCCGTTGAATATTGCGATATATCTCCCTCATCAACGACAGCAGAACATCTTCCTGCTGCACCAATATGCCTTCGGCAACTCCGGATATTTCCGTTTTCCCTCTAAAGCCTAAGTTCTGCAGCAATGCATCTTCCGTATCCGTAACATCTTCCAAGTGCTCCATGAATGTGCCATGCGATGGCATAATCTGCTTGGAATCCTCATTGCTGAGCAGACCTATGACCTTATATATATCCCGCAAGGTTGAGACAGCGAGACGATTGACATCAGACCAAGCATGGTTTTCACAACCACCAGTATGAATATTATGCTGTGCAATCTGCGATATTTTAGTCAGATTCGCTGTTGTGGAGTCATGAATGTCAGCGGCGATCCTATTCCTCATTTGCAGATGCTCCAGCCTCATCTTATCGATGCGATTCAGATCAACCTGCTTCCTCCAACGCAGGGCATATCCAACAAAAAGCACAGCCGAGCATAGCCAGAGAATTGATCACACCATACATATCCATGCCCGTGTCATAATGCCATGCAACCTGAATAATGACGACTCCCACCGATTCAACTGCGAGCATCAACAGGCATATCCACAGGCGGGACGAATACCCCAATATTCCAAGTACCGCGAATAAAGTCAGCAAAGGGTTCGGCACCGTCACTGTCATAGGCAGCAACGTACCTATGATAGAGACAATTCCTAAACCGAACGATGCTGGTAAGGGCATGACGATTATTCCGGCAATACATACTATGGCAATTGCCGCATAGATAATCTGGACCATATCAAGCGGAAGCACAAGTGCGATATTCGAAAAAGTCAAAGCATAGAGCGCAGCGGCTATGAGGATATATGGGATTCGCGCACTGCACCATTGCCTCAGCCCCGTGAGAACCTCTCGAATTCCATCGTTCATTGTTCCACCACATCGCCATTGCTTCCTTGGTACTACGCGCATTCAGTTTCTTGCGCAACCGGATAATATGCGTCTTCACGGTGCCGATACCAATGGACAGCATATCGGCAATATCACGAGGTTCCATGCCTTGCGCCAAAAGCGTCAGAATCTGCTGCTCCGTGGGCGATAGGCGTTGAATCGGGCACATATCGGATTCCGCAAGTCGTTGATGCGCGGTCTTCGCATCCACAAAATCGATGTTCCCGCACATACCCAATGTGCCGTGCTTGACTATCACATCAATCGAGTCAACAAGTTCATTGAGATTGACTTTAGGAATAATGCCCTGAGCACCAGCTTCAGCGGCACGGTTTGCATAGCGGTCAATCGAGAATGCCGTGATAGCAAGCAACGGAACCTGCTCGGTTCTTCGACGTATTTCCCTGCACACACTTACGCCGCTAATATCTTCAAGGCTCATGTCAGTCAATAAGATATCCGGCATAGTAACAGGTTCCAAAGCCCAATCAATGGCATCAGTGCCTTTACGCGCGGACCAGCACACGTCGAACCGTGGGTTCCTGCGAGGGATGGCCATCTTCAGCATGTCCAAGGTAAAGGCATCGTTGTCCACCAGTGCCACGCGGATGCGGAAATCTTGACGATCGTTCATATTCCATAGAATAGCCGCACTCCCAAAGGCTGAGCAGGAATCCACCAGCAGTTGGGTGCCGATTCGGACGCTTCCCGCTAATCGCCTGTTGATTCGGTCGTTTCCGGGGCTGAAAACGACCGAATCAACATTCATCTGCCGGTTTTCGCTCGAATCAGTCGAGTTCTTCTTCGGTTTCCTCTTCGATTGCGCCCTCGGCCGCGTCCGCACCGTATTCGCCGGCAAGCAGCAGCTCGAACTGTGCCTCGTCAAGCATCGGGATGCCGAGCTCCTCGGCCCTAGCGGCCTTGGAACCGGCGTTCGCGCCGACCACCACGTAATCGGTTTTCCTGCTTACCGAACCGGCCGCCTTGCCGCCACGTTCCAGAATCGCCTCCTTGGCGGAATCGCGGGAGAACTCCTCCAGCGACCCGGTCACCACCACGGTCTTGCCCGCCAGGGTCTGCGGCATATCACTCTTCCGCGCCTCGCCGACACCCACTCCAGCCGCACGCCATGCCGCTAGGGTCTGACCGCGCCAATCCCCCGGTTCACGCGAAGCCGCGAACCAGTGCACCACCGATTCGGCGATTTCCGGACCGACACCGTCGATCTGCGTCAAGTCGTCCACGCTCGCCTTGCTGATCGCGTCCAACGACCCCATGGCCGAGGCGATCAGACGCGCGGTGGGCGGTCCGAGCCTGCGGATGGACAGCGCCACGAGCACGCGCCACAGATCGGCCTGCTTGGCTTTTTCGATCTCCTCAAGCATTTTGCGCGTGTTCTCGGCGGGTTTGATGATGATCGGCGTCACCGTGGTTTCGCCGGAACGGGAGGTTTTCGTCTCCTCGCGCACCACCACGGCGTCAGCGGGCACGTTGAAGCCCGGGTAGCGTTCTGCCGCACCAGAGCCACCGGCCGCACCAGAGCCATCACCGCCATCACCGCTCCTCCTGCGCACCTTGGGCGCGGGCGCGGCGGTCGTCCAGAACGCCGGCACCTGATGCCATAGGCCGGAGCCGCCGAGCCGCTTGCGCACCTTGCGTTTGCGCCCGTTATCGCCCATGATTTCGCGCACCTCGATGATCGGCGCCTCGCGCCAAACGCGCACATCTTTGAGATCGGCGGCGGTCAGGTCGAAGATCCCCGCCTCGGAGGTCAGCACCGGCGTCTGCACGGGCGGCAGTTCCAGCCCTTCGACCGGCTCGTACTCGTCCGGGTCCTCGCCGGGCGCGATCAGGATCTCCGTGATGTTCGGCGCGAACGTCGCCACCGAATCCGGCCTGTTCTCCTCCGGGTTCGTCAACGCGATGGCCGACTGGTCACCCAGATGCTCGATGTCGAACGCCTTGCGCATGCCTAGGGAGATCACGCGTTCGGTCAGCTGTGCGGGGCAGCTTTCCACGTTCGGGCAACGGATGTCCTTGTCACCTTCCTTGGCGGGCGCGAGTTTCGCTCCGCAGCTCGGGCAGTGTTCGGGCATCACGAATTCGCGCAGTTCCGCTTCGCGCCCCTTGCGGCGTTCCAGCACCGGCCCCACGAGTTCGGGGATCACGTCGCCGGCCTTGCGCACCACCACGATGTCGCCGATCAGGATGCCTTTGCGTTTCACTTCGAACGGGTTGTGCAGCGTGGTGCGGGCCACGGTGGATCCGGCCACGTGCACGGGTTTGAGCACGGCCACCGGGGTCACGCGCCCGGTGCGCCCCACCTGCACGGTGATGTCGAGCAGTTCGGTGTTGACTTCCTCGGGCGGGTACTTGTAGGCGGTCGCCCAGCGGGGTGCGCGGGAGGTGGCGCCCAGCGAACGCTGCAACGCCAGATCGTCCACTTTCACCACGATGCCGTCCAGCGCATGCTCGATGTCGCCGCGATGCTCACCGTAATAGTCGATCATGTCGAGCACTTCGTTGAACGAGGTGACGGTTCGATTGTGTGGCGAAACCGGCACGCCCCACTTGGTGTACAGCGCGTAGGCTTCGGACTGGTCGTTGATCTCGTCGTGGCCGGTGTGCCCCGGTCCCCATTCGAGGCGCCCGATACCGTGCGCGTAGAAGCTCAGGCGGCGGGTGGCGGTGATGCGCGGATCCTTCTGCCTCAACGATCCGGCGGCGGCGTTGCGCGGGTTGGCGAACGGTTCGCGCCCGGCGTCCTCCTGCTCGTCGTTGAGGGTGCGGAAATCGTCCCATCGCATGAACACTTCACCGCGGATCTCCACGAAGTCGGGGATGTCTTCGGCTGGTCCGGCGAGATTGGCCGGGATGGTGCCGATGGTGCGCACGTTGAGCGTGATGTCTTCGCCGGTGACGCCGTCGCCGCGTGTCAGGCCCTGTTCGAGCACGCCGTGACGGTAGATGAGGTTCAACGCCAGACCGTCGATCTTGACTTCACAGCTCATCGGCAGCGGCTTGCCTTCCGGCCAGTCAAGGCTGCGCCGCACGCCGTCGTACCAGCCGCGCAGTTCCTCGATGGAGAACACGTCGTCGAGGCTCATCATGCGGGAGGGATGGCGGACGGATACGAAGTCGTTGGAGAAGGTGCCGCCGACGCGATGCGTGGGCGACTGCGGGTTGTCGAGCGTGGGGAACGCCGATTCGAGCCGTTGCAGGCAGCGCAGTCGCGCGTCGTAGGCGGCGTCGGAGCTGACCGGCGCGTCGTCGATGTAGTAGGCGATCTGATCGGATTCCACCCATGCCGCGATCTTCGCCCACAGTCGCGCCGCGGTGTCGGCTTCCATGCCGGAAACGTCGAGATGGTTCAGTCGCAGCGCGTCCTCGTCGGTGGATTGCAGGGCCGATACCCATTGTTCGGAGCCTGCGGGGAATCGGATGATGCCGGCGTCTGGCACGGGGTCGATGGCGGCGTTGCCATCCGCATCGCCGTTCGTTTCCGTGCCGTTGCCGCCGTTCTCGTTCGCGTTTCCGACCGCGGGCTCATCCTGCAGATCGTCGAAATCCCATGCCAGCTGTTCGCTCTCGTTGCTCATAGTCCCCGATTCTATCGCCTAGCCGCGCCGCGGCGGCGTCATATTGTCGCGGTGACGCGGCTCCCGAGCGAATCGACAGGCCGACAAGGACGAGCGGACCCGACGAACCGACTGACCGACGGACAACAGGCTCAAGCGTTGCGTCCCGCCGCGCGGCTGCGACAGCTATTCGCTGAGCGAACGGATGAACTGCGCCTGCACCACGTCGATGCCGTTCGAATCCGTGTCGTTCATGCGCGCCGCCGCGACGGACAGCGTGCGGGCGGGCACGAACAGCCCCTCGTCCACGGTGATGCGCGCAGCCCGGCGCACGATGTCCGCGGCTTCGGTGTTCGGCCAGACGGGCAGTCCACGGCGGTTGAGCACCATGGCGGCCTCCTGGACGTTCTCCGGCACCGGAATGCACTGCGAGTCGGCACGCGACACGAGTTCGCGCAGCTCGTCCTCGAGGGTCATGACCCGGCCGGGGGCGATGTGGTTGCTCATGATGTACGCGGCGGCGGCCGTGTCGAACCGGTCCTGCATCCATTCGGCGTAGGCCAAGCGGTAGTAGGCGAACGCGGCATCGTCGCGGTCGAGCGCCACCAGCAGCGCGTTCAGGCATGCGGCTCGCGCCGAATCCCAGTCCTCGTCGCGCGCCAATTGCACCGCGAGCTTGAGGTGGGCCAGCGGGTAGGACGGCGCGTACGCCACCATCGCGTTCAGATGCGGCCGCGCCTCCTCACTGCCCTTGATCTGCGCGTACATGTCGGCCATTTCCATGTGCATGTAGAACAGGTTGTCCGGGATGAGCACGGTGCGCTCCCCCGGCGTGGCGAACAGCCGGTTGTAGACCACGCGCTCCGCGTAGGAGTTGAAGTATCTCGGCACGCCGTCGCCCTTTGCGTACAGGGCATCCATGTGTTTGAGCGTGTCTTCGGCGAATTCGCACGCCTGATCGACCTGGCCGGAGAACAGCAGGTCATGCACGTGGGAGCGTGCCTTGTCGATTTCGGTGGCGAGGTTGAGCGTGATGGCCGGGGTGTCGCGTTCGTCGATCAGCGCACCGGCGATGGCCGAGGATTGCTCGCTGAGCTCCGGATCGGAGATCTCGTTGATGAGCTGCACGACCTGCTGCGCCTTGACGACGGACGGCGTCGTGGTGTCCGATGCGAGGCGGTGGAATTCGCTGTCGGCACGCTGCATCACGTCCACACGCTGGATGGACAGGCCGAACGCGTTGCGTGCGCCCAGCACGCGGGCGGCTTCCGGCGCGAACTCGTGATCGGCCATCTCCGGTTCCTCCTGGGATCCGGCGGGCGCGAAGGCACGGTCGCGCAAATCGAAGTCGGGGACGATCTGCTTCAATCCGCCGTTTTCGTCGACGTCGAGCGTCGCGTTGAACATGCGGTAGGTTTCCTGCGGGTGTTCGAGCCCGTCCTGCATGACGCGCGCGAGGAATTCGTCGCGGGTGAACCGGACGGTCGCCAGCGTGCGGACCGTGGGATTGCGCCTGAGCACGTTCATCGGATCGTCCCGCTTGCCGTCCTCGTCATCGTCGTTCGTGAAGCCCGTGGGTTGCGTGCCGGGGTCGAAGAATGTGGTTTCGTCGATGTCGATGTCGCGCACCAGGTTCTCGAACTGCTGTTCGATGGACGCTCCGGCGTCACCGGCGTCGCTTGCGCCGTCATCATCGTGATGCGCGTCCGGCATGAAGATGTCGGCGTCCATTTCGGTGATGGTTCGGGCGGCGGTGCGTGTGGGATCGCCGTGCAGGTCGCCGTCCTTAGGTTCGGCCTTGCTGCCCGCGGGCCCCATGTCGCCGGTGTGCATGCGTTCGAACGCGCTCAACGCTTCGCTCATCATTGCCTCGATGGCGGTGTCCTGTTCGGCGAGCGCCTCCTCAAGCCCCAGCGAATCGACATGCAGCGAGACTTCGCGTACATCGTCGCATGCGCCGAAGCTCAGCATGGCGAGCATCAGGCCGACGCGCAGATTGTAGTCGGCGCTCAACGCCGCGCGTTCGTCGTCGCTCAGGGTGACCCATCGCCCGGCCCGCTCGTCGTAGCGGGTGGCGGGCATCATCGATACGCCGGCCGTGGTGAAGCCGACGGCGACGCGGCCCTCCTCGAGGTTGGATCGCAATGCCACGTCGAAACGGTACGGCAGTCTGATGCTGCGCACCAGCAGTGACATGGTCTGGCGGTACACCCATTCGGAGTTCGCGGGTTCGCCGGTGTTCTTCGCGGCTTCGCGGGCGGCGTCGAACAGGCTCCGCATGGAGCTGCGGCCCGGTTCCGGCGCATGATCGACGCCCAACGCGAGCAGCGCCGGGTTCTTCAGCAGGTTCATGTCGATGGCGGCGGCCTGTTCGCGCGTCACCGTCTCCTCGGTGGGTTCCAGGCCGAGGCGGGAGTTGTGTTCCAGCCACGAGCTGACCATGGCGAAACGGTTGAGGTTGCCTTCGATGTCGAGCGCGCGCAGCGCCGGGGCGAGGGCGAGCGAGGAATCCCAGTTGAAGAAGTAGGCGCCCGAGTAGCTGGACGTGTACAGGTGCAGCGGTTCGGCGCCGTGCGTGGCTTCGAGCCCCGGCACTTCGTCGAGCGCACCGGCTTCGCGCATGAGTTCGGCGAAATGGTCTTCCAGCCCGGAGACGCGCATGTCGTGGGCGCGGGCTTCCAGCATGTCGCGTACGGAACGGCGGATCGCGCCGATCGGCGCTTCGCGGTTGAGTCGGCGGAAGATGTTGCCTGCGCCGAAGCCGATCAGGATGTTACTCATCTGCGGCAGCATGTAGGCGGCGAAGAACGCGATGGCGATGGCGTCGCGGTATTCGAGCCCTTCGCGCATGGAGTCGGGCAGTTTGCGGCGCATCTGTTCGAGCTTGTATCGGCCGGCGCTGCGCGACCATGCGGCCAGCCAGGTCATGCGTCCGGTGACGTCACGTCCCACGATGCCGCCGTAGTCCGGGCGTTCCTTGGAGAAGATGAATCGCGGTTCGAGGCCTTGCATGTCCATGCCGATCTCGTTGCCGACGAACACGCGGCCCTTGCTGTCGGCCACGGCGATCTGCGCGAAATGATCGCGGTCGGCGAACAGGCCGAGGGAGAACACGTTGCCCTGATAGTTCGCGCTGGGCAGCTGCGCCCAGCCGAGGGTCAGTTTGCCCGGCACTTCGGCAAAGTCGAACATGCGTCGTTTGACCAGCGGTCCGAGACGGACGGCATGGTCGGCGAATTGCGCGATGATGGCCTGCTCGCCGGGAACGGGGTTGCCTGCCTTGCTTCCACCGTGCGTATGCGCGTGGACCTCGCCGGCTTCGGGGGCGTGCGATTCGAGCGTCACGCCGAACGGGCCGACGGTGCGCATGGCTGTTTTTCCCCTATGAGACAGTCGAGACATCCATTGACGCGCTTGCCTCAGGGCATCTCCAAAGGAGTCGGGCTGTGACTTGCGTGCTGACATATCCCACATTCTTTCAATTCACTCAGACATGCCCTCGCGATATCACCCTCGGAAGAATCCGGGCGTGAAAGCCGCGATCGGGCCGTCTCCATCCGTCGTGCCGCGGATGCGCGGGCACGGGCCCTGTCGCATCCGTTCGCCGGTTCACTGCAGGAACCAAGCGAATACATTGTAGAACAGGCTCGGCGCCGAGGAGATCAACGCATCATGGCGTCCGATGGTGAACATCGAGAGCAGCGCGACCGTGATGGTGAACAGCATGGCGATCATGACCGCCAGACGGCCCACGCGGATTCGCAGGGTCATGCCGTTCCCGCCGTGCAGGTCCGGCGTGCCGGGCTCCCCCAACAGCCGTAGCATCACCGGCAGCGCGGCCAGCGTGAACAGCCATCCGCAATCAGTCATGTACCGCCATCCCAGTCCGGCGAGCACCGCGTCGAACATCGTCAAACCGAGTCCCAGCGCCAAGACGGCGAGCGTGAACGGGGTGCGTCCGGGCCTGCCCGCGACGCGGCGCAGCAATGGCAGGGCGATTGAAAGCGCCAGCAGCGGGCACATGGCGAACAGTCCGCCGATCATCGGCTCCATATACGACCATTCGGGCAGTGACGCTTTGGATAGCGCGACCCAAGGGAATTGGCCGACGAATCGCAACGGCAGCAGCAGGTAGTCGGCGACGATCGGCAGGATGTTCGCCGGCGCGACGCGGTATTTCGTCAAGTCGGTGACCGTGAACTGGTAGTCGTTGCCGAAGTCCAGCGGCGAGCCGAATCGGACTGCGTTGTAAGCCATGAGCGGCAGTACCGGGATAAGCGCCGCGACGACGACCACGGCGGGTGCCAGCAGCGCCTTGCCGGGGGCGACGGTCCTGCCGCGCAATACCGTGCCGATTGCGCGGATCTGCGGCCAGAACAGTGCGATGCCGAGCAGCGCGGTCAGGCAGAAGGTCGGCCGGCATCCGAAGTTCGCGGCGATGCACAATGCGCCGAACCCGACTTTGAGCAGTGAAAGCGCCGGGGAGTCCCCCACCTTCCAGCGGCCGAATGCGTGACGGGAGGGTTCACCGTTCCCGCTCGTCTTCGGTTTCGCCGCGTCCCCTTGCGGTCCGTTCCCATCCGGTTCCGTGGCGCCCAGCCACAGCCAAAGTCCGAGTACGCTGAACGCGAGCGATGCGGCGAACGGCACCGAGTAGAAGTTGCGGCGGAACAGCAGGTAGCCCGCGTTCGATCCGATCAGCATGAGGGCGAGCGCCATGGATGTCGCGGCCAGTGAGGTTTTCGGCGCGAGACGCGAGATGAGACGCACGACCAGCAGCGCCAGGAACACCAGGGCGACGAGCATGAACAGCAGTACGGCCGCGCCGCTGGAGAGCATGTGCCCGGTGATGGCGCGGAACGGCATGAACAGCAGTACCGCAGGCAGAACGCCGAAATACGAATACCAGTGCCCGTCATAGTAGACGTAATCCCAGTAGATCGGGTTCACGCCCTCGGCGAGCAGTTTCGAGCGGGTGGCGATATCGTACGGGTCCGGTGTGTCGGCGAGCGCCTTCGGCACGTCGAGGTCGAGTGAGGCGTGCCCGTTCAGCAGCGCGTCGGCGATATGCCCGTACTGGTCGAAATCGTAGGTGTAGCCGCCCGCCTCGTGGAATACGAGCGGGTCGCCGGTCAACTGGCTGCCGGCACCGTACAGCATGAGGGCCGCGAGGGGGATGACGAAGCACAGGCCGAGCACGCGTTGGGTGTTGCTTGCCGTGTCGAGCGGTATGCGCCACAATCGCGATCCGGGCCTCCAGCATGCCACGATCAGCAGTATGGCGAGCATCAGGCCCACGCGTATCGGGTTGAAGTCGAAGGGGACGCTCACGTTCGCGCGGACGGCTTGGATGGGGATGAGGGAGCCTTTGGGTTCTTCGATGCTTACGCGCAGCACGCCTTTGCCCGGTGCGCGGATGTAGCTTGATCGCGCCGATTGCGGACTGAACGAGGTCGCGCCGGCGGTGGCGTGGTTCACCGATGCCCTGATGTGCACGACGGCGAGCGCTTTGCCTGTGACGAATGACGGGTCGATGCGCGCGTAGTCGGAGGTGCCGTCGGCTTGCACTTCGAGCCATGCTTCGGTGGGGTCGGTGATGCGCAGCATCCCCTCCTTGGTGCGTTCGAGACCCGATCCCATGGTGTTGGCGTATGCGGCGGTGTCGGTGCTCGCGCCGCGGGTGCGCCAGAACGGCATGTTGAATCCCACGCATTCGATGAGCAGGATGGCCAGCAGCGCGGCCAGGATCACGCGGATCGTGCGTCGGCGTGTACGGCGTGCGGTGTGCGGACAGTGGGTGGCTCGGCGCGGCCAGGGCTGCGCGGGGTCCGCTGGGTTCGCGGATCGCGTTGATTGCGCGGCTCGCGCGGATGGCATGGGGTGGAGGAGGTGAGGCACACCCCCATTCTATATAGCGTGTGCCATGTTCCACGCGGAGCCGGCGAATCGGCCGGGCGCCGATGCCACGCTCGCATCGTATGCGCCCCGGGTGCGCCTTAAGATACGGGTATGTCGATTTTCTCCAAGCGCACCGCACGTCCGAAACCCCGCCGTCTCACCTTCGCCCTCGCCGAAGCCGGGCACACCTACGATGACGGCGTCACGGGCCTTGCACCCACATCATTGACCATCAGCGAGCGCCGTGTCGCCGTCATCGGTTTGAACGGCACCGGCAAGTCCACGCTGCTGGGCTTGCTGGACGGCACGTTGAAGGCCACCTGCGGCTCGGTGACCATCGCCGGATCGGCTGACGGATCCGCGGACGGCGGCGAGCGTGAATCCCTCGATCCCGCGTCGAAGCGTGATATGAGGCGCATCGACGAGCTGATCGGCCGCGTGCGTCGCGAGGAGATTCCCGAATCGTTCAACCGGTCGGAGAACATCGCCGACGCGGTCGATGTTCTGCTCAAGAAGCATCGCGTGCCGGAATCCGAACGTCAGGCGATTATCGGCGACCTGTTCGCGCATTTCGGTTTGGCGAGCGCGGCGAAGGAACCTGCGTCCGCGCTCAACGGCGAGCAGCGGCATCTGCTGGCGATCGCCGCGGCGTTGAGTCTCAGGCCGAGCTGCGTCGTGGCGGACGAACCGTCGAAGGGATTGGACGAGATCGGCACCGCGCATGTGGCGAAGGCGCTGTTCTCGTATGACACCCAGGTGGTTTTCGCCACGCATGACACGGATATGATCGTGCGCCCGGAGTACGCGATCGAACGCACGCTGGTGTTGGATGACGGCGCGGTCGCGTTCGACGGCACGCCCGCCGATGCGGTCACGTTCTACACCGATCTCGTCCGGCGACGCTACGAGTTGCTTCGCTGAAGCCGATCCAGCCGCGGTTGCAGATACGGTTGCAGGGCCATGCTCGGCTGCGATCTCAGCCGAGCATGGCCCGTACCGTGTCGAGCACCGCGGCGATGCCATGCCTGAACTCCTCCGGTTCAGGCAGCAGTGACACCGCCAGATACCCGTTCGAGGTCATGTCGAAGAAATACCCAGGCTGGCCGGTGAGGCGATGGTCCTCGATCAGTGTGAGCACCAGCTCGTTCTCGTCCAGCACCGACGGCACACGCAACAGCACGTTCCAACCGCCTTCGGGGCGCAGCACGTCCACCACGCCGAGTTCGTCAGCGTCGAGCATCCCCCGCAGCACGGCGAAATTGCCACGCACCCTGCCACGCACCTTGGCGGTCTGCAACGCGGCGGCATCCAGCAGTTCGGGGATACGGTCGGCGATGATGTCACTCATCGGCAAATAGTCGTCGGCGATCACATCCAACCTGCGTTGCGCTTCGGCGACATCATGCTCCGGTCCTGACACGCGGATCCAACCGACCTTCGCATGCGGCGCGGCCAGCATCTTCGAGAACCCGTCCAACGCGAAGGTGAGCACACCCTCCTCCCCCGCCAGTCGACGGTTCGCGGCGATGGGTTCCAAATCGTAATCGAAGAACACCTCATCGGCGATGATGGCGATGCCGCGCTCACGGCACAATGCGACCAGCGCCTCACGTTCGTCGTGTTTGATGTAGGAGCCGGTGGGATTGTTGGGGTTGATGAGCACGAGCGCCCGGATGCGCTCGCCTTCGGGTGAATCGAGGATCGCCGCGATGTCGGCGGCCTCCACATACCAGGAACCATCGTAGCGCAGCTGGTATTCGACCGCGTGCACGCATTCGAGTCCGGCGATTGATTCGATGAGCGGATAACCCGGCTTGGGCGCGAGCACCGCGTCACCGGCGTCGCACAGCAGTTTGATGAGCCACGAGTACGCCTCGGATGTGGAGGACAGCAGGTAGAGGCGTTCCGGGTCGACCGCCGTGCCATCCTGGGCGCCGAGGAACCCGGCCAGCGCCTCCCTGGCCGCTTTGGGGCCGCGCGGGTTTGCCTCGTACACGTTGGGGATCAGGTCCGGCGCAAGCCCGTGACGAGTGGGGTTGGAATCGTTGAGCTTTCCGAGCTCAATGCCTTGTTCCTTGGCCTTGGCCTGGGCCGCCGCGATCGGGTTCGGGGCGCTGATGTCCACACGGAACGAGAAATGCACAGTCATGCGTCCCAGACTACTCGCGCCCACGCATACCGGTGCCCGCGACGCCGCGAGGGGAACGCAAGACGGGGCGGGAGGACTTGAACGATACGAAAAAGGGAGACGGCCCGACCGAAGTCGAACCGTCTCCCCCTGCACGTGTGCCGCACGATGGCGCCGATGGCGCGAATCAGTGCTGCTGCTTGACGCTCGCGTAGTAGGCGGCGCCGATGATGCCGGCCTCGTTGCGCAGCGTCGCCGGCACGACCTTCGTCTTGATGTCGATGCGCGGGATGAACTTGTCGGCCTGACGGGAGACGCCGCCGCCGATCACGATCAGATCCGGGTTGAAGTACTTCTCCAGCAGACCGTAGTACTTGGTGAGGCGCTTCGCCCACTTCTTGTAGGTGATGCCCTCGATGTCCTTGATGGAGGACGCGGCGTACTTCTCGGCATCCAGATGCTTGGAGTTGAGGATGATGTGGCCGAGCTCGGTGTTCGGGACCAGCACGCCGTCCATGATCAGGGCGGTGCCGATGCCAGTACCCAGCGTGGTGGCGATGACCAGGCCCTTCTGGCCCTTGGCGGCGCCGAACTGCTGCTCGGCGAGACCGGCGGCATCGGCGTCGTTCACGACGGTGATCGGACGACCGCACGCATCGGAGAACACCTTGGTGACATCGGTGCCGATCCAGGACTGGTCGAGGTTGGCCATGAAGTCCAGCGGCTGGCCGGGCTTGATCGGAGCCGGGAACGCGACGCCGACCGGAACGTCATCCGGCACTTCGAAGTGCTCAAGCTGCTGCTTGACGATGGCGGCCACCGCTTCCGGGGTGGAGACCTCAGGGGTAAGAATCTTCAGACGGGGTTCAGCAAACTCGCCCTTCTCAAGATTGACGGGGGCGGCCTTAATTCCGGATCCGCCGATATCGACGCCAAATGCCTGGGCTGTTTCAATCATCATTGACCTCTCTTCGGAAGGTGAATAGTTAGTGAACCGGTATTATCATGGTATCCCCGAATGCCTCGTGCCACGCGGGAAATCCCATAACACCACCGCATCTTATGCAAACGTGTGCGATAATTTCGACCCCCTCGGCGTGGTGCAAACGTTACCATGCATCGTCTCGCACTGTGGACAGCACACCCCTGCGAAGCCCCCATAGTCCCACGTCTCCTGTAGAACGAATCCCGTAAGTTTCAGGGAAGGTGAAATTCCTTACTGGCGGTAAATCGGCGCCCGGCATTCATAACGGTGCGACCGGCAAGCCCGCGACCCGCGCAAGCGGCCGATTCGGTGCGAATCCGAAGCCAACGGTACAGTCCGGATGGAAGAAACGAGGAGCTCCCATGAGCCAGTCTTCTGCTATGCAATCCCATACCGATTCCGATCGCAGCACCGCTGCGGCGACCGAAACCCCAACGGCGCACACCGCCAACAGGCCAACGGACCACGCCGTCGGCGCACACTCCACCGGAGTCGCCGACCACGGACGCTGGTCCACACGCCGCATCGCCATGTACGCGCTGTTCGTCGCACTCGCCATGGCGGCGAGCCTCATCGAACTGCCCATCTTCCCGGCCGCGCCGTGGCTCAAATACGATCCGTCCGGCATCGTCTGCCTAGTGGCCGGATTCGCCTTCGGCCCCTACGCCGCTGCAATCGTTTCCATTCTCGGCTTCCTGCCGCATGTGTTCACCAGCCCGTGGGGTGCGCTCATGGGCATGCTGGTGGCGCTCGCCATTTCCGTACCCGCATCGCTCGTCTACCGCCGCAAGCGCACCCGCCGCGGCGCGATGACCGGCATGGCGTTGGGCATGGTGATCGCGCTGGTGGTCGCGCTGATCTCGAACCTGCTGGTCACCCCGCTGTACGCCCACATGACCGTAGCACAGGTGGCCGCGATGATCGTGCCGATCCTGCTGCCGTTCAACCTGCTGAAGTTCGCGATCCACGCCGTGGTGACGTTCCTGATCTACAAGCCGATCACCACGCTGCTCGACCATGCCGCCTAAGACGGAGGCCATGCCGGACATGATGCCAGGAACAACGCCGGATATGACGAACGGCGAGGCGGTGGCCGAACTGCGCAACGTGCACTTCAGCTACGACGGCGGGGCGCACTGGACGCTCAACGGCATCGACCTTACAATCATGCCCGGCGAACGCATCTGCCTGATCGGCGCGAACGGCTCGGGCAAATCCACGCTCTCCCGGCTCATCGCCGGACTCACGGCACCTGATTCGGGAAGCATCCGTCTATTGGGCCAGCAGGTGTTCGGCGCCGACAATGGCGCCGATGCCGAGGCCTACCGTACCGCACGGCGCAGCATCGGCGCGGTGTTCCAGAAACCCGAGGACCAGATCGTCACCACCGTGCTGGAGGACGATGTGGCGTTCGGTCCCGAAAACCTCGCGGTCGCGCATGATGACATCGGCACGCGTATCGCGCACGCCCTGCATGCGGTCGGATTGGATGGCCTACGTCAAGCCGATCCGACCCGTATGAGCGGCGGGCAACAGCAACGCACCGCCATCGCCGGCATGCTGGCGATGCAGCCCCGACTGCTGGTTCTCGACGAACCGACCGCAATGCTGGACGAGATGGCACGCGCCGACGTGATGAGCGTGCTCGACGACCTGCAGCGGCACGGGACCACCAT
This sequence comes from Bifidobacterium merycicum DSM 6492, assembly GCF_900129045.1. Classification (GTDB taxonomy): domain Bacteria; phylum Actinomycetota; class Actinomycetes; order Actinomycetales; family Bifidobacteriaceae; genus Bifidobacterium; species Bifidobacterium merycicum. The sequence goes on along the minus strand of NZ_FQTX01000002.1, from coordinate 108,293 downwards.
CGTCCATGTGACGCACCGCCCCGAGGAAACCGCCCATGCGACGCGCATCCTCAAGCTGGAGAACAGCGTGCTCACGCAGGTCGATGGGATGAGCGCCCGTGTTGAGGCGGGAAGCGGGGATGATGCCGGAAGTGGGGCTGATGCCGCTACTGCCGATGTTTGGACGGAGGATGTTGAAGCCGAGTCGGCTACGACTGATGTAGCGGCCGAGTCGGTTGCGGCTGACGTTGCGGCTGAGTCGGTTGTGGCTGAGTCGGTTGCGGCTGAACCGGCTGCGAGCGCAACCGCCATCGGTTCGTCGGATGATGGGGCATCAGTCCCGTCCCCCTCGTCCGCTCCGCTTCCCTCATCCGCACCGTTGGTTTCGGTCGAACATCTCTCCTACACCTACCCCGGCGCCTCCTCCCCCGCGCTCAACGACCTGTCGCTCACCATCGATCCGGGTGAAATCGTTGCCATCATGGGTCCCAACGGCGCCGGCAAATCCACGCTCGCACGCATCCTCTGCGCCCTCGCCGTGCCCGACGCCGGCACGGTCACGGTAGACGGCATCCCCGTGGCCCGCCCGCGCAACCACGGCACGCGCATCCGATACGCCAACCGCAGGCAACGCTCCCTCGTGCACGCCACGGTCGGTTACATCATGCAGCACCCCGAACGACAGCTCTTCGCCCAAACCGTTGCCGAAGACATCGCATACGGGCCGCGCAACCAAGGCCTTGACGATCATGAGGTCACGCAGCGGACCGAGGATGTCATGCGGCTGCTGCACATCAGTCATCTGGCCGGCCGTTCGCCGTTCGCCCTATCCGGTGGCCAGCAGCGTCTCGTCGCCATAGCGGGCGTATTGGCCTGCCAGCCGAAGCTCGTCATTATGGATGAGCCCGCGGCTGGACTGGATGCGAACGCCCGGCATCGGCTGCATGCGCTGATCCGGCATCTGCGCGGGCAAGGCGTCGCCGTCATGCTCATCACGCACGACAGCGATGAGGCGCGTATGCTCGCCGATCGCATCGTGCGGATTCCGGCGGGTGGCGCGGGCGTTGATTCTGTCGGTTCTGTCGGTTCCGGGGATTCTGTCGGTTCTGCTGATTCCGGGGATTCCAAGAAATCCGAAGCCGCCGCCCAACGCGATACGCGAATCGATGACACACACCGCAGAGCGCCGGATCGGACCGCCGCATCGCTGATCGGTCGACTCGACCCCCGCGTGAAACTGCCCGCATTTCTGCTGGTCATGATGTGCGCGTTCGCCATCACGAACGTCCGGCAGCTTGCGGTCGGCGCATGCACGGTGATCGGCGTACTGATCGCGTCGCGCATCGGCGCGGGGCGTCTCTGGCGTTCGATTCGTGTGTTCCTCGTGCTCTTTGTGTTCATGGGACTGGCGAACGTGTTCTTCGTGCGCGCCGGCACCACGCTCGCCACCATCGGATCCATCCCCATCACAGATGACGGACTGGCCATATCGGCGCTTTACATCTGCCGATTCACCATGGTCATCGTAATGGGAGCGGTTTTCCTCGCCACCACTACGCCGACCGCGATCACCGATGCGGTCGATGCGCTTTTCTCACCCCTGCGACGATTCGGCGTGCACACCCAGGAAGTGGCGTTAGTGTTCAGTCTGGCGTTGCGATTCATGCCGACGCTGGCGACGGAAACCCGTGCAATCATGGATGCGCAGTCCGCCCGTGGTGGCTCCATCGAAACCGGGACGCCGACGCGACGGCTGCGTGCGATGGCCGCGATCATCGTACCCGTGTTCGCCGGGGCGTTGCGGCATGCGGATGACTTGGGGCTTGCGCTTGATGCCCGCTGCTATGAGGAGGGCATTCATCGCACGCATTGGCGTGTACTGCGCATCGAATCGCGCGATATCGTATTCATGATGGCGATCGCCCTGACTCTCGCCGGCATCATCGCGTTCGCGTTCCTCCCCTAGTCACCCTCGGCGTGGCTAAACGGAACCAGCACCACCGTTTGGCTACGCTGACGGCATCTCACTGTACCCAGATGGAGACGCCATCTCCGTCTGGCTACGCTCAGGCCCCTCACTGTAGCCAGATGGAGAAGCCATCACCAAATAACTACGCCCAGAATCCACCAGTGTAGCCAAACGAAGAAACCATTCCCGTTTGGCTACGCTGACAATCACCCAGCGTAGTCAAACGGAGAAGCCATCACCGAGCCACTACACTCAGAGCCGCTCAGCGTAACTAAACAGAGACGGCACCACCGTTTGGCTACACTGACAAGCGCTCAGCGTAGGCGAATGGAGAAACCACACCCGAACAGCTACGCTGAGAACCCCTCAGCGTAAACAGACGGGGATGGCTTCGCCAAATGGATACGCTGGGAGAAGAGCGGCGAAGAAAAAGAGGACGAATATAAGAAGCCCTCCCATTGAGCCGCACCCCGATCGTTGGACTGAAGAAATTCGGATTCGATAATCGGAGGTGCGGTTCACATGAGATATAGAGAAGCCCATCCCATGCAAAATCATGGGATGGGCTTCCTTGGGCAAGCGCCCGGCAATCACAGGCCGTATTCCTCGGCGATCACCTTCCACAGCTCTTCGGCCGCGCGCTCCACGGTGTCGTTGACGATGACCACATCGAACTCGTTCTCCGCGGCGAGCTCGACCTTCGCCGTTTCCAGCCGTTTGGCCTGCTGTTCCGCGGTTTCGGTGCCACGCCCGATCAGTCGGCGCTTCAGTTCCTCGAAGCTCGGCGGCGCGATGAACACGTACACCACTTCAAGCCCCAGTTCGGCGGCACGTTCGCGCACACGTCTGGCGCCTTGCAGATCGATCTCCAGCAGCGTGGGCACGTTCCGCTCCAAATGCTCCTTCACGGGCTCAAGCGGCGTACCGTAATGCGCCATGCCGTGCACCACGGCGGTTTCCAGGAACTTCCCGTCCCGTTCGCCGGCGACGAACTCGTCCTCGCTCATGAACCAATAGTTCACGCCGTTCTTCTCGCCGGGCCGCGGGTCGCGCGTGGTGGCCGACACCGACACCCAGATCTCCGGGTGATCGGCGAGCAGCTTCTGCTCCACCGTGCCCTTGCCAACGGCGGTCGGTCCGCTCAGAACGATGAGACGTCCATTCGTCACTTGCTATACCTCCATGATTCGTTTTACGGATGAAGCCTCATCACGCCTATTCGCGTTCAGGCCCAATGAGGCTTCATCTGAGATTTCACCTGAGTCTTCGCCGCAGGTATCGGAACCGCAAACTGCGGAACCGCGGAACGCAAACATCAGAACCGCGAAGCCCCGAAACCCCGCAGAACCGCAGAACCTCAGCCAACGCGAAAACCGCGAAAACTTCAAAAACCTCGAAAACCGTACAAATTGCAGAAACCGCACAAACCGCAGAATATCAGGCCGTTACCTCCGATCTGCCATCCTCGTCGGTTTCGTCCTCGGCTTCCATAATGGCCTGCCGCACGTCCAACGCGATGGATTCGGTGGCCGCCGCAAGATCGGCGATCGCCGGCCCTTTGGTGGCGATGGAACGGGACACCGTGACCAGCACGTTGCCGTGCGTGCCTTTGAACAAGGTCTTCAGATCCTTGGCTTCCGCACCCTGCCAGCCGTAGCCGGGCGAGAGAATCGGACCGGTGAAATGCGCCGGGTCGACACCCGTCTGCTCGATCCACTGCCCTACGGTGGCTCCCACAATCAGGCCCACGGAACCCATGCCCTCATGCTCGGCGTTATGCTTCTGCGCCGCCGCCGCGATGCCATAGGCCACGGTCTGCCCTTTGAAGGAGCCGCCTTGGCGGATGGCGCTCTGCACGCTGCGCCCCTCCTCGTTGGATGTCAGCGAAGCGATGAACACGCCACCGCCATTGTCGAGCGCATCGTCGATCAGGCCGCGCAGCGAACGCTCGCCGTAGTATGGCAGCAGCGTGATCGCGTCAGCTTTCAACGGTGCGCCCGGCTTGAAGTACGCGTCGGCGATGGCGGAGATCGTGGTGGACAGGCCGCCGTGCAGACAGTCCACGATGGTGATCACGCCCATCTGCCGGGCCGCGTACAGCACTCGTTCGAGCACGGCGAATCCTTTGGAACCGTAGCGTCCGAACATGGGCATCTGGAATTTGACGGCGGCGGCGCGGCCGTTCGCGGCCTGCAACATGCGCATCGAGAACATCTCCGCGCCGTTCGCGTCAACGTTGTAGCCCCAGTCCGTCAGGAGTTTTCGGTGAGGGTCGATGCCAACGCACAGCGGACCGTATTTGCTCATGGAATTGTGCAGGCGCAGACCGAAATTGGAACGCTGTGCGCACAATTGATCCTCGTGGCTGCTGGCAATAACCTCGGTCACCTTAACGGCCCTCGCTCTCCAGTGCGAACAGTTGCTTGGCGTGTTCCTGAATGCTCATCACCTGGTAATCGTTGCGCTTGACCGCGTCGATGGCGAGCAGCACGGCGTTGAACTCGGTGATGGTGGTGAACTGCGGCAGGTCGGCGGCGATGGCGGCGGCTCGGATCGAGTAGCCGTCAGCGCGCGAACCGCGCGAGTTCGGAGTGTTGAGGATCATGTCGATCTCGCCGTCCTCGATGAGCTGAACCACGTTCTTGCCCACGGAGCCTTCGGCGTGCTTGACCACGACCGGATCATCCGGATCGGAGTCGATACGGCCGGAGATCTTGTCCACGATCTTCGATTCGATGCCGTAGCGGCGCAGCACGGAGGCGGTGCCTTCGGTGGCCCAGATCTTGAATCCGAGCTCTTCCAGACGCACGGCCATGAGCGGCAGCTGACGCTTGTCGGTATCGTTCACGGAGATGAACACGTTGCCTTCGGTGGGCAGACCGCCATCGTATGCGGCGAGCTGGCTCTTGGCGAACGCGTGCGGAACGTCACGGTCGAAGCCCATGACTTCGCCGGTGGAACGCATTTCGGGTCCGAGCAGGATGTCGACGGTCTTGCCGACCGGAGTGCGGAAGCGCTTGAACGGCAGCACGGATTCCTTGACCGCGATCTGCTGGCCGCGGTGGAAGTCGCCGCCGTCGCCCTTCGGCAACAGCAGGCCGTTGGCGCGCTGCTGGGCGATGGTCTCGCCGGCCATGATGCGTGCGGCGGCCTTCGCCAGGGCCACGCCGGTCGCCTTGGAAGCGAACGGCACGGTGCGGGAGGCGCGCGGGTTGGCTTCGATTACGTACAGGGTGTTGGCCATGAAGGCGTACTGCACGTTGATCAGGCCCTGCACGTTGCAGCCCTTGGCGATGGCGTAGGTGCCTTCGCGCAGGCGGCGGATCTGATCTTCGGACAGGGTGTTCGGCGGCAGGGTGCAGGCGGCGTCGCCGGAGTGCACGCCGGCTTCCTCGATGTGTTCCATGATGCCGCCAATGTAGAGTTCCTCGCCGTCGAACAGCGCGTCGACGTCGATTTCGATGGCGTCCTGCAGGAACTTGTCGATGAGCAGCGGGCTGGGCAGACGGCCGGACACGACGGTGTCGGCCTGGGCTTCGGCGAGCGCTCGCTCCACGTACTTTTCAAGCTGCGCGTTGTCGTACACGATTTCCATGCCACGGCCGCCGAGCACGTAGCTCGGGCGCACCAGTACCGGGTAGCCGATGGAGTGCGCGGCCTCCTGGGCCTCCTCAAGGCTCAGGGCGGTGCCGTAGCGCGGCGCGTTCATCTTGGCCTTCTTCAGCACTTCGCCGAAGAGCTCACGGTTTTCGGCCAGATCGATGGCCTCCGGGGTGGTGCCCAGGATCGGCACGCCGGCGGCCTTCAGACGCGCGGCGAGCGACAGCGGGGTCTGACCGCCGAGCTGCACGATGACGCCCTTGACCGGGCCCATCTTCTTCTCGGCCTCGTAGATTTCGAGCACGTCCTCGAAGGTAAGCGGCTCGAAGTACAGGCGGTCGGAGATGTCGTAATCGGTGGACACGGTCTCGGGGTTGCAGTTGACCATGATCGTGTCGTAATCCTTGCCGAGCTCCTGCACCGCGTGCACGCAGGTGTAGTCGAACTCGATGCCCTGGCCGATACGGTTCGGGCCGGAACCGAGGATGATGACCGCTTCGCGTTCGCGCGGCTTGACTTCCGTCTCGTCGGCGTAGCAGGAGTAGTAGTACGGCGTGGCCGCGTCGAATTCGGCGGCGCAGGTGTCGACGGTCTTGTAGACCGGGCGCAGGCCGTAGGTCCAACGCAGTTCGCGGATGGTGTTCTCGCCCTCGTCGCCCAGATGGCGCAGGTGCGCGATCTGCAAATCGGACAGGCCGGCGAGCTTGGCTTTCTTCAGCAGCTTCGGGGTGAGCGCTTCGGCGTCACGCACCTTGAGCGCGGTCTCGTTGATGAGCATGAACTGCTGCAGGAACCACGGGTCGATCTTGGTGGCGGCGTACAGCTGCTCCATGGTCGCACCGCCCCAGATGGCGCGCATGAGCTGCAGGTAACGGTTTTCGGTCGGCACCTTGATGGCAGCGAGCAGATCGTTCACCTCGTCGGCGGACGGCTTGTCGCCATCCCAGTTGAAGCCCATGTGACGCTTGTCGATGGAACGCATGGCCTTGCCGAGGGATTCCTGGAAGTTGCCGCCCAGGGCCATGGCCTCGCCCACGGACTTCATGGAGGTGGTCAGGGTGGGGTCGGCGCCAGGGAACTTCTCGAAGGCGAAACGCGGCACCTTGGTGACCACGTAGTCGATGGTCGGCTCGAAGGAGGCCGGGGTGGACTGGGTGATGTCGTTCTGGATCTCGTCCAGCGTGTAGCCGAGGGCCAGCTTGGTGGCGATCTTGGCGATCGGGAAACCAGTGGCCTTGGATGCCAGGGCGGAGGAACGGGACACGCGCGGGTTCATCTCAATGACGATGATGCGGCCGGTCTTCGGGTGGATGGCGAACTGGATGTTGCAGCCGCCGGTGTCGACACCCACGCCGCGGATGATGGCGATGCCGATGTCGCGCAGCTTCTGGTATTCACGATCGGTCAGGGTGAAGCACGGGGCAACGGTGATGGAGTCGCCGGTGTGCACGCCGACCGGGTCGACGTTCTCGATCGGGCAGACGACCACGACGTTGTCGTTGCGGTCGCGCATGAGTTCGAGCTCGAACTCCTTCCAACCTTCGATGCCTTCCTCGATCAGCACCTCGTCGGTCGGCGAGTAGTGGATGCCGGCGCCGGCGATGCGGTGCAGCTCCTCCTCGTCATGCGCGATGCCGGAGCCGAGACCGCCCATGGTGAAGCTCGGGCGGACGACCAGCGGGTAGCCGAATTCCTCGGCGATCTTGTCGACTTCGGCCAAGGAGTGCGCGATCTCGGATCTTGCGGATTCCGCGCCGGCCTTTTCGACGACCTTCTTGAACAGTTCACGGTCCTCGCCGCGGTCGATGGCATCGAGGGACGCACCGATCAGTTCGACGTTGTACTTCTTGAGCACGCCCGCCTCACCGAGCGCCATGGCGGCGTTCAGCGCGGTCTGGCCGCCCAGGGTGGGCAGCAGCGCGTCCGGGCGTTCCTTGGCGATGATGCGTTCGAGAATCGGGGTCGCGATCGGCTCGATGTAGGTGGCATCGGCCATCTCCGGGTCGGTCATGATGGTGGCCGGGTTGGAGTTGACCAGGATGACGCGGATGCCTTCCTCACGAAGGACGCGGCAGGCCTGGGTACCTGAATAATCGAACTCCGCCGCCTGACCGATCACGATCGGCCCGGAACCGATTACCATCACGGATTTGATGTCGGTGCGCTTCGGCATGTCACTTACCTTCCTTGGAATTCTTCATCAGTTCAACGAAACGATCAAACAGGTACGCCGCATCGTGCGGACCGGCGGCGGCCTCGGGATGGTACTGCACGGAGAACGCGGGGATGTCCACGCACTGCAGGCCTTCGACCACATCATCATTCAGGTCGATGTGGGAGACGAACACCTTGCCGTACTTGCCGTTCTCGAACGGGGCGTCGACGGTTTCGCCGATCGGGGCGTCGACCGCGAAACCATGGTTGTGCGCGGTGATCTCGATCTTGCCGGTGGTCATGTCCTTCACCGGCTGGTTGATGCCGCGGTGGCCGAACTTCAGCTTGTAGGTGCCGAAGCCGAGTGCACGGCCGAGCAGCTGATTGCCGAAGCAGATGCCGAAGAACGGGTAGCCCGCGTCGAGCACCTTGCGCAGCAGTTCGACTTCGGGGCCGGCCTGTTCCGGATCGCCCGGGCCGTTGGAGAAGAACACGCCGTCCGGGTTGAGCTCCTGCAACTGTTCGAACGTGATGCTGGAGGGCACGACGTGCACGCGGCAGCCGCGTTCCGCCATACGGTGCGGGGTCATGGCCTTGATGCCCAGATCGACGGCGGCCACGGTGTACAGCGGCTCCTTGCCTTCGAATTCGCCGCACGGTTCGATGGTGTAGGCCTGCTTGGTGCTGACCTCCTCGTACAGGCTCAGGCCCTGCATCTGCGCGGTGGCCTTCACTTCGGCGAGGAACTCGTCCAGATCGCGCACATCGCCCTTGTCGTCCAGCAGCGCCGCGCCGGAGAACACGCCGGCACGCATCACACCGGCGGAACGCAGGTGACGCACGAGCTTACGGGTGTCGATGCCACTGATGCCCACGATGTTCTGCTGCTTCAGGTCATCGTCGAGGCTGCCTTCGGCACGCCAGTTGCTCACGTTCGGACTGGGATCGCGCACCACGTAGCCGGCAACCCAAATACGCGCGGATTCCGGGTCCTCACCGTTGACACCGGTATCGCCGATATGCGGGAAGGTCTGCACCACAATCTGACGGTCGTAACTCGGATCGGTAAGAGTCTCCTGATAGCCGGTCATACCGGTGGCGAACACGATTTCGCCGGTCGTCCTACCTTCGGCCCCGTAAGGCTCACCTACATATACCTGACCATCTTCCAGAACGAGAATGGCCTCATTCTGGTCACAGATTGGTTTGTCGCTCACCGCGCAACCCCCTTATTCTCATCCGGGTTATTCATGCCAAGCGTAACGTTCAGCGCAGACTCACACGCCGACCGACGGCATCGTACCGAAGCCCGCGCCACGCCTTCGCATCGTTCCATGTACTGTGCGGCCATGGAACGGAACCCTGTATAACACATCTCAAAAGAACGCCCCCCGCGGAAATACGGGAGGCGTTCAACAAATATCAATCCAACGGCTTCTCATGAGCCGCGCATACGGCGGACAACAGTCCGTGAATAAAAGCAGGCGATTCGTCATCGCACAACGTCTTCGCCAGGCCGAGTGCCTCGTCAATGGCCACCTTGTCGGGAACATCATCGTTGTACATGATCTCCCATGCGGCGATACGAAGAATATTGCGGTCGACGACGCCCATACGGCTGGTCTTCCAACCGGTGGAGCATTCGTTCAGCTTCGCGTCGATGTCACGACGATGCTCGGCGACGCCACGCACGATGTCGATGGCGTAATCGGGCAACGGCGTCTGAGCGCCGGGAACGGCGATGCGCTCCTCAAGGAGGGACAGGATGTCCTGCCCCTTCTCGTCCGCCTCATACAACGTATTCAGAGCTCTCTTGCGAGCAGTGGAACGTGCCATACAGCCGTCAGCCCTTCGACTCAGTTCTCGCGGCCGAGGTAGGAACCGTCGGTGGTGTTGACCTTGACGCGCTCACCCTCGTTGATGAACAGCGGGACCTGAATCTCGGCGCCGGTCTCGACGGTGGCGGGCTTGGTGCCGGCGTTGGAGCGGTTGCCCTGCAGGCCCGGCTCGGTGTGGGTGACGGTCAGCACGACGGAAGCCGGCAGTTCGACGGACAGCGGGGTGCCGTCGTGGAAGGACACGATGCAGTCGGTGCCTTCGAGCAGGAACTTGCTCTCGACGAGGGTCTTCGGGACCATGATCTGATCGTAGGTGGTCATGTCCATGAAGACGTAGTTGTCACCGTCCTCGTAGGAGTACTGGAGGGTGCGGTTGTCAACGGTTTCGAATTCCATCTTCATGCCGGCGTTGAAGGTCTTGTCGACGATCTTGCCGCTCAGCACGTTCTTGATGGTGGTGCGCACGAAGGCGGGGCCCTTGCCCGGCTTGACGTGCTGGAACTTCAGGACGGTCCACAGCTGGCCGTCAAGGTTCAGAACGGAACCGTTCTTGATGTCATTGGTAGTCTGTGCCACGTTTACTCACCTATACTGTTGGTCCTCAAGGGCAAAACCCTAAAAATTGCCTTGGCTATTATGCCACCACCCCTAGAACACCGTGTGACGCGGCGTTTGCAGGGTGCGTACGGGGGCCTTTTCGGGGGCGTTTTCAAAGGTGTTTAAAGTGTCCCCAGAGGAATTCGGCACATTCTCGCAGCCCCCACTTCCTCATAATCAGACAGAATCAACCCCATCCTGTCCGAAAATGGGAAACTCACACCCGGAGCGGAAACACAGCCGCCCATGCTTCCCCAAAATCGGACAGAATCAGCCCCATCCTGTCCGAAAATGGGGACACTTCCGAAAACACAGTCAAGCCCCGCCCAAGAGAGAAACCCCCGTTCCTCAGAATCAGACAGAATCAGCCCCATCATGTCCGAAAACGGGATGAAGCGAGCACTCAAACGCCTACTCGGCTTATGTATGGCGGATTCCGCACTTTGTTTTTTCCTAAGTGGCTTATACATGGCACGCGCACCCCGATATCCCAGGTATGGACGTTGTAATTCCGCGCCCCGTACTCGGCATATCACGTTTCAGGTGCCACATATAAGCCACTTAGCATTTCCACGCCCCATGAATCTGCCATACATAGGCGAGATAACGTCCCGCCAACCCCTTCTCCGCTCTGCCCCGCACAACCGCAACCCCAATATTCGACAATCGCACCATACTCGCCCAACAAGCGCCCCATACCACACCACCATCACCCACATTCCCAGAAAACATTCAGAAAAATGCCGCCGCTTTTTAAGCCCCATTCCACGAAACCCGTGGGGTCGCGTACCGCCCTATTACCGGAAGCGACAACTGATGGCCATCGCCGGCAACCCGCAGCGCCGACAACCGATGCCCCTACCATCGCAGGTGCCTCAGCCAGCAGTCATCGCCCGCAGGCCACAAGCCGACACAACCCAGCAACCCAAAACAACAAAATAATCAGTACAACGCCAAGCAACCGGCGGCGCCAACAACGCCAACACCCGGACCACGCCGAACCCCACCCCATGTGAAAGCCAAACCATGAGAGCCCTGAAACCGCACATCCCACAAGGCATCATCGCCAGAAAGAACATCGTCAAACCAGCGGCCATCGTCATCGCCGCCGCCATCGTAATCGCGCTGACTCCCCTCGCCGGCAGCAAGATCAGCTCCGCGATCGAACGTAACCGCCTCGAACGGCTCAGCGCCAAAATCACCAGCATCTACACCAGCGACTACCAACAGACCGCCGACACCAAACTCGCCGAGCAACGCGAGAAGTCATCCACCACGCTTGACGAACCGTTCACCACGGTTAACCCCTACGGCACAAACACCACTTCGCTGTACGTGTATTTCACCACCGACCAAGCCACCAGCGTCTCCTACACCATCCATGTGGAAGGCTATCCGGACTTCTCCGCCACCGCCAACCAGGACGAACGCTACTCCACCGAGCATGAATTCACAGTGCTCGGCCTCATTCCGAAGAAAACCAATACCATCACATTCACACTCACCGATTCCGGCGGCAACACCGTGGTGACCAAGCAAATCAAGCAGAAAGGCCCGACGCTGCTCGGCGAAGAGGAGGTTCAGCTCGAGCAGAAAACGCAGCCCACAGCGGCCGCCAAACAAAGCGTGGACAACGGACTGTATGCGATTCTCGGCAACGATTCCGGCAATCAGGATTTCATGTACTACTACGACGTGAACGGCGTGCTGCGTGGCGAGATACCGGTGAAATACTACCGTTCGCACCGTCTGGTGTTCGGCGATGACGAGCTGATGTGGTTCTCCGCGTCCACGCACACGATGGTCGGCATGAACCGGCTCGACAAGCTAGAGAAGATCTTCGACCTGGACGAACGGTTCATCCTCCACCATGATTACGCGCTCGACTCGGACGGCAATCTCGTGCTGCTCACCACCAATCTGAAACGTTCCGATCATGCGGTGCAGGATCAGGTGGCCAAACTCAACACCACCACGGGTAAAACCACGCATCTGCTCGATTTAGGCACGATGTTCGCCGACTACAAGAAGACGACCACGCATTCGGGCATCGACGAATCCGACACGTCCGCTTCGGACCGCTGGGATTGGATCCACTGCAACACCATCCAGCTGTTGGATGACGGTTCGACCATCCTTTCGGCGCGCGAAACCTCCACGATCATCAAGATCGCCGACATCGAAGGTACGCCGACGCTTGAGTACATGATCGGCGAACCGAGCGTATGGGACGGCACGCAATACCAGTCGTCGTTCCTCACCAAGGCCGCCGATTTCCGCGACACCGGCGGCCAGCATTCCGTGACGTACAGCACGGACGATTCACTGGAGAACGGCAGCTACTACCTCACGCTGTTCGACAACAGCTTCGGCTACGCCATAACCCGCCCGGATTACGACTGGAGCAAGATCGGCCTGAGCACCGCGCAAAATGCCAAGGACGCAGATTCACGCTCACAACTGCGCAAGTACCTGGTGGATGAGGAGACCGGCACTTACACCGAAGTGAACTCCTTCGACGTGCCCTACTCCCCTTATGTCAGCTCCGTTCAGGAGATCGACGACGAACTGAATCTGGTGGATTCCGGCATGCAGGGTCTGTTCGGCGTGTACGATGCCGATGGCACACTGCAGGCGCAGTATGCGATGAAGTTGGCCACGACGTACATCTACCGTGTGTATCTGTACGATTTCCAAGGATTCTACTTCGCATGAGCTGAACCGGGCCAAACTGAGCCGGATGGGGCGAGCAGGCCGGACCGGGCGCGTTGGCTCCGGATATCTAGTCCCCAACGCCAACGAATGTTGGGAGGGAGGAAAGCGTATTGCCGCCCTCCCAACATTCAAGCCATGGAGCCATCGACCGCTCTGCCCGGAGGCATATGACAACATATAGACAACGTTTTTCGAAAATAATGTCTGATTCAGGTAAGTCGAGACAATGCCGAAAGCTGTAGAAAACCGTTGGAAATAAAGGAAAAGCCGCCATTTCTGGCGGCTTTTAACCAGTGGAGCTGCGGGGAATTGAACCCCGGTCCGATGACCGTACCCTCAGTCTTCTACGTGCGTAGTCTGCTGGCCAAGACGGCGATTTTTCTGCCCCCAACTTTGTCGCAGACAACCGTTGGCGAGCATATCCACAGTTAAAGTCCCCTACCGGCCCTGCGGCTCAACTGGTAAGGCAAGTCTTCTTAACGACGCCCAACACCCTCCCGAAGACGAAGAGGAGTGGACGGAGCAGCTGCTCACTGGTTAATCCTGGCGCGAAGCTCAGGCAGCGAGAGCGAACTCAGTGCGGTTAGATTTAGCACTTATTCTTTTGCAGGGGGCATCCGCGAGCGGACCCTGCGTTCTCGGCACGCTTCCCTGCGACGAACAGGTCACCGTCGAAACCGATCAGCCCCAATCTTGAATTATCAAGCCCCGGCATTTCGACCGGACTTTTCAGAATACACCGCGACGGCGATACACGCAATCCGCCGTGAGTGAACCGGCGGATTGCCGATGATGAAACCGCTGATGCCGGTACGGTGCCAGCGTTCGGACCGAGGCCTCACCGCGCGCTTGATTCGTTCCTAACGACATGGCGCAGAGCGGTTTTTACCGGCTTCAGGCCTTTCAGGGCCTTTCGAATCCTCCCCGCCGTTTCCCATGGAAGCTCAGGCTCCCCTCGTGGTGCCCACTCGGCTTATATATGGCAGATTCAGAGGTCACGATTGCGCTAGGTGGCTTATATATGGCACGCAAACCCACATATCGCAAGTATGAGCGTTGCAATTCCGCAGTTCGTACTCGGCATATCGCGTTCCAAGTGCCATATATAAGCCACCTCGTATTTTCCAAACCACGAAATCTGCCATATATAGGCGAGTTAGTAATCCGACGCAGCCCAAACCACCGGTTTGCGCCCGTTTGTGATGTACCAAGACGTGGTTTGTGAGGTTGCGCGGCCGAGTGACGCAGCCTCACGGCCTCACGGCCTCACGACCGCACAACCAAGCAAGCCACAGCCGCACGGCCGCAACCGGGCCACACCCGGCTGCGCCAACGTGCAGCCAGCCCTCAGCGCAACACCGGATGGTACGGCGACGACACATCAACCTGTGTCTTATCCCCGATGACATTCGGATCGGAAAGAATCTTGTCGACGTCGGCCTTCTTGAGTTCGATATCCGAGGAGTCGCCCCACACCACGGAATGCTCACCATTGTTAAGCTCCGTGGTCACCGAATCCTGGGTTTTCGCTGTCACCTTGGTGATTTGTTTGCGCAACGATTCGGGCAGCGCATCCAGTATTTTCACCGCTTCCTTGACGGAGCGGTTCTTCACGCTGGTCTCGATATCACCTACTTCGACGGTCGGGATCTCTGCGGCGCCGTCCTTTGAGATGACGTGCATGACACGGTAGTCGGAGTCGACCGCCGCAATCCCGCCCTTCGATGTCTTCAGTATCGCGGCCGGCCGTTGCGTGGTCAGCGACAAGACAAGTCCGTGCGGGAAATCCTTGGTGATTTCAGCATCGGATACACCGGGGATGTTCTTGGACTGAGATGCGATCTTCGCCGTGTCGACCAATAGCAACGAACGCCCGGCCTGTTCGTTCACAAGATCGCGCACCTCCGTCTCTGAAACCCAGCTGTTCAATCCGCGGATGCCGATCTGCCCACTGTCAAGCCTCAACAGTGGCGAGAACAACAGCAGCCATCCGAGTCCGATCACGAGCAGCACGGTCAATGTCACGATGGCGACACGCACGATGATGATATGCGCGCTCACGCGCTTGCGTTCCTTGGCCCTGGCGGTGAAATCCACGATCTTCGGGCGCGCGGCCATACCGAATGTGCCGGCGCTTTCCCGCAGTGTTTTGGCGACCAGATCTTCGCTGGCAAGTTTCCTGGCATCCACGAAAGATCCCGGAGCGCTCGTGCTGGGGGTCGCCGCCACCATGCCATACGCAGAGCTTGCCGCGCGACGCCCCCCGCCAGCAACACCACGGACCGCACCACCGCCGGATGTCACGTTCCGTCGCTGCCCCGCCTGCGCGGAGACGTTCGACCTGCCGTTCCTCGTCGGAGTGGAATTCGGGGTCGACTTATACGGGGTGTGTTTCCTGGGCTTGTTCACCGCCTTGGACGGGGTGTTGACGCCGGATGCGTTACGTGCTGCACTGTTGCGCGATGACACGTTCCTCGACGAGACATTGCGCGATGCGGCGTTCGTATGCTGCCTAGCGCCGCTCGCGCTGGTTCTGCGAAGCTGCGTGCGGGTGCTGGGCTTGATGGGATGCTTGGATTCCGGCTTCCGGCGCCCGGCGATGTCGGAGCCGTTTCCGGTTTTCCTGCCTGCCTTACCTGCGCTACCGACGCTGGTACGACCGGCGTTACCAGTGCCAGCCGCATTCCTGCCAGCCCCGCCTCCGGAACCGGAACCTCGCACGGGATCGGACTTGCCCGAAAGGGTGCGTGGCTTGCGTCCCTGATGGTCGGGGCCCGAGCGAACCACCCTTCCCGCCATCACTCACATCCTTCGCGATGCGCTTCCAACGCGTGCAGCATCACCGGTCCCATGTCGGTGATGTCGCCGGCGCCGACGGTGAAGATCACGTCGCCGTGATGCGCGCGCATCACCATCATCTGCGCCGCCACGCGCATATCCTCCTGCGCGGTGAATTCCACGCCGCTCATGCCTTTGGCTTCGCGCACGATGGTGAGCGGTCCGACACCGGGGAAATCCTCCTGCTTCTCGCGGGCAGGGAACACGCCGGTGACGATCACGTCATCGGCCTTGCCGAGTGCTTCCGCGAATTCGTGCGCGAAGAACTTCGTACGGGAGAACAGGTGCGGCTGGAACAGTACGTGGATGGTGTTCTCGGGGTAACGACGGCGGGCGGCGTCCAGCAGCGCGGCGATTTCGGTGGGATGGTGCGCGTAATCGTCCACCACGGTGACCTGCTTGACGGTTCCGCGAACCTGGAATCGACGTGCGGCGCCACGGAAGTCGGCGACCGCCTTGGCGGCGGCTTCGGGTTCGACGCCTAACAGCATGGCCGCAGTGAGCGCCGCGGCGGCATTGCGCGCATTGTGCACGCCGGGGACGGCGAGTTCCACAGCCAGATCGAACGCGCTCTCCCCCGCCACGTCCGCCGGTACATTCAGGGTGAAGCGTTCCACGCCGCTTCCCGCGCTTTCGCTTTCGGCGACGATGCGCACATATGCGGCGCCGTTCAGTTCCAGTTCCGCCGGATCGCTCGTGCCGTAGGCGACCGCCTTGGCTGCGGTTTCGGACGGCATGGCATTGAGCACGGCCAGTGCGTCGGCGTCATCCGCGCACAGGATCACATGCCCGGTCGCATGCCCCGCGTGACGCACAAACGCGGCGCGGTAATGCGCCTCATCGCCGTAATGGTCGAGATGGTCGGCTTCACAGTTGGTGATGATCGCGATCAGCGGACGGTATTTGTCGAAGCTGCCGTCGGATTCGTCGGCTTCGGCCACGAGCGCGTCACCCGCACCCACATGGCCGCCGTCGAGCGTGGAACCGTCCGCGCCTTGGATGGAACCGCCGATCGCGTAGCTCGGATCGTTGCCCGTGCGTACGAGCACGTGCGCGAGCATCGAACTGGTGGTGGTTTTGCCATGCGCACCCGCGACGGTGACCGCGCGGCGACCGTGCATGAGCAGGGCGAGGATGTCGCTGCGGTGCACGATGCGGGCACCGCGTTCCGCCGCGGCCACGATTTCCGGATTATCGGGCTTGATGGCGCTGGAGTACACGACCGTGTCCGCGTCGGCCACGTTTTCGGCACGCTGGCCGAATTCGACATGGATGCCCAGCGCTTCCAGACGGTCGGTTTTGGCGCTGCGTTCACGGTCGGATCCGCCTACCGCGACGCCTCGCTGGTGGAGCATCTCGGCGAGCACGCTCATGCCGGCTCCGCCGATGCCGATAAAATGCGTGTGTCCCAGTACCTCGATACCTTCCTCAGCATCGAACGCCGCATTGGCGGGGGTAAGGGTGATGGTTGCAGTCACGAAAACGCTCCTTATATGGTTTTCTGCTCTTGTTTCGTTACGACGATTATGGCGCGGCACCCGGTTGCGCGGGCACCGCATTCCGTGGTTCAGCCGGTTCGGTCGGTTCAGCCGGTTCAGTCGGCGTGTCCGGCCAGATCGAGGATGCGGCGTGCCATGGTGTCGGCGGCATCGCGGATGCCGTATTCCCAAGCCTTGCTGCCCATCGCCCGCAGTGCCGCCTCATCGGCCAGCATCGCGGGCACATGGTCGCGCACCCATGCCGGGGTCAGGTCGGCATCATTGACCATGACACCGCCACCGGTCTCCACGACAGGCTGCGCGTTGAAACGCTGTTCGCCATTGCCGATGGGCAGCGGCACGTAGACGGCGGGCAGGCCCAGCGCGGTAAGTTCCGCGACGGTTCCCGCGCCGGAACGGCATACAATCAGGTCGGCGCAGGCGAACGCGAGATCGATGCGTTCGAGATATTCGGCCACATGGTAGTCGCCGTTACCCGCGTATTGTGCGCCAAGACCGGTGACATGCCCTTCGCCGGCGTTCACCTCGACCAGTTTGTGAACCTCATCGGCCTTGCCTTTGCCGGTCAGGTGCACGATCTGGGCGACGGCGAGCACATCCTTGGATGCGGCCGCAATCGCACGGTTCAGACTCACCGCACCCAGCGATCCGCCGGTGACGAGCACAAGCGGGCGATCCGGGTCGACGCCGAGTTCCTTCGCGGCTTCCTTACGGGCCGCCGCACGATCGATTTCCAGCTTCGATGCCAACTGCGCGATGACGGGACGCAGCGGCAGGCCGACGCGTTCAATCACACCATCGCCTTTGACGTTCAGACCGGTACCCTCGTACACCACGCCGATAAAATCAGCCCAGCGCGCACCCAGCTTGTTGGCCATGCCCGCGCGCGCGTTCTGCTCGTGGATCACCACGGGAATGCCCATCTTGTGCGCCACGGAGTATGCGGGAGCCGAGGCGTAGCCGCCGAATCCAGCCACCACGTCGGCTTCGCGCCTTTCGAGGATCTCGCGGGTTTTGGCGCATTCCCTCTTCCATTTCATGGGGAATTGGAGCGCGGCCTTGTTGGGTCGTCTTGGGAAGGGCACCTTCTCCACGGTATCGAGTTCGTACCCGGCCGCCGGAACCAGGTCCTTCTCCAATCCGACCGCGGTGCCAAGCACGCTCACCTTGGCATCCGGGTCAAGCCTGATGATGGCGTCGGCGACGGAAAGCAGCGGGTTGACATGTCCGGCGGTGCCTCCGCCTGCAAGAACAATCTTTTTCATAATCTCCGAGCATAGTCCGTGAACTAAACGCGTTGCGATGCGGCCTTGATCTGCGGTTGCTGACGCATCAGGCCCATCGCTACGCCTGATATCATCAGGCACATGATCATGGATGAACCACCTGCCGAAACGAACGGCATGGGCACGCCGAACACCGGGAATACACCGACCACGACGCCGATGTTCACCACGGCCTGACCGACCAGCCATGTGGCGATGCACATCAGGGAGATCGAACTGTAGCTTTGCTTGATCTGGACCGCGCTGAACACCAGACACCAGCCGAGTATCACGAAAATCAGGATCACCATGGCCGCGCCGATGAAACCGGTTTCCTCGCCGATGATGGCGAAGATGAAATCGTTATGCGCCGCGGGCAGGTAATTCCATTTTTCACGGGAATTGCCCAATCCCACGCCGAACAGGCCGCCGGATGCAATGGCGTATTTGGCGTGCATGGACTGGTAGCAGATGTTCTGCATGTCGGCGGCGGTGCACGCCGAGTAGGCGGCGAGAATGCGGTCGCGTCGGTTCTGGCTCGTCATGATCATAATCAGCACGACCGAGCCCAAAGCCCCGACCAGACCCGCCATCCATTTGAGTGGGAATCCGGAGACCATGAACGCGACCACGCCAATGAACACGACAATCATGGCGGTGCCCAGATCCTTGCCACCGAGAATCATGAGCAACAGCAGACCATACACCACGCCGGCCATGCCATATGCTCTGATTCCTCTCGTTTCGTAGCGTTTCTTCGCTACCATCAGCGCGGACGGCAACCAGAGGCACAACGCGAATTTCACGAATTCTGCGGGCTGGATGGTGATGCCCGCCACGGAGATCCAACCATCATTGCCGTACTGACCCACGCCGAGTGAGGTGAAGGTAAGTGCCTGCAGGAACCCGGCGATCACCACGGCCACGAATCCGAAACGCTGGTACAGGGCGATGGGCATTCTTGAACAGACCGTGCCCATGACCAGGCCGATCAGAAAGAACACGAGCTGGCTCAGGGATGAGACAAACGGCGATCTGCCTGCCGCCGCCGCGGATACCGCCGAGCTGGAGAACACCATGATGACACCGAACACGCTCAGCCCGACCACCGACATGATGAACCCGTGATAGCACCACAGCGGGTTGAACAGGCTACTCATGCCGAAATGGCTGCGATTCTGATCGGAGCCGGCCTCCCCCGTGTTCACGGAATGCGCTGCCTTCGACGTGGAGCGCGATACCGTCTTGCCGGTCTGTGTCTTGCCGGATGCCACTTTGCCGGACGATACCGCCCTACGCGACTCCTTCGGCTTGGGTTTCGGCGATTCAATGCGCGCCACGAGCCACCACCCATTGCTTGGCGGCCTGAGCGAATTTGTCCCCGCGATCCGCATACGACTTGAACTGGTCGAAGGACGCGCAGGCAGGGGCCATGAGTACCACATCGCCGGGCTGGGCCATACGTCCTGCCTCCTCGACGGCGCGTTCCATCACCTGTTCCCTCGGGGTGGCTGGGTCGATAACCGCCAGCGGGATGTTCGGAGCCTGTGAGGCGAAGGCCTCGAGCATGGGTGCCTGATCAGTGCCGATGATCACCGCACCTCTCAGCGCGTCGGCCTGGGATGCCACGAGATCCTCGAAACGACTGCCCTTGGCCAGACCGCCGGCGATCCACACCACGCTGCCACGAGCGAAACTGGAGATGGATGCCTTCACTGCGTGAGCGTTGGTCGCCTTGGAATCGTCCACGAAACGGATGGCGTTGCCGTCCGCGCCGGGCTCGGTCGCGGCGACGGTGGCGATGCGATGGCCGCCGGGGGCGAAAGCCTTCAACGCTTCCAAAGCCTTGTCAGTATCCGCACCGAGACCGAGGGCCAGTGCAAGCGCGGTCAGCGCGTCGGCGAGCAGATGCGGGTAGACAGTGCCATCCGGTTCAGTCAGATGGGTGAATTCGTTGACGGGTGCCAAACGGTTCGGTTTTCCTGCCTCACCGGATGCGACACCGCTCATGTCCACGATCCAACCGTCGACGACGCCGATCTGCCCGTCCGTGGGCTCGCCCAGCGTGAAACCGATCCTGCGGCAGCCTTCCGCGGTCTGTGCCTCGTCGGCTTTGGCCGTGACCACGGGATCGTCCGCATTGTAGACCAGTGCGCGCTTGACGTTGTGGAACACCTTGGCCTTGTCGGCGGCATAGTTCTCACGCCCGCCATGCCAGTCGAGATGGTCGTCGGCGATATTGGTGATCGCCGCGCAATCGAGTTCCATGGAATCGGTGAAATGCATCTGGAAGGAGCTGAGCTCCACGCACAGCGCGTCGTGTTCCGGGTTGGTGGCGCATCGGGACAGGCTCATGGCCATGTTGCCGGAGGCGATATTGCCTGCGGTGGGCGCGTCCATGCCGCAGGCGGTCAGCATGGCCGAGGTCATTTCCGTGGTGGAGGTTTTGCCGTTGGTGCCGGTGATGCCGATCCACGGCGCGGGCTTGCCGGTGCGGGCGTTGTCGACGCGCAGTTGCCATGCGAATTCCACTTCGCTCATCACGGGGATGCCGCGCCTGTTCGCTTCGAGGATAAAGGGCGTGCGGGGGTTGAAGACCGGGGATGCCATCACATAGTCGATCTCATCCCAGTTCACCTCGTCGAAGGAGTGCAGGTCCGCTTCCGGTTTCCTTTCATCCACGCCGATGACGCGGGCCCCGCGCTCCGTGAGCACTTCGGCCAGCGAGACCCCGGAGACCCCGAGTCCTGCGATCAGCACTGTTGTATTGGTGAAATCCATTGTTGCTCCTTCAATAACCCCTGTACATACCCTTATGCGCCTACCCGTGTTCGCTGGACCGGCTCAGCCGAACAGCAGTCCGGACCTGGAAGCCCAGTCGCCGTAGAACAGGACAAGGCCGAGCATCACGAACATGAGTTCGATCATCCAGAAACGCACCACGACCTTCGACTCCTGCCAGCCGAGCAGTTCGAAATGATGATGGATCGGCGCCATCTTGAACACGCGCTTGTGCGTCATCTTGAAGTAGCCGACCTGGATCACGTCGCTCATCGCTTCGATGACGAACAGGCCGCCCAGGATGACGGCGAGGACTTCAGTGTGCGTGGCGATGGACAGCGCGGCGAACAGGCCGCCCAGCGCCAGGGAACCGGTGTCGCCCATGAAGATGGATGCGGGATTCGTGTTATACCACAGGAAGCCGAGGCAGGCGACCGCGGCGCATACCGCGATAATGGTCAGGTCAAGCGGGTCGGAGACCGCGTAGGCGAAGCCGCCCCTGTTATCACCCTTGAGATGGTAGCTTTCCCAGAACGCGATGACCGCGTAGCCGACGAAAGCGATCATCGAGGAACCTGCGGCCAGACCGTCCAGGCCGTCGGTCAGGTTCACGGCGTTGCTCCATGCCGCCATAAGGAAGTTCACCCAAATGACGAACAGGATGATGGCCGCCACTCTGCCCGCGAATTCAAAGCTGATGAACGGCTTCTCGACGAAGCTGATGCCTGCCTGGGCGCTGGCGAAACCGGACTTGGTGGGGATCATCAGCGACAGCACCGCGTAGATGGTGGCAAGAACGAACTGGCCGATGAACTTGCCGCGGACGGTAAGGCCTTCGCTCTGCTTTTTGCGTACCTTGGCGAAATCGTCGATGAAGCCGAGCATACCCATGGACAGCATGGCGAACAGCACAAGCAATGCGGAGGGTGACGGCACGTCGCCGCTACGGCAGTACCGGTAGATCGCGCTGGAGAGCCAGCCAAGCAGGATAGCCAGGTTGATGACGACACCGCCCAGCGTGGGGGTGCCGCGCTTGACCAGATGCGACTGCGGACCGTCCTGACGGATGTACTGACCGTAGTGCAGACGGTGCACCAGCCGGATAAGCAGCGGTGTGCCCACGATCGTGACGATGAACGACACCAGGATTCCAATGATGAGCGCAATCACTTAAACGTCTCTTTTCCCTCTGTGTTCCTGTATTTTCCGATTGTCTTCGATGGTTTCCGACTATCGCTCGTCCGCCGACCAACGTTCGGCGAGCGCGCTCAGACCGGAGGCATGCGAGCCTTTCAACAGCACCACCGTACCCGCATGGTCACGGGCGATGCGCGTGATGATGCCGTCGGCCTCGTCGGCGCTGTGAGCCCATGCCACGGTTGCGGCGGTTCCCGCTTCCTTCGCGCCTTCGGCCAGTTCCCCGGCCAAGGCGTCCAGGTCCGCGTCCTTCGCGCTGCCGACCGCGATCACCGCGTCGATGCCGTGCTCCGCGGCATACGCGCCGATGGAACGGTGCAGCCGCTGTTCGTCGCCGCCGAGTTCGAGCATCGCGCCGAGCACCGCCACGCGGTATTGCGCGCCTTCGGACCAGCATGCGAGACCATCCAGTCCGGCGTGCATCGAGTCGGGGTTCGCGTTGAACGAGTCGTCGATCAGGGTGAAGCTCGCGCCGTCTCGTTCAACGGTGGAGACCGCCATACGGTGGGGGCTGATGCGGCGTTGTTCGCCGAGCACGCGGGCGATGTCGTTCAACGGCATGCCCAGCTCGTGCGCCACCATGGATGCCGCCAACGCGTTCATCACGTTGTGGGCGCCGGGGATGGACAGGCTGACCGGAACGGTTTCGCCGTCATCCGTGACCATGGTGAAGGATGCCCTGTCGAATCCGTCGACGGTGATGTCGCGGGCGTGCAGCGTGTCACGTCCGGCGTTGGCCTCGTCGACACCGAAGCGCAGCACCGTGCCAGGCGCCACTGCGGACATGGCTTCCACATGGGCGTCATCGGTGTTCAGCATGGTGATGCCGTCGGGCATCAGGCCGCGCACGATTTCCGTTTTGGCCTGCGCGATATGCTCCACCGAGCCGAATTCACCCAGATGCGCCACGCCGACCTTGAGCACCACGGCGATGTCCGGCGGAGCGATGGTGGTCAGATGCGCGATCTCGCCGAGATGGTTCGCGCCCATTTCGGCCACGAAATAGCGCGTGTGCTCCCCCACGGTCAACGCGGTGAGCGGCAGGCCGATCTCGTTGTTGAAGGAGCCGACCGGCGCGACCGTGGGTGCCATGGTGGACAGCAGCGCCTTCGTCAGATCCTTCGTGGTGGTTTTGCCGACCGAACCGGTGATGCCGATGATGGTGAACGGCTCGCCGCTGGCGCGACGGCGCACGAGGTTGGCTTTGGCGAGATCGCCCAAAGCCTCGACGGTATCGTCCACCACGATCTGCGTCACGTCGGCGTCCGGAACCTCATGGTCCACGATCGCCACGATTGCGCCCTTGGCACCGACTGTCGCCACATAATCGTGGCCGTCGACGCGTTCACCCTTGATTGCGATGAACACGCTGCCGTCCTCCACCTGGCGCGAATCGCTGACGGCATGCAACGCCACGGCACCGTCGGGGATGCCCTGCGGTCCGGCCACGATCCGCCCGGCGACGGCTTCGGCGACCTCATCAATGGTCATCGGCATCATCATGCTTGTCACTTTCAGTTCCTCATCTTTCCGTATTCGTCCGTTCCGGTCCGTACGCCGCCGATGCGGCCCATCCCGTCCCGTAATGTCTTCCGTTTCCGTTCCTTATTTCATTTCCTTCGCCATGCGCAGGGCGCTGCGGATGTTCGTGCGATGCACCCCGGCCGCCAGGACCATGGCGATGGCCAACGACAAACGCTGCTCATCCTCTTGGGACAAGGCTCCCGACGCCTGCCGTGCGAGCGCATCCGATTCGAGGGTACGCACCGTCACCTTGATGGGGTTCTCCGTCTTGAAACCGTATTCCGCCTGCAGACGTTCGATGAATGCCTGATCGGCGTTCACCGGCACGGGTTGCATGGATCCGAGCACGTCCACGTTCACGCCCTGCATGCCGTGCGATGCCACGGTAAGATCGTCGAGCGAAACCGCGACCGCGGCGACGCCATCCTCGCCGCACACCGCCAGCGAGCGCTGCATGTCGAGCATGTTCAGCGGGTAGCTGAGGTTCAGGTTGCGTTCCAGGGAGTATGAGCCGGCGACGCTCAGCATGCCCACAGGGTTGCCGAGCATGTGCAGGAAGCGGGTGAGCTGCGTGACCACTGCGGCGTTCTGGCGTGCCGTGCTGCCGCATACCGCGAATACGGCGAGCATGCTGGAGGGGTTGCCCGCCATGTGGGAGGCGAGCTGGCCCAGCTGCTGCGATGTGGGGTTCGCGAACAGCAGCGGCAGATCGGATTCCTCGACCAGCGTCTCACGCACCGCGGGTGATACGAGCGCGGCGTAGGCTCCGCGGGCTCGCGCATGGTGGAGTTTGTCCACGTCCGCATCGTCGCCCATGATCACCAGGGCGCCGGGAGCCACTGATTCCACATCGTTCGCCAGCGAGGTGATGGTGACGCTGGTGGCGAAGGACGGGACGAGGTCCCATCCGTAATGTTCTGCCAGCTGTCCCAGCGTCATCCGCTGCATGATGGATTCATTTACCGCACTCATATTATGGCCTTCCGCTTCGCATCACACTTGTCACCATTCGACCGGTATGGCATCGGTGCGTGCCGCCGAATTCGGTATGTCGTACTTCTGCATGAGGAATTCACCTATCTTCGCAAACAGCTTACCCGACGTGGTGCCGCCGTACAGGCCGTCCGGATCCTGCATCACCACGGTGACGATGAACCGTGGATTGTCCGCGGGGATGATGCCCGCGAAATCGGCGACGATGGAACTCAGCTTGCCGTCGTCACCCACCACTTCAGCGGTACCGGATTTGACCGCGACACGGTACCCGCTCACGCCGGCCACGTCCTTGTACTCCTCCAACGCCGATTCCATGGCGTTCTTGATCTGGTCGGCGATCTTTTCGTCAAGCACGCGGGTGGCGGACGTATTGAGCTTGCTGACGACCTTGCCGTTCTTGTCGGTCACGGATTTGATCAGCGATTGCTGGCGGTTCACACCCTTGTTCGCGATGACCGAGACGAGTCGGCTCAGCTGGAGGGCGTTCACCGTGTAGCCTTGGCCGAACAGCACGGTGTTCTTGGTACGGCCGTCCCATGCGCTCGGGCTGCTCAGCATGCCACGTGATTCACCGGGAAGGTTCAGCCCGGTGGCCTGGCCGATGCCGAATTTGGTGAGCATCTCGTACCGTTGCTGGTTGCTGAGCTTCTCCGCGGCCATGACCATGCCGGAATTCGAGGAGTTCTGCAGGATGCCGGCCAGCGTCCAATGCTTGTCGGGGTGGTATACGGCATCATGGAACGTCTGCCCGTCCGACGTGTATTCGTAAGGCACGGTGAAATGGTCGTCGATCTTATGCACGCCGTTCTGCAGGATCGCGGCCAGGCCCGGCACCTTGCCGATCGAACCTGGTTCGAAGGTCTGCGTCACGGCGCGTGACGCATTGGCCTTGGCTTCGCTGGAGCCGGCCTGGATGCTGTCGCTGTCCTCCAGCGCGAGGATCTCGCCGGTACGGGCGTCCTCGACCACCGCGATGCCCCACTTGGCGTGGCTTGATGCCGCGCCTTCGCTCAGAACCTTCTTGACGTACCAGTCGACGTCGGAGTCGATGGTGAGCATCACGTCGCTGCCGTCCTGAGCGTTCTTGGTTTCGCTGACCGTTCCGGGGATCACCTGGCCATTGTTGCCGCGCTGGTACACGATGTATCCGTCGGTGCCGCTGAGCTGCTTGTCCAAGGTGAGTTCCAGGCCGGATGCCGCGGTGCCGTCATCGTTCATGCCGCCGAGCAGCGGTCCCAGCAGCGTGTTCTCCGCGTACACGCGCTGGCTGCTCAGCTCGCCGTACACGATGCCGGAGAGATTGAGCTTGTCGATGGCTCGTTTCACCTGCGGGGTGACGTCCTTTTTAAGGATCACGTACTGGTTCGTGCCGTTGAGTTCGGCGCCGAGTTCCATCGCGTCCATTCCCAGTACCGGGGCGAGGAGTCGGGCAACCGCGGCCGCGCCGGTGGCTCCGACCGGTTTGCCATCGATGGAATGGCAGTATTTCAACGCTTTGGCCTGTTTGGTCCCGCAGTCGATTGGAGTGAAGGAGGTGGCCGCGTCCGGCACGCCGATGATGTTGTAGCGTTCCACGCTTTGGGCGAGCACCGTGCCGTTGGAGGCGAGGATGCGCCCGCGTTTGGCGCTGATAGTCACCTTGGAGGTACGGGAGCTGGTAGCGGCCTCGGCGGTGGCCTGACCGTCAAGCAGCTGCACGCAGACCAGCTTCCACAGGCAGATGCTGGCTACGAGCGCCAGCACGACGCCGACCGCGATGCAACGGGTCGCGAAGGCATCGATGCCATGCACCCGCTTCCAGTCGCGAAACCGCTTCATTTCCGCTCCCCGTTGCTCTTGTAACCCTTCAGGTCGATGGATACCGACCCTTGCTGTGGAATCATGCCCATATCGGTTGCCTTCTGCGGCAGGGATGCCTGCAGTTGGTTGAGTTTGGCCTGATCATCCTGCACATCCTGCGTCAGGCTGCTGATGGAAGCCTCCAGGCGCGAGGAGTCGAAGGAATTCTGGATCATCTGGGTGCGCAGCACCAGTGCGCACAACAGCGTGGACACGAGGATCACGACGGCGATGACCACGCGTATCGCCGGAGCCCTGCGGCTGCTGGCCCATGCGATGAAACGGGTGAAGCGGCTCGCTCCGGAACCGTCGCGGTCCGTATCCTTGCCGCCGGACATGACATGCAGTTCCGGTCGCGCCGAGGGACGGATGTCGGGCGATGCCTTCCTCGATGAGGGTTCCGAGGAACGGATCGTACGTGCTGTGGCCATACTCAGATGCCCTCCCCGGTGGAATGTCGGTCGCGTGTCGTCGATGCCTCGGCCTTGTCTGCGAATTGGTGGCGGATATCATCCGGTAGTGGCCTGGTGAGTTCCACCGCGCGCAGGCGCACTGAGGCGGAACGCGGGTTCTGCGCGATCTCCTGCTCGTCGGCTTTGATCGCGCCTCTCGTCAGTTCCTTGAAGAACGGCATCGCCTCGGGCGGCACGATCGGCATGTTCGCGGGCACGCGGGCCGTGAGTCCCTGGGCCATGAAGGATTTGACGGTCTTGTCCTCCAGCGAATGGTAGGACTCGACCACGATGCGACCACCTTTGTTGAGCTTCAGCGCGATCTGCGGGAGTGTACGGGCGAGCTTGTCGAGTTCACCGTTCACCTCGATGCGCAGCGCCTGGAATACGCGCTTGGCGGGATTGCCGGCCGGCCGGTGCGCTTTCGGGATCACCTCGTCCACCAGCTCGTTGAGTTCGGCGGAAGTGGTGAGCGGCCCCTCCTGGGTACGCCATGCCACGATGTGACGCGCGATGGGACGCGCGAAGCGTTCCTCGCCGTACACCTTGAAGATGCGGGCCAGCTCGCGTTCACTGTATTCCGCGAGCACCCGTTCGGCGGTCAGCGATTGGCTGACATCCATGCGCATGTCCAGAGGCGCGTCGTGGGAGTACGAGAAGCCGCGTTCGGTTTCGTCGATCTGCAGGCTGGACAGTCCAAGGTCCATGAACACCGCATCGACATGGCGGATATCGTTGTCCTCCAGGGCGTGCGCGAATTCATCGAAGGGCGCGTGCACCGGGGTGAACCTGTCGGCGAGTCCCTCATCGCGCATGCGTTCGGTCGCCAGTCCCAGCGCCTCGGCATCACGGTCGATGCCGATCAGCCGGGCTTCCGGGGCCGCTTTCAGGAACGCGGTAGCGTGACCGGCGAGGCCGAGCGTGCAGTCGACGATGGTCGGGGCATGCCGACGGGACAGTCCGCCGGTGACGAGGCGCACGCAATCCTCCAGCAATACCGGCTGGTGGATCGTGGAAATGGAACGGTCATCCGTCGTCATCAGAATCCCACCTCCGGCAGCACATCATCGGCGATATCGGCGTAGTTCTGTTCTTTGTCGGCCAAGTATTCTTCCCAAGTCGTTCGGTTCCAGATCTCGGCGCGGGTTCCCACGCCAATCACCACGATGTCGTCCCCAAGGTCGGCGTAATCCCGCAGCATCTGCGGTACGAGCACACGCCCCTGCTTATCCGGGGTCTGATCACTCGCCCCGGACAGGAAGACGCGCAGGTATTCACGTGCGGCCTTGTCGCTCATCGAGGTCCGTTGGATCTGCATGGCGATGCGGCGGAATTCCATGACCGGCAGCAGGTAGATGCAGCGCTCCTGCCCTCTGGCCATGACCAACCCGTTTCCAAGCTGCGAGCGCATTTTCGCAGGCAAAGCCATACGCCCTTTGGCGTCGATTTTCGGAGTGTAGGTTCCCAACAACAGTGGCGGCAATCCCATCATGCCGCCGGCCATATCGTCCATCATGGTGGCGGGCGCGGCTTCGTTCGCTGGTTCTTCGGCCACTGCCCCACCTCCTTCCAGACGATTTTGGGTATACTTCACTCACACACTGTGCCCCACTTTACCCCACCTATCCCCATTTCTCCCCACGGCGTCGCCACTTGAGGGCATTTCAGTGCATAAAAGACACACTTGGCCATGATTCCTTCGCATCGGATGGTGCCTGCGGGCCGCATGCACCACTGCGCCACCTATATATGGTGCGTAAACGGCGCATAGGGGTTGCATATGGTCATGCGCCGCTGCCGCATCATGGCCGTGTCCCGGCGCATTGAACCGACATCGCGGCTCTGCGCCGGCGGCCGAAATGACCTTGGGACGGAGTACATTGGAACGTCTGAGTTTTCACGCATCGTGAGGGGACGGATACTAACTGATGTCGACCTATGCCTCGCAACTTGAGGAAGAACAGCGCGCGGTCAGCCGCGCCTACAACCGACTGGACGCACTGCGCGAGGAGACGAAGCACCGTCTTGACGCGGTCAGGGCCGCCGGCTCGCATGGCTCGCCCACGCAGCGCACCGAACGCGACTCCTTCGCCACCATGTATGAGGATCGTCTCATACAGCTGCGCGGCGTGGAGGATCGGCTGGTCTTCGGACGTCTCGACGATTCGAAGGGCGACCGCCTGTACATCGGGCGTATCGGCCTGACCGACGAACGTCACAACCCCATGCTCATCGACTGGCGTGCCGAAGCCGCACGCCCGTTCTATGAGGCCACGCCGTCGCATCACGGCGACATCGTGATGCGACGCCACATCACCCTGCATTTCCGCGACGTGGTGGCGTTGGAGGATGAGGTCCTGGATGTCCATTCGAAATCCGTGGACGAGGCTTCGACCTCCGGCACGCTCACCGGCGAAGGTGCGCTGCTCGCGTCCCTGAGCTCCCGTCGTACTGGCAAGATGACCGATATCGTCGCCACTATCCAGGGCGAACAGGACAAGATCATCCGTTCCGACATCGGCCGCGCCGTGGTGGTGCAGGGCGGCCCCGGCACAGGCAAGACCGCCGTCGCGCTGCACCGCGCCGCCTACCTGCTGTACACGCATCGCCGCACGCTGTCCAGATCGGGCGTGCTCGTCGTCGGCCCGAGCCCCGCGTTCCTGCACTACATCGACCAGGTGCTGCCGTCGCTTGGTGAAACCGGTGTGGTGAGCCGCACCATCGCCGACCTCATCCCCGGCGTGATGGCAACCGCCGTCGATACGCCGCAGGTTGCCTATCTCAAGGGCGAGCGCCGTATGGCCAACGCGATCCGCAATGCCGTCGCCGACCGCGAGCGCATCCCCTCGAACCTGCCGGTCGTGCATATCAACGGCATTGACGTGCCCATGCTGCCCGCCGACATCGAACAGGCGCTGGGCGACGCACGTCGCACGCATCAGCCGCATAACAAGGCCCGTGAGACGTTCGTCAAGTCCATGCTGTCGGCCATGCGCATGCGCTACGAGGAGCAGCTGGATTACACGCCCGATCAGGACGAGCTCTACCGCACCGTGTCGCTGCTGCGCATGAACGATAAGGTACGCGTGACGTTGAATCTGGCCTGGCTGCCGATGACCGGCCAATGGCTGCTCGACGACATGTTCTCCAAGCCGCACAAGCTGCGCCGCTACGCCCCGTGGCTGAGCGACGAGCAGGTGAAGGCGCTGACCCGCCCGAAAGGCTCCCCGCTCACCCGTTCCGACATCGCGCTGTTGGACGAGGCCATGGAACTGCTGGGCGAGGACCCGAAGCTGGCCGCGAAGCGCGAACGCCTGAAGGCGAAGCATGACGAGGAAATCCAGTTCGCCAAGGATACGCTCGCGCAGAACGGCATCGGCAACGGCATCGTCACCTCCCAGATGCTGCTGGACAACATCAACGGCTCCTCCCCCGAAGACACAGCCCAGCGTGCGGCCAACGACCGCGAATGGACGTACGGCCATATCGTGGTGGATGAGGCGCAGGAACTCACCGCCATGGACTGGCGCATGCTCATGCGCCGTTGCCCGTCGCGCTCGTTCACCATCGTGGGCGACGTGGCGCAAACCTCGGCCCTGGGCGGCACCCGATCCTGGGCGAAGACCATGGACCGCCTGTTCGGCCACGGCCACTGGGACGTGAACGAACTGACCATCGACTACCGCAACCCGCAGGAAGTCTCCCGTCTCGCCTCCAATTTCGCTGCCAAGCAAGGCCTGTACATCTCCACCGTGCACGCCGTGCGCGGCATTCCGGATTCGGTCGAACGCGTCACCGTGGAGGATCGCGATGCGCTGTTCGGCGCCGTCGCCCGCGAAACCGTGAAACTGGCCCGCGAATTCGTCGCGCAGGACGGCACCGGCCGTGTCGCCGTAATCGGCCCGAACCAGCTGCTCGACCAGTTGGAGTCCAGTGTGTATGCCGAGGTGGAACGCGAATTCGGCGCCGAGGAAGCACACCGTCTGCGCTCGCAGGATTCCTGGGACCGCCAGATCATGGTGAGCGACACCGAAACGGTGAAGGGGCTCGAATATGATGCGGTCGTAGTGGTCGAACCGGCGCTGATCGATCAGGAGGCTCCGAGCCGTCTGGTCTCCGCCGCCGACCTGTATGTGGCGATGACGCGACCGACCCAGCGTCTGGCCATTGTTCGGACATTGCTGGACGAACACGAACTCGAACTCTAAGGTGGGTATCATGCCTCAAGCACTGTTACTGGAAAACATCCATCCCGACGCGGCCAAGTCGCTGCGTGATCACGGTTTCACCGTCACCACCATGAAGGGCGCCTTGAGCGAGGACGAGCTCATCGAAGCGCTCGACGGCGTCGACCTGCTCGGCGTGAGATCCAAGACGACCGTCACCCGCAAAGTGATCGACGCGCGTCCGAACCTCAGCGCCGTCGGATGCTTCTGCATCGGCACCAATCAGGTCGATCTCGAGTATGCGGGCGCACATGGCATCGCCGTGTTCAATGCCCCGTATTCCAACACCCGTTCCGTGGTGGAGCTCGTCATCGGCGACATCATCTGCCTGCTGCGTCGCATCCCCGCGCACACGCATCATATGAAGCACGGCATGTGGGATAAGTCCGCCACCGGCTCCCACGAGGTCCGCGGTAAGACCTTGGGCATCATCGGCTATGGCAACATCGGCTCGCAGCTGTCCGTACTGGCCGAGGCGCTCGGCATGCGCGTGGTGTTCTATGATCTGGAGGAGAAGCTCGCCTTGGGCAACGCGCATCGTTGCGAGACCCTGAATGAACTGCTCGAACAGTCCGACATCGTGACTCTCCATGTGGACGGCCGCAAGTCCAACACCGGCTTCTTCGGCGAGGATCAGTTCGCCCATATGAAGCAGGATTCCATCTTCCTGAACCTGTCGCGTGGTTTCGTGGCCGATCTGGGCGCGTTGAAGCAGCATCTGGATTCCGGCCATATCGCCGGCGCCGCGGTGGACGTGTTCCCGATCGAACCGAAGAAGAGCGGCGACCCGTTCGAAACCGCGCTGGCCAACGAGGACAACATGATCCTGACCCCGCATATCGGCGGTTCCACGCTGGAGGCACAGGAGTCCATCGGCCATTTCGTCTCGCAGCGTCTTGAGGATTACTGGGAGAAGGGCTCCACGTCCCTTTCGGTGAACATGCCGCAGATCAATCTGGGCGACAACCGCGGCGTGGCCCGCATCGCGCACCTGCATTCGAATCTGCCCGGCGTGCTGGCCCGCGTGAACCATGTGCTTGGCGAGGAGAACATCAACATCGCCGCGCAGGCGCTCAGCACCGAGGGCGAACTCGGCTATGTGGTCACCGACGTGGCCCAGCGTCCGAGCCGTGAAACGCTGGAGGCACTTCGTTCCATCGAAGGCACCATTCGTATGCGCGTGATCAGCTGACGCACCGCATCCGCCTTCAAGGAAGGGCCGTTCCCGCTGCACTTGCAAGCGGGAACGGCCCTTTCTGGTATTCGGCCCGTCACGGATGGCCAACAGTCAGTCGGCAGACGATCAGTTGCGCGGATTGCCGAACCAGTAATTGTAGATGTTCGAGAAGTTGCGATTGCCGTAGGTGGAACAGGCATCGCCCTCCCCGTCCCCGGCTTCGAGCGCCGCCTTATTGGGCTGGTACGGCGTGTAGATGTACAGCAGCGCGGTCGCCTTGTTGCGGATATAGACGTCCGCGGAACCGCAATTCTTGTCCGGATTGTACAGGATCGGCGTCAGTTTGCCCGACTGGTACGCATAGTCGCCTTCATGCCTCACGTAGTACTGGTATCGTTTCGCCGCGCCGAACATCTGCCTGAAGAATCCGGCATACTGCGGATCGCAGCTGTCATCGTCAGGGCAGCTCAATCCCATGGCCGATTTGAGCTGGAAGTCGTTCGGCTCCGTCGCCGTGACAAGATGCTGCTCCTTCTGCAGCACGGTGAGCAACACCTTCTGGCTCACCTTGCATGCCCGACCGGATTTCTCAATGATCGCGGCGGCGCGCTCCTGCTTCGCTCCCTTGTATTCGCCGCACAGCTCGTCGGCTTTCTGGGTTGTCGTATCAAATCGCATCGTGGCTATGGCACCGCCCTTGGAATCGAGGAACGATTGGATTTCGGCCTCGCTCATGGCATTGCCATTGAAGAACTGACCGTCGGAGATGATGTTGCCCGGATCGAAATTGTACTGTTGCGACAGTTCCAGCTGCCGCGCCTCGGCCGCCTGCAGATCGTTGTACCAACGCAGGAAGTACACCAGTCCCGTCACCAGCGCGATCACGCAGATCGTGGTGATCGTGCCGATGGAGATGATCTTGAACCGTGTGGCGAAGCTGGCACGTCGCCAACGTTGCGACAACGTGACTTTCTTCCTGCGTTTACGGGCGTTGGACACGGGATTGCGGTTGGATGCCGGCTTGTGGACCGGCGCATCGCCGCTTTTCTTCCTACGTGTATCTGACATCCACTCCACCTTCGCACAGGTCGGTCGATTCGCAAGGCACTTGGTCGATTCGGAACCGAATAATCACAAAACGGGAAACCCCTGAACGAGGTTTCCCGTAACGGTGTTTCCAAGAGAACCGTTCCGAACGGATACCGGCCTTCCGCCGGACCGAACGGCACGGACCTTGGGGTTTCAGAGCTTCGGCAGATATTTCTTCAGCTCGAACGGCGTGACCTGACGGTTGTATTCGTGCCATTCCTGACGCTTGTTGGCCAGGAAGTACTCGAATGCATGCTCACCCAGCACGTCGGCCACGAAGTCGGACTTCTCCATGATCTCCAACGCCTCGCCAAGCGATGTGGGCAGCGGTTCGATGCCCATGGCCTGACGTTCGGCGTCGGTGAACTCCCACACATCATCACTGGTGGGCTCACCCAAGGTCATCTGCTTGTCGATGCCGTCAAGGCCGGCTGCCAGCAGCCCCGAATACGCGAGGTACGGGTTGGCGACCGGGTCGAGCGCACGGAACTCCATGCGGGCGGAATTGCCCTTGCCTGGCTTGTACTGCGGGATGCGCAACAACGCGGAACGATTGTTATGACCCCAGCAGATGTAGCTCGGAGCCTCGTTGCCGCCCCACAGGCGCTTGTACGAGTTCACGTACTGGTCGGTCACCGCGCAGATCTCGGCCGCATGGGCGAGAATGCCCGCGGCGAACTGGCGTGCGGTGAGCGACATGTTGAATTCCTGACCGGCCTCGTAGAAGGCGTTGGAATCACCTTCGAACAGGCTCAGATGCGTGTGCATGCCGGAGCCGGGCGCGTCGGCGAGAGGCTTGGGCATGAAGCTGGCGTGGATGCCGCGCTCCAGCGAAATCTCCTTGACGACGGTGCGGAACGTCATGATGTTGTCGGCCGTGGTGAGCGCGTCCGCATAGCGCAGATCGATCTCATTCTGGCCTGGACCTCCCTCGTGATGGGAGTATTCCACCGAAATGCCCATCTGTTCGAGCATGTTCACGGTGGCACGGCGGAAGTCCATGCCGGGGCTGCGCGGCACATGGTCGAAGTAGCCGCCTTCGTCGATGGGCTTGGGGGTCTGGGACCAGTCGTCCTGGCTTTCGAACAGGTAGAATTCGATCTCCGGGTGCACGTAGAAGGTGAAACCCTTCTCCTTCGCCTTCGCGAGCGCCCGCTTGAGCACATGGCGCGGGTCGCCGAGACTCGGCTCACCGTCGGGGGTCAGCACATCGCAGAACATGCGTGCGGTGCCTTGGGGGCCTCCTCGCCACGGCAGAATCTGGAACGTTGAGGGGTCGGGCTTGACGATCATGTCGTCCTCGGAGACACGAGTCATGCCTTCGATGGCCGATCCGTCGAATCCAAGTCCCTCCTCGAAGGCCGCTTCAAGTTCCGCGGGGGCGATGGCCACCGATTTCAATGTACCCAACACGTCGGTGAACCATAGACGAATGAAGCGCACGTCGCGTTCTTCGACCGTGCGCAGAGCAAACTCCTGCTGCTTATCCATAACATCCCATCGTTCCATGCGCGTGTTACGAACATCGTTAACACAAGTCGTGCATCCGTACCCGGTTCGGATTGTGACGGCACCGTATCGGGAAAACGCAGACGGCGACCCACCATGCCGGAAAACACCGGAGAATATCAGAGACATCCCTCGAATCAGCATATGGAAAGGCGCGTTCCCAAGCCATGAGTCATGGTTCGGGAACGCGCCTTGTCCGATATCCGATATGATATGCGCCGCGCTCAGCGGGAGACCTCCAACGCCTCCTCAAGGGTGAACGCACGGGCGTACAGCGACTTGCCGAGGATGGCGGAGTCGACGCCGAGTTCGGCTAGCCGCTTGATATTGCGCAGGTCGTCGAGCTTCGAAATACCACCGGATGCGGTGACCTTGGCGTTGGTGCGTTCGACGACCTCACGCAGCAGGTCGATGTTCGGCCCGCTCATCATGCCGTCGCGGGCGACGTCGGTGACCACGTAACGGGAGCAGCCGACGGAGTCGAGGAACGCCATGGTTTCGAACAAGTCGCCGCCTTCCTTCACCCAACCGCGTGCGGCGAGCGTATGGCCACGCACGTCAAGGCCGACAGCCACGCGGTCGCCGTACTTCTCGATCACGGATGCGGTCCAATCCGGGTTCTCCAAGGCCGCGGTGCCGATGTTCACGCGGGCGGCGCCAGCCTCCAGCGCGGATTCAAGCGAAGCGTCGTCACGCACGCCGCCGGACATCTCGATGTTCACCTTGTCGCCCAGTTCCTGGACGATGGCGCGCAGCTGGGCACGGTTGTCACCGGTGCCGAACGCGGCGTCGAGGTCGACCAGATGGATCCACTGCGCACCGGATTCAACCCATGTGCGGGCCGCTTCCAACGGCGAACCGTAATCGGTTTCGGATCCGGATTCACCCTGACGCAGACGCACGGCCTTGCCGTCGCGCACATCCACTGCGGGCAGAAGGGTAAGTGGCATGGTTCTCTCCTTATATTGCGATTCGTGGCTTTACGTGTTTCGATGCCGTCCGGTTCAGAACGTCGCGATCCAGTTCTCCAACAGCTGGGCGCCGGCGTCGCCGGACTTCTCGGGGTGGAACTGGGTGGCGAACAGGGGGCCGCGCTCATACGCGGCGACGAAACGGCTGCGACCGTACTCGCACCAGGTCACCTGCTGATGGGCGCTGATGTCGATGCCAGACTTGCTCAGGTCGAGTTCGCGGGCCTCATGGGCGGCGCAGGAGTGCACGAAATAGAAACGCTCATCCTCGATGCCCTTGAGCAGCTGCGACCCCTCGGGGGCTTCGACGGTATCCCAACCCATATGCGGCACCACGTCGGCGTCCAGCGGATCGACGCTGCCGCCGATCAGGCCGATGCCGGGAGCGTCAGCGCCGTGTTCGCGGCCAAGCTCGAACATCACCTGCTCGCCGACGCACACACCGAGCACCGGTCGCCCGGCGCGCAGACGGTCCAGAATCACCCTGTCGCCGTCAACCGTCTTCAGGCCTTCCATGCATGCGGCGAACGCGCCGACGCCGGGCACGACCAGACCGTCCGCCTCAAGGGCCTGACGGTAGTCGGAGGTCAGCGTGGTGTCGACGCCCAGACGCGCCATGGCACGGACCATGGAACGTACATTGCCGAAACCGTAATCGAATACAACTGCCGTGGTCATTGTCTTTCCCTGTCTCTTGCTGTCTCGCTATTCGATGCTCGCACCGGGAACGGATCCGCCCCGGCCCGGACGCGTGTGCTTGGCGATCACCTGCATGGCCGAAGCATGGTCGAAGCTTCCCGAATCGATGACCTCGAATCCTTGTTCCTTGAGCTGGCCCACGGTGGTGATGCCCAGCATCAGATCCTCCACGAAACGCGGCGTGGAATTGAACAGAATGGGTGGAGCCATCGTCGGACCGGCCTTGCCGCCGGCGTACATGGTGATTTCGAGTTTGTCGGCGCGGTTCACGCCCAGCACCACCGACATGCCTGCGACCACGGTGGTGATGTCCTTGGCTGCGGCTTCCGGGGAGTCCCCATCGAGGTTGCGCAGCACGGCGACGGCACCCTGATTCGACCCTATGCAGTCGGCCGAAATGTCGGACAGCTGGCAGAATGCGGCCAGCAGTTCCGCCGAGGCGATACCGGTGATTAGCGCGGCACGCTTTGCCTTGTTGCCGAGCAGTCCGGCCAGTTCATCCTCGAATCCCACGGACGGGTCGATTTCGGAAGCATCGTCGGGAATGGTGATGGAATCGATGTCATCAAAGCCTTCGATGCCATCATCGGCCCCGTTCACGCCGTTGCTGGCGGCGGCGGAACCGGAGGAATCCCCGGAACCGGAAACATCGGAGGTTCCGGAGGCCCTGCCGTCGGATTCACCCGATCCGGTCAGCTCATCCGCGGATTGCGCGAATTCCCATTCGAAATCGGACATGGCCGCATCGAGTTCCTCGTCGGAGAACAAGGAGTCGTCCGGGTCGAAGTCCTTCCCGTTATCGTTCGGATTATCGGCCATCACAGTGCGCCCTTGGTGCTGGGAACACCGTCCACGCGAGGATCGGGCTCGATGGCGAAACGCAGCGCACGCGCCAACGCCTTGAACTCCGCTTCGGCGATATGATGCGGATCACGGCCGGACAGCACCTGCATATGCAGGCAGATGCCCGCATGCATCGCAATGGATTCCATCACATGACGTACCAGCGAACCGGTGAAATGCCCGCCGATCATGCAGTACTCGAAACCTTCCGGCTCGCCGGAGCACACGCAGTACGGGCGCCCGGAGATATCGACCACAGCCTTGGCGAGCGCCTCGTCCAGCGGCACGGTGGCGTCGGCGAAACGACGGATGCCACGCTTGTCGCCCAGCGCCTGCCTTAACGCCTCGCCGAACACGATCGCCGTGTCCTCCACGGTGTGATGCACGTCGATATCGGTGTCGCCGTGGGCATGGATGGTCAGGTCGATGAGCGAATGCTTGCCCAAGGCGGTCATCATATGGTTGTAGAACGGCACGGAAGTATCGATGTCGGTCTTACCGGTGCCGTCGAGATTGAGTTCAAGTTCGATATGTGATTCGCTGGTTTCGCGAACGATGCGCGCGGTTCTTGCCATGTTGCGCTCCTTACGGCATTGTGTCTCTGTCTGTTCGCATGCGTCCATGTGCCACACGCGCATGCCTCGATTCTGTTCGCCTGGATATGCGCACGATTGTAAGGTGCACATATCCGCCGGCGCGGGGCGCAGGAAGTCTCCCCCCACGCCCCGCACTGGTCATCTACTCCGCTTCCACTATACGCAGCACTTCGGTGAGTGCCGTACGGAACCGTTCCATCTCCTCGTCGGTGCCCATGCACACGCGAAGCCAGCCGTCGGGGCCAACCACGCGGATCAGCACGCCCCTCTTGAGCAGCTCGTCGAAGATCTCGTCGCGCTTGTCGAAGGAACCGCCGAACAGCAGGAAGTTCGACTCGGATTCGGCCACATCGAGCGGCCTGCCCTTGTAGGTTTGGGTTTTCAGCCACTGCGCGGTGGCCTCGCGGGTCAGACGCAGATGCTCCACACGGCTCAGCTGCTCGTCGGTGTGTTCGAAGGCCGCCAGTGCGGCAGCCTGGGTGACGGCGCTCAGATGGTAGGGCATGCGAACGATGCGCATGCAGTCGATGATGCCCTTGGAGGCCGCGAGATATCCGACGCGTGCACCGGCGAAGGCGAAGGCCTTGCTCATGGTGCGCGACACCGCCAGATTCGCGTGATCGGCGATCAGGGTGACCGCGCTGGGGGTGCCGGGGTTACGGAACTCCACGTAGGCTTCGTCGATGACGACGATGGGATGCACACCTTCGGCGGCGCCCGCCACTTCGGCGGATTCGCACACGTCAAGCACACGTTCCACATCGGCCAGCGGCAGCGGGGTGCCCGTGGGGTTGTTCGGGCTGGTGAGCAGCACCATGGACGGCTTGACCGTCTTGATCTGCTCGATCAGCGCGTCGACGTCCAGCGTGAAGTCGGCGTTGCGATGCGCCAGCTTCCAACCGGTGAACGTGTCGCGGGCGTACTCCGGGTACATGGAGTACGTCGGATCGGCGCCGAGCGCCACGCGGCCCGGGCCACCGAACGCCTGGAACAGCTGCAGCATGATCTCGTTGGAACCGTTCGCACCCCACAGTTCGTTGACGCTCAGACGCACGCCGGATTCACGATCCAGATAGTCGCTGAACGCCTGACGCAGTTCGACATGCTCACGATCCGGGTAACGGTTCAGCGTGGGCGCGATGTCCAGCACGCGCTTGGCGATGGCCTCACATACGGCCTGATCGGGCGCATACGGGTTCTCGTTCACATTGAGGCACACCGGCACGTCAAGTTGCGGGGCGCCGTACGGCTCCTCGCCGATCAGATCATTGCGCAGCGGCAGATTCGCGGGAATGGAGCTCATCGCAGACCGGCCTTCTTCTCCTGCTCGACGATGGTCGCCTTATCGTACGGATCGTCGATGAAACGGCTGAGCACGCATTCGCCGTGTGCGGGCAGATCCTCGGAGACGGCGAAAGCGTTGATGCGTGCGGCGATGGCCTTCAGACCCTGTTCGTCGTATTCGATGACCTCGACGGGCTTCATGAAGGTGTGCACGCCAAGGCCTGCGGCGAAACGTGCGGTGCCGCCGGTGGGCAGCACATGGTTCGAGCCGGACATGTAATCGCCCAGCGGGACCGGGGAGTACGGGCCGCGGAAGATGGCGCCCGCGTTCTTGATGCGCGGCACCACGGCGTCGGCGTCGGCGGTCTGGATTTCCAGATGCTCGGCGGCGTAGGCGTTGGCCGCGTCGATGGACTGGTCAAGGTCGTCGGTCAGCACAATGGCGGACTGGGTGCCGGACAGGCTGGTGTGCACGCGTTCCGCATGCTCGGTGCGGGGCACGCGGTAGTTCAGGTTCTCCTGAACCTTCTCGGCGATGTCGGTGGAGTCGGTGAACAGCACGGAACCGGCGAGCTCGTCGTGCTCGGCCTGACCGATGAGATCGGCGGCCAGCAGGCTCGGGTTGGCGGTCTTGTCGGCGATGATGCCGATTTCGGTCGGTCCGGCGACGGCGTCGATGCCGACGAAGCCGGAGACGAGGGACTTGGCGGTGGCCACGAAGATGTTGCCCGGGCCGGTGATCTTGTCGACCGGATCGCACAGGATCTCGCCGTCCTGCGGTTCGCTGCCCTTGGCACCGTAGGCGAACATGGCGATGGCCTGGGCGCCGCCCACGGCGTACACCTCTTCGACGCCAAGGATCGCGCAGGTGGCGAGGATGGTCTTGTTCGGCAGACCGTCCGGATCCCCCTTGCTCGGCGGGGTCGCGATGGCGAGCGATTCGACGCCGGCGGCCTGGGCGGGAACGGTGTTCATGATCACGGAGGACGGGTACACGGCCTTACCGCCAGGCACGTACAGGCCGACACGCTGAATCGGAATCCAACGCTCGGCGACGCGGGCGCCATCGGCCAGATCGGTGTGGAAGTCATGCGGCACCTGGCTCTTCGCCACGGCGCGGGCGCGATGCACGGATTCCTCGATGGCCGCACGCACTTCAGGATCAAGGGTTTCGAGCGCGTTCTTCATCGCCTCGACGGGAACACGCAGATTGGTCGGACGCACGCCGTCGAACTTCTCGCCGAAATCACGCAGCGCAGCGGCTCCGCGCGCCTTCACGTCCTCGAGAATCGGACGCACCAGATCGGTGGCTTCGGAAGTGCCCATCTCGGCACGCGGCATGGCGGCCAGCAGCTCGGCACGGGAGAGGTTCTTGCCCCTGAGATCAATGATTCGCATAATGTTTTCGCTCATAGCTTCCCAGTGTAAGTTCTCTTCGTGACGGAAAACGTCATAATTCCGCCAAAACCCAAATCGTGAGACAGAAGCCCCTCCCCCGCCGCATCCATCGGTTCGCCCGTTGGAACGCCGCGGAAGCAAGCTGCCCGCAGATCGTATGTTCCGTCTCTCCGTACCATTGTTCAGAAACGTCATCGTGCCCGTTCCGCATATTCCGGATGGTTCGGATACTTCAGGTGGATCGCCCATCCAAGTGCCTTGGGCATCCTATGACAAGGCATGGCATATGTTGAGCGGAACGTCTACGCCGCGGGATGCCATGTCAAGTCTCGTTCGATCCACGCCATGACCAGATCGGCGAGCCGGCGGATCTCCTCATCGGTCAGTTCCCGGCCTTGCGGGATATGATGCCATTTCTCGATGCACCCACGGCAGCAGGTCGCGGTGGCATGCTGCGCGGTGAACACCGGATGCCCACGCCATGGTGTCTGCTTGCCGTCCTTCAACGGGTGGGCATCCCCCACCCTCGACCGAAGCAATTCGCAGGCGTGCCGGTCGATGGTCGCCTTGCCCTTGGCCCGCGCATACGCACGGTCCTTGTCCGAAAGCACGAATTTGGACCGGAACCTCGAATACGACAGCCGGCGCATCGTATCCTCGATCCACACCGCCTCGTCCCTATCCATCATGCAGATTCCTTCTTCCTCTTCCATTATGCGCCCATTACGCACCCATTGTGCACTCAAACCGCCCTCCGGTCGGGCACGGCCGAACAATAGGCTCACGCCTCCGGAAAACGGAAGAACCCCCTCGGAATATTCCAAGGGGGTTCTTCGGAACGCTAGTTCACAGCGTGTCGATCATCGCTGAAGCAATTATCAGGCGAGGATCTTGGTGACACGGCCGGAGCCGACGGTGTGGCCGCCTTCACGCACAGCGAAGGTCAG
Source organism: Bifidobacterium merycicum DSM 6492 (assembly GCF_900129045.1). Classification (GTDB taxonomy): domain Bacteria; phylum Actinomycetota; class Actinomycetes; order Actinomycetales; family Bifidobacteriaceae; genus Bifidobacterium; species Bifidobacterium merycicum. The sequence continues at coordinate 66,311 of NZ_FQTX01000002.1, read as the reverse complement.
GCCTTCCTCCATAGCGATGGGCTGGATCAGCTCAACGGTGAAGGTGGCGTGATCGCCAGGCTGAACCATCTCGACGCCTTCCGGCAGCTCGATGACGCCGGTGACGTCGGTGGTGCGGAAGTAGAACTGCGGACGGTAGTTGGAGAAGAACGGCGAGTGACGGCCGCCTTCGTCCTTGGTCAGCACGTAGACTTCGCCCTCGAACTTGGTGTGCGGGGTGACGGAGCCCGGAGCGGCCACAACCTGGCCACGCTCGACGTCGGTACGGTTGATGCCGCGGAGCAGCAGACCGGTGTTATCGCCAGCCTCGCACTCATCCATCTGCTTGTGGAAGGTCTCGATGGAGGTGACGGTGGTGGACTGGGTCGGGCGGATGCCGACGATCTCAACGTTGGTGTTGATCGGCAGCTTACCACGCTCAACACGACCGGTAACCACAGTGCCACGGCCGGAGATGGTGAACACATCTTCGATCGGCATCAGGAACGGCTTGTCGAGATCGTGGACCGGGGTCGGGATGTACTCGTCGACGGCCTTCATGAGTTCCTTGACGGACTCAACCCACTTCTCGTGATCCGGAGCGTCATCGTGCAGCGCGCCGTAAGCGGAGGTGTGGATGACCGGGCAATCGCGGTCGAAGCCGTTCTCGTCGAGGAGGTCACGGACCTCTTCTTCAACGAGCTCGATGAGCTCGTCGTCCTCGACCATATCGCACTTGTTCAGGGCGACGAGGATACGCGGAACGCCAACCTGGCGAGCGAGCAGAACATGCTCGCGGGTCTGGGCCATCGGGCCGTCGGTAGCGGCGACCACGAGGATAGCGCCATCCATCTGGGCAGCGCCGGTGATCATGTTCTTCACGAAGTCGGCGTGGCCCGGGCAGTCCACGTGAGCGTAGTGACGCTCAGCGGTCTGGTATTCGATGTGGGCGATGTTGATGGTGATACCACGCTGCTGCTCTTCCGGAGCGGCGTCGATCTGGCTGAAGTCGTACTCCGGGTTGAGATCCGGGAACTCTTCGTGCAGAACCTTAGAAATGGCGGCGGTCAGGGTAGTCTTACCGTGATCGACGTGGCCAATGGTACCGATGTTAACGTGCGGCTTAGTACGCTCGTACTTTTCCTTTGCCATTACTTTGTCCTCCTGGACGTTTCGTAGGTTTACTGGGTTTCTGGGTTGTGCCACATTGATGAGCCAGAACCCAGTCAGCGATACACGATACTACCGCTGACTGGAGACTGACGCCACCTCACGCGTGGCAACGTGTGTCACTCGCCGCGCTGAGCCTTGATAATCTCTTCGGAGACGCTCTTCGGCACCTCAGCGTAGGAGTCCATCTGCATGGTGAACATAGCGCGGCCCTGGGTCTTGGAACGCAGGTCGCCGATGTAGCCGAACATCTCGGACAGCGGGACCTTGGCGTCGATGACCTTGACGCCGGTGGCATCGGACATCTGGGAGATGCTGCCACGACGCTGGTTCAGATCGCCAATGACTTCGCCCATGTACTCTTCCGGAGTACGGACTTCGACGGCCATGATCGGCTCGAGGATGACCGGCTTGGCCTTCGGAGCGGCTTCCTTGAAGCACATGGAGCCAGCGAGCTTGAAGGCCATTTCGGAGGAATCGACCGGGTGCATCTGGCCGTCGGTGACGGTGGCCTTGACGCCCACAACCGGGAAGCCGGCGAGAATACCGGATTCCATGGCTTCCTTGACGCCAGCCTCGATGGACGGGATGAATTCCTGGGAGATGTGGCCACCGGTGACGGCGTTCTCGAACTCGAAGGTCTTGCCTTCGGTGGTCTCGAGCGGCTCGAAGTTCATCAGGACCTTTGCGAACTGGCCGGAACCACCGGTCTGCTTCTTGTGGGTGTAGCCCTGGTCCATGACGGCCTTGCGGATGGTCTCGCGGTAGGCAACCTGCGGCTTGCCCTGGTTGCATTCCACCTTGAACTCACGACGCATACGGTCGACGATGATGTCGAGCTGGAGCTCGCCCATGCCTGCGATCAGGGTCTGGCCGGATTCTTCGTCGGTGGTGACCTGGAAGGTCGGATCCTCTTCGGAGAGCTTCGCCAGAGCGATGCCCATCTTCTCCTGATCGGCCTTGGTCTTCGGCTCCACGGCGACCTGGATCACCGGATCCGGGAAGGTCATGGAGTTCAGGGAGATCGGAGCGTCGAGGGCGCACAGGGTGTCGCCGGTGGTGACGTTCTTCAGACCCACGAAGGTGTAGATGTTACCGGCCGAAGCCTCATCCACCGGGTTCTCCTTGTCGGCGTGCATCTGGAAGATCTTGCCGACGCGTTCCTTCTTGCCACGGGTGGAGTCGAGCACGGAATCGCCCTGCTTGACGGCACCGGAGTAGACACGCACGAACACGAGCTTGCCGTAGAACGGGTGGGTGGAGATCTTGAAGACCAGAGCCGAGAACGGATCGGACTTCAGCGGCTTGCGGTCGATTTCGATGGATTCATCCTGCGGGTCGTAACCCTGGATGGCCGGCACGTCCTCCGGGCTCGGCAGGTAGTCAACCACACCGTCGAGCATCGGCTGAACGCCCTTATCCTTGAACGCGGAACCGCAGAAGACCGGGAAGGCTTCCTTGTTGATGGTCAGCTTGCGAACAGCGGCGCGGATTTCTTCCTTAGTGATTTCCTCGCCACCGAAGAACTTCTCCATCAGGGCGTCATCGGTTTCGGCAACGGCCTCGACGAGGGCGTTGTGGTATTCCTCGGCCTTGTCCTTCAGATCGTCCGGGATCTCGGTGGTGTCGTACTTGGCGCCGAGCTCCTCAGTGCCGTTCCAGATGTAAGCCTGCATCTCGACCAGGTCGACGACGCCGGTGAAGTCGTTCTCGGCGCCGATCGGCAGCTGCATCACAAGCGGGGTCGCGCCCAGCTTGTCCTTGATGGTGTCGACGGAGTAGTAGAAGTTCGCGCCCAGCTTATCCATCTTGTTGATGAAGCAGATACGCGGAACGCCGTACTTATCGGCCTGACGCCACACGGTTTCGGACTGCGGCTCCACACCTTCCTTGCCGTCGAACACGGCAACGGCACCATCGAGCACGCGCAGGGAGCGCTCCACCTCGGCGGTGAAGTCCACGTGGCCCGGGGTGTCGATGATGTTGATCTGGAACTTGTCCTTGGTGTCGTGGGACTGGCGGTGCCAGAAGCAGGTGGTAGCGGCGGACTGGATGGTGATACCACGCTCCTGCTCCTGCTCCATGAAGTCCATGGTGGAAGCACCGTCGTGGGTCTCGCCGATCTTGTAGTTCTTGCCGGTGTAGAACAGAATACGCTCGGTAGTGGTGGTCTTACCGGCATCGATGTGAGCCATGATGCCGATGTTGCGGACGTGATGAAGGTCCGAAAGCACCTCTTCAGCCATTTTTAATCCTTAACTTTCTAAAGGTCCGAGTGATTACCAGCGGTAGTGGGCGAAGGCCTTGTTGGCCTCGGCCATCTTGTGGGTGTCCTCGCGACGCTTCACGGAAGCGCCCAGACCGTTGGAGGCGTCGAGAATCTCGTTGGCGAGACGCTCGGCCATGGTCTTCTCGCGACGGGCGCGGGAGAAGTCGGTCAGCCAGCGCAGGGACAGAGTGTTCGCACGGGCGGGCTTCACCTCGACCGGCACCTGGTAGGTGGCACCACCGACACGGCGGGAGCGGACCTCGAGGGACGGACGGATGTTGTCGAGGGCGCGCTTCAGCACGGCCACGGGCTCCTGCTCGGTCTTTTCCTTGACCATATCGAGCGCGGAGTACACGATGTCCTCAGCGATCGACTTCTTGCCGTCGAGGAGGATCTTGTTGATGAGCTGTGCCACAACGGTGGAGCCGTAAATCGGATCCGGCAGCAGCTGATGCTTCTTGGAAGGTCCTTTACGTGACATATCTCTTACTTCGCCTTCTTTGCTCCGTACAGGGAACGACCCTGCTTGCGGTCCTTAACGCCCTGGGTATCGAGGGCACCACGCACGATGTGGTAACGCACACCCGGCAGATCCTTCACACGGCCGCCGCGCACGAGCACGATGGAGTGCTCCTGCAGGTTGTGGCCCTCACCCGGGATGTAAGCAGTGACTTCGATGCCAGAGGAAAGACGCACACGGGCGACCTTACGCAGAGCGGAGTTCGGCTTCTTCGGGGTGGTGGTGTAGACACGGGTGCACACGCCGCGACGCAGCGGGCTGCCCTTCAGCGCCAAAGTCTTGGACTTCTTCGGCTTCGGCGAGCGTCCCTTACGGACGAGCTGTTCAATAGTAGGCAACTTGAATTCTCCGATTCAGTGGTTCTTCTTACCTGTGAGGCCGCCGCACTGCAACCACACTCTCCCATTCACACGGGCGAACCCGAATCGGAAAGATAGCCACTGTTCACCGGCCCGATGACCCGCTCCTCTCTCGCCGCCGCATTACTGCGCGCGATCCATGCGATTCGCGGGATATCCCAACCGACTTGCCTGTTACATAAGGCCTGCCGTTGGCACACACGAATTATCAGTATACGGCAGGGTGCGACAATGCTTTCCATCGTCGTGTCGCGGACGATTTTTGGGGAGGGCTCAGCGTATGCAGCCGGCGACGCCACCACCAACTGGCTGCGCTCGGAACCGCTCAGCGTAGACAGACGGAAATGGGCCCGCCAAACGGCTGCGCTCAGAGCCGCTCAGCGTAGACAAACGACGGAAGCATCACCAACTGACTACGCTGAAAGCCCGCCAACGTAGCAAGATGGAAATGAGTTCGCCGAACAGCTACACTCAGAGCCGCTCAGCATAGCCAGACGGAGACGAAACCACCAAGTCGCTACGCCCAGGGCATGGACGCACGACTTCATAGATGCGCGAGATGCGGATTTACGGGTTGGGGCTAGCGTTCGACGGAAATGGTTTGGGAAAGCGTGTGGAATTCACCCGGATCCACGGTGATGGCGCCGTCACGGTTCGCAACGGCTTCGACGCAGACGAAACGACGCCACTCCCCCTTGCTCAGATCACCCATCGCATTGCCGTTGCGTTCACCCGGATTCCGCACCACGGTCTGCGGCGCACCTTGTTTGGCGATGACGATGGTGCGGCCCAACGCATCATCACGCAGACGAAGGGTGTCCGTCGAATAGTAGATGCGATCAACCAGACCGGAGAAGGCGACCGCCTCATTCCCCTGAACAACAATCGGATCGTCCTCCAACGTGGTATCGACGTAACGCGCACCCTCCAATCCCAGCACTTTGGCGCAATCGACATCGCCGACATGCAGATAGGTATGCAACGCCGCCTCATAGGCAAACGGCACGTTACCCACATTGCATACGGTCAACGCCATGGTGAGGGACTCGCCGATTTCGATGTCGTAGATGGCATGGAATCGCGGAATGCCGCCAAAACCGAACTGCGCGAGGACGGTATCATCGATCGCCTCGTCGGATAGCATGTAGCGCAGATGCCCCTCGTTTGACGCCCGCTCGTCGAATTCCCAAAAACTTACACGTCCGAATCCATGCTTCGGTTTTTTGGATGTGACCCTGCCATTCTCGAAACCGAAGTTGAACCAGGGGAAGATGATCGGCACGCCGCCGCGTATGGCTTTACCTTCGTTCAGATGGACGACTGACGGGCACCATACGACCGCGCTTTCCCCACGCGGAGCCCAAGTAAGCACATGGGCGCCGTAATCACTGACCATAGCCGATGCGGTATCGACATTGATATTCCTAATCACCATTTCATTAGACATATGCATATTATATGTCTAAACACCATCGCGGCACCCCGAATGGGGAATGGCGATCGCACCCCGCCAGCGTAGACAGGCGACAAAGACTTCGCCAAATAGATGCACTGGGAACTCGTCAGCGCAGACAAACGGAGACAATACCGCCAGACGGCTACGCTGAAGCCCCGTCAGCGTAGAGAGACAGAGAAAATGCCGCCAAACGGCTACGCTGAGAGCCCCTCAGCGCAGACAAATGGGGAACCCGTCCCCAAACAACCACGCTGAGGCCCCGTCAGCGTAGAGAGACAGAGAAAATGCCGCCAAATCGCTACGCCCCAAGCATCCACCAGTGCAGGCAGAGAGAGGGAAGCTCGTCATACAGCTACATCTAATACACCTAAGGGTCAAACTCAAGGGTCAAACTCGAAAGCATCGTGCCAAACACAAAAGAGCGGCCCCGGCGATAACCTTCGCCGGGGCCGCTGCCTCTGCTTTCAGCTTCTCATTCCCAGCCGCCATGCCACCTTGCATGCGCCAGGAACCAATCACCTCGTTCCCGACGGCCCCGGCATCCCTGCCGGCTTTCCCTCGCCGCCGTTCCAATCCTGCAATCTTCAATTATTTTGAAGGCGTTGCGCTTGCACCTCACGGCCTTGGCGCTTCGTTGCGATCTGACGAATCCTCGACCAGTCAGCAACTCCGGCCTTCAGTTACAGTATACACCGTATCGAACATGAGACACGGCGTAAAAACATTCAGAATACCAGTAATTTCAATGCTTTGAGCACGTCAAACAAAATGAACAGAATCGAACAAATCGCCGCTCACAGCCGCCAGAAACGAACAGCCTCTGAGCTGTTTCGCACAGTTCAGAGGCTGTTTGCAAATCCAGCCGCGCATATCACGCGTCAGCCACGCATATCACGCGACCGGTCACGTCATCAGGCCTGAGCCGAAGCCGGCTTCTTGGCATCCACGGACGCGGAGCCCTTCTCGCCGTTGTCGGAATCAGGATGGATCTGATGCTTGTCGTCATGGCCACGCCACCAGCTGGACAGCACGGAGCCGGAGATGTTATGCCACACGCTGAAGAAGGTGGACGGCACCGCGGCCAGCGGATTGGAGGCGAAGGACGTCAAGGCCAGCGTGGCGCCGAGCGCGGAATCCTGCATACCCACTTCGAAGGTGATGGCCTTCTGCTGCGCATACCGGAATCCCTTCGGATACACCTTGTACATGAGCTTGGAGAAACCGAAGCCAAGCGCGTAACCGCACAGATTATGCAGGATGACCACCGGAATGGCCAGCAGGGAGGAAGCCACGAACAGCTTCGGACCATTGGCCGCGACCACCACACCGATGATCAGCAGGATGGCCACCTGGGAAACGATGGGCAGCGCCACGGTGACCTTCTCGATCTTCTCCTTGAAGATGGCATGGCAAGCCACGCCAAGCGCGATCGGGAACAGCACCACCTTGACGGCGTTGAGGAACAGCGACTGCGTCGGCACCGTCACATATTGGGACGCAAGCCACTGCATCAGCAGCGGGATCATGAACGGCGCGCACAGCGTGGACAGGATGCCGATCGATACGTCCAGCGCCACGTCGCCGCGGCTCAGATAACTCATCACATTGGAGGACGTGCCGGACGGGCAGCATCCGACCAGGATCACACCGACGGCGAGCGCACCGTCAAGACGGAAGATCCAGCACAGCAACACCGCCACCAACGGCATGATCACGAAATGAGCCACGGTTCCGACGATCACCATCAGCGGTTGGGTGAGGATGCGCTTGAAATCATCGAGCGTCAGCGTCAGGCCCATGCCGAACAGCACGATACCCAGAAAATATCCGGTATAGGATTTGCCCCACAGGCTGGCCTGCGGCACGAAATAGTTGAACACGGCCCACGCGATCACGATCGCGGTGAACCATTTGGTAAGCCACTCCCCAAAGGCTTTGACCTTTTCCATTGTTGACTTCTATCCTTCTCTCATTGCTTTACGCCAAGCATTGTCGCCAATTCCCGGCATACGCTGTTCCGCGAACAGTTTCGCCCCAAAAAATAGGCATCTCGCATCCGCATAACCACGCATCAATCACATTTCGAACATGATCCGACAGACATCGACCAACCGCGCGGCCGATAAAAAACACGCCGCAACACGCCGATGCGTGCGAAGCGCAAAAATCGTGTATAGTAATCACTCGTTGTGCGAAACGGTTCGCCGTTCACATGAACATGGTGGATATAGCTCAGTTGGTAGAGCATCTGATTGTGGTTCAGAAGGTCGCGCGTTCGAGCCGCGTTATCCACCCCACTGAAACCCTTCCCTCGGGAAGGGTTTTTTCGTATCCAAAGCATGTCCGAACCAAAAGGAGAACCGATGCTGCACTTCGAAAACGACTATTCCAGGGCCGCGCACCCCGCCGTGCTCGAGGCTTTGGCCGCCATCAGCGACACCCCCTACCCCGGTTATGGCAGCGACGAGGTGTGCGACCACGCCAAGGAGCGCATCCGCAAGGCCTGCGGCAAGCCGGATGCGGACATCTGGTTCCTGGTGGGCGGCACGCAGACCAATCAGGTGGTCATCGACGCCATCACTCCCCCGTATGCGGGCGTGGTCACCGTGGAATCCGGCCATCCGAACGTGCATGAGGCGGGCGCCATCGAATACTCTGGGCACAAGGTGCTCACCATCCCCCAGCACGATGGCCTGATGGACGCCGACGAACTGGATGAGTTCTGCGCCACCTTCTACGCGGACGGCAACTACGAGCACATGGTGTTCCCCGGATGCGTGTACGTGTCGCAGTCCAGCGAATACGGGACCGTGTACACCAAGGAGCATCTGCGTCGCATCGCGGACGTGGCGCACAAGTACGATATGCCGTTGTTCGTGGACGGTGCGCGCCTCGGCTACGCGCTCACCTCTTCCGCCTGCGACATGACGCTGCGCGACCTGGCCGAGATCGCGGACGTGTTCTACATCGGCGGCACCAAGGTGGGGGCCATGTTCGGCGAGGCCGTGGTGTTCACGAACCGCAAGGCGCCGAAGCATTTCCTGACTGTGATCAAGCAGCATGGCGCACTGTTGGCGAAAGGGTTCCTGCTTGGCGTGCAGTTCGACGCGCTGTTCACCGACGACCTGTACTTCCGTATCGCCCGCAACGCCAACGAGGCCGCGGACCGTATCCGCGAAGCGCTGCGCGACAAGGGTTACACGCTGACCCTCGACGCTCCGACCAATCAGATCTTCGTCACGCTCGACGAGCCGACCCACGCACGTTTGGAGGAGCATGTGCTGCTCGGCTTCATGGAGAAGGCGGACGACACGCATACCGTGATGCGCATCTGCACAAGCTGGGCCACCACGCGCGAGGAGACCGACCGGCTCATCGATCTGCTATAGCCTCGCGTTCCATGGCCACGAAGGCCCTGACGCTCGATTCCACGGAATACCGTTCCTTGGTGTGCCGCGCGTAACGCTGACTCCACACGGCACGCTCCTCCGGGTGTTCGATCCACCAGTCGATGCGTTGCGCGAGCGCGGCCGGGTCGCGCACGGGGAACGTGGATTGCGGAAGTAGCGCGAAATGACTGGCTGCGGACAGGTCGGATACCGCGATCACCGGAGCCAGCCCGCACGCCATCGCTTCGATGACGCTGATGGATTCGATATCCGCGATGGAGCAGTGCACGAACAGGTCGCCGGAACGAAGGAGTTCCGGCATGTCGGCGTTGCGGCGGAATCCGATGCTCGCGGGACGCTTCAGCCTGCGGTCCGATTGGATGCGCAGATACCGTTTCAGCGGTCCGGCGCCGGCGATGACCAATTCGATTTCGTTGGCGTGCCTGCTGAGCCCGATCGCCTTGATCAGGGTGATGTGATCCTTTTCATGCGTCAGTCTGCCTGATGCGATGATGCGGAACGGCTCGCCGCCCGCGTCCCGCGCACTATCCGCATGCGCTTCTGTACGCGCTCCTGCACATCCTCCTGCATGTCCTTCACCCGTTTCGGCACCTGCCTCGAAACCGCTTTCGGCATCCACGTTCCTCGGCGTGAATTGGGGCGAATACCCGTTCGAGATCACATGCAGTTTCGCACGGTAGCCGTTCTCGCGCAGCAACCGCGCGGTCATGTCGGTGGGCACATGGATGTGGCGGATGCCTTGGTACAGCCAATGGTGGAACAGGCGATAGATCAGATGCGGCAGTCCGGGGATGAACCGCAACAGACCGGCGGAATACAGCACGTTCTCCGGCTGGACGTGATAGCCGGCCGTCACCGGAATGCCCATGCGGCGTGCGACGGCCGCGGCGCGACGGCCGAAGGCGAAGGGCATGTAGATATGCACCACGTCGACGCCGTCGAAAGCGGCTCGGAACAATGCATCGTCCGGTTCGGCGAACTGCATCTGCTGTTTCGCGGCCACCCATGAGACCAGCGGAACATGGTGGATTTTCGCGGCGTATACGGGGGCACCCACGCCCACCAAGCGCACGGTATGCCCCTGCCGTTCAAGTTCCCGCGCCCACTGTAGCGCGGAATTCGATGTACCGTTGCCCTGATTGCCGACCGAATCCACCACCATGGCGATGGTGAGCGGTCTTTCGCCCGGGTCTTCACGCCTCCCGTTGGATTCCATTGCCGCACCTCCATACACGATGGGACGCCATCATCGGCGTCCCATATCATCCCTTGTCTCCATTATCCGAACGGTTGCCATCCGGCGACGTACGCCAGCTGGCGCCCATCGGCTTATGCCCGGACAACTTTATGCCCAAGCAACTCATACCACGACAGCCCGCATCCAAGCAGCCCGCAACCGCCAATCTGCGGGTCAGCTGCGCCTGCCGCACTGCTTGCCGCCCACGCCGGGCCGGCCATCCGCACCCCACGGGCCTTTTCCCTGTTCGCGCAGCCAGTCGAGATGGTGTTTCATCGCCACGAGCATGATGTGCGCGTCCTCGAGCCCGAGATGGCGCTCGCTGCGGTCCGGGGCCAGCGCGCCCTGCCGTTTGGCGTAGGCGTCCAGCGTGTTGTCGCCGTACGGATGGTCGGGTGTCGCCTCGGAACCCGGATCCCATTGCCGGCTCATCGGCATGGTGTCGACGATCACGATGTCGCCGGCACGGTAGGCTTCGGCGTATCCGGCCACGTTCAGCATGAAGAACCCATGTTCGAAAGTGGCGTTATGCGCCACATACGGCTGTTGCATCAACCGTTGCAGCAACCCGGATTGCGCGGCCTGCCATTCGTCGAACAGCCGATGGCCGCTGGCCGGTCCACGGTCGCGGATGTCGATGCCGGTGAGTTTGGCGATGAAGGGGTTGCCGACCCGTGCGCACCTGGCCGTGACGCCGAAGCTCAACCTCGACTGGCCGTAGGCGTCCCCGGCGACGTAGTCCGGTTGCTCGTACGCATAGTCGCCATTCGCGTTGTTCCCGTTATTTCCGCCATTCCCATTGTTCCCGTCTTCGGGGCGCGGCGATGCCAGGTTCATGTATTCGAAGCCCACGTCGATGATGTACGTGCGGGCGGGATCGGTGCCGGTGGTTTCGATGTCGATGCCCATCACCGTGTCGATGTCGCGCCCAGGTAGGTACACGTTACGCCAATCACTCGCGGATTTGCGTGGAGCCGTCTCCTTCGCGACACCGGTCGCGGAACCGCCATCCGTGATGCCGGACAGGCTCGCCTGCGCCATCAGCGACGACGACGCCTCACGCTGGAAGCGTTCGGCCTTACGTCGTTCCGCGCGCGCGTTGAGGATGTCGGCGGTGCGGTCGCGGATGTCGGTGACGTCGATGACGGGCGGAATATGGGCGCCGGGCTCGGGAGCGCCAAGCACCACCGCCGTGCCGCGCCCTTGCCTTTTGCGCGAGACCTTCCACAATCCTTGGGATTCGCCGGCCTTCAGCAGCGTGTCGATCTCGTCGTTCAACCGCCGGTTGGCGTAGGCGAGGGCGCGGGGAAGCCGGTAGGACGTGATGATGCGGTCGAAATCGGTCATGAACGCGGTGTTGCATTGCGCGATGACCGGTTCGAGCCGGTCACGCACGGCATAGTCGGCCTTCAGTGCGTCATGGATCCGTTGCGGATCGGCATGATCGGCATCCTCCTCGCCAAGGCAACCGATGCCCGCGGCGAGGTCGAGCGAATCGATCCATTCCCAATCGACGGCGTTGCCGTCCGCATCCTTGGGCATGGCGAGCCTCCACTGCCCGATATCGCCCTTGGCCTCGTTCTGCCAGCTCATACCGCGCTCCGCCGTCTCACAGGTCGAAACCGAGTTCCTTGGCGGCTTCGGTGGGGACGGGATCCTCACACCAGAAATCCTCCAGGTTCTCGTAGGTGGTCAGCGAACGGATCTCGGCCTTGTCGATGTACAGTTCGCCGCTGAGATGGTCGGTCTCATGCTGGAAGATGCGTGCCGGCCAGCCGTGCATACGCGCCTTATGATGTTCGCCGTTCTCGTCGTCCCATTCGGCGTCGATGTCGAGCCAGCGCTTACGCACCGCCTGATAGCCGTCGAAGCTCAGGCAGCCTTCGTAGAAGCTGCGCGTTTCGGTGCCGACCGGCGTGTAGGAGGGGTTGATGATCACATGGAACGGCAGTTCGCCGATCTCACGCGGATCGTCCTCATCGTCGCGCACATGGTCCTCGAGCACGGCCAGGGCGAGGCCGAGGCCGATCTGCGTGGCGGCCAGTCCCACGCCGGGCGCTTCGAGCATGGTGATACGCATCGCCTCGATGAGCTTGGCCAGCGTGTGCTTGGACAACTGCCCGGTGTAGGCGGCGGTCTGTTGTCTCAGCACCGGCTCGCCGGCCTGGACGATGGGCAGGATATGCTCCTTGCCTCCGGTTTTGATGAGCTGTTCGACGTCGCGGTTGAGTTCGAGGTCGACTTTGCTGTTCTTACCGAACATGGATCTCCTTTGGGCGTTTGACGTTCAGACGTTCAGACTGTTCTGCCGGTTCGACCGGTTTTGCTACAGGGCGAGCTCGTCGGCGACGACCTTCGCGAGGCGCGCGCACACCTCGTCGGCCTGCTGCTGGGTGGCGGCCTCGGCCATCACGCGCACCAGCGGTTCGGTGCCGGAGGGACGCAGCAGCACGCGGCCGGTTTCGCCGAGCATGGCCTCCTCCTTGCGCACGGCTTCCAGCACCACGGGGTTGGTCTTCGACGCGAGCTTGTCGACGTTGGGCACGTTGACGAGGGTCTGGGGCAGTTGCGGGAAGTCGGCGGCGAGTTCCTTGAGGCTCTTGCCGGACTTCACCACCTCGTTGCACAGCGTGAGCGCGGTGAGCGTGCCGTCGCCGGTGGTGGCGAATTCACGGTTGATGACATGGCCGGACTGTTCGCCGCCCAGCGTGTAACCGCCCTTGAGCATCTCCTCGAGCACGTAGCGGTCGCCCACATTGGTCTGCACGGTGGCGATGCCCATGTCCTTCAGCGCGAGCTTCAGGCCGAGGTTGCTCATCACGGTGACGACCAGCGTATCGTGGGCGAGCTTGCCTTCGCGCTTCTTGGCGCGGGCCAGAATGCCCATGATCTGGTCGCCGTTGACCATATTGCCGTCCTCGTCCACGGCCAGGCAGCGGTCGGCGTCGCCATCGAACGCCACGCCCAGGTTGGCGTCGGATGCCTTGACGATGGCCTGCAGCTGTTCGGGGTGCGTGGAACCGGCGTTCTTGTTGATGTTGTAGCCGTCCGGGGACGCGTTGATCACGATGACGTCGGCACCGGCGCGGCGCAGGGCTTCGGGGGCGACGACGGAAGTGGCGCCGTTGGCGCAGTCCGCCACGACCTTGAGCCCCTTCAGCGGGGTGGGCTGCGACTTGTCGGGCTGGACCGGGGCGATCGACGAGACGAGATGGTCGATGTACAGGTTGGTGGCGGTCACGGTGTCGTGGCTGACACGGCCCACGCCGGCACCGGTCGGGCGCTCCCAGTCCTTGCCGAGCACGGCTTCGATCTCATCCTCCTTGCTGTCGGGCAGCTTGAAGCCGCCGCGGGCGAAGAACTTGATGCCGTTGTCGGGCATGGGATTATGGGAGGCGGAGATCACCGCACCCATCTCGACGTTGAGCACGGAGGTCAGGAACGCGACCCCTGGGGTCGGGATGATGCCCGCGTCGATCACGTCAAAGCCGCCGGCGCTCATGCCCGCGGACAGTGCGGATGCGAGGAAATCACCGGAAACACGGGTATCCCTGCCGACCAACGCACGGCGACGGCCTTCCGGCTGATCCCCTCTGTCGCTATCCCCCAGCACACGCACGGCGGCATCGCCCAGATCCAACGCCAGCTGCGCGGTCAAGTCCCTATTCGCCAATCCTCGAACGCCATCGGTTCCAAACATGTTCGGCATGAGTATTCAGTCCTTGCTATCTGAAATTTTCTTTCCGCGCTCTATCGTACTCAACGGTGTTCACCGCCTTGCCATGCCCGGCGCATTTCAGGTTCATTTTCACAATCACATTATGGACGCGCATCGGGTCGCCGCGCCGGTCATCCGCACCGACGACTCCTTAGCTGTATACGCGCGCGAATAGCACGGACGGCGCGAAGCGCAAAACCCGTCCCCACGTAGCGAACTCGGCGGCTTTGCGCGTGCGGCCCGAAGCCGCCCGTGTCTATCTTGTTAGGCGCGAACGCAGATTACGTTCGGCCCAATGAAAAGGAAGTTGCGATGTCAGATATGCATTCCACCACCATGAACGATTCGACTTGCGGCTGCTGCGGTGGCGAAGACAACAGCATCGACGGCGTAGCTCCCTTCGATGGCATCGAGATCAATCCGATCTTCTCGCGCCCGAAGGAAGTCAAGGCGTTCCCGAAGAACCGCATCCCCCATGAGGGCAGCCTGCCTGAGACCGCCTACCAGGTGGTCCACGACGATGCCATGCTCGACGGCAACGCCCGCCTGAACCTGGCCACCTTCGTCAGCACCTGGATGGACGACTACGCCAACCGCATCTACATGGAGGCGGCCGACAAGAACATGATCGACAAGGACGAGTATCCGAAGACCGCGGAGATCGAGAACCGCTGCTGGCGCATGCTGGCCGACCTGTGGAACAATCCCGATCCCGACCATGCGATCGGCACGTCCACCATCGGCTCCTCCGAGGCGTGCATGCTGGGTGGCCTCGCGCTCAAGCGCCGCTGGGTCAATGCGCGTAAGGCCGCCGGTCTGCCCACCGACAAGCCGGATCTGGTCATGAGCAGCGCCGTGCAGGTCTGCTGGGAGAAGTTCTGCAACTACTTCGACGTCGAGCCGCGGTTCGTGCCGATCTGTGAGGACCACAAGGTGCTGGACGGCCATGATCTGGAGCGTTACGTCGACGAGAACACCATCGGCGTGGTCGCCATCATGGGCGTGACCTACACGGGCATGTACGAGCCGGTGCAGCAGATCTCCAATGCGCTCGACCGCATCCAGGAGAAGACCGGGCTCGACGTCCACATCCATGTGGATGCGGCGTCCGGCGGCATGGTCGCGCCGTTCATCCAGCCCGACCTCGCCTGGGACTTCCGCGTCAAGCGCGTGGTGTCCATCAGCACGTCCGGCCACAAGTACGGCCTGGTCTACCCCGGACTCGGCTGGGTTGTGTGGCGTTCCACCGCGGATCTGCCGGAGAGTCTGGTGTTCAAGGTCAGCTACCTCGGCGGCGAGATGCCGACCTTCGCGCTGAACTTCTCCCGCCCCGGCGCCCAGGTGCTGCTGCAGTACTACATGTTCCTGCGTCTCGGTTTCGAGGGCTACTGCCGCGTGCAGCAGGCTTCGCATGACGTGGCGAAGTACCTGTCCGGCGAGATCGCCAAGATGGACGACTTCACCCTGTGGAACGACGGTTCCGACATCCCGGTGTTCGCATGGATGCTCAAGGACAAGCCGAACCGCAAATGGAACCTGTACGATCTGCAGGATCGTCTGCGTATGAAGGGCTGGCTGGTTCCGGCCTATCCGATGCCCGTCGATCTGACCGACGTGACCGTGCAGCGCATCGTGGTGCGCAATGGGTTCAGCCATGATCTGGCCGAGTCGTTCCTGAGGGATCTCAGGGCCTGCGTAAAGTACCTCGATTCGCTTGAGGCTCCGATGCCTTCCGAGGCGCACGTCTCCGGGTTCCATCACTGACCCGGGCCCACGCCCCGGGCGGGTTGCCACGTCTCTTTCTCTCTTCGTGCGGGAACCCGTCCGGGGCGCCTTTTTCGTTTCATTAATTAGACGTTTTCCACATGTTTAACCAATCATTTTTTTCGAAAACAACACAGTTCATGAAAGCTGGCTGCAATGAGCATACATACAAGGAAGCCACTTGCCATCGTTGCGCACAATACAAGCGCGGCGGGGCACCCGGGGTCTGGGGCAAATCGGACCACGACGATTCCACGCTCGCCTTCCGGAACCGCTGCGGCACACCCCGACGCTTCGACACAGACCGGATCGAAGGCTAAGGGAACCGCTGATGTCGGTCGGCCAGCTCGCCATCCTCACCGTGGTGGCGGTCGCCTCGCTGCGATCCCTGCCGGCCATGGCCGATTACGGCTTGGCCTCGGTGCTGCTGTACCTGATTCCGGCGGTGCTCTTCCTCGTGCCCACCGCGCTTGTCGCCGCCGAACTGGCGACCGGCTGGAAGGGCGGCGTGTACGTGTGGGTACGCGAGGCCTTCGGCAACCGCGCCGGATTCGTGGCCATCTGGCTGCAGTGGATCCAGAACGTGGTGTGGTACCCAATCCAGATCTCGTTCATCGCGGTGAGCCTCTCCTACGTGTTCGGTTCCGGCCGTTTGGGCAACAACGGCGTATACGTCGCCACCGTGATCATCGTGCTGTATTGGGTGTCCACGCTCGTCGCCCTGCGCGGCGGCAACCTGTTCGCCAAGGTCGGTTCCATCTCCGGCCTGATCGGCACGCTGTTCCCGGCCGCACTGCTCATCATCCTCGGCGCTATCTGGTTGTTCGCCGGCGAACCGATGCATACTTCCCTGCAAGCCTCCGCGCTGCTGCCCCCGTGGACCGGCATCGCGTCCATCGTGCTGATCGTCTCGAACGTGCTCGCCTACGCGGGCATGGAGGTCAACGCCGTGCACGCCAACGACATGAAGGACTCGGGCCGTGAATTCCCGCGCGCCACCGCGCTGTCCACCGTGCTCATCCTGCTCGTGCTCGTACTGCCGACGCTCGCCATCGCCTTCGCCGTGCCGCATAGGGAGCTTGGCCTGATCGACGGCATCAACCTGGCCTTCAAGGAGTTCTTCGACCACTTCGGCATGAGCTGGGGCGTACCGGTCATCTCCCTGCTCATCGCGTTGGGCGCGTTCTCCTCGGTGATCACCTGGATCGCAGGCCCCTCGCGCGGTCTGCTCGCCGCGGCCAGGACCGGTCTTATGCCGCCCGTGCTGCAGAAGCGCAACGCCGCCGGCGTCCAGGAGGGCATCCTGCTGGCGCAGGGAGCCATCGTCACCGTGCTCGCACTGCTGTTCGTGCTCATTCCGAACGGCAACACCGCGTTCGCCACGCTGGTGGATATGGCCACCGCACTGTACCTGATCATGTACATGATGATGTTCGTCGCAGCGATCCGTCTGCGCATCTCCCACCCCGAAGTGGTACGCACCTACCGTGTGCCCGCGCTGAAGTGGATCGCGGGCGTCGGTTTCGTGGCCGCGGCGGCGGCCTTCGTGCTCACCTTCGTACGCCCTGCCGGATTCACCGGCATGTCGTCGCTGGGATACGCGCTGCTGGTCGCCGTGGTCGTGGTGGTGCTCGGCGTGCCGCCGCTGATCATGTACGCGCTGCGCCGCCCCGATTGGGATATGCGTTCCGATCAGGAGAAGCGCAACGCCACCGGCATTCTGGTCAACCCGCCCCGTCAGGCCAAGGAAGCGAGGTGAGCCTGTGATCATCATCGCGCGTCATTGACACGCGACAACCTTCTTCTTTCTTTCTCCTGTTACACGAAAACGTGCGCCGGATTCCCGACGCACGTTTTCGCATATCCGTAATTCCCTAATCACCGGTCCTTCACGGATTCCGTATGGTTCCGGCCATACGGCCGCACGGTCACACCGCCATGCCCACCAGCAGCATCGCCGGGTACAGCAGATAGAACACCCACTTGGTCCACGCATGCTTGTAGCCAAGCTCGTCGCGGCGGTAATGCAGGAACGCCACACCCACCGCTGGGGCGATGAGCGACACCGCACCCATCAGACCGGCCGTGATCATCATGGTGTTCTCACGCTTGTTCAACAGGTAGAAGACCATCACGAACGCCAAGGTGATCGCACCGACGTTCATGACGCCCTGCCTCAATCCCACGCGCAGCATCAGGTTCCACAGTAGGCCCACAATCACCAGAACGACCATGAACACGTAGCGCACGGCACCCTCGTAATGCTTCGAGATCCAGTCGAGCGCGGCGATCACGATCAGCGCGATGAGCAAGCCGAACACCGGGTTCTGCGAGCTCAAATCGAAGGTCTTGCCGGTGGTCACGCAATCGTATGGCACCTCGCAGACGACGGCGAGCACCAGCAGTTGCAGCAGGTACATCCAACGGTTATGCGTATGACGGTAGCCGTCGAACAGCAGCCATGCGTAAATCGGAATGGCGCACCATGAGACGACCTCACACAGGACGGCGACGCTCAGCGCGGTCATGTCCTTGGTGATGTTGCCTCCGAACATCGCGGGAACCAGCGTGACGCTCGCCACGGAGAGGAACATGAAAACGGCGCCGATCACTTTGAGGTTGAAGACCGTCAGGCCGTGCCGTCTGCGCTTGCGACGGCCGATGAGCTCGGTGCTGTCGGTTTTCGTGTCTTGCTGCTTCATGTGTTCCTCTCGTTGGCGGCCCCATGCGGGCCGGTTCGGCTATGGCTTACTGTACTGGCCTACGGTAACTTGGCTAGTCGCGTCCAAGGACGAAATCCAGCACCGCACCGTAATCGGCACCCTTGCAGGACAACAGCGCCTGCGGGCACTCATCCGGATCGGACTCCGGTGAGATCTCGGTGTGCAGGTAGATGCCGTCGATGCCCGCCGAGGCCGCACCTGCGATATCGCAGGTGGTGTCGTTGCCGACCATCACCGCCCGCTTCGCGTCGATGCCTTCGCGGCGCAACGCCAGCTCGAACAGCTTGGGACCCGGCTTGCGCGTCCCCTCCTCACTGGAGATGAGGATGCGGTCGAGCGCCTTGTCAAGGCCGAGCAACGCCAGTTCCGGGCGGGTGAAGGACGATTGCGCATTACTGACCAGCACGGTGCGGATGCCCGCTTTCCCAAGAGCCTCGAGCAGTTCGAGCACACCAGGGTACAAGCGGAACAGGCTCGTCGTGGAGTGACGGAACACCCAGCCGATCGCGCGGGCCGTGGATTCGTCGGCATCCACGCCATGGGCGGCGAGCATACGCTGGTACACGGGAATGTATTCCGGCTCATACCAGCGATCATCCTCATGCCCGGACATCTCGCGGGCCAGTTCCTCGTCGAAGCGACGCTTGGCCTCGTCCCCGTCCGCATAGCCGGCACCAGCGTCGTTCAGTGCGACACGCAACGCCTCCCATGCCGCTTGTGACCATTCGTCGGTCCGGATATCGATGAGCGTGCCATACAGGTCGAAGAACACCGCATCATACCGTGCCATGTTCACTCCTTCGTCCAAATCGACAACGAACGCGACGCCAAGTGGAATCCCGCGCCGTCCAACACGCACTCGCCGTCACCGGCATCCACGTGGGAGGCGAAGGCATCCGAACCACCGTCGTCATGTCCGCCGATGGCGTAACGAGCACTGGTGGAGTCCAGCACGCAACGCCACACGGGACGCCTCAAGCCATTCGCGTTCCCATCACGTTCCGCCACGGCCCGGTTCATCACGGTCAACGGCATCGTGTGCTCGCGCACATCGGGGTTGACGAGCACCGCATGATCGCCGACAAGGAAGGCCACCATGGAGCTTTCCGTGGGCACGATCGCGCGTTCGGCGTCGAACCATGCGGGTGACGCGGCGCGCAGGGCGATGAGATCGGCATAGTAGCGGACCAAGCCCCGCATGGCCAAGGCACGGGTCCAATCGAGTAGGTTGATCCTGCTGCCGGATTCGAAGGAGTTGTCGTTGCCGTACTTGGTGCGCGCGAACTCCTCACCGGACAGCATGAACGGCAGGCCCGCGGCGGTAGCGATGAGGCCGGCCGACAGCATGTTGGCGCTCAGCACGTCCTTCGCGACCTGTTCGCCGTCGAGGATGTCGTCGTACATGGCGTTGCTGTCAAGATGGTTCGCGCCGTTGCCGCGCATGCTGATGCTGAGCTTGTCCCACAGGGTCAGATCGTCGTGCGCGGAGACGTACTGGATGATCTGCCCCGCCTCGCCCTCACGCACGGCCGCGGTGCGATGGGCGTTCACAGCGTCCAATACGGCCTGCCTGTTCTGCTGTGCCGCGCCGTTCACGTAGCCCGGCTGGTCACGGTAGAACACGTGGCCTTTGATCGCGTCGCGCGTGGTGTCGCAGAAATGGCCGATGCGATGGTCGAGCGCACCCAGCGCGGACTTGTCGGCGAGCACCGTGCCGTCAAGAGGCGCGCTCTCCCCCGCCGCCCAAGGCTCGCCGTACATGAGGATCGACTGCCCGTCGGGCAGTGCGTCGAGCGATTCGCGGATCTGCCGCATGGTTTCCACGTCGATCAGTCCCATGAGGTCGAAGCGGAAACCATCGAGATGGTATTCGCTCGCCCAATAGGTCACCGATTCGACCATGAACCTGCGGAACATCGCATGCTCGCTGGCCATGTCGCAGCCGCAGCCGGAGCCGTTCGCGAACGCACCATCCTCGGTGCGACGGCAATAGTAGCCGGGCACCACGCGCTCGAACCAGTTGTCCGTCGTGTACATGTGGTTGTACACCACGTCCATCACGACCTTGATGCCCGCGGCGTGCAGCGCCTGAATCATGGCCTTGCATTCGCGGATGCGCACCTCGCCGTCATACGGATCGGTGGCATACGATCCTTCGGGAACGTTGTAGTTGACCGGATCATAGCCCCAGTTGTAGCCGCCCGCGCGAGTCTCGTCGACGGAACCGTAGTCGTAGAACGGCAGCAGCTGCACGACGGTGATGCCGAGCGCCTTCAAGTATGCGACGCAAGTGGGGAACCCGCCTTCGCCCTCCAGCGTGGTGCCGCCATCGGTGAAGGCAAGATACTTGCCCCGGTGCTCCGCCGGCACGCCGCTGTTCGGATCGTTGCTGAAGTCGCCGATATGCGTCTCCCAGATCACATCCCCGCTCATCGGGGTCATGGGCCGGGCATCATGCTCCCATCCTTCCGGATCGGTGCGCCGCAGGTCGACGACCATGCTGCGCCGACCGTTGGCTCCCGCGGCACGGGCCCAGGGATCGGCGCTGCGGGTCACGCTGCCGTCGGCGAATTCGATGAGGTAATCGTAGTAGACGCCATGCTTAGTTCCCGGGACGTTCGCCGTCCATGCACCGTCCTGCTCGAAGTGCATGGGGTATTCGCCCAGTGCGCGGCTGCCATGCTCGGTATCGGTGCCGTGCGCGAACAGTCTGAGCGTCACATGGCTTGCGGTAGGTGCCCAGAGCGCAAATTGGGCGCCATCGTCGGAAACGGTGGCGCCCAATCGACGCTCCAAACACAACGGATAAGGCTCTGTTGCGTTAGCGAGCGACATGGTATGTTATCCCTTCACGGAACCGGACATCGACTCCTGGTAGAAGCGCTGCATCACGATGAACATGATGGCGATCGGGATGGAGATCACCACAGCCGCGGCAGCGAATCGTGCGTAGAAGTTCTGTACGTATTCCTTCTGCAGCATGAGCCACAGACCCAAGGCGACGGTGTAGTTCGACTGGGTGCGGCAGATGACCTTGGCCATCACGAAGTCGAGCCACGGGATCAGGAAGCCGGTGATTGCCTGGTAGACGATCATAGGCTTGCAGATCGGGATGATGATCTTGTAGAACACCTGGAATCGCGTACAACCATCAATCATAGCGGCTTCGTCGAGCGAGGTCGGAATGGTGTCCATGAAGCCCTTCATCACGTAGAAGCCCGCGCCGGTGCCGGCGGAGTAGACGAGGATCAAGGCGATGATCGTCACGTTGCCGTTGGTCAGGTTCATCGCCTTCAGGATGAAGTAGATGGCGGTGACGGCCATGATGCTCGGGAACATGCCGAGGATCAGGACGATGTTCATGAAGGTGCGGCGGGTGCGGAAGCGCATACGGCTCATGCAGAACGCCACGGAGAGCACGAACACCACGGAGATCGCGCAGGTGAAGCAGGCCACGATGAAGGTGGTGGTGAACATCTTCGGGAAGTTGAGCACGGTGGTGTCCGTGAACAGCTTGACGTAGTTGTCGAAGGTGAACTCCGTCGGGAAGAAGGTCTTCGGGTACGGCTTGGTGTTCTTGTTGAAGCTTTCCAGGAACACCCAGACCACCGGGATCAGCCAGATGATCGCGAGGACGGAAAGCAGGACGTAGGACAGGACGTCGCCGAGAATGCGACGCTTCTTCTGGTCGTGCAACAGGCCACGACGTTCGGGTTCAGCTACTGCGTGCTTGGAACTCATCGGAATGCCTCCTCATTCTTGTAGGAGCCGGAGTTACGGTAGGTGATCAGAGAGACCACGGCCAACACGATGAAGGTCATGATGCCGATCACCGCACCGAGGTTGTAATCCGACTTGTCGACCGTAAGCTTATACAGCCAGGTAATCAGCAGATCGGTCTTACCTGCGGATGCGCCGACAGGCGTCGGGGCGCCACCGGTCAGCAGGTAGATCACGTTGAAGTTGTTCACGTTACCGGTGAAGGTGGTGATCAGGTACGGGGTGAGCACGAAGATGATGTACGGCATGGTGATCTTGGTGAAGATCTGCCACCAGTTCGCGCCGTCGAGCTTGGCGGCCTCGTACTGATCGACCGGGATGTTCTGCAAAATGCCAGTGACCTGCATGATGGTGTACGGAATGCCGACCCACAGGTTCACGATGATCACGGTGATACGTGCCCAAGTGGCGTTGGTCAGGAACGGCAGCGGGCTGTCGATCCAACCCCACTGCATGAGTAGCTGGTTGATGGCACCGTTCGGCTGGAGCATGGAGCGCATGACCAGCAGGGACACGAACTGCGGCACTGCGATGGACATGGAGAAGATGCTGCGCCAGAAGTTCTTGAACTTGGTGGTCTTGCGGTTGATGACCATGGCCAGGAACAGGCCGAGGAAGAAGTTCAGGAAGGTGGCGAAGAACGCCCAGACCAGGGTCCAGACCAGCACCTGCAGGAACATGGAGGCGCTGACGGTGTTGCTCACGTCGCTGGAGAACAGCTGCTTGAAGTTTTCAAGGCCGACCCAGTGGAACAGCACAAGGTTGCGGTGGTCGTAGCTGGTGAACGCCATGGAGATCATGAAGATCAGCGGCAGCACGGTGAAGACGAGGATGCCGAGGGTCGGCAGGAACATCAGCAGCTGGTGCGCCTTGGCGTCGAGCAGGGTCTTCCAGTCGTCCTTGATGGTCGGGGCGCTGCCGTTTTCCTTCGCCAGGCATTCGGCCTTGTACGCGGTCTTGATGGACAGACGCCACAGGAGCAGGAACAGGAGGATTAGGACGATGGTGCACACGCCGTACAGCAGGATGACGACGGAACGGTCGCCTTCGGTGTAGACCCAGTAGCCGTCGACGAGCACCTTGCCTTGCTTCTGGGTGCCCAGCGTCGGCAGCTTGGCCAGATAGCCGATGCCGTTGGTGAACAGGAATACGAAGAACGCGATCTCAGCTACCAGGAACGCGATGCCCTTGACGTACTGCTTGCGCACGATATTGCCCAGGCCGAAGATCACGGCGGACAGTTTGGTGAAAATGTCGCCCTCAGTGAGCGCGGCCTTCACCGTGTAGGGCGACGGCGGAACGTAGTCCGCGCCCATTTTGCGGCGGCGCTTCATCTCTCTGGGGGAAAGAGTCGCTGCTGTCATTCAAATCGCCTCTCTCAATGTACGAATGATTCTGGGGATTGATCCCCGTGCCCATGGGCAGCCATGCCCCGGGCGTACTCAGTAATAAACCCGCCCACCGCAGCGTAAGGAGTCCGCCGCATCGTTTCGAAGCGGCGTGCGGGAACGGGTCTATGAGATTTGTGTGTCCGTGCGGCGACGGCACGAGTAGCGCCGTGGCCGCACGGGTTGGATTCTTGGGGGGAATCCGTATGTTCAGTTATTTGTTGGTATGGAACCGAATCACTTGTTCATCACAGCAAGCTGATCAGCCCAAGCGGAAGCCTTCTCGGCAGCGTTGTCGGCGGTGGTTACCTTGTTGGTGATGGACTCGCCGTAGGCCTTAGCGGAATCCCACCAGCTGTTCATCGCGGAGATGGTCGGCTGGATGAGGGACTGCTCGTCGGCGACGGTGGACTGGGCGTTGACCAGCTCGTTGCCCTTGAACTCATCGGAGGAGGTCAGGGTCTTGTCGGACGGGATGACCTCACGCATGTCGTAGTGGGTCTTCTGGGACTCGGAGGAGCCGAGGTACGCGGCGAACTGGGCGGCGGCCTTCTGGTTCTTGGCGTTCGGGTTGTAGGCGGCGGCCTTGGAGCCGGCGAAGGCCTGCATCTGGTAGGACTTGCCGTCCACGGTGTAGGTCGGCAGCGGAGCGGCGCCATAGTTGTCGCCCAGAGCCTTCTTCACGTTCGCGGCATCCCAGGAGCCGGAGAAGTAGGCCTTGATATTGCCAGCCTGCAGATCGGAGAGGCCGGAGTTCTCGTTGTCGAGCACGAAGTTCGGGTTGTTGGCGACGCTCACCAGGTACTTGGTGGCGGCGGTCAGCTTGTCCTTGTCGACGGTGATGCCCTTGGAGGCGTCGGTGCCGTCACCGAAGAAGGTCAGGTCGGCGGACTTGGTCAGCAGGGCCTGCAGGTACCAGCCGTTGGTCATCGGGAAGGCGACCTTGGCCTTGGCCAGCATGGAGTCGAGGCTCTTGATGTCGTCGGCGGAGAACGCGGACTTGTCGTAGTACATGAACCAGGTGTTGGTGGTGTACGGCACGCCGTAGACCTTGCCACCGTTGGAGACGGAGTCGATCAGGGACTGGGTGTTCTGTTCCTTCACCTGCTTGAGCTCGTTGGTGCCGACTTCGCCGATGGCGCCGGCGTCGACCAGGCGGCCGAGCTGATCGTTGGCGAACATGTAGACATCGGCTGCGGCGGACGGATCCTTCTCCACGGTATCGGCGGCGTCAGCTTCGGAAACGACGTCGTTCTTCCACGTGATCTTGTACTCGGGGTGAGCCTTCTCGAACGCCTTCTCGGTCTTGTCCAGCCAGTTGTTGTCCTTGGCCTGATCCTCCTGCGGTGCCCACACGCTCAGGGCGACTTCCTCGGTGGAGCCGCTGGACTTCGCAGCGCTGTCGTTGCTGGAACCGCAAGCAGCGAGAGGCAGCAGCATGGCAGCAGCCGCGGTCAAACCGATTGCCTTGGTCCAATTGATCTTCATCGATCTTCCTTTCTTTATGCACCCCCCTTCGGGGATGCAATCACCTGTGTTGATGCTTGGCGCCGTCACCCACGCAAAACGCTTGCAGAAACTTTGCTTTGCATCATCAGTCAGCAATATACCACTGTTTTGCAAACGATGCCACGCCAACAGTAAAATGTGTCGCAAATCACCATTCGTTAACTAGGTTTTATGAGGAAACAAATGCAAGAGAACGTATGCACGAACCGCCCGGAATGGCTTGAAACCGCGGCATTCTACGAAATCTACCCCCAAAGCTTCCAAGACAGCAACGCCGATGGCATCGGTGACATCAACGGCATCATTCAGCGGCTTGACTATATCCACAATCTGGGATGCACCGCCCTGTGGATCAACCCCTGCTTCGATTCCCCCTTCAAGGACGCGGGCTACGACGTACGCAACTACACCCTGGTTGCCCCCCGCTACGGCACCAACGACGACCTCGTCAGGCTTTTCGACGAGGCGCACCGTCGCGGCATGCACGTACTGCTCGACCTCGTACCGGGCCACACCAGCGAGGAACACCCCTGGTTCAAGGCCAGCGCGCAGCCGGAGGAACGCGATCGCGTCGTCGGCGATGACAACGTTTCCGAACGGTATATATGGACCGATACGTGGATCTCCAACGGCGACGGCCTGCCGTTCATCGGCGGCGAGGCGGAACGCGACGGCACCTATATCCTCAACTTCTTCAAGTGCCAGCCCGCGCTGAACTACGGATTCGCGCATCCGCGCCGCGCATGGCAGAAGCCCGCGCTCGGCCCGGAGGCCATCGCCACCTGCGACGCGATGGTCGACGTGATGCGCTTCTGGCTCTCGCGCGGAGCCGACGGCTTCCGCGTGGACATGGCCGACAGCCTGGTCAAGCAGGACGACGAAGGCAAGCCGTTCACCATCAGGACCTGGCAGTACATCTTCTCCAAGATCCGCCCCGAATTCCCCGAGGCGGCGTTCGTCTCCGAATGGGGTCGACCTTACGAGTCGCTCAAGGCCGGTTTCGATATGGACTTCTATCTCGATTGGCGTTGGGACGGCAATCCGAACGGCTACAACATGCTGCTGCGCAACACCGATACGCCGCTTTCGCATGATAACGATGCCAGCTATTTCAACGCCGACAGCGGCACGCCTGTCGATGCGTTCCTCGGCCAGTACGTACCCCAGCTGCGTGATGCGGAACGTTATCACGGTCTGTTCAACCTCATCACCTGCAACCACGACACGCTTCGCACCGCGCAACGCCTGACCGACCGCGAACGCAAGCTCGCCTACGCCACGCTGCTCACCCTGCCCGGCGCACCGTTCATCTACTACGGCGACGAGATCGGCATGCGCTACCTGCCGATGCGTTCCAAGGAGGGCGGCTACAATCGCACCGGCAGCCGCACGCCTATGCAATGGGACCACGGCGCGAATCTGGGATTCTCCCAGGGCCGTGCCGACGACTTGTATCTGCCGGTGGACCCGGCCGCGGACGCGCCGACCGTCGAGGACGCCATGGCTAACGACGATTCCCTGTGGCATGTCATCCAGTCGGTGCTCGCGCTGCACAAGTCCGAAGCGGCGCTGCATACGACGGCCGGTTTCGATGTGATCCAAGGCGAAGGCAGGGCGTTCGCGTTCGCCAGGACCACCGGCGACGAGCGTCTGGTGATCGCGGTCAACCCCGGCCGGAACGTCGAGCACGTGGCCGTCGACGGACTGGACGGCGACGCACTGTTCGCCATCGACTCCCCCGCGTTCGAGGAAGGCGGCATCATGCTGCCGCCGCAATCCTTCGTCATCGCAAGGTGAGCCCTGCCGCGCAAATCATCCGGTAAACATTCGCCCCGTTTCCCTCAGTGGGAACGGGGCGATTGTCGTTACGGCCCAGGCTATCGATCGAATTCCGCCACGCCTTCGGCACAACGGCTAATGACCGATCGGGAACCAATCATCATGGGAAACAAGCCAAATCCGTCCGATTCCAGGGAGGGGAGACACAAGCCGACGCCCCTCCATCCCCACTTCCCGACAAAAACAGGCCAAATCCGTCCGATTTTGAGGAAGGGGGATGCAAGCCGACGGACCCCATCCCCACTTTCCGACAAAAGACAGCTTATATATAAGGAATATAAGGAATACAATTTAAAACAGACAATCGGGCTTCCCCACCTGCGTATGGCCCTGCATAGGGCAATGAAAAGGACGTCGCCCAATCCCCTTTCGAGGAATCGGACGACGCCCCTTACCGCGTCCTCCCGTATCGACCGGGTATCATCCCGGTGCTATCGGCGATCACAGGCTTTCGTTGTACCTGCGCACCTTGAGGGTGCGGTGCGAGGATTCGACGTTGCCGCGGATGATGCGCTTCAACGCATTGTCCGCATCCTCGTGGGAGGCGAGCCATGCGTCACCCAATTCCACCAGCTTGGCAGGATCGGCGTACGCCGGGTACAGGCCTTCCAGCAGCGCTTCAGCCATGTGGAACGTCTTGTTGCCCCAGATCCAATCCACGGTCTCGAAGTACTTTTCGGCATACGGCTCGGCCAGATCGGCACGCGGCGTGGATGCGAAGCCGCGAGCCACGGCCTCCAGCTGCATGTTGGTCAGCGCATCGTTGTGCAGCGCCTCATCCCACGCCCAAGCCTTCGCCTCGGCGGTACCGGCCACGGCGCGTGCGCCGAACGCGAACTCGCGATTCTCGGTGGTTTCGCGCTTGGCGAGTTCGGCGTCGATGCCCGCCTGATCGATCTCGTTGACCGTGCTCAGCGCATTGATGACCGTCCAACGGAAGTTGTTGTCGATCTCAAGGCCTTCGAGCGATACGGAACCGTCAAGCAGTCCCTTCGCGTTGGCGGCGAACGCCTCGTCACCCGGCTCACCGTAGCCGAGGTACGCGGTGATGAGCTGGAACTGCTCGTCGGAACCGGCCTGGGCGGCGTTGGCCAGCTTGAACAGTTCGGCCGCGACATGCCTGACCACGTCGGCACGGTCGGCTTCGGCGGTGTAATGCCATGCCGTGGTGCTGATCTGGGCCAGCGCGTAACGGAACGTGGTGGATTCGCGCTCGGTGGCAAGGGCGGCCAGCGAAGTCTCGATGAACTGCTTCGCCGGCAGCTCGCCGTCGCGGGTCATATCCCAGAAGGCCAGCCAAATCACGGAACGTGCCAGCGCATCATCGAAACGGTACAGGTTGTCGGCGGCGAACTTCAGGCTCTTATCGTCGAAACGCAGCTTCGTGTAGGTCAGATCGTCGTCATTCACCAGAATCAGTGCCGGACGGGTCTTGCCTGCGGCCTCCTCGACGATCGTGAGCTCGCCGTCCACATCGAGTTCGAAACGATCCGTGCGCACGATCCTGCCGGTCTGCGGATCCTCGTTGTAGAAGCCGACTGCCAGACGGTGCGCACGCAGCACCGGATGCTCGGCAGGAGCGGTCTGACGGAGCGCGAGACGCTTGATGGTGCCGTCCTCGTTCTCCTCGACCTCGGTGGTGATGGTGTTGATGCCGGACTGTTCGAGCCACTGCGCGCTCCACGCCTTCAGGTCGCGGCCGGAGGTGATCTCCAGTTCGTCGAGCAGGTCGCTGAGCGTGGCGTTGGAATACGCGTGCTTGTTGAGATAGCTGTTGATGCCCTCGAAGAAACGCTCACGGCCCACGTAGAAGACGAGCTGCTTGAGCACGGAAGCGCCCTTTGCGTAGGTGATGCCGTCGAAGTTGACGTAGGTGTCGTTGAGGTCGTTGATCGGGGCGACGATCGGATGCGTGGTGCTCAGCTGATCCTGACGCAGCGCCCAGCTCTTCTCGCCGGAGCTGAAGGTGGCCCAGGCATCCTTCCATTCGGTGGCTTCGGCGGTGGCGAGCGTGGACGTGAACTCGGCGAAGGATTCGTTGAGCCACAGGTCGTTCCACCACTTCATGGTCACGTAGTCGCCGAACCACATGTGGGCGAGCTCGTGCAGCACGGTGACCACGCGGCGTTCCGCATACGCGTCGGTCACCTTGGATTCGAACACGTACTGGTCACGGATGGTGACCATGCCGATGTTCTCCATGGCGCCCGCATTGTATTCCGGCACGTAGATCTGGTCGTACTTGGCGTACGGGTACGGCACGCCCCAGGTCTTGGCGTAGAAGGCGAAGCCCTTCTTGGTGATGTCGAACAGGTAATCGACGTCCTTCTCGAAGGCCTTGGCCAGCGCCTGACGGCAGTACATGGCCATCGGCACGACACGGCCGTCCTCGTTGCTGTATTCGGTGTGCCATTCGGCGTACGGGCCGGCGCAGATGGCGGTCAGGTAGGAGCTCATGACCGGGGTGCTTTCGAAGACCCAGCGCTTCGTGCCCTCGTTCGCATGATCGCCCATGGTGCCGTCGAGCGTGACGCGGTCGGTCGCTTCGACCTGATGCACCGGCATGTTGGAGGCGACGATCCAGGATTCCGGCGCGAGCACCTCGAAGTCGAAGATGGCCTTCAGATCGGGCTGGTCGAACACCGCGTACACGCGGCGGGCGTCCGGCACTTCGAACTGGGAGTACAGGTAGATGTTGCCGTCAGAGGGGTCGACGGAGCGGTGCAGGCCCTCGCCGGTGTTGGAATAGCGGCACAGCGCCTTGACCGTGACCTCGTTGTTCTCCTTAAGGTCGGTCAGTTCGATGCGGTTGTCGACGAACACCTTGCTCGGATCGAGCACGACGCCGTTGAGTTCCACGGATTCGACGTCATCCGCGATGAGGTCGAGGAAGGTGGATGCGCCGCTTCTTGCGCCGAAGCTGATGCGGGACGTGCTGCCGAAGGTCTTGCCGCCGACGGTGAGGTCGAGATCGACGTGATAGTGGATGGGGGCCTCTACAACGGCTTTGCGTTCTTCGGCCTCGATGCGGGTGAGATTTGATCCGGGCATACGACTCCTTCGATATCTTGCGGTATCCGCGGTGGTTCCTGTTATTCGTCCATCAGGCAATGCGAGACGGCATGACCGATGTCGTCGGTCATGCCGTCCTCATTGCCGTTCCGGTCTATAGCTTACGAAGACCCCAAGTCTTGCGCGACCCCCTACCGGCATCGCCCGCTTCGGGGGAAACGCCGCGATATCACGTCAAACGAATGACGTCCCGGTGATCGGATCCTTTCCTTGGATCCGACCACCGGGACGTCATCGATACGGGGTCTGCCGCCACACGGACGATCACCCGCGTGGCGGGAATCGAAATCAGTTGCGTCCGACCAGCATGTTCTCGTCCACATCGGTGGCGATGTCGGCCACAACGGGCACGATCATCGGCTTGCGATGCAGCTGGCGTGCAACCCAGCTGCCCAGCGTGCGGCGCATGATCTGCTGCAGCTTGTGCGTGTCCTTCGTGCCCGTCATCATCGCGTCGTTCAGCTGCTGGACGATCTGGTGGCGGACCTTGTCGAATTCGCTTTCATCCTCGGCCACGGCGTTCAGATAGATCTTCGGGCCGGAAACGACCTCGCGGTTGTCGGTGTCGACCACGACGAACGACGAGACGAAACCTTCAGTGCCGAGAATACGGCGCTTCTCCAGCTCTTCGTCAGTCAGCTCGCCGACCGAATCGCCGTCGACATACACGTAGCCGCACGGCACGGAGCCGACGACCGCGGCCTTGCCATGGTAGAGGTCGACCACGTCGCCGTCCTCCGCGAGCACCACGTTCTGCGGGTCGACGCCGGTCTTGACGGCGATCAGGCCGTTGGCGACCAGATGGCGGTTCTCGCCGTGGATCGGCATGGCGCACTTGGGCTTGACGATGTTGTACATGTACAGCAGCTCGCCCTCATTGCAGTGGCCGGACACGTGCACTGCGGCGTTGTCGCGGTTGACGACCTTCGCGCCGAGCTGCACGAGCTTGTTGATGACCTTGTACACGCCGTGCTCGTTGCCCGGGATCAGGGAGCTGGCGAGGATGACGGTGTCGAACTCGTTGATATGGATGTCACGGTGGTTGCCGTCGGCGATGCGGCCAAGGGCTGCCATCGGCTCGCCCTGCGAACCGGTGCACATGTAGACGAGCTTGTCATCCTGGATGTCGTTGGCCTGCTTGAGATCCACCACGGTGTCTTCGGGGATGTGCAGGTAGCCCAGATCGGCGGCGATGGACATGTTGCGGACCATCGAACGGCCGACGAACACGACCTTGCGACCGTACTTGTGGGCGGCGTCCACAACCTGCTGCACGCGGTGCACGTGGCTGGAGAAGCTGGCGACGATGATCTTGCGGGTGGCCTGGGCGAATGCCTGATCGAGCGCCGGGCCGATGGAGGTTTCGGGCTTGACGAAGCCGGGCACCTCGGCGTTGGTGGAATCCATCATCAGCAGGTCCACGCCCTTTTCGCCGATCTTGCCGAATTCGACCAGATCGGTGATGCGGTGATCGAGCGGCAGCTGGTCGAGCTTGATGTCGCCGGTATCGATCAGGGAGCCGGCCGGCGTCTTGACGTATACGGCCAACGCATCCGGAATGGAATGCGTGACGTTGATGAATTCAAGGTCGAACGGGCCGGCCTTGAGCTTGTCACGCCCGGTGACCTCGACCTTCGTCGGGTTGATGTGATGCTCCTTGCACTTTGCCTCCGCAAAGGCAAGGGTGAGCTTGGAGCCGATCAGCGGGATATCCGGGCGAAGCCTAAGCAGGTACGGCACGCCGCCGATATGATCCTCATGACCATGCGTAAGCACCAGCGCCTCGACCTTGTCGAGACGATCCTTGATATAGCTGAAATCGGGAAGAATCAGATCGACGCCGGGCTGCTCCTCCTCCGGGAAGAGCACACCGCAGTCGATGAGCAGCAGGTGGCCGTTGTATTCGACCACATTCATGTTGCGCCCGATCTCGCCCAGACCGCCGAGTGGCGTGATGCGCATCGAGCCCTTGCGATACTTCGGCGGGGCGATCAGCACCGCGTCCTGCTGGGGCGCGGTGGCCTGCGGTGCGCTCTTCGTGTTGCGACCACGGGTTCTCGACGCAGCACCACGGCGAGAGGTGCTCTTCTGGGACTGCGTGTCGTTGCTCTTGCGCGACGCCGAACCGCGGCGACGCGTGCTTTTCGTTGCTTTCTTTTCTTGTGCCATACTGAGGGACTATTCCTTATTTATTGAAGTGCTCCCGTACTCTTACGGGAGCGACAGTTGGAATCGTCCGGCTGTGCACGGCGAAACTCGAGGGGTTGCCTCACAGCAATCCGGCGGCTAGCATGCCCGCCTTCGCTTTCTCGAGCTGTGCAGCATCCGGACCGATATTCGGCAGACGCATGGTGGTGCTGTCCAGTACGCCGCGCACCTTCAACGCGGCCTTGGCCATAACGGCCTGATAGCCATCACCGTTCATGGAATGGACAAGCGGCGCAAGTCGATTGGCCAGACGCTGCGCCTCATGAAT
Organism: Bifidobacterium merycicum DSM 6492; assembly: GCF_900129045.1. Classification (GTDB taxonomy): domain Bacteria; phylum Actinomycetota; class Actinomycetes; order Actinomycetales; family Bifidobacteriaceae; genus Bifidobacterium; species Bifidobacterium merycicum. The sequence goes on along the minus strand of NZ_FQTX01000002.1, from coordinate 33,642 downwards.
ATCGCCGCGATCGAACGCATCGACCAAATCGGCCATCGGGCCAGCGGCCACATGTGCGATCACGGAGATAATGCCCACCGCACCGATGGAGAGGAACGGCAGGAACAGGCCGTCATCGCCGGAATACCAGGCGAGCCCGGTACGCTGCTGCTTCTCGACGGCCGCGGCCAGATCGCCGGTGGCGTCCTTGACCGCCACAACATGATCCAACTCGGCGAGACGGTCGTACGTTTCGACCTTGACTTTCAGACCGGTACGGGAGGGAACATCGTAGACGATGATCGGCTTATCGGTGCTTTCGTCGACGGCCTTGTAATGGCCGACGACGCCGTCCTGGCTCGGACGGGAGTAGTACGGCATGACCACGAGCACCGCGTCGGCGCCCGCCTCCTGGGTTTGTTCGACCATGCGAACGGTGTGCGCGGTGTCGTTGGAGCCTGCGCCGGAAATCACCGGCACATCCACGACTTCCTTGACCGCGCGGACGAGATCCACCTTTTCATCCATGTGAGTGACAGGCGATTCGCCGGTGGTACCGTTGACCACCAGACCGTCGGCACCGTCGGCCACAAGCTGCTTGGCGAGTTTCTGGGCCGCTTCGAAATCGACGTCGCCATTGGGCTTCATCGGGGTAATCATCGCCGGAAGGATACGTCCGAACGGGGCCGGGTTCAACAGGTGCATGTCACTCTCACTCATATCTGCCACGGTACTTCCCGCCACGGACGCTACAACGCTCATTCCACTGTCCGTTTCACATTTCAATCCCTTTCCCGTATTCGCCCCTCGCCTCGTACGCCCGAATCCGTCCGATTCGGGGGAGGGAATCACAACCCGACAGGCCCCATCCCCACTTCCCGACAAAACCAAGCCGAATCTGTCTGATTTTGAGGAGGGGAGGCACAAGCCGGCGGAACCCCATCCCCGTTTTCCGACAAAACCAAGCCAAATTTGTCTGATTTTGAGGAGGGGAGATGCGCCGAAGGGGATGCGGCAGGATGGGTTCGTTTCCGGGCATGAAAAAGCCTCCCGGGCCGTCTTGGCCGCGGGAGGCTGGGATTCCTTGCGGATTACAGGTCGAGGAAGTTATCGAGGCCGACGGTCAGACCCGTGGGAGCGTCGCCGGCGAGCTTGCGCACTGCCAGCAGGACGCCCGGCATGAACGAACCGCGATCGAAGCTGTCGGCGCGAATCGTCAACTGTTCACCGGCATTGCCGAACAGCACCTCCTCGTGGGCGTTCAGACCGCGCAGACGGACGGCGTGCACGTGAATGCCGTCGACCACCTGACCGCGGGAACCGCCGTCGGTTTCGGTGTTGTCCGGGACCTCGCCGAGACCGGCATCCTTACGGGCCTGCGCGATACCGTGCGCGGTGTGGATGGCGGTGCCGGAGGGGGCGTCCACCTTGTTCGGGTGGTGCAGTTCGATGACTTCGGCGGATTCGAAGTAGCGGGCGGCCTTGGTGGCGAAATAGTCGGCGAGGACCGCGGAGATGGCGAAGTTCGGCGCGATGAACACCTTCTGATCGCTGGGGCGCGGACCGTTCGCGATGGCCTCACGCACCTGGGCGAGCTTCTCGTCGGTCCAGCCGGTGGTGCCGACCACGACGTCCACGCCCTGCGCGATCAGGGTAAGCACATTGCCCAGGCTGACGGACGGGACGGTGAATTCCACGACCACATCGGTGTTGGACCGGTCGATGCGGGTGAGGTCGTCGCCCGCGTCGAGCGTGAGCGCAAGCTCCATGTCATCCGCGCCGTTCACCGCCGCGACCACATGGGATCCCATACGCCCCTTGGCGCCGACAACCGAAACCTTGACCATGCGTATCCTCCTTCGCATATACGAGGGCGGGGCCTTCCGAACGGAAAACCCCGCCGCAATCCATACGCCCGAGCCTAGCCGCGTTTGCGGACGAGGGCCCATCCAAGCAGCGCGAACGGAATCGAGCACAGCACGAAGATCCACGGCATCATCAGACTGGTGCTCGGCGTGGCATGGTCGAGCACGATGCCGGTGATCATGGAGCCGAAGGACGCGCCCACCGTTCCGGCCGTACTCACCCAAGACAATCCCTCGGTGAGGGATTCCTCGGGCACGGTCTCCTTCATCACCAGGTTGCCGGAGGCGAACACCGGCGAAATGGTCAGACCGGTGAGGATCTCCACCAATCCCATGATGATCAGATTGCCCATGCAGGCGTGGATGACCACGAATCCCACGGTCATGATCGCAAGGAACATCACCATGTGACGCCAACGGGAGCCTTTGAGCTCACGCGAGCCGAAAACGAGCGCGCCGATGCATGAGCCGAGCGCGAGCATGGCGAGCTGCACGCCCAGCACGGAATCGAGGTGCAACGATTTCATCACGGCCGTCATGGAGGTGTCGAACGCGGTGAAGCTCATGTTGAAGATGATGAAGACGAGCAGCAGCGGGATCACGCCGGCATAGGTGAGCACGCTGCGTTTGCTGTTCCCACGCCCGCCTTTCAGTTGGCTGAGTCCGAACCGCACGGCGTTCCTGCTGGCGGAACCGGTCGCGTTCGCGGAGCGCACCGACTCGTCGCTCGCATCGGCGGCGACGACCTCGACGGGTCGCATGACCGGCGGCTGCGTGTCGCGCAGGGCGAAGAAGATCGTGCCACCGATCGCCGCCGCGCACGTGGGTACGAACAGCTGCGAGACCGGGTGCACGGATGCCGCGAGGAACGCGGCCAGGATCGGGCCGAAGATGAACACGATCTCATCGATGGCGGATTCCAACGCATACGCGGTGTTGAGCAGCCCGTTGTTGCCGGTGCGTTCGAGCACATACGCCCAGCGGGTGCGCACGAGCGCGCCGAACGCGAACTGGGTCAGGCCCATCACGACGGCCAGCAGGAACAGCAGTGGAATCGGTACGCGCACAAGCGCCGCGAAGGCGAAGGCGAGCATGGCGACGATCTGCACGGCGAGCACCATCCTGCCGATGCGACGCTGCCCGAACCGGTCGAACAGACGCGCGTACAGCGGGGTAACCACCGCGGTGGCGAGCACATAAGCGGCGCTCATGGTGCCGGCGATCGTCCAATTGTCGTACAGGTGGTTGAGAGCGAGGATGATGCCCAGGCCCATCATCGACATGGGAAAACGCGCGAGCGCACCGGACGCGCAGAACGCTTTCGTGCCGGAGATGGAGAACAGCATCGCGTACGGCGAACGCTTGGGCTCGATGGTGGTTTCTGCGGTGGTTTCGGGGGTGTGATCGGTTTCGACGGTTTCGATGACGCCCGCGGTGCCTTCGATCTCGACATCGAATTGCCGTGAGGTTTTGTTGCGCATCATCAGATCTGCACCTGTCCACGGTAGATGAACATGTCATCGAACAACGGTTCGTCCCCCTCGGCCACCGGAGTGCCGGCGGGGCGTTCCGCGATGCGTTCCAGCCCCTTGTGATCGTAGAAGCTCACGTCGCAGTCGGAATCAGTATGCAGATAGAACGCGTCCACGTCCCATGCCGCCAGATACCGCTGCATACGGTTCCACAATCCTCCGCCGACGCCGCACCCGCGCACATCCGGGTTGACGACGAACAGTTCCAGTTCGCCCAGCGTGGTTTCGTTGGCATGGCCTTCGCGTTCCAGCTCCAGCTCCAGGGCGAAGGCGTTGTTGAGTCGGTCAAGCCGTTTCGACGCCTCGACGTCGGCGCGGATCAGACGCTCAGTTTCGGTCATTTCCCCGGCAACGTCGATCTCGTCGAGCTGGGGACTCTCCCCCGCTACACGGATGAATGTGACGCCCGCGAGCACGCCATCCGCGGTGAACGCGGCATTCGCGAACGTGGCCGGCTGCAGGTAGTGCAGCACGAAATATCTGGATATTAGCGTCGAATACTCGGTGCCCGCGAGCGCCCCGTCCTGCGGCCAGGTGCGGTCGAACAGTTCGGTCACGGCATCCAGATCGTCCCAGGTGATGGGGCGGTAGATGATGGAATTCGGGTTGATGCCAGCATTCCCGCCGGCGGGGTTGGTTGCGTTCTTCGCAGCCATGATCTGCTCCTTAGTCGTGTCGCATCCGGCACGTGCGCCCGCCCACACACGCTGCGCGAGGGTAGCGGTTTCCTCGCAACGTGGCCTTCGGTGCGTTTACTCCCTGAAGCCGGCCCGCCGCCCGTTTCGGCGCGACGGCATCGCTGCAAAAACATTGAGGAATCCCGTAGCTCTACTCGGCAAGGATCTTGTCTTGTCAGGCCTTTGAGCTCACGATTCGGCTCGAATAGGCCTAACCGATACTAGCGGCACGTGCCGATACCATGCCGACGGCGTAATCCATTCGGCTCATTCGACGGTTTTCCCGCTATTCTTCCCGCCGTTCCCCTCATCGTCCCACACCCACCGACTGTCGCCGGTCTCATCGATATGCGACTCTTCTGAGTCGACGATCTGCGTATACAGCCGTTCGAGCCGTTCCTCACGCACCGGTTTGGCGAGTTCACATTCCCATACGTCGATGACACGCCAGCCGTCGTCGAGCAGACGATGATGCTGGTCACGGTCGCGCTCGCGGTTGCGCAGCAGTTTCGCATTCCAGAATTCCACGTTGGATTTGGGCATCGAATGGTTGCCGCAGTGCTCATGCATATGCCAGAAGCAGCCGTTGACGAATACGATGACGTGGTATTTGGGCAGCACGATGTCCGGATGCCCTGGGTAGCGTTTGTCGTTTTTGCGGAATCGCAGGCCGCGGCGGAACAGGTAGCTGCGTACGAGCACTTCGATTTTGGTGTCTTTGCCGCGGATGCGCGACATGGTGTAGCTGCGCGTGCCGCGCTCGTATTTACCGGTTTCGCCGGTTGTCGCGCGTTTCGTGTTCTTCCCCCGTTTCGCCCGTTTCACCGGTTTGCGCTTCTTCGCATTCTCTTCGTTCTCGCTTGCCACGCACACGAGTGTAACGCCATACGCCGCACAGCTCCACGCCACCAAGTACCCTGAAAGGCATGAATCTTACTGATATCTCTCCCGCAGTCGCACTCACCCCTCTCGACGGCCGTTATCGCAACGCCACCGCCCCTCTGGTTGAATACCTGAGCGAACCCGCACTGAACCGCGAACGTATGCGCGTGGAAGTGGAATGGATGATCCTCCTGGCCAACGGTTTCGAAGGCAACGGCAACCGCCCCGTCGTCGACGGCGTCACCCCGTTCACCGAAGCCGAACAGGCGTATCTGCGCGCCATCCCCGAGAACTTCGGCGCCGAAGGCATCGCCCGCCACGCCGCGCATGAGGCGATCACCCACCATGATGTGAAGGCCGTGGAATACTACATCGACGACTTCATCGACGAAGCCCCCGCCGAACTGACCAACATCAACGACCGTCTCAAGACGCTGGTGCATTTCGCCTGCACCTCCGAAGACATCAACAACCTCTCCACCGCCCGTTGCGTGAAGAACGCCATGGAACACGTGTGGACCCCCGCGTTCAAGGAGATCATCGACCATCTCGCCGGCAAGGCCGAAGAGTATAAGGACAAGGCGCTGCTCTCCCTGACCCACGGCCAGCCCGCCACCCCGACCACGCTCGGCAAGGAACTCGCCGTATACGTGTACCGTCTGAACCGTCAGCTCAAGCACATCGAACAACAGGAGTACCTGGGCAAGATCAACGGCGCGACCGGCACGTTCGGCGCCCATCTGGCCGCCTGCCCGGACGTCGATTGGATCGCCGTCTCCCGTGAGTTCGTCGAGAACCGCATGGGACTGACCTGGAACCCGCTGACCACGCAGATCGAAAGCCATGATTGGCAGGCCGAACTGTATTCCACCGTCTCCCACGCGAACCGCATCATGCACAACCTGTGCGTGGATGTGTGGATGTACATCTCCCGTGGCGTGTTCGCGCAGATCCCGGTGAAGGGCGCGACCGGATCCTCCACCATGCCGCACAAGGTGAACCCGATCCGTTTCGAGAACGCCGAAGCGAACTTCGAGATCTCCTGCTCCCTGCTCGACACCCTGTCCGCCACGCTGGTGGAATCCCGCTGGCAGCGCGATCTGACCGATTCCACCACGCAGCGCAACATCGGTTCCGCGCTCGGCTACAGCCAGCTGGCCCTGTACAACCTGATGGGCGGCCTGAAGTCCATCCACCCGAACGATTACGCCATCGAGCATGAGCTCGACACCAACTGGGAGGTGCTCGGCGAGCCGATCCAGACCGCGATGCGCGCCTGCGAGCTCAAGGGCCTGCCCGGCATGGAGAAGCCGTATGAGAAGGTCAAGGAGCTGATGCGCGGCCACGAGATCAGCAAGGAAGCCGTCGAACACTTCATCGACGAACAGTCCTTCGACGATGAGACCGCGGCACGTCTCAAGGCGTTGACCCCCGCGACCTACACCGGATGGGCCGGCAAGCTGGTCGCCTTCGACCGCTGAACCGCACACTCCGATTGCCGATGCCGGTGACGCCCCAAGGCGCCGCCGGCATCGGCAATCCACATTCATGGGCGTCACGGGCCGCACCGGCACGTGACCCGACAGCCGGCACAGCCCGCAACGCATAACGGATAGGACGGATATGCATATTGACGACGTCGCCCCACGGCGCACACGAGACTTCGGGGACCTCACCCGCGCGGCGCTTTCACTCGTGGGCGCGATCATAGTGATGGTGTTCGCCGTATACATGGGCGGTATCACCAGCGGCGTCGAATCCGACGCCCACACCGCGGCGCAAGCCATCAACTGGCTCGCGGACATCCCCGCATCCGTACTGCAGCAACTCGCCACGGTCCTTATCGTCGTGATGGTGAGCCTGCAACTGCTCTTCGCCCGCGAATGGCTCACCACGGTGACCGCCATAGCCAGCATGCTCATCGGCTATCTCGCCTCATGGGCCGTTTCCACCCTGCTATGCGGACTGGGCGACAGAATCCTGGCGCTGGCATTGATTTCCGCCACCACCATGCTGGATTCCGGCCTATTGCCTGGCATCTACGCGGCCATGGCGGCCTTCCTGACCACCGCAGGCCCAAGACGCATACGCTCGTCGGTCAAATGGGGATGGAACATCCTCTACGCCACCGCCGCGCTCATGGTCATCCTCTCCTGGCATTCCGTGACGGGCATGCTCGTCTCGTTCGTCATAGGCAGGGCGCTCGGCATGATCATCCGATTCATCGTAGGCACGCGCAACACCGGCGCATGGGGCAAGGACCTGGCGAACGTACTACGCAACATCGGCCTCGACGTCGAAACCCTCACACGCCAGCAGGAACCCCATTCACGCGTCCGCGCCCTCAATGTCTCCCTCGACGACGACCTGGTCGAAGGCTCGCGCATCTACGACATGCGCACCGCAGCCGGCAAACGGTACGTGATCTCCGTACTCGACGCGCAGATGCACACCGCCGGATACCTCAAGCAGCTGTGGAGCTGGCTGCGATTCACCGGCATCTCCATCCGTCGCGACCGCAACGTCCGCGACGCCGTACAACACCACTTCGCCATGCTGCTGGGACTACGCTCCGCCGGACTGCCCGCCATGGCACCATACGGCGTGGCCGACACCGAGGAATCCGCGATTCTCGTCCTCGACGCGCACACCGGCGAACGCCCCACGAACCTGAACCTGCTCACCTACGACGACGCCATCGAATACATGCGATTCCTCGACGTGGCGAACCGCCGCGGCTACACGCACCGCTGCATCACCCCCGACACCCTCGCCCGAATGGACGGCGGCATCCCCGTCATCGCAGGCTGGCACAACGGCGACAGCGGATCGGCAGGCACCAACATCGCACTCGACAAAGTGCAACTCCTCGCCCTGTTCGCGGCACTCATCGGCGTGGACGACGCGCTCGCCGCCGCACGCGAGGTCTGGGGTGAGGAGACGCTGCTCGACATCGCGCCGTTCCTGCAGAAGGTCGCCATCCCCTTCCCCACACGCGCGCTGGAATCCTGGGATAAGCAGATGTTGAAAACCCTGCAGACCCGTATCAACGCCATGGCCGACGACGAGCAGAACGACGCCCCGGAACCGGTGACGCTCGCCCGCTTCTCCTGGCGGTCCATGCTGGCCATGCTGTTGGTCATCGTCGCCGTGGTCGTGGTGTTCACCCAGCTCAAGCCCGAGGAGATCATCGCTGCGCTGCGCAACGCGAATCCCGCCATGGCCGCGATATGTCTCACGTTCGGCGTGCTCAGCTGGATGGGTTCCTCCCTATCGCTCGGCGCGCTGATCGAGAAAAACAAACGTCGCCCGCTCGGCATATTCATGAGCCAGGTGGCCGGCGGTTTCGCGACCGTGTCGATGCCCGCGGGCGTGGGCCCTGCCTTCGTGAACCTGCAGTTCCTGCGCAAAACCGGCTACCGCAACACCGTCGCCACCGCGATCATGAGCGCAGTGATGGCCGTCTATTACCTGACGTATTTCGCGTTGCTGATTCTCATCGGCCTGTTCACCGGCAAGCACACGCTGTCCGGCAGCATTCCCACGAACACCCTGGTGATCGCGCTCGGCGCGGTCGGCGCGGTATTGGCCATCGCCATGATGATTCCGCCACTGCGGCATGTGGTGACGCAACGTTTTGCGCCCATGGCGAAACGATATTTCACGCAGCTGGTCAACGTGCTCAATCAGCCGACCGAATTGACGGTCAGCATCGGCGGCGGCGCGTTGCAGAACATCGCCACCGGTCTGGCGTTCTGGGCGGCACTGCTCGCGTTCGGCGTGCATATGAACCCCATCGAAACGATTTTCGTGTTCATGCTCGCCTACGCGCTCGGTTCCGCGGTCCCCACGCCGGGCGGCTTGGGCGGCGTGGAAGCGGCGCTCACCTTCGCGTTCGTGGCGGTCGGTGTTCCGCAGGGCGTCGCGTTGTCCGCCACGCTGCTGCATCGCGTGGTGTTCTACTGGCTGCGCATCCCGCTGGGTGCTCTGGCCATGAAATGGCTGGATCGCCATGATCTCATCTGAGGAAACCCGTCCAATCATGCGAACTTGCCACATAAGCCTCACATTTTTGCCCAAAACGGGAGAAAAACACGGAAAAACGTTGTCATAATGCGGTATTTGGCGGGTTCGTGCGCTAATATCTTACATGTCACAAACGGATGCACTCCTGGCGGAGTCATCCCCGGATAAAGAAGGACACTTATGGCATACAACAAGTCTGATCTCGTCTCGAAGATTGCTCAGAAGTCCAACCTGACCAAGGCTCAGGCTGAAGCTGCCGTCAACGCTTTCCAGGATGTGTTCGTCGAGGCTATGAAGTCCGGCGAAGGCCTGAAGCTGACCGGTCTGTTCTCCGCTGAGCGCGTCAAGCGCGCCGCCCGCACCGGTCGCAACCCGCGTACCGGCGAAACCATCGAGATCCCCGCCACCTACGGCGTGCGCATCTCCGCTGGCTCCCTGCTGAAGAAGGCTGTCACCGAGAAGTGATCTCGCGCCATAGATAAGCAAACCCCCCGCCCGATGTCGGACGGGGGGTTTGCTTATGCCTCACATGTCTCGCTAGTCTCACCGGACTCCGCCAGCCTCGCCGCGCAGCGCATCCATCAGCGCGGTGAACTCCGCAGTGGAGTGCGCGTCGAACGGGTCGAGCAGCACCGCCTCGCGCCGGACCGGACTGGCCAGCGTGCACGTGGTCCAATCGCAGGAGAATTGCGCGTTCGCCTCGCGGGCGACACGCACGAACCGCCCACGCAGCGCGGCACGGGTGCCCTGCGGCGGCGTATCGACCGCCTTGTCGCCGGCATCCCGGTCGGCGATCCGCCTCAACTGGCCGTGTGCGACCAGCGAACCGTACAGGCGACCGTTGGCCACATCATGGTACTCCAATTCCAGACGCTCCAACGCGGTGCGGGAAACCTGCGGTTTACGGCGGCGCACCGCCTCCGCCAACCGGTATTTCACCGCCCAATCCACACGCTGCGCGAGCGCGGCCATATCCCCACGCTCCAACGCATCCAACGCCCAACGCCATGCGTCGAGAATCGCTTCGGGCGAAGTACGCGGCAATCCAGCGGCGATTGCGTCGCCATGTTCATGCACGAACGCTTCGACCACGTCGAAATACCGGCGCTGGATCCGCATGGCCGTCAACGTGCGACCGTTTGCTTCACCATCCGCACCCTTGACAGCCAATCCGGCTTCCGGGTCATCCAGGAAACGACTCACGGTGCGATTCGCCTCGGTGGGGTCGGCCAAAGCAAGCCCCTCGAACCCGGAGGGAACACCACGCCGCACGGCATCCTCGATCACGCACAGCACCAGATGCGTGGTGGCGAGCTTCAGCCACGTAGCCCACTGCGAACGGTTGGAATCACCGATGATCACATGCAGACGCCGGTAGGATTCAGGATCGGCATGCGCCTCGTCACGGGTGTTGATCATGGGGCGCGCCCGCGTGGTGGCGGATGAGACGGCCTCGTCAAGGAAGTCGGCACGCTGCGTGATCTGGAAACCCGACTCGGCGAACCGCCCCGCACCCGTATACAGCTGACGGGTGATGAGGAACGGCAACAGCTGCTCCTCGATGAGTTCAAGATTCACGAAACGGCGCACGAGATAATTCTCATGGCAGCCGAACGCATGCCCGGCGGAATCGACGTTGTTCTTGAACACGTGGATCGTGGCATGGTCGCCATGACCGGCACGCAGACGGTGCTGCGCATCCAAGGCGAGACGCCGCATGATATGTTCACCAGCGAGATCCTGTTCGAGCGCGTCCATGGGGTCGGCCGCCTCGGCGGTGGCATACTCCGGGTGCGAGCCGACGTCCAAGTACAGGCGTGAACCGTTGTCCAGATACGTGTTGGTGGATCTCGCCCGCGACACGACCGGCTGGAACATCGTCATGGCCACCTGACCGGCGTCCACGGCTTTATCGGCACCCGTGACGGATACGCCGTATTCAGTTTCGATGCCGAAGATACGTTCGAATCCGTCGCGCATACCGGTACGCTCATGCATGGCGCGGGTGCTGCTGTCACGCAGCTGAGGCATCACTCGCCGCCTTTTTGCACGAAGCTCGACACGTAATCCTCGGCGCTGGTCTCCAACGTCGATTCGATATCGTCGAGCACGGAATCGAGGACATCGAAGTCCTCCTGCTGCTGTGCGGCGCCGGAGGCAAGAACCTGATCCTCGCCGCCCGACTGCTGCTCCTCATGCTGCGTCTGCTGGAACTGCTGTGGCATGATTGGTCACTTCCTTGATGTTCTGATGAAGTTCTGACGTCCCGATGGAGTCCGATGGAACCCAATGGTGTCCGATGGATCAGTGCTGGTGGGTCAGTGCTGGGTGAGGATCGGCTTGAGCTCGCGGTCGATCAGCCCGTTGGTACATACGATGTCGTTGTTCTGACGCCAGTGGATGTCACTGCCGTCCCAACGGTGCAACGCACCCTGCGCCTCCCAGACCACCACGGCTGCCGCGGAAATCGCCGGCACATCCCAATCGTGCAGTGCGGGCTCGAAATACGCGTCATACGTGCCATCCGCGACCTTGCACAGGTCGAGCGACGCGGGACCGACACGCTTGACGTCGGCGGGATGATGCCCGGCCAACGCCGCCACCGCGGCCAGAGCGCGATCGGATTCGCCGGGAAGGTACGACATGCCGAAACTCACTACGGATCCCTCAAGATTGGGGGTGACGGACGGTACGACCTTCTCGCGTTTCTCGCCGAGCTGCGTGTTACGGATGCGCACCGCGCCGCCGCCGCGCACCGCCACATACGTCTCGCCCAATGCGGGGGCGTGCACGACGCCGAGAATCGGCTGAGCCGACCCCTCCCAATTGAATTCGAACAGGGAGATGGTGACGGCCCATTCGCTCATGTTGCGCACGTAGTTGATGGAACCGTCAAGCTTGCCGACGCACCAGTAGCGCTGCCCCGGATGGCTTTCCGCCGGGCGGGTCTGCCAGAAACCGTCGAAATGATTGATATCCGCAAGACGGCCCGACACGTATCGCAGCAGCCTGTTATCCACTTCGCCGGCGAAACGCTGACCGCCCTCGCCGTGTGTGATCACGCTGCCATGTGAGTTCAACTGATCCTGCAGAGCGTGGACGCCCGCCGCCTTGGCCGTTTCGACGACCTTCATCGCCAGTTCGCGTAGATTCTCTTGTGTCATAGTGCACATTCTAACTACGCCCGGAGATTGCGCCGAGAGCCTGAGACGCGCTGCCTGCATGTTCCAGCGCGTCACGGGTCCGAGCCGCGCCGAAAGCGAGCGGATCGGACATGTCGAGATCGACGAGGCCATCCCGGCCGACCGCCCGCACCCGTTCCGCGGAAGCGTTGCCATACACGTTGTCGAGCGTATCGCGCAACGCTTCCGGCCTACGCACCGTGATATGCGACCAGCTGGCAGCCACGATCTCATCAGGGAACCGCCGAACCAGCTCCGCACGCAGCCAGGCGCGAGTCTCCTCCGGCGCGGCGGACGCGGCGTGGTCAAGTCCCTGATCATCCACCACACGCTCGGTCTTCGATTCGACCTTGGCATAAATGGACTCCGCCGGGTCGAGCGCCGCCCACCGCAGATCGATGGCGGCCAGACGCGGATCCGACCAGTCGGCACCGCCGAGCCTGCGACGCATCCGCTCCAGCAACTGCCATTTGAACAGCCACTCCACACGCCCCGCCTCGGCACGCATGGCAAGACGCTCATCGTCGGAGGCATGCCGGATCGCCGCGATGTCGGCGAGCGCCTGCCCCCACATGGCCATGATGTTGCGCGTCTGCCGGTCCTCCCATGCCGGTTCGCCCTTGGTATCGGTGCCGAGCACCATTGACGCGACCGCATACACCGCGCCGCGCAACCGCACCTGCATCTGCCAGGCGGTTATGCTTCCGCCATGCTCCAACGGCAGCTCGGCTTCCAACCCAAGATCATGCGACACGGTATGCATGGCTTCGACCGGATCTGCCAAGCGCAGTCCCTCGATAAGTCCGTGCACGTCGAATCCGGCCTCATCCGCATGTTCGAGCATCCACAGCAGCATGCTGGTCACGCCGAGTTTCAACGCCTGAGGCACATCCATGCGGTTCGCGTCGCCCACGATCACGTGCAGACGCCGGTATTCGCCCGTGGAATGGGATTCGTCGCGCGTATTGATGATCGGACGGTCGAATGTGGTCTGCAAACCGATCTTGGCGTGAATGTAATCGGCACGCTGACTGAGCTGATAACCCGGCTCCTCGCTGCGCTCGCCGACACCGACGCGACCCGAACCCGCCCAAATCTGACGTGAAATGAAATGCGCGGTCATCAGGCCCGCCACGTCGTCGAACGGTACACGCCGCAGCATCATGTAATTCTCATGCGTACCCCAGCTGGCACCCTTGCCATCCACGTTGTTACGATGCAATGCGATGACATGGCCGGTGACATGGCTGGCCTGACACACGGCGGCCAACATGAGACGGTCGCCCGCATGGTCGTAGGCGACCGCCTGGAACGGGTCGACGGTCTCCGGCGCGGAATATTCGGGGTGCGCGTGATCGACATAAATGCGCCCGCCGTTGGGGGCGATGACATTGACGATGTTAAGCTGCGGGGAGTCGGTGAGCATCTCCGGCCGGGCGGCGGCGCGATCCAGACGCGTGCCACGCGCATCGTTCACCGGATCCTCCTGCCGGTAATCCCAGCGAATATGCCTCGTGCGCGTATCCGCAGCCGCACCCACCACATCGAACGACAGCCGCACCGGCTGATAATGCGCCGCACCAACCTGCGACACGGCATACTCCGTCTCCGTGCCCATCACACGCAACACGCTCATGATCGTTCCCCTGTCCTTTCCAGCCGAGTCAGGCTCCTACGCACGTTCCGCTTCCGTTTCCGGAACCTGTCTGATGGCGGTGATGCTGCCCGTTTCGAACCCGTTGACACGGCTCCACTGCTCGGGATCCGCGTCAAGCAGCGCATCACGCGTCTCACGGAACTCGTCATCCACCGCCGCGGCCAGCAGATCCGCATCCAACGCGACCTGCCCGCCCGTCTCAATCGAAGCCTTGACCGCACGCGTCTTGGCACGGTCGACAATGTTCTTCAGGCTCGCGCCGGACACCACATCCGCAAGGAACAACCCACGCCAACGCCCGTTCGTATCACGCACCTGCGCAAGCTCACGCCGCGCGGACCTGGCCATGATGTCACGCACCAGCACCGCCGCAAGCGCGGAAGCATCCATCCCCTGCCGCAACGGCAGATCGTCGGTGAGATAATGCCGCACAATCGCCACCGCAGATTCGGCGGACGGCCTGTCGACGCGGATCTTCACATCGAGACGACCGGCACGCAGCACGGCCGGATCGATCATGTCCACACGATTGGACGCGCCGATCACCATCACATTATCCAACGATTCCACGCCGTCAAGCTCGGTGAGGAACTGCGGCACGATCGTGGTCTCCACATCCGAGGACACGCCCGAACCGCGCGTGCGCAGCAGCGAATCCATCTCATCGATAAACACCACCACCGGCCGGCCATCCGCCGCGCGCTCGCGTGCCCTGGCGAAAATCAGACGGATGAGACGCTCCGACTCGCCCACGTATTTATTGAGCAGTTCCGGGCCCTTCACCGAGAGGAACACGCCGCCGCCCGCGCCGGATTCAGCGGCGAGTGCATGCGCCACGGCCTTGGCGATAAGCGTTTTGCCGTTGCCGGGAGGACCGTACAGCAGCACGCCCTTCGGGGCGCGCAGATTGTAACGTTCGAACAGTCCACGATGCAGGAACGGCAGTTGGACGGCGTCGCGGATGCGTTCAATCTGGGCGTCGAGGCCGCCGATGTCGTCGAAGGTGACGTCGGGGATTTCCTCAAGCACCAGATCGAGATCGTCCTCCTGCGGCAGCAGGCCGATGGCCAGACGGGCGGACGGTTCCACGAGCACGCGCTGCCCGTTGGACAGTTTGGCGAGCGCCAGTTCGGACGAGCGGCGTACCGCGGTGAGGGCTCCGCTGGCGTCACGCACCAGCAGGCGCCCGTCGTCGAGCACTTGCGTGATGGTGCGCACCACGCCCACGTCGTCGGCGGCACGCTGGTCGACCAGCACCATCGATTCGTTGAGCAGCACCGTGTTGCCCGCGGCGAGTCTGGCGACGTTGAAGTTGGCAGCGACCGGCACGATCATGCGCCTCGTGCCGGCGATCACCTCGGCCGAAGCGTGCTGTACGCCGTATTCGTCGGTGCGGGACGATTCGACGCGCACCATGGTGGCGAAGGTCATGGGCGGTTGGGCCAGCTGCGCGAGTTGGGCGCGGGCCTTGTTCAGTTCCTTGCCCGCGCGGGTCAGGGCCTCGGCCAGCGCATGGTTCTTGGCTTTCAGCTGGTCGTTCGCCTGCGCGAGCGCCTGAGCGGATTGCTCGGCGTTGAAGTCATCCTGCCTGCGATCATCCATGAGTGCGTCCTTTCCATGTCCCTGCGCCCGCCGACGTCGTTCGTCGCGCATACCGCTACCGTACGTACCACCGTCGTACGTACTACCGTACGGCTTCAGCGGCCCGTTCGGCGGCATTTGTCCCAGTGTTTGTCCCAACGTTTTCCCACAATCGAAAGCATGACTTCACCCGTTTCGCCCGCCAGCACCGCATCCGCCAAGCCGTCCCTCGACCGTCCCGGTCTTCTGGTGATGGATGTCGATTCCACGTTGATCGATGAGGAAGTGATCGACGAGTTGGGCGATGCCGCCGGTTGCGGCGAGAGGATCGCCCGCGTGACCGAGCAGGCGATGCGCGGCGAGCTGGACTTCCGCGAGGCGCTGCGTGCACGCGTGGCGCTGTTGGAGGGTCTGCCGGTTTCCGTGTTCGACGAGGTGTACCGGCGTATCCATTTCACGAACGGCGCGCATGAGCTGATCGACACGCTGCACGCGCACGGCTGGAAGGTCGGCGTGGTGTCGGGAGGATTCCATGAGGTCGTGGACCGTTTGGCGGATGATGCGCATATCGACTACCGTTTGGCCAACCGCTTGGAAACGCGCGACGGCGTGCTCACCGGCAAAGTGTTGGGCGACATCGTGACCAAGCAGGTGAAGCTGGATTCGCTGCACGCCTGGGCGAGCGAACTGGGACTGCCGATGAGCCAGACCGTGGCTATGGGTGACGGGGCGAACGATATCCCCATGATTCTTGAAGCGGGGCTCGGCATCGCGTTCTGCGCGAAGCCGAAGACGCGCGATGCCGCTCCCGCGGCGATCACGACGCGCGACCTGCGCTTGGTGCTCGATTTCCTGAACTGAGGCTGGCCCGAAACGGGTGTTTCGGGCCATTTCTCCTCTACGGGTTCAGTCGAGATACGCGGTTTCGGCGAGGCGGGCGCCACGCGCCCAATCCGCGGCACGCATGGCCTTCTTGCCCTGCGCCTTGACTTCCAGCAGTTCCAACGGCGTGCTGCCGGTGCCCATCCACACGTTCTTCTTGCCAGCCCGCAACTCGCCCGGCTTCAAATCGGCCGGCACGTTCGGACGTTCCATATTCGCCGGGATGGCGCCCAACACATGCAGGGTGATCGACTCCCCTGCGTCACCCGTGGCGTGCAGTTCGGCCCAAGCTCCCGGATTCGGCGTGCACGCACGGATCTGACGATCGATGGCTTCGACCGTGTCGCCGACCACGATATGCGCGTCCTCCACGCTGATCTTGTGCGCGTATTCGGCCTGCTCGTGGGCTTGCGGCGTGAATGTCGCGGTGCCGTCGCCCACTTGGGCCAGCGCGTCCACGTACATCGGCGCACCCTCGTCCGCCAGTCGTTCCAACAGTTCGCCGGAGGTTTCGCGGCCGGTCAGTTCGACGGTCATGGAGGCGATCACCGGACCGTCGTCGAGCCCCTCACCCACTTTGAACACGTCGGCGCCCGTGGTGGCGTCGCCCGCCCAGATGGCACGCTGCGCCGGAGCCGCGCCGCGCCATTTCGGCAGATTGGAGAAATGCAGGTTGTACCAGCCCAGCGGCACCGCATCGAGCACGGCCTTGGGCAGGATGTTACCGTAGGCGATGACGGCGGCGATGTCGGCGTTGAGCTCGGCAAGAGTGTTAAGGAACTCCGGATCGCGCGGCTTGTCGGTGAATACGGGGATGCCGAGTTCCGTCGCCGCGGCCTTGACCGGGCTCGGCGCGAGCTTGCGTCCACGCCCCACCGGCGCATCCGGGCGGGTGAGTACACCAACCACCTCGAACCGGGGATCGGCCGCGAAGGCACGCAACGACGGCACTGCCACTTCGGGTGTGCCTGCAAACAGCAATCTCAACGTCATGTTATTCTCCTTGTTCCGCTGTCGCATGTGTCCGCGGATTTCCCGCCACGCGACTGTCGCTTATAGGTTCCTACCTTGCGCGGTCCTTCGACGCGACGCGTCGGTTTACGCTCCAAGCACGAGTATATTGGCCCGGCATCGACCCTTCTCCGCTGGGCGTTGTGCCGTCTCGCTTATCATCTCGCTTATATATGGCGGATTCCGTGGCCTTCAAACAGCCAAGTGGCTTATATATGGCACGTAAACGGCGAAATCGCAAGTAGCATCCTTGGTATTCCACCGTCCATACTTGGGATATCTCGTTTTGGGTGCCATATATAAGCCACCTAGCGCAATCGGGACCCCGGAATCCGCCATATATAAGCAAGATGGCGCAGCGGACCCGTGCGCCCGGGCAGTTGTTGGCGGCTTAACGGTCGGCATTGCGACTGGAAGCCGTAAAAGCCGCCCCGGAAAACTCACTGAAAAACTCACTGAACGTCAGGGATGGCCACACCGTTGGCGATCAGCAGCTCACGCAGCTTCACCGGATCGCGGAACCGGATGCCGCGAATACCCGCGTTGTTCGCGCCGACGATGTTCATCGCCTTGTCGTCCACGAACACCGCGCCTTCGGCACCGATGCCGAACTCTTCCAACGCCTTCTCATAGATCGCGCGGTCGGGCTTGCGCAGCCTCACATACCCGGACACCACTTTGCCGTCCAGCTGGCGCAGGATCGGCGTGGTACGTTCGGCGATCGGGTACAGCTCCTTCTCCCAGTTCGACAGGCCCCACACGCCGATGCCCGCCGCCTTGAGATCGTTGATGAGCACGCGGGCGCCCGGCACCACGCCGGTGAGGGAATCCTCGAAGTTCTCAAGGTAATACGTGAGAATATCGGCCCACTCGTCGCCGTGGGTCTCGCGCATCCACGCGATGCCCTCCTCGGGCGTGGCGCCGGCATCCATGCGGTCGTTGGCGTCGTAGAAGCCGGAGATGTCGTTGTCGAGGAACTGTTCGATGGTTTCCGCACTGTACCGTGGGATGAGCACCGCGGAAGGTTCCCAGTACAGCAGCACGTTGCCGAAGTCGAAGATCACGTCGGTGATCGGCTTGCCCGCGTTCACGGCGGCTTCGCCCTGTGCCATGAGCACGTCGTATTCCATGTCCGGTTCTCCGGGCCAACCCTTCATCGTCCGCTCCTTGCCTCGCATTGTCGTTTCCGGCCGGACGTACCGCTGGCCACCGTCCGTTTTCCGCATTCATTATGCCGCATGACGCGCCGTGACGCGGCTGTGGCGCGTATCACATGCGGCGGCGGGAACATCAGATGAGATCCTTCGGGTCGAGTTGGAATCGCAGTTCGCCGAACTCGCGTGAGGCGACATGGCGTGCGACCTCGTGTTTCAACCGTTTCGCCAGCTCCTCGCGTCGCGCGTACGGCACGCGCACCACGGCCTTGACACGATCGGCGGTCGCTTCCAGCTCGCGCGCGTTCAACGTGCGCGGCTGGGCAATCGGCACCGGGCCAAGCAGTCCCGGCCATTCCATGTCGAAGTTCACCATGCCGTCATCGCCGCGACCGGACGGCGTTCCCCCACCGGTTGCGGCGATCATCTCCCCTTGGGCGAAACCCGCTTGTGCGGCGCGTGGAGCCGGGCATACCGCCATGTCGCCGCCGATCACGCCGATACGCTCCAAGGCGACACGCACCGATTCGGCACGCCCCCACACGCAAGCGACCGCCGCCGCGGGCGGCATGCCCGTGCCGAGACGTTCCGCCAACTCCTGCTTGGCGAGGATGGAGGAATCCCAGAGCATCAGCGACTGGGCGATGGCCGGATATGTTTCGCCGAGCAGCAGCACCTGTCCTCCGCGCGTACGCGGTGCGCACAGCGATGCCACCCGCATCCATGAGGCGAGCGTATCCACACGCGCGTCGAGGCCCGGCTTGTACAGGCTGTTCCATGCGTCGAGGATGGCGACGGACGCGTATGAGCCGTACGGCGTGTTGGCGTTCCTGCCGCCATTCGCGCCATTTGCATCATTCACGCCCTTCATGCCCTTCATGCCATTCACGCCGTTCGTGTCGCCTCCGGATACGCGGATGCGCGGTTCGGCGCCCGGAGTCGCGATCACGATGACGGGCCTGTTATCGATGACCTCAATCGGACCGTTCGGCTGGCTCGGGCTGGACAGCAGGACCGGCACGCCACGGAACAGGCCGCGCAGCTCGTCGGCGGTACCGGCCGCGCCGACATGCACCACGCGCAGGCGATCGCAATGGCAGTACCGGCATCGCCAATTCACGGCGGCGAAACCGCACCAGCGGCATCGCGGCGCGTCGGCACCACTGCCTGCACCTGCGCCGGTGGTATGCACCCGCTGCAACGGGCCTGTGCACCGTGCGCATCTGGCCTGACGCAGGCATTTCGGGTTCGCGCAGCTCAGCGCCTCAGCCACGCCGTCGGCGGGAATGGAGAACAATACCGGCCCGGAGCGCAGCGCCTGACGGATGTTGTTGACCGCGGTGTGCGGCACGCGTGCGCCGATCGACGGGTCGGCGAGACGTGCGAGCTCGTCGCGGTTCAGCCATCGCACCCAGGGGGTGGCGTCTTTGAGCACGCTGGGCAGCGGGCGGATCGCCACGCTGGGGCCGCTCACCGCGCTGTTCACGTCGATGCCGCGTCCACCGGCATTCCAGCCGGTTCCGCCTATTCTGCCAGCTCCACCGCATTCCAGCTCCCATTGGCTCAGCGGACTGCGCGCGTTGGCGAGCGCCACGAACGTGCCACCGTGCAGTCGCGCACGCAGGCGCATCACGCCGCGCCCTTGGGCGTAGGGGACCATGCCGTCGGCCTGCTGGTAGGCGGCGTCGTCCATGATCGCGAACAATGCCGGCCCTTCCACCGGCGCGTACATGGCGGCGCGGGTGCCGATCACGCATTTCACGCTGCCCGTGGCGATGGCGAGCCATGCGCGGTAGCGGTCGGCTGGGGGCAGTGCGGCAGTGAGGACGGCGACGTCGCCGGCCCATCCGCCGGTTTCCGAACCGTTGCGCGCAAACCGCCGCAGTCCGAACGCTTCCAGTTCAC
The DNA here is from genome assembly GCF_900129045.1 of Bifidobacterium merycicum DSM 6492. GTDB lineage: Bacteria > Actinomycetota > Actinomycetes > Actinomycetales > Bifidobacteriaceae > Bifidobacterium > Bifidobacterium merycicum. Next base: position 13,309 of record NZ_FQTX01000002.1, on the reverse strand, counting down.
GCATCATGAGATCGGTTTCACGCGCGTCCGGCAGCACCGTCACCGCGGCATGCCCTGCGGCCAACGATTCCACGGCCATCCAAGCCAATGCCCGCGCGGCCGAGGCGATGCCCGGCAGCGGGTCGACGATGAACGCCCGGAACGCGTTGCCGTGCAAAGCCGAACGCAGGTCGCGCACGCCGGCATCATACGAACCGATCATCGTTTCGAACGCCCGGCCCGCAGCCTCGTTCAACCGTGGCGGCGTGATGCCGGCGCGGCCGAACGAGGCCGTAAGCCGCTGTTCCTGTTCGACTTTCGCCACGCGGGGCGGGATCGCGAGGCGCAGGATGTTGGCACGGGTGCCGCCGTAGGCTTCGGCTATGGCGGTGATGTCGCGCCGCAACGCTTCGGATACGCGCACTCCCCCGACGAACACGCGTTCCACGTAGCGCAGCGATGCAGCGGGCACTTCGCTGGTGGCCGTGCGCTCCCAGATGATGCCATTGACGCGCTGCCCGCCGAATCGCACGCGCACCATCGCGCCCGGCAAGGCATATTCGGAATCCTTCTCGTCGATGAGATAGTCGAAGGTCTGCCCCAAATGCGCGGCCTGGATATCCAATACCACGCGCACGACCGGATCCACGCTGGCCTTGGTGTGTCTGGACGCGCGAGAGCGGCGCTTGCGCGGGGCCAACCCGTCGAGCGCCAACTGCTCCGCATCCTCGTAACTCATGGTTCCACTATAAGTGCGCTGGTTGCGAAGCGGCGGGCATGCGGGCGGGCGTGGGTATGGAAACGCCGCCGCGCAACCGGATTAGGGTCGCGTGGCGGCGTGTTTCGTTCGGATGCGTCGGCTTGGGTTCGCGGCTGGGCTCAAGGCGGATTCAATCCCAAGACGGACTCACTCTCAAGCCGGACTCAAACCCAGACCGAGTTCAGTCCCAAGCCGAATTCACATCCAAGCCGGAGCCGCACTCAGGCCTGCGCGATGACGGCCTTGAGCTCATCGATCTTGTTGAGGCGCTCCCACGGGAATTCGACGTCGATGCGGCCGAAATGGCCGTATGCCGCGGTCTTCTCGTAAATCGGGCGCTTCAGGTCGAGTTCGTCGATGATCGCTGCCGGGCGCAGATCGAACACCGTGCGCACTGCGGCGGCGATCTGATCGCGCGTCACACCGATCTCGGTACCGAAGGTCTCCACGTTCACGCTCACCGGGTCGGCCACGCCGATGGCGTACGCGACCTGCACCTCCACACGATGCGCCAAGCCGGCTGCCACGATGTTCTTCGCCACCCAACGGGTCGCGTAGGCGGCGGAACGATCCACCTTGGACGGATCCTTGCCACTGAACGCGCCACCGCCATGATGGGCCGCGCCACCATAGGTGTCGACGATGATCTTGCGACCGGTCAGACCGGCATCGGCCGCGGGGCCGCCGAGCACGAAGGAACCGGTCGGATTCACCAGTTCGCGGTAATCGTCGTGACGAACCGTATCGCCCAACACGTCGGCGAGCACCGGGTCGATCACATGCTGCTTGAGCTGGTCGGCGAGCCACGCCTGGGTGACCTCGGGGTCATGCTGCGTGGAAATCAGCACGGTATCCACGCGCACCGGCTTGTCATCGTCGTCGTATTCGATGGTGACCTGGGTCTTGCCGTCCGGGCGCAGATGCGGGACGATGCCCTCGTGGCGAACCTGGGCCAGACGATAGGCGAGACGATGCGCCAAGTAGATCGGCAGCGGCATGTACACGTCGGTTTCGTCGGTCGCATAACCGAACATCACACCCTGATCGCCGGCACCCTGCGCCTCGTAGCGTTCCTCACGGCTGGCTGCGGACTCCTGTTCGGCGCTCAGACGCGCCACCCCCTGGTTGATTTCGGAGCTCTGCTCGACCAGCGCGACCAGCACGCCGCAGGAATCGGCGTCAAGGCCGACCTGGGAGCTGGTGTAGCCGATGCGGCGCAGCGTTTCGCGCACCTTCGCCTGAACATCCACATAGCCTTCGGAGCTCACCTCGCCGAACACCATGAACGTGCCGGTCGCGGCGCTCACCTCGGCCGCGACGTGGGACGACGGATCCTGCCTCAGCAAGTCGTCGAGAATGGCGTCGGAAATCTGGTCGCACACCTTATCGGGGTGGCCTTCGGTTACGGATTCGGCGGAAATAAGCCGCTTTTCAGTCATATCATCCCTCTTTCGGACTTATCGCCCCGCTCTTGGGCGAGGCACAATGATACGTTTGGTTTTCTTATTTTTTTCGGGCATGAATCGGCCGGAGCATTCTCATGGGAACATGTTCGGAGCACATGGGGGAACACCGGCTTCGGCATACCGTCATGCCGACTATAGCAAAGGGTCTGCGCCGGCATGGGAACCAGCGCAGACCCTAACGTTTCTTACAAAAAGCGATCAGTTGCCTTCAGTCAGATCATCCTCGCCGAGGGTTTCCTCCAGCAGGCCTTCGTCGATCTCACGGAAGGCGATAGACAGCGGCTTGTCCTGGCTCTGGTACTCGACCAGCGGGCCGACGTTCTGCAGCAGTCCTTCGTTGAGCTGGGTGAAGTAGGAGTTGATCTGACGTGCGCGCTTCGCAGCGAAAATCGCCAGTGCGTACTTGGAATCGGCGTGCTTCATCAAATCGTCGATAGACGGAGTCGCCAGTCCGGTGGGGGTGGGCTCAGTGCCGAATGCCATATGCGTTATCTCCAAACATGGAAAACTATCTTAACCGCGCCAAGTATAGCCTTGGGCGAAGACTATGACGGGATGCGCTCCGGGTGCTTCCGGTGATTCCGTTGCCCATGGATGGCGTGGCACCGAACGGAGCGGCTCAGCGCTCGTCCGCATCCGCGTCGGCGTTGCTTGCGGAATCGGTGTCGCTGCCGTTGGAGACGGCGGATTCGTCAGGCATTTTGCTCAACAGCAGCATGCCGAAGCAGACGCCGCCGGTCGCCAGTCCGAACGATCCGGCCACGATCGCCTTGCCCATGATGCCGAACACCAGCGAACACACCGCCAGCATCATGCCGAACATGCAGAACACCGCGTACTTGTCCAATTTCATGCCCTACTCCTTCGATTTCGTCACGATTCGGCGATCCTTGGCCATCGTAGCCCACGCCAGCCCCGGCAGCATCTCCCCTTTTACGCCGTTTTACGCAGTCCGGGCACCTCAGCCCGTTCCATCGCCGGCGCGTTCGCCGCGGAACGGTGGCAAAACGGCAGCGAAACGGGATATCTCGCTTATGTATGGCAGATTCGGGCTTTCCTCGGCAGCTAAGTGGCTTATGTATGGCACCGAAACCGGGATATGGCGAGTATGAGGTTTGGAATCGCAGCGCCCGTACCCGCGGTTTCGCCTATCTGGTGCCATATATAAGCCACCTAGTAATTTCCGAACCACCAAATCTGCCATGCATAAGCGAAGTAGCGCCCTTCCGCCCTGTAATGGGCATACGTCCACGCCGAAGCGCAGCCATCTCTCTCCCCCCCCCCCCATCGCCACGGGCACCATCACGTAGTCGCGCAATCATCCGGCGACGGGAAAGCCGAATGCCCGTAGCCGCTCGACGGCGTCCACGATGGGAATGCGTTCCTGTTCGATGCGCAGATAATTCACTCCCTCCCCGGAACATAACGATTCATACAACGCCCGCTCATCCTCGCGCAAACCCGGAACCTCCGCGGGATTGCGCAGTTTCAGTCGTTCACCCTTCGGCGTATACGCGGTGCCGAACCGTTCGTACCGCGTACAGGATTCAACATCCATGAACAGGGATTCGCAGTCGATTCCCGATTCCCGCACTTCCGAAAGAATCTCCAATCCGTCCGCATCCATGTCACCCCAGTAGACGACATGCGGTATGTCTGCGATCCACGGCAGCAGCGCCGCGATACGGTTCGCCGCCCTACCATTGCCGAATATGCATAGACCGTTCTCAATCTCCGGCATTTCCTGATACGTGTCCTTGTTCTCCACAATCACCGCATAGTCGAATCCTGCGCAATCGGCGTTGGACCACGGCTCGGTGACATACAGATCCGGGTATCCGCGGTGGGCGGGATCGAGGTAACGCAATCGAATCTCCCCCGGCCGCTCCTTGAAGTCAAGTGCGTCACGCCCCAGCAACAGGCAGATCGCCTTGCGCCGCTCGGAGCTTTTGCCACCCAGCCATTTGGTGGAGAATCCGGGTATCGGCACTGCGCGTGGGCTCATGCCCGATGCATCATGTTCCGCGAAATAGTGCGCCGCCTGACGCACCAGATCGAAATCGAGATCTGTTGCATCATCGAGTTTCCGAATGACTTTGACGACCGCCTCATCGGAAGCGTTGAACTCCTCCCGCAGGCAGCGCAACCGCCGCCGCGTGATTCGGTAGCGGCTCGCGCATTCCCTGCCGGCAATACGCAATGCCGTGCGCTCATCCGGCACGGCAATGTCCTTCACGAGGGTTGTTTTGCCGCAGTTCGCCCCTTGCAGCCGGAAAACCTCCGTATACTGGCAATCGTGCGATTGCGCCCATTGCCGTAAGACTTTCGTGATGGTGATGTATGTGTTCGAATCGTTTTCGAATTCGCTTTTGGAGGGTTGCGGGGCGCGTACCGTGTAGGGCCAGACCTGAAAGAGCGCAAAACGCTGCTTGTCGAGATACTGTTCGACGAACGCCCTGAGCTGTTTGCCGATGTTCGTCTTCACCTGCGCGTCGGTTCCCGACAAGTCACCGATGTTCCACTTCATTTCACGCTCCGATCCCGTGCCTCTTCGCACGATTACTTGTGGCCGTTCCTCGTGTCGATGCGCCGGGGATATCGGCGATGTGCCGGCACCGGGGCACTTGTGAAACGGATGGAACAGTTATTTCGCTTATGTATGGCAGATTCGGGGGTTTGGAAATTACTAGGTGGCTTATATATGGCACCAGATAGGCGAAACCGCAAGTACGGGCGCTGCGATTCCAAGCCCCGTACTCGCCATATCCCGGTTTCGGTGCCATACATAAGCCACTTAGCCGCCATGGAAGGCCTGAATCTGCCATGCATAAGCGAAGTAGCGCCTTCCGACGCACAACTGACGCACAACCGACGCATGGTCTGCCGCGTCGACCGTTCCAACCGTGCCATCAGCCTCGCCGACACCATCGGCCGTCACATCGTCAACGCCGCTCAGGCCGCCCGCGTCACGCCGCTTCGTTTCCGCTGGCAACGCTGGCAGCACCGGCAGCGTCACTCACCACTCGTATCGCCCGCGTCATCCGAACCGGACGCGGCATCCATATCGGCGGCGATTTCGGATTCGAGACGGTCGATCTCGTCGGAGGTGATCTCCTGCAGATAGGAGTGCCCGTCCGACGCGTCCTTGTACGCCACGTACGCCTTGGTCGCCACTTCGAGGATCTCGGCGGTTTTGCTTTCCGGCGCGGACACGATCACCTGGAAGCCGAGCTTCGGCAGCACGCTCAGCGCACGCTGCGTGTACCGGCCGTCGGCCTTGATGAGCGCCTCGTCGAGGAACAGCGTGGTGTAGGTCGGCTGTCCGGTCACGTCGCCGCCCAGCAGGTAGATCAACGCCGCACCGTAGATGAACGAGGTCAGCTCCTGCAATGCGCCGCCGGAACGCCCACCGGTCGAGGTGATGCGCTCGTCCGGCCCGTCCTCATGCTTGACGATCGCGTAGAACGAGCAGCGGCAGCGCGGGTCGAGGTTCTTCGCCCCGTAGCTCTTGATGCCGTTCGTGTCGCGCACCTGGCCGAGCTCCTGCTGCAGCCGTTCGATGAGCGGACGGCACTTGGCGAACATTTTGCGCGTGGCCGCAGGATCGTTCTGATCGCTCTGCTTCCAGTCGGTCAGGTCGCCGATGGTGTTCTTCATCAGCCCCACGAACTCGTGGTCCGGCCTGCGCACGTCCACGTCGATTGACAGGCTGCCGTGGCGCGGGCCGAACTGCTGGCCTTCGAGCATCGCATTGATGCGGTCGAGCTGTTCGTCGATGCGTTTCGCGTCGGTGTCGACGGCGCGGGCGATCTGCATGAAGCTCATGCGCAGCTTGTCGAGGCTGTTCACGTACTCCTCGTCCGTGGCTTTGCGCGTGCTGAGCATGTCGAGGCTCCGAAGCTCTTCGACGAAGAACCGGTATTCCTCCACGCTTGCGATGACCGTATTGTCGTCGGGCGCGTAGGTTTCCAGATAATCCGCCATGCGCGTCTCGACGTTGGCGCGCATCACGCCCGCCTGATCGTCGAGCGAGACGATGCGTTTGCGGATCGCGTTGCCGACGCTGCGCAGAATACGGTCCGCATATGTTTCGTTGCCGCCGCCGAACGCGCCGGACACGATGAGCGCCGCGCGGTTTTCGCTGGAGGACACGCCGTACGCGGCCTCGTAGACGTCGGCGAGCTGGTTGGACAGGTGTTCGGGGATGAGCGAATCGTCGAATTCGCCGCTGCCGTACGAGTCGAGCCATTCACGTTCCTCGCGCACGGTTTTCGCCGCGCCGTCGCGTGCGAGCTCCGCCATGGCTTTGGCCCTGTTGGCCTGGCCGAGCTGGGCGTACAGGCCTTCACGCTTGGCGGTCAGTTCGGCGAGTTCGGGGTTGCTGCGGATTTCCTCGATGCGCGCTTTGAGATCCTCGACGGCACGTTCGGCGCCGACCACGTCGACCTTGGACCATTCCATGTCGGAGACGAGGTTCGCCAATTCCTTCTGATCGCGCAGCAGGTCCACTTGGCGTTTCGCCCGCTCGTGGCGAATCGTCGCCTCGGCCAGCTTTTCGATGGCCTGTTCGAGCTTGCGCTGCAACTCGGTCAGGTACCGTTCGTTGACGAAGCCGATGATCATGTGCGTGTTCTTGATGCCGTGGAAGCCGTGCGCACCGGACTTCAGCTGGCCGTCCGTCTGCACTTGGCGTTCGTCGCGGTTGTCGTCGTCGATCGTGGTGACGCATTTCGCGTCGAAACGTTCGGACGCGACCTGTTCCTTAAGCCATCCGGTGAACGGGGAGCCCGCTTTGAACCGCAGTTTGCTGGACATCCAGCCTTTTTCGCTCGCCGTGTCGTAGGAGGTGCCGGTGTCCACGAACTGCCAGGTGCGGCGGATCATGAGACGCGGGTCGATGGCGCTGACTTTCTTGGCGAAGCCTTGCTCGTAGCGCTTGTCGACCAGAATGGTTTGCGCGATCGGCGCGTAGGTGACGTTCATCGCCACGCGCCAGGTTTCGGAATCCTCGCGCACATCCATGAGTTCGGCCACGTACGGCAGGTGCTTGGGGTCGAGGCCCACGGCTTCGGCGAGCATGTTGCGCGCCTCGTCCATGGCTTGGGTAATGCGGGTTTTCTGGTTGCGCTGACGGTTCAGGTCGGCTTGCAGGCTTTCGCGTTCCTTGCGGCAGTCGCGCACCTCGTCGTAGATTTCGTCGCGCTGGTTTTCGCGCTGCGCCTTATCGATGTCGTAGGATTCGATGGCGTTGTTGATGGCTTCGCGCTTGGCGTACCACTGTTCCTCGTCGGTCGGCATGGTGTCGCCGGCCTGCCGGAAGCGGTTTTGCACGCTTGTGCGCTGCTTGCGGGTCTCTTCCGCGTCGCGGCGGGCACGGTCGAGTTCGCTTTCGAGACGTTGCAGCGTGCCGTCGTCGAGTCCGCTGATCTTCGCTTTGACTTCGTCGAGTTCGGCTTGGATGGTTTCACTGTCGTGGCATGCCGCGGTGTAGGCGCGTTCCTGTTCCTCGCGTTCGCGTTGCGCCGCGGGCAGGCCGGCACGCACTTCGCCGGCCATGCGGGACCTTGCCCATGCTTCGAGTGCGGCGCCGCCCTGTTCGTCGTCGGGGTTCACCGCGTCGAATTCGCGCCGGGCCTGCAATGCTTCGGCGTATTCGCCATACAGGTTCTGGATGTCCTGCAGTTTGGCGATGCGCTTGGCTTTCTCCTCCATGCTGCGGAAGTTCTCGTCGTAGCGCAGATAGTCGTCGATGGTGGTGCGCGCGAGTTCCAGCGCTTCGGGCACGCCGAGCACGCCCTGCTTGAAGATGTCGTCGAGTTTGGACGGCGCGTCGGCGGATTGGATCTTGTGCAGGAGACGGCACGCTTCGGGGCTCAGGCCCATTTCGCGCCAGATGTACGCGTGGAAGGCTTCCGCGTTGAGGAAGGAATCGCACTCCGGGTACGCTTTCTTCAGCATGGTGGCGGTGAAGGGCGTGTCGCGGAACCGGTCCATTGCACGTGGGTCGATTTTTCGATCCCAGGCGATGTACTGCCTGCGCACTTCGCCACGCCCGTCGCCGGATGCGAGGTAGAGGAATTTGCCGCAGGAGAGCACGGCTCCGGTGGTGCGGTTCAGGTAGGTGTCGACGATGGCGCCCCACACGGCTTGCGGCGCATCATTGGCGTCGCGCCCGCGCAGGTAGATCGGCGTTTCGCCGTTTTCGCCGTCGCTGGAGCCGACCATGCCGCGCAGATACGTGTAATCGTTGCGTTCGGATCGGCCTGAATTGGAGGCTTTATTGTAGGGCGTGCCGGTCGGGTAGAGCAGGGAGATCTGCGCGTCGACCAGCGTGGATTTGCCGGATTCGCTGGCGCCCGCGAGCAGGGTGACGGGCAGTTTGTCGCTCATGGACGGCTTGAACTCGCGGTAGCCCTCGTAGGAGCCCCAGTTGATGACCTGGCGGCTTTCCAGCATCCACCGGTCGGCGATGATGTGCATATCGTTGTCAGTCATCACTGATCCTCCTCGTTCTCGTCGATGATCGTCGCAGTCTCTTCGGTCGGTTCGCCCGGCTCGGTCGACTCGGTCGGCTTATTCGGTTCATTCGGTTCATTCGGTTCGGCGGCGGGTTCCGCGATCTTCACGAGCGGTTCGGGTTCGTCGAAGTCCAGCATGTCCTGTTCACCGAAATCCAAGGCATCCTGCTCACTGGCATCGCCGGAACCGTCAGAATCGCCTGAACCGTTGGCATCGCCGGCATCACCGAAATCACCGGCATCCACGCCTTCCACGGAATCAGACGGCTCCCCTGTCACGGCGGCCCCATCCCCATCCGAATCATCGACCTCATCCGCCGACACGCCCAGCCACTGATCGGCCACGTCACCGTCCAGCACCACCGGCACCAACGGCGTGATGAGATACATGTCGTCCGCATCGCCCTGCTCGAGATACCCGTAGGTCATCATGCGCGAAATCGTGGCACGGATCTTCTTCGCGGCCGTCTCCTCATCATTGCTGGACGCCAAATACCCCGCGCCCGTGGTGAGCGCCGCGCGAATCTCGTCATGGCTGATGATCCAACCTTCCGCACCGGTGCGCGTGTTCTCGTATTCGAGCACGCGGATGCGCAGGAAGGCGAGCATCGCCGCCTCCTCGCGCGTCAGGCTCGCACGCGTCTTCAGGGAACGGATGCCCGTCTCCGTGCCGTTGACAGGAGCCGCATACATGATGCGGTACTTGCGGTTCTCCTTGAGTTCAAGCAGATCGTTGTTCAGCGAGCGCATGACGGCGTCACGGATGGCGCTGTCGTCATGCACCAGCCAATACATGTCATCGCTGATATACCGGTCACGTTTGAGCGCGATCGCGACCATACGCGCTTCGGCCGTCATATCACCGGTATCGCCGTTGAACAGCGCGAACGGATTGGCGACCGCCTCGGCCGGAGCATCAAAGTCATCCGCCGCGGCACCCGTCGCATCAACGGCCTCGGCGGCCCCAGCGCCGGCAACCGCAGCAGCCATCACATCACTCGTTTCCTGTCCCATACCGTCTCCGTCCCGTTCCATCACGATGTTCCGAATATTCCAGCCGTTTCGATTGACCCCGCCGGCAATCCCACCGGTAATCCCACCGGTAATCCCACCGGCATAAGCGCCCGCGGCCCGCGTACCCGATACGACACTCATACACGCTCCTCCCCCACGATCTCGTCAAGGGCTTCGGCGCTCGCCACAATCGGCTTGGTACGCCACACGCGCGGCCTGCCATCCAAGGTCACGCAATTCCATTGCACGTATTGCGAGCCGTTCTGCACATGCAAGGCGCTGAGGAATCCGACGAGTTCGCTTTCGCGGCGCTCGCGTTCGGGCAGACGGTTGAAGCTGGCCGCGAGATCCACGCGCCCGTCGTCGAGCGTGCACGGCGATTGGCGGATCAATGCCATCATGTGCCGCAGACGCGGGCCGCCGACCTCGATCATGGCTTTCAGATCCGGCGATTCCACGGAAGGGATGTTCTCCCGCTCGTCAAGGCTCGGCGGGGCCGCATGGATCATCGGTTTCGCAGGCCTGGTGGGCAATACCGCGAATTGCGCCGTGCCCGTGTCGGTACGGTACGGCCGGGAGGAGTTGCCCGGAACCGCTTTCGCTTCGGCGCTGGTTTTGGCGAACAGGCGGTTGAGTTTGGCGAGCATGGTGCGGTAGCGCGTGTCGGTCTGCTGGCGGACCAGTCGGCTCACGGCTTCGTCGGAGGCACGCATCTGACGGCGCACGTCCTCGATGCCTTCGTAGATGCGTTCGAGTTCGGCACGGACCTGGTTGAGCAGCAGCCCCGGTTCGCCGGAAAGATACGGGTTTCGGGCGATGTCGCGCACGGCTTCGTCGATTTCCTGACGGCCTTCCTCGGTGACGATGATCTGGAACGCGTCTTCGAAACGCCGGCCACTGTCCGACTCGGTGAAGGATCGGCGGTATTCCTCGTGGTAGGCGGTGAGGATCTGTTCGACGGACATGGCGCCGGCTTGCATGCGACGGCGCAGCGCGTCGCCGTTGTCGCGTTCGGCGAGCACGAGCTCGCGCAGGTCGATGGGGACGCCACGCAGGGTGTTGTGCACCACGTTGATAATGTCTTCGACCTGCTGGGACGACAGTTGTTCGACGGTTTCGCTGTGTTCGAGCCGTTCGATTTCCTTCTGGCGCTCCTCGATCTCGCGGTTGAGCAGTTTGATGCGTTCATGCGGGTCGGCGGTGAGCTGCATGCGCGCATGCTCGATTTCCATGATGATGCTGTTGGCCTGTGCGCCGGACAGGGTTTGCGTGGTGTCTTCGAGACGGGCCAAGGCTTCGATCGCGCGATGGGCGCGGGCGGTGAGACGGTACAGGTAACGGTGGGATGCCACGTCGAGCGAGTTCGCCAGCCAAGCATAGTCGCCGTCGCCTTCACGCGACAATTCTACGAGGATGCGACGGGCCGCTTCGGCCGGGGTCTGATCGTCTTTGAGCGTGTATTCGCCGGTTTCCACGAGTTTGGACAGTGCGCGGGTGAAATGCTCTTCGAGTACTTCCCTCGGCAGTTCGCCGGTCAACGGTTCGAATGAGGAACGGAGCAGCGCCACGTACAGTTGCGAATTGTTGCGCATCAGCAGTCGCAGCACACCGGTTTCATACACCGGACGAAGACGCTCCATCTCAGATCGAATGTCGCCCAACGTCCCTCCTGTCGTCAATATCCAACGGCTTTCAGCCCAGCTGTCCATTGTACATTCCGCCCCTCACTATGCGTCTGGGCGATGACGGGCGTGGCATACTCTCGGGCCCCGGTATCCGTCTCCTCCGTCGCCTTACGTACACATTTGTTTACCAGACGCTAAAAACCCAGCAAAAACGTCTTTTCTTGCTTGCGCTTCAGGTTTTCTATCCTATAATTCAGCCTGTCGGAACGTTCTCCTTTCGCAGGTGCGAACCTGCTGTTCCGTTCCGACCATCGGTACTCCGATGCATCTCCTGACAACGGGTGGACCTCCGAACCGGTGGTCCACTCTTTGTTTTGCGCGAGGCTTCGCACTGAGCATTCGCCGCTGGGATCGGCGACCGGGAGGTCCGGCACTTTCCGACACGAGTCCGGCACTTTCCGGCACCAATCTCCCGCGGGCGACACGCCGACGATTTGGCGTTACCAACGAAAGTGGCGTAGGCTGACACTCGCTTCGGGCGGTTGGCGCAGAGGTAGCGCACTTCCCTGACACGGAAGGGGTCACAAGTTCGAATCTTGTATCGCCCACGCGAAGCGGATGAGAAGCTCACGAAAGTGAGCGGAACATCTTGCGGGTGATTGGCGCAGCGGCTAGCGCACTTCCTTCACACGGAAGGGGTCGTAGGTTCGATTCCTACATCACCCACTGAATTCTTGCTTCTCACGGCAGGAATTCTTTGCGGACATAGCTTAGTTGGTAAAGCGCAACCTTGCCAAGGTTGAGACCGCGGGTTCGAGTCCCGTTGTCCGCTCCAAATTGAGAAAGGCTCCCTTACGGGGGCCTTTCTTGTATTTCCGGACAGCTCTTTTCTCAGAGCTTTCTTGGCTTCCCCGTTCCCCGGCTCTCTGGCTTCCGAACTCTCAGACTCGCGGCCCGGGAGCGGTCAACGTCACCTTCATCATGCTTGGCCCGACGAACAGTTCCAGCACGACCTGCAGAGTATCACACCCACTCACCGCAACCTCCGACTCGATTTGATCGGCCTTCGAGACACTGCTCTACAACGACCTGCCCGGCTTCCGCAGCGGCCTTCGACGCGTTCGAGACCCCCGAGCAGCTCTCTCCTTCCGCGTGCTCGTTCCCTTTTTCTTTCCGTAATGTCCGTCATGGTTTCCGTTCTTAGCTCATTGGATTTCGACTGCTTTAACCGGACAAATTGTTGGGAGCAGCGGAAAAGGATGTTGGGCGTATCACGTCATGCGCCATCTATGTTTTTACGAATGGTGAAGTTAATTCAGGAAATTATCCCCGCATGCGCGGGGAACACTCATGCTTCGGAAATAACCAAACCGTCTGGAATGAAATCTATCTTATAGCGATGGAGCGTATAAAATCAGAGCAGGCATCGTATACCGAAGCCATAATAGGATAATCGATTGGCTAATTGTTGTTCCGCCAAAAACAAATCCATAGCACTTGGGATACATGTCGACAATAGTGCAGCAAAGCAAAATCGAAAGAAGCGCTGAACCAGTCTTCATTAGCAGCAATACAATTTGCCGACCGAGACCTCCATCGAAAAACACTGACGAGAGCAATGTCTGAGCAATCGGTCCAAGACAAAACGCGATTCCAACCATGAGCACCACTTCCGCAAGAGCTACAGGAAGGAAAATAAGCCCCAAAATTCCGCCTGTCACCGCTCCCATGACCAGCCCGATATAAGTAAACGATGTGATATAGAAGGAAAGACTCGACAACAGGTCGCAAACACTGCAATAGCCCCCCGAGACGAGAAGAACGGCTCCTAGCGACAATCGGCTCAAAAAAGACTCTTCTTTGTCACCTCTGAAACCAACATCCCCTACGGCCCCAACACACCCCCATGTGGTAAGTCCTTGATCTGACAGGCATCTGAAACGCGCA
>NZ_FQTX01000012.1 GCF_900129045.1 Bifidobacterium merycicum DSM 6492 | reverse complement strand
CCCGCAAGGGGTGGAGCTGACCGGTACTAACGGGGGAAAGGCAATCACACAACACGCCATGTTGTTTTTGGTGTTGCCCGTATTGCGTCCTTCGGCTTGTTCCCCCGGCAGGGAGCATCCGTTTGGTCCACGGAACGAATTCGCGTCCATTGTCCGGTTCCCGAACCGCCATATGCCACCGTCCCCCCGGCGGGGTGGTGATAGGTTGAAGATTTGCGGCGACCATAGCCAAGGTGAGACGCCCGGTCCCATTCCGAACCCGGAAGCTAAGGCCTTGCACGGCGATGGTACTGCACCTGAGAGGGTGTGGGAGAGTAGCACGTCGCCGCTTACACTGTTGGATCGGATCCCGGTCGAGCCCCTGCGGGGGTTCCCGGGGTCCTTTTCGTATATCCGGGGGATTCCGGTTCCCGGTTTCCTTTCCTTTTCCTCGGGGGCCCTGGTTTCCCTTTTCCTTCGTTTTTTCTTCAGGCCCCGGATGCGCGCGTCGCGCATGGTCCGTCAGCGTGGCTGCCGTTAATGATGTGATGAGGTTCACGCGTTACGCTTGCGCGGGTTCCAGAGAATCACGTTACGATGGAAAACGGCAGAAGCCCGATAATTGACAATCAGCGAAAGGACCGATGATGACTCTCCTGCAGCATGAACTGACCGATTTTTAAGGTGAACGCGTTCCGGAACAACGAGTTCCATGAGGTGACCAAGGCTGATGTGCTCGGCCACTGGTCCCTGTTCTTCTTCTACCCGGCTGATTTCACCTTCGTGTGCCCCACTGAACTTGAGGATCTGGCCCGCAACTACGCCAGGTTCAAGGAAATTGGATGCGAGGTCTACTCTGTCTCCTGCGGCACCCACTTCGTGCACAAGGCATGGCATGACGCCAATGAAAAGATCGCCAAGATTCAATATCCGATGCTTGCCGACCCGGCCGCTCTATTGGCCAAGGATCTCGACACCTACAACGAAGTCGATGGCATGGCCGAACGCGGTGACTTCATCGTGAGCCCCGAAGGCAAGGTCGTGGCTTATGAAGCCATCTCTTCCAATGTGGGCCGCAATGCCGAAGAACTGCTACGCCGTGTGCGAGCTTCCCAGTTCGTCCACGAACATGGCGATCAGGCTTGCCCTGCCAACTGGACTCCAGGCGAGGACACTATTGAACCCAGCCTTGATCTTGTTGGTCAACTGTGATCGTCGCTTGACGGACGGCTTGTCAGGCTAATCCGACGGGGTGCCCGGAGAATCCTCCGGGCACCTCCTGAATAGCCAGATCAAGGCACGAAGGGAGTCGTTATGTCCCGAAATGATTTGTACGATGTCATAGTCATCGGCGGCGGTCCCGCTGGTCTGACGGCGGGATTGTATTCGGCCCGTGCCCGATATCGCGTACTGATTCTCGAGAAAGAGGATTTTGGCGGACAGATCACCATCACCAATGAGGTGGTCAACTATCCGGGCGTTGGCCGCACCACTGGCCGTGCGCTTACCCAGACCATGCGTCAACAGGCGCAGGATTTCGGCGCTGAATTCCTTTCCGCCGAAGCCATCGGCCTCGACGTGCATGGCGATGTCAAAACCGTGCATACTTCGCGCGGCGACTTGAAAGCTTTTGGTATTCTCATCGCCACCGGTGCCAGCCCACGCAAACTAGGGTTCGAAGGGGAGTCCGAATATGCTGGCCGCGGTGTGGCCTACTGCGCCGCCTGCGATGGCGAGTTCTTTGCCGGCAAGGAAGTACTGGTGGTCGGCGGAGGGTTCGCAGCAGCCGAGGAATCCGTGTTTCTGACCACATACGCCTCCAAAGTTACCGTTCTCGTACGGGAACAGGACTTCACTTGCGACGCCGCGGTGGCCGCCGCAGCAAAAAACAATCCGAAAATCGGCGTGCGTTACCAGGTCGAGCTGCAAGGTGTCACTGCCGGGCAAGGGGGTTTACGTGAAGCTTCGATCCTAAACCGGGCCACCGGCCAGACCGAAATGTGGAAACCTGTTGATGGCGGCACGTTCGGCGTGTTCGTGTTCGCCGGATATGTGCCCGCCACGGATTTGGTGCGCGGCGTGGTGGAGCTGGACGATTATGGTTACGCGGTCACGCACGGCTATCTCGAAACCTCGGTGCCGGGCGTGTATGCAGCAGGTGATCTGCGGGCCAAGAACCTGCGACAAGTGGTTACTGCCACCGCCGATGGCGCTATTGCCGCAGTGGAGTTGGAACGGTACGCCAAGCGGATGAGCGAGAAAACCGGTTTGACGCCACAGCGCCCGGTCTCTTGCGTCTACGAGCAGTCCACAACGAAGACAGATGCTGCCTCGTTGGACGCTACAGCGCCTACACCTACGCCTGCGCCCGCCACCAATCGCAACGCCGATGCCGCGGCGAACGCCGTTAGGAAGCCCGGCGAATTGTTCTCCGACGCCACCAGACAGCAGCTCAACGTGGTCTTTGGACGCATGTCTCGGCCGGTCACGCTTGCTCTGGAACTGGACGATACGCCGCTGTCCACGGAACTGCGGGGATTCATCGATGCGTTGGTCGCGCTGTCCGGTGGCAAGCTGAAATCGACGGTGGATGATGGTGAGTACGAGAAGGATGATACGGGTCGTGCGGTATTCGATGTCGACAGCGTGCTGCCGGCAGCGCGTCCATGCGTGCGCATGGTGGTGGATGGCGAGCCGACTGGTCTCGCCTTCCATGGCGTGCCTTCCGGTCATGAATTTAATTCGTTCGTGCTGGGCCTGTACAACGTGGCTGGTCCTGGTCAGCCGTTGGGCGATGATCTGATCGAACGGGCAAAGTCCATTGCAAGCCCGCTGAGTATCATGATTCTCGTCTCGCTCACCTGCACGATGTGCCCGGAGACAGTGCTCGCCTCCCAACGCCTCGCCTCGCTAAACCCTGCCGTGCGCGCCGAGGCCTACGACGTTTCGCATTTTCCTGAGCTTAAGGACCAATACGGCGCAATGAGCGTGCCCTGCATCGTCATCAACCGTGGTGGCGAGCAGACCGTCGAATTCGGCAAGAAGAGCATTCCTCAGATGCTTGATCTCATCGGCGCGTGACAAGCGCGTGACAAACGGTGATAAGCGCGTGAGCACGCTTCGGCCCACGGGATTCCGCCGCCTGATTCTGTGAACCGAATGCCACGCGATGACGAATATGCCCGGAATCAGGTTTCGGCTTGATCCCGGGCATATTTATATGCGATGGCGCAGGCACCCAGTTCGTGGGATTATCCGCTGTAATCCCACGAACTAGGAACCACGAACCTATGGGGGACTAGGCGACGGCGACGCGCTTGCCTGCGGCCTTGACCAGCGAAACACTGATCAGCGCGATTATGAACAGCACGATGAGTACCGGAATCAACGCGGCATAACGGTGCGCCTGATCGGGGGCGTGCGTGACGACGAACGACGCCAGCTGATTGCCGGACAAGCCGGCGAATGCCCAGGCGCTCAAGGTCAGCCCATGCGTGGTGGATACGGTTTTCGTGCCGAAGTGCTGATCGAGCAGTACCGGCAGGGTGGAGAAGCCGCCGCCGTATCCGGCGTTGACGAGGAACAGCATCATCAACACGGCCCACAACAAAGCGCGGTCGATACTGTTAGTACAAACCTGCAGCAGGCATACGGCGATCGATATCACGAAAATCACCTGATATACGGTTTCGCGGCGCTTGAGGTGATCGGACAGCGTGGAGAAGCCCACGCGGCCGGCGGTGTTGAGCACGGAATCCACGGCGAGCACCAAACCGATAATGCCGGAAATGGCGGCCGCGAACGCGCTCGGGCTTAGCGGAGCGTACTGCGGGAACGCCTTCAGCACATCATGCAGGATGTCTTTCTCTTGGCTGATAAGAGCTAGACCACAGGTGATGTTGATGTAGAAGGCGAGCCAGATGCCCCAGAACACGGGTTTCTTAAGAATCGAGACGCGGCTGACATAGGAGGTCGCGGGATCATAGACCCAGCCGGCGGGGCGGCGTATGAGCAGGAATCCCACGAGCATCATTATCGCGTAAACCACGGCGAGCGTATAGAACATGTTCACCAGGCCGATCGAGCCGATCAGGTATTCCATCACCGGACTGGCAATGGCTTTGGTCAAGCCGAAACCGGCGACTGCGATACCGGTGGCGAGGCCCCTGTTGTCGGCGAACCACAGCATCAGGTTCTTGACCGGGGTCAGGTAGCCGATGCCCAGGCCGGCACCCATGATCGCGCCGTAGCAGATGAACACGCCGGGCAGGAATCCCAAGGCGATGCTCACGCCCGTACCGGCGAAACCGGCCACAAAGCAGACCATTGAGATAAGAGCAGATTTCTTGATGTTTTTCTCAACCATCGGCCCGGCGAATGCAGCGGACATGCCGAGAAAGAAGATGGCGAGAGAGAAGCCCCATTCCACGGAGGCGGGGCTGGCGTGAAGCTGGTCCGCGATCAACTGCTTGAACACGCTCCAGCAATAGACGGTGCCGATTGGGATATGGATCAATAGTGCGGGGATGATTGCGCTGGTCCAACGATTCTTGGTAAACCTTGCCATGTATAGGCGAATCCTTTCGCAACTGGCGTACGATGACCTGCCGGTTGGAACAAGAGGAGTTTCGTCGAGGAAACGGATGCACACCACATGTACTGCGAACGATTCGCTGAACATCTTTGGTGTTGTTTTCATCGGCGCCGCTGGCTCTTGTCGGCGCCGACAGACAGCACTATAACGCCGTTACGGTGATGCCGTGGCCGATTATCGTGGGTTGTGACCGTGAGCTTATTCACATCGAAAACGGTCATGGAACGGTATCAATGTGAGTAAACTTGTGCTGCCGAACCGTGAAAGCCTGACGGTTGAGTTTACAAGCGAGGCATCCTGACCTCAGATTGACGATGAGCTCGTGGACAACGTGGTGGCGTTGGCCAATACCGAAAAACGGGTCGTTGCACTTGGCCTCGAGGACAACGGCACGGTAACCGGTGTTGGCAGGGAGCATCGCAGCGTTGACGGGCTGTCGGTGTTTATCTTCTTCAGCAAGACGGTGCCGCAGGTCGTGGTGCGTGCTGAAATCATCCATGCGGACAACGGGTTGCCGGTGGCGTGTATCGAGGTGGACCGCAACTTGCAGATTGTGTCCAGTATCCGGGGGGGCGGGACAGCGCCGTCTGAAGGCGGATGGAACGCCCGAGGTGGTGACGCTGTTCCCGAGCCGGTTCGTCAGTCGCCTATCCCAGTTGCGCAACTACGACTACAGCGCCCAGCCGGCGCGGAATCACGATTGGACGACTGGGATCCTGTCGCGCGCGAACGGTTGCGCGACAGGATCCGTCTCACCAATTCCGGCGATACATTGCCGCTGTTAGATGACGATGACCTCGACCGTGCGTTGTTGATGGTGGTGGACGGTCCCTACGGTCCGCAACCATCGCTTGCCGGAGTGCTGACCATCGGCAAGGTGGATGCGATCCGACGTTCCATGCCCATGGCATCGGAAGTGTTTCAAGTGATGAAAGGGGCGTCTTTGGCCGTCAATGCCGAGCCCTTCGTGGATGCCGTTGGTTGATATGTTCTCGCACATCAACGCATTGAAGCCTTGGAATCCGAATCATGAAATCATGAGCGGTCTGGTTCATGTCAATCTGCCTGATTTTGACCGTCAGGCGTTCCGTGAGGCAATGGCCAATGCGTTCTGCGATCCTTCGTCGCCATTGAGCAATGGCATTGTCGGGAAAGTTGGACGAAGTCGGCGAAGCGGATAGGTGGATTTGGGAACGGCTGGGGCATATGTGGGAACGCCTCGGCTGCTGGACCGGTTCATCACAGCAGCCGAGGCGTTTGATAAAGACTTAAATCTTACTTGCTGAAAACCTTCTTGAACAAGGTGGAGGAGGCCTTAGCGAAGGCGAACTGGCTGAGGCCGGCATCCATGGAAACGGTGTTGGCGTTAGCGATCTGGTCGAAGGTGTTGTTCTGTATTTTTTCTTCCTTTCACGCGGCTCGTCGTTTCGTTTGTTGGTTCATGCTTCGTGCGGAGCCGTTTGTTCTGTTGTGACTTCATTGTAGGCATGCCTTTGGTGTGAAGTCTCACCGGTTTCGTCGGCTACAACGGCATCACCGTCGTCGTGATCCCAATCGTCACCTACTTCAGCTGGGTGTTCACCGGCTCCCACACCGAAAGCCAGAGCGGCTGGACCTCCTTCGGCATCATCGTGGCGCTGCTCGGCATCCTGACCGCATGGTCCGTCGCGTTCGGCACCAAGGAAAGCGAAAGCGCCCTGCGCTCCAAGGCCCAGAAGAACGGTGGCCCGCTGCAGGCGTTCAAGGCCCTGTTCCAGAACGACCAGCTGCTCTGGGTGGCGCTGTCCTACCTGCTGTACGCCATCGCCAACGTGGCCACCACCGGCGTGCTGATCTTCC
>NZ_FQTX01000013.1 GCF_900129045.1 Bifidobacterium merycicum DSM 6492 | reverse complement strand
GACCTCCTTCGGCATCATCGTGGCGCTGCTCGGCATCCTGACCGCATGGTCCGTCGCGTTCGGCACCAAGGAAAGCGAAAGCGCCCTGCGCTCCAAGGCCCAGAAGAACGGTGGCCCGCTGCAGGCGTTCAAGGCCCTGTTCCAGAACGACCAGCTGCTCTGGGTGGCGCTGTCCTACCTGCTGTACGCCATCGCCAACGTGGCCACCACCGGCGTGCTGATCTTCCCGTTCAAGTTCGTGCTGGACAATCAGGCCGCCTACTCCGTCACAGGCATCATCGCGCTGGTGGCCGGCCTGGTCATGACACCGCTGTACCCGATCCTGAACAAGCGCATCCCGCGCCGCTACCTGTACATCGGCGGCATGATCTCCATGATTGTCGCTTACGTTCTGCTGGTGTTCATGTTCAAGGTGAAGATCAGCGAGAAGATGCACGACGAGATCGTCGAGCAGCTTGAAGCCAAGCTCGCGTCCGGTGAAATCTCCGACGAGGAAGCCGAGACGGTCGAGACGGTTGAAGCCGTCAACGAGAAGGCCAAGACTCTGACCGAATAAATAACCAATACTCGTCACACCCTCCTTTCTCTCTGATGGAGGCCCCAATTTCGGTTGGGGCCTCCATTGGTATATGCGCTGTTTTATAGCCATTCAAAGTTTGTCAAATGGATAAAACGACCGATGCCCCGGGGCATAATGCAACCAATGCTGTTTCGCATTTTCGCTCAAGGCGTATCTTGCCGTGTTTTGAGACGAACCATGTGTTTTCGTGAATAACCAATCGAAGAATCGAATTAGATTTCATTGTTTCGGATGAGGAGGTCCCAGCTTTACAAGGGGTATTAATGACATTCATCTCACGGGCGGTGCGCTATGTGCTCAGAGAACGAGTGCGCACCGTGGTGCTGTTCATTGTGCTGACCATCATAACGGCGAGTATGCTGTCCGCGACCGCAGTTTCTCAGGCGGCTCAACATGAGGCCGGGCGGATTGAGAAACAGGCGGCCGGCGGATTCGTGCTGGCCAGTAACCTGCAAGGCAGCATGCTGACACCTCGCGGAGGCGGAATGGTTCGTCCCGCCGATGTGCAACGAATCTCGAAGTTGCCTGGGGCCGACTCGTATATGGTCAGGCAGAACGCCACCGCCGATCTCGTGGGCGCCAGCGTGGTGAAGGTCCCCGGCGGCGATGATTACGATGCGGAGAAAGAACAGCAGTTCGGCAATGCGGCCAACGTCATAGGCACAAACGATTCGTCAAAACTCAATGTGCTCACGTCGCACACGCTTGGCATAGTCGAAGGGCGTCATCTCAAGGCATCCGATAAGCATACGTCGATGGTCCATGAGGATCTCGCCAAAACCAATGGGCTTAAAGTCGGTGATACCCCCACGCTCAAGGCCAATCCATATGATGCCGACAACGAGACGCGTCCGACAGCAACCGTCAAAACCACCATCGTTGGAATATTCAAAGGAGACGGCGACAGAAAGGTATCCAGCCGCGCGGAGCCCACCTCCAACACTGTGTACACCGATTTGGACACTACAAGTACTCTGTACCAGTACAAGGCCGGCAAGGGAATATACCGGGATGCCACTTTCGTTCTGGCCAGGGGTGTCGACGTGGAGAAAACCATGGAGGCAGCGAAGAAGCTTCCAGTGGATTGGAACAACTACCAGATCACGCGCAATGACCAATGTACGTCGAGCATGCTGAATGCCGCCCGAGGTGTGCGTTCCATGATGCGCAGCGCTTTGATTGGCGTGACCATTTCAGCCGTGATGGTTCTCAGTCTCATGCTCTTACTGTGGATGAACGACCGACGCCAGGAGATGGGCGTATTGGTGTCCCTCGGCATCGGCAAGCCATCCCTAGTTGCCCAATATCTAACCGAGATGATTCTGATCGGCCTGCCGTCCCTGGTCTTCGGATGGTTGTGCGCACGAGGAGTGGCCCAATGGCTTGGCACCTCGGCCCTCCGTTCCGTGAACGCCTCCGCGGCGAAGGAGCTGAGCAGCATGGGGCAGGTCGGCGGCGATCTCGAATCCAATATGTCGGTTCGCACCTTGGATTCGCTCACGGTATCAATCGACACAACCGCCGTACTGTATGTATCGCTCGGCCTGCTGGCGGTGATGCTGGTATGCGTCGCCATATCGTGCATACCGATGCTGCGCAAGTCGCCGCGAAGCCTGTCGGGGCTCCGATGACGGGCATGAACGTGTGGAATCGTGCCACGCTGGCAATCGTACGTAAACCGGTGCGCAGCGGAATCATCGGACTGCTGATGCTGATGGTTTTCACCAGTCTTGTGGCTCAGGTCGGAGTGTCAACGGCACTTCAGAACCTGTCCGACGATATCGGCAGAAGCATGGGAATAGGTTTTACCGTCGACACAGGCGAGAATCCTGCAAGTCCAAAGGAAGCGAGCCGGTTCTCGCGCATCCCCGGCGTAAGGAAAACCGTTTACGAGCGTAAGACCTTGGCAGGGGTGGATGGAGCGCATCCGGTTGTTCCCGAACATGGTCCTCGGCTGGATTCCGGTCTATCCACGCAGGTCAGCGTGCTGGGCACCACTGGCTCCTCGTTGTCCGAAGAGTTCCAAAGCGGTCTGTACCGGTTGGAACAAGGGCACCACATTTCAGGTAATGGCCGGAACGTACTGATTCACCGGGATTTCGCACGTGAGAATGGGCTATCGGTGGGATCAACACTCCGGCTCAGTCAGGAAGACCGCGATTCCACCGTTCGCGTGGCCGGAATCTTCTCTGGCAATGTGCAGGCACAGAGCCCTATGCCATCGGACGCATCGGAGAATCTTATCTATGCGGGTGCCCAAGTGGTTTCCGCGCTGACTGGAGAGGAACGGGTCGGCACGATCCGGTGCCTCTCGGATAATCCGCAGGCTCTCTCCGCTGCAGTGGCCCAAGCGAAAAAACGCTGGAAGCAAGTATGGCGTCACCGATGACTCGGCGCGGCTTTCCGGCGTGCTGCAGTCGGTGGAAACAGTGCGCGATCTGGTCCGTATGGTGCTGTTGTCCGTTTGCCTGGCTGATGTGTTGGTACTGGGCATGGCGCTTGTCTTCTGGATCCGCTCACGTATCCATGAGATAGGCACCCTTCTGGCTCTCGGCATCGGCAAGATGCAGATTATCGCCCAGTTTGCAATCGAAACTGGTCTCATGGCTGCGGTTGCCGCCCTGTGCTCGCTGGGCACAGGCTCCCTATTGTCTGGATACGTGTCCTCGCTCCTGCTGCACGATTCGGGAGTCGCGCCTCTTGAATCATTGCAGGTGGAGGCTCTGCCGCCAGAACAGACGCTGTTCGTCCTGCTGCTCGGATGTGCGGTCATCGCGATCGCACTTGCCGTGTCGTGCGCCGCAGTGCTGGCCAAATCCCCGAAATCCATTCTTTCCTCTATGCGTTAGGAGATATTAATCATGACCGTCTGTCTGCAATTGGACCACGTCAATTACTCATATGGCGCGGCGAAGATCCGCGTTCTTTCGGATGTGAACGCAGATTTCGAATTCGGGAAGATGTATGCGATAACCGGCCCATCGGGAGCGGGGAAGAGCACGTTGTTGTCCCTGTTGGCCGGTCTGGATGCCCCCTCTGATGGAGTGGTTCGTTTTGAGGGCGAGGATATAGCCACGACGGGTTATTCAAAGCACCGTCGCGGGCATGTATCCTTGGTGTTCCGGGACCATAATCTGATCGACTATCTCACCCCCGAAGAGAATCTGCGCCTGGTCAATCCCAGGGCCGATATGAAGATCCTCGAGGATCTGGGGCTGAGCCGTGAGGAATCGAAGCGCAACATCATGCACTTGTCGGGTGGCCAACGTCAGCGGGTGGCGGTCGGCCGCGCCCTAGTGGCGCCCGGTCGCGCAATTCTGGCGGATGAACCGACTGGCAACCTGGATCCGGAAATGACTGATGAGGTGATTAATCTTTTGCGGCATGCCGCCCATCAACTCGGTAAATGCGTCATCGTGGTGACGCATTCCAAGCGTGTTGCCGGTTCCGCCGATGCCGTTTACACCCTCAGGCGTAAGAAGCTAGCCAAGGCATAGCTCGCTCGCACAGACCGCGTCTTCCATCCGAACAGCGAGCCACCATCAATGGCCTTTCGGACTTCCATCGTGGCAGGGGCCCCCTTGACGTGTGCCTGCTGCGTCACGTAATGAATGCGTTGGACCGCGGCATTGACGTTGCCTACGTGTCCATGAGCGGGGCGGTACGGGGCTTCCACTCACTGTTTGCGAACAACGTGGGCTGGGGCGACGTGCACGGCATCGTGGATGGTTCGTTATTACAACGGCAGTTCTCGATAAACCAAATCGTCACGGACTGCAAAGCCCTGCCGTTCCCAGAAATCGTTGCCGGCGTCGTTGTCTGCGGGCACCCCGACAGCGACTTTCGGCAGGCCGATCGCACGAAGCGTCTCAACCACGCGGCCCACCAAAATCGAGCCAATGCCTCTACCACGTGCGTCGGGGTCGACCGCCGTGTGGTAGATGCGCGACCGTCTTCCGTCGTTGCCGGCAAGAATCGCGCCAATGATTCTTCCGTCATCATCCTCGGCTACGAAACAGGTGTCGCGATTGCGTTTGAGAAACGTCTTTATTGCATCCTTGCAATCGTCTATGTCCCTCATAGTGAAACCTGTGCATCGTGTCCACAGTCCGTATGCCAGCGGATAGTCCTCGATTTTCATATGGCGTATGGTCATTGCGATCGGTTCGGTCATATTTCCCCCTTCCTTCTTAAACGCCAACTCCGATTCTCGCATCGTTCGCGGTATTTCCCGTGCGGGTATGTCATATTTGCGTTGCGCGGCCGTCTGCAGCGCGCGTGTCGGGGAAGCCCCCTGAAGGATGATCCGTTGATTTTCGGGGATACCCCGGATGCGAGCACACGGCAACGGCACGGTGAACTGTGTTTAACTGGAATCATGCATGTGAAGAACGGAAGTGTCGCGAGAGCGGCAGCTGTGGTAACCGCAACCGGCATATTGTGCGGCATTGTGCCTATGATTGGCGCCGCACTGCGCAATTCGGCAATCGCAACAATGCGTGAAACCAATATTTTGCAGGCTTTAGCGGTGCTGCCAGAAGGGTTGCGCGACTGCTCCACGGTACTTGCGTACCTGTTCTCAACGGTGGGCTGCATCGCAATTGTTGCCGCGCTCGCCGCTGTTGATTCGCGTATTACCGGTAGCAGGCGCGTTGTTATCCGCGATGCCATCGTGTCGGCGGCACCGATACTGTACGTGATCGGCGTCAAATGGCTGGTCGAACGCCCCCGTCCGATTACATCCGCTGGCAATGGTCTGTTGCCGGACGATCCAAGTTTTCCGAGTGGCCACACGGCAGCCGCGGTGATCGTATCGGTCATGATGATTCTTACCGTGCGTAATTTCGCGCGAAAATGCTTCCCCGATGGAGAAGATGACGGGCGTGCAAACAGAAGACGGGTGTTCCTCAGCAGAGCGGTCATCGGCGCTGTCGCGCTTGTCGTGGCGGTCGCCTGTTCGCGATTGCTGCTCGGTTTGCACTATCCGACTGACGTGATTATTCCCGCCACTATCTGTCCGCTCATTTCCTACGCCGTGTGGTGTGTATGGAACGCATACGAAAACGCGGGGGAGCGGTAAAAGCGTGCGCCGTTGACGAAATATGTGGGCGTTTGGGACGTGGCAGGGGATTTCACACAGTTTGCGTCAGCATGGTGAATGACTGATTAGATCCGTCGTTTTCGACCACGCCGATTCGTATGGTGCGCACGCGGGGCCTCCCTGTCTCCCTTCCTCGTCTGTCCTTATTGGCTAGACGGCGATAATGCATTGCAAGACGCGGTTGGATTTGTTTTTTCTGGCATGAAGACCCGCGATGGGTGCTTCGCGACACGCGCGGTAGTGTCGTTTTCCGTGTTTTTCGGGTTTGTTTTCCGTTTGTTCGTGGTGCCGTCCGTGTGTTTCGTCCCGGTTCCCGGGGTTTCGGGCTTGTTTTCGACACGCCGGTGGATGTGTTTGTTTGCAGGGGTTTTGGGGTGTTCGTGTGGGGGTGGGTTTGCGTGGGTTCGGGTTTTGGTGTAGGTTTTTCTCTTGCTGCTCGGCGCGGCACGGTTCCCCTCCTTGAGGGTGGATGGTTCCGGGTCGGTGCGGTGGTGGTTTGAGAACTCAAGAGCGTGTTTTGTACTACTTCTTTATAGTCAAATGATTGCCAGTCCGTCCACGGCCCGCGCGCTTTCG
>NZ_FQTX01000014.1 GCF_900129045.1 Bifidobacterium merycicum DSM 6492 | reverse complement strand
CCCCCCGCCGCTCCCGGGGCAAGCCCGTTCACAGCAGGGGGTCTCCCTTGAACCGAAGGAACGGGAGCAATTTGCCGAGTTCCTTGACCAGGATTCGCTCGATCGCTTCGGTATTCTCTACCTGACCACCAGTGTCGGTTTGGGGTACGGGCGGCATTGGTCCTCGCGCCGAAGCTTTTCTCGACGGCCAGGATCACCGGATATCGGCCATAACGGCCCCATCATCGCACCTCGGCCGAACGCCGTACGGATTTGCCTGTACGACGGCCTGCGTGCTTGACCACGGAAAACCACCTCCGCGGCCGGCTACCTGTCCGTGTCACTCCTGCGCTGCCCTACTGCCGGGCGGTTCCCAACGGCCCAACCCCCACGAACCCCGAAGGGAACGCGAAGGGAGGGACCGGAGGTTAGCACCCCGGTCTCGGACCGGGCGGCCCAAAGCCGGTACGGGAATATCGACCCGTTCATCCATTCGACTACGCCTGTCGGCCTCGCCTTAGGACCCGACTCACCCGGGGACGATGAACGTGGCCCCGGAACCCTTGGTCATCCAGCGGCGGGGATCTTCACCCCGCTCTCGCTACTCATGTCTGCATTCTCACTTCCGCCCGGTCCACGACAGGCTCACGCCGCCGCTTCGCCCCTGGACGGAACGCTCTCCTACCCAACGGCCCGAAAGCCGTTGCCGCGTCTTCGGTGGTGTGCTTGAGCCCCGCTACATTGTCGGCGCGGAACCACTAGACCAGTGAGCTGTTACGCACTCTTTCAAGGATGGCTGCTTCTGAGCCAACCTCCTGGCTGTCTATGCGACTCCACATCCTTTCCCACTTAGCACACGCTTCGGGACCTTAGACGACGATCTGGGCTGTCTCCCTTTCCACAACGGAGCTTATCCCCCGCCGAGTCACTGCCGCGATACGCGTCGCAGGTATTCGGAGTTTGGTTGCTGTTGGTACCCGGTATGGGCCCGCAAGCATCCAGTAGCTCTACCCCCTGGACGTAATCACGCGACGCTGCACCTAAATGCATTTCGGAGAGAACCAGCTATCACGGAATTTGATTGGCCTTTCACCCCTAGCCCCAAGTCATCCCCTCAGTTTTCAACCTAAGTGGGTTCGGTCCTCCACGCGGTCTTACCCGCGCTTCAACCTGCTCAGGGCTAGATCATCCCGCTTCGGGTCCAGGACACGCGACTCAAACGCCTTTTAAGACTCGCCTTCGCTACGGTTCCCCCACCCGGGTTAACCTCGCCACATGCCACTGACTCGCAGACTCATTTTTCGATAGGCACGCCGTCACCCCGAAAGGCTCCGACGGTTCGTAGGCGCATGGTTTCAGAGACTGTTTCACTCCCCTCCCGGGGTACTTTTCACCTTTCCCTCACGGTACTCGTTCACTATCGGTCAGACAGGAATATTTAGGCTTATGCAACGGTCTGCACGGATTCGCACGGGATTCCACGGGGCCCGTGCTACTTGGGAGAACCCATCGGAAGACCATGTCCCTACGGCTACGGGGCCATCACCCTCTGCGGCCCGGTATTCAACCCGGTTCGCCTAGAACATGGTTTTGTGACTCCCGCCCGGCGCGTCGGCGCCGGGACAGGGCTTCCCACGACACCACGGGCGCAACCCCCGACGGGTATCACGCGCCCATGGTTTGGCCTGGTCCGCTTTCGCTCGCCACTACTCACGGAATATCCTTTCCTGCAGGTACTGAGATGTTTCACTTCCCTGCGTACCCCCCGCACAAGGCGGTGCCGGCCCATGACGGCCGGCGGGTTTCCCCATTCGGAAATCCTCGGATCAAAGCCCGGTTGGCGGCTCCCCGAGGCTTATCGCAGCCTCCAACGTCCTTCATCGGTCCTGTCTGCCAAGGCATCCACCATACGCCCTTGCAGGCAACCCACACACCCGTGCGGGACCCGCAAGCGCCCAATCAGCAAATTCCCAGACGACAAATCATCACATCTGAAATGATCACAAAACGATCGACGAACAACACCAAAAATGAAGTTCGATCGAAAAATACAGCGATAAAGGGACGGGACAAACCCGCCCTTCTCGCTCGCGTCCACTATCCAGTTCTCAAACCGCCACGCACCCGACCCGCGACCACGCGAACCCCGCCGGGGGACGCGCCGCAAGACCGGGACGACGGACGCCACACGGGGGACAAACCCCATGGGTGGCGATCCGGGAACCCAAAAGCATGCCCGCACCACTCCAAGCCACACGATCTCTTCCACACCAGCACACCCCGGACAAACCCCCGCGACCACCGCGGGAACCGGGGCAGGAAAGGCCACCAGACAGTGGCCAGAAAAATATCTCCGTAGAAAGGAGGTGATCCAGCCGCACCTTCCGGTACGGCTACCTTGTTACGACTTAGTCCCAATCACGAGTCTCACCTTAGACGGCTCCCCCCAAAAAGGTTGGGCCACCGGCTTCGGGTGCTACCCACTTTCATGACTTGACGGGCGGTGTGTACAAGGCCCGGGAACGCATTCACCGCGGCGTTGCTGATCCGCGATTACTAGCGACTCCGCCTTCATGGAGTCGGGTTGCAGACTCCAATCCGAACTGAGACCGGTTTTCAGGGATCCGCTCCATGTCGCCATGTCGCATCCCGTTGTACCGGCCATTGTAGCATGCGTGAAGCCCTGGACGTAAGGGGCATGATGATCTGACGTCATCCCCACCTTCCTCCGAGTTAACCCCGGCGGTCCCCCGTGAGTTCCCACCATCACGTGCTGGCAACACGGGGCGAGGGTTGCGCTCGTTGCGGGACTTAACCCAACATCTCACGACACGAGCTGACGACGACCATGCACCACCTGTGAACCGGCCCCGAGGGGAGGCCCCGTCTCCGAGGCTGTCCGGAACATGTCAAGCCCAGGTAAGGTTCTTCGCGTTGCATCGAATTAATCCGCATGCTCCGCCGCTTGTGCGGGCCCCCGTCAATTTCTTTGAGTTTTAGCCTTGCGGCCGTACTCCCCAGGCGGGATGCTTAACGCGTTAGCTCCGACACGGAACCCGTGGAATGGGCCCCACATCCAGCATCCACCGTTTACGGCGTGGACTACCAGGGTATCTAATCCTGTTCGCTCCCCACGCTTTCGCTCCTCAGCGTCAGTAACGGCCCAGAGACCTGCCTTCGCCATTGGTGTTCTTCCCGATATCTACACATTCCACCGTTACACCGGGAATTCCAGTCTCCCCTACCGCACTCCAGCCCGCCCGTACCCGGCGCAGATCCACCGTTAAGCGATGGACTTTCACACCGGACGCGACGAACCGCCTACGAGCTCTTTACGCCCAATAATTCCGGATAACGCTTGCACCCTACGTATTACCGCGGCTGCTGGCACGTAGTTAGCCGGTGCTTATTCGAAGGGTACACTCACCCGAAGGCTTGCTCCCCGACAAAAGCGGTTTACAACCCGAAGGCCTCCATCCCGCACGCGGCGTCGCTGCATCAGGCTTGCGCCCATTGTGCAATATTCCCCACTGCTGCCTCCCGTAGGAGTCTGGGCCGTATCTCAGTCCCAATGTGGCCGGTCGCCCTCTCAGGCCGGCTACCCGTCGTAGGCTCGGTGGGCCGTTACCCCGCCGACTACCTGATAGGACGCGACCCCATCCC
>NZ_FQTX01000015.1 GCF_900129045.1 Bifidobacterium merycicum DSM 6492 | reverse complement strand
GCGGGTACTGGGCGTCCGGCTCGAGCATGGCCGTTGCCAGCGGCCAGGTCATCTCAGGAGTCATGCCTGGCTGCGCGGTAACCACCAAGCAGTAGTCGATGCACTGTGTGGGGCTCGTACTCCGTTCCCAATGGGATGGATGCGGGCCCCTCACCCGTATTCAACGCTTGATCATCAATCACTATTTCAAAGGAGAGTAATGAAGCAGACCAAGAGAGTCGCCTTGGCGAGCAGGAAGGCCCTGACCTTCGCCGCTGCCGCGACGACGTTGTTTGCCGGACTGACCTTGGGCACGGCGGTCACACCGGAAGCCGAGGCATCCACGGCGACGCGAGACAGTTACGCCGACACGGTCGGCAATCCGACCTTCGAGGCGGCACGGCAGAAGTACGGCCTGCCCAAGGACATGAAGGACGGTGCCACGCTCCATGCCTTCGAATGGTCGTTCAAGACCATCATGGAGAACATTCCGGATATTGCCAAGGCCGGCTATACCTCCATCCAGACCGAGCCGATCGTCAAGATCAAGGACAACCGCAAGCTCGGTACCGGCAACTGGTATCTCAACTGGTACTACGTGTATCAGCCGACCGACATGGCCATCGGCAACTACGTGGTCGGCTCGGAGGATGAGTTCAAGGAAATGTGCGCCATGGCCCACCAGTATGGCCTGCGCATCATCGTCGACTCCGTGTCCAACCATTTCACCTCAGACTTCGATGTGATCGAGGGCAAGTGGAAGAACAAGAGCTACTTCCATGAGGACAAGCAGATCTCCGACTACAACAACCGTGAGGACTGCACCCAGCACAAGCTGTCCGGCCTGTGGGATCTGAACACCCAGGATGACACCGTGGCGCAGGGCATGGCCGACCTGCTCAAGCAGACCGTCGCGGACGGTGCAGACGGTTTCCGCTACGACGCGGCCAAGCATATCGAGCTTTCCGACGAGGTGTTCGGCGGCAAGCAGTCGCATTACTGGGACACCATCCTGAAGAACGGTGCACAGTACCAGTACGGCGAGGTGCTTGAAGACGCGAACGTCCGCGAAGCCGATTATGCCAACATGTTCAACGCCAGCTCCGTCGGCGGTGGCGGCATCACCGATTCCAGCTACGGCCATGAGGTGCGCAACGCCGTGCAGTTCAAGAATCTCGGCGCAAGCCATTTCACCTCCCACAGCAAGGTGACTGAAGACAAGTCCGTGAACTGGGTGGAGTCGCACGACAACTTCGCTAACGGCGAGGCCAACATCCCGCAGGAGCTTTCCGATGAGTGGATCAAGTACGGCTGGGCCGGCGTGACCGCGCAGAAGAACGGCATGAGCCTGTTCTTCGACCGCCCGTACAAGGACGGCGGCACGTATGGCACCACCCAGGGGCCGTTCACTGAGAAGTCCAAGCTCGGCGATGCCGGCTCCGACCTGTGGAAGGATCCGGAAGTCGTGGCCGTCAACCACTTCCGTAACGCTATGGTTGGTGAGAATTCCAACATCTCCAATTGTGGTGACGACAATTGTCTGATGGTGGAACGCTATGCCGGTTCCGCCGCACAGGACGGCATGGTGGTGGCCAACGCCAACGGTGCTGACAAGAATCTTACCGGCACCGGCACCAAGCTCGCCAACGGAACCTATACGGATGAGGTGACCGGTTCCACCATCACCGTGTCCGGCGGCAAGGTCACTTCCGGCTCTGTGAAGGCGAAGTCTATCGCAGCATTCTCCAACAAGACGCGTTCCGGCAAGGTCTCCACCGCCGAGGCGTACCCGAACAAGGGCACCATTCCCGGCACTTCCAAGAAGATCACGCTTCGCGCCTACCAGGCCTCCGACACCACGTACACCACCTCCGACGGCCAGTCCGGCTCCTACAAGGACGGCGATGTTATCAAGATCGGCTCCACCGCGAAGAGCGGCCAGGTCATCACCGTAACGGTGAAGGGCACCGGTGCCGACGGCGAAACCATCAAGCATACGTACTCGTATACCAAGCATGGCGACCCGACCTACGATCCCAATGACGGTACGCAGAGCCCGTGCGATAAGTACTGCATGCAGTACATGGACAAGAACGGGTACGACCCGGACAAGTACATCGATGCAGAAGAACCGAACTACGAGGGCGGTGAAGACGCCACAGTGACCGCGGTGAAGATCTCCGGCGACACCTCCATGGATCTTTCCGCAACACAGAGCCTGCAGCTCAAGGCATCGGTCACTACCGACCCGGCCAACAGCCGCGTCACCGTGAACTGGTCCTCTTCGGATGAATCACTGGCTACCGTCGACAAGACCGGCAAGGTCACGGGTCTGAAGGCTGGAACGGTGAAGATCACCGCCAAGGCCGGCGACAAGAGCGATACCGTCACGCTTACGCTGACTGGCATTGCGCCTGTGGCGAAGAACGTCATCTACGCGACCAAGCCCTCCGGTTGGGGCAAGATGTACGCGTACGTGTACACGGGCGACGGCGCCAGCGCGGTCAACAACGCGGCCTGGCCCG